>JAVBVW010000001.1:0-323331 GCA_036677745.1 Bacteroidales bacterium
GCTTGAGCCTCCTCATCTCGCAAACACCTAAACCTCCATATTTTTTCTTCCAAAGGTAAAAGTGGCATCAATTATACCCATCTTCCGGCAGACCTCTTCAACTTTTACCCCTGTCCCACCCTGGGATTGCCTCCTTGCAGTCGGCGTTCCCTGGTGGGGGGCTCTAACAAAGAAAAAAACTAAGCTTCGCACCTGTCCCACCCTGGGATTGCCTCCTTGCAGTCGGCGTTCCCTGGTGGGGGGCTCTAACAAAGAAAAAAACTAAAGCTCCTCTGGAGCTCTTTTAATTATGCGTTAACGGCTTCAAGCGAGCTTGAGCCGTTAACGCATAATAAAAAAAACCGCAATAAATTGCGGCTTTAGTTTTTTTCTTTGTGATTCGGTTGGGATTCGAACCCAAGACCCACAGCTTAGAAGGCTGTTGCTCTATCCAACTGAGCTACCGAACCCCTTTCTGTTTTTAACAGGAGTGCAAAGATATAACTATTTTTTTATTTTCGAAGAGATTTGGCAATAATTTCAATGGTAAAGACAAGTGCCGCACCGATGATTGTAAAGATTACAGCTTGCAATAACTGAGGATTGGTCTCAGTTATTGTTTGGTAGTGCGAGGGTAACACCGGATGAAATATTCCCTCGTATACAACAGATTCAGCTTTCCATGGCCAGACCTTAACCAATGATCCAACCATAAATCCTGCAAGAAGTGCAATTGTATGGGTATAGTACTTTTTTAACAGCCATGAGAGAAAGTGTGAAAATGCAATAAGCCCAACAACAGCACCTGAAATAAAAATAACCATTACAGGAATATTCAGCTCCTTGATTGCAGTCATCATAAACACATATTTACCCATCAACAGCAGAATAAAACTGCCGGAAATACCCGGGAGTATCATGGCGCATATCGCAACCATCCCGCTTAGAAAGATAAACCATCCGGCATCTGTTGTTTGTGCGGGTGAGACCAGAGATATCCATGCGGCAATCGCTATGCCGGCAAAAAGGGCAAAAAAGTGCCATATTTTCCACTCTTTAACATCTCTAAGTATGAATACAGCTGATGCTGCAATAAGACCCAAAAAGAACGACCAAAGGGGCACTGGATGGTTAATCAGTAAATACTGCATAAGCCTGGCCAGAGAAAATATACTTATAAGAACACCGGTAAAAACAGAAAGGAGAAAATTACCGTTGATTAGTCTCCAGAATCCGCCGATATCTCCTTTGATCAAATATTTTAGAGATTTATGATCAATTGATTTTAAAGAGGTTATAAGTTCGGCATATATGCCTGTCATAAAGGCTATTGTACCTCCCGAAACTCCCGGAATCACATCGGCTGCACCCATGGCAACTCCTTTTATTGCTGTTATCAGGTATCTCTTCATTATAAATTATTACTGTTGTTTCTGCTTTTTGCTATCTGCCCTCTTACCTTTTCATCCTTTTTTAGAGATGGAATAAGTTCAAACAGCCTGGCAAGCCAAACCTCTTCGTATACAACTAGCAGCTCCAGATATACAAGGAAAAGTTCAGATTCCTGATTATAGTATAAAGATGTAAGGTAATAGACCAAAAATTCAGGATCCTTTGTTCTTTTGTAAGTCAACAGAAGTTCTCCGGCAATAAAGAGGTAGTCAGTTCCGTCCAGTCCAATTATTTTTCTCAGATAAGCTAACGCTTGCTGATCTTCATGCCTGAGCATGTGAATATAGGCAACTCCGGTGTTTGCGTCGATATTGTCATCTGATGATGCCAGTGCCATAAGAAAGAATTTCATAGCATCATCCAATCGGTCCTTGCCAAGATATGCATCTGCAATTCCGGTTAAAGCATAAGTATTGTCCGGTTCGAGCTTTAAGAACTGCGTAAACGTATCGATTCCTTCATCATATTTACCGGAGTTAACAAGAAGAATTGCTTTGTTGTATAATACAGATGAATTATACGGGTTAAGAGCAATGGCATAATCAAATGCCTCGGTAGCCTTTAATAGATTAAGATCACGTGCGTATATTGTACCTACATTAAACCATACATTGTCGTTGAATGGGTCTTTGTCAAGGTATCTTTCATAAAACTCCAGACTTTTTGTAAGGTCTTCTCTCCTTTCATAACAAAACGCAAGATCATTAATTATCTCAAGATTGTCGGGTAACAACTTTAATGCACTTTCAAGAAGGGTGATTGCCTTATCAAAATTACCCATATCAATATAATCCTGTGATGCTGTAAGCCACATATCTGCTTTCTCCAAAGATGAGATAGATAAGGCCTTCTCAAGATAATAAGTTGCCTTCTCATCATCGCCAAGCTTGATGAATACTCTGCCTAAAAGAAAAAGAATGTCGCTGTTACCCGAGTCGAGTCCAAGCTGGTTATTAAGAATATTAAGAGCTTTTTCAAGCTCTCTGTTTACTATCAGAACATCAGCATATCTCACAATGAGGTCTGTAGAATAAGGATGTTGTCTGAATGCCATCTCGGTAAGAGAGTATACAATTTCGTCATCAACCTCATCGATAAAATGGTTGATTAAATACTCAAACTCCTCTTCTGTAAATCTCAGATTGTCAAGCGTACCGTTTTCAAAAGCACTCTCACACTCAGATATCAGCTCCGAGAACTCCTCGTCTTCATTTATATTTAAAAAATCATCCCCTATCATTATACCGATCTGATTGACGTCAGGTAATGAATTACCGAGTCCATAAAATGTTTTACTCCCTTTTGAGGGTCACTTGACAGAACAAGATCAAACGGATTTGAATCATAACCACTTCTGCCTGCTTTAAAAGAGGCTGCCGATAATCTTGAAATATAATCAGAGGTAAAATTATACTCCGGAAAAAGATCAATGTACAGATCCAAGTTTTGGGCAGCAAATCCAAAAATTGCATCATCAACCGGCACTCCTATTTTATTGAATGATTCTCTGTTAATTATTTTTATTCTAAAGTCAACAAACCCTTCGGGGAATTGAGACTTTGTAAAGTTTAAAGCTAGAGCTTGGAATTTAATTGACTTATCGTCAAGATATTCTGCAAATCTCTTAATAGCATCAATAATATTTTCTTCATTTAAATCAAATATTATACCCACCTCCTTAACTTCTGAGAAAGGTTTAAAACGGACCACCCTTTCGGTGTCAATCCTTCTAAGAGCTTTCTTTTGACGTGATTCTTTAAAAAACATTACAATATCTCTGTATATCCGGCAAATTTAGCAAAAATCAAGCCATCTGCAATCCGACACAATTTAAGAATATTTTTAACTTTGTTGTTATGATAATGCCTGATATGAAAAAAGCTATAGAAGAGTGTACCCTCAGGGATATTTTATACACCGGAGAAGAGAATTTTGGTAATAGAGTGGCATTCTCTCTTAATAACAGAGAGAGTCTTACATACAGTATGGTTGTAAAAAGGGCTGAATCATTAGCTGAAATTTTCAACAAAGCAGGAATAGCAAAAGGAGAAAAGATTGCTCTGCTTGGGAATAACATGCCCAACTGGGCAGTCTCCTATTTAGCCGTAACTGCTTCAGGGAGGGTCGTAGTTCCTATATTACCGGATTTCACTGCTTTTGAAATAGTTAACATTCTTGACCATTCCGATGCAGTAGCCTTAATATTATCTGCAAAACTTGAATATAAGATAAATAAAAATATTACCGACAGGTTACCTCTTTTAATCAGGATGGATAATCTGGAGGTTATCAAGAGTCCCGAAGCTACGTGTAAGGTTGATTCTCCGGAACCATCACCTGACGATATTGCTTCAATAATTTATACATCCGGAACTTCAGGTGCATCAAAGGGGGTTATGCTTACCCATTCAAATCTTGTCCATCATACTCAGTTCAGTTACAATCTTTTTCCGATTAAGCAGGATGATGTATTTCTATCTATACTTCCTTTATCCCATGCATATGAGTGCAGCATAGGAATGCTGCTTCCATATTACAGCGGAGCCTCTGTTGTATATCTTGACGGCTCTCCTACTCCCTCGATACTAATGCCAGCTCTGAGAGAGGTGAAACCCACTGTAATGCTCAGTGTGCCGCTGATAGTGGAAAAGATATATAAAATGAAGATCCGCCCAATGTTCACCAGAAATTTCATTTTAAGAATTTTATACTCTTTTTTACTGATAAGAAGAGTGTTCCATAAACTTGCCGGCAAAAAACTAATTGAGAGTTTTGGTGGCAGATTAAGATTCTTTGGCATAGGAGGGTCCAGAATTGATGGCGTTGTTGAGCATTTTTTGGCAGATGCAGGCTTTCCATACGGAATCGGTTACGGACTTACTGAGACTTCGCCATTGCTGGCGGGTGCCATACCCGGAAAGGTTAAATGGCAGTCTACAGGTGCTGCTGTAAAGGGAGTCTCACTTAAGGTAATTAATCAGAATAAAGAAAATATTGGAGAGATTGTGGCTAAAGGGCCTACTGTTATGGCGGGGTATTACAAAGATCCACAGACGACTGCTGAATCATTTACCGATGATGGCTGGTTTATCACAAAAGATTTGGGAATGATTGATAAAAAGGGCAACCTGCATATCAGAGGAAGAAGAGATAATATGATATTGGGTCCAAACGGAGAGAATATCTATCCTGAAGATATCGAAACTGTTATAAATGAATATGATCTGGTACTTGAATCCTTGGTCGTTCAAAAAAGCGGTAAACTTGTTGCAAAAGTACATTTTAATTATGAAGAGATTAAAAACGGGATTATTGATACAGAGGCAATTACAAGCAACCTTACCGAAAAGATGACAAAAATTAAAGAGGAATTGCTCACCTTCGTCAACGAAAGGGTGAACAAATCTTCAAAAATTTCAGACATAACAGAGCAGCCTGTCCCTTTTGAAAAAACAGCTACACTCAAAATTAAACGTTTTCTCTACAATTAATTTCTGAATACCAACAGATCGTCAAAATAATCTACTATTACAGGCTTATCTTTTGTTAATGTTCCTTTTAATATAGATTTTGCAAGTTCATTCACAAGTTCTTTCTGTAAAATTCTTTTTAGAGGTCTGGCTCCGTATGAAGGATCATATCCTTTATCACACAAATAATTAAGGGCATATTCAGTGAATTCCAGATTTATGTTTAGTTCTTGCAATTTTACTTTAACCCCCTCAATCTGAAGTTTTAATATATCTCTCAGATTATCCTGAGTAAGAGGGTGAAAAACAATAACCTCATCAATCCGGTTCAAAAACTCTGGCCGGACACTGTTTTTAAGAATTTCCAGAACTTGTCTCCTGGTTTTTTCAAGAATCTCCTCTCTGTTTATTTCGTTTATTCGGCTGAGGTTATCCTGTATAACCTCAGATCCTGAATTTGAGGTCATTATCAGAATTGTATTTTTGAAATCTACCGTTCTGCCCTTATTGTCAGTAAGCCTTCCATCGTCAAGAACCTGTAGTAGAATATTGAATACATCGGGGTGCGCTTTCTCGATTTCGTCAAGCAGAACCACTGAGTATGGTTTGCGTCTGACCGATTCTGTGAGTTGCCCACCCTCTTCATATCCGATATAACCGGGAGGTGCACCAACAAGCCTTGAGACAGAATGTCTCTCCTGATATTCGCTCATGTCTATTCTGGTTATCAGGTTTTCGTCATTAAAGAGAAACTCTGCCAGCGCTTTTGCCAGCTCAGTCTTTCCAACTCCCGTAGTACCGAGAAACAAAAAAGAACCTATAGGTCTTTTTGCATCCTGCAATCCTGCTCTGCTTCTTCTTATAGCATCAGAGACTGCGCTTATCGCCTCATCCTGACCGATTATCCTTTTATGAAGCACCTCCTCCATACGAATTAATTTATCTTTTTCACTCTCCAGCATTCTTTTAACAGGTATTCCTGTCCATCTGGCTACAACTTCTGCAATATCTTCAGGCTCTACATATTCGTTGATTAAGGTTATCCCGTCCTTCCCTTTTTTCTCCATCAACTCCTCAATCTCCTTCTCTGCCGCCACAATCTTACCGTATCGCAGTTCGGCAACTTTACCGTAATCCCCTGCTCTCTCTGCTTCTGTGGCCTTAAATTTTAGCTCCTCAATCTCTATTTTCTTTTTCTGAACCTCTTCTACTATTGATTTCTCCTTTTTCCACTGAGACATCTTCTGTTCAAGCTCAGATGATAGTTCTCCTATCTGTCTGTTCAGCTCTTCGAGTTTCTCTTTGCCGTTTTCTCTCTTGATTGCCTCTCTCTCTATCTCAAGCTGTCTCTTTTTTCTGTTCAGCTCATCAATTGACTCTGGTACAGAATTCATCTCTAACCTTAGTTTTGATGCAGCTTCATCAATCAGATCAATTGCTTTATCTGGTAAAAATCTTGATGTAATATATCTGTGAGAAAGATCAACTGCAGAAATGAGAGCATCATCTTTAATTTGTACTTTGTGATGGTTCTCATATCTCTCCTTTAGCCCTCTTAAGATTGACAACGCCTCAGAAGGGGTAGGTTCATCAACCATAACCATTTGGAATCGCCTCTCAAGAGCCTTATCTTTTTCAAAATATTTTTGATATTCATCCAAAGTTGTAGAGCCTACCGCCCTTAATTCTCCCCTGGCCAAAGCCGGTTTAAGAATATTTGCAGCATCCATCGCTCCATCTCCTCGCCCTGCACCCACTAAGGTATGTATCTCATCTATAAACAATATAACTTCTCCATTACTTTCAATAACCTCCTTTATTACCCCTTTAAGACGCTCTTCAAACTCTCCTTTATATTTTGCTCCTGCAATCAGGGCCCCCATATCAAGTGAGAATATCATTCTTGTCTTAAGATTGTCGGGGACATCTCCCGAAACAATTCTCTGTGCTATTCCCTCAGCTATGGCTGTCTTACCTACCCCTGGTTCTCCAATTAAAATTGGGTTATTTTTGGTTCTTCTGCTCAGAATTTGTAACACCCGCCTTATTTCATCATCACGTCCAATAACAGGATCGAGCTTCCCCTGCTTTGCCATTTGATTTAAATTCAATGCAAAGCCCGATAAATACTGATATTTCTGATTTTCCATTGCTTTTTCTGTTAAATCTTTCTATGTTAATTTACAACAAATCTGCCATAGCGTTATGACTGACAAAAAGACACATGTTTATCAATTGTTATTACCTTTGTAAAAAAATGAAATGAAGATACCTGAACTTGACAACGGGAATATGCTCCCTCTGGCAGAGGCGTTTTATACTATACAGGGAGAGGGATTCAACACCGGAAAGGCGGCCTATTTCATCAGGCTGGGTGGATGTGATGTTGGATGCAACTGGTGTGATGCTAAGGAGACCTGGAATCCCGGATTGTATCCTCCTGAAAGTGTAGATAAAATTGTGAATGAGGCAGTAGTTCATCCCGCCAAAGCTATAGTTATTACAGGGGGAGAACCTCTGAATTACCCACTTGATATTTTATGCAACAAATTAAAAGAGAGAGGGATGGAGATTTTTTTAGAGACAAGCGGATCGAGTCCGGTCAGTGGTCATTTTGATTGGATATGTCTTTCTCCTAAAAGAAAAAAACCACCTGTTGACGAAATCTACCCTCTGGCTTCTGAACTTAAAGTGATTATAGAGGAGGAGATCGATTTTATATGGGCCGAAGAGAACAGAAAAAGAGTTAGCCCCTTATGTAAGCTATATCTTCAACCGGAATGGAGCAGATCTTCAGTAATGATGGAGAAGATTGTTGAGTATGTAAAATCAAATCCCTGCTGGAACATATCTTTGCAGACGCACAAGTACATGAATATTCCCTGATCGGAACTTTCAGTACCATTTTTTTCATAACTTTGGGAAAACTAAATTAAAACAAGGATTATGAATAAAATCGTTGCAGTTTCCATACTGCTTTCGCTTATCTCTTCACCCGTTTTCAGTCAGGAAAAGAACTCAGAAAAAGAGGGTTATAAATTTACTACTGTTAAAGAGCTCCCTGTTACAAGCATTAAAAACCAAAACAGAACCAGCACATGCTGGAGCTTCTCTTCCCTTTCATATCTGGAATCAGAACTTATTCGTACAGGTAAAGGGAGTCATGATTTATCAGAGATGTATATAGTTTCAAAGGCTTATTACGACAAAGCAGATAAATTTATAAGAACCTCCGGTAACATTAATTTTGCTCCGGGAAGTTCATTTGGTGATGTTCTTACAGTATGGAAAAATTACGGTATAGTTCCCGATGAAGTGATGCCAGGCCTTAATTATGGCGAAAAGAATCACGTCCATAATGAGATGGATGCTGCACTTTCAGGTTATATTAAAGCTCTTTTAAGAAATCCGAACGGTAAATACTCTTCTGCCTGGAAGGAGGGTTTTAAAGGCATTCTTAATGCCTATCTTGGTGAAACTCCCAAAAGGTTCACGTATATGGGAAAGGAGTACACTCCCGTGAGTTTTGCACAGGAACTGGGTATAAACCCTGAAGATTATATATCTCTTACATCCTATACTCACCATCCGTTTTATACCCAGTTTGCACTTGAAATACCGGATAACTGGAGGTGGGATCGTTCTTACAATCTGCCTCTTGACCAACTTATCTCTGTATTTGATTATGCAATTGATAAAGGTTATACCGTTTTGTGGGCCTCAGATGTAAGTGAAAAGGGATTTACTCGTAAAGGTGTAGCTATTGTGCCGGAAACAGATGTTGCAAATATGTCCGGTTCCGATCAGGAGAGGTGGCTTGGAGTGTCTAAAACAGAAATGGAAACAAAATTATACAGTTTAGAACAGATAGTTCCGGAAAAAAAGATTACACAGGAGATTCGTCAGATTGCATTTGACAACGGACAGACAACAGATGACCATGGAATGCATATTTATGGTATTGCCAAAGATCAGAAAGGTAACAAATATTATATGGTAAAGAACTCCTGGGGTGAGACGGGAGATTACAAAGGTATCTGGTATGTTTCAGAGACTTTTGTCAGGTATAAAACTATGAATATTGTTGTTCATAAAAATTCAATACCGGCAGATATTCGTACTAAACTCGGAATTAAGTAATAAAACACTAAACCATGAAAAACTTTATTAAAATTTTTGGCACCCTGTTTTTTCTTGCATTTACATTGTTATTAAATGCACAAGGTTACATCTTCACAGATGTTGTCAGAAATGCAGCCACTCCTGTTAAGAATCAGGCCAGCAGCGGTACCTGCTGGAGCTATGCAACTGCTGCATTTCTTGAATCAGAGTTGCTCCGAACCGGTAAAGGCGAACATGATCTTTCAGAGATGTTTGTAGTCAGAATTAATTATCTCAGAAGAATGGATGACAATTTTCTGAGAAGAGGTAACGGAAACCTTGGGCAGGGAAGTCTGGCTCACATGTTTACAAAAATTGTAAAAGATTATGGAATTGTCCCTCAGGAGGTATATAACGGGATTAACTATAATTCAAAACTAAATAACCACAAGGAGTTCAATAAATTTGTAAATGTGATTTCAGGTGGTGCTGTTGAGCTCAAGCAAAGAAGTCCTGAATATTACAAATTAGTAAATACACTTATGGATATTTATCTGGGTTCCGTACCTGAACTCTTTGATTACAGAGGAAAACAATACTCCCCAAAAACTTTTGCCGGATCTCTTGGTCTTAATATGGATGATTATGTAGAAATTACAAGTTTTACCCATATACCATTTTACAAACAATCTGTTATTGAGGTTCCTGATAACTGGGATCACGAGAAATTTTACAATGTACCTCTGGAAGAACTTATGGAAATTGTAGACAATGCTTTACAAAAAGGTTTCACAGTTTGCTGGGACGGGGACGTTAGCGAAAAGGGCTTTTCACACACCAACGGCGTTGCCATAAATCCTGAAATCGAAAATATGGTTGATTACTCAGGTGAAGACAGAGCAAGATTTGAAAAACTTTCAACTGAGGATAAGTATGCCGAGATTTATAAATTTCAGAGAACATACCCTGAAGTTAAAGTTACACAGGAGATCAGACAGAAAGGATACGAAAACTTTACTACCACTGATGATCACCTTATGCTTCTTACAGGTATTGTTAAGGATCAGAGCGGAACAAAATATTATATTACAAAGAATTCGTGGGGAACAGAAAGGAATAAGATGGGGGGGTACCTGAATATGTCAGAAAGTTTTGTCAGAGCCAAAACAATTTCAGTAATGGTTCACAAAGAGTCTGTACCTGCAGATATCAGAAAAAAATTGGGTTTTTAATTTAACATGATAATCAGTATGAGATTTACAAAGAGTATTCCTAACATTATAACATTGCTTAACCTGTTTTGTGGGATTCTGTCCGTTATATATGGGCTAAACGGATGGTTGTCAATCTCTGTTTATCTGATTATAGCAGCTGCAATTCTGGATTTTTCAGACGGATTTGCGGCACGTTTATTAAAAGCTTATTCACCACTTGGAAAGGAGCTGGATTCACTTGCCGATCTTGTCAGTTTTGGTCTGGCTCCTTCAATTTTAATTTACTACAGATTTAATAAATTCATCTCTGTAAACTATCAGGGGAGTTCTCTGTTTTTTGACATCCTTTCATTTACACCACTGCTGATTGCCCTTTTTTCAGCATTGAGGTTAGCCAAATTCAATATTGACTCAAGGCAGACAACCGATTTTATCGGGCTTGCAACACCAGCAAATGCTCTTCTGATTGCAATGATGCTTCATTTCTCACTATATAATCCAGAGTACGATCTACTCTTTGATAATCTGTGGTTTTTCCCTCTTTTATCGGTAGTTCTGTCACTCTTGCTGATTAGTGAAATTCCAATGTTTTCTCTTAAAATTAAAAGCACAAAAATTAAAGAAAACCGAATTAAATTCGGTTTTCTTCTCTATTCTCTCATTTTGATTATTCCAATAGCTGTTATGGGTTATCAATGGTCTCTTTGGCTATTTGTTGTGCTCTTTTCCTATATTATTTTTAACTCTGTTATTTTCCTGATAAAAGGTCGATAACTGTCCTGCGGATATTTTCTCCGGAATCGGACTTTAATTCTTGATTATTAATATCCTCCATATTATTAAGGAAAATTACTGCCAGATTACTCTCTGAATCGCACCAAATCATATTACCGTTTGGTGATTCTGAATAATAATGCATCATACTCATTATTAATTGTATGCTCTGCTCATTAAATATTTTTACCCCACCATATTCACCTTTTAAATTTAAAAGGGAGATAAATTTTGCAATATCATTAGCATTAGAAAATACCGTCTCTCCCCTGAAAGATGTTTTATCCATTCCAATTGGCAGATGGATAAACTCTTTACAGACATTTTCAAATTGGGAGATGGTGATATATTCAATTATGCGTTTTAAGGCCTGATTATTTGATTCAGAATAACTTACTTTATAGGAAGCACTATCTGAAATATTTGATCTGTGCATTAAAATATCAGATATCATAACATTTTTAAATTCAGAATCTCTGTCTCTTTTAAGATATTTTCCTGCAAAATCTTCAAGTGAAAGCCTTCTCTGTTGGTTAAGATGAATAATTACAGGCAACTGTGATATCATACCGGAATTCCGAAATAATGGCATTACATCTGTGGCCGAGATTGATCCATAAGACTTATTAATAATCACACGATTATCTTTCATGACAATCAACTGTGCTCCTGTGTATTTCTCAGCTGATATATCATTATTTATAATCGAATCTATTGCTTTTCCAGCAATTTTCCCATCAATGCCAAAGTCTTCAGCCATACCGTATGATAGTCTTAAATTTCCTGGTGAGGATAATGAGTATCCTGCCGGGTATAAACCTGCAGTAACTGGCAGTTTACCTTTGGCCGCAATTGAACCGAAGATGATCCCTGCTACTGATTTATTGTTAGAGATAGTATTTGAATAGCCGATAATTACAGAAGAAAACCCCTCTAAATTCTCTATTTGAGGTATTGCCAGTGGATTGCCGAAATAAGATAGAATAACCTTTCTATCCTTTGCAAAATCGGTTAACAATCTGATCTGATCTTTATCCAATCCAAAATCCATCTGAGGTCTGGCATCTGTATTATGCATTGCAATAACAATCAGAGAATTCTTTTCAAGCTTGTTTAGCGCGTGTTTAACATCACTGTTTTTAAAATCTCCCCTTAACACTACAGTGTCAATATGTGTATATAACTGCATTAATTCCGCGAATTCCTTCCCGTTTCTGTCACCCCCAAGTGAAAGCAGACCAATATTCTCGTTTATAATATTTTTCAACGGAATAATACTGTCTCTGTTTCTTATGATTGTAACAGAGTTATCTGATATTGACGATATGAGGGATAGGAATTTCGATTCGTTCAGATCCTCATAAAGATTGCTTAACGGTATTATTGTTTTGCCATGAAGAAGCCCAGCACTCATTTTGAGAGACAACATCTTTCTTACCCTCATGTTGAGACTGTGCATTGAGATTTCACCCCTCTGTACTGCTCTTTCCATTACTGTTATAGCCTCCTCTACCCTTTCTGGCATTAATATCAGATCGCAACCTGCTTTATATGCTTCAAGAGGAATAAGCTCAGGAGACAAAAATTCAGAAATTCCCTTCATATTGAGGGCATCTGAAACAATGATACCGTTAAATTCAAGCTCACCTCTGAGAAGATCGGTTACTATCGGTTTGGATATTGAACTCGGTCTGCCTGTACTGTCAAGAGATGGAATCTGCAGATGTCCAACCATAACCATATCAACACCTGCCTCAATCAGTGCTCTGAAAGGATATAGTTCCAGAGAATCAATTCTTGATTTTGAAAAGTTTAACAGCGGTAATGTATTATGGGAATCATCCTCTGTGTCACCATGCCCCGGAAAGTGCTTGGCTGACCCGGCAACACCTGCGTCTTTCATTCCCAACATATAAGCCTTGCCATATCTGGCAACAGTTTCAGGTATCTCTCCGAATGATCTGGTATTGATAACAGGATTTCTCGGATTATTATTAACATCTATTGTAGGTGCATAATTAACATATATCCCGAGTCTTTTAGACTGCTGTCCTATTGCCACACCCATTTTGTAGACAAGTGATTCATCGGGCAGTGCACCCAGTTGCATCTGTCGGGGAAATTGAGCCACAGAGTCAAAGCGCATGGATACCCCCCATTCACCATCTATTGTTACCAAAAGTGGAATTCTGGATATTTTCTGGAGGTGATTTATCATCCTGGCACCTGATGTTAGTCCGGAATTCATTATAATTAATCCTCCTACACCCTCTTTTCTAATCAGCTCTTCTGCCTCTATTGTACTTTTATTGGCAGGATCAGATGAAAAAGAGACAATGAAGAGTTGAGCAATTTTCTCTCTTACAGTTAATCCGGAAAGGATTTCATCAATAGTATCTCTTTTTTTACTGTTATCTGTGTGCAAATCGAAACTGGTCTGTGCATTCAGTGATATTCCACAAAAAAGAGCTGTAAATAAGTGGAATTTAAAAAGAAGGGTTTTCATCTGGTTCAGGATATCTTGTAAGAAAGCATTTGATCAATAAGAATTTCAATTTTTCTGGATAGCTGGTTATCTGTATCCTCAAAGCTGTCAGGAGATAAAACAGCCGATTTTACACCAAAATAGAACTTGATTTTCGGTTCTGTACCTGATGGCCTGACAGAAACAATTGTATTGTCTGCACTAACAAACTGGAGGACATCTGATTTAGGTAAGTTAATGCCATACCTTAAATCGCTGACCATGTCTATGGTCTCTGATCTCAGATAATCATGTACTAACACAACAGACGATCCTGCCAGATGTTGAGGTGGTGAACTCCTGAAATCCCTCATCATACCGGCAATCTGCTCAAGTCCATCTTTTCCTTTTTTGGTAATTGAAATAAGATGTTCTTTGAAATATCCGTATTTAAGATAAATCTGTTTGAGTAATTCAGGAATAGTCATTCCTTTATTTTTCGCCCACAGAGCTGCTTCGGCAAAAAGTGTGCATGAGAGCACAGCGTCTTTGTCTCTTACAAACTCTCCGGCATTATATCCGTAA
Organism: Bacteroidales bacterium; assembly: GCA_036677745.1. Lineage (GTDB taxonomy): Bacteria > Bacteroidota > Bacteroidia > Bacteroidales > UBA932 > Bact-08. The sequence continues at coordinate 14,040 of JAVBVW010000001.1, forward strand.
CTCTCCTCTCCCCCTCCTAAAAACCGCCTCTTACCTTCAAGTTCTCTTACAATACCGGCAATATATTTAAATCCTGTAAGAACATTCATCATCTCAACACCATAACTTTCAGAAATAGACTTAAGTAAATCTGTTGTTACAATCGTCTTTACCATATAGAAATCACTATTGGAGCCCTCTTTTAATATCCCAAGTTCACGACTTCTCTCAAGAATATAATATGTGAGTACGGTTGCAGTCTGATTCCCGTTGAGAATCTCCATTTCTCCATTTGAATTTCTTGCTGCGACACCTAATCGGTCAGCATCAGGATCTGTTGCCATTACAATATCAGCTCCCGTTTCATCCGCTTTGTCCATTGCCATCTGCAAAGCCTCCCTCTCTTCCGGATTTGGATATTTGACAGTAGGAAAATTACCGTCAGTAACATCCTGTTCCGGGACATTTATTATATCTTTAAACCCCACCCTTCTGAGAGCTTCCGGGACAAGATTCACTCCTGTTCCGTGAATCGGTGAATAGACAATTTTAAGTGACTCATCATCTTTTATCTCTTGCTCAGAAAATGTAAGTGACAGAATTGCATTCAGATACTCTTCATCAGTCTCTTTTCCGATAGTTACAATTTTACCGTCTCCCCCATCAAATTTTACCTTTGAAGGGTCTGAAACATTTATAACCTCGTCAATTATATTTTTATCATGAGGTGAAGTTACCTGTGCCCCATCATTCCAATAAGCTTTGTATCCGTTATACTCCTTAGGATTGTGAGATGCTGTAATCATTACCCCTGCATCGCACTTGTAATGTCTTATAGCAAAGCTGAGTTCAGGAGTCGGGCGGAGAGTGTCAAACATATAGACATTAAAACCGTTGGCAGCAAAAACAGAAGCAGTAATACCAGCAAAAAATTCACTGTTATTTCTGCAGTCAAATGAAATTGCGACAGACAGTGGCTTATTACCTCCATGGATTGAAATAAGATAATTGGCTAAACCCTGAGTAGCCATACCTACAGTATATTTATTCATTCTGTTAGTTCCGGCACCCATTATACCTCTTAACCCTCCGGTGCCAAATTCAAGTGATTTGTAGAATGAATCTTCAAGCTCTTTAAGATCATTCTCCATCATAAATCTGACCTGTTTTCTTGTCTCATTGTCAAAATGATCGCTAAGCCAAAGTTCTGCACGCTCTAAATAGGTTTCTGCCATAATACTGCTAATTAATATTCATCCCGATTATAGCTGTAAAATTACAGAAATGAAGTCAATAATCAAAAATTGAACAATCTCTTGTATATTTGCGCAATGAATCTCAAAGAGTATATTCCGTTTTATAAAAGAAACCTTGCAGTAGCCGTTCCGGTTATGCTCACTCAGGCCGGGCAAATCACAGTACATCTGGCTGATAACATTATGGTTGGTCATCTGGGAACTACTGAATTAGCCTCAGTTTCATTCGCTAATTCAATATATATTCTTGGGATGGTATTCGGAATTGGATTTACACAGGGTTTAACTCCACATGTTGGGCAAGCCTTTGGAAAAGGGGATCACGAAAGTGTATCCTCTCTCTTGAAAAATTCACTTTTTCTGAACTTAACAGTCTCCCTGCTTCTCACCCTTATTATGTATGGTGCAGGAACACTTATGGGTATAATGGGACAAACTGATGCCGTAGTAACCAACGGAAGTGCATATTATAATATTAATCTGATTGGCCTATTACCATTTCTGATGTTTTTCGGTTTAAGACAATTCTCAGAGGGAATCGGAATAACCAAATATGCAATGTATATTACTTTATTTGCTAATTTCCTGAATATTACACTTAACTGGATTCTGATATACGGCCATTTCGGGTTCGAAGCAATGGGAATAAGAGGTGCTGCTACAGCAACAATTACCAGCAGATTTGTCATGTTGATTCTCTTTACACTATTTATGTTTAGACTTGAGTGTTATAAAAAATATATAAAACTGATTAAAGCCCCTTTTATAAATATTTCACTTGCTGTAAAAGTTTTAAAAACCTCTGTACCTCTTTCATTTCAAAATCTGGTAGAGATAACCGCCTTTAGTCTGAGCGCAGTAATGATAGGATGGCTTGGTGAAACTCAACTGGCTGCTCATCAGATTGCTATGAGTATGAGCAGTTTCTCTTTCATGCTTGCACTTGGGGTTGGTGCCGCTGCAACAATAAGGGTATCGCATCAGTATGGGTATGGAGATTTCAAATCAATGAGAATAGCTGGTTTTGCCTCTGTTCATCTGAGTGTTTTTCTTATGGCTTTATGTGGACTTGCTTACATTGTTTTCCGTGAATATATCCCTTATATTTTCTCTGAGGATCCCGCTGTAAGAGATCTTGCTGCAACTTTACTTATTGTTTCAGCACTATTTCAGGTATTTGATGCCACTCAACTGGCCAGCCTGGCATGCCTCAGGGCAATTGCAGATGTAAAGATTCCACTATTACTTTCTATAATATCATATTACATAATTTCATTACCAATGGGATATTTTTGTGGTTTTATACTTGGCATGGGAACAGTTGGGGTGTGGATCGGACTTCTTGTAGGATTGGGGTTCGCGGCAACCCTGTTTCTTATGAGGTTCAGCAAGATGTCTAAAAGCATGATTGTAAGAAACAGTTGAATATGAAGGATTTTAATTACAAAAGAGGAGTAATATTTTTGATTGTAATCTCTGCTGTAGTGAGATCATTTCTCTCACTGATCCTCAATATTGGAGGAGAAGAGGCATATTACTGGACTTTTGCACTTTATCCAGAACTTGGAAGTTTCGATCAGCCACCAATGATAGGTTGGTTTATTCAGCTCTTTACAAACAACCTTGCACTCCAGGGTGACTTCTTTGTAAGGCTCTCTTCAATTGTAACAGGATCGGCAAATATCTGGATTATTTTCATTATCGGAAGGAGAATTAAAGGGGAATCGGCGGGATTTTACTCTGCTTTACTTTACAGCATATCTTTTTATTTAAGTCTCATAGCAGGATTATTTATACTGCCGGAGGGTCCACAGACATTTTTCTATCTTTTATCTGTATATTTTCTTTCAGAAGGAATTATAATGAGAGATCAAAATTGCCCGGAATCTAAAATATTGTGCAGAATGGCATTGATACTGGCAGGTCTTTTTATCGGACTAGCTACGCTCTCAAAGTTCTCTTCAGTTTTACTCTGGGTTGGAGTACTCTTTTACGCATCTGTTTTTAGCAAATCTCTATTCAAAAGAGTCGAAATTTATATAGCTGTTCTGGTAACAATGCTATCACTGTTCCCTGTTTTCATATGGAACTTTAACAACAATTTCATTGGATTTCAATACCTTACAAGTACATTAAAACTTTCTGGAGGAATTAACACTGAGGCATTTCTCAAAGGGATTTTTATTCCTCTGCTACTTAACAATCCTGTTAACTTATGGATTATTTATAAATCACTCAGAGCTATAAAACACGATATGTTTATAGAAAAGGGCTATGCATATCTTCTTCTCTCCCTCTCTCTTCCTGTAATTTTTATATCTGTTGTACTATCGCTGGTCTCAGAGAGTTTTATTTATGCTGCCTCTCTTGGAATTATTCCATTGATTATAATTGCCGGAGCCTGGATATCAACGCGAAAAAATGAGATTAAATCGATACTTAGGCTAAAATCAGTAATGTTGAGTCTCTGTTTTTTCGTGGTTATTATTGTGATTGGATTAGCTCATCATAAAGCGGGTGTTTTTAATTATTTACTCACTTACAGTAAAAAGGAGATTCCAGCCGGAAAAAATGATTTCACCCTTAACCGTTATGGTTTAAAAGATCTGGCTGCAGAGTTCAAAAAATTAAGAGATCTGGATATTGCTTCCGGGAGAATATCTCCCCATGCCTATATTATTGAATTTGATTATAAAAGGGCTGCGTTAAAGGATTATTACCTGGCAAGGCCTGTTAACACTGTTGTAAAAACTGCGGGGAAACCCGGCAATGTGAGAAAATACAGGTGGATAACTGCAAAAAGAGGTGGACTTAAAATCGGAGAAAGTGTTTATTATATAAAATCTTCCAGAGATGATGAGCAGGGTTTAGATTTTGGAAAAGAGCATTTTGAAAGAGTTGAAATTGCTCGGACTATATACCTTAAGAAATTTAAAAAACCTGTAATCAGATACACAGTATACCGGTTTAAAAATATGGTAAGTTTACCGGACAGCGAATGAGTGCTGATACAATGATAACTAAAGAGTTAAAAGAATTTATTTCTGCTCATATGAGCGATGATATTGTTAAATTGCTAATATCATCTTCGCTCTATCCTGAAATTGACATACGTCTTGCAGTATCAATTATTGATGCCAGGAAAAAACTATCTTTAAAGGTTCCAGAATGGGCATCCAACCAAAATCTTGTTTTTGGAGAATCTGTCACGTTAGAGCAGAGTAGTTCGTACCAGACAGCAACATATAAGCAATCCTTCTGCAAAAATGGCTACATAGCAGATATAACCGGTGGTCTTGGTATAGACAGTTACTATCTTGCTAAGAGCAACAAACGAGTATTGTATATAGAAAGGAACAGAGAACTTTTTAATAATACAATTCATAATTTCAGAGAACTGGCAGCAAATAATATCGAGTGTATAAATGAAGAGGCAGATCTTTCCAATTTTAAAACATTACTTGGAGAAACATTGGACAGATGGCAAATAGGAAAGTTTGATATGCTCTATATTGATCCCTCAAGAAGAAAACAAGGGGGAAAGAGAGTCAGCCTGATTGACGAATATGAACCACAGATATGTACAATCAAAGAGGAGCTCTTTAAATATTCAGATAAAATCCTTGTTAAGGTATCTCCTATGGCAGATTTAAAATCAATAAAAGATGCTCTTAAAGAGGTTATCAGGATAGATATAGTTGCTGTTGATAACGAATGTAAGGAGTTGTTGGTTTTACTCGAAAAAAACTCAAATACCGACTATTCGGAATTATTAATAAATGCTGTACAAATCAAAGAACACATAGCTGATTCAAAGATAATTACATTCACACCCTCAATAGAATCAAATTCTAGTGTTCAATACAGAAATCCCGACAATGGAGTTTATTTGTACGAGCCGAATGTATCTCTGCTTAAGGCTGGAGCATTCAAATATATATCTGTATTGAAAAATGTCTATAAACTTCATAAAAATACCCATTTATACTGCTCCAAAGAGTATTTTGCAGATTTCCCTGGCAGGATATTTAAAATAAAAGAGGTTGCCGATTTTAATAAAAATACAATCCGCAACCTCCATAAAACATACCCCAAGGCCAATATATCTTCACGAAATTTTCCTCTGAACCCTGTCGCTCTGAGAGAACGATTAAAGATTGATGAGGGTGGAGATATAACCATCTTCGGGTGCACAATTTCAACAGGCGTAAAGAGCCTGATTATATGTAAATCAGCAATTTAAGAATCTATCCTTTCGCCGTTTTTGTCAAGCCAGATTATCTCCAGTAATGCATTATCGGACGATGCAGCGATTTTTAATTTACATTTATATTTCAAAGCCCATTTTAACCTGTAGCTTAAAACTCCCTTATTAAGGTAAGCTTCCACTATTGGATTGACTTTTAATACGATATACTTATAACCTTTCTCTTTTACATAAAACGCCAATTCTCTTTCAATAATCTCATCCACAACTATGCTGGATGTGATTTTCCCAGTTCCATTACACGAAGGACATACTTCACTGGTATTAATTTCGGTAGCCGGTCTCACCCTCTGGCGGGTAATCTGCATAAGACCGAATTTAGTTATGGGAAGGATATTGTGTTTGGCACGATCCTTCTCCATTAACTGTTGCATGTGTTTAAAGAGCTTGATCTTATTCTCGTTGTTCTCCAGGTCAATGAAGTCAACTATAATAATTCCGCCCATATCTCTGAGTCGTAACTGACGAGCAATTTCGTCAGCAGCATTCATATTAACATCAAAAGCATTTTGCTCCTGATCTGATCCGGATTTTGCCCTGATTCCGCTATTCACATCTATTACATGCAGTGCCTCAGTATGTTCAATAACAAGATAGGCACCCTGCTTTATTGGAACCACTTTTCCAAAGGCACCCCTAATCTGTTTATGAACATCAAAATGGTCAAAGATTGGTTCTCCTCCTTTGTAATATTTAACAATTTTCTCCTGCTCCGGAGATATTACAGAGATGTAATCTTTTACTTCGTTGAAAATATTCTCGTCATTAATATAAATATTCGAGAATGAATCGTTGAGCAGGTCTCTTAAAATTGTTGTGGTTCTGCTGTTTTCTGTAAAGAGAAGCTGAGGGGGATTTGCTTTGGCAATTTTCATCCATGAGTCTTCCCATTTCTTAATAAGTGACTTAAGTTCACCGTCCAGTACGGCTGCCCGTTTACCTTCTGCTGCCGTCCTTATGATAACTCCATAATTGGGAGGCAGAATACTGTAAACAAGTCTCTCAAGTCTCTTTTTCTCCTCTTTAGAAACAATTTTTTGTGAAATACTTACCTTATCGGAGAATGGTATCAATACCATATTCCTTCCGGCAATTGAAATTTCTGCTGTCAGCCTGGAACCCTTTGTTGATATAGGTTCCTTTACAATTTGTGTAACAATTTGCTGACCTGGTTTCAGTACATCGGCAATTTTTCCCTCCTTTTCCAGAATGTCTCCAAGCTTAATACCTGAATAGAGATCTTTATAGGATTTCTTACTCTGACCAATGTGCCTGACAAAATAATCCAGGGCTTTAAATGATAATCCAAGATCAAGATAATGAATGAATGCATCCTTTTCGTCTCCGATATCTACAAATGCAGCATTAAGAGCAGGCATTATACGCTTTACTCTCCCGAGATATACATCTCCTACCGAAAAACTACCGTCATTTTGCTCTTTGTTAAGCTCAATAAGCCTGTGGCCTTCGAGCAGAGCAATGGATACCTCCGTAGAACTTACATCAATTATCAGATCTTTATCCATCTACGTTTTTAAATAAAAAAGAATCTAAAGCAAATCTCCCGACTTGCTTTAGATTATCTCACACATTGAAGACCAAAAAAGCAACTATTTTTTCTTTTTATGTCTGTTTTTACGCAAACGCTTTTTGCGCTTATGTGTTGCCATTTTGTGTCTTTTCCTTTTCTTTCCGCAAGGCATAACTATAAATACAGTTTAATTAAAATTGAAATTATTTTTTTACGTTGTTTTTCACCTTATTCATAAATACCTTCGCAGGCTTAAATGAAGGGATAAAGTGCTCAGGAATAACCAATGTAGTGTTCTTTGAAATATTTCTGGCAGTTTTCTTTGCACGTTTTTTAACGATGAAACTACCGAAACCACGTAGGTAAACATTTTTGTCTTTTGACAATGAGTCCTTTACGCTATCCATGAAGCTTTCGATTACATTCTGAACAGCGATTTTTTCCATTCCTGTTGCTTTTGCAACTTCGTTTACGATATCCGCTTTTGTCATGATAATAAAAATTAATGGGTTAGTCTTGTTTTTGACGAACAAAAATACTATTATTTTATTGATATATGCAAACTTTAATGATTTTTTTTCATTTTATTTAATACTTATCGATCAGGAAAATAGGTATTAATGTATATATTTGGGCATGAAAAATCATTTTCTACCTCTTATAACACTTATTATTGCTCAGTTTTGTGCAAATGAACTGTTTTCACAAAAATACGCTTTTGTCTCTGAAATAAAAATACAGGGAAATGACAGAACTGAATATCAAACCATAGTCAGAGAGCTTCCATTTAAACGTGGAGACATTATTGAAATAAACAAACTGGACCCACTTCTCAAAGAGGGAAGAGATAATATCAGAAATCTTTCACTGTTTAATTTTGTATATGTAAACTACCTGGCAGATGCTGCTGAACTTGATAATAAGTATATAAATATTGAGATTATAGTGAGAGTGGATGAGAGATGGTATTACTGGCCCAAGCTCAACCTTAGCCTTGATGTGCATAATATAAACTCCTGGATTAAAGACCCTGATTGGAGTAAATTTACTGCTGAGGCTGGAGTTGGTTTTAATAATATGTTTGGCAGAAACCAGACTTTAAAGGCACTCCTGACAATGGGTTACAGAAGAGGTTTTATACTCGGATATAGCAATATAGCTTTGGATAACGAAGGCAGACACACCTTTGACTTATCTCTTATGCAGGAGTATAGCAGACATCTTAACGTTGGGATCTCATCAAATTCACCCTTTATTTTAAGATCAGATTCACTTTTTCTGATTAAGAGATATCTATCTTCTCTCACCTACCAGTTCAGGCCTCGTCCCAGAGTAAGAAACCGAATTATTTTTTCATATGAAACAGCCTCAATCGAAAGAGAGGTAATTGAAAACAATCAATCATACTGGGGGGGCGATGAATTATATAAGGATATAATCTCCTTAAAATATAATTTCATATATGATCAGCGAGACAACAAACAGTATCCTCTTGAGGGTTATCTGATCTCTTATCAGTTAAACGGCAGCTCTGACAGTGAATTTGAAATCATGTACTGTCAGCTTAAAACAGATATTCAGCTATTCGACAAAATTGCTAAGAGGGTATATTTTTCTGGCAGAATCCAGGCAGGTGCCTCTGCAAAAAACAAAATGGCCTATATTTTTGACAGAGCAATCGGATACGGCGATGTGTCAATGAGAGGTTTTGAATATTATGTTGCCGACGGTCAGCACTATATAACCCTCTCACCATCGCTGATTTATAATTTAATGCCACCTGCCGGTTTTATCATTAAGCCATTGAGATCTCTGCCAAAATTCAGCAGGATCCATGCAGCAGTATATACAAAATGCTATTTTGACATCGGATATGCTTCACACAAATATGCCTCAGTACAAAATGAGATGTCTAACAGGTTGTTAATGAGCTGGGGGTTGGGGATTGATCTTGTAGCATATTATGATATCACTTTGTCATTGGATTACTCTTTTAATAATTTCGGTAAACATGGCCTGTTCCTGGCATTTAAGAGACCACTATATTAGTTTGGCATAATGATTGACAATTATAAACTGTGGATGATTAATAAGATTAATTACCTGCATTTATGACAAATTGACATTAACACAAATATCATATGAAGTTTTCAGATTATATATTTCAGCACGCAGTAGCAGATGACGTAAACATTATACCTGTAATGGGCCTGGAGGGAGAAAATGAACTGGGTGAATCTGAGCTTCCCGATACACTTCCTATCATAGCATTAAGAAATGCTGTTCTGTTCCCTGAGACAATAATACCTATAACTGTGGGGAGAGAAAAATCAATAAAGCTTGTAAGAGAGGTATATAAAGGGAATAAAATTCTTGGTGCTGTTACTCAAAAAGATGCTAAAATGGAAGATCCGCAACCAGGGGATCTTTTCGATATCGGAACACTAGCCAAAATCATTAAGATAATAGAGATGCCGGACGGGGGCCTTACTATTATACTTCAGGGTATGAGACGTTTTCATATCTTAGAGATAATGAGCACAAACCCATACATAATTGCATCTGTCAAATATCTTACAGAGGAGAAAAATCCAAAAACCACAAAGGAGTTGGATGCAATTACAGGATCTGTTAAAGATCTCGCACTCCAGATCATTAAACTCTCGCCTCACCTTCCTCAGGAGGCTGCTTTTGCAATTAAAAACATAGAGGGATACAGCTTTCTGATAAACTTCATTTCATCTAGTATGGAGCTTGACAATATAGATGAAAAGGTACTCTTATTAAAGGAGAATAAATTAAAAGAGAGAGCATTAAAGCTTCTTGAAGTTCTGAATAAGCAGATTGATCTTCTTAAACTCAAAGATGATATACAGCAAAAGGTAAGGACAGAAATTGATCAGCAGCAAAGAGAGTATTACCTGAACAGTCAGCTCAAGACAATTCAGGAAGAACTTGGAATAAACAACAATATTCAGGAATTTGCAGAACTTAGGCAGAGTGCTCAATCAAAAAAATGGCCCGAGAATGTTCAGGAGGTGTTTGAAAAGGAGTTGCAAAGGCTTGAAAGATCAAACCCTAATTCTCCGGATTTCAATATACAACTTTCGTATGTAAGATTTCTTGTTGAGTTGCCATGGCATGAAACAACAAAAGATAATCTGGACCTTAAACACGCTCAAAAAATTTTGGACAAAGATCATTTTGGGCTAGAAACTGTCAAGGAGAGAATTATCGAACATCTTGCAGTACTGAAGCTTAAAGGCGATATGAAATCTCCTATACTTTGCCTTTACGGCCCTCCTGGCGTCGGAAAGACTTCTCTTGGGAAATCAATTGCAAAAGCACTTGGAAGACATTACGGCAGGATATCATTAGGTGGGCTTCATGACGAATCTGAGATAAGAGGACACAGAAGAACATATATTGGTGCGATGCCCGGCAGGATAATAAGCACACTAAATAAGACAGGTACATCAAATCCCTTAATTGTACTTGATGAGATAGATAAAGTAAGTAGTGATTTCAGAGGAGATCCTGCATCGGCTCTTTTGGAAGTACTCGATCCTGAACAGAATACAACATTTCATGACAATTATCTAGATATAGATTATGACCTTTCCAAGGTTCTCTTCATTACAACAGCAAACAATATCAGCACTATTCATCCTGCTTTGAGAGACAGAATGGAGATGATTAATGTGAGTGGTTATCTTGCTGAGGAGAAGCGGAATATTGCTAAAGACCACCTTATTCCAAAACAGATTGAGGCTCACGGCTTGGTTGCAGGTCAGCTTAAAATAAACAAGCAGGGAATTGATACCATTATCAATGAATATACCAGAGAGTCCGGTGTTAGAGGCTTAGACAGGCAAGTTGCCAAAATTGCCAGAGTTACAGCAAAAAGAGTGGCTATGGGAGAAGAGAGGCCTCCTGTACTTGGGTCAAAAGAGGTTAAGGAGATACTGGGACTACCTATCTATCAGCCGGAAATACAAAAAGGGAATGAAGCTCCGGGTGTTGTTACCGGTCTGGCATGGACACAAAATGGCGGTGAGATTCTTTTTATTGAGTGCAGTCTTAGTAAGGGCAAAGGGATACTTTCTACCACGGGTAACCTTGGCGATGTTATGAAAGAATCGGCAACAATTGCCTATCAATACCTAAAAGCAAATCCACAGTTTATGGGGCTTAACAGCAAAGAGTTTTCCGAAAGAGATATCCATATTCATGTACCCGAAGGTGCAATCCCAAAAGATGGGCCTTCTGCCGGTATAACAATGGTATCTGCTATGTCGTCGGCCTTTATGAAGAAAACTGTTAAAAGTGGTATTGCGATGACAGGAGAGATAACACTAAGAGGTAAAGTTCTGCCTGTTGGTGGAATAAAGGAGAAGATACTCGCTGCAAAAAGGGCTGGTATAAAGGATATCATATTATCTGCCGAAAACGAAAAAGATGTTAAGGACATTAAAGAGGTGTATCTAAAAGGATTAAGGTTTAAATATGTCTCTACAATAGCAGAGGTTCTCGAATTTATTTTTTAATGGATGTATCAATAGAAAAATCCTGGAAAGAGGCTCTTCAGCAAGAGTTTAGCAAGGAGTACTTTATTAACATTGCAAAAACCGTTAAAGAAGAGAAATCCGCAGGGATAGTAATATATCCCCGCGGACCTCAAATATTTAATGCTTTCAACCTTACTCCTTTCAATGATGTAAATGTGGTTATACTGGGTCAGGATCCTTATCACGGGCCGGGTCAGGCTCATGGCCTATCTTTTTCTGTGCCGGATGGTGTGAATCTGCCTCCATCTTTACAAAATATATACAAAGAGTTAAAAACCGATCTCGGTTTAATTTCTCCCGTATCAGGGAATCTTGAAAGGTGGGCAAAACAGGGGGTTTTTCTCTTAAATACGGTTCTTACGGTAAGAGCGGGACAACCTGCATCTCATTCTAAGATCGGCTGGACACAGTTTACTGATGCTGTAATTACAAAATTATCTCAAAATAAGAGCAATATAGTGTTTTTATTATGGGGAAATTATGCAAAAAGCAAAGGAGATTTAATTGACTCGTCAAAACATTTAATTCTGGAAGCAGCACATCCATCACCACTGGCCAGAGGTGCTTTTTTTGGCTGCCGTCATTTTTCAAAAGCAAATGAATATCTGATAAGGCATGGTAAATTACCAATCAGTTGGTAATTCTCTCTCCGAAAATTAGTGAGCCAATTCTTACAATTGTACTCCCCTCTTCTGCTGCAATAATGTAATCGCCTGACATTCCCATTGATAATTCAGAAAATGAACTCTCTCCGGGAAAATATGCCTGCTTAATCTCATGAAAAAGATGGTGAAGGTATCTGAATTCTCCCCTTATCTTCTCTGAATCTTCAGTAAAAGTGGCCATCCCCATAAGGCCCCTGATTCTTATATTCCCGAAACCGGCCCTTTGAATCAATATTTCTTCAAGTTCTTCTTTGGATAATCCCTGCTTAGATTCTTCTGATGCAATATAGATTTGCAAAAGAATGTCAACTGTTATACCTCTTTTCGCGGCCTCTTTATTTATCTCCTTTAAAAGTTTAAGGCTGTCAACAGAGTGAATGAGGTACACTTTATCAACAATAAGTTTAACCTTATTTGTCTGAAGGTGTCCGATAAAATGCCATTTAATATCTCCGGGGAGCTCATGATATTTAGAACTCAGCTCCTGAGGTCTGTTCTCTCCAAAATCTCTTATGCCTTGATTGTAGGCAGAGATTATCTCTTTGGCAGGTTTAAATTTAGAAACTGCCACCAGTTTTACACCCGGTGGCAGATTCTTTTTGATTATATCAATATTCTCCTTAAAAATCATCTTTTGTTCTTCAATTGTTGCTGCTGAGCTTTATAAGCAGCATCCAGCCTCTCCTGAAATTTTGATTTTTTCTTTGGTGAAGCTGCTTTCTCCTGAAGTTTAGCATATATCTTTTTCTCATCAACAAAGTACTTTCTGATTACCCAGGTCTGACCCATTGTTATAAGATTGGAAAGAAGGTAATAGTAACTAAGTCCGCTTGAGAAATTGTTACCTAGTACAAGAAGGAAAAGCGGCATAAAATAAAGGGACATAAATTTCATTCCTGCCATTTGCGGGCCAGTACTCATCTGATCAATATTCATTCTGGAATAGAAGAACATTGAGAATGCCATTAAGAGTGCAAACAAACTAACATGATCACCGTAAAGAGGAATATTGAAAGGGAGATCAAGGATCGAGTCAAATGCACTTAAATCTTCTGCCCATAAAAATCCCTCCTGACGAAGTTCAAACGAGGACGGGAAGAAACGGAACATAGCAAAAAGTATCGGGAACTGAAGCAACATAGGAAGACATCCGCCAAACATACTTACTCCGGTTTTGCTGTATAATGCCATAACCTCCTGTTGTTTTTTCATGGCATCTTCAGATTTAGGATACTTTGCATTTATTTTATCAACCTCAGGTTTAAGAACCTTCATCTTGGCAGATGACATATAGGACTTAATTGTAAGAGGTGAAATAACCAGCTTTATAAGAATAGTGAGCAGAAGTATTATAATACCATAATTACCTATAAAATTGCCTAACAGATCAAATACAAGAATTATTATGTATCTGTTTATCCATCCAATAAGCCATCCTCCTAATGGTACAATCTTTTCGAAACCCATATCATATGATTTGAGGGTTTTAAAGTGATTAGGACCATAATATAATTCCAGGGGGATATTATATTCAGGAGAATCTGAATAAGGAACCTGCATTATAGCAGTACATCTCATAAGATTTCTTTCGGGATCATTTTCTGGATAAACATCATATGCCAGTCTTCCGCTGTTGAAATTATCTTTGGCAACAAGAATAGCAGAGAAAAACTGTTGCTGAAACGCGAACCAGTTTACCTTGGTTCTGATCTCTTCTGTCGCATCATCCTTTCTAAGACCAAGATCCTCGACAGATTTCGAATTAGGAAACTTATATACTACTGTCGAATAATTCTTCTCGTTATCATAACCCTTCTCCTGTCTTGGCATATCCAGAGTCCACTCAATATCAAGGTTTGTAGTGTTTCTTGGAATATGTCTGTTCATACCTGACAACCTGACATTATAATCAAGCATATATCCGGTTTCGGGCAGTATATATGTATATTCAATAAATGACAGCGAGTCCAGATAGAGTCTGTAAACTACAGAAGTATCGGTAGACGAAGTAAGATCGAAAGCAAAATTGGATGTGTACAGATCCTGATTGGTAAATAAACGTAATGCAAATCTGCTACCCTTCTCTTTTGTAATCAGCAGAGGCAGACTGTCATAAGTCTGGTAATCTTTAAGCATAACCTCTGACGGCTGTGCTCCGATATTTGTAAACCTGATCCTAATATTCTCATTTTCGAGAATATGCATTTTCTCATCTGCCCTGCTTGCAACATTAAGCAATGAATCCTTATAAAGCCCGGCAACATTTGAATTAACAGGTTGTTCAGGAGAGATTCCGGGTACAAACTTAACCGAATCAGAACTCTCTAATGCAATAGTGTCTGCAATTGCAGCCTTTTGCAATGCTTCAGCAGCAGCCAGTGAATCTTTCTGAAATTGTATTAATTGCTGTTCTTTTGCAATTTTTGCATTATACCAGCTGAATGCAATAAGGATCGCCCCTATAAGCACAAAGCCGATAATAGAATTTTTATTCATATGGTTCTATTCGTATTGTTTGTCAATAAGTTTAATCTTTTCCTCTATCTGAACAAGTTCCTCTTTTGCCCTTCCGATTTTTTTCTCCATCTCGTTAATAATGGAATCTGCGTTCTTTGATTTTGTAAAGAATCCCATATTATTTTCCCAAAGAGCAATATCTTGTTCCAGTTGCCTGAATTTCTGGAGAAGCTTATCTCTTTCAACTTTGATTCCTCTCTCTCCCTTATTTGACTCCTGAAGTTCCTTAATATGCTTTCTGAATCTTATAAGTTTTGTCTCATTCTCGCTGCTTCTGACGTCAGAGAATTTAGTATCTATTGCATGTCTGTACGCAGACTGAATTCTCTCCTTGTCTTTTAGCGGTACATATCCGATTTCATTCCATCTGCTTTGAAAATCCTTGAGAGCTTCTATATTTTCAGCAGGTTTTGAATCAGGCTTATATGCATTAATCTCTTCAATAATAGCCTGTTTTTTAACAAGATTTTCGTCATAACTCTCCTCAACGGTTGAGAAGAATTTTGATTTATTATCAAAGAAACTGTCACAGGCAGCTCTAAATCGCTTCCATACAACATCAGATTGCTTTCTTGCAACAGGGCCGATCTCCTTCCATTTTTTCTGAAGAGCAATAAGCTGATCTGTAGTTTTCTTCCAGTCCTGACTATCCTTTAAAGACTCAGCCTGTTCACAAAGGGCAATCTTTTTATCAAGATTGTCCTGCATAATCTTCTTAAAATTCGAATAGTAGTCTCTTTTTGCATTATAGAATTTGTCACAAGCAGCTCTGAATCTGTCGTATATCTTTTGGTTATCTTTCTTTGAAGCGAAGCCGATCGATTTCCACTCCTCCTGCAATGCCTCCATCTCTTTTGTAAGGTGATTCCAATCCTTATCCTCACCCTCTGATGCAGCAATAACCTCTGCTTTTTCACAGAGTACAGTTTTCATTTCCAGATTTTTCTTCTGATCAACCTTAAGACTTTCAAAATAGTCCTGCTGCCTTTTGTTCACATTTGATGTTGCAAGTTTGAATCTGCTCCAAATCTCCTCTCTTAACTCTTTAGGCACAGGGCCCAATTCTCTCCACTCCTCGTGATATTTCTGAAGTTTTCTGAAGGCTTGTACAATATTGGTCTCATCCATCAAAGCCTCTGCCTTTTCACATAACTCTGTTTTAATCTCAAGATTTTTCTTGAGATCAAGATCCCTGAGCTCATTGTTGATTTTTACATAATCGTAAAATTTCTCCACTAAAAACTGATAAGTCTCCCATAGATCCTTACTGCTTGACTGTGGTACCGGCCCTGTAGATTTCCACCTGTTCTGAAGCTCTCTGAAAGTAGGAAAAGTGTGTTGTAAATCCTCCTGTTTTTCCAAAAGCTCTTTTAATTCGTCTATTATCTGACTCTTGTTTTTAAGATTATCCTCTTTTTGTTTCTCCAATGTCTGAAGAAATGAAGTCCTTTCTACTTTGTACCTGTTGTAAAGCTCTTTGAAACCTCTTTCAATCTCTGCAAAAGGATTAACCGAAATTACACTATCCTCTTCTCCTGTTTCCCCCTCCTCTTTCTCTTCTCCCGGAGTAGTAGTCATGCCTGCTGCAATTTTCTCCTTTTTCAATGTTTTGTAAAAGGCCGCTTTAATATTATCAGCACATCTGTACATCTCCTGCTGATCTCCTCTTTCGAGCATCTCCTGGAATACCTGGATTATCTCTTTAAGACTCAGTTCGGAATAATCTGTTACACTATTAACAGATTCTGTACTTTGCGTATTTTCAAGGGCTTTGTTCTCCTCGAATTGCTCTTGTGGAGCAGGATTGTTTACTTCTTGGGTCATAAATACAGGCGAAATAATGGTTAATAACTCGCAAATATACAAAAAAAGTTTGCCAACACTGTGATTTATGTAAATTTGCAGTCGTTATGAGAATAGATATATTATCAGTTGTTCCTGAACTGCTTGAAAGCCCGCTTAATTACTCCATTGTTAAAAGAGCCAAAGAAAAAGGGCTGGCAGAGATATTCATTCACAATATACGAGATTATGGTAAAGGACGTTACAAGCAGGTAGACGACTACCCATTCGGAGGGGATGCAGGTATGGTTATAATGATTGAACCTGTATACAATATTATTACAAAACTAAAATCTGAGAGAGATTACGACGAAGTTATTTATATGAGTCCGGATGGAGAAGTTCTTGATCAGGGAGTCTCAAATATGCTATCCTGCATGAAAAATCTAATAATTCTGTGCGGACACTATAAAGGGGTTGACCACAGAATCAGGGAGCATCTGATTACAAAGGAGATTTCAGCCGGCGATTATGTTCTGAGTGGTGGAGAGCTTCCTGCAGCAATGCTTTGTGATTCAATTATCAGATTGATACCGGGTGCAATTTCTGATGAAACATCTGCATTAAGTGACTCATTTCAGGATAATCTTCTGGCACCTCCGGTATATACACGTCCTGCCGATTTCAATGGGTGGAAGGTCCCCGAAGTACTGTTATCCGGAAATCCTAAGCTGATATACGAATGGCAGGAGTCCCAATCAATTGAAAGAACCAAAAGATTGAGACCCCACCTTTTAAATGACGATCTTTAGAAACCAAAATCATCTA
Organism: Bacteroidales bacterium; assembly: GCA_036677745.1. Taxonomy (GTDB): domain Bacteria; phylum Bacteroidota; class Bacteroidia; order Bacteroidales; family UBA932; genus Bact-08. The sequence continues at coordinate 31,433 of JAVBVW010000001.1, forward strand.
CCTTCACCTTCTCCTGCTTATCTATAGTAGGCTCCTTGGCTGTTCCGTGGACAGATGAAGCATGTACAATCATTGCTTTTACAGGAACTGCCGGACATATGTATTCACATGCCCCGCAACCAATACATAAATCAGGCTCCAGACTTGGAATATATAGCCCTGTGTCTCCGTATGGTACCATAGTAATCGCCTTGGTGGGACAATGTTCGTCACACGCTCCGCAATCAGTGCCGTCAGTATGAACAATACATTTTTCAAGAGTGAACTGTGTCTGTCCAATCTGCACCAACTGTTTATCTTTAACCTCAACAGGAATAATGGCATTGTTCGGACATACCTGAGAACACACATTACATTCGTAGCTGCAAAAATGATGTTTAAAACTTAATACAGGCAGTAGTACGCCATCAAGTCCGTATTCAGTTGTTGCAGGCTTTATAATGTTGTTGGGACATGCAGCAACACATGCATGGCATGCTGTACAATTCTTTTTTAAATGCTCTGTACTAATGGCTCCGGGAGGTGCTATGCCTGTGCTTTTTGGCTTGGATGAGATAACAGGACCTGCCTTTATTGCTTTTGCAGCAAGAGCTGTGCCCATAAGTCCCATTGCAATCATTGCATTTCTTCTGCTTTGAGATACCTCTTTGATCTCATCTTTCACGGCACTCTTCTTATCTGATTTCCACCGGAATTTATAATAAATGGACGCCGTTTTACAAACAACAGTACAGTTGAGGCATGCCACACATCTGCTCTCATCAACAGTTTGATTAGAAAGATCTATACACTGACTTTTACAGTTTATTACACAAAGGCGACATTTTGTGCAGCTCTCTTTATCAATTACAGGTTTGAATGCTGCAAATCTTGAGAGGAGCCCTAAAAACGAACCAACCGGACATATTGTATTACAATATAATCTTCCCCTGAACGCACTAAAAATTGTAACGGCAACAAGAAAGAGCAATGCAAACAGAAATGAACCGATAGCAAAATGTGCATATGTTCTGAAGAATACAGTATCGGGCATCAGAGAAGATAAACCATTGTGAATTAACTGCTCTGATCTGCTGATAATCTCATTTGATATTTTACCCCAATTTGAATAAGGGTCAAGTAAAGCAAGAGGTAGAGAAACTCCTCCTACAAACAACAATCCCGTCACCAGCAGAATGCCAAATCTGAGTTTGTTGAAAGGTTTATCGTAGTTATATCTCTTCCCCTTCTTTGATTTAAAAAAACGGGCAACTCTGGAAACTATATCCTGATATACTCCAAGCGGACATAAGGTTGAGCAGTATACTCTTCCGAACAGCAGTGTGATTACCAACAAGGATATAAATATAAATGCGCTCCCGGTAAATACACCCATCAGCGATGGAACAAACTGAAATTTCAGAAATTCAGATATAACCAGATACTCCCTGTTTATAAAGAAGATAAATGATGCGGTAATTAATAACAGGAAGAGTAATGAGACAAAGACTCTCCCCTTTTTTAAAACTCTGTACATTATCCTAATCTTATTCTTTCAACTTTAAGTTTATCTATATCGGTAGTTCCAATTTTCATTTTTTCTCCAATGCCGATATGACTTACATCTTCTAATCTCATATCTGATCTGAACTGGGTAAAAAACTTTACAGCAGCTGTATCTACAGCCACAATATCAGTTGACATAAATAAAGCCTTTGGATTTTGAACATCCTCAATTGTTTTGCCTTTCGGACCATTCTGAGTCATTATTCTGTAAGCATCCACGATGTTCAGAACAGGCATTTTGGAAATAGTTGAGCAATCAGCTATACATTGCTGCAAATCATTTGAATGCCAAAATCTTCTATCCCACACAATGCCCATGAAATTTTTCATTGCAATTGTCATCCTTGCTCCTCCGTGATTTTTCAGTACGGGGACATTTATCCAGATATCGCAATCAAGTATGGACTCATGGATTTTGGCCTCTTTTAACCTTATACCGTTAGGAATTTGTACAGTTCTGTAATATTTCTCATCATGTGCAAAGGCTATTTTTGCTCCGGCCGCTTTTGCCGAAGCTTCAATTCCGCTGTTTTTATAACATGCCTGCCATTCATCACATGTATGGTCAAATACAATAACTTCAGAAGCACCGGCAGCAAGACAATCCTTTACAATCGCCGAAACCAGATCCGGGTTTGTATTGGCTGCAAATTCAGGTCTCTTGTCCCAGCCGATATTGGGTTTAACAACAACTTTATCCCCTTTTTTTACAAATCTGGCCATCCCGCCCATTGCCTCAATGCCCTTTTTATACATTGCAGCAGGTTCACCACCCATAACCGCAACAAGGTCATTGGCAGACGATACACTCATCTTGTCTCCCGCTAAAAGAGTGCTCCCCTTTAACTGAACGGCACCTGCAATCCCCCCAAGTATTGCAGTTTTTAAGAAATTCCTTCTTTCCATATTATTCGGTTTGATTTTTACAAATATACAACTTAGCATCAATTTTAATAAATTTATTAGTATCTTGGAGCAAATTTAATCTATGAAAAAGCCACTTGTAAAACGCATTTGGTTGTTTTATTATGAAGGTTTCAGGGGGATGACTCTTGGTAAAACTTTATGGTTGATTGTTGCCATAAAACTCTTCATAATGTTTTTTATTCTTAAGCTTTTCTTTTTCAAGAGTGAACTCCGGGTGTACTCGACTCCTGAGGAGAAGAGCCGACATGTTATTAATAACCTGACAAAACCAGCAGACTAATAGACGACTTAAACCTTAACCTAAACTATAATTATTATGTTGTTAGCCTCTTTACTGGGTCTGTCCAGACTTCAGTTTGCTCTTACCGCTATGTTTCACTGGATTTTTGTTCCCCTTACAATAGGTTTGGGGTTCATTATTGCCATTATGGAGACATACTATGTTAGAACAGGAAATGAGTTCTGGAAGAGAACCACAAAATTCTGGATGAAGATATTTGCCGTTAATTTTGCCATTGGAGTTGCTACAGGTATTATCCTTGAGTTTCAGTTCGGCACCAACTGGAGTAACTACTCATGGTTTGTAGGCGATATTTTTGGTGCTCCGCTTGCTATAGAGGGTATATTCGCCTTCTTTCTGGAGAGTACCTTTTTTGCAATAATGTTTTTTGGATGGAACAAGGTAAGTAAGAATATGCACCTTCTTTCTACCTGGCTTGTTGCAATAGGAACCGTTTTATCTGCAATGTGGATACTGGTTGCAAACGCCTGGATGCAGTACCCCGCCGGAATGGAGTTCAATCCGGATACTGCAAGAAACGAAATGGTTGATTTCTGGGCAGTAGCACTCTCTCCTGTTGCTCTTAATAAATTCATCCATACTGTTACCAACTGTTTTGTTGTTGCCGCCGTGGCGGTAACAGGTATCTCGGCCTGGTATCTTCTTAAAAAGAGAGAGGAGGAGTTTGCAAGAAAAAGTATTCGGATTGCTTCTGTATTCGGACTTATCTCTCTTATAATCCTTATCTGGTCGGGGGACGGATCTGCATATCATGTTGCAAAAAAACAACCTATGAAGCTGGCAGCAATGGAAGGGCTGTACAGAAGTCAGGTCGGCACACCTATTGTCGCATTTGGAATATTAAATCCTAAGAAATCCATTGAAAGACTGGAAAGGGACTCTTTGGGTTTTGCCCTTCAGGAACCCTATCTTTTTAACATCTCTGTTCCTAAAGGTCTTTCACTTCTTGTAGACAGAAAAGCAAATACTTTTGTCCCCGGGATTGAAGACATAATTCAGGGTGGGTATACATACACAGATGAGATGGGTAAAGAGCAGATTGCTTTGCCTGTAAGAGAAAGGATGAAAAGGGGCAGGATTGCGGTAGAAGCATTGTCAAGATATCAGAAAGCAAAGGAGGCAGGTGACGATAATGAGCAAGTTAAAGCTCTTAATGATCTTAAAGATAATTTTTCACATTTCGGATACGGTTTTATTGAGAAACCTACTGACATTGTACCTAATGTACCGCTTACTTTTTATGCTTTCAGAATTATGGTAATTCTCGGCGGTTATTTTATTCTGCTTTTCTCTCTTGCAATCTATCTGGAAAGAAAGGGAATTATATACAGGACCAGATGGTTTTTATTGCTTTCGGTAATTAGTATCCCTCTGGTATACATATGCACTCAGGCAGGATGGATTGTTGCAGAAGTTGGAAGGCAACCCTGGACCATTCAGGATCTTCTTACTACCGGTGCATCAGTCTCAGGTATTAATGCCTCGTCTGTCCTCACTACAACCCTTATGTTTTTTATCCTTTTCTCTGTTCTGCTGGCTGCAGAACTTACAATACTGTTTAAAGTGATAAAAAAGGGACCAACCTCTTAATCAGTTTTAACCTAAATTTACAATTATACTATGCTATACTTACTTCAACATTACTGGTGGCTTCTGGTCTCTCTCCTGGGTTCTGTACTGGTGTTCCTGATGTTTGTTCAGGGAGGTCAGTCCCTTCTTTTCGGGATAGCAAGGAAGAATGATGAGAAGACACTGCTGATAAATGCATTAGGTCACAAATGGGAACTTACATTTACAACACTTGTTACATTTGGAGGTTCTGTATTTGCCTCATTTCCGCTCTATTATTCAACCAGTTTCGGAGGAGCTTACTGGCTATGGATGTCAATACTTTTTTTGTTTGTTATACAGGCTGTATCTTTTGAATACAGAGGGAAAAACGGCAATCTGTTAGGTTCAAAAACATATGAAGTATTTCTCTTCTTAAATGGCTCTTTAGGTACAATCCTGCTGGGAGTGGCTGTAGGAACATTCTTTACCGGTGGTTCATTTATTATGAATAAAATGAATATTACAGATCCTGCCCAACCAGTTATTTCTTATTGGACTAACAGCTGGCATGGTTTGGATGCAATAGCAAATCCATTCAATCTCCTGTTGGGAATAGTTGTATACCTGGCAGCAAGAACACTGGGATTACTATATGTTATTAAGCAAATCGATCTGGAGAGTCTGGTAAATAAAGCCAAAGTTCAGCTTAAAGTTACAGGGAGTGCGTTTGTTCTTGGCTTTGTTGGCCTTCTGATTGCGCTGTTTACTATGACAGGCCATTCTGTAAGTCCTGAAAATGGCGTAATAAGTGCTGTTAAGTACAAATATCTGTTCAATATGATAGAACTTATCTGGCCGGCCGTTATTCTTGCAATTGGTTTGTTACTTGTCCTTTATGGTCTGGGAACATCAATATTCTCTAAAGGAAAATATAGTTTCTATATTACGGGAGGCGGCGTTGTGCTTGCTGTATGGTCTGTTTTGATATGTGCTGCGTTTAACAATACAGCCTTCTTTGTATCAACAGTTGATCTGCAACAATCACTTACTCTATACAACAGTTCTTCGAGCGAATTCACACTTAAAGTGATGGCATACGCCTCACTGTTTCTTCCTTTTGTTTTGGGATATGTTATTTATGTATGGAGGTCACTTACAAAAACAAAAATGAGCACCGAAGATCTTGAGAGACCTGATGCTCATAAATATTGATATTTGTGTTTATTTGCCGGATACTACTTCACCTTTTGTGTGGTCGTATTCGCTGCCTCCTGTGCTATGTGGAATTGAGTAAACAAGCAATGTAACAACAGCAGCAATAACCAGAAGATATCTTCTGGTTTTTTTTCTGTTCAGCAGCCATGAAGTTAACCAAACAATAAAAATAAAAAGTGTTTTGTTATCAGTAAGGTCTTCGCCAAAAGGCCATCCTGTCCAGAATGATCCAAACGCAAATTTTTGAACAACAGGACCTAAAATCAATCCTCCAACACCTAATGTAATTATTACATACAATGCGTATCTGAGAGATCTTTCACGGTTACTGAAAGCAATCAAACCTGTATAGTTGGAAAAAAGCATACCTATAAACATTAATAAAATGTGGGGTATAAGAACAAATGAAGGAACTGGTGATTTAAATCGCATCACAACATAATCTTCAAAAACCGCTACTTTTCCTTCTTCTGTTGATATTACTATTGAGTATTCAATTTTACCAGCCGGAGGTTGTGACGGAAAGATAACATTAAAACCCTCCCCTACTTTTACTGTTGGCGTGCTCTTTAAAGAATCGTTTCCGGGGTATATTCGATATTTCACATCTAAATTCAAATTGTCTGAATAAGGTACGATTTTCATCTCCATTTCTGACACCTTACCCAGTTTATTGTAATCTTCTTTTGCCTCATCAAGCGAGACATCAGTCTCCAGACTTCTTGAAAGTTTAGTCTTATATATTATCCCGTCTGTTTCAAATTCAACCCTTTTGGGGTTGGTTGGGCCTGTCATTCTTTGGTAAACTACTGCCGATAATGTAATTAAGATAGCGGCAATCCAAAAAGCAAAATTTTTCATTTTATAAATTAATGGTTAACGAAATTTTTTGTCCATCTCTTATTATCTCTATATCAATCCTTTCCCCTGCATTCAACTCCCCAAGGGAGCTCATATAATCATAAATATTATTAATCTTTTTCCCTTTCATTAAAGTTATAATATCACCCTCCTTCAAACCAGCTTTAGAAGCAGCTCTCCCCTCTGTTACCGTACCAATTCTGAACCCATCACCTTTTTCATATGTGAAATCAGGAATAACTCCCAAGGTTACTTTGAATGATTGCCTTCCCGGAGATACAGGTGCCTCAGTCTTAATATATGAAGGTGTAAAACCAGAATCAGACATATTCAAAATCAAAGAACAGACAAACTCCGTAACTTTTGATAATCCCTCAAAATTAATGAGATCAACATCGTCATCAGGGGTGTGGTATTGTCTGTGTACACCTGTTGTCAGATAAAGAACAGGTACCTCTTTTCTGTAGAAAGATGCATGATCAGAAGCACCATATCCATCAGAAGTGGTAGTTAAAACAAAGTTAAAGTCACGATTCAATTCTCTTACAATACTGTCAGCCTCTTTAAATGTTCCGACTCCGCCTACCTGAAGTTTATCTTCCTTCAATCTACCAATCATATCCATATTAACCATAAGTTCAGGAAGTTTTCCTAAAACAGACAATGTATCAGCCAGCAATCTGGATCCGAATAATCCCCTCTCTTCTGCACCAAATGCAGCAAAAATAACTGCTCTATCATTGTTTTTTAGCAACCTGGCCAGTTCAAGCATAGCCGCTACACCGCTGGCGTTATCATCAGCTCCGTTATGTATCTCATTTTTCTTCTGTGACATACTCCCACTCTCCCCAAATCCAAGATGGTCATAATGTGCGCCTACCATTGCAAAAGGAGCCTCTATGGATTTTTTATTTACAGCAGCGATATTGTAAGTTCGCCCTTTAACAACTATAACCTCCGCAGAAATACTAAGAACATTTTCATCTTTATCAGACAGACTGTTTGCAATTGATCTGGTTATATGAACAACCGGAATCCTCGCCGGATTACCTCTGGCCGTTACAGGAGTATTTATAGTATCTCCATTATAAAAAAGAATTGCAGAGAGGCCGGTCTCGGTTAGTGGAGTAATATAAAAATTAATAGAATCCGTATCGCATTCATAAATTCCAATCTTCCCTTTAAAAGTCTCTTTTCCCTGATTTGCGAATCCTTTATTAACATTTACCACCTTTGAAATTACATTTCCCGTGGATGAAAGGGGATGTATTCTATAGTCAGCTCCTTTTTTAAAAGTAATCTGTTTGCTTTCAATTTTTGACTCATCACTAACCTCTCTGTAAAGAGTAAACTCAAAAGGAATCAAGGGAGAATCACCAATAAGAGGAAAATAACCTGACTCAATAAGATTATTTGAAATAAAAGCTGCAGTGACGGAGTCTTCAAAAGTACCCGGGTATCTCCCCTTTAAAGAATCTGATGCCAGAAATATAATATCTGATTTTAACCTGTTTAGATTTGCTTTATTGTTCTGACCAGTAACTGAAGTAAAAATTGAAACTGCAACAGCAAGTATAACATATTTAAATTTCATCCCGTGTAATACTCAATTATTTAGGTTTTATAAAAATTTTATTACTCTATATCAATGATTTACAAATATAATCAAAAAAAATTGAAATAATTTTGAAAAAAAATTTGGTGATATAAAAAAAGTATCTACATTTGCAGTGCACTACTTCACTAATACACCACAACGGAATTAAAACAATTAATTATGGTTAATATTGAAAATCTGAGTTTTAGTTATTCCAGACATAATGTGTTTAATGACATCAACCTGGAATTAGAGGCCGGAAAAATATATGGTCTGCTTGGACAAAACGGAGTTGGTAAAACAACTTTATTAAAAATTATAGGAGGTTTATTGAAGCTGAAAAGCGGAAAATGTGAAGTAATGGGTTATAAACCATTTGACAGAAATCCAGTATTTTTTGAAAATATTTTCTTTATTCCTGAAGATTTTATTGCTCCCGATCTGGTGGTTAACAAATATGCAAGATTAAGGGGTGAATTCTATCCTAAATACGATGAAAATAAATTTCACAGGCTTATGACTGAATTTGAGGTGAATGGAAATACAAAATTTACTAAACTTTCATTTGGTCAGCAGAAAAAGTCCCTTATAGCTTTTGCGTTATCAACAAACACTAAACTGATGCTGATGGACGAACCCAGCAACGGGCTGGACATCCCTTCAAAAACCCAGTTGAGAAAAGTTATTTCACAGGCCTCTACAGATGATACATGTATTGTAATATCTACACATCAGGTAAGAGATCTCGAAAATCTTATTGACCCTATTATAATACTGGACAGCAACGGAGTTCTTTTAAATGAGAGTATTGAAAGAATCTCTGAAAAACTTAAATTCCAATTCAGTTCAAAACCCTCTACAGATTCACTATGGAGTGAAAATTCTCCCGGTGGTTATGTAAACGTTTTGTATAATACCGATGGTGAAGAGTCCAGGGTAAACATAGAAGCTCTCTTTAATACAACATTGAATAACAAGGAGAAGATCCGTAATATTTTTAATAAATAATGAGTATAGCTATGAAAGATATATTTAATTTAAATCGATTTGGTAAACTGCTCAGAAAAGAGATATCTGAAAGGATACCTGTTATTATTAAAATTGCTGCGATCTTATCATTAATTCTGATAGGTTTTTGGTTAACATATTTAGTAATTGATGATAATCCTATGGTGTCTTCTAATAACAGATTCATTTATCTGTACTTAGCAGCATATTTTACAGCTGTAATGGCTCCGTTCAATCTTTATAAGAGTTTTAACCATCATAAAAAGGGATTAGACTACATAACTCTGCCTGCATCTGTTCAGGAGAAATTTCTTTCAATGGTACTGGTATCCTTTGTTGTTATGCCATTGATTGTGTTTTTATCAATTATGGCAACAGATACGATGATTTCAATTGTAAATCCTTCTGTATTTAAGGGATTTATTTTTTCCAATCTGAATGAATCTCCATTTATAAATAATTCAAATGCTTCAATAACAGATTTTATGATTCTTCCCCTGTTTTGTCTTTTGGGAAATCTGTTATTCAGGGGAAACAAAATTGTAAAAACCTTCCTTTCTTTTGCCGGTATTTATATTTTATTAGTTCTTATAGTCTCATTTCTGTTCTTATACGTTTTTAAAAACCAGGTAAGTGAAATACAAGGTGCCCAAATTAAGATAACAGTAGACAATCTGGCAGATCTATACAGGAACAATCTGTTTGATGACTATCCTCTCATCAGGATAACTGCAGCAATACTCTCAGTTTTGTACAGCATTGGTTTTCCTGTAGGGGCGTTCGTCGGAGCATACTACAGAATGAAAAACCTTCAATACTAGAAATTATGGAATTTAACGAACATAAACCAATATATCTCCAGATTTCTGATAGTATCTGCGAAAAGGTATTGACAGAGGAGTGGAGTGCCGAAGAGAGGATTCCTTCGGTAAGAGAGCTCGGCAGTAACCTGGGTGTTAATCCCAATACAGTAATGAGAACATACGAACACCTCGAAAATCTTGAAATAATTACAAATAAAAGAGGAGTCGGATTCTTTGTGGCCTCTAATGCAAGAAAAAGAATTATTAAAATTCAGCGGGATCAGTTTTTAAATGAAGAGCTCCCTCTCATATTAAAGAAAATGACCCTGCTTGAAATCAATCCATCTGAAATTTTCAACATATGAAAACAAAAATAATTGCATTATTATTCGTCTTAATCATAATAATTGCCGGGGTATTTTCAATCAATCCCTATGAAAAAGAGAGCAAATCCGAAGATGGTTCAAACGGAGTAACTATTATTATTGACGGTGTTGAAAAAGAGGTTACTGAGGATGATTTAAGATATATTTTAAATGAAAAGATCCCAAATCTGATCGAAAAAATCAACAGACTGACAGAGAGTCAAAATCAAAATATATACTAATATTATTGTGTAACATTTGGTAAAAACATTCGTCTTAAGGTGTATAGTGAATAGTGTGCAAAACAATATACCTTATAATATAAACTACCATGTATAGCAAAGTAAAATTTTTAATTCTTACATTTTTAATCTCTAGCAGCATGTTAGCTGCAAAAAATAACGGAATAATTTCCGGCAGAGTAATTGAAAAAGAGAACGGGAAAGCTCTTCCCTACGCAACAATAAGTCTTCACGATTCCAGTGAAAAAATTCTGGGGGGAACAACCTCTGTTGATGATGGTACATTTAAAATTGTCAATATTGCTGCAGGGCAGTGTATAGTTAAAGTATCATTCATCGGATTTAAGGATACGACTCTAACAATTAACATTGATGATGTCAACAGCAGTATTAATCTGGGAACATTGGCATTAGCTTCCGATGCAGTGGCTCTGAAATCTGCTGTAATAACAGCAAAAGTGCCTGTTATTGAACAAAAACTGGATAAAATCGTGATGAATGTTGCAGAGGCAGTATCCACGCAGGGCAGTAATGCACTTGATATACTAAAAAAGGCACCCGGAGTGAGCATTGATCCTTCAGGAAATATACTTTTAAATGGCTCTGCTGTTCAGGTTTGGATTGATGGAAGGCCATCCAACTTATCGGGACCGGAGCTTGAAGCACTTCTTAATGGAACTGACGGCTCTACAATCGATAAGATTGAGATTATTGCGCATCCCTCTTCAAGATATGATGCTTCAGGATCAGGTGGAATTATAAATATCAAAACCAAAAAGAATTTTGCAAAAGGTCTCAACGGATCAGTCAGAGGGTCATATAATATTGCTAAAAACGATGATTACTTTCATGGAGCAGATGGGACAATAAACCTTAATTACAGAGGGGAGAAGACAAATACATCAATCTCTTATAGTCCTAGATTTAATGAGGGATATGAGGCTATTACAACATTCACTGGCTTGGGCGGAGGTATGACCTTGGACACATATGGTGATTCTAGGTTTACCGGATTAAATAATACTTTAAGAGTTGCGAATGATTATTTTAAAGACAAAAAAAACATATTCGGATTCATAGTAACAGGTATGTTAAGTGATAGTAAAAACTACCTCGGTGATAAATCCGGAAGTTGGTTCAAACAAAACGGAAATTTAGTTGAGAAATCAATATCGGTTATTGATGGTAAAGACAAGTTTAACTATATCAGCACAAACCTTAACTACACAAGAGTATTTTCAGAAGGGCAAGAGATGACAATTAATGCCGATTATGGCTTATATGATGTCGAAAAGAGGTCAAATCAGGAAAACCATTTCTATGACATCAATGATAATCCTTCCAGGAATTCTGACATTTTCAGAAGCAACTCTCTACAGGATATAAATATTATATCATTTAAAGCAGATTACGAACAGATTCTTTTCAAAAAATATAAACTTGAAACCGGAATTAAATGGGCAAGAAGCATTACTGACAATAATCTTTTAAGAGAGGACAATATTTCAGGAACATGGACAAAAAATAACCAGCTTAGTTCTGTATTTAAATATAACGAAGACATCTCTGCAGCTTACCTCTCCCTTGCAAGGCAAATTAACGGAAAAATGAGTGCAAAAGCAGGTTTAAGAGCAGAGATGACAGATGCAAAAGGGGAATGGATTAGTGCTGATACAATCTCAAATAAGAGATATATAAACCTCTTCCCTACCCTGTTTTTTGGCTATAATCCGAATAAAAACCTCAGATTCGGCCTATCTTATACTTTGAGGGTAAGAAGGCCGAATTTCAGGCAACTTAATCCATTCAGAATGTATATTGATGCTACTAATGCCATTGAGGGTAATCCAGACCTTGATCCTCAGTACAGCAATCAGATCTCCCTATCTCTTGGAATTAAACAACACTTCAATTTTGCATTAAACGGACAGTTTTCCAATAATACTATTATTCAAAGTCCATCTTTTAACAATCAGACAGGTGAGAGGTTAATCAAATGGGAAAACTTCGGCGAACAAAACTTCCTCGGGGCCTCATTTTCAGTTACAGAATACCCCGTTACAAAATGGTTAAACCTTAATATGAACCTCTTTGTTGCCAATGTTTCAAATAAATCAGGTGCTTATAAGAGAGAATCGCTCTTTTCTCAGGGATATATAAACTCAACATTTATATTACCAAAAAATTACAAGGTTGAGCTAATCGGCATGTATCAATCTGGTGTTCCGTACGGATATTTTACAGTTAAACCTTCTGGAGAGGTTGATCTTGGAATTAAAAAGAGTGTTATACAAAATAAGGGAACAATCTCTTTAATGATTTATGATATTCTGGGGACTCAGCAGAGCAGAGCCACACTTGATGACAACTCAGTAGAGGAGTACTCATTCAGAAACGATTATAAAAGTCAAAGGATTGCTGTTACATTCAGCTTAAGATTTGGTCAAGGCAAAGCAATAAAACAAAGAAAAGTAGGAGAATTAGAAGAGGGATCAAGGGTTGGTACAGCAAATTAATCATAACTCTGAAAACATCATAATTCTGAACTCAAATAAATAGTAAAATATCAAAGCCCTTCTCACTTAGTCAGAAGGGCTTTTTTATCTTTTTTAAAAAAAATGAAAAAAAGATAATTTTTTTGCAACTATTTGAGTTCGTCTTTCGTCTAAATGTGTGAAAAGAATATTATGCAATACAAACTACCAAATTTTTCACACTACTATGCTTAACAAATTTTTTACTCTGATTCTTCTACTGACAGTCGTAAACGGAGTTTTTGCTAAAAACAACATCACAATCCTGGGTAAGGTAACAGAAAAAGAGAATGGAAAGGCTTTACCGTTTGCAACAATAGTTATCCATTCAAATGATAATAAAATAATAACAGGAACAACCACTTCTGATGATGGAAGTTTCAGTTTTAGCAGAGCCGATTTATCGGGAGATTATAAAGTAAAGGTCTCCTTTATTGGCTTTAAAGATACCACTATCAACCTGCAGTTAAAAGATCAGTTTTCTACGATTAATCTGGGAACAATTCCTTTAAGAGGAGAGACTACCTCTTTGGGTTCTGCAGTAGTTACTGCAAGAGTACCTGTAATTGAGCAAAAACTGGACAAAATAATAATGAATGTTGCAGAGGCAGTATCTACTCAAGGCAGCAACGCACTTGATATCCTAAAAAAGGCTCCTGGAGTCAGTGTTGATCCTTCCGGCAACATTCTTCTAAACGGGTCAGCAGTACAGGTTTGGATAGACGGCAGACCATCAAATTTCAGCGGTGCAGATCTGGAAGCTCTTCTAAGTGGCACTGATGGCTCTACAATAGATAAAATTGAGGTAATTGCACATCCATCCTCAAGGTACGACGCAGCCGGTTCCGGCGGTATTATAAATATACGTACTAAGAAAAATTTTGCAAAAGGTCTGAACGGATCTGCCAGACTTGCTTACACAGGATCGCCATATGAAACATATTATCAGGCAGCTGACGGGTCTGTTCTTTTAAACCACAGAGGAGAAAAAAATAGTACTACATTCACTTACAGTCCAAGGTATAATGAGGGATTTAACACATTTGTAACCACTACTGATATGGGAGAAGGAAATGTTGTGAAAAGTGATACATATCTTAACAGAACAACTGATGTGCAAAGCTTTAAGCTATCAAATGACTATTTTGCAAACAAAAAAAATATATTCGGTTTTGTAATAACCGGAATGGTTAGAGGAACTAATGACTCTACAAAGTATCCTGCAAGCAGTAAGTTCTACAATAACGGTGTGCTGATTGAAGATGCTCACGCTGATATTGACAACGATTTCTGGTTTAATAATCTTTCTGCAAACCTGAATTATACAAGAATTTTTAAAGAGGGTCAGGAGGTTACTCTGAATGCAGACTATTTTTACTATGAACTGGGCAGAAACAGTACACAATTAAACAACTACTTCTCTGCAGATGGCTTACAAATTAAAGATCCTCTTAATTTCAGAATCAACTCAAACCAATATATAAATATTCGCTCAATAAAAGCTGATTATGAGATGCCTTTTAAGAAAAGCGGTAAAATTGAAGCAGGATTAAAATGGGCAATGAGTACTACAGATAATAATCTTTTAAGGGAAGACAAATACGGGCAAATCTGGCAGCCGAATAACGATCAAAGCACAGACTTCTACTACACCGAAAATATTAGTGCAGCATATTTTATAATAGCAAATCAATTTAGTAAGAAGTTTAATATGAAAGGTGGGCTGAGGGCCGAATGGACCCATGCAAGAGGAGAATGGATTACAGCAGATACTGTTACCAATAAAAGCTATCTTGATCTATTCCCTACTCTCTTTGCCGGCTATAATCCAACAGAAAAAATCAGACTCGGATTATCTTACACATTGAGAATAGAGAGACCAAATTTCGAACAACTCAATCCTCAGAAATTTTATATTGACGTTAATACTTCTGCGCTTGGTAATCCAAATATTAATCCCCAGTATGGACACCAGATGTCACTTACCATGGGAATCGGAAGGCATTTTAATTTTGGATTCAACGGAAGATTTATTACAAAGGTTATTATACAAACTCCGACTCTGGACTACCAGACAGGAGAGAAATTACTCACCTGGGATAACTTTGGAAAAATGAACATGGTTGGTGTAAATGCAGCAATAACTGAATTCCCTGTTGCTAAATGGTTTCTTCTGAATATAAATGCCAATGTTGCAAATGTTGTTACGAGTCAGGGAGAATACTCCAAATCACAGATATTTGCAAATGGAAATTTAAACAGTACATTTTTGTTGCCCAAAGATATAAAAGTAGAGTTTACAGGATGGATGCAATCCGGAATTCCATACGGATATTTTATCATTCAGCCTAATTACGAATTTTCACTTGGAGTAAAAAAGGGTTTGTTTAATAACAATGGCAATTTAGCACTGCTGATAACCGACATATTTGGCACAAACAGAAACAGAGTGACATTACAGGATGAAGTCTTCAAAGATTACCGCTTTGAATCTCATTACAGAAGCCAGAGAGCTACAATTTCATTCACATACCGCTTTGGTCAGAGCAAAGCTTCAAAGCAGAGAAAAGTCGGAAATGTAGACGAGGCATCAAGGGTAACTACAGGCAACTGATTATTTTGCTAGAGAGGCCCTTAAAGTATTCTTTAGTAACGAAATTATTGTCATCGGCCCCACACCACCCGGAACCGGGGTAATATATGAACATCTGGGAGCAACCTCTTCAAAGAGAACGTCTCCCGCAAGCCTGAAGCCGGTCTTCGTATCGGCTTCTACTCTTGTAATACCAACATCAATAACTACAGCACCCTCTTTAACCATATCACCTTTGAGGAAACCCGGTATTCCCAGTGCTGCTATAATTATATCAGCATTCAAAGTATGTTCCTTTAAATTCTTTGTTCTGCTGTGACAGATAGTTACTGTGCAATCGCCTGGTTTAGCCTTTAGAGAAAGAAGATTCGCCATAGGTTTACCAACAATATTACTTCTGCCGATAATCACACAGTTTTTCCCTGATGTTTCAATCCCATATCTTACAAGCAGTTCTAAAATACCTGCCGGAGTTGCAGAGACAAAAGAGGGTAAACCAAGAACCATTTTGCCAACATTTACCGGGTGAAATCCATCAACATCCTTTTTTGGATCAATTGATTCAATCACCTTCTGCTCATCAATATGCTTAGGAAGAGGCAACTGGACAATCAAGCCATCAATTAAAGGATTGTTGTTAATCTCCGATATTTTATCCAGAAGCTCCTTCTGAGAAATACTTTCATCATATCTGATCACTGTTGAGTCAAAACCAACACGTTTACAAGCACTCTCCTTGTGTCCTACGTAGGTCATCGATGCTCCATCATTTCCTACGAGAATGGCTGCAAGATGTGGTCTCTTGCCCCCCGATTGAAGAATATTCTCTACTTCAGCTGCAATTTCAGCTTTAATACTGTCAGCCGTGGCTTTGCCGTCAATTAAAATCATAGTAATATGTTTTGTTCAAAAAATCTATCTTTTTCTGAGCGATCCCATAGCTCTCATTGCCTTTGCGGCACCTCCGCCGGTCATGCTCTTCATCATTCTTCTTGTATCCTCAAACTGCTTAACCAGCCTGTTTACCTCAGCAATTGATGTACCGCTGCCTTCGGCAATTCTTTTCCGTCTGCTTCCGTTAAGAAGTGCAGGATTCTCTCTCTCCTCCTTTGTCATAGACATGATAATTGCTTCAATACCTTTAAATGCAGAGTTATCCATATCAACATCCTTAACCATTTTACCCATACCGGGGATCATAGAGGCGAGGTCCTTGATGTTACCCATCTTTTTAATCTGCTGTATCTGGGCATAAAAATCACTCAGAGTAAACTGATCTTTGGCAAGCTTCCTTTGTAATTTTCTTGCCTCCTCTTCGTCAAACTGCTCCTGAGCCTTTTCTACCAGAGAGACAACATCTCCCATTCCCAGTATCCTGTCAGCAATCCTCTTAGGATGAAATACATCGAGGGCATCCATCTTCTCTCCTGAAGAGACAAACTTAATTGGTTTATTTACAACCGCTCTTATAGAAAGGGCAGCCCCTCCCCTTGTGTCACCATCAAGTTTGGTAAGTACAACACCGTCAAAATCCAGCCTGTCGTTAAAAGTTTTTGCCGTTTCAACTGCATCCTGACCAGTCATTGAATCAACAACAAAGAGAGTCTCAGTAGGATCTACCGCCTTTTTAATGGCAGTAATCTCGCTCATCATCTCTTCGTCAATGGCTAAACGACCTGCAGTATCTATTATAACAAGTGAATACCCCTCCTGTTTTGCCTTCTGAATAGCATTTTTAGCAATTTTAACAGGCTCTTTAACATCCTCTTCACTATATACGAATACTCCAACCTGCTCACCTAATATTTTTAACTGTTCAATTGCAGCCGGACGATAAACATCACAGGCAACAAGCATTGTTTTAAGCCCCCGTTTTGATTTACAGTTTAAAGCCAGTTTTCCGCTGAATGTTGTCTTTCCTGAACCCTGGAGACCTGCAACCAGTATTACACCGGGGTTGCCTTTTACGCTTATATCAGTAGCTTCACTACCCATAAGAGATGTCAGTTCGTCATGCACGATTTTTATCATCATCTGGCCGGGTCTTACTGCTTTCAGTACATCCTGCCCAAGTGCCTTTTGTTTTACATCGTCACAGAAGTTTTTGGCAATTTTATAACTTACATCGGCATCAAGTAAGGCTTTTCTGATCTCTTTAAGAGTCTCAGCAACATTTATCTCTGTTATTCTACCCTCACCCTTGAGCAGTTTAAAGGAGCTCTCAAGTCTGTCAATTAGGTTTTCGAACATATTATAATTAGAATTTAGGGTGCAAACTTAGTCATTTTTGAACAAATGACCTTAGCAATTTTCTGCCTTCGTCATTAACGATAGACTCAAGATGATATTTAACCAACTCTGAATGAAAAAGATATGGATCTTTAAGGTAAATATACGAGCCGTTCCATGAGTATATTTTTGCCATCGCAGATGTAAAAAACAGTGTGACGAGATCTTTGTTAAAATCCTCTCTGTAAAGCCCCTCATTTATTCCTCTTTCAATATTTTCCGAAATTATCCGGGAATAGAAACTCATTCTGTTAGAATGATCCAGAACTTTAAGATCCGGAAGGTATTTGGATGAATCTGTCAACAATAAAGGACCAATTGCTTCCAGTGACTTATTCATCATACTGCTGGTCTGAAAGAGGGCTTCAATAGCATTTTTACCTTGACTGAGTGCAAGACTGATTCTGAATTCAATATCTTCAATGACATACTGCATTACAGTTCTCATCAGCTCATCTTTGCTGTTGAAATTATTGTAAAGAGTTTTCTTTGTGAGTTTTAAAGAGGATGCAATCTCATCCATAGTAAGTTTAAGACCCTTCTTTCTGAAGAGGTCATATACTTTAACCACATAACGGTCTTTTGAACTTACTCTAGCCATATTAATTTGTTTTGGTTATTCCGAATAGTATTCAGGTGCCAGATCTTTCTGATTATAACGCATTGCCATAACCTGTCCGTATGCTCCTGCAGATCTTATAGCAAAAATATCTCCTCTTGAAGTCTCAGGAAGAATAAGATTTTTTGCAAAACGATCACTTGATTCACAAATAGGGCCAACCACATCATATCTCATAGCTCTTCCCGATGATGTAAGATTTTCGATTTTGTGAGCTGCCTGATAAAGAGCGGGTCTTATCAGGTCATTCATTCCTGCATCAAGAATTGCAAATTTTTTACCCTTTCCGATTTTAACGTACAGTACACGCGAAATAAGAGTGCCACATTGAGCCACCAATGCTCTCCCGGGCTCAAAATGAACCTGTTGATATGATTCCCGTTTAAGATTTTTGTTAATAATTGAAAAATATGATTCAAAATTTGCAATCAGATTGTTATCAGGATCATTATAATCAATGCCAAGGCCACCTCCAAGATTAATATTCTCAACCCTCATTCCCTTTTCCTCAAATCTTGCAACAATTTCATTAACTCTTAAAGCAAGCATTTTGAATACATTATAGTCAGTTATCTGGGATCCTACGTGAAAGTGGAGACCTGCAAAATGTGTATTCTTACATTTATTAAGCACCTCAATTACAGAATCGAACATCCAGTGACTGATACCAAATTTATCCTGCGATCTGCCTGTAGTAATATACTTATGAGTATGAGCATCAATATCCGGATTTATTCTTAGTGAAACAGAAGCCTTTTTGCCCATAGAACCTGCAATCTGATCGATAATAATTATCTCAGGGATAGATTCACAGTTAAATGAGAATATATCGCCCTCAAGTGCAATTTTAATCTCTTTATCAGATTTACCAACTCCGGCGTAAACTACCATTGCAGGGTCAAATCCCGATTCAAGAGCAAGTTTAACCTCGTTTCCACTGACACAATCCGCTCCCAATCCGTATGATTTTATCACAGATAAAATCTTTTCGTTAGCATTTGCCTTGAGGGCATAATGAGCATGGTAGTTATATTTTTTAAGCTCACCGGTATACCTATCCAAAGTTTTTCTGAGAAGTGCCAGATCGTAGTAGTAAAACGGAGTTTCTATCTCCGTGAATTTTCTTATTGTCCCTGAGTCGAACATAGTGTATTTATTGCTTATAATTTAATACGGGCAAAAATAGTAAAAAAGTTGTTCTTAATTTAAAATATCTATCTTTGCAAAAAATTTAAGATACAGATAATGAAACCGACAAAGAAAGAATTACTGAAGGATACAATCAGACATATAGATGTTACGGCATTTGATTCATCGTACATCATAGACTCTATGAGGGATATGTCTTTTAGTTCAAGAGACACAGCCTCTGCTGCAGATATTCTTCAAATGATGATTAAAGACAAGGAGAGCACTAACTGGCTCATTCTTGCGGGAAGCACCTCTGCCGGCGGATGTATGCAGGTATATGTAGATATGATACGTTTCAACATGATTGATGCAGTTGTCGCAACAGGAGCATCAATTATTGATATGGACTTTTTTGAGGCTTTGGGGTTCAAACATTACAAAGGTTCTCAGTTTATCAATGATACACACCTAAGAGACAACTATATTGACAGAATTTACGACACCTATATAGACGAAGAGGAGCTCCAAAGTTGTGACGCCACAATTAAAGAGATAGCAGATTCTCTTGAGCCAAGACCTTACTCTTCAAGAGAGTTTATTCATGAGATCGGAAAATGGCTGACAAAAAATTCTGTAAAGAAAAATTCACTTATTCAGACAGCTTACGAACACAATATTCCGATTTTTGTTCCTGCTTTCAGTGATTGCAGTGCAGGTTTCGGTCTTGTAATGCATCAGGTAGAGAGAATGAAGCAGATGAAACCATACTTATCGATCGATTCTGTTGCTGATTTCAGAGAACTGACTGAGGTCAAGATGGCAGCAAAAAGCAGCGGTCTTTTCATGGTAGGCGGAGGTGTACCAAAGAATTTTGCACAGGATACAGTTGTATGTGCCGAGTGTCTGGGATTTGATGTTCCTATGCATAAATATGCGGTTCAGATCACTGTTGCCGATGTCAGAGACGGTGCTTGTTCATCTTCGACACTTAAAGAGGCCAATTCGTGGGGTAAAGTTGACACAGCTCATGAACAGATGGTTTATGCCGAGGCAACTACTGTTGTTCCGCTCATTGTAAGCTATGCCTACAATAAGGGTGACTGGAAAAACAGAGTAAGAAAAAATCATACCGATTTGTTCAAGAACGGGACAAGAGGCACAGGTATTCTGCTTGGAGAATAATATCTTTGAATAAAATAAAAGAGGAGTTGACATTATAGTCCACTCCTCTTTTTATTTTCATTTAATGCTATTTCTTAGACAATGCTCTTTCGGTAATAAATCCAGCAATCAGACCTATTCCACCAAACAACAATGTTGATGATCCATAAACAATGCTCATAGTTTGTCTAACTTCGTAAGATGATCCTGCATAACCACCGATTGTAGCATTTACAATAATGTAACCTATAAGAAGACCTAAACCTAAACCAGCCAGTAAAGAACCTATTCTGAGAGACATATAAGTATTATCAAACTTTTTACCCTCTCCAAAAATATTTGACAAATTGAGACTTTCAATATTGGCCTTCTCCAACTGAGAAAGTTTGTCGATTATAAGCAACCTCTCCTTTTTTCTGGCAAAAAGCTCAATAAGTTTATAAAATCCATATACTCCTATTCCGAAAGTAAGTGGTACTGTGATAAATTCCATCATAACTAAAATTATTTAATTGTTTTCTCTTTTGACGACAGAGCATTCAAAAGGTTACAAAGATTGATATTTGAAATTAATAATGAATCTGTAACTTTATCGGTGAACTGTCGTCTAAATTTCGTATGCGCAGAGAAGAAGAACAAAAGATTATTGAACGGATAAAAAAAGGTGAGACATCTCTTTATGAGAGTCTTGTTAACCAGCATTCTCCAAAAATAATCGCTGTTATAAGGGGAGTTGTCGGCAACAATGAGGAGGCAGAAGAGCTTGCGCAGGATGTATTTGTGAAGGCATTTTTCTCTCTGGATAAATTCAGAGGTGATAGTTCTTTTGCTACCTGGCTTTTCAGAATTGCATACAATCTTGCAATTTCACAGACAAGAAAGAAAAGATTATCATTTGTAGAAATAGATAAAATCGCATCTACTTCTTTTCTTAGTGATAATCAGGAGGAATCCGAAGCATTTGAGAGAGAAAAAAGGTACATTTTATTAACAAGGATGCTAAATGAAATTAATCCGGAAGACAGATTTCTCCTTTTACTATTCTATTATCAGGAGAAGAGCATAAAGGAGATTGCTGAAATAACAGGTAAGGGAGAATCGAATATTAAAGTAACTCTGCACAGAATAAAAAAGCGGCTAGCTGCAATGGCAGAGACAAAAATGGAGGTAAGTTATGGATAATCAGGATAAATTACTCAAAGAAATATTATCAGGGAGTTTAAATGAAAACGTTCCTCTCTCTTTTATGGCCGGAATAACCAGAAAAATTGAAAAGGAGAAAGCAATAAGAGAGAAAAAACTTTCAATCAGGGAATCTGCATATCAGTTCTTCATTTTTCTGCTGATACTCTCACTCTTTATCTCTTTATTTGCATATATATCAATAAACTACTTTGATATCAACTTCGATTTTAAGATATCTCTGCCAGAAGATAATATCTTCAGATTGAAAGAGACCGGAATCAGACTCAAGAACCTGTTTCTTAATCCTGAATCACTTGTCTGGTATATTGTAGGCCTCAATATGGCAGTACTTTTTATTGCCCAGCAACTAATACAGAGGAGAGTTAAATAAATTACAACTTACTGATGCTCTTGCCTAAGGAGATCAAATACCGTTTTAACAGGTGAAAATGTTGAAACCGGAACCTCAACAAAAAGTGTGTTCCAGTTACTCATAGCACCGTTCCACAATCCCGGAAGTTCCAAAGCCTTTAACGGACGGCCTTCGAGGCTTTTCTCTGAAATAAAACCTGTTTCAGAATCTGTAAATTTTTTCAGGTTAAATTTTTCACCTTCATGGTCTTTAATGTAGCATACTAAATCCACTGGGTTAAAATGGGTTGATTCCTTCACTTTCCGAACTACATCCTGATCATTAAAATTTAACTGGGCACTCTCAAGAATCTGAGGAGAAACAGATCCGTCAGCATCCATAACAAGGTATGGCCCTCCTCCCGGCTCTCCCTGGTTCTTCACCATTCCGCATACTCTTATCGGCCTGTCCAGTTTTGCCATCAGAAATGCTCTCCGTAAATTATCCGGCACTTCCGGCAAATCGGTTGAAAGTTCGTCTCTGTAAAAGGAGTAAATTTCCCGGGCAAGCTGATCATTATATTCGTATTCAATACTTTTTATGAGACTGAATATTTTATCTTTTACTTCAAGGAGGGTGCCGGTAAGTACCTTTTTCCACATGGAATTTTCATTCAGAGACCTGTCCATTGGAATGTTATCTATATTTTTAATGATCACAACATCACAGCTGATTTCATTAAGATTCTCGATTAATGCACCATGACCAGCAGGTCTGAAGAGTAATGAGGTGTCATTAAGCCTGAATGGTTTGTTATCAGGATCAACGGCAATAGTGTCGGTAGATTTTTTCTGATTTGTAAAGGTTACCTCAAATTTACATCCATATTTTGCTTCAAGTACGGGGATTAAACTATCTGACAGCTCTTTAAAAAGAGTCTCATGCTCCGGAGATACTGTAAAGACTGCCCTTGCAATACCATCAGAAGAGAGAGAATATATGGCCGCTTCATGAAGATGCTCTTCGAATGCGGTTCTTACCTCATCATTATATCTGTGAAACATCAGAAGACCTTTCGGAAGCTGGCCGTAATTGAGACCTTGTGGCTCCAGTAATAATTTTAAACACTCTCTTTTGTCCTCTGAATTAAAGGCACCGATTCTCTCTAAATCACGGTAAAAGGGAAACTTTTCAATATTATTGAAAAAATTGACGGCCGCAGGCTTGGATTCAAAATCCTCAATATTTTCGCTCCCGAAAAGGTCGTAAATATCTTTAAACATTCTTGTTGCAGCCCCGGATGCAGGAACGAACTTACACAAACTCCCTGTAAAAGAGTTATATCTCCTTACAGCAGCCAGCTTATCTGATTCGCTGAGAATTTTTATTCCTCGTTGTTTTGTAGCAGGTGAAACAATATTAAGAAAAGGGAATCCATTTTTAAAACTATCTAACTGCCCTATAACATCTGCAGGGTTAATTCCCATCTCTGCCATCTGGCTGTAATCCTTATCAGTAAACATAATCCGAAATTTTAGCCATTTTTAATAACTTTGATGATATCGTTTAGTAAAATATCATCAATCTCTTTTCTGTATTTATATTTTACTCTAATATTTTCAAAATCTGCAGGATTGTCTCTTAATTTCCGATCTTCAATTGAAACAGGAAATCTGTTTTCTAAAATTCGGGCGACACACTCCAATTTTGAAACTTCATTACAAAGCTCCTCCCTGTTATAATACTCTCCATCCTCATTTTCTATCTGAATTTGAAAGTTTTGTAAATTAAATATTGAAAAGTGTTTTGCGAGATTTTTCACAGTATACACAGTAGCATTAATCTTTCCTTCAAGTGAATAACCAGCAATATGAGGTGTTGCAATATCGGTAATGTTTAAATAGTCAAAATTTATTTCGGGCTCATTGCTCCAAACATCTACTATCAGGGCTCCAAGTCTGTTTATATGTCTTATTGCTGCAGCTTCATCAATCACATCCCCCCTGGAGCTGTTTATTAATATTGTACCAGGTATCAGATTTTCAAAAAAATGGTCTGAACACATTTTAAAAGTTTGTGTATTTAAAGGGACATGCAGAGTAATAATTTTACATCTTTTAATTACCTCTTCTAACGATCTGTATTTGATGGAATCTCCCGTTTTATTCTCAAGAGGGGGATCGCACCTCAAGACATCAATCCCCATTTTGGTTGCCATTCCGGCAAGTCTCTCGCCCACATTACCCGCTCCTACTAT
The DNA here is from genome assembly GCA_036677745.1 of Bacteroidales bacterium. Classification (GTDB taxonomy): domain Bacteria; phylum Bacteroidota; class Bacteroidia; order Bacteroidales; family UBA932; genus Bact-08. Next base: position 55,969 of record JAVBVW010000001.1, read on the forward strand.
TCCAATTCTCTCATTAAACAGATTAATGCCATTTCTTAAAGCAACTAAAAAGAGAGATGTCATTACATACTGAACAACTCCCCAGGCATTACAACCAGCTGCATTATAAACAGATATACCTTTCTCGCCACAGTACTGAGTATCAATATGATCATTCCCAATAGTTGCGGTAAATATTGCTTCAATTTTTGTACCTTCAAGTAAATCCCTGTTGCACAATGTTCTCGTTCTGACAATTATAGCTATTGCATTTTCAATATTGTTTCTGATAAAATCCCTGTGATTAAGGTACTCTACCGAAAACCATGGCTCCAGAACTCCTTTAATAAATGGGATATCAGAATCTATTGCAATATAAGGCTTTGTTGTACTCATCTATTTAATTATAATCTCTTTAATTAATGTAGACTCCAATATGCTATTCATCTTCTCAATAATAGTTTTTCTTTGAGCAAACAGGTAAGATTTTGCAGAAGATGAATCCAGTTTACAAATCAGCCTTCCATCTTTAAAGTACTTCTCTGTAGTCATATCTGCAATCCTCCCTCCAACAGCACTATCCCATGCTTCAAAAACCCTTATTCTTTCAATACCCCTTTCAAGTCCCTCTGATTTGAGAAACTCTCCAAATAGATCACCCAGCAAAACAGCCTTTTGTCTTCTCATTGTAGCCTCCCATCTAAAATTTCGAAGGATTTTGAGTATCCGTTAATCTTCTTTAGAATACCTCCTACCCTGACCTTATTACTGTCAGTAATAAAAATCTGACCAAAAAAATCAGAGGAAACCATATTCAAAAGTGCTTCAACTCGTAACATATCCAATTTATCAAAGACATCATCAAGTAAAAGCAGCGGAGCTATGCTATGCATCTCTCTTAAAATTTCAAACTGGGCCAGCTTAAGTGAGACTAAAAATGTTTTCTGTTGCCCTTGTGAGCCACAAACTCTAAAAGGATTCCCGTTCATCAGAAAAAGCAGATCATCACGTTGAATACCCGAAGAGGTATATTTTAAAGTTTTATCTCTCTCCCTGTTTCGCATTAGTAGCTCTTCGAGAGTACTGTTATCAAGATCAGACCTGTATATGATATCAATCTCCTCTTTGCCTCCCGATAACATTTTGTAATACTTTGTTGTAAGAGGAAGCAGCTTTGATGTAAACAAAGCCCTCTTTTCATAAATATATGAGGCATTTACAGAGAGTCTGTCTGTATATGTGTCAAGCAAATCATCATTAACTCTTACCTCCTTCAGATACCTGTTTCTCTGAGTTAAAAGATGATTGTAATTCTGTACTCTTCTCAGGTACTCCTTATCTGTCTGAGAAATTATAGAATTAAGAAACTTCCTCCTCTCATCACCCGATTCATTTATCAGGCATGTGTCATAGGGAGAGACCATCACTATTGGGATCAACCCGATATGGTCAGAAAATTTCTGATAGGACTTTGAATTCTTTTTTAACTTTTTATCACCATCCCGATTTATGGATAGAGAGACATTATCTACAGTTGAATCCTCTTTTAAATATTCTCCGTGGATAAATGCAATCTCCTTATCAAATGATATGCTCTGATGGTCCAGATTGGAAAAATAACTTTTGGTCATTGAGAGATAATAGACCGAATCAAGCAGATTGGTTTTTCCGGATCCGTTATTACCCGTAATGCAGTTAAGTTTGGGTGAAAATTCCACCACAGCATCTTTAATATTCTTGAAATTAGAAATAACCAGTTTTTTAAGATACATCTGTTAATAAATTGGCAAACAAAGTTACAGTTTTTATCCATTAATAATTTGAGATTACATAAAATATTGTAAATTTGCACCCTGCTTAAAAATTGTAGAAATGTCAAAGAAAATTAAACATCAGGATCCGGAAGAGCAAGTAGAAAATGTTCTTAACCAAACAGAACAATTTATTGAAAAAAACAAAAATACACTCATTTACACGGTTGTTGCCGTACTGGCTGTAGCCGCAATAGGTTTTGCATACCAGCATCTGTACCGCAAACCTTTAAAAGAGGAGGCGCTTGCTCAGACTTTTGTTGCCGAACAGTATTTTCGTACAGACTCATTTAACCTCGCATTAAATGGTGATGGCAATGCATTAGGATTCAAACAAATAATTGATGAATACGGTTCCGCTGCTGCAGGTTCTGTTTACATGTATGCCGGTATATGTGAGTTACAACTTGGTAACTTCGAAGAGGCAATTAAATTTCTGAAAAAATATAAATCAGAAGATCCTATCTTACAGGCAAGAGCTATTTCGAACATAGGGGATGCATACGCAGGCCTTATGAACTACAAAGAGGCTTTAAATTACTACCTGAAGGCTTCATCAACTTCAGACAATGTATTTGCTGCAACCTATCTTCTTAAAGCAGGTATGATTTATGAAGAGCTCGGAGACAAAGAATCCGCAGTAAAAACTTACGAAGATATTAAAGTAAAATATCCTCAGAGCATTGAGGGCTTTGAAGCAGATAAGTATATAGCCAGGATTAAACAATAGTTTCCAGTCATTTCTTTTAAAACATCCGGGATATGGGAAGAGCATTTGAATTTCGCAAGGAGAGAAAAATGAAGCGTTGGGGTAATATGTCCAAAGTATTTACCCGACTGGGCAAAGAGATTACAATAGCAGCCAAAGGAGGAGGCCCCGATCCTGATAACAACCCTCGTCTGAGAGCTCTGATTTCAACCGCAAGATCTGAAAACATGCCCAAAGATAACATCGAAAGGGCTATTAAAAGAGCTGTTGAGAAGGAGCATAATGACTATAAAGAGATTGTTTATGAAGGCTATGGCCCTCATGGGATAGCGTTTCTGATTGAGACCGCTACTGACAATCCAACAAGAACAGTAGCAAATATCAGAAGTTATTTCAATAAATTCGGAGGTTCACTCGGAACATCAGGGAGTGTTGAATTTATGTTTGAACATAAATGTGTTTTCAAGATAAAATCAAACGAATCAATTAATCTTGAAGAACTTGAGCTGGAACTGATAGATTACGGAGCTGAGGAACTCTTTATGGAAGAAGAAGAGATTGTGATTTACGGTAGTTTTGAATCTTACGGATCAATTCAGAAATTCATAGAGGAAAAGGGATTTGAACTCATAACAGGAGGATTTGAAAGAATTCCTACAGGAGAATTAAAACAAATCAGCGAAGAAGAGAGAGTGGAAATAGAAAAACTGATCGACAGATTCGAAAACGATGACGATGTTCAAAATGTCTATCACACAATGGCAAATTAGCAAAATAAGTTAAAAAATGGTGACCGGAAAATCCGGTCACTTTTTTTTGGATAAACCTTATAATTGCATACCTTTGCCGGATATTTTTTTTAAATTTATAATCAAATCATACTATTGTCATGAAACTATCGCATATTGAGCACATCGGTATCGCTGTTAAATCTTTGGAAGTATCCATTCCATTGTTCGAGCAGATGTTAGGGGTTAATTGCTATGCCATTGAGGAGGTTGCAGAGCAAAAGGTTAAAACAGCCTTCTTCAAAATCGGAGAAACAAAAATTGAGTTGCTGGAGAGTACTGATCCCGAGGGGCCGATAGGAAAATTTCTAGAAAAAAAGGGAGAGGGTGTTCATCACATTGCTTTTGCTACTGAAGATGGATTGCAGAAGACATTGGATGAACTTGCAGGCAAAGGCATCCAGCTAATTGACAAGTCACCACGAAAAGGTGCTGAGGGTATGAATATTGCATTTTTGCATCCTAAGTCAACAGGTGGAATACTGACTGAACTTTGTGAAGATCCAAGTAAATAATGACCAAACAATTATAAATAAAATATAAAAATGAGCCAGCAACTAGAACAGGTCAAAGCACTTATTCAGCTTCGGGATAAAGCAAGACTGGGAGGAGGTCAAAAAAGAATAGATTCTCAGCATCAAAAAGGCAAATATACTGCCCGTGAAAGAATTACAATGCTTCTTGATGAAGGCAGTTTCGAAGAGTTCGATATGTTTGTTACTCATCGCTGTACCAATTTTGGAATGGAAAAAGAGACATTCCTTGGCGATGGTGTTGTAACAGGTTACGGAACAATAGACGGGAGATTGGTATATGTGTTCGCACAGGATTTTACAGTTTTCGGAGGTTCTCTTTCAGAGAGTTTTGCAATGAAAATTTGTAAAATTATGGACCAATCAATGAAAATGGGAGCACCCGTTATAGGTATTAACGATTCCGGCGGAGCAAGAATTCAGGAGGGCGTAAACGCTCTTGCAGGATATGCAGAAATTTTCCAGAGAAACATTCTCGCTTCGGGCGTTGTTCCTCAGATATCTGCAATATTTGGTCCGTGTGCAGGAGGTGCCGTATATTCTCCTGCTCTTACCGACTTCAACATTATGACCAAAGGAACAAGTTATATGTTTCTTACCGGGCCAAAAGTTGTTAAGACTGTTACAGGAGAAGATGTCACCCAGGAACAGCTTGGCGGGGCCAGTGTGCATGCAACAAAAAGCGGTGTGGCTCACTTTGCCGTAGATACTGAGGAGGAGGGTATTAAAGTTATCAGGGATCTTCTTTCGTATCTGCCTCAGAACAATCTGGAAGAGGCCCCTATTGTTCCTACTTCAGATCCTATTGACAGACTAGATGATTCTCTCAACGAAATAATCCCGGATAGTCCAAACAAACCTTACGACATGTATGAGGTTATCGGAACTATTGTTGACGAAGGAAAATTTCTGGAAGTTCACAGAGACTACGCTACCAATATCATTGTAGGATTTGCCAGATTTAACGGAATATCGGTTGGAATTGTTGCCAACCAGCCAAAAGTACTTGCAGGTGTTCTTGACAATAATGCATCAAGAAAGGCTGCCAGATTTGTACGCTTCTGCGACGCATTCAACATTCCTCTTGTAACTCTGGTAGATGTTCCTGGATTTCTTCCTGGCACACAACAGGAGTACGGTGGAATTATCCTCCACGGGGCAAAACTGCTATATGCATATGGTGAGGCAACTGTGCCAAAAGTAACCGTTACTCTCAGAAAATCATACGGAGGTGCATACTGCGTAATGAGCAGCAAACATCTAAGGGGTGACATCAATTATGCATGGCCTACTGCCGAGATTGCTGTTATGGGACCTTCGGGAGCCATTGAAGTTCTTTACGGAAAAGAGGTTGCTGCATCAGAAGATCCTGCCACTCTTGCTACACAGAAAGAGAAAGAGTACAGGGACGCCTTTGCAAATCCTTACAATGCTGCCAGATATGGATACATTGATGATGTAATTGAACCAAGAAACACCAGATTCAGGATAATCAGGTCGCTACAACAGCTTGCTACCAAAAAACTGGTAAATCCACCAAAGAAACATGACAATCTTCCATTATAAAAAGAGAGATGCAATGAAAAAAAGCATTATAATATTCTTATTGTCAGCATTTCTGGTAACAACACACCATCTTGATGCTCAGAATATGTCGGACATCAGAATCAACGAAATCCTTGTACTTAACACCGATGATTTCACTGATGATTACGGCAATAAGGGCGCATGGGTTGAACTCTTCAATACCTCGTACGGTACTGTTGATATTGGTGGATGTTACTTTACAAATGACCCGGAGAACCTTACGAAATATATAATTCCGAGGGGAGATGTTCTGACAAAAATAAAACCAAGGCAACATGCTCTTTTCTGGGCTGATTCCAAACCATTCAGAGGTACTTTTCACCTGAATTTTAATCTGGAAGAGTCAGACGAGATACTATTTGTGAGCAGTGACGGTAAAACAATTGTTGACAGAATTAAAATTCCTCATGATATTATTTCTGAGAATAAATCATACGGCAGATTTCGTGATGGTGAGACGGTTATGTCGGGCAAAAAGATTGTTGACATAGACAAAACCTGGGGAATTTTAGAAAGAACCTCTCCAAGCACCAACAATTATGGGTCAGATCAGGAGTCTTCGGGTATGATATTTATGAAGATCGATCCTTATGGAGTAATCATGGCCTTTACGGCAATGTCTGTGGTCTTCCTTTCACTTATATTGTTGTATATGGTATTCAAAAATATAGGCAACTACAACATTAAACTTAGCAGGAGAAAGGCCGAAAAAGCTTCTGCCGAAAGTGGTAAAAAACATGTTGCTTCAGAAGAGGAGACATCTGCAGAGGTTTTTGCAGCAATTTCAATGGCTCTGCACGCATTTTATGAAGATAATGATGCACATGATATTGAAAATACAATTCTTACCATTCAGAAGGTTACCAGAAATTATTCCCCATGGAGTTCTAAGATATATACACTAAGAGAGAATCCAAAAAAGTAATTAACAGTAAGTCAATTCAGAAATATTTAAAAAATGAAAGAGTATAAATTAAAAATAAACGGTAATGACTACGCTGTAACAATTACCGACATAGAAGATACACTGGCAGAGGTAGAGGTAAACGGAATACCTTTTAAAGTAGAAATTTCCAGAGCTGCCAAAAAGCAGAGTATCTCTCTTCCAAAGATGAATAAACCGGCTCAGGTAGAAGCCAACATCTCTCGTCCTGTTGCTTCAGGTTCCGAGACTGTTGTCACTTCACCACTTCCGGGAGTTATTCTTGATGTAGCTGTAAAAGAGGGCGATACTGTTAAGAGAGGACAAAAACTCATGGTTCTCGAAGCAATGAAGATGGAAAATGTGATTGAATCTACCGCAGACGGTAAAGTTATCACCATTAAGGCAAACAAGGGAGACTCCGTTCTTGAAGGAGCACCACTAATAATTATTGGTTAAGATGGAAAATAAAGGTATTTTTTCCCTGCTGACAGACAATCTGGAGACTTTTCTTCAATATACCGGTTTTGCAAATGCGACACCTGGTCATATTTTAATGATTCTCATCGGGCTTCTGTTCATATATCTGGCTATTAAAAAAGACTGGGAGCCACTTTTACTTATCCCTATAGGTTTTGGTATAGTTATAGGTAATATCCCATTATTTCCGGGGCTTAGTGTAGGTGTATACGAAGAGGGATCTGTTCTGAATATCCTTTATCAGGGAGTTCAAAAGGGATTTTATCCTCCTCTGATATTCCTTGGAATCGGAGCAATGACTGACTTTTCTGCACTGATTTCCAATCCAAAGCTTATGCTGATAGGTGCTGCTGCACAGTTTGGTATATTCGGAGCGTATGCAATAGCTCTGGCTGCCGGTTTTGCACCTGCCGAAGCGGGAGCAATAGGTATTATCGGTGGTGCTGACGGTCCAACAGCTATTTTCCTTTCGTCCAGGCTTGCACCGGACTTAATGGGGGCCATTGCAGTGTCCGCCTATTCATATATGGCACTTGTCCCTGTAATTCAGCCACCTATTATGAGACTTCTCACTACGCATAAAGAGAGACTTATAAGAATGAAAGCACCAAGAGCCGTTTCTCAGACAGAAAAGAAACTCTTCCCTATTATCGGCTTTCTGCTTACCGCTTTTATTGTACCATCAGGGTTACCACTTCTGGGTATGCTATTCTTTGGAAATCTGTTAAAAGAGAGTGGAGTAACAAGGAGATTGGCAGAGACAGCAAGGGGACCGCTTATTGACATAGTTACAATTTTGATCGGAGTGACAGTCGGATGTTCTACTCAGGCAGATAAGTTTTTACAGATGAAATCGGTCTATATTTTTATGCTTGGTGCCGGTTCATTTGTAATTGCCACAACTGCCGGAGTTCTGTTTGTCAAGCTCTTCAACCTATTTCTTAAAGAGGGAAACAAAATAAATCCTCTGATAGGGAATTCAGGAGTTTCGGCAGTACCTGACTCAGCACGTGTATCAAACAATGTAGGTCTTGAATACGATAAAACCAATTACCTGCTTATGCATGCGATGGGGCCAAATGTTGCAGGCGTAATCGGAAGCGCAGTTGCAGCGGGTATTCTGCTGGGATTTCTCTCATAGATATCTACAATAAACAAACTTATTTTTGTAAAAAAGCACTTCATAATGGAGTGCTTTTTTTAATTTTTTCCTACCTTTGAAAAATTTAAAAACCTTATGAGATATGCAGAATAAGTTGCAAGAGCTTACCAGTAAACTTTACGCCGAAGGTCTTTCGAAAGGTAAAAAAGAGGCCGAAGAACTTAAGGCAATGGCAAAAACAGAGGCCGAAGAGATAATTGCCAAAGCTAAGGAAGAATATAAAGAGATTCTTGAAAAAGCAAAAAGAGAGGCTCAGGATTACAAGACCAAAATTGAAAATGAGGTCAGAATGGTTTCAAGACAAACTCTGGCAACCGTCAAGCAAAATATTGAAGAGGTTATTGTAGTTAAAGCTATAGAGAAACCAGTAAAAGAGGCACTCGAAAACAAAGATTTTCTGGGAACTGTAATTAAAGCCTCTATAGAGGCATTCAATCCTGCAAAGGGCGAATCCGCTTCACTGGAGATTCTTCTTCCTGAAAAGTTAAAAAATGAACTGGATTTATTTCTGAAAAATGATATTCAGAAACAACTCAACACAGGAGTTGAGGTAAAATTTGACAAAAAGATTCAGTCAGGCTTTAAAATAGGTCCAAAAACCGGAGGATATCACATAAGCTTTACAGACAAAGATTTTCAGGAGTTATTGTCACAATATCTCAAACCTAAAACCCGCGAATATTTATTTTCTGAATAGCGATGGCAAATTATCATTACATCATCGCGGGACTCCCAGACCTGACACTGGATTTCGAGAGCTCCGGATTTGATTTTGACTCATTATTAAGTCAGATTGTGTCGCTGAGTTCGTATGAGGATTCCAGATGTATTGACTGGCTCCTGTTTTCACAAAAAGAGGAGAACCTTAACAACCATTTTTACAGAGTATCTTCAAAAGCTAAAAACAGGTTTATCAGAGAATATTTTAAATTCGACCTGGAATTAAGAAATATCAAAGCAGCATATACAGCAAGGAAAAATGGCTTTGATATATCTGAATACCTTGTGGGTGAAAATGAATTTACAGAGACTCTTAAAACAGGTAAAGGGGCAGATTTCGGGCTCTCTGCAATCTCAGAAGAGGCAGCCGGAATTATTAAAATACTGGAGAATGAAAATATTCTCGAAAGAGAGCAGCAACTGGACAATCTTCGCTGGAACAGAGCGAATGAAATATGCACATTTAATTACTTTGACATAAACGTCATACTCTCTTTCCTTCTCAAAGCTTCTATAGTTACCAGATGGAATAAACTGGACAGGAAGAGAGGCAAAGAGGTATTCAGAAGACTGGTAGACGAGGTAAAAGGTACCTACAAATCGGAAAAACAATAAATAAAATATGAAAACCAAAGGAACAGTTACAGGGATTATCTCCAATCTTGTTACCATTGAGGTAGACGGTCCGGTATCGCAGAATGAAATCTGCTATATTGATTTAGCCGGGACCAAATTGATGGCAGAAGTTATTAAAGTTAACGGGAAAGAGGCATTTGTGCAGGTTTACGAAAGCACACGCGGGTTAAAAAGAGGTGATCAGGCGGAATTCCAAGGACATATGCTTGAAGTTTCGTTAGGCCCCGGTATTCTTTCCAGTATTTATGACGGACTTCAAAACAACCTTGAGACAATGGAGGGAGTCTTTCTTAAAAGAGGAGAATACACTATTGCTCTTGATCAGGAAAAAAAGTGGGAGTTCAAACCACTTGCATCATCAGGCGACACCGTTCAGGCAGCCGATTGGTTGGGTGAGGTAAAAGAGGGCTGGCTTCCTCATAAGATTATGGTACCGTTTACATTTGAAGGAGATTATAAAATCAAAACCATCGCCACTGAAGGAGAATATACTGTAAATGAAACGATTGCAGTATTAATTAATGAGGCTGGAGATGAGGTTAATGTAACGATGACCCAAAGATGGCCAGTTAAAGTTGCAATCACAAAATATGCTGACAAACCAAGACCTTACAGGATCATGGAGACAAGAGTGCGTGTGATTGATACATTTAATCCGATTGCAGAGGGCGGTACCGGATTTATACCCGGACCATTTGGAAGCGGAAAAACCGTCCTTCAGCACGCCATTTCCAAACAGGCTGAGGCAGATGTAATCATTTTTGCAGCCTGCGGTGAACGTGCCAATGAGGTTGTTGAAATATTCACAGAATTCCCGCAGCTCGAAGACCCTCGTACAGGCAGAATGCTTATGGAGAGGACTACAATCATATGTAATACATCAAACATGCCTGTTGCTGCACGTGAAGCATCCGTTTACACAGCAATGACTATAGGAGAATATTACAGATCCATGGGGCTTAAAGTTCTTCTTCTTGCCGACTCAACTTCCAGATGGGCACAAGCATTAAGGGAGATGAGTAACAGAATGGAGGAGCTTCCCGGTGCTGACGCATTTCCGATGGACCTCCCTGCAATTATATCAAACTTCTATTCAAGAGCCGGTATTGTGAATCTCAATAACGGTCAGACCGGTTCAGTAACATTTATTGGTACAGTTTCGCCTGCAGGAGGTAATCTTAAAGAGCCGGTTACAGAATCAACCAAAAAGGCAGCAAGGTGTTTCTTCGCACTGTCACAAAACAGAGCAGACAGAAAAAGATATCCAGCAGTAGACCCTATAGATTCATACTCAAAATATCTCGAATATCCCGAGATTATTGAAGATTTTAAAAAGAGAATTGACGAAAACTGGGTAGAGAAGGTATTAAAAGGAAAAAATATCGTACTGAGAGGTAAAGAGGCATTCGAACAGATAAATATTTTGGGTGATGACGGAGTACCTCTTGAATATCACAAAAGATATTGGAAATCCGAATTAATTGACTTTGTAATTCTCCAACAGGATGCCTTTGATAAAATAGATGCCAACTGCCCGATGGAAAGGCAAAGCTATATGTTCCATCTGGTTCTTGACATCTGTGAAAAAGAGTACGAATTTGAGAATTTTGAAGATTGTGGTAATTTTTACAAAAATATTATCAATACTTTGCGTCAGATGAACTACTCTAAGTTCGAGAGCGAAGAATTTAATAAATATCTGGATCAACTAAATAAGGAGTTAAACGATGGCAAGTAAAGCATTTCAGAAAATATACACCCAACTTGAGTCAATAACTAAGGCAACAGTTGCCCTCAGAGCACAGGGTGTTACAAACGAGGAGCTTGCAACAGTTTCCGGAAGATTGGCTCAGGTGGTTAAGATCAAAAATGATCTGGTAACACTTCAGGTATTCGGAGGAACAGACGGTATAGCAACCAATTCAGAGGTGATCTTCTTCGGAGAACCTCCTACCCTTAATGTAAGTGAAGATCTGGCCGGCCGTTTCTTTAACGCTTATGGCGATCCAATCGATAATGGTCCTTCGGTAGACGGAGAAAAGAGATTTATCGGAGGCCCTTCAGTTAATCCATACAGGAGAAAACAGCCATCTGAACTGATCCCTACAGGTATTGCCGGTATTGACCTGAATAACACACTTGTATCGGGTCAGAAAATACCATTTTTTGCCGACCCTGACCAACCTTATAATCAAGTCATGGCACAAGTTGCCCTAAGAGCAGATGTAGACAAAATTATTCTCGGCGGAATGGGTCTTACTAACGATGACTATCTGTATTACAGACAGATATTCGAAAATGCAGGAGCTCTGAATAAAATTATCAGTTTTGTTAATACAACCGAGCAACCTCCTGTTGAAAGACTTTTGATTCCCGATATGGCACTTACTGCAGCTGAGTATTTTGCTGTCGATAAAAATGAAAAGGTCTTGGTTCTGCTCACAGATATGACACTTTATGCTGATGCACTGAGTATTGTAAGTAACAGGATGGACCAGATCCCTTCTAAGGACTCAATGCCTGGTTCGTTATATTCAGACCTTGCCAAGATTTACGAAAAGGCAGTGCAGCTGCCCGACGGAGGCTCTATTACTATCATTGCTGTAACAACGCTAAGCGGAGGAGATATTACTCACGCTATTCCAGATAATACAGGTTATATAACAGAGGGGCAGCTATTTCTCAGAACTGACTCTGATACCGGTAAGGTAATTGTAGATCCTTTCCGTTCACTATCCAGACTCAAGCAGTTGGTTATTGGCAAAAAGACAAGAGAAGATCATAATCATGTTATGAACGCAGCAGTAAGATTATATGCCGATGCAGCCAATGCCAAAACCAAACTGGAAAACGGATTTGACCTTAGCGACTATGATCTGAGATGTCTTGAATTTGCCAAAGACTATTCAAACCGACTTCTTTCAATTGAAGTGAATATTAATACTACCCAGATGCTTGATACAGGATGGGAACTTTTCGGCAAATACTTTACTAAAACAGAGGTAAGTATTAAAGGTGATATTACCGAGAAATACTGGAAAAACTGATAAATTTAAAGTATGGCAATAAAATTTCAGTTTAATAAGACTTCTCTCAATGATCTCAACAAACAGCTTAAGATCAGGATAAAAGCCCTGCCTACCCTTAAGAACAAAGAGTCAGCTCTCAGACTTGAGGTAAAAAGAGCGAAAAACCGTTCTGATGAATTGGCTGAAAATCTCAGATCTGCGTTGGATTCTTATGATTATCTTGCCGGTTTATGGAATGAATTTGAGCCCGGTCTTATAAGAGTGCAGGATGTAGAGCTTGAGGTAGTGAAAATTGCCGGAGTAAGGACACCATCGCTTAAAGAGGTGAGATATGATGTTAAACCATTCAATCTGTTTACTAAACCACTTTGGTACAACGATGGTATAAATATTCTCAAAACTCTTGCGCAACTTGGAATTGAATCTGAGATCTATCTTGAAAAGATGAGACTTCTAGATCATGCAAGAAAGAAGACCACTCAAAAGGTTAATCTGTACGAAAAGGTACAGATTCCCGGATATCAGGAGGCAATATTGAAAATAAAACGATTTATGGAAGATGAGGAAAATCTCTCGAAGGCCTCACAAAAAATCGTTAAAAAAAGGCAACAAGAGGAGGACAGCGTATGATAACCAAGATGGATAAATACTCCTTTATTGTATTCCAAGCCGATCTCTCTCCATTTCTTGAGAGTCTTCAGGAGCTTGGTATGGTAGACATCACAAGGGACAATAAAGCTGTAGATCCGCATTCAAAAGAACTCTTTGACCTCAATATCAGGTATAACAAAGTAATCAGAAAACTCAACTCTTTTTCTGAAACATTAAAGGAAACTAAGTCAGATTATTCCGGTCATAAAGCTGATCTGAAAGAGTTAACCGATATCCAACTTCTGGAGGCAGCAGAGTCTGCAATCTCAGATAAAGAGCAATGGGATCAGGAGCTTGATCAGCTTAAAAGAGAACTCACAGAGTCTTCTGTCTGGGGAGCTCTCCATAAAGAGGACATCGATAAACTGACTTCTCTTGGATATAGGCTTCATCTTTTTTCTGTCTCTGAAAAGAGTTTCAAAGCAGAATGGGAACAGGAATACATAATACAGATACTTAACAATATAAATAACAAAATTTATTTCGCGGTTTTGTCTCACAAAGATGAAGATTTTCATTTTGAAATTCCCGAGAGCAAACAACCTGCAAGATCATATGATATTGTTGAGGAAAAGCTGAGAGAACTCAGGCAGAAGATTGAAAGCAACAAACAACTCCTTGCTGATTTGTCTTCTCATACAGAAAGGCTTGAGGTAGCATTTAAAGAGAACGGAAACAGACTTGACCTTTATCTGGCCGGAGCCTCTTCAAAAAAAGAGGCGGAAGATACAATAGCTGTTCTTACGGGATTTGCACCTTCTGATAACAAAGATGTTGTTCACAGTTTTTTAGAAAAAGAGCAAATTTTTTATCTGACTGAAGATGCAGAAAAAGAGGATGATCCTCCGGTTAAACTGAAAAACGGATTCTTCTCAAAACTATATGAACCAATCGGAGAGTTGTATATGCTCCCAAAATACGGAGAGACAGATCTGACTCCGTACTTTGCACCGTTTTATATGCTTTTCTTTGGTCTGTGTCTGGGTGATATGGGTTACGGATTAGTCCTTCTTATTGGTGCCGGACTGGCAAAATTTAAAATGCCAAAATTCAAAGGCTATCTTACACTAGTTCAATTCCTTGGACTTGGTGCTGTTCTGATGGCACTTTTACCAGGAGTAATGTTTGGTGCAAAATTACAGGATCTCTTCCCTCTCCCTGAATCTGTAAAAGAGCTATTTTTCTCTGATCTGAAAATGTTCTGGTTTGCAATTATTTTCGGTCTTGTTCAGATAGTGTTTGCCCGTCTTCTGAATGCCGTATTATCTATCATTAACAAAGGATGGCAATATGGAATGCACAATATCGGATGGTCAATTGTAATCATTTGGGCTGCATTTAAATATGCATCAACTATGGTTCCTGAACTGATAATACCATCATTTGCCAACTATGCTGCAATCGCCGGGGCCGGATTAATACTCTTCTTCTCTGAAACCGGAGGAAACATTTTTGTAAGACTTGCCAAAGGTACGCTGGCCTTCTATGATGTAACCTCAATTTTCGGAGATATGCTCTCATATATAAGGCTTTTCGGTCTGGGTACGGCAGGTGCAATTTTGGGGATGGTGGTAAACTCTGTAGCTATGAGCATGACCGGTATTCCATACCTGGGATGGTTATTTGCAGGTTTAATGTTACTTGTAGGACATATCGCAGTGCTTGCCCTTTCAAGTTTAGGAGCATTTGTCCACCCTATGCGTCTGACATTTGTTGAATTTTATAAAAACGCAAATTTCTCAGGCGGAGGAAGGGCATTCAGACCGCTTGTTAAAGAGAAAGAATAAAAAAGATTATAAACTAAAAAAACATTTTAAAATTATGGAACAATCTTTACCCCTAATCTTAGCTTACTCAGGTATGGCCATAATGCTTGCACTAGCATGTATCGGTAGTGCCATCGGAGTAACAATTGGCGGAAACGCAGCAATCGGTGCAATGAAAAAGAACCCTGATATTTTTGGTTCATCAATGATTCTTTGTGCTCTTCCATCTACTCAAGGTCTTTATGGTTTCGCAGGTTTTTTCCTTATGCTGAGCCAGATTAAAGAGATGACTGCATTGACATTGAATCAGGGACTGGCTGTATTTGCAGTAGGTCTTGCTCTTGGATTTGTAGGTCTGTATTCAGCTATAAAACAGGCTTCGCTTGTTGCAAATGGTATTGTTGAGATGGGTAACGGTCATGACGTATTCGGAAAAACCATGATTCTTGGTGTATTCCCTGAGTTATACGCTATCCTTGCTTTCGCAGCTGCCTTCCTTGCTCTTCCTGCATAAGCAAATTTACTGTTAAAAGATTGGGTGTTAGGGTTAAATTTTGTACCTTAACACCCTTATTTTATAGTACAATAATATAAATAATAAGCTCATTTTATGACACTTATAAAATCTATCTCCGGCATTAGGGGCACTATCGGGGGTGAGCCTGGAAGCTCATTTACTCCACTTGATATAGTAAAATTCACGTCGGCATATGCGTCAATGATTAAAACAGCTGCCGGACAAAAAAACAGATATAAAGTAGTTGTTGGAAGAGATGCAAGAATTTCAGGCGAAATGGCAGAGAGCATTGTATGCGGAACATTAACAGCCTGCGGTATAGATGTAATCAGTGCCGGGCTTGCATCAACGCCTACAGTTGAGATGGCGGTGATCTTTGAAAAGGCTGACGGAGGAATAATCCTTACAGCTTCTCACAACCCTAAAGAGTGGAATGCACTTAAGTTGTTAAACAATAAAGGAGAATTTCTGAGTGCTCATGACGGAGAACAATTACTGTCAATAATTGACAAAGGTATTTTCGGTTATTCAGATGTTGATAACCTTGGTATACTAACAAAAAAGGATTTTTCCAGGCAGCATATTGAAGCTGTTCTCTCCCACCCTTTGGTAGACACAGAAGCAATATACCGAGAGGGATTTAAAGTTGTTCTGGATGCAGTGAATTCAGTAGGAGGCATAATTATGCCTCAGATGCTGGAGGCATTGGGAGTAAGTACTGTTAAAATTAACTGCGAACCAAATGGCAGATTTCCGCATAATCCGGAACCCCTGCCTGAACATCTTACAGAATTATCTGCAACCGTAGTCAGGGAAAATGCAGATCTTGGTATAGCTGTTGATCCTGATGTTGACAGACTGGCACTCATTAGTGAGGATGGCAACACATTTGGCGAGGAGTATACATTGGTTGCCGTTGCGGATTATGTTCTTAAGACAATAAAGGGGCCTACAGTTTCAAATATGTCATCGACAAGAGCATTGAGAGATATTACTGAACAGCATGGGCTTACCTACTACCCCTCTGCAGTTGGAGAGGTTAATGTTGTTACCGAAATGAAACGCGTAGGGGCAGTTATAGGAGGAGAGGGCAATGGTGGAGTTATCGTTCCTGATCTGCATTATGGTCGTGATGCACTTATAGGAACAGCTCTGTTCTTGAGTCACCTTGCCCGAGAAAGGGCTACTATGACTGAGCTTCGCATAAAATACCCGGCTTATTATATGTCCAAAAAGCGCGTAGAGATACCCGAGTCTGCTGATATTGAAATTATATTTGATTTTCTGAAGAAAAAATATTCCGATGAAAAAATTACCACAACAGATGGTGTCAAAATTGATTTCGAAGAGAAAAAAATGTGGGTTCATCTCAGAAGGTCAAATACCGAACCTATAGTAAGGGTATATTCAGAGGCAGTGACTGAGGATGAGGCAGATGAGATAGCTCAACAAATTATTAACGAGATAAAAAACCTTATATAAAATGTTTTCGTTTAGAACTACACCTCTGTTTGAACAACCCGATCTGGTACTTAAGGGGGGAAAACTGGGGCTGCTTTGCAATCAGGCTGCATGGCACCCGGAAAACGGAGAATACATCTTTGAGACCTTATATAAAAAAGGGCTGTTAAAAAGAGTTTTTACACCTGAACACGGGCTCTTCGGAGAGTTGCAGGATCAGGTAAAACTTGACAATACTGATGCATACAACAACCTGGGGATGGAAGGTTGTGAATTTGTCTCCCTTTACGGCACCGGTGAAGAATCTCTCAGTACCAGGGTAGATAAACTTACCGATATTGATGCTCTGATAATCGAGTTACAGGATGTGGGATCGAGGTATTATACTTTTAACACAACAATACTCAATCTCTTTAAAACACTTAAAAAAGAAAATATTAATCTTCCTGTCTACCTTATCGACAGAATCAACCCCGCTGGAAGACAAGTCGAGGGAACGATGCTCAGAAAAGAGTATGAATCATTTATTGGAATTGAGGGGATTGTTCACAGGCACGGCCTTACAATTGGTGAAATAGCTCATATGCTATACAACGAAATAAATGCTAAGTTTCCTCTGCATATTATTTCATACACAGCTCAGAATATTTCAAGAGATATGCTCCCATGGAGCATCTCACCTTCTCCCAATATACCGGGATTGTTTACCTGCCATTTTTACAGTGGCCAGTGCCTCTGGGAAGGTACTAATGTAAGTGAGGGAAGAGGTACTGCACGACCTTTTGAACAATTTGGCGCTCCATATATGGAATCGCTAACAAAATACAATATATCAAATAATTATGCAAATTGGAATGACCCCGAGAATCCAATTTATGATCCTGCAGTATTTATTAGATGGACCAAGTTTATTCCTGTATTTCACAAATATACAGGAGAAATATGTTTTGGATTTCAGTTGCATCCTGTTCCGGGCGTTCAGTACCATTCATTGGCACACAATTTGCGTATTATGAGTTTCATCCGTTCGAACTGTCAGGATTTTACTTTCAGAGAGGGTAAATACGAAGCAGGCAACGACAGAACAGCTATTGAGCTTCTTCTTGGAGATAAAATGTTAATCGATTATGTTCAGGGTAATGAAACATGGAATGAGATAAAGGAGCATATGAAGATTGAGGAACAGAAGTGGATCAGAAAAGCAAAACGATTTATGCTTTACGAAGAGCAGCTGTTCAGGTGTAAATAAAAGTATAAACAAATTTTTAATTAAATATGGCGAATCCGGTTTTATCAGAAAAAATATTCAGAGAGGCAGAGGTTACACAAAAAAGTGGTGTAATGACAGTAAGCGGTACCGCAGTTAAGTCGCTTGTACTTGTATTGATGGTTCTGGCAGGAGCATCTTATACATGGAAGGTATTTTACGAAGCAATTAATCCAGCATCTGTTAACCCCTGGATGTGGGGAGGAGCAATTGGGGGATTCATTACAGCAATAATTATTAGTTTTAAACCAAATCTCGCCCAATATCTTGCTCCGCTTTATGCTGTGCTTCAGGGTCTTTTTCTTGGCGCAATATCTGCAATGTTCAACCAGGCATTTTCAGAAAGTGCTCCGGGGATTGTTATGAATGCCACATTGTTAACAATTATTACAGCACTTGTGATGTTGTTAATTTACAGAACCGGCATTATTAAAGTAGATGGAAAATTTGCCAGAATTATGGTTATTGCAATAGGAGCTATTGCACTATATTACTTCATTAACATTATTCTTTCTTTTTTCGGGGTCAACCTGACAATGCTTCACAACAGCGGCCCGCTTAGTATCGGGATCAGCATAGTTATTGTACTTGTTGCAGCTTTCAGTCTGCTGATGGACTTTAACTTTATTGAAAAAGCATCTGCTGCCGGAGCACCAAAGTATATGGAATGGTATGGTGCTTTTGGATTAATGGTAACACTTATCTGGCTATATCTTGAAATCCTTAAACTTCTTGCTAAATTCGCCGGAAGCAGAGATTAAAAAGCTCTAAATGTTTGCATAATTATATTTATTTCGTACTTTTGCAACCCCGTAATAACTAAATTAAGAAGTAATGAAAAAAGGAATCCATCCCGAAACCTACCGTCTTGTAGCTTTCAAGGATATGTCAAACGAGCATGTATTTATTACACGTTCGTGCGCTAATACAAGAGAGACTCTTGTTCATGAGGGAGTTGAATACCCTCTTATTAAGCTGGAGATTTCAAATACATCTCACCCATTCTATACCGGTAAGATGAAACTGGTTGACACTGCAGGGCGCGTTGACAAATTCATCAACAGATACAAGAATGTTAAAAAGTAATTTTAAATTATACACACTTATAAAAAACCACCTGATTTCAGGTGGTTTTTTATTTACATCTTGATAACTGTTGCTTTGCTTAAACCATCAATTATTGTAGTTTAAATATAATTGGCAGATTATATAGCACCTTAACCTTTTTGCCCTGGTAAGACCCTGGTTCCCAATCGGGAGATGAGGATATTACTCTGTGCGCCTCGCTGTCAAGCTCTTTATTTACCCCCTTAACAATTTTTACATTACCTACTTTCCCATTTTCATCAATCAGGAACTGAACGAAAACTTTACCCTGAATTGTATCCTTCTTTGCCTTCTCCGGATAAGAGATATTTGCCATGACCCATTTAACAAATGCTATAGGAGAATCTGTCCCCTGGAATTTAGGTTTAATATCTACCTTTTCATACGAGACCTTTTTTACCGTGTCTGATTTTTCTTGTGGAATAAATTCCTCATTAAAAGGGCTTATTAGCTCATTATTAAAGACTGGGTCAGTTGCTTTACTAAATGCCGTAATCGAAAAGAGCAGAATGATTACCGCAGAAAAAAGCACAACGGCACCTGTTCCTGCTTTTGATTGTTTCAAATTTTCCATCTTGTTGAATCTTTTAAATGTTAACAATTTATGAAAGCTGTTTGAGATGTCAGGAGCAACTCCGAAATTTGAATAAAGAAGCAGTTGCCGGTATGCTTCAAGATTTGCACCATTTATAAGTACATCTCTGTCCGCTTGGAACTCGTGAATTTCACAGAGTTTATCCTTAATCAGATATATGAAGGGATTAAACCAAAGAAATGATTTAATGATATTGAAAACAACAATATCAACTGAATGATTTTTAACAATATGAGATAATTCATGACTTATTATCATATCCCTCTCCTGTCCACAGTACAATGAAGAGATGTAAAGTGAATTACCGAATGAGAATGGCGATTGAAGATAAGGATTAACATAAATTTTACACAAGCCATCTCTCTTAACAATTTCACTCTTTTTTCTGATTTTATATATTTTCCTGTAATCCAGCAATATTAGAAGCAAATTTATTAAAACAGGTAAAGTATATATCATCATAATTATTGTATAACCAGATAACCCTGCCCCATTCACCTGCCCTGTATTTCTCTTATTCACAACATATACGGGATCGATTAGAAATTCAGAAATAACCGGATCTGAAACAGATATTTTAATTAATGGGAATACTAGTGAGATAGTGGCTGCAGTCAGCAGAAATAATCTTCTGTATGCATAATTGGAATATCTTGAAATAACTATTTCATAAATAAAATAACCGAACAGTCCGCAAATGACTGATTCAATGGTGTTATTTATAACTGATTCCATTTATTTTATTTTTTACTGTTCTCTATAATTTCCAGTAATTTGTCAGCCTCCTCCAGTGAAATCTGCTCTCTCTTTGTAAAGAATGAGACAAGATTAGATAGAGAACCTGAAAAGAAGGAGTTCATTATCCCCTTCATCATTGAATTTACATAGACATCTCTTGCTACAACAGGGTAGTATTGATGCGTTTTTCCGTAAGTCTTATGAGATACAAATCCCTTTCTTTCAAGAATCCTTACAATTGTTGAAATTGTATTGTAAGCTGGCTTGGGCTCATCCATAGCATCAAGCAGATCATTGACATAAGCCCTTTCCATGCTCCATAAAAGCTGCATTACCTGAAGTTCAGCTTTGGTAAGTTCTCTGATTTTTCCCTTCTCCATTTTAAACTAATTTTATAGTTATTTAACTAAACTTTTAGTTACAAATATTGTGCCACCATAAATTATGTGTTTTTTTAAAAACTATATTAAACTGCTTAGTTATTTAATTGTTTGTGAAAGCAGGCAGGTTAGATTAAATTTGTACCTGATAATTACTGAATATGGCAGATCTCCTTAAACTTGCTGAAAAATACAATAATTTAATATATTTTGAGAATGATCCGATAATCTTTCCACGTCATTTTTATGCACTTTATCTTGAAGGAAAATCATCTCTTCAGGACATTGAAATTGCAGCACTCTTATGTGCTCATCTTGCCTGGGGAAAAAGGGAGATGATTGTAAGAAATTGCAGAAAGCTAATGGATGAGATGAATTGGGAACCTTATAACTATATATTGTACGGCAATTACAAATCAGACCCCGTTAGTCTTCACCGCACCATAAAATGGAGCGAGATTGCTGTAATAATGGGAAACCTGAAAGAGTACTATTTAAATGAAAATTCATTGGAAAATCTTACTCCGGAGCAAATTCGGGTGAGAATTTTCGGGAGGAAGCCTGATCCTAAAGCAGCTAATAAGAAAGTGCATATGTTACGCAGGTGGATGGTGAGGAAAGATAAAATTGTAGATATCGGAATCTGGAAAAAGATAAAACCTGCCGATCTGATAATTCCGCTCGATGTTCATGTACACAGAAGTGCATTAAGCCTTGGCATTACTAAAAGAAAATCTGCTGACATAATAACTGCTGTAGAGATAACTAACTATCTGAAAAGTATTTTTCCCGATGATCCCTGCAAAGGGGATTATGCACTGTTTGCTCATGCTGCATCTAAAAAAGAGGAATAAATCGTAACTTTGACTAAAGCGGATAAATACAATGGCCAATCTATATATTATATCTGGATGCAATGGAGCAGGGAAAACAACTGCCTCTTATACCATACTTCCCGAGATGTTATCATGCAAAGAATTTGTAAATGCAGACGAAATCGCAAGAGGTCTCTCTCCTTTTAAACCGGAGAGTGTATCAATTCAGGCCGGGAGGATTATGGTTGAGAGAATTAAAAACCTGATTTCTAACGGCACGGATTTTGCACTTGAAACGACCCTGGCAACAAGAACACATGCAAAGGTGATCAGGTATGCACAGGCAAACGGATATAAAGTGACATTGGTCTTTTTTTGGTTAAATCTCCCAAGTCTTGCAATTGAGAGAGTTAAGATGAGGGTAGCTTCGGGAGGTCATAATATTGAAGAAAAAACCATCAGAAGAAGATACGATATTGGAATAAAAAACTTATTTTCGCTCTATATTCCACTATGTGAATATTGGATGATTATAAACAACTCTTCGATCCCTCAAGAGCTTATAGCTGAGGGAGGTAGTAACTTAGAAACAAAAATTTACAACAAAACCACCTACAACAAAATTGCTAACTATGAGCGAATTAGAGACTAGAGAACTGCGTGAGAGTATTCTCAACGGTTTGAATATTGCCCTACATCGCCTTATTCAGGAGAAAAAGAGAAACAATTCAGAACTGGCTATTTCCACAAGCAGAGGGAAAGTAATTAAAGTAAGAGCCAGCGAACTGTAATCTTTCATTCGTTATGATTGGAAAAAAATTATTAACACTACTGCTGGCAATTACCGGCAGTAGTTTTTTATTTGCACAGGTAAGAATATCTTCGGAATTCGATACCGGAAGCATTGGTGAATACTCGCTTATAGACTCTGTGTGGGTCAAGAGAGGAATAAATGATTCAATACTTACCCTCTCGTATGAAATCCATTCCAGATTTGATCCTGTTAATCCGGTTGACACTGCACTCAGGCCAAGTGCCAGGTGGTACCACTTTAGAATGGAGGGGGTTAAAGGGAAGCAAATCTTTATCAATATCAAAAACTCCGAGGTAATTCGTCCGTTTTATTCATATGATGGAATAAACTATTCCAGATTCGAAGATGTTGAGAATCCATTTAAGGGCACAATAAATAAAATTTTCACCTCCGATACCGTCTATATCTCTCATTTTTTACCATATACGTACTCTCGTTTCAGAGAGAAAATGGATTACTGGAAAAGTTTGAATAATGTAAATCACGAAGTAATCGGAGAGAGTTCCCAGGGCAGATCAATTGAAATGCTAACGGTTACAGATGCAAATTATGACAATTCGACCAAAAAATCGATATGGATTCACGGAAGATCACACCCGAGTGAATCTCCGTCCAGCTGGCACCTTGAGGCTATGATAGATGAAATTACATCTGACACACCTTTTGCAAAAGAGCTTAGAAAAAATGCTGTCTTTTATCTTGTTCCTTTTATCAACCCGGACGGCGTTGCCGGAGGATATTCAAGATCTACTTCAACCGGTGTTAATATTGAGATTAACTGGGACAGACCAGACTCTTTGACAATGCCGGAGGTTAAGGCATTGAAATCTGCACTTGAGAGGATTACCAGGGTAAAACCTCTGGATTTGCTTTTGAATATGCACTCACAGATATCAAATTCTGTAACTTACTGGATACACAATGCCGAATCAACTACAGCAAGATTCCTTAAGGAGCAGCTGATGCTCTCTTCTTTAACCATAAACTACACTCCTTATTACAGACCGGCTGATCAAAGTTTCTCGGCAATAGCTCCCAGATATGCAGAGGGTTGGATTTGGGACAGATTTAAGGAGGCCACAGTTGCAATAACATTTGAGACTCCATATACGTACTACAATCAAAACAGGGAGGGAACTTGGGTCTCTCCGGAAAATTTAAAGGAGCTGGGCTATTCCGTCCTTTATGCAGTGAGTGATCTGTATAATCTGGACAACACAAATAAAATATTCATTAATCTTATAGATTTGAATAAAGCAAAAAGGTGGAATAAAGAAGACTCCGAATTTACTAAGCTATTTTTTGGAGAAAAATATCTAATATCTCAAAAAGATAATTCCAAATTAAAAGTTGTCGTGCCAGACCTTAAAAAGGGAGAATACGAGCTCTTCAGATGGATTATTGGCCCATCTGCCGGTATTTATCCTGACGAAGTAAACAGATGGCAGAAAACCGATGTTTTTACCCAAAAAAGAGACGGGAGGTTTGTATGGAAATACAAGGCCGGTAAAATCGGAGAGGAACAAAGTGCAATTCTTATTGTAAAGAAAAAATAGTTTTCATTAAATTTGCAATCTGTAATTCTAATGCGGTAATAGCTCAGTTGGTAGAGCATCAGCTTCCCAAGCTGAGGGTCGTGAGTTCGAACCTCATTTACCGCTCAAAAGAGAGATCAGAATTTACTGCTCTCTCTTTTTTTGTTGAGAAACTTTATAAAATCGGCTGAATCAATTATCTCTATTTCGTTACATAGTCCAAGGACAAACCTCCCTACCCCTTCAAAACTGCATACATAATCTTCAAACAAATATTCATTATCAGAAATCTTCATAAGTTTTTTTTCTGAAAGCGGGAACTCCTCCATAAGCAGATTGGCAGCAAGCATAGAGAGTCTGAGCTTAATTTTATATTGCTCTGTTCCGGAGAATCTGAAAAGATCTGTTTTTAAGCTTTTATGCCTCATCTTGAAACAAACATCAGTCTCTGTTGCAATAACCTCCTCAATTCTTGATACTTTATAAAACTTACATGTATCACTTGCAACTTCATAACAAAGAATATCAAGCATATTAATACCAAAACCTATTGGTTCAACAAGTCGGTCTGATATTACGGAACTGTGAGACGATCTGTAATTTTTAAGAATAACCTGCTTTTCGGCAGCAATTGAGTCAAGAAGTGCATTTACAACCCTGCTCTGTTCCGGATGAACTACTACATCTGCAACTCTTTTAAAGTCATAAATAGAATAGAGTTTGCTTTTAATTCCTGCAATAGCCGGATTTGCAGAATCAATTGATTCTATTGCTCTTTTAAGGATATAGGCCTCCTCATCTGTAAAATAGACAAGATCTGATATGGTTTTAAAGTGCCTGGACTCCTTTGCAAACCATATCTTTCCACCCTCTTTATTTACAATAAACCCACACTCCCTGAATGTATCAATATATCTGTAGATTGTCCTTCCGGACATTTCAAGAATTACGGAAAGTTCATCAACTGAGTATTTCCGCTTCTTATCTGTAAGCAATTGCATTATCCTTAAAAGCCTTTCCAGCTTTGGTTGATCCATAATGATTTGATTATTATTTTGCTAAATTAGCCATTTTTGAATTACTTTGTACAAAATATACCGATGACAGACAAAGACAGATTGATGGCCCTTTTTGGAGTATCCATCGAAGATCTTAATATATTAATCAAAACTGCACTATCCTGTGGAGGCGATTTTGCCGATCTCTATTTCGAGTATAGTCTTGCAAACGAATTGTCATTAAGGGATTCTGAAGTTAATTCTACCGGAACACACATCGATTATGGAATGGGTGTAAGAGTTTTACATAGAGACCAGACGGGTTACGCCTATACAGAAAACACTTCGATGCACGAGATGATAAAAGCTGCAAAAGTTGCATCAAAAATTGCGATCCACAGCAATTCATCAGGAAATATTCAGAATGTTTCTCTCAAAGATATTCATGATATATCATCAAGCAATTCGCTTTACAGGGTTAGGCAACCTTGGGAGCAGGTGGAGTTGTCTCAGAAAATACCCTATCTCAAAGAGCTTAACGACCTGATTTTTCAGTCTGACTCGCGTGTTAGTAAAGTAATGGCAAGAATCTCGGATTCAAATTCATCAATACTTTACTACAATTCAGAAGGGACTCTGTTAACAGACATCAGACCTATGTTTTCTCTTGTTGCAACCTGTATAATGGAGAGTGAAGGAAGAGTAGAAAACGGAAGTTCATCACGTAGTTACAGAGCCGGATTTGAATTTCTCACAAAAGAACTTATAAAAGAAATTGCTCAGGAAGTGGTAAGAAAAACCTCGTTTCTGTTCGGCGCTATCCAGCCAAAAGGTGGAGAAATGCCTGTTGTTATGGGGTCGGGAAGTTCCGGGATTCTGCTGCACGAAGCAATAGGACACGCATTTGAAGCAGATTTTAATCGCCTGGGGACATCAATTTTTGCAAACAAACTTGGAAAGAAAATATGTTCTGATGAGATTTCTGTAGTAGATGATGGCACAATCCCTTTTAACAGAGGCTCTATAAATTTTGATGACGAAGGGATAAAATCCCAAAAAACCTATATGGTTAACCAGGGCGTACTTACCTCTTACCTTCATGACAGAATAAGTGCATCATTCTACAAAACAGCACCTACAGGAAACGGAAGGCGTGAATCGTTCAGATATATGCCTTTGCCTCGTATGAGGGCAACATATATGGAAAACGGAAAATCGAGTGAAAAAGATATCATTTCATCGGTTAAGTTTGGCATTTATGCTGATAATTTTACAAACGGTCAGGTGCAGATAGGTGCCGGAGATTTCACTTTTTTCGTTAAATCCGGATATCTG
Organism: Bacteroidales bacterium; assembly: GCA_036677745.1. Lineage (GTDB taxonomy): Bacteria > Bacteroidota > Bacteroidia > Bacteroidales > UBA932 > Bact-08. The sequence goes on from JAVBVW010000001.1 coordinate 82,304, forward strand.
ATAGAGAATGGGAAACTGACAGCTCCTGTAAAGGATATCAATATTATAGGCAATGGACCGGAGGCTTTAGCCGATATCGTAGCTGTTTCAAACAACTTATTGGTAGACAACTCAACATGGACTTGCGGTAAAGAGCAATACTGTGCTGTTTCATGCGGAATGCCATCTGTGCTGGTCAGAAAACTTACAGTCGGAGGCATCCATTAACTAAGACATAATGATAAATAAAGAGAGTAGACATATTGCAAACTATGCACTGGAACGTTCGCTAAAACTAGGTTGTTCTGATGCAAGAATAACCCTTAGCATAAGCACTCAAAGCTCTTACTCTGTCCGAAACGACAAACTCGACAGATTACAGCAGGCAAACGGTAGTTCTCTGTTTATTCAAATTTTCACCGAGGGTAAATATGGAGCATATTCAACAAACAGAACTGAAAAAGAGGAGCTGGATAAATTTATTGTCAAGGCAATAGACGCAACAAAGTACCTTTCACCCGACAACTGCAGATCACTCCCGGATAAGAGTCTCTATTTCAAAGGATCCGGAGATAATTTGGATCAGTACGACCAATCTTTTGACAATATTGATCCTGAAGTAAAGACTGAAATTGCCTTTAATTGTGCCAATGAAATTTTTGGGACAGATCCCTCAATTGTATCTGTAAACTGTGAATACGGAGACAGTGATGATTATTCATATATAGTAGATTCACAAGGATTTGAGGGTGAAAATATACAAACAACCTTTACTCTGAGCTCTGAGTGTTCAGTAATTGGTGAGGGTGAATCAAGACCAGAAGGCTGGTGGTATGAGAGCTCTATTTTTTTAGACAAACTAATAAAAGAAGGTGTAGGTAAAACTTCATTTAAAAGAGCTATCTCAAGACTAAACCCTCGAAAACTGAAGAGCGGAAGATACAATCTGGTTGTAGAAAACACCGTTTCCAGCAGATTGGTATCTCCTGTTATATCCGCTTTAAACGGCTCATCTATCCAACAGAATAACTCATTTTTAAAAGGGAAAAAGGGAGAGAGAGTATTTGCCGAGGGTTTGACCTTGAGTGACAGACCTCATACTAAAGGAGCATACGGATCAAGATACTTTGATAGTGAAGGAGTTGCTACAAAAGATATGGATATCATCCGAGACGGGATAGTAACAGATTATTATATAAATACATATAATTCACTAAAACTTGGAATGCCTGTAACAATTGAAGGACCTTCAGTTCCTTCAATTTTGTTTGAACACCCCGGAGAGAATATTAAAATTGAGAGAGATCTGAATTCCATACTAAGCAAGTGTGATAAAGGCATATTGGTTACAGGTTTTAACGGAGGAAACAGCAACAGCTCAACAGGTGATTTTTCATTCGGAATACAAGGATTCTATTTTGATAAAGGTATTATTCTATACCCGATAAAAGAGATGAACATTACCGGAAACATAATCACTTTGTGGAATAATGTAATTGAAACAGGAACAGACCCCAGAGTATCAGGCAGATGGCTTATCCCCACTCTGGCATTTAAAGATGTAAATTTCAGCGGTATCTGATAAACTTAAATAAAATGAAGAAACCTGGTTTATTAATTTCTTTGATTCCGGTGGTCATATTAATTGCCATCATTTTTACAGGAGTACGATTATTTGGAGAGGATGTAACAGCAGGTCCTTCGCAGATTGCTTTACTCTTTACAAGTGTCTTCACAGCTATCATTGCAATTTATTACCTTAAAATACCATGGGAGAGGCTTGAATCAGGGATAATGGACCATCTGACAAAAACAGGATCAGCTGTATTTATATTGCTAATGATAGGTGCTCTGACAGGCTCATGGATGATAAGCGGTGTTGTTCCCACAATGATTTACTACGGGCTTAAGATGATACACCCGTCAGTATTTCTTGTGGTCTCATTTATATTGGCCGGTATGGTTTCAGTAATGGCCGGTAGTTCATGGACAACCATAGGCACAATCGGAGTTGCGATGCTCTCTGCAGGTCAGATTCTTGGATTTTCAGCCCCTTGGCTAGCCGGCGCAATTATCTCAGGGGCATACTTTGGTGATAAAATATCTCCTTTATCAGATACCACCAACCTCTCTGCATCAGTTGCCGGAGTTGACCTCTATAAGCATGTTCGTTATATGCTTATAACAACAATTCCCGGTTTTATCCTCACCTTAATCTTTTTTACAGTAGCCGGTTATCTGATCCCGGTAAATAACTCTCTGGATATCAATAACCAGTTACAAAACATCTCATCTGCATTCAATATATCACCCTATCTGCTGCTTGTGCCTGTTTTGACAATAGTAATGATAGTAAAAAAGATTTCTCCATTTATTACACTATTCATATCTGCACTAACGGGTGCAGTTGTGGCATGTATTGCTCAACCTGAAATTTGCGCTCAAATCAGTCCGGACAATGTTTCAAAAGGAGCATCATATATTTATGCTTCACTTAAAATGCTATCCGGTAGTGTGTCAATTGATACAGGAGATCAAATGCTCAATACACTAACCTCTACCAAAGGAATGGCCGGAATGCTTAACACAGTCTGGATAATCTTATGTGTAGTGACATTCGGAGGCATTATGGAGGCATGTGGGATGATTAAGACAATAACAGAGAAGATGATGTTTCTTATGAAAAATACTGTAAGCCTTATAAGCTCTACTGTCGGAACAACAATCTTTTTTAATATGACTCTTTCTGACCAATATATGGCAATCCTGTTGCCCGGAAAAATGTTCAGCGAGACATATGATGAACTCGGCTATGAACCCGAAGTTTTGAGCAGAACTTTACAGGATTCTGCAACAGTTACTTCTGTGTTGGTTCCTTGGAATACTTGTGGTGTCGTGCAGTCAAGTGTACTCAATGTGGCAACACTCTCCTATCTGCCATACTGCTTCTTTAATCTGATAACTCCGGTTATTACTATATTCGTAGCTGCAATAGGATACAAGATCCGCAGAAAAAAATTAGCATAATATTTGCATATATAATTCACTTTAATAAATACCAAAAATGAAAATCGAAAAAAACAAGGTTGTATCTCTTTCATACACTCTTATGGTAGAGGGAGATATAATTGAAACTGTAAAAGCAGACAATCCGTTGAAGTTTATATTCGGCACAGGTTATCTGCTTCCAAAATTTGAAGAAAATGTATTAAATAAAGTTAAAGGAGACACATTCGACTTTAAACTTTCTGCCAAAGAGGGATATGGTGAGATAAACAATGATGCTGTTGTTGAATTACCAAAGGATCTGTTTATGGTTGATGGTAAAGTAGAGGATGGACTTCTTACAGTAGGAAATGTACTCCCAATGCAGGATTCAGATGGTAACAGACTTCAGGGAACAATTGATGAGATAAAAGAAGATGTTGTTATTATGAACTTCAACCATCCGTTAGCCGGATCAGAACTTCATTTCAAAGGTGAGGTTGTAGAGGTGAGAGAATCAACTCCTGAGGAGCTTGTTAACGGTTTATACGGCGAAAAAGCCTCATCATGCAGCAGTGGATCGTGTTCGGGCTGTTCTGGTGGTTGCGAATAAGAAATTGTGAAAAAATTAGGAGTCAGTAATATTGGCTCCTTTTTTCATATCCTACTTTAAAAGAGGAAATATAATAAAAAAGGGTGCCTGACGGCACCCTTAATTTTAACATATATCCCGATATTTATGCAGGATTCTGCTCTAAATTCGGATTGGTATCAATCTCACCTCTTGGGATCATCCATGTCCAGTTATTGGTACCTGCTGGTTCAGTTAATTTAATTGCTATTGAAGCAACGTGTCCACCCATACTTCCGCTTGAAGCTTCTGGTCTTACTAGTGGAAGACCAAGTCTCTTAAGGTCAGTAAAGTTACGGCCTTCACCCCAAAGCTCTATTCTTCTCTGAATAAGAATCTCATTAATCAGAGCCTGTCCGCTATTTGTAGATCTTACATACTGAGGATCTCTGTTCTTAGCAAGAAGATACAGAACATCTTTTGCCTGCTCCTCTTTACCTGTCTGCCTTGCAAGTGCCTCTGCCTCTATAAGGTACATTTCGGCAACCCTGATCCATGGGAAGTCCCCGCGGCTGTCAGAAGTTGATACTGATTTGAACTTAGAACTCATGTAGTTATATCTAACACCATTTGACTGCACAAACGGCTGTTTGTCAGCAACTGCAGTTGGATACCAGAAGGTTTTTCTAACATCTGTCGGCGAAATCTGATCATACAGATCTTTAAGGATTGATTTCGGGCTTTGTCTGATTGCAGAAGCATTAAAGTTATGCGACATATATGCAAAGAATGAGTAGAAATACTGGGTCTGGTCCTCCTGCACATAAGATGCCCACATAAATTCAGGATTGCTTACTGAGTTGTAACCATCCTGATGCTGAGCTGTAGTCATAAAACTAAATCCTTGTCTGGCAGCATTTGCAGAGGTAGCAGCAAGGTTCCAGTTACCCTGAACCAAAGCTATCTGCGCCTGTATAGCCTGAGCTACAGATTTATTGATATGTGATTTATTTGCTCTTGTAAAACCTTCGAGGTTGGTTATAGCTGCAGTAATATCAGCATTAATCTTATTATAGGTCTCTGCAACAGATAATCTCTCTTGTCCGTCAAAAGTAATCGTCTCCATAAACGGAACACCCGGCTGTGAATTCGCACCACCCGGTACAAATCTGTCAGCATAAAGCTGTACAAGCATAAAGTGAGCCCAGGCTCTGTAAGCCAAAGCCTGACCTTTGATGGCCTTTTTCTCTGATTCAGCTCCGGCAATATCATCGATATTATTAATAATCTGGTTGACATTACTAATTAAACGATAGAGATTGGTCCAGTAGAGAACCATAGTAGATCTTTCATTTCTGTGGTCAGCCCATCTGTATGTATTAAGATACCAGCCATTGGCAGTGGTATTAAATAAAACATCTGTTCCAAGAAACTCAATATGCCTGAGCATACCATCCATACCACCATGTGCCTGGTAGCTATTGTACTGAATGTACATCGAACGGTGTACTCCGTTAATTGCACCCCAAGCTCCTGTTAATGAGTTGAATACGTCACCTGCTGCCAACTGATCAGTTGGGCGGGTCTCAAGATAATCTTTTGAGCATGATGTAGGTAGAATCAGAAGTCCCGCCATCAATGCTAAAATGTATATTCTTATATTTTTCATATCAGTTCTTTAATTTTAGAAGTTAACATTTACACCGAAGGTAACAACTCTGTTGAATCCAACATCGTTAAGAATATTACCGTTAAAGTTCTGAGTAGGGTCCAGACCTTTTCTTGCACTGAAAAGAGCAAGATTTTCGGCAGATGCATATACTCTAAGACCTTTAATATCCAATGCTTTCAGAACATTAGGCTTAAAGTTGTAAGCAATATTGATATTTCTTAGCGAAAGGAATGTAGAGCTTACAAGCCATCTGTTTGACGCAGCATTAAAGTCGGTTGTCTTTGAGTTATCCATTCTTGGCACATTGGTGATCTGACCGGCTGTTGTCCATCTGTCAAGAATATCAACGTGTTTGGCAGTACCCATACCTCCTGTAGACATCAGAGATGCATAGTTGTAATCATATGCTTTGCCTCCGATTGAGTAGTTAAATTGTACCGATACATCTACTCCGTAAATTTTGAAAATTGGAGTGAATGAACCAAACAGATCCGGTATACTTGTTCCTGACCAGTCATATTTAGCTTTTGCCTGACTTGTTGTAACAAGTGTACCATCAGGTAAAGTCATACAATCTGTATCAGACCATGTTTTAATATAGTTTCCGGCTTCATCCTTTTCATCATCAAAAAGGTAGAGTGCACTACCTGTAGAAGGATCAACACCATACCACTGACGTAACCAGTAGTCATAAATTGAACCACCCTCAACGCGTTTAAAGTTACCTGATATAATACCAAGCTCACGATTCTCCTCAGGAAGTGATTTGATTCTGTTTATGTATGTAGTTGCATTTAAATTTAGACTGAAACTAAAGTTTTTAGTATCAATAATATTGGTAGTTACATCAAACTCCCAACCGCGGTTGAAAACAGCTCCAATGTTTCTATCCTGAGATACATAACCTGTCGAAGGAGCAAGTGGTAAAGAGAAGATCAAATCTTTAGACTCTTTATTGAACCAGTCAACGCTACCTCTTACTTTATTATTTAAAAGAGCAAAATCAAGTCCTACGTCAGTCTGTACAGAGGTCTCCCACTTAAGCATCGGGTTACCAGGTGCTGTATCCTGAATATAACCAGGTTCAGCAGCATTGTTTCTGTAGCTGTATAATACCTGCCATGCATAGTAGCTGATACCGCCATCATTACCGTTAAGACCATAAGAGGCTCTCAGCTTAAGAAAATCAACCCAGTTCTGGCCTGTCATAAAGGCCTCTTTGTCAATTCTCCAACCACCACCTACTGACCAGAAGTTACCCCATCTTACATCGCTTGAGAATTTCGACGAACCGTCTCTTCTGAAAGATGCCTCAGCAGTATATTTACCATTGTCATATGAATAAGTAGCTCTGGAAAGGAAACCCTCTACAGTGTGCCTGTCAAGATATGAATACAGATCATTTGTAGTTGTAAAGTTTATAAGTTCTGTATTACCGGGGATGATTTCACCTTGACGGAAACCATAAAGGTACTGGTAATCATTCTTATAATTCTCATGCGCTGCCATAACATTGAATTCATGTTTACCAACGGTTTTATCGTAGGTTAACATTTGAACTGTAGTCCATGTATAGCGAAGTGAATGCTCTTTTCTTGAACGTCCCTGAGGTGCACCATCTCCAACTAATGTATTTTCATATTCTGAGTTCAGATAGTTGTTAATGTCAAATGAATGCTGTAGTTTAAATTTAAAATCATTAAGGAAAGTAAATTCAGCATATGCTCTTGATTGTATGGTATTCCTCTGGAAATCCCTAATATTTAGCATATGTTCAGCAATACCGTGACGACCATTATTCTGAGTTCTTGCACCATATGTAACACCACCCTCAGCAACCTGAGCACCAAGGTCCCAAAGTTTATTTCCCTGATCATCTGTTATAAAATCACCATTTGAACGGTTGTGCTGATATACAGGATAGATAGGGCCCATAGTTCTTGCGAAATAGATTGGGTTTGCATAACCTGTATTACTATCTGTGTTAGCAGAAGATGAGGTGTTGTAAGAGGCATTCAGATTAACTCCGAAAGTAATCCATTTTTTAGGATTGAAGTTCAGGTTTGCTCTGGCAGACAAACGGTCATAATTGGTCTTCTTTAACCAACCCTGGTCTGTTGTGTAACCAACTGAAAGGTAGTAGTCAGAAGTCTCTGTTCCACCACTTGCAGAAACCATAGCCTCTGTTCTCTGGCCAAGTCTTTCAACAGGAGAGTACCAGTCAAGATCATCTCCCCATAGCAAAGATGTGGCAGCAGAATTAAGTTTACCATCCGTGCCTACAACTTTATCATTTGGAATTCCTCTGAACGGATTATAACCCAGATTAGTAACAATACCGTTTGAAGTAGAGCCTGAAGCAAGAATGCTGGCCTGATCAATTGGTCTTGAAGATGTTATCAAACTGTTTCTTAGTGATTCCCACATTACAGGGTAATAATCAAAGGCATCAATTCTGTCATATTCAGGAAGACCTCTCTGAGAGAAACCCTGAGTAACATTAGCAGTGATGCTGAGTTTTTCTCTGCGACCCTTTTTGGTAGTGATCATAACAACACCGTTAGAACCTCTCGATCCGAAAAGAGCTGTGGATGCAGCATCTTTAAGAATACTGATTGATTCAATATCCGATGGGTTAATGTTTGCCATAACTCCATTATATGGAGAGCCGTCAAGAACGATAAGTGGTGCCGATGAATAGTTGATTGAACCGAAACCACGAATACGGATTGTAGGGTCTGCACCAGGTTGTCCGTATGAAGTGTTTACCTGCACTCCCGGAGCTGAGCCTGCTAATGCCGCCAAAGCATTGGTAACAGGTCTCTTTTCGATGCTGGCTGAGTTCACTGCAGTAATTGCACCAGTCACGCTCGATTTCTTGGCAGTACCGTAAGCAACCATTACCACCTCTTCCAGGGCAACGGCATCTGTCTCGAGTTGTACGTTAATGACGCTTCTGTTGTCAACAGGAACCTCCAGTGTTTTATAGCCGATAAAGCTAAACATAAGAGTACCTCCGGCAGGAGCATTAATAACATAGGAACCATTGTCCAATGTTGATGTACCTGTGGTTGTTCCTTTGACCATGATACTCACGAATGGAAGCGGAGCTCCCGTTCCCAATTCAGTCACAGTACCTGTTACCCGTATGTTCTGTGCAAATAGCACATTACCAGCTACAAATAGCAGTGCTGCAATTACAAGGCTGAATTTTTTCATGTAAAAATTTTTAAGTTAATAATTAAGTACATATTGTGTTTGCGGACACAAAGATAATTTGAATTTTGAATTTTCAAATAGGCTCAAGGTTCAAATAATAATTTTTTGGGCAGATTTTTTTAACTTTTGTTAGAAATAATCGACATATCTGGATACCGGAACAATATCAGAATTTGTACTGTACCCAGATATAAATTTATAATAACCTGCTATAGCTATCATAGCAGCATTGTCAGTTGTGTATTTTATTTCAGGTATAAATGTCTTCCACTCCTTTTCAATCCCTATGTTTTTAATTCTCTCCCTTAGTTCTGAGTTGGCAGATACTCCTCCGGACAGAGCAATACTTTTGATTCCGGTCTCACGGGAAGCCTTCACAAGTTTATCTATAAGTACATCTATCAGATGCTTCTGATATGATGCACAAATATCATTGATATTATCATTTATAAATGTAGGATTCTCTTTAATTCTATCCCGCAGAAAATATAGCAAAGAGGTCTTTATTCCACTAAAACTGTAATTAAGCCCATCAATCCTTGGTTTGGAAAATTTATACTTTAAAGGATTACCTTTTCTGGCAAGATTATCCACTAAAGGTCCGCCCGGGTAACCGAGACCAAGTAACTTCGCACATTTATCAAAAGCCTCTCCTACTGCATCATCAATAGTCTCTCCTATGACAAAAAATTCCTGATAACTGTTAACTCTTACTATCTGAGTATGCCCTCCTGATACGAGTAGCGTAAGATACGGAAACTGCGGAGTCTCTCTGTTTACACCCTTCTCTTTTATAAAGTGCGATAACAGATGTCCCTGTAGGTGATTTACATCAACTAAGGGTTTACCTAAAGAGAGAGCCATACCTTTTGCAAAAGAGGTTCCGACAAGGAGTGAGCCCAGAAGTCCCGGACCTCTTGTAAACACGACTGCGTCAATTTCTGACTTTTTTATACCGGATCTTTTAAGTGCAGCGTCAACCACAGGTACTATGTTCTGCTGATGGGCTCTTGAGGCAAGTTCGGGAATAACTCCTCCGTATTGCCTGTGAATATCCTGCGTTGCCATCTCATTTGATAAAACAAATCCATCTTTCACCACAGAGGCTGAGGTGTCGTCACACGAAGACTCAATTGCTAAAACCGTTATATCCATTTGTCGCTATTATTTTGCAAAATTGGGTTATTTTTAATAATTAGCTCTACTTATTTGATTATTTTTGCTTCAAAATTATTTATATCAGAACATTCAGAAAAATAGCAGTAGCGCTCCTTTTTATCATCGCAATGATCCCGGTAGGAGCATATCTTGCGTTACAGGTCCCGGCTTTACAGACTCTTGCGGCAGGAAAGGCTGCAAGAATTTTATCTGAAAAGCTGAATACCGAGGTGACTGTAGGGAGGATCTATTATGTATTTTTCAACAGACTTATTGCGAATGATATTTTAATAAAATACAACGAAACTGATACAATTTTCGGATGCAACAGAATATCAGCAAGATTTTCTACCCGTGATCTGTTACGGAATCATATAAGGCTTAACCACCTTCATATTAATGGTGGTATCTTTAAAATCATAAATGAAACAGACTCAACAACCAATCTTTCAAGATTATTGTCAAAATTGCCCAAATCCGATAAAAAAGATTCTTTGGACAAAAAAACTGATCTTTATGCAGGCGAATTAATCATACGGAATTTTGCTTTTGTTCTCAAAAATCCGTTTAAACAAGAAAAAGACAGCTCAGTAATAAATTTTAACGACATCTCACTTAGCAATATAAATATTGATATAAAAAACATCTCATATATAAACGACACTTTAAAAGCTGATATCAGAAATATATTATTCAGAGATAAAAATGGTTTAGAATCAGAAAAAATATCCGGAATACTTACTTTAAACCGTACTGAAATTGTGCTGGAGAATGCCTTGATTAATGATGGCTTTTCAAATATAACGGGGGAAAAAATTGGTCTTAAATTCAATTCTTTAAAGGACTTCGGTAATTTTATCAATGATGTAAGATTTGATGCCGATCTTAAAAATTCCTTTATAAATTTCACCACTCTGTCAAGGTTTGCTCCCGGATTAAAGACTAACACATTAAAATTCTATTTAACTGGCAACATTAGCGGGCCGGTTTCAAATCTCAGGACAAAAAATATGAAGGTAGCATCCGAATCAGGGCTAACTTCACTAGATATAGACGCCAGAATATCAGGGCTTCCCGATCCTGATATGACAATGGCTTTTATTGATGTAAATAACAGCACAACAACAACAACAGATCTTGCTTATATAATATCTTCACTTAACAGCACCAAACCTGCAAAGGCATTAACAACTCTTTCCCCATTTGTCAGGTACAACTTTAAAGGCAGACTTGCGGGACTTCTTACCGACTTCGTAGCAAACGGGACTCTTAAAACAAACATAGGAGAAGTTTATGTTGATGTGCTCCTACGTGAGAATGTTGTAGAAAAGGGCCTTGATCTTATGGGTAATTTAAAGAGTCAGGAGTTTAATGTTGGTTCTCTGATCAGCAGCAGTTCAATCGGAGAACTTACCCTTGATACTCATGTTTCAGCGCTATTGCGTGATGAACAGCTTGGAGGTAGTAGATTTCTGATAGACAGTATGTTTATCAGAAAAATTGTATTTAATAATTACCCATACAGAAACATAACAGCAGTCGGCAGCTACTCAGGAAACACATTCGATGGCAAGGTAATCTGCAGGGATCCGAATCTTGATTTTCTTTTTCAGGGAATTATCGGGATGAGGACAGATAAAGATTCATATTATGATTTTTATGCAGATGTTATATATGCCGATCTTGCAGCATTGAATTTTGATAAGAGAGACAGTATATCAACAGTATCACTGAGAACTCTGGCCAATTTTACTCAAGATCAAAAGGGAGATATAGATGGTAATATCAATATCAGAGGGTTAAACTTCAAAAACAGTAAAGGAAATTTTCCTATAGGAGATATATCAATCCAGTCAAACTCAAGTCAGGATAATTTTTCAATTTATTTAAGATCATCTTTTGCTAATGCAACATATACCGGTAATGATTTCTTCACCAATTTTATTAACAAATTTTTCAATGTAACCTTAGCCGATAATGTTCCTGCTCTTTTCCCTGAAACATGGGGAGAATCACCAAGAGAAAAGGGTAAAAATTATGCTTTCAATATCAATTTTAATGATACCAGATCTGTAACTCAATTAATTCTTCCCGGTTTACAGATTGAATCTAATACCTCATTAAAAATCAGGATTGACGAGAAAGATAATATTAAACTGGAATTAAAGAGTGGCAAACTGGGATACGGTAATATATACAGTGACAAAATTAACCTGACAGCTGAAGGAAATTCTGAATCTTTGAAAGCTTTAATCGAATCAGACAGAATACACATAGGAGGTTTAAATCTTGACAGCAGCAGGGTTTCACTCGGAGTAAAAGATAATCTTCTTAGCATTGGGAGCGAATATACCAACTCCGGAGACTATGAAAATAAACTGAACTTCACCTCGGAACTCCTCTTTACATATAATGGAGAGGGTCAACCCGCAATAGCCGACCTGTCAATTAATCCATCTGAACTATTTCTGAATGGTGTCAACTGGAAAATTGGCAGATCAAAAATTGTTAAACAAGACAGTACCTTTGTATTTCATGATTTTAATCTATCCAGAGAGAATCAACTCCTTAATATTGACGGCCTCATTTCAGCAAATCCATACGACACACTCTCTGTACGAGTTAAAAACCTTGATGTAACACCATTCAACACATTACTCAATCTGCCAATTCACTTTAATGGAATTCTTAATGGAAATGCAATTGCTGTAAATCTGTATAAAGACCCAAAGATTCTTTTTGATGTCAACGGGAAAGATTTTTATCTGAATCACCATTATTTTGGTAATCTTTCACTTACAAGTGAATGGGACAATTCTCAAAACAACTTCAGATTATCCTTACTAAATATACTTAATGACAGTATTCCGCTTAAAGCTGAAGGGACTTATAAACCGTCAGAAAATTTCCTGAATATTAACGCCTCTTTAAAATTTTTAAAACCAAAATATTTTGAGAAATTCCTTTCGGGAATTGTATCAGAAACAGACGGAGGAGTTACAGGAGAGGTAAACCTTTCGGGTCCTTTGGATAAACTTAATCTTACAGGCAATAATATTTTGTTGAATGATCTCGCTTTCAAGGTAGATTTTACCAATGTAAGATATTCCCTCAGAGGTGCAGTCAGTTTAACTGAAAACGGGATATTTATTAACAATGCACTAATAAGTGACCGTTCCGGGAATACAGGCCGTGTAACCGGTGGAATGCTATACAGACATTTCAGGGATCTTAAACTCAGCACTTCTATAACATTTAGTAACCTTGAAGCATTGAATACCCGTGAAGAGGATAACTCTTCGTTCTATGGAGCGGCATTCGGTACCGGTCGTATGAGTATAACGGGTCCGCTTAACAAAATATCAATGGATATAAATGTAACTACAAACAAAAATACATCTATCCATATACCCCTATCCTCTGCAACCGAGGTAAGTAAAAGTAACCTGCTTACCTTTATTCAGCCCGCTGCAGAATTATACACTAACGAACAGGTAGGATCAAACGAACAATACCGGAAATCCGGAAGTGAACTGCAAGTAAAGCTTAGAGCCAACATGACTCCGGATGCAGCCATGCTGATTGAAATTGACAAAACTGTCGGAGATGTTATTACCGGATTCGGAAGCGGGTTAATTACACTTGATATTAACCCTTCAAAGGACATATTCAATATTCAGGGAGACTATATTATTCAGAGCGGATCATATAAATTTGTGCTACAGGGAATCTTCGAAAGAGACTTTACTGTTCAGGAGGGGGGAAACATTGGTTTTAACGGAGATATTTCAAAAACAAATCTTAACATAACAGCCAATTACAGAACAAAAGCGTCAATAAATACACTAATTGCAGATACAAGTTCGGTTTCAACAAGAAGAAATGTTGATTGTCAGATTAACATGAGCGGACCATTACTCAATCCAAGTCTCAGATTTGCTATTGACATTCCTGATATTGACCCGGTTACAAAAGCCAGAGTAAATGCTGCACTTAATACCGATGACAAAGTTGTTAAACAGGTTATGTCACTACTTGTATCAGGAAGCTTTATTCCTGATGTTCAATCAAGCATTGTAAACAACTCAACAATCCTTTACTCAAATGCAACAGAGGTGTTGTCAAATCAAATCAATAAGATCTTCAATCAACTCGACATACCACTTGACCTGAGTTTCAATTATCAACCCGGTCAAAATGGAAGAAATATGTTTGATGCAGCTGTTTCAGCCCAGTTGTTTAATAATCGGGTGATTCTGAACGGGAATATCGGCAGTTCAAAATATATGAATAAAGCCGGAGAGGTTGTCGGTGATCTGGATGTAGAGATTAAACTTGACGAGAAGGGACGTTTCAGAGCAAAAGCATTCTCCCACTCTGCAGATCAGTATTCGAATTACCTGGATAATAGTCAGAGAAACGGAGTGGGTCTTGTTTATCAGGAAGAGTTCAGCTCTTTCAGAGAACTCTTCTACAGAATGTTTTCGGGCAGGAAAAAAGGTGATCCGTCAGTAAAAGACAAATCACCTGCAATTGTTACCAAGGATGAATCTGAGGAGATGACTGCCCCCGTTAATCAATAATAACCTCCTGAATCTCGCCAATAAGATTTTTATCGTAATCTCTCTCTATTTTTAAATAGTTTCCGGTGTAACCGTACATTTTGCCCCCCTTTTGAGTACTTTCAAAAAGAACTCTCTCTCTCCTGCCAAGATTCATTTTCCTGAATTCAAGATACAATTTATCAGAAAGCATTGTAAGTTTCTTAACTCTGTCTGTTTTATCTCTCTCCTTAACCTGTCCGGTAAAAGTTGCAGCAGGAGTGTTTGGTCTTTTTGAATATGGAAACACATGTAAAAAAGATGGTGAAACAGCTTCAAGGAATTCTAAGGTCTCATTAAAATCCTGATCCGTTTCACCGGGAAAACCAACAATAACATCAACGCCAATAAATGCAAAAGGCATATATCTCTTTATCAATGAAACTTTATCGGCAAACAGCTCTCTGTTATAACGTCTCCTCATTAATGCCAGAATTTTATCAGAGCCAGACTGTAACGGAATGTGAAAATGAGGCAGAAATTTAGAACTTCCCGAGATAAACTCAATAATCTCTTCGGATAAAAGATTTGGTTCAATAGAGGATATTCTTATTCTCTCAAGTCCGGTAATTTCATCAAGATCCTTTAAAAGTGAGATAAACTTTTCTCCGGTACTCTTTCCGAAATCGCCGGTATTAACTCCGGTTAAGACAACCTCTTTTATCCCTCTGTTTACAATTTCACGAGCTTCGTTTAAAATAAACCCGGACGAATGATTTCTGCTTTTACCCCTTGCCAATGGAATGGTACAGTATGAACAATGATAATCACACCCATCCTGGACTTTCAGAAATGAACGTGTTCTGTCATCTGATGAATAAGCGGGGAATATTGTCTCCACTTCAGATATTGCACACGAATATGAACGTGAAGCAGAATGTACAACTCCCTTGGAATCCTCCTCTTTCTTAAGTTCAGATACCCGGACAAAAAGATTGGATTTTTCATCTGCACCCAGAACAAGATCCACACCATCTATTGACAAAATTTCCTGAGGGTTAAGCTGAGCATAACAACCTGTTACTGCAATAATTGCATCAGGATTCAATTTATGCATCTTTCTAATGGCACCTCTGCATTTCTTATCTGCATGCTCTGTAACCGAGCAGGTATTGATTACATAAATATCCGCACTTTCAGCAGCACTAACTTTGACATATCCGTTTTCTGTAAATTGTCTCGCAATGGAAGATGTCTCGGAAAAATTAAGTTTACACCCGAGAGTCATGAATGCCACACGGTTACCTCTGTCTAAATCCATAATAACTTATATGAATCTTCTTGCATTTACAACCCGTGAACACTCAGCTTTACCTCCAAGCGGAGGGTTAAGCTTTGAAATCTCAACCTGAGCCCATACAATTGAAGGAAAAAGCTCTCCCGCCCTGTTAAGAATTCTGTAAGCTACATTTTCCAGAAGATTAGACGTAATTTCCATCTCTGCTTTTATCATATTATACAGATCCTGATAATTAAGAGCATCTTCGAGTCTGTCGCTTTTCCCAGGAGTCTCAATATCTGTCTCAGCAGAAAAACTAACCCTGAAATGGTTGCCAATAACCTTCTCTTCTCTAAAACAACCATGATATGCATAAAACTCAAGATTTATGAGTTCTACTCTGTTTGTTGCAATATTATTCATAAAATAAATACACAAGGTTTTTTGTTTAACAAAGGAGTCTCCCTTTTCCACTCATCAATTGTTCTGGTTTTTACAAACTCATCCTTAGTTGTAAGTTCAGATGCAATTGTAAGGAGTGTCCTGCCGGAACAAATCTGCAAAAAATCGGCCAAAAGAGAATCATTCCGATAGGGAGTCTCAATAATTATCTGACTCTGCCCGCTTTTTGCAGCCAGCCTCTCCAACTCTCTGATTTTTGATCGTCTCTCATCAGATTTAGCAGGAAGGTATCCGATGAAAGCAAAATTCTGACCATTTTTACCAGAGGCCATCAATGCAAGAAAAATTGAAGATGGCCCGGTTAAAGGAATCACCTGAACAGATCTTCTGTGAGCAGCAGCCACCAGTGAAGCTCCCGGATCGGCAACAGCGGGAAGGCCCGCTTCACTTATGAGTCCGAAATCAATACCAGATTCAATCAACTTAATTATCTCTTCTGTATCAGAATCTTTTGTATGCTCATTTATCAGATAAAATTGCAATGAATCAATTTTACCCTTATGACCTGCCTTTGATAAGTATCTTCTTGCAGTTCTCAGCTCCTCAACAGCAAAAAAGGTAAGAGAAGAGATACAGGAGAGTGTACCTTCAGGAATTACATCGGCTACATTACCATCTCCGAGAGGCGCCGGAATAAGAAAAAGTCTCCCTTTCACTTTTTAAAATTTTCTCAAAGGTATAAAAATTCCTACCTTTAATATAGATAACCGCTGACTACTAAATATGACCAGGATAACTTTTCTGGGTACCGGAACATCACAGGGGGTACCTGTAATAGGCTGTAAATGCAATGTCTGCCAGTCAGGAGACAGTAAGGATAATCGATTAAGATCATCCGTACTGATAGAACAAGATAATGTCAAAATATTGATTGATGCAGGGCCTGACTTCAGGCAACAGATGTTACGTGAAGAAATTGATTATGCCGACGCCGTTTTGCTCACTCATGGACATAAAGACCATACAGGCGGGCTGGACGATGTTAGGGCAATAAATTACATTCGTAAAGAGGCATTTGCAGTATATTGTGAACAAAGGGTATTTGAATCTCTGAAAAAAGAGTATTCATATGCATTTGACGAATATAAATATCCCGGGGCACCTGAATTTGATATACGAATTATTGACAACAACCCCTTTTTTGTAAAAAATGTTGAGATAACACCTATACGTGCTCTACATTACAAACTACCTGTTTTTGGTTTCAGGATTGGTGGAATAGCGTATATCACCGATGCAAATTCAATTCCCGAAGCAGAATTTTCAAAACTTAATAATTTGTCGTTATTGGTATTAAACACTGTAAGAAAAGAAAAACATATTTCACATTTTTCTCTTGAAGAAGCAGTTTCAGTTGCAAAGAGAGTAAAGCCTGAAATATGTCTTCTCACTCACCTATCCCACCAGATAGGGAAACACTCAGATCTGAATAATTCTTTACCTGAATGGATATCCCCTGCTTATGACGGTTTATCACTAACTTTTTGAAAACAGAATGTTATGAAATCCAAGCTAAATAAGAAAATAGGTATAACCGGATCATCCGGTCTTATAGGCAGATCATTAAAAGATGCCCTCGAAAAAAATGGTTTTAATGTAATCACATTAAACAGAGCATTCACAATTAATGACATTTCAGAATGTGATGTAATTGTTAATCTTGCAGGTGCAAATATTTCCGGCAGATGGACAAAAAATTACAAAAAGGAGATCTTCTCAAGCAGAATTGAGACAACAAAGAAACTTACCGATTATATTGCAAAACAGATTGAAAACAATAAATCTGATGGAATCAATAAAGAGTTTCAATTAATAAATGCGTCTGCCACAGGCATATATCTTTCTGACACCGACAGAATACATACTGAATCAAACAATGAATACGGTAATGATTTTCTGGCAGAGGTTTGTAAAGCCTGGGAACAAGCAGCAACACAAATATCTTCGGTTGCAAAAGTTGCTATACTCAGATTCGGGGTTGTTATTACACCTGCCGGAGGAGCTCTTCCCAAGATGGTTATGCCTGCAAAATTCGGATTAAAATTGATCCTGGGATCAGGGAATCAGAAAATTTCCTGGATATCACTGGAAGACCTTTTAAGAGGAATCATTTTTATTATAGAAAACAGAGAAGAGGGCATTTTCAACTTTACAGCACCCGGCTCCTTAACATACCGTGCAGTAACTGACATCATTTCACATCGTTACCGCTGTTTTCTGAAAATAAGAGTACCGGACAGCATATTAAAACTTCTAATTGGAGAGGGATCCAAAGTTTTGACATCAGGGAATATAACGTATCCCGAAAGGCTCATTCAGAGTGGATTCAGTTTCAACAAACCACTTTTTGATATCTGACAATAGAGAAAAACGCCATTTTTTTTGTAAATTTGTAGCAATCACCCCCAAAAAAATAAGGATGACAAATACAATACTAAAAAAATTCCAACACAAATTTCCCAACTTATGTAAAATAGCAAATAACTCTCAGGATGAAGAGCAGTTTGTCTCTTCTATCAGAGCCTATATCACCATAAAGGTAAGTGAAAACCCGGGTGAGAGTGCAGAAAAGGCCTGTAAGCTTATTCTTACCATGCTCGACAACGAATCTTCATATATTGAAGAGCTCTCCAGAGGAGAACGAATATATATTGAAACATTCTCTCTTCTATGGAGTTTTTTAAATGGAGCAAAAACTGATGCAGACACTGATCTGTACGAAGATCTCTTCCACATTTTTGCACAAGCCGAAGGTTTTGAAGAATATAAACCTTATTCAGAGGCAAAGCTGCAAAAACACATGAAGAGATGGGCATCCGGTCTTGAGAGAGAAATCAGAATAAAACGAATATTAAATAAAGAGAGAATTATAAGACTTCTGGTTAAAAAAATCGACAGAAAATCCTCAACATCATCAAGATATCACTTTGAAGACGGACTGTCACATGATCAAAAAATTAAACAAGTCGAAGAGTGGTGGAACGATTTCAGATTTCACCTAGCGATGGCGTTAAAAAGCCCCTCAGAACTTAATACATTTTTAGGAGAGAGTCTCTCGACAAAAACACTGAGGGTTCTCAACCGCGCCAAAAGAAAAAAAATTCCCTTCTTTATCACTCCCTATTACATATCTCTTCTTAACACCGACATTAAAGGTTTCGATGACTACACAATTAGATCATATATTGTATATTCAGAATCTCTTGTAGAGACATACGGAAACATAAAAGCATGGGAAAGAGAAGATTTGGTGATTCCCGGAGAACCAAATGCAGCCGGATGGTTACTCCCTGACGGACACAATATACACAGAAGGTATCCCGAAGTTGCCATTATGATACCTGATACAAGAGGACGCAGCTGTGGAGGGCTTTGTGCATCCTGCCAGCGAATGTATGATTTTCAAAGTGAACGATTGAATTTTGACCTTGATGCACTAAAACCTAAAGAGACATGGGATAAAAAACTTCACAAACTGATGGAGTATTTTGAATCGGACTCTCAGATCAGAGATATTTTAATAACCGGCGGAGATGCTCTTATGAGCAGAAACAAAGTGTTGGAAAAAATTCTGGATGCAGTGTATAAAATGGCTCAAAGAAAAACAGAGGCAAACAAACTACGCAGTGACGGAGAAAAGTATTACGAAATTCAGAGAGTAAGACTTGGATCCCGTCTTCTTGCATACCTGCCAATGAGGATTGATGCAGAACTTATATCAATACTTAAGGAGTTTAAAAGGAAAGGAGAATCAGCCGGCATCAAACAATTTGTAGTGCAGACCCATTTTCAGTCTCCTCTTGAAGTAACTGTAGAGGCCAGACATTCAATTGAATCAATTATATCTGCAGGATGGACTATTTCCAATCAACTTGTATTTACAGCTGCAGCCTCCAGAAGAGGACACACAGCCAAATTACGCCACACACTTAATTCGCTGGGAGTCGTAACGTATTATACATTTACTGTTAAAGGATTTGAAGAGAATCAGCAGATGTTTGCACCAAATTCAAGATCCATTCAGGAACAGAAGGAGGAGAAGATATTTGGGATGATATCTCCTGAAAAACAACAGGAGTTACTATCGATCTTTGAAAAAGGGACAAATATACCTGCAGAAATATGCAGGTTCATGAAAGAGAACCACCTTCCATTCCTACCTACAGACAGAAATGTCTTGAACTTACCTGCTATAGGTAAAAGTATGACTTTTAAAATGGTTGGAATAACCAAGAACGGTAAAAGAATACTCCGTTTTGACCATGACAGAACAAGAGAGCACAGTCCCGTTATAGATAAAATGGGAGAGGTTTATATCGTAGAAAACAGATCTGTAGCTTCATATCTCAGAGAGATCGAGGCAATGGGAGAAAACAGAGCCGATTATGCCTCAATTTGGAGGTACACTTCAGGAGAGACAGAGCAGGTATTTAAACTATTTGATTATCCTGATCCGGGATTTTTACCAACAAAAAAGATTACCAATTTTATGGCAGACTAACCAAGGATTACGCCAGACCCAAGTAACTCCTCACCGTCATACCAAGCTGCAAACTGCCCCGGAGTAATCCCCCTCTGGGGTTCATTAAACACAATATAAAGGCCATTTTCTCTCATATAGAGTCTTGCCTTCTGCAATGGCTGCCTGTATCTGATTCGGACCAGCAGATCTGACACATCTCCGGTTTTCAGACTGATATTATCTCTCAACCAATGCACTTCGTCTTTATCAATAAAAAGAGCTTTTCTGTATAGTCCGGGATGATTTTGCCCCTCACCAACATAAATGATATTCCTGACTACATCTGTAGCAATGATAAATACAGGTTCTTTATGCCCACCAATATTCAACCCTTTCCTCTGACCAATTGTGAAATAATGAGCACCCTGATGTTCTCCTATTTTCTTTCCATTATCAGGAGAATATATAAATGGTGACGAAACAGAATCAAGATGAGTTACATCAACCCCTTCGTAGCCATTTTGATCACTCATATTTAAATCAACATTATTGTAAAAGGCTTTGTCAATCTCAATAACATCACCCTTAACAGGCTCAAGTTTTTGTTGTAAAAATACAGGCAGATCAATTTTACCTACAAAACAGATCCCCTGAGAATCCTTTTTATCTGCAGATGGCAGATCCGCAGCAGCAGCCATCTCCCTTACCTGAGGTTTAAGAAGATCTCCGATTGGAAATAGTGCTTTTGAAAGCTGATCTTGTGTAAGCTGACAAAGAAAATAACTTTGATCTTTATTCGGATCTTTACCTGCGAGTAATCTGTGATACACATTTCCATTATCATCAGAAAAGGTCTCTTTTCTGCAGTAATGCCCCGTTGCCACATAATCAGCACCAAGGTTAAGAGCATGTTTGAGGAAGACCTCAAACTTTATCTCCCTGTTACACAACACATCAGGATTAGGAGTTCTTCCCATTTTATACTCACCAAACATATAGTCAACAACCCGTTTACTATACTCAGAACTGAGATCTACAAAGTGAAACGGGATATTCAACCTCTTTGCAACCATCTCTGCAATAGCTCTGTCATCTTTCCACGGACAATCACCAAAAAGAGTCCCTGTTGTATCGTGCCAGTTTTGCATAAACAGTGCAATAACCTCATGACCTTGATTTTTAAGCATCAAAGCAGCAACACTTGAATCTACTCCTCCGGATAAACCAACTGCTATTTTCATCGCCTGTGTAGTGAATTAATAAAGAAAAAGGGTAAGCTTAATATATCGCACCGCTACAACCACCTACCCTTGCTACCTTCCGATCCTGGGGGAGTTCAGTGGGAGCTGGTCGTATATGACTTACCCCGCACAAAGGTAATACAATTTTCCCGAAATCCTTAAAAAACTATTTCGGCAGATTATCAAAAACAAATGGAATTAATGATTCAGTGCTCATTACCACCTGTGTAAGCTCACTTCCGCCGATAATAATCCTGATCGGATGGCCTCCTCTCTGTTCAGATTCTGCCATGACCTGTCTGCAGGCACCACAAGGGTATGTAGGAGTGTCACACTGTTCCCCCCCAACAATAGCTGTTACTGCCAAAGACTCAATATATGCTTCAGGATATCTGGCATGAGCATAGAAAATAGCTACCCTTTCGGCACACAGACCGGAAGGATACGCCGCATTCTCCTGATTGCTGGCAGAGATTATCTCTCCGTTACTTAATCTTACAGAAGCACCTACATTAAAGCGTGAATATGGCGCATAAGCACCATTAGCAGCCCTTTTTGCTGACTCCAGGAGCTGAATGTCACTTAAGTCAAGCCCCTCGTTTTTTTGATATTCATCATAATGAATAACAATACTCTTTTGCTCCATTTAATTTTATTTGAGATTGTTGCAAAATTAGTAATTTTGCCGACAGAGTTAACCAGTTATGCCCTTTTTAACAAAAAAAATCATCACTCTCCTTCTTCTGTTTATGTTTTCTGTCCCGGTTCTCGGTCAGAGAATATCCAGAGAAGAGTACATTAACACCTATAAAAATCTGGCAATAAGACAGATGAAAAGCCATGGCATTCCTGCAAGTATTATTCTTGCACAAGCATGTCTCGAATCTGGTGACGGCAACTCCAGACTTGCCAAAGAGGCAAATAACCACTTTGGAATAAAGTGTCACAACTGGACCGGCCCTACAATACTCCATGATGATGACCAGAAAAATGAGTGCTTTAGAAAATATCCTCATCCCGAAGGATCCTTTACAGATCATTCAGAATTCCTCAGGTACAGAGATAGGTATAAATTTCTTTTTGACCTTGACCCTCTGGATTACAAAGCATGGGCACACGGACTTAAAAGTGCAGGATATGCCACAAATCCTGATTATGCAAAACTTTTAATCAGAATCATTGAAGAAAACAAACTTTACCTTCTGGATAAAGATCAGAATGATCTTCCGCCAAGTCCGGCCAAAGTTGAAAATGAATATGAAATTGACCTTACCCGACAAAGCGATCTTTATAAATTTTCCCTCTCCAGAAAACTTCTTAACAGAAACGGTATAAACTTTATTATAGCCGGAGAGAATGACACATATCAGGCACTTGCCAAAGAATACAATTTGTTTACAAGGGAGTTATTAAGATTTAATGACTTAAAAAAAGAGGTTTTAATTTCGGAGGGTACAATTGTTTACATTCAGAAGAAGAGGGACAGAGGAGAAGAAAATTTGTCAAAACATATTTGCGAACCCGGTGAAACAATGTATCAGATATCACAGAGATACGCCATCAGACTTAAAAGCCTGTACAAGATAAACAACATGAAACCTGGAGATGAGCCCCTTGCAGGATATGAAATCAAATTAAGATAATATGAAAAAAATCATATACTCCGTTTTAATTATTATCTCAGTGCTCTCTGTATGGATTGCTGCAGAATTATGGCTTACATTCTTCCAATCCAACACCAGGGAAGGAACTTCATATATATACATAAAAAATGGCACTAATCTTAAAAGGCTTGCAGAAGAGATAGAGGCTACCGGTAAAATCATTAATCTAAAAAGGTTTTTAAAAGTTGCTGATTATTATGATCTTGAGGATGATATTAAATCAGGACGATACAAGATCTCCAAAGGGATGGACAACAGATTACTAGTAAGAACATTCAAATTCGGATGGCAAACGCCTCATAACCTTACTCTCTCCGGCAATATACGATCAATGGAAAAACTTGCATCCATTATTTCGGGTAAAACCGAAAGTGATTCTATCACCGTTCTGCAAGCCCTGACAAACCAATCTTTCATTGACTCACTGGGATTTACAAAGGAGACATTCCCGTCACTCTTTTTATTAAACACATATGAAATTTTTTGGACAACAAGCCCAAAAAATCTGATTATCCGATTTAAAAATGAATTTGAAAATTTCTGGGACACCACCAGAACAATTAAAGCTAAAGCATTGGGGCTTACACCTATTCAAGTAACAACCCTTGCCTCCATTGTTGCTGAGGAGAGTAATATTAAAACCGAACATCCGGTAATTGCAGGAGTTTACATTAACAGACTAAAGAGAGGGATACCTCTACAGGCCGATCCTACTGTTAAGTTCGCTATAAATGACCCTTCGGTTAAACGAATACTTTACAAACACCTGAAAATTGAATCACCTTACAATACTTATATAATAAAGGGATTACCTCCGGGCCCCATCACACTGCCATCTCCTGAAGTAATTGATTCGGTGCTCAATTATTCTAAACACAATTACCTATATTTCTGTGCTAAACCCACACTTGACGGCTCTCATCTGTTTGCTGCCACATTAAGTGAACACAACAAAAACGCAAGAGCATATCAAAAAGCTATAAGCCGGCTGAAATAATCTCAGTTGCCTTTTTAAATACAGGATCATTAGTACTGTTTATCACTCTGAAATACCCATTTGTACCAAACAGGGATCTTGCTGTAAGAGCCTTCATGAAAAGCTCAATTTCTGAACGCGATCTTTTCAGCTCATCATCTTTTGGAATAACACTTTTCGTTTTTGCATAATCAATCAACTTGTTGAAAAGTGCATCGTCCACTTTGAAATCAGAATAGAACGATTCGTATGTTTTGTATATCTCCTTAAAATGCTCTCGGGAAACATCAGTGAAATCATTCATAAAATCTGTTATTATACCTCTTCTTAGCATATTACCGTAAAAATCTGTATAATAAGATGTGTCTGCAGGAATAAAGATATCTGGCATTATTCCTCCCCCTCCATAAACGGTTCTGCCCTTAATCAGGGTTTTATATTTTAAAGAGTCAGGAAAGTGAATACTATCTCTGTTAAATGATTCACCTCTTTCGTACCTCTCCAGAATTGCCTTATAGTATTTATCAGATGATCCGGTTTCATAAGGACTTTGTATAACCCTGCCTGATGGTGTATGATATCTGGCAACGGTCAGTCTAAGCTGTGAACCATCGTTTAGAGGCATCATCTGCTGAACAAGTCCCTTACCAAACGATTTTCTTCCCACAATTATACCTCTGTCCCAGTCCTGAACCGCACCGGCAACGATCTCACTGGCAGATGCTGAATTTTCGTCAATAAGAACCACCAAAGGACCTTTTCTGTAAAAACCTGTACCTTTTGCCCTCTCTGTCATGGTTGGCATTTTAAGCCCTTCGGTATATACAATCGTCTGACCAGCTTCAAGAAAAAAGTTTGATATCTCAAGTGAAGTTCCTAAAAACCCACCGGAATTACCCCTTAAATCCAGTATAAAACCTCTTAATATTCCCAGATTCATCTCTATTAAAGAGTTAATAATCTCCTGAGCAGAGTTTTGAGCAAAACGGCTAAGTTTAATATAAACAACACCGGGAGAGACCTCATAAGCTGCATCCACACTGTTTATAGGAATTTTGTCCCTGACCACCTCAAAGTGCAATAATTCATCAACACCCCTTCTTACAACAGACATATTTACCTTGGTACCCTTTGGACCCCTCAGATATTTAAAAACCATATCATTGGTTATACCAATAGAGGCAATATTACTACCCTCGATTTCAACAATTTTGTCTCCAGTACGTAATCCGACCTTCTCAGACGGCCCGCCTGAAATAGGATTAGCAACAGTCAATGTATCACGTACAATTGAAAACTCAATACCTACCCCTTCGAAATTACCCTCCAGAGGCTCATTCATAGCCTTAACATCTTTGGCTGACACATAAGAGGAGTGAGGGTCTAGCTGTTGTAATACCTTTTTAATTGCCTCCTCTGTCAGTTTTTCACTATCAGTAGTATCCAGATAATAGTTGTTAATATAAAAAAGCAGCTGACCAAACTTGGAGGCTTGTGAGCCGATATCTGCAGATTGTGCATTCAGACTAACTGGAATGAATGCCAATAAAACAGAGAGAAGTATCAAAAATATTCTGTTAACCATATTCATTTTTTTGGTTTTGTTTGTTCTATAATATACTCGTTTCCGGCCTCAGCAACCTCTGTATGAGGGAATATTGCATTAGCTTCCTGCAAGATAGTCAAATTATCCCTATACCTGGCCGAAAAGTGACCAAGCAACAGCTTGCCGGCGCCTGCATCGTGTGCACAATTTGCAGCATCAGTTGCAGTTGAATGGAAGGTTTCCGCAGCCATTGCTTTAAGATCATTTGCAAATGTGGCTTCATGATAAAGAAGGTCAACTCCTTTTACATATTCCGCAAGTTCCTTAAATGGAGCAGTGTCGGAACAGTATGCAAAAGATCTTGGTTTATAAGGGCAATATGTATAATCTTCATTAATTAGTATATCTCCATTTTCTCTTACTATGTCCTCCCCCTCTTTCAATCTTGCTATCTCTTTCAGTGTAAGAGAGTCGGTTTCAATTTTATACTTATGTACATTTTTCGCAGGCTCCTTCTCCCTGAAAAGAAAACCATAACATTCAATCCTGTGGTTCAGAGGAAAGGCAATAACCTCCGTCTTTCTGGTTTCATAAATAATCCGGGGATCAACACAATTAATAACAACATGCCTTACCTTAAAGTTGAACGATGTCCCAAAATTCTTTAAGAATGAATTTAAAATCCCCTCAAAATCCTTTGGAGCATATATATTTATGTCTGCTCTTCTGCCAAGTAAAGACATAGTAGATAGAAGTCCGAATATTCCGAACAGATGATCACCGTGAAGATGGGTAATAAAAATTCCATGGATCTTCAGAAATGAAAATCCATATCTTCTGATCTGCATCTGACAACCTTCACCGCAATCGATTAAAAAGAAGCGCTCATGAACATTGAGAACATGAGCGCTTGGAAATCTATTCACGGTTGGGAGAGCTGATGCACATCCCAGCGGTGTGAACGAAAATTTCATCTATAAGGTTACTTCTGAGAATCCTTGTTTTCCATCTCGCTCTTAAGAGCGGCAAGTTCGCTGATGTCACCAAGGGTTGTCTTCTCAAGGTTAGCTTTTAATTTCTTAACAGCCTTTTGAGTTGTATCGCCTTCAGATGTCTTCTCTTTTGGCTCCTCTCTCTTTTGCTCTTCAAACATTTTGCTGTGTGAAAGAACAATTCTCTTAGTTGTCTTATTAAATTCGATCACTTTGAATTCGAGTTTTTCATCAAGTTTTGCCTGATTTCCATCCTCTTTAACAAGATTCTTAAGACTAACATAACCCTCTACGCCGTATGGAAGTGCAACTGTAGCACCTTTATCTACGAAAGCTGTTATGGTTCCCTCATGCACAGATCCGTTAGAGAAAACGGTCTCAAATACATCCCAAGGATTTTCCTCAAGTTGTTTATGGCCAAGGCTCAAACGGCGGTTTTCCTGATCTACTTCAAGAACTGTAACCTCAAGAGATTCACCTACTGAAGTAAATTCTGACGGATGTTTTATCTTTTTGGTCCATGAAAGATCACTAATGTGAACAAGTCCGTCAACACCCTCTTCAAGTTCTACAAAAACTCCAAAATTGGTAAAATTACGTACGGTTGCAGTGCATTTTGTACCAACAGGATATTTTTCATTGATGCTTGTCCATGGATCGCTCTTAAGTTGCTTTATACCCAAAGACATCTTTCTTTCATCTCTGTCAAGTGTAAGAATTACCGCCTCAACTTCGTCTCCTACTTTCAGGAAGTCCTGAGCGCTGCGAAGGTGTAGTGACCATGACATTTCAGAGACGTGGATAAGACCTTCAACACCGGGCTGCACTTCGATAAATGCACCATAATCAGCAATAACAACCACTTTTCCTTTCACTTTATCACCAACCTGAAGGTTTTGATCAAGTGCATCCCAAGGATGTGAACTAAGTTGTTTCAGACCAAGCGCAATTCTCTTCTTGGTATCATCAAAATCAAGGATAACCACGTTAATTTTCTCATCAAGCTGAACAACCTCTTCAGGGTGATTAATTCTTCCCCATGAGAGGTCTGTAATGTGAATAAGACCGTCAACACCACCAAGGTCAACAAACACACCATAAGAGGTGATATTTTTAACAATACCTTCAAGTATCTGACCTTTTTCCAGTTTACCGATGATGTCTGCCTTCTGGGCCTCAAGCTCAGCCTCAATAAGAGCTTTGTGAGAAACTACCACATTACGGAATTCATGGTTAATTTTAACAATTTTGAATTCCATTGTCTTATTGACATAAATATCGTAGTCACGGATAGGTTTAACATCAATCTGAGAACCAGGAAGAAACGCCTCTATTCCGAATACGTCCACAATCATACCACCTTTGGTTCTGCACTTAATGTAACCTTTAACGATTTCATCTTTTTCAAATGCCTCGTTAACTCTGTCCCAAGAACGGAGTGAACGCGCCTTCTTGTGAGAGAGAAGCAACTGACCCTTTTTATCCTCTGCATTCTCTACATATACTTCTACTTTATCTCCGGCAGCCAGTTCTGGGTTATAACGAAATTCGTTAATACTGATAACGCCTTCGCTTTTATAACCAATATTTACAATAACCTCTCTCTTGTTAAGGGCAACAACAGTCCCCTCAACAACCTCATTTTCTATAACTTTAGAGAGTGTCTGGCTGTAAAGATCTTCGATAACGTTTTTATCGTTATCATAAACATGCTCTTTTTCGTAAGCATCCCAGTCAAATTTATCGGTAGCAACAGATGCGTTGCTTTTTCTTTTTTTGGCAGTTTCAACTACCGGGGCAGAATCATCTTCAATGAAAGATTCTAGTTTTTCGTCAGATTTTTTGACGATTTCAATTTGCTCTTCCTGATCGAGCAGCTCTTTTTTTTCTTTTGTCATTTTTTCTAAATAATTAAACAACTAGTAGTTAGACATTATGTATAAGCCCAAAAATGGGAACCCCAAAAGTATAGTTTTTTTTGATAATTGACAAATAAAAATATTGATTATCAATTTGCAGAATATTAATTTCAGATTATCTTTGAAACTGAATAAACAATAACTAAAGCATGACAAATCAAAAAGCAGGGATAAAATCATTCCCGAAAAATTTCTGGACAGTAATCGTTATGGAGTTTCTGGAGAGGGGCTCCTATTATGGTGTAATGTCGGTGTTATCGGTATTTCTGATACTTGAACACCAAAACGGTGGATTAGGATTCAGTAAAGAGCAGGCAGGTGCCATATTGGGAACCATTCCACCACTACTCTATTTTCTACCAATTATCTCCGGGGCTTTAGCCGACAGATACGGTTACAAAAAGATTCTTTCATTTGCATTTGTTTGTATGATAGCGGGTTACTCATTAACGGGGATAGCCGATAAATATGTACTTATATTTGGTTCTCTTATAATTATGGCCCTAGGAGCAGGATTCTTTAAACCTGTTATTTCCGGAACAATAGCAAGAACAACTAATGAATCAAATTCAGGGCTTGGATTCGGGATTTTTTACTGGTCAATTAATTTAGGAGCATTCCTTTTCCCTCTTATTTTAGTACCAATTCTCAAAAAGTACTCATACAGTTACATTTTCTATATGGCAGCTATCTCGGGAATTGTTCTTTTACTTATTAATCTTCTGGTTTATAAAGAACCTCAGAGAGAAAAAAGTAATAAAACAATCCTTAAAGTATTTCAGGAGATGGTACTTGTTCTTAAGGACTGGAGGTTTATTCTTATGATATTTCTATACTCGGCGTTCTGGATTCTCTATTTTCAGATGTTCGGGACAGTTCTTTGGTATGTAAGGGATTACGTTGATATGACTGCTGTAAATAACACAGTGAACTCATTTCTTGGGTTATTCACAGAAAATCCTTCATGGAGTTTTGATGTTGAACATGTTACGGTAATAAATGCCGGAGTTATTATTTTACTCCAGCTGCTGGTTTCAAACATTGTAAAGAAATGGGCTGCATTACCTACTATGATTATCGGAATAGGACTGGGCACACTCGGAATGGCCATACTTTCCGTGTCTTCTGCTCCTTGGATATTTATTGCAGGAATAATGGTATTTACACTTGGGGAGATGACTACTCACCCCAAATTTATATCATACATAGGGCTTATTGCCCCTCCGGATAAAAAGGCACTCTATCTGGGTTACTCATTTCTATATGGAGTAATCGGGAGCAGTATAGGTGGATTTCTTGGTTCTCACCTCTATGTAAAATATGTAGATGAGTTAAACTCTCCTCAGACTCTTTGGCTTATCCTTGCCTCCATAGGCGTAGTAAGCATGGTATCACTGGTACTATATAATAAGTTTATTGCTAAAAATGTTGGGAAAAGCTAAATAAAACGGTAAAAAGTGAAAAGATGCTCTATTTGAGCATCTTTTTTCTTTTAAATAGTATTGAGACAGTTACAACAGATATCATCATAACCATCATGATGAGCGCAAAGTCGACCACACCTCCCATAATAGGAAGGTCAACATTCATTCCGTATATACTTGCAATCACTGTGGGAGGCATGAAAAGTAAAGAGACGAACGTAAAAATTTTCATGATCCGGTTCTGTTCGAGATTAATCAGACCGAGAACAGTATTCTGCATATATTCAAGACGTTCAAAACTAAAATTTGTATGGTTTATAAGAGAGTTAACGTCTTTGATTAAAACATTTAATTTGGCATAAACGTCACGAGGGAATTTGTCACTTTTAAGAATGCTCGAAATCATCCTCTGTTTATCTACAATGTTCTCTCTTACCATCATGGTGTTTTCCTGCAATTGGTTTATGTCAAGGATAAACTCCTCTCCCATTTCACCCCCGTGCCCGATTTTTTTACCAAATAAAGCAATCTCTTTAGACATCAGCTCAATCATATCAGCATCAAGGTCAATTCTGTTTTCAAGTACACCAATCAGAATATGATAACCTGTAGGCATAGATTTGTAATTGACAAGCAGCCTCCTCTGAACATCTGTAAAACTTCTTAATGGCACATGCCTAATAGAGACGATTATCCCTTCACATAAAATAAAGGATACCGCCTCCATACTGTAATTATCAGGACCGGGTATAAGAAAATTTGTATTGATAAAGATTGTGGTTTCAGACTCTGAATAACGAGATGAACTCTCAATCTCCTCAGCCTGAGCACGACTCTGAAGGGTTGTATTAAGATAGGTCTCAATGCCCCTCTTTTCCTCTCCCGAAGGTGATAAAAGATCAATCCACAGAATATCATCATATCCCAGGTTGTCCAGTGCACTCAGTTCGTTTGTAGTTACAAGCTGTCCTTTATTTTTGTAGAATATTTCGAGCATAGTTAATCCGTATTAATGGTTTGTAATTAAATTAATTATCAAAACCATCGGACTTTAGATTTAAGCTCTTCAAGTGCAAGGCACCAGAATTCCGATAATCCCTCTCTTTTATCAGGACTTAAAATATAGGAAATATTATTTGTAAGATAATCGTAAGCTATTTGGTAATCAAACCTGTGAGGTATCGTCAGAAGTGCTTTATCAATATTATCAAGCCCCATACCAAGTGCATCATTGAACTCTTTCTTGAATTCCTGACTTAGCTTCTTATTTGCAGTCCAACATGCAAATACAAACGGAAGTTTTTTATATTTAATCCATTCTCCGGCAAGATCATAGCAATACTCAAACTTATTTGCATTGAGCATTGCCTTATCCCCTATCAAAACATATGAGGCTGAGTAATCAGGTTCAGAGTCATTAAAGTTTAAATGGGCAAATTCAGGTTCAATTTTCCAGAATTTTCTGCATAATATTCTTGCCAGCATTACAGACGTCATGGATTCAGTATCAAGGTATACCCGATTAATTTTATCCAGAGAGACGCCGCTGCAAAGAAGAACGCTGGCCACGTCACTATCTGCACCTATACAATAGTCAGAAATAATTCTCCCCTCTTTAAGCTGTGGTATCACTGCAGAAGGAACAATTCCTACATCTGCAGTATCATCAATGAGCGAACGGGCAGCCTCACTTGGAGTTACCATTTTCAACTCAATCTTTTCAGATACGGGATGATTTATCAGTCCGTACACAAAAGGGAGAGTGTTCAAATAGGATATGGCAGATACACGAACGAGCATTATCTTAACTTTTGCGGTGGCAAAGTTAAGATAAAATATCTAAATGCTCAACTAAAGTTACTGTGTCTTAACCTTGCCGTCTCTCAGCAGGTACATACCTGTAAAGGTCAGGAGTCCGTTTACGATAAGTATGGTAAAACCAAATCCGAACCCAAGGTAGTGCTTACCTGCAACATCAAGTATATAACAAAGTACAGGAGAACCAATGGCAACATAAGGCATAAACCTGTCTTTTACCTGATATTTAGTTAAAAGACCAAAGAAAAAGAAGCCTAACAGAGGGCCATAAGTGTAGGCAGCCAACAGATAAACCAGATCTATCACAGCCTGATTATTCACCATATGCAGTATTACAATTATTATAAAAAAGAGCACTGCAAACCCCGCATGAGCCATTTGGCGTATCTTCTTCTTTCTCTCCTCTGAGAGGTCAGTTCTGCTGTTGAATCCAACAAAGTCGATACAGAATGAGGTTGTTAATGATGTAAGGGCGCCCCCTGCACTTGGATAGGATGCAGATATGAGACCAATTATAAAAAACAGACCCACACCTAAACCAAGATATTGACTGGCAATTGTAGGGAATAGTTTATCAGTCTGAGCTTTTGTAAACTCACCCAATTCGTTGGCAAGTCCGATTCCGTGCATTCCTCCATGTTTAGAACTGACATAAAGAGCAAGAACTGCACCCAGTAAAAGAAAGAAATAGTTGACAACAACAATCGTTATACTTGTTGTATATACATTCTTCTGAGCCTCTCTTATATTTTTGCATGAGAGATTTTTCTGCATCATCTCCTGATCAAGGCCGGTCATTACAATGGTTATAAATATACCTGCAATAAACTGTTTGAATACGTTTGTAGCATTGCTCCACTCAAGATCAATCCAGTTTGAAAAGGTTGATTTTCTCACCTCTGTAAGCATATCTCCAACACTCCAGTCCATAGCTTTAGCAATAGAATAGATTGTAAGAAAGACAGCAAGAAGCATGAATGTGGTCTGCAGGACATCTGTCCATATAATTGTCTTAACCCCTCCCCTGAATGTATAAAGGAAAATCAGGAACATAAAAATGAATGCCACAAGCCAAAATGGCACAGAGCCTTCCGGGAGAAAAGTATGCAGAACAAGAACAACAACAAAGATTCTGACAGCAGCTCCCAATATCCTTGATACCATAAAAACAGATGCTCCGGTTTTGTAAGTGAAAAATCCAAATCGTTTTTCAAGGTAAGTATAGATAGATGTAAGATTCATCTTGTAGTACAGAGGTATAAGCACTTGTGCAATAAGCACATAACCAAGCACAAAACCCAGCACCAAAGGCATATAGTAAAAATTCTGATTTAATACATTTCCGGGAACAGAGATAAATGTTACTCCGGAAATAGAGGTTCCCACCATTCCGTACGCAACAATATACCACGGAGATTTTTTATTTCCCAGGAAATAAGATCCCGAATCGGCTTTTCTGGATGTTAGCCAGGACACAAAAAATAGTAACGCCGTATAAAGGGTAAAGGCGGTTAAAAGCCATGAAAGCGGAAATGCATGCATAATATTCAGTTTTTACAAATTTGACGGAATAAATAATTGTCTGTTTGAAATTGATCTGCCAAGTGTAACCTCATCGGTATACTCAAGTTCGTCTCCAAAGCCCACTCCTCTTGCTATTGTACTTATTTTGACAGGGAATCCCTTAAGTTTCTTGTATATATAAAAGGAGGTTGTTTCACCTTCCATAGTTGTATTAAGAGCCAGAAATACCTCATTTACATCTTGATTGGCTACTCTTTTTATAAGAGAATCAATTGCTAAATCTGAGGGAGATATGCCATCCATCGGAGATATTATTCCCCCCAGGACATGATACAAACCATTATATTCTCCTGTGTTTTCAATGCTCAGGACATCTCTTATACTCTCTACAACACAGATTAGTCCTCTGTCTCTTGATTTGTCACTGCATACAGGACACAAAGGCACATCGGATATCATATTGCAGACAGAGCAATATTTAATATCCTCTCTCATTTTAATAATTGACTTCCCAAACCTCTCTACATTCTCTTTTGGTTGTTTTAACAGATGAAGAGCAAATCTCAAAGCACTTTTACGCCCTACTCCCGGCAAGGCGGCAAGTTCGTCGACTGCTGTCATAAGTAAAACTGAGGAGAGGTTCTGTTTTAACATCGGCTCTGTTATTTTGCCGAATTTAAATGAAAATCAACCGCTTTACGTACAGAACCATGTGTAAGAAGAAGTTGTTTTGCAAATTCGTAGTCATTAATAGAGGCCTCCTCCATAATCATTCTTGTACCTCTGTCTACCAGTTTTGCATTAGTCAGCTGCATATCAACCATTTTATTCCCCTTTACATGACCCAGGCGAATCATTGTAGTGGTTGTGATCATATTAAGTATAAGCTTCTGAGCAGTACCCGATTTCATTCGGGTGCTACCGGTCAGGAACTCCGGACCGACAACAGCTTCAATAGGAATATCAACCTCTGCCGAAAGCGGACTCTGAGGATTACATGTTACACATGCAGTGAGAATACCTCTTGAACGAGCCTCTTTCACTGCACCGATAACATAAGGTGTTGTGCCCGAAGCAGCTATTCCGACAACTACATCATCTTTGCCTACTCCGTACTGCTGCATATCATTCCAGCCTCCTTCCCAACTGTCTTCTGCAGCCTCAACAGCTCTCCTAATGGCTGAATCACCTCCGGCAATAAGCCCGATAACAAGATCAAAAGGGGCTCCGAAAGTAGGTGGAATCTCAGAAGCATCAAGAATACCTAACCGACCACTTGTTCCGGCTCCAAGATAAAAAAGCCGGCCTCCTCTTATTATTCTCTCCACCACTCCATCTACAAGTTTCTCTATCTGAGGAATACACTTCTCAACGGCATAAGGAACAGTTTTATCCTCATTGTTTATATTCTTTAGAATATCCAAAGTGGACATTTTGTCCAGATGGTCATAATTGGATGATTGTTCAGTTACTTTCATGATTAATTTATAAGGATTTATGATACTCAGCAAGGCCCTCAATCGGGGATTGAAGAATAGTTCCGATTTTAACGCCCAGACCTTTAGCAACATCTCTGATAATATCTTCGTAGTGATAGGCGACAGAACCTACAAGGTTAACAGGATATTTTTTAAATTCATACTGCATTACATTTCTTGTAAAAAACTCTTCAAAACTGCTCCTGAGAAGTTTCTCCACATAAGGGTGTTTTTTATTCTGATGAAGAAAAACTGAGAATGTTGCAAGATATCTGTTAGGAAACGGTTGTCTGTACACCCTTTCAATTACTGAATTATATGTAAGATTGTACTTCTGGTCAAAAAGCTGATTAAGATCTGCAGGAAGCTGCCTTTTGAGATAGTCCGAAATAAACTTCTTCCCCAATACTGCTCCGCTGCCTTCATCTCCTAAAATAAACCCGCACGCAGGAACATTGTCTTTGATCTCATTTCCGTCATAAAAACAAGAGTTTGCACCAGTTCCCAGAATAGCCGCAATACCGGCTTTTCTGCCGCACAAAGCTCTTGCAGCAGCAAGCAGATCGGTGTAGGCACTTGAACGGGCTTTGGGAAAAACCTTACGAAAACAATTCTGAAGAACCAATACCTTTTCCGGAGAAGAGACACCTGCACCATAAAAATGTATTTCGTTTACAGAGGCACTGATGTCAGGAAGAAGATTTTGCTGAAGTTCATATACAATCTGCTCCTCTGTCATAAAAAAAGGATTGATACCTGCTGTGGTTATCTCCTGAACTGAGCCATCGCTGTGGATCGCTCTCCAATCTACCTTTGTAGACCCGGAATCTGCAATAAGACGCATATTTGAATTGTTTAGTGGCGCAAAAATAGGAATTTTAGTAACTAATTCAAAACACGTTTGAACTTTCTCCAGTGTATAAAACCGGCAACAGCAGCAACAGTATATATAAGGTAAAGAGCAGTAGTGGCATAGAGTTCCTGCGAAGAATACATATAAACTGCAATGATGTCTGCCACTATCCAAACTATCCAGTGATAAAGAAATCTGTTGGCAACCCAGTATGTTGCGAGCATGCTCATCGCAGCAATTGCTGCATCACTCACAGGCATAGGGTCTGAGCTGAACTTTGCCAATATAAACCACACCACAAAAAAACCCGCAAAGGCAGCCATCAATGAGATAATAATCTTACGTGGGTTCAGCTTAATTATTACAGGATCTTCATCTGCGGAACCTTTGCTTTGTCTTCGCCATAGAAACCATCCGTAAAAACTTGCCCACAAATAATATAACTGCAATGCAGCAGCTGCATAAAGTGATGTATTAAAGAAGAGGGCAATGTAGAATAGTGCAGATATACCTCCAACTATCCACATCGCCCTTTTTTGTCTGATTTCCAGGATTACATAAATAAATCCTGCAACAGCACCAATTATCTCGGTTAAATCCATTTTTAGAATCTCAGTGAAACCTTAAATGTAAAATTTATCTCCGCCTGCGGATAAAGCCCCTCCTCTGTGTATGAGGTTCCGTTTAAAAACAGGGCACTGTAAATCCAACCATTTGAAAAATATTTTTTATTAAAAATATTGTCTGCAAAAAAACGAAGATCAATAAATCTGTCATTTTTCAATTCAAAACTCTTTAATGCAGATGCACCTGCAACAAAATAAGAAGGAACAGATTTTGAATCATCAGAAGTGTTGTCAAGATACTGTTTTCCTACATATTTACCATTTAATGAAACAGAGAATCCGTCAAAAGGGCCAATAGTTATCATGGCCATTCCAGTAACAGATGGAGAGAATGAAATATCGGTTTCAGGAAAATTTTCAGCCTTTTGTGAAACCAGATTCCAATTGTCGTCAAACTGATCCAGATAACGCGTATAATTTAAAATCTTATTCCTGCTAAGTGTTATATTTCCATCAAGTTTAACACTCTTTACTGCTCCCCAGGATGCAGCCAGTTCGACACCTCTTCTGAATGATTTATCAACATTCTCCTTAATTACATATCCTGTTTCACTTAATCTGCCTGTTGGCACAAGCTGATCTTTATACTCCATCATATATATATTGGCAGAAAGAGAGAGTTTCTCGCTTGTATAACGATATCCGGCTTCATAATCCACCATCCTTTCAGGTTTTATCTCAGACGCCCTCAGAGCTTTAACAGACTCTTTAATATCCGATCTTCCCGGTTCCTTTCCACCTACTGCAACCGAAGCATAAAGCTGGCCAAAAGAGCTGTTTAAGGTTAATCCTGCCTTTGGATTGAAGAAATTATAGACATTATCCCAATCAAGTGATGCAAAATCCTTATCATCTCCCCTCATTGTATAGTTCACTCTTCTGTACTGAATGTCGCCATATGCAATAATGTTATCACTAACTGCTATCTCTGATCTTACATAGGCAGAGAGATCCCCTTTAAAGCCACTGTTAATATACCATCTGTAATCGTCAGGAATATCACTATTGTGCATTGCCCACAGCACATTTCCAAAGTGGTCACCTTCGTAGTAAGAGTATGACAAACCCATATTTGTTATCACTCGTTTCATAGAATGTTTCAGATTTGCATTAACAGCATAGTAGTTATTATCAAGAGCTTGCCTGATAATAACATCAGAACGGTTAAAGGTATTGTCTCCGATAGTCTGGGGAGAGAGTCCGTATGAAGAAAATTTCCTGTCTGACTTGTAATTTTCGTAGTAACCATCTCCTTTTGTATAATGCAATGTGCCTGCGAAGAGAAGCGCTGAATTAAAACTGTGTGTATAAACAAGCTGAAGATGGTGCTGGGTATAGTTATCCGTTTCGTTGTCATAATAATGTACATTCCCGGCAGCATCATAGTACTCTCCGGCAGGATTATATCTTCTGTCATCCTCCATCTGCTCTCTTGAAATACCTTCCCAGGTTATTCCGCTGCTCTGATCACCATAAATATAATTAAACTTTAAAGAGTTATTCTGTTTGATATAACCTGCAGATGCAAACAGAGATTTTACATCTGCTTTAGCGTTTCTGATATAGCCATCTGTAGTGTTGCGCGAAAACCTTACATCAAAAGAGAGCCCGCTTTCAGAGATACCTGTCCCTGCACCAAAGGTTGTCAGGAAAGTATTAAAGCTGCCGGCTCCAATGTCAGCAACAGCATATGCATCCGATGCAGGATGTATTGTACGCATATTGATACTGGCACCAAATGCTCCGGGGCCATTGGTAGATGTCCCCACTCCTCTCTGCACCTGTATATCCTGAATAAAAGATGTTAACGACGGAATATTAACCCAGAATACCTCCTGTGATTCAGAGTCATTAAGAGCAATGCCATTTAAAGTAATATTAATCCTTGATCCCTCACTACCTCTTATTCTCATTGATGAATATCCAAGTCCGTTGCCTCCTTCGGTAGACGATACTACAGATGGCATAAGAGACAGAATCATAGGAACAGAGTGGACAGGTGAGCTTTTTTCAATCTCCTCTCTGGTTTTAAATGAGTAACTGACAGGTGTGTTTTTACCAGCCCGGTATGCCTCAACGACAACACTGTCGAGCCGTATTTCCTCTGTTTTCGTGTTTTGCCCCATTAACTGAGGCTGGGAAAGAAAAGTTAAAAAAAAGACCCCGCTTAATAAAGTTAATTTTTTCATAATAAATTAATTATTAAATGCAGGGGGGTTGTTTGTCGAGAAAGGCTTTCCCTTCGCAGGCATTATCCTGATCAGGTGAAAAGGGTATAATCTCAGCCCGTAGGGCACCCCCAAGCATATTTAAATGCTCTGCAAAGATATAAAATAATATCTGATGATGCATTTTTTCTAACTTTGCACCCGGCGGGCCGCTCTGTCGCCTTCGCTTTTGCGGGGGAGGAAAGTCCGGACAGGAGAGAGCAAGGCTCTGTGGAAAGCACAGTCGGGGGTAACTTCGGGTAATCCGTAACAGAAAAAAACCGCCCTAAGGGGTAAGGGTGAAAACGCGGGGTAAGAGCCCACGACCGTTATTGGTGACAATAGCGGGGTACGGACAGCCTCCTGCAAGGCCATGTATACCGGCGTATAGGACTGCTCGTTCGTTGTCGGGGGGTAGGCTGCATCAGATAGATGACAGAGGCCCGTTTGGGTACAGAATCCGGCTTACAGGCCCGCCTTTTTTTAAAAAAAACTTCAGAACAGTTTGGGATGATCTTCCTCTAACTGTTTAAGAATTGCTGATATAATTGCTTCTCTGCAGAATTTGGTTTTTGATTTAACCTTGTACTTATTACAATACAATTCAAGCGCAGCCAACTCTTTATCATTAAAAAGAATCGTTCTTCTGTGCTTCCTTCTGGCTGTCTCCTTTTTATCTGGCGGCCTTTTCAAGCTTATCTATCAATAATTGTTTATACTCAGATACTCCGGGAAGTTTGTATCTTTTTAGTGAAAACTCTGTCCACTCAAGGGCCAGCTGATGCCTGTCGGTAAGCTCACAAGCTATGGCAATATTGTATGAGGCCGCAGCGCTTTTAACAGGGTCTTCGCTTTTACTCTCTCTTATCCAGAAATCCATAGCCTCTCTCCACCTGAAATTCTTTGCGTTTTCAGCTGCCCTCATCCAAGTGCCGGCAGGATATACATATAATGACCGTCTCTGCTCCTGCCAGGACGGGAAGAGAGATTTTACAACCTCTGCACCTATCGACTTAGAGACATCGGGCATTGATTGTCTGGCTCTTATAGCCATCACCTCTGGTCTTAAATCATTTCTTGAAAGAATCTCCCAGTAAATTGTGTCTTTTTGCTGAATGTTTACAATCTGTTCCGCTGTTATTGCATCATAGATTTTAATTACTGAATGATAAGGAGCATAAATATAGTTAGATCTGTAGCTGGTAGTCAAATCGTATTTAGTAGCATCTACTATACCGATATGTCCTACCTTTACAGAGTCAACAATCACAATAATATCCGAATTTGAGTTAAAGGATAGGTCGTGAATATATGGAGTATCATATTTTGTACTGTCATCCGGATAGTGCTTGAAAACATAGACACCACCCTTGTCCAGATACAGATTCTCTTCTATGGATGTTGCTATCCCGGTTGAAAGATTTTGCAACAGTACTGTATCATTGTTATATAAAAGAGATTCGTCGGCCTCAGTCTCTCTGACAGAGAAAAAAACGGCAACTGACTTTTCGTTAAAATCAACAGAATACTCAGCCGGAATCCTGGCCTCTACATCAATTATCTCGGTGGCAGGACCGCATGAAACAGTCAAAAGTGCCAATACCGGAATCAGAATCAAAAACTTCCACAAAAGACTTTTCATATGCTAAATTTTTTCCCAGAATTTTTTCATTACAGACTCAAGAGTATCAGATGTATGGGTGTAGGTAATATCTTTACCCGGCTCATCGCTCTTAATTTTAACCTCCATTCTGTAAGGTTTTTCCAACCTGAATACCTTTGCATCTCCCAGATTACTCAATGCTCTCTCTACGCCTGACCTTATCTCGCTGTAAACAACTTGCGGAGACTTGTTCATGGCGCATGTCCTTCCGAAAGCAT
The DNA here is from genome assembly GCA_036677745.1 of Bacteroidales bacterium. Classification (GTDB taxonomy): domain Bacteria; phylum Bacteroidota; class Bacteroidia; order Bacteroidales; family UBA932; genus Bact-08. The sequence continues at coordinate 122,781 of JAVBVW010000001.1, forward strand.
ATTTTGTAATGACAGTCTCTATTTTACCAAAATTCTCCTCTGCCTCTCTGCAAGCAGCATCATCACCTGCCAAAAAAACAGGCGGAACACCAAACTGACCGGCGTAAAGTGAATTAAAGGCCGCCTCAAACAATGGTCTGTCATTAATTCTGAAATCTGAGACTTTAAGTGACATGGTGTGAGAAAGAACACCACGCTCCTCTCCCGCTCTGGCATGAGCACCAATGAAGAGTAGAGCATCAAAGGTGGAGTCAATGCCAAGTACCATAGTATGTGGAGTACCCGGCAGCCTCCCCCTCGTTAGTTTAGCTCTTTTATCCAGAATTAGCGGATTAACATTTATGTTCCCTGCATGTCCGTCCCTCACCACAATCTCGGTTGCACCTGCAGCAATTGCTCCCTCAATGGCAGCATTAACCTCCCTGGTAAGTATCTCGCAATTCCTGTCAAAATGAATATGTCCGGGATAAATTTCATCAAAATTGACAACCCCTGTTACACCTTCAAAATCAGTTTGAATCATCACCTTCAAACCTTTATTATTGTTTTCCGGCATTCCGGATGTTGAACAGGAGAACAAGACTGCCCCTGATAACACTATTGACAGGAACCTCTTCATAGTTTGAGAGATTTAAATTATTATAATGGTGCTAAGTTACATCTTCATACCCCCGCAGACCGATATCACCTGTCCGGTAACATAGGCAGAGAGATCAGAAGCAAGGAACAGACAAACATTTGCAACATCTTCTGGTGTTCCTCCCCTTCTTAATGGAATCTGCTCTGCCCATGACTTCTTTACATCTTCGGGTAACTTGTCAGTCATCTCGGTAATTATGAATCCAGGCGCAACTGCATTCGCACGAACACCTCTGGATCCCAGCTCCTGAGCAATAGATTTGGCCAAACCTATCATTCCGGCTTTTGATGCAGAGTAGTTTGCCTGTCCCGCATTACCTCCAACTCCCACTACAGAACTCATATTAATGATTGAGCCTGTTTTCTGCTTCATCATAACAGGTGTAACCGCATGGATATAGTTAAAAGCACTCTTAAGGTTCACATTTATTACCATATCCCACTGTTGTTCAGACATTCTCATCATAAGACCATCCTTAGTAATACCGGCATTGTTAACCAAAATGTCAACTCTTCCCAACTCCTTAACAACATCCTCAACCACTTTGTGTGCATCTTCGAACGATGCCGCATTTGATGATATTGCCATCACCCTCACTCCATATGTTTCGAGCTCCTTTTTAGTGGCCATAGCTATCTCATCAATAACAAGATCGGTGAATGCTATATCGGCGCCTTCTGATGCATATTTTACTGCAATTGCCTTGCCAATTCCTCTGGCAGCTCCTGTGACAATTGCGACTTTTCCTTCTAATTGTTTCATTTTCTTAATTTTAAAATTCGGTTAATTTTTTAAAAATTTTGCAATCAGATCATATTCATCTGCATTTTCGATGGTTACATCAGCAAATGTACCAATTATTTCCTTAGATTTTGCTTTTGAATGCAATCTGTCAGGGCTGATCAGAATTTCACCATCAACCTCCGGACTCTCTTTTGTACTCCTCCCAACATATAGACCATCAGTAAAAGAGTCAATAAGAACTCTCTCATTTTTACCCTTTCTTGAAAGGTTATAATCCAGTGATATAGATGACTGAAGTTCCATTAGACGAAGATATCTCTCCTGTTTCTCCTTTTCTTTAATAGTATCTTTCAAATTTTGTGCTCCCCATGTACCCTCCTCTTCGGAATAGGTAAAAGCGCCCATTCTTTCAAACTTTGCCTCTGAAACAAAGTCTAGCAGCTCTTTAAAAGCAGCTTTACTCTCACCGGGATGACCCACAATCATTGTTGTCCTGAGAACGATATCCGGCACTCTCTTTCTGAAACTCTCAACAAGTCTCCTGACAGTATTGCCATCAACACTCCTGCGCATATTTGCCAGAACTTTGTCATTTATATGCTGGAGCGGAATGTCCAGATATTTACAGATCTTAGGGTTTGATGCCATTATATCCAGAACACTTTCCGGAAAAGAGGCCGGGTAAGAGTACAGAAGTCTTATCCACTCTATGCCATCTATTTTTGAGAGGTTTTCCAGAAGCGATGCAAGTCTTCTCTCTCTGTATAAATCTAATCCGTAGTATGTTGTGTCCTGTGCAACAACTATCAGCTCCTTAACACCTGATTCGGCAAGATATTTTGCCTCATCCACCAGATCATTTTCAGGAACAGAAGTATGGGATCCCCTTATCAGAGGTATCGAACAATAGGAACATATCCGATCGCAACCTTCAGATATTTTCAGGTATGCATAATGCGAAGGGGTTGTCAGATACCTTCGGTTATTCAGGGACTCACACCACTTTAGTCCAAGAGCCTCAATAACTGATTTAGAATCAAATGCTCCAAAAAAACCATCAACCTCAGGAATCTGCTCCTTAAGCTCTTCTCTGTATCTCTGGGAGAGACATCCAAAGACAAAAATATTTGATATAAATCCCCTGTTTTTAGCATCGCATGCCATAAGAATCGTCTCTACAGACTCCTCTTTAGCATCTTTAATAAAGCCGCATGTATTAATTATTACAGTATCTATATCTCCAGAAGACAAATCTTCTTCTTCCGAAGCTATTATAACTCCGGAAGAGAATATCTGTTTTAAGAGATGTTCGGAGTCAACTCTGTTTTTAGAACAACCCAGAGTTATAAGCTGAATTTTAACAGCCATTACTCCGATGATATATTCTCGGCATTTTCACCCTCTTCGAAATCCAGAGAAGCGTATTTTTTGAGGTTATTATACCAATCAGTAACTTTCTTCATATGAGATACATAAAACCTGTCTTTATCATAATCCGGTAAGACTTTTTCAAAAAACATTTTTAACTCCTCTGGTTTTGACTTTGATTCCGGAGCAAAGTCATCTCCAAGTTCCACCTTCATCTTTTCGAATACACTCTTAAGAGAGACCTCTTCAGATTCGGTATATATTGAAATATCTGACAAGGATGTCAATTTTGTACTCATTCCAAACATGCTTCTTGTCTTTGAAGCCAGAGATTCTGCAATAACTCCTGAATTAGCCTGTGCAATAAACCTGAACAATCCCGGCTGACCAGAAACAGACAGTATTTTTTGTAAATTAGTTTTTTCCATTAATCTTTAAAATAAAAAATCTATAAATTAAATAATTCCACGCTCTTTTTTAATTGTTTCGTATGCGTTTGATATACTTTTAAATCTCTCTTCAGCAGCTCTCTGTACATCTGCACCAAGATTTGAAACTTTATCAGGATGGTGTTTTACAGCAAGCCTCTTATATGCTTTTTTAACTTCGTCATCTGTAGCATCTCTTTCGATTTCAAGGATTTTGTAAGCAGCATCTTCAGCACCCCTGAACATTGCAAACACAGAATCACTCTCCGGCTGAGATATGCCCAAAGACGCAGCTATCTCCTTCAGTATTTTGAGTTCAGAGTCACTTACCTGGCCGTCTGCCTTTGCAATTCCGGTTAAAAAATGGAGTAGCTGAATTCTTGCCTCATAGGCCATATTACCTTTTATCTGATTTCCTACAGATGCAATGTCAACATTCTGTTTCAGCAAATCCTTGAGGTATAAAAGCGCCTCTGATGCGGCATCCTGTCCAAAGTTTCTTTTTAGAAACTCTTTAACATAATCCAGTTCCGATTTCAGAACCTTACCATCTGCCCTCATAACAGCAGACGAGAGAACCAGGAGACTTACAAGAAAACTGTTTCTCTGTTCATTTCCTCCAGAAGCACCCGGCCTTTGTCTCTCCAGAACTGAGGCTATAGTGTATCCCAGAATTCCACCTAAGGGTCCTGCCACAGCCCAGCCTAATGCACCACTAATCCACTTTCCGTAACCCATTTAAATATTGTTTAACTCCTTTAAATTCTTTAATAAATCCATAATCTGAGGCAATACTGCCCGCTTACCGTCTGTATGAACGATATAATCTGCTTTTTTAATTTTCTCACTGTCAGTCAGCTGCCTGCTCATCCTCTCTCTTACCTGATCTTCTGAAATTCCATCTCTTTTAATCACTCTCTCAAGCCTGATATGTTCAGGAGCCTTTACAACAAGAATTTTATCTTCTATCCCGTGAAATACAGGTGATTCAATAAATATCGCACTTTCAAACAAAACAAGCCACTCTCCGTTTGATCTCTGCAATTCTCTCCATTCAATAAAATCTTCAAGAACTCTCGGGTGTACAATACTGTTTACTTTTGCCAGTAAACCGGTATCAGAGAAGATTTTTGATGCCATTGCCTTTCTGTCTATGGCTCCATCTATTAGTATCTCGTTGCCAAGTAACTCAATCAAACCGTCAAGTAATTTTTTATCTGTTGCATATAGCTGCTTGGCTCTGTCATCTGCAATATAGCACGGAACTCCCAAAGCTTTGAAAATTCTTATGACATAAGATTTTCCGCTTCCGATTCCCCCTGTGCAGATTAGTGTGATCATATTTTCGGCTGATTTTTTTCCTATTTTTTCGGAAGAGATATTGTTATTGTATCGGTGCTTATAAAATCAAGCAAAACCTTATCTCCCAACCCTTCGGCAATTATTTCCCTGACATCTGACGATAAAATGAAATATTTGTCAGTTTCTCCCGAGACTTTTCTGAATAGTCTGCTGTCGGGCGAAATATATAGGGTACCACTCTTACTTCCGTATCTCTGCTGGAGTATATAGAACCCTGATGCCCTACCTCTTAATGATATCATTTTATCGGCCACAGCTATCTCTGCTCTGCCCGGCACATCACTTTTTACTACAAGGTTGTATTGAAAAAAATGACTGTAATTTCCGGATAGTTTGTGAACAGTCCAGATAACGAATGCAAGAAAGAGACAGAACAGAAATAACATCATCTGTCTGCCTCTTTCATAACTTAACAGCTTTCTGTAATTTTTTTCCATAGAGCCTGCGCCCCTATTTTCCGGCAGGTATGTCTGAAATATCCTTTACAATTGCCGATTTGTCAATTCTGAGTTTAACGTTGCTGTCAACCTCCACCAGAATGTACTGCTCCTTTACCTCTGATACTACACCGTAGATACCTCCGACAGTAACAACTTTGTCCCCCTTAGCCAGACTACTTCTGAACTTGGCCAGCTCTTTTTGTTTTTTCTGTTGAGGCCTTATCATGAAAAAGTACATCACAACAAAAATAAGACCCATCATTATCAGAAAGGTCCAGTTGCCCTGCTGCGCCTGCTCTTGTAAAATAACATTAAAATTCATCTCTTTATTTTTTAATAATTATGCAAAATTAACTATTCTGCCGACCCCACCAAACCTCTGCCCCTCTTTTCTATCTTTCCCTTCTCTTTAAGGGCCGAAAGTATTTTGTCAAGCATCCCGTTAACAAACACCTTACTGTTTGGAGTACTGTAATATTTAGACAGCTCTACATATTCGTTTATGGTTACTTTAAGAGGTATGTCATGGAAAGAGACAGCTTCTGATATACCCATAACTATCAGTGCAATATCTGTAGATGCAAGTCTGTCTGTTTCCCAATTAAGTACAAATTCCGACAGAAGATTGGTATATTCTGTATATTTTAACATAGACGAATCAAGAAGCCTCAATGCATAATCTTTGTCATCATCCTTGAGGAATATATCCGGATGCTCTATTGAATCTCCCTCCTTAAGTGCCCCCAGTTTTTTAATAATCACATTTATAACAAATGCGAGATCATCAGACCAGTACAGGTTTGAATCTTCGAGATAACTATTGAGTTCTTCACAATCCTCAAGCTCTTCTTCATAGATCGCAGAAATGAGTTTCAAATCCTCCATAAAACCTGTCTCTTTTGATTCCATGTAGGTTTTATAATACTCCTTTTTAATAAGTGAGTTGTAGATTTTTTTAACAATCGAAATGTGTTCAGACCATCCAAGCCCTCTTTTACTGCAGAAATCTCCTATTTTTAAGTCCTCTTCTAGGATCCTAATCAATCTGTTCTCTGTAAATTTTCTGTTTGGATTTGCCTCTTCGGGTGTTGGATGAAATTTTTTAAGCCCTGCTTCAATCTTTGTTTCTGCAATTGACTTAAGTGCTTCAGGAAGTTTAAGAAGAAGGTAATACAATTCCAGCGTTTTCCCGCAACTCTGTAACAACTCCTTCTCTGCTCCGCTTATAGAATCGGAACCTGAATTAATACGACTGAAAAGAACTTTAAAGACCTTGATACGAATCAATCTCCTGCTAATCATAAATGGACAAATTATCAAATATTTCACAAAGATAGATTTTTGTGCTTAAAAAATAATTTTATCTTTGTAAAACTAATTTAAATATGAAAAAAATGTACTTCGAGGATTTTGACAACACAGATGCACACGAGCGCAACGGAGATGATGTCTTTTCAAAACCGGTAAGAGCAGGAAAAAGAACCTATTTTTTTGATGTTAAGGCCACTAAGAATAGTGATTACTACCTTACAATTACTGAAAGCAAAAGGAGGATTGACAAAGATGGAAGGTTCGTATATGACAAACATAAGATTTTCTTATATAAAGAGGATTTTGAAAAATTCAGTCAGGGGCTTGAAGAGATAATTCAATATATTAGGGAGAGGTTACCCGTTACAACCGAAAGACCACAGAGAGAAACTGTAACAAGTTCGTTTTCTGATGTTAACTTCGAAGAACTGTAGCTTTTAATTTTTTTTAAAAAAAGAGGCCGGTTTGTATATCAAACCGGCCTCTTTTTTGAGGTACCCAGCAGAATCGAACTGCTGTTCACGGTTTTGCAGACCGTTGCCTAACCACTCGGCCAGGGTACCATTAAGAGTGCGCAAAGATAGCCATTTTTTTTTATCAACCAAAAGGATTATCTCTGTTTCGAAAATTTCATACTACTTATCAATATGCCCCCTATGATTAGTATAAGCCCTGCAATTGTTATTATCCCAATGCTCTCACCAAGTACGAAATGGATTAAAAAAAGTGAGAGAACAGGTGAGAGATATGTAAGTTGTGTAACTGTGACTCTGTTGGTTGCCAGATTTAGAGCCTTTCCCCAAAGTATAAATGTCAGCCCCATTTCAAATATACCAACATATACTCCTGCAGCAAGGCCTTTAAGAGAAGGCAAATCTGAATCTTTGAAAATCAAAAGGCAGAGTAAATAGACAGACCCAAACAAAAAATTAATAAATAATGCAGCCGAAGAGTCTGTATCAGAATCAATCTTTGACATCCAGTAGGTTGCCCACACAAATGCACTGCCCAAAGCCAACAGGACTCCTACCAATGAAAGTTTTCCATACACTGATGCAGCATCGTTACTGGAGAGTAGCAGTATTCCTGTAAAACTGACAGCAATTCCGAGTATTTGAAACAATTTCATCTTTTGCTTAAGAAAAACTGATATCATGATAATTAATACTACCTGCCAGGAGTAGTTTAAAGGTTGTGCAATCTGAGCAGGTAAAAGGGAGTATGCCTTAAAGAGAATCAGATAATAGAGAAAAGGATTTAAAAACCCCATTAATGCACCTCGCCACAAAGTTCTGCGAGTTCTGAAAATCTTTACAATCTCGCCCAGTTTTTTCCTGAAAAGCAAATCGATAAAAGCGACTGTAAGAGCCGTAAGAGAGGCAATTAACAACAGACTTGTATAATGCATCTCTTCAAGAGCAATCTTAAATGCAGTTGCTACTGTAGACCAGAAGAGTACAACAAATGAGGCCAATATCAGCGCTCTACTCTGATCTGAAATCTTTTTCATATCTGAACATATGATGTGATTGTTGCTTAATTTTGGAAATCAGCAAAGGGTTAAGATCGCTGTTTTTAATAAGAAAAGTCTCAATAATCTCTCTCGCGTGAGTTGAATTATGGTATCCCAGAAGTGCCTTTAACCAGTTTGCGGGGAAAAAAATATCTCCGGTACTCTGTATCTCTCCCAATAATTCAAGTGCAGGTTCAATATATTCGATAGATTCAGCAGACCTTAAATTGTGGTTAAGGTATTCAAGTGCAGAGGCGGTCCATGGCTCAATTCCTCTGTTCAACTCATTATTAAATGAATTAAACACAGAGTCTCTTATACTTTTATCAGCAGAAGTTGATGGGAATATATACTTAAACTCTTCTCTCCTCTGTTCAGATTTCATAAATCCTAATTGTCTGTTATATATCTCGTTGGCTTTTTCCGGCAATCTCAAATTCAATTCATATGATAGTTTCATCATATCCCTCTCTCCGAGTGATATGCCAATATATTTTCCTGAAGTTTCCCATATCCTGTAAAGATTTTCTGTCTTTTCAGGTGAGGAGGCAATATCGGCAAACACTCTGTATAATTGCATTTTTCGCTGAACAGAATCTTCATTTAAAACCATTGCCCATAAAACATCCTCAGTTTTTTTATCTCTTACAATATACCTTTTAACTGTCATAGATATATAATTTAAAAGTCTGGAAAAGATGAGGTTGTTTTTTTCAATCGCTAAAGAGGTTAATGCTCCGTCGAGAAAGAGATCGGGAGAGATATATCCCTCCTCCATATTTTCATACAGATTAATAATCTGAGAGAGTCTTGTTATGTCAGAAGTTATTTGTCCCTCCGAGATTAGTCTGAATATCGCAGCAGCATCCTCTTTTGACACAACAAAGAGTCCATAACCCATTCCGTCTGTATTTACAAGAAGACTGTCAGACTTTATATCCTGTAACCAGGTGATTCCTCTTTCAAATGGATCTGATTGTAAGTATGTAATACTATCTTTCTCTCTGATTGCACGTATTACAGGTCTGCCTCTCTCTCCAACCCATACCCGGCTCCAGCTTTTAAGGTCTTCCTGTGAAAGTTTATCAAGAATCTCAATAAGATTATCCCAGGAGGCATTAGAGTAGGCATATTTTTTAAGATACTCCCTTATCCCCTCTCTAAATGGTTCATAACCGATTTTTCTTACAAGCTTCTCCATTACTATTGGAGCTTTGTTGTAAATAATGCTTCCATAAACAAGGCCCGCGTTATTCAGATTATCCAGATATTGTTGTATTGCATTACTCCCTGATGTTCTATCCTCTGAATATGATGATGGATAATAGGCATTTACAAAATTGACCTGATGATCTATTTCCGGAAATTGCGGAGAGACAATCTGAGAGGCAAACCAATTGGCAAAAACCTCCTTAGTCCACACATCATCAAACCAAGGCATTGTTACGTAATCCCCGAACCACATATGTGCAGTTTCGTGAGCTATAAGCTTAGCTCTGTCAAGATGTTCGTTAATCGTTGCACCTTTTTCAAGAAACATGGTTCTGTCTGAATATAGAGTAGCCCCTGTATGCTCCATTCCACCGTACTGAAATCCAGGTATTATAGCAATATCATATTTTTCAAAAGGGTACTTTATCGCAGTAAATTCCTCCAGCCAGTCCAGCGAATAAAAGATCTGATCAGCAATCTCTTTCCACTGTTTAAGTTTCAGAGAATCTGATTCCTGATGATATCCATTTATAACTCTGTCTCCACTTTTGGCAGTTACAACCGATAACTCTCCTGCTACAAATGAGAAAAGATAGGTAGGAAGCGGATCCGTTCTGTTAAAATCTAAAAGCAACATCCCATTATTCAGTGTGTCAACTCTTTGCAGAGAGCCGTTAGCTAATGCTTTCCACCCTTTGGGGAGTGACAAAGTCAGACTATAATGTGCTTTGAGATCAGGCTGGTCGAAACATGGAAAGAGAGTCCTTGCCCTATCCGGGACTAACAATGTGTATAAAAGATTATCTCTTCTGTTAAGAGAGAGATCTGGAGCTATAAATTCAATGACTATTGTGTTTTCTCCCTTTTTAAGATAGTCAGCATCTATTATTAAATGTTCATTTGTTATGACAGGATCAATTCCAATGTCATTAACCTTTAACGATAAATTTTCATCGGGTTCAGCTTTAAAATCCAGCAAAATCTTCTCTCTCTTGTTAAGAGTAAAGGATATTTCTGTTCTTGCAGAAATATTAACATCCTTATCTGCAGGAATATCAAACCTGAGCTTATATTCAAGGTTCTTAATCAGACTCTTTCTGTAAACGGCAAGTTCTTTGCTAACGCCAGCAGAAAAGATACTTTCCGGTAATGAATTGCACCCGGTTGCCATAAATAGTACAGCCAGAATAACTGATAGAAATTTTTTCATTTAGAATTATCTCCAGATTATATTTTTGAGTATAGTCTCCAGATAATCGGCATCTTCCTGGTCAAAAGAGTTAACCTTATCACTATCAATATCCAGAACAGCAACCACTTTTTCATTTGAAATGAGCGGTATTACGATTTCGGACTTTGAGAGAGAGCTGCAGGCGATATGTCCGGGAAACAGATCCACATCAGGGACAATTAAGCTCTTCTTCTCTTTCCAGGAGGTTCCGCATACACCCTTACCAAAAGAGATTCTGGTACATGCAACAGGACCTTGAAAAGGCCCCAGAACAAGCGTATCTTTTCCGGTAACTACATCATGTTTAACTATGTAAAAACCAACCCAGAAAAAGTTGAATGCCTCTTTTAATGCTGCTGCTATATTTGCAAGATTTGCCGTCAGATCTGTTTCTCCTGATATAAGTGATTTTATTTGAGGAATCAGCTGTTTATAGATGTCAGATTTATTATCTGACGTAATTTCAATCTTTTCCATAGATAATAAAATATTTAGTCTACATATAACATCAGACCTTTAAGATACTCACCTTCCGGGTGATAGATACATACTGGATGATCTGCAGGTTGGGAAAGCCTTTCAAGAATTCTTACCTCTCTTCCGGTAAGGGCTGCCGCAGAGAAGACAGCCTCTGTAAATGCCTTTCTATCAACCACCTGAGAACAACTATATGTGAACACAATACCACCTTGTGAAACTTTTTTAATGGCTTCATAATTAAGTCGCTGATATGCTCTTAATGCATTTCTCAAAGAATCTCTGTGCTTGGCAAATGCGGGTGGATCGACAATAATCATATCGTATTTTCCTACAGGTACCTCTTTTATGAATTCTATAGCATCAGTGCATACAGAGTTATGTGTTCTATCAGGTAAAATATTCTTTAACTCTATGTTAAGGTCAATGTTTTTGTTTAATATTTCTACAGCACTTTTTGAACTATCTACAGAGTCAGCGCTTAATGCTCCCCCGTAAAGGGCATAAACACTAAATCCTCCTGTATATGAGAAGAGATTTAATACTCTTCTCCCTTTTGAATGGCTCTTTACGAGCATTCTGTTATCTCTTTGGTCAAGAAAGAACCCTGTCTTTTGCCCCTCTTTCCAGTTGACAATAAAACTGAGGCCATTCTCTTTGATTACCGAACTCTCGGGATGTTCTCCCCATATGTACCCATCACCCAAATCAAGACCGGCTTTGAAAGGTGCTGTGGAAGAACTTTTATCGTAAACAGCTTTTAAAGAATCCCCGTATACTTTACATAGTGCATCGGAGATAACCGAACGGGAATTGAACATACCTGCTGAATGAGCCTGTATAACAGCTACCCCATTATAAAAATCTATGATAAGACCCGGCAGCATATCTCCTTCGCCATGGATAAGTCTGTATGAATTAGTCTCAGATATATCTCTTAATATGGATTTCCGCCTCATTTGAAGGGCTGCTCCTATTCGTTTTTCCCAGAAGCCCACATCAAAGGCAGAGTGATCGAAACTAAGCATTCTGACAGATATGCTGCCTCTTTGATAATGGCCGGCCCCCAGAAATTCCCCCTGAGACGATATAACCTCTGTTAAATCACCCTCAGCAGGGTCTCCATCAATCTTGTGAATTGCACCGGAGAATACCCATGGATGAAATCTTTTAAGAGACTCCTCTCTCCCCCTCTTTAGATAAATCTTTGACATTCAATCTTGGCTTACTTAAAAGTTTTAAATACATTTTCAGACAGATCCATGCATCAATAGCGGCATAAGAAATCTGAGCCTGAGACAACTCTGCTGACTCCCAGTTTGATAGTTGCTGCGATTTTGACACCCTCATTCCCAATATAATAGCGGCCATTTTCCTGACACTTTTCTCCATAATTCCCCATCCGGAGGCTATCGACTGAAGATCAACAAAACCTCTTGCAATAAATTTTGTATGGTGTTGCAATGCCTTTATATCATCGTGGACAGCAGCACCAACCTTTATAATTCTTGTAGAAGAGAGAATTTTCACTAATTCCGGTGGTAATCCTGTACTGTGCAGACGGAAAATATAAGCCCTTTCAACTCCGGAAAGCTGTAGCAATGCAACTGTGTTTCTCTTTGTATTTGCTGTAAAAGAGGGTTTTGTCTCTGTGTCAAAACCAATAATCTTTTGAGCATCCAGGTATTCAACAGCCTCTTTGTATGTTGCGTCAATTGAATTCACAACCTTAACAATGCCATCAAATTCAGCTATTTGCAGCTCTTCAATCTCTTCGGCCCCTATTTTTTGGTTAAATTTCATCCCTGTTCAGGTTTCTTTTTATCAATCCGTAACTTAACGGCAATCTCTCTTTAATTCTCATCAAATTTTGCGGGTTGATGTTCTCATTAGAAAATGGAACATTTATTACAGATGTATCATCAGATCCTGTCTCTCTGCCGTATTTAAACTCAAACTTAAGATTGCCTGATTCATCCAGCAAGTCAGAATCCAGATCAGGATTAGCAACTGAGATAAAACCATTTAATGTATTACCTGTACATCCCTTTTTTAGATTCCTATCTGCGAACAGAATCCTGAAAGTCTCTTTTGCAGTATTTACAGCCGGGTCAATGAATACAAGCTCCTCGGCAAGAACATTGTCAAATATTTTAATTCCATTCTCTGAAAAAGATCTTAATTCATCCACAACCTTAATCAGTGTATCTGTTAAAAAAGGATAGTGTGTACATCCAAGAATAATACTATTCATCTTTATACCAGGATTTTCTCTCCTGTGCTTTTCAATTAGTGTAACCAGGTGATATCTGGCATAATTTCCGGTAGAATTAAGTTGTAACGATGTATAGTTACCGTTACTATCAACCGAACTTAGCAGAGAGCCGGGAGATGTATCAAATCTGTATATGTCAAGCAACGAAGTATCAATCCCATCCGGAAAAATTCCGATTTCGGGACCTCTGTAATTCTCTCTTGGAGATCTTGCCTGAGAGTTAATGTAATCATTTTCTGAATCAACTGCTTCTGCAAAGCCTAATCCGCCTTGATTTACAACCTTTAACTTATCACCGTATAATTTTAATGAAGCGTACTCATGCAATGCCTTTTCGTAGCCACCCGACGAGATCGTTCCGACTGTGGCAAGAACCCCGATAGCAAAAGGTTCGGTTTGCTCAGTTGATATATTTGAGAGAGCGCCATCTACACCCGCTTCTATTACACCAATTGCTTTCACTCCTGTTCCACTGGCTCTGAGCAACCACTTTATGTCGTTCAAACCATATGCAGTTGCAGTGTTACAGGCAATTACAACCATTTTGGTTCTATTTTCACCTGTTGTCAGAAAGAGAGCATCTTTTACAATAAGTTCTCTCAGATAATCAGTTTTATTTTGTGAAGAATATACTCCATAGGGCATATTAGCCTGATCTGCAAGGTAAACAAAATCTTCTCCATCAAAATCCGGAATTCCGTCAGGTATCTCTTCTCCTGTTCTGTTATCAAAATAATCGAGAGAAAGGAATTGCTCCATAACTGTCAGACCTCCTGTACCGGAGTCAAACATTCCCACAGGGAGGTCCCTAAGTTTTGAAGGATATGTACTGAATGACGCATAAGAGGGTGAAGCTGCATTATTTAGGGCCTGATCTATTATTGCAACTTCGCTTCTCTTCTGACGGGAGGTACACGAAGAGATTATAAGTAATCCCGTAAGTACAACACATGAAAATAATTTAGATTTCATAGCTGAATTCTCCATATTCTGTAATAAGTAAGACCTCAGGTGCAGAAGATTTTTCCACCCTTCCTATCACCTTAGCCTCAATGCCGTATTTTTTCGATATATCAATGATATCCTGAGTAAATTCAGGCTTTGTATATATCTCAAGCCTGTGCCCCATATTAAAGACTTTGTACATATCCTCCCAGGATGCAGATGACTCCTGCTGAATATATCTGAAGAGAGGCGGGACAGGGAAAAGATTATCTTTCACCACCTTAACCTTGTCAATAAAGTTTAAAACCTTAGTCTGACCTCCACCGGAACAGTGAACCATCCCACTGATTTTTGAACGATATTTCTCAAGAATCTCCTTAACAACAGGAGCGTAAGTTCTTGTAGGAGATAAAAGGAGTTTTCCAAAGGTCATACCGGTTTCAGGGTCGATCTCATCCAGTTTTTTTGTACCTGTATATGCAAGATCTTTTGGTATTTGAGAGTTATAACTTTCAGGGTACTTCTCTCCGACATACGATGCAAAAAGATCGTGTCTTGCAGATGTCAGGCCATTACTTCCTGTACCACCGTTGTACTCATCTTCGTATATCGATTTTCCGTATGAAGCAAATCCAATAACAGCATCGCCAACAGATATACCGGAATTGTCAATTACCTCTGAACGTTTAAGTCTGGCACAAACAGTACTATCAACTATAATTGTTCTTACAAGATCTCCAACATCTGCTGTCTCTCCCCCTGTCAGGTGAATATTAATCCCGTATTCAGCCATTCTTGCAGCAAATTTTTCGGATCCGGATATAAGCCCCGAAATAACTTCACCCGGGATTCTGTGTTTATTTCTCCCTATTGTAGATGACAACATTATGTTATTTACAGCACCGACACATAACAAATCGTCAGTATTCATAACAATTGCATCCTGAGCTATCCCGTCCCATACGCTCATATCTGCAGTCTCTTTCCAGTAAACATATGCAAGTGACGATTTGGTGCCGGCACCATCGGCGTGCATTACAACGCAATATTCCGGATCATCAGAGAGAAAATCCGGAACTATTTTACAAAATGCTTTAGGAAACAGACCTTTGTCTACATTAGCAATCGCCTTGTGTACATCCTCCTTGGATGAAGAGACCCCTCTGTGGGCATATTTTCTTGCATCTTTACTGCTTTCTGTCATACTAAATTATCTTAAGAAGAGCAGCTCCCTGTATTTTGGAAGCGGCCACAATTCATCATCAACAAGCATTTCCAGCTTATCAACTGTAGTTCTGATTTTTGATATGTAAGGAAGAACATTTTTTGAGTAGGACTCAGCTCTTTCAGGATACGAAGATATAACATTTGCCTCTTTCCTTGCTGATACCAGAGCATGGAAATCCTCTCTTAATTGTTGTATATAACCTGAAATTTTACGAATGCTCACAAGCTGGCGTTCCGACATAATTTTATACTCATCCTCAGGGAATAGCTCTTTAATCCCCAAGACATTCTCTATGAGAGAATTTTGAAACTTAATTGCTGTTGGGATAATATGGTTCATAGTGAGATCTCCTATTACCCTGGCTTCAATCTGAAGTTTTTTGATAAAAGTTTCATTCAATACTTCGTACCTTGCCTCAACCTCTCTTACACTTAAAACATCCATCTCTTCCATTAGCCTGATGGTCTTTGGATCAAGAAAAGCCTTGAACGCTTCAGGAATATCGGATATACCCTTCAAGCCTCTGGCAAAAGCCTCTTTATGCCACTCTTCGCTGTAACCGTTACCCTCGAATCGAATATTTTTAGATTCAACGATAAAATCTCTAATAACCTTAAGAAGAGCATCATCTTTAGTTAGCCCATCTTCCATCTCCTTCTCTACAAGAGATTTAAATTTCACAAGCTGTTGAGCAACAGCAGTGTTCAAGACAAACATAGACGAAGCTACATTTACCGACGAACCTACAGCTCTGAATTCAAACCTGTTTCCTGTAAATGCGAACGGAGAGGTTCTGTTCCTGTCTGTATTGTCCGGAAGTATTTCAGGAATTTTCCCAACAATATCAAGTTTCATTGCCTTATTTCCGCCGATTTCATCTGACATTACCATATTCTCGATAGAATCGAGCACCTCTGTGAGAGTAGTGCCGGTGAATACAGACATAATTGCAGGAGGAGCCTCACTTCCTCCCAGTCGGTATGAATTATTGAGGGAGGCAGCACTTGCCATAAGCAGGTGGTGATGTTCATGAACTGCCTTAATTACAGAGACAAAAAAGCTCAGGAACTGAATATTGGTTCGCGGAGTTTTACCCGGAGACAAAAGATTAACACCTGTATTGGTAACCATTGACCAATTACAGTGTTTCCCCGATCCGTTAATTCCCGCAAATGGTTTCTCGTGAAAAATAACCTTAAGTTTATGTTTCTTGGCAATTTTTCTCATCAGAATCATCATCATCAGATTATGATCCACCGAGAGATTCGCCTCAGCATGATAAGGTGCAAACTCAAACTGATTAGGAGCAACCTCATTATGTCTGGTCTTAAGAACAACACCAAGCTTAAATGCCTCTGTCTCGAAATCCTTCATAAAGCTCATCACCCTGGATGGTATTGCACCAAAATAGTGATCTTCCAGTTGCTGATCCTTTGCAGATGTATGTCCCATAAGGGTTCTGTTGCAAAGCATAAGATCGGGCCTTGCTCTAAAGAGAGCCTCATCCACAACAAAGTACTCCTGTTCAATTCCAAGCATAACGTTTACACGTGTAGTTTTGGAATCAAACATTTTGGCAAGATCCGTTGCGGCTTTGTCCAACTGTTGAAGTGATTTCAGATGCGGAGTCTTCATATCCAGTGACTCACCTGTGTAAGCCACAAATACAGAAGGGATACAAAGTGTCTGGTCTATAATAAACGCCGGAGATGTTGGATCCCATGCAGTATAACCCCTCGCTTCAAAGGTGTTTCTGAGTCCTCCGTTAGGAAAGCTTGATGCATCAGGTTCTTGCTGGACAAGGGCATCTCCTTTAAAATTCTCAAAAACTCCTCCGTTAATGGATGGATCTACGAATGCTTCATGTTTTTCTGCAGTAGCGTCTGTCAGAGGATGAAACCAGTGAGTGTAGTGAGTTGCCCCCCTTTCAATCGCCCAGGCTTTCATACCTGAAGCAATCTGGTTTGCAACCCTCCTGTCAATTTTTACTCCGTCATTAATCGCCATTTGAACTGAATCAAAGGCCTCTGCCGAAAGGTAGCGGCGCATCTTCTCCACATCAAAGACATTTTGTCCGAAGTATTGAGAAACAGGTGCGTTTTCAAGGTGAAATCTTTCGGCCTTATGGCTCGAAAACTCGTCTAATGCCCGTTTTCTGAAACTACTCATTGTCTTTACAAATTAACCTGATTTATTAACCCGGCAAATGTAATTATAATTTTATTAAGGTTTGTTATTTTTTGTACTTTTGCTCAAATATCTAAACTCGTTATAAATGAAACAGACTGCCACTTTCCTCACAATTTTGCTATGCTTTCTTTTTGGAAGCAAATTAAACGCACAGAAGAATAATATTCAGAGATATGTAGAGTCTCTTAAAAAGGATACTCTTTTTATTGATGCAGCCGTTAGCATTATGGTAATGGACTCAAAGGGAAAAACTTTAGCATCATGGAATCCCGATATGCCGCTTCTTACAGCATCAACGATGAAAACTATTAGTACCGGAATGGCGTTAACTGTTCTTGGTAAAGAGTACCGATTCTCAACAAAACTTGCATATGACGGAGAAATCAGGGACGGAGTTTTGTATGGGAACCTCTATATCATCGGAGGAGCAGACCCTACTCTGGGGTCGGCAGATACTCTTGCCATGCCCACAGACTCTTTATTTGCAAAATGGAAATGGGCAGTAACAGCAAACGGAATCAGAAGAATAAACGGGCATATTGTTGCAGATGACCGCTTTTTTGAAAACGAAATTGTTCCTCAGAGTTGGTCATGGAGCAATATCGGACCCTCATACGGAGGTGGAACATCGGGATTATCATTCAACGAAAACCTTCAGTTCTTCACCTTCAGGCCCGGTTTAAACAAAGGAGACAATGTATTTTTCAAGAATGTCTATCCAGAGGTACCGGGAATGAAATACGTCGTCAATCTTAAAACAGCCGAAAGGAATAGGGGAAGATCATCATATCATGTTTCCGATCTGGACAAAATAGGGCGGTTTTCAGGGAGTGTTTCAATGGGAGATTCTGCAACGATCACAGTTGCAAACAAATTTCCTCATTTAAGTTGTGCCGGGGAATTCCGAAGATACCTCGAAAAATCAGGAATTTTCAGCAAACCCGAAGTTCTTGATGCAAAAGAGCTCGGTCTGCCATCAGAAGAGTCTCTCAATGTAATTGAAGTCACATATTCGCCCTCACTTATCTCAATCATAAATGTAACAAACCGTATCAGCAATAATTTCTACGCCGAAACACTTTTTAAGATGGTCGGAAAAGTTATGACAGGCAAAGGCTCCTATGACTCTTCCAGAGTTGCTGTACGCAAACTATTCAACGAAATGGGTCTCAAAACGAAAGGGTATACTCAGGAAGACGGAAGCGGCCTTTCAAGACAGAACTATGTGTCAGCAAGATTTTTCTGTAATTATTTCGCAAAGATGAAAGAAAACTCTAACTTTGATGTGTTTTTCAATTCATTGCCTCAGCCGGGAGGTCCGGGTACGTTAAAGAGCGTTTTAGATGATGAAAAACAGTCCGATAAAGAGAGAATCCACGCAAAAAGCGGGTCTCTCGCGAATGTGCGCTGTTATGCGGGATACGCAGTAAGGAAAAACGGAGAGATGCTTTATTTTGCTATACTTGCAAACAATTTTTCAGCAAGAACAGCTCAGATGCAGGTCGGGATTGAAGGATTTATGAGAGAACTAACAAAATATTAAATAAACAGATATGTTAACACTTTCCAGAAAAGCAAACGAAATGCCGGCTTCTCCTATAAGAAAGCTGGTTCCTTATGCTGAACAAGCCAAAAAAAGAGGAGTTAAGGTTTACCACCTGAACATAGGTCAACCGGACATTGCCTCACCAAAAGAGGCTCTTGATGCAGTTAAAAACATTAAACTTGATCTTATTTCATATCCTCACTCAGCAGGTATTGAGTCTTACAGAGAGGGGTTGGTTAAGTACTATGAATCGGTAAACATACATGTAACAGCTTCAGAGATTAATATCACCAACGGTGGCAGTGAGGCATTACAAATTGCTCTTGCCGTAACCTGCAATCCTGATGACGAGGTTATTGTAATGGAACCTTTTTACACTAATTACAACTCTTTTGCTGTTCAGAATAATGTTAAACTGGTTCCTATTGCAACAAGCATAGACAACGGTTTTGCTCTTCCGGAAATCGAAGAATTTGAAAAGCTTATCACTCCAAAAACCAAGGGGATAATCATTTGCAGCCCGGGTAATCCAACAGGGACACTTTACCCAAAAGCAGCAATTGAGAAACTTGGAGCAATCGCGAAAAAACATGAACTCTTTATATTTTCTGACGAAGTATACAGAGAATTCTGCTACACAGATGAGCCTCACTTCTCTTGCATGCACCTCGAAGGCTTAGAAAACAATGTAATTCTCATAGACTCAGTATCTAAAAGATACAGCCTTTGCGGTGTCAGAATCGGTGCAATTGTATCGAAGAACAAAGAGGTAATGAGTGCAGTCCTTCGCTATGCACAGGCAAGATTATGCTCTCCGGCTCTTGGCCAGATTGCATCTGAAGGAGCTCTTGCAACTCCAAAAGAGTATTTCGAAGCTGTTCGTACAGAGTATATGAACCGCAGAGATGTGATGATAGAGATGCTGAACAAGATGGAAGGAGTTAAAACCCCTATGCCTATGGGTGCATTCTACACTATCGCAAAACTCCCTGTTGACGACAGCGATAAGTTTGCACAGTGGCTTCTAGAAGAGTTTCAGTATGAAAACCAAACTGTTATGGTAGCACCTGCTGCCGGCTTCTATGCAACTAAAGGGAAAGGCACAGACGAGGTAAGAATTGCCTACGTTCTTAAAACCGAAGA
This sequence comes from Bacteroidales bacterium, assembly GCA_036677745.1. Taxonomy (GTDB): domain Bacteria; phylum Bacteroidota; class Bacteroidia; order Bacteroidales; family UBA932; genus Bact-08. Next base: position 142,834 of record JAVBVW010000001.1, read on the forward strand.
TCTTATTAATGCCATGAAATGCCTTGAGGTGGCTCTGAAACAATATCCCGGCAGAACAATCTAAACACTGTTTTATTATAAAAATACCCGGAATGACTTCCGGGTATTTTTTTACATAAAATCTGCAATCCGGTTAATAGCTATCATTATAAGAAGCACAAAGAATTCTGCCCTCCTGTGGTTGCTTGTATTATCATTGGTTGTATATTCTGCAACTATAAGTGCAAGCGGAATTGATAACAATGAAAAGAGAGAAGGCTGAGATTCAGGATACAGCAATGAAATCAAGCCAAGAAGAATCATAAGTATAACATTTCTTGAAACTCCCGCTGATTTTAATATTTTGTATGTTCCGGAATATTTTCCTGCAGATATCACTGCCCTGTATATAACCAACATAAAAGCAACAACCAGAAATACTCCTGCAGGACTTTTAATTATTACAACCGGGGCACTTATCCTCTTTAAATCAGAGACAATCTGACTCATTACAGCACCATCATCACCAAAAGCCAGATCTCTTCCAAATATTATAAAAATATATGGCAGTGCAAGCACAACAACAGCAAGTACTATATTCCTGAAATTAAAAGAGCTGCTCTGAAGTGAATAATAAAGAATAAGCGGTACAATCAAAACTAAATGTGAATCAAATAGTGTTGCCAGGGAGATCAGAAAAACGGAAAGCACAAGATTTCTATCATTATCTTTTGTAAATAGGGAGATATATACAGAGATTAAAACTAAAGGAGCTGCTACTGCTGCTCCTGAAAAAATTAAAGCATCGGGAGGAGTCAGCACAAAAATAACATACAATATAGGTGCTACAGAGTTTGGCTTACCACAACTGAAAGTCTTTAAATTAAAGGCATAAAGAGTAACTGATGTCAATAGGATAATGGCAAACATTATTAAAGCAGAATGTTGTGGATCGAGCATTCCGGTGTCAATAATGTTATTCAGGAAGATAATTCTTTCGGGATTATTTAAACCGACTGTATTACTTATTATAAAAAATGAGGAGGCAAGCATTGCAAGAGCAAACAGGCCAAGTATAAATGGCGAGTTTACAAATCTGTATCTGGCCCTTTCTCTCATCTTAAATCATCTCATATCAGATCTTTTCCAATATCACGTCTGTAATACATATCTTTAAAACTGACTTTCTCCGCAAGATTATAAAGTCTCTCTCTGCCTCTCATTATACCATTTTCTGTAACCGTCAGTGCTAATACACGTCCTCCGGCAGTTACAACTTTACCATTTTCCAATGTCGTGCCGGAATGAAAAAGTGTCTCTCCTTTAAAATCCTCCAACCCCTCAATAGAATAACCCCTTTGGTATTCCTGAGGATATCCTCCTGACACCATAACCAGAGTCAATGCTGTATGGTCATAAATCTCCAGCTTTTCTTCTGAAAGTTTTCCACTTGCAGTTGCAATCAGATGGGAGAGTAAATCACTCTTAATTCTTGGCATCACAGCCTCTGTTTCAGGGTCTCCCATTCTTACGTTGTACTCAATGACATACGGAGAACCGCCGCAATTCATCAAACCGATAAATACAAATCCTTTATAATCGGGACACTCTCTTTTCAATCCATCTACAGTAGGTTTGATTATTCTATCCTCAACCCTGCTCATAAACTCTTTATCAGCAAAAGGCACAGGCGATACAGCCCCCATTCCTCCGGTATTAAGGCCTTTGTCACCATCACATATTCTTTTATAGTCTTTGGCCTCAGGAAGAATCAGATAATCACTGCCATCTGTGAGTACAAATACAGACAGCTCAATACCCTTCAGATACTCCTCTATAACCACTCTCTTACCTGCAGCACCGAATTTACCACCAAGCATCTCTTTCAGTTCAGCTTTGGCATCATTAAGATTATCCAGGATCAGAACTCCTTTGCCGGCAGCGAGTCCGTCTGCCTTTAAAACATAGGGGGCATTTAGTGTCTCAAGAAATCTGTACCCCTCGTCTATTGAGTCTGAATCAAAAGATCTGTAACCTGCTGTTGGTATCCCCCATCTTTGCATAAAGGCTTTGGCAAAATCCTTGCTACCCTCCAGTCTTGCACCTGCTGACCCCGGGCCGATAAAATATACACCCTGCAAATCACTATCTGATTCAAATTTATTTCTCAGTCCGTTAACAAGCGGATCCTCCGGCCCGACCACCACCATTTGAACAGAATTGTGCAGCACAGCCCTTTTAATCGATTCAAAATCTTTAATATCTAAAGGAAGATTTTCAGCAATTTCTGATGTTCCGGGATTACCCGGAGCACAATATAACTTGGATAAAAGCGGACTTTGTGAAATTTTCCAGGCAATTGCATGTTCCCTGCCTCCGGAACCGATAATCAGAACTCTCATCTTTTTTGGGCAAAAATAATAATAAATTACCTTTGTGGGACATTTAAAAGAGCTATGAAGCATATCCGTTACTCCCTTATACTAATAACTGCCATTTTGTTCTCGTGTTCAGATGATCTGATCCCGCAGAAAGATATGCCGGCTATTATTGCTGAGATCTATATGGCAGACAGATATGTAACATCAGATTACAAACTTGTCCTTAAAGCAGACACCATCAAAATTTATGATGCTGTTTTTAATAAATATGGTTATACATCCGAACAGTATGTAAAAACAATAAACCATTATATTTCAAGACCTGTAAAACTTAAGGAGTTCTATTCCAAAGCAAGACAGATTCTTGTAGAACAAGAGCAAAAGATTTCTGCTTTTCTTGATTCAAAATCACTTGATGCTCAAAAAGCATTTCCATACAAAAAACTGACAGAAGAGGCTGATGAGATAAAAGAGTACGACTCTTATGAGAGGGCACTCAGGTGGATCCTGGCACCTGAAATAAGCCCTGCATTGAATGTTTCGGCGGGAGACTCTCTCTCCTCTCTTTATGAGACACCAGATTTGGTCAAATGGTGGATTAACAACTTTAAAGATGTGACCAAAAAATTCAGAATGATTCTAAAAGATGAGAAAAATCGCAGCACAATACATATTCCCTCTGAACTCATTGAGTCCGATATACAGAGGAACGATAACCCTGGACAATAATGGAACCATCATCGATATAGGGGTGATGGACGAAGAGACCGAGAGTACCGAATTCTATAACGGAATACTTATTCCCGGTTTTGTTAATTCTCACTGTCACATCGAATTATCATATCTTAAAGGTCATTTCCGAAAAAATAGCGGAATGGCAGGATTTATAAGTCAGATACGGGAACTCCGTTATGTATCTGAAATAGATGAGAGACTTAAGTCTATTGAAAATGAGATGAATCAGCTATATAAGTCCGGCGTTTCGGCAATGGCTGATATAAGTAACTGTGCCGAGAGTTTTGATATTAAAGCAAAATCCCCGCTCTACACCAGAACCTTTCTTGAGGTTTTCGGCAGCGAAGAGCAGGATGTACAAAAGATAATGGCAGGTGTAAAGGAACTTTCAAAAACAGCTGCCGAATATGGAATAGATGCAGCTCCTACACCTCATTCATGTTATACAATGAGCCCCACTCTTTTAAGAGAATCTTCAGCAGAAGGGCTTAAATCTGGTTGGTTGTCATACCACAATCAGGAGAGCTGGGAGGAAGAAGAGCTTATAAAAAATGGGCGTGGTCCATTATATGACGATTATAAATCCAGAGGTTTAAGCACACCTCCTGTTTTGGGAGTTCCCTCGCTGATTTATTTTCTGGAAAACCTTGAAAAGACCGGTATTGAACTGAATAAGAAAATTTTGCTGGTGCACAACACATGTTCAGATGAACAAAGTGTAAGAGAGGCCACATCCAGATTACAAAACCCCTATTGGGCAATATGTCCTCTTTCAAATCTTTTTATCCACGATGCACTCCCCCCGCTTGATCTTTTAAGAAGATTTAATGCCAGAATAACCCTGGGCACGGACTCTCTTTCAAGCAACGACAACCTTTCTATGGTTGATGAGATTAAATGTATCCATAAATATTTCCCCAATATTCCTCTTAGTGAGATTTTAGAGTGGAGTTCATATAATGGAGCACAATTTTTGGGAATAGAGGATAAATTCGGATCTTTGGAAAAGGGGAAAAATCCGGGCATAGTTTTGGTAGACAACATAGACTGGGATAATATGAAGTTAACCGAAGAGAGCCGATCGGTAAGACTAGTTTAAAAATAACAAGATGTCGACAATTCTTTTCAATGAAATAGTTTTTGGTCCCGTAATAAGTCGCAGACTGGGGATTTCACTCGGAGTGAATTTGTTGCCCAGATATGGCAAATGGTGCAATTTTGACTGTATTTACTGTGAATGCGGATTTAACAGCGATGGTAAGGGAGATAACCGTTTACCTGACCAAATTGAAGTCCGTGAGGCATTACTTGCAAAAATTAAACACCACGACAGGACCATCGGCGAGATAGATTCCATTACATTTTCCGGTAACGGAGAGCCCACGATGCACCCATCATTCAGCTCAATAATAGATTTCACAATACAAATCAGAGATCTTTATGCAGCAAAAGCAAAGGTATCGGTTCTCACAAACGGTTCAGGACTCTCAAAACCAGATATTGCCCAAGCTCTGTTAAAAGTTGATAATGCAATAATCAAAATCGATTCTGCCTTTGAAAAGACTATAGACCTGATAGACAGGCCACAGTTCCCCTACTCACTTGAAAAACTGATAGAAAATCTAAAAGTACTAAAGGGTAAGTTTGTTCTTCAGACAATGTTTCTAAGGGGAGATTTCGAGGGTAATATTATTGACAACACAACAAATGAAGAGGTTAACGCATGGTATGATGTTGTGAGAAAAACTTCACCCAGAGAGATTATGATTTATACTATCGACCGGGAAACCCCTGCCAAAAACCTAAGCAAGGTTTCTGCAGAAGAGATGGAGAGAATTGCATCACCATTACGAATAGAGGGTTATAAAATATCTGTAAGCGGATAGACATATTTTAAATCACAATATATGAGAATACTGATTCAAAGGGTAACATCTGCATCGGTAATTTCCAACGGAATTAAGACAGGTGAAATTAATCAGGGGATGTTAATTCTTGCAGGATTTGAAGATTCTGATACCTCATCAGACATTACATACGCAGTCAGAAAATGCACAAATCTTCGTATATTTGATGATGAGGCAGGCATTATGAACCTTTCTGTTAAAGATATAAATGGAGAAATATTGGTAATCAGTCAGTTCACCCTCCATGCCATTACAAAAAAAGGTAACAGGCCATCGTACATTAAGGCAGCTAAACCGGAACGGGCCATTCCCCTTTACGAAAGCTTTATTGAAGCTTTGAATGCAGAGACAGGCAAGGATTGTAAGACAGGTATATTTGGTGCAGACATGAAGGTTTCACTTGTAAATGACGGGCCTGTCACAATATGGATAGATACAAAAGAGGAAAAAGAATAAGACAAACAGATATGAATTTTAATTTAAACGAACTGGAATCAATTCAGAAAAGTATTGAAAAGTGGAACAACCGCGATGTGCTGTCAAAATGCATCGGATTCATGGATCTTACTTCGCTCAACACCACAGACACTATTGCAAAAATTGAGGAGATGACAATGAAAGTAAATAACTTCCGAAAGTCATTTCCCGGATACCCTCAGGTAGCTGCAATTTGTGTTTATCCCAATTTTACAACTACAGTAAAGTCGGCTCTTATTGATAATGATGTGAAAGTTGCCGTTGTTGCCGGAGTCTTTCCAAGTTCTCAAAGTTTTACAGAAATTAAATGTGCTGAATGCAGAATGGCTGCAGAAGCAGGCGCAGATGAAATCGATATAGTTTTATCTCTCAACTATTTTCTATCAGAAGATTATAAAAAAGCTTCTGATGAAATTTCAAGTATAAAGAGAGTATCCGGTGATGCACATCTTAAAGTCATACTGGAATCCGGAACATTGGACGACCCTTACAAAATATATAAAGCATCAATGCTTGCCATGGAGGCGGGCGCAGACTTTATTAAGACTTCAACTGGTAAAACCGAACCTGCTGCCACTCCTGAGGCAGCTTATGTAATGTGCTCCGCAATTAAGGACTTTTACAATAAAACAGGAAAAAGAGTAGGATTTAAACCTGCAGGAGGAATTGTCCAACCAAAAGATGCGATACTATATTACGGTATTGTTGATACGGTCCTTGGAGAAGAGTGGCTTAACTCATCTTTGTTCAGACTAGGAGCAAGCAGATTGGCAAATAACCTCCTTTCGGAGTTGGAAAATCAAACCATATCATATTATTAATTGTTGTAACTTATAAATTAACACATATTTATATTATGAAAAAGAGATTTTATATTACAGTTATAATGTTGGCTATTGTTTCTATCGCCTCTTCGCAGGATTATACCAGAGCAATAGGTCTGAGACTGGGCTCAAGCGTAGGAGCAAGCTACAAACAGTTTTTAAACCCCGGGAATGCAATAGAGGGTATTTTGGATCTTGATATTATCGACAGGGACCATATGAAGATTAAAGTGACCGGAATATACCAGTTTCACAAGAATATAAATGTGGACGGCCTCTCATTCTACTTTGGCCCCGGAGCATCTGCAGGTATTTATGTCGGAGATTCAAGCGGCTTCCTGATGGCTATAGATGGAATGCTGGGGCTGGAATATAAATTTCCGACTGCACCCATAGCTCTCTCTATTGACTGGAACCCAAAAGTACAGATTATAACAAATGCCGGATTTAAGCCCGACAATTTTGGACTTACAGTCAGATTTACTCTTTAAACAATAAATAACCAAATAAATACAAAATGAAAAATTACATTCAGGAGAACCAAGAGAGGTTCCTATCGGAGCTCTTCGAACTTTTAAGAATCCCCTCTATCAGCTCAATGGCAGATCACAAACCTGACATGCAAAAAGCTGCAGAAAAATACTGCGAATTTCTTCTTGCAGCAGGATGTGACAGAGCAGAGATCTATCCAACCAAAGGGCATCCTGTTGTATATGCAGAGAAGATTATTGACAAATCCAAACCCACAATTCTTGTATATGCACACTATGATGTACAGCCGGCAGATCCACTCAACCTTTGGACTACACCACCATTTGAACCACAGGTAAGAGACGGTGCAATTTACGCAAGAGGTGCCAATGATGATAAGGGACAAGGATTTATGCATATTAAAGCATTTGAATATCTGGTAAAGACAAACCAGTTGAAATGCAATGTTAAGTTTATTATTGACGGAGAGGAGGAGATAGGGTCACCAAGCCTTCCGGAGTGGGCAATTGCGCACAAAGAGATGCTTGCCTGTGACGATATTCTCGTATCTGACACAACCATGATAGATGAGAAAATTCCTTCAATCAATGTTGGAATGAGAGGACTTGCCTATCTGGAGGTTGAAGTAACCGGCCCTAACAAAGACCTTCATTCCGGTCACTACGGTGGAGCCATTGCCAATCCGGTAAATGTACTTTGCGGAATGATTGACAAACTGATAGATAACAAAGGACGTATAACTATCAAAGGATTTTACGACGATGTAGTTGAACTTACAAAAGAGGAGAGAGAGATGTTGGGAAGAGCTCCTTTCAACGAAGATGAGTTCAAACATTTTCTTGATGTAGACGCAGTTACCGGAGAAGAGGGCTATACAACTATGGAGAGAACAGGGATCCGTCCATGCCTTGATGTTAACGGTATCTGGGGCGGCTATACCGGAGAGGGAGCTAAGACAGTACTTCCATCTAAGGCATATGCCAAAATATCTATGAGAATTGTACCTAATCAGGACAACAAGAAGATTGCCAAATTGTTTGAAGAGCACTTCATGTCACTTGCACCAAAAGGAGTGAAGGTTAAGGTTACCCCTCATCACGGAGGCCAGGGATTCCTCTGCCCTATTTCATCAAATGTTTACAAATCAGCAGCAAGGGCTATCGGCGAGGTATACGGGATAGAGCCCGTACCAAGCAGAGGTGGTGGCAGTATTCCGGTTCTGGCAGATTTACAGCAAATTCTGAATGCAAATCCTTTACTTATGGGATTTGGTCTTGAGAGAGATGTTATTCACTCTCCAAATGAGAGTTATCTTTTGAGTCAATTCTATAAAGGAGTAGAGTCAATTGCACTTTTTTACAAATATTACACAGAGTAGCAGCTAATAATCTGCACTTTACAACTTTTTTAATAAAAAAATCATAAAATTGCTTTCATATTATAAATTAATATATAACTTCGCAGCCAAATGAGAGCTATCAATTCATATTATTTCTTCTTTTACTTTTACTTTTTTCGCAGGAAAGAGGGACTAATGTGTTATTGAATATGATAAACAGATAATGTAGAGGTCCCGTGAGCGGGGCCTCTTTTTTTTTATAACAATATGAAAGCAGAGGAGAATTCAGAGGTAAGTGTTGCAATTCAGGGAGGATTTGGTGCATTCCATGAAATTGCCGCAAAAGAGTTTTTTAACGGAAACAGTTTAAACATTGTGCCATGTGACACATTTACCGATCTTTTTGATGAACTTAAGGATAAAAGAATCGACTGCGGAATTGTTGCCGTAGAAAATTCAGTAGCCGGCAGTCTGTTACAGAATCATACCTTCCTGCACGAATGCAATCTGCCGATTGTTGGTGAACAGTATCTTCGTATTGTACAGAATCTTATTGCACTTCCGGGACAAAAGCTCCAAGATATAAGAGAGATTCACTCCCACCCTGTAGCCATACAGCAATGTTATATTTTCCTCAACGAACTGCGTAAAAAAGGGGTCAAAATAATTGACTCTGTAGACACCGCTCTTAGCGCGAAGAGAATCAGAGAAGAAAATCTGATAGGTGTAGGAGCTCTGGCAAGCAATATGGCTGCTAAGATGTACAATCTTGAAATTATTCAGGAGTCTGTGGAGAGCAATAAAAGAAATTTTACCCGTTTTGTGATCGTAACTACCAACGGCAAAGTTAAGCGTATTCTTAATCTGAATCAGGAATCCATAAATAAATCTTCTTTGTGCTTCTCCCTTGAACACCAGCAGGGGAAACTTTCTCATGTCCTTTCAGTTTTATCTATTTACGGCATGAATCTGACCAAGATTCAATCACTGCCTATAGTCGGAATGGAGTGGCAGTATCTGTTTTATGTCGATCTTATGTTTGACGAATACAGTCGTTATCTTCAAGCAATAGAGGCTATTAAACCCATAACAGCAAATCTAAAAATTCTCGGAGAGTATAGAAATGGAAAACAACCCGATCAAAATTGAACCGGCAAAGAGGACAACATTAATAAATGAGTATTACTTCTCTTCAAAACTCAGAGAGGTGGCCAATCTAAGGGCACAAGGCAGAGATATTGTAAATCTCGGAATAGGCAGCCCCGACCTCCCTCCCTCTGACAACACTATCAAATCACTGACAGAAAACGCAGTAATGGGAGGTGTTCACGGATATCAAAGTTATACTGGTACAGACGAACTGAGAAGGGCATTTGCAAACTGGTATCACACCCAATTTGGAGTAACTCTTAATCCGGAAAATGAGATCCTGCCTCTGATAGGATCAAAAGAGGGTATTATGCACATTAGTATGGCTTTTTTAAATCCTTCAGACACAGTGTTAGTTCCCGATCCCGGGTATCCTGCATACAGCTCTGCAACTCTGCTTGCAGGTGGCAGTGTATGTTTCTATAAGCTAAGGCAATCCGGCAACTGGTATCCCGATTTCGAAGAATTGGAAAGTATGAGTCTCTCTGAAGTAAAAATTTTATGGGTAAACTACCCACACATGCCAACAGGCCAGAGAGCAAGCATGAAGGTATATGATAACCTGATTAAGCTTGCCAATAAATATAATTTCTTAATCTGCAGCGACAATCCATACTCCTTTATTCTGAACGACAATCCTGTGAGCATTCTCTCTGCAGACGGAGCAATGGATGTTGCAATTGAACTTAACTCTCTGAGTAAATCTCACAATATGCCCGGATGGAGAATTGGAATGGTTGGGGGCAGAAAAGAGTATATATCTTCTATCCTTAAGGTAAAGAGCAATATGGATTCAGGCATGTTTCTTCCTTTACAGCGTGCAGCAGCAAAAGCTCTTTCTGCCGGGAGTGATTGGTATGACTCATTAAACAAAACCTATCAGTCAAGAAGAATCAAAGCAGAGAAGATGATGGAACTACTCGGTTGTAAGTTTGACAAAAGTCAATCCGGCCTCTTTCTGTGGGGAGAGGTCCCTCAATATTATAATTCAGGAGAGCAGATGTGTGATTCACTTTTGTATGAAAAGGATATTTTTATCACTCCGGGATCTGTATTCGGAAGCGAAGGAAAAAGGTATATCCGGATTTCGCTCTGTACAGAAGAGATCATATTCGATAAATGTATTAAAAGATTAAATAATAACCCCAAAAATGGAAAAACTGAAAGAGATTATTCCGGTAAAAAACTGGAAATTTTACAGAAAGGCACCCTTGCTGATAACAGGGCCATGTAGTGCGGAGAGTGAAGAACAATTATACCAAATTGCAAAAGAGCTGATTAATTACAACAGAGTGGATGTATTCAGGGCAGGTATATGGAAGCCCAGAACCAGACCTGACTCTTTTGAAGGTGTTGGCAGAGAAGGGCTTAAATGGTTAAGAAATATAAAGAGAGATCTGGGTCTGCCAATAGCAACTGAAGTGGCAAATCAATATCATGTTAACGAAGCACTTAAATTTGGAGTAGATGTTCTCTGGATTGGGGCAAGAAGTTCTGCTAATCCATTTTCATTGCAGGAGATTGCAGATGCACTGCAAGGAGTTGATGTTACCGTAATGATTAAAAATCCGATTACTCCCGATCTGGACTTGTGGATAGGAGCTATTGAAAGAATATACAAGGCCGGTGTGAGAAATATTGCTGCAGTACACAGGGGATTCTCCTCATACGAGAAAACCAGGTACAGAAATCAGCCAATATTTCAGCTTCCAATTGAACTCAAAAGGGCTATCCCGGGAATTTCACTGATCTGTGATCCAAGCCATATAGCCGGAGACAGAGAGTATATTTATGAACTTTCTCAGAAATCAATGGATCTCAATTACGACGGTCTGATGATTGAGTCTCACTGCAATCCCCAAAAAGCTCTTAGTGACAGCAAACAACAGGTCACTCCTGCTGAACTTGATTCAATTCTTGCAAAAATAAAACTAAGAAATCCCGATAGTGACAACCCTGTTTTTAAGGAGGTTATAACTGAACTACGTGCCAGAATTGACCATTATGACGAACAGCTGCTCGAATTGCTAGAATCAAGAATGAATACTGCGGAGACAATAGGTAAATACAAAAGGGATAATGACATCACAATCCTTCAGACAAGCAGATGGGAGCAGATAATTGAAAACGCAGTTGAAAAGGGGAGAGAAAAAGGGCTCAGCGAAGAGTTTATATGCAGAGTATTCGAAGCTATGCACCAGGAATCAATAAATCACCAGAACAGAGTAATGAACAATTGATTTAATCATCAAGCCACGCTACCTTTTGTACAGGAGTATGATTCTGCCCTATTATCTGCGAGTAAAGATCAGGTCTTCTCGCACGAGTGTATCTATGACCGCCTGCAAGTGTAAGTTTATCAGAAGTTAATTTAGCCGTCACAAATGAATCATCCAGTTCACGACACTCAGCCATAATATTCCCAAAAGGATCAATTATCATAGAACAGCCGTTCTTCAACTGATCATCATCCATTCCTATTGGATTGGAAAATACCACGTAAACGGCATTATCATGTGCTCTTGACGGCAACCATTTAATAAGCCACTCCCTACCTTTAGGGCCATCAAACTCCTTTCTGAGCTCATCCGGGTTTTCATCCCGCCTCTGCCACAGAAGAGGATCTACAAATCCCGAACCAGGCCTGGCAGAAGGTGTGCACATTGTCACATGGGGCATAAAGATTATATCCGCACCCAACAGCTTTGTCGCTCTTACATTCTCAACAACGTTGTTGTCGTAACATATGAGAATGCCACAATTCCAGCCTCTGAGATTAAAAACAGTATATGAGTTACCCGGTTTTATAACGGGGTTAATAAACGGATGTAATTTTCTGTGTTTTGCAACCAGTTTACCCTCATCTACACACACATATGCTTTGTAGATATCATCATTTTCATCCCTCTCAAAAAGCCCTGCTAAAACTGCTATTTTGTACTTTTCAGATATTTGTATCAAACTCTTGACAGATGGCCCGTCAGGAACAGGCTCTGCAATTTCTGACATCTGTTCAGGTGATAGCTTTCTGGCAAATGTATAGCCTGTTACAGAAGACTCATGAAAGGCAACAGCATCGGCACCATCTTTTGCAGCAGCTGCAGCAAAACGCTCAATAACATCCAGGTTGTATCCCTTGTCACCAGAACGATTCTCAAATTGTACTGTAGAGATTATAATATTTTTCATGGTTTACAAAAGTAAGAAAAAACTCTACCCGACGGTTTATGGATTATAAGTAAAAGTTAGTGGGAAGAGTTTAAATATTTCAAAAACGTGGCAATTCATTGTTGTTTCCAACTGGTAAGTTGGAATGTTTTGAGATAACAGATTTACACTAAAATGATACATCTATAGATATTAATTTATGAGAATTCAATACTATTACACAGGAATATAAGTATTTAGATCGCAGATCAAAGGAGTAACCTGATGTCAATATTCGCACAAATCCTCAACTCAAAGGCAACATTTGTTTTCCGAGAATTTTCTGCTGCTACTTTGCGGGAACGACGAGGACTGTTTGACGACCGAAGGGAGGAGTTCCGCAGTCGCCGAAAAGTACCAAGAAAATTTGAGGGCACCCCAAAACAATCGGTTGCCGGAGTTGAGTGATTTTGGAAAATAAAACATATATCCATTTTTAGACTTTCGAAAATTTATGCCTAAATATCATATCCCCCAATTTTTATTCGTGATCCCGGTTTATGCTAACAACGACAATATGTGAAAAAATAAAAACGAGCCAGTTCTCAATAATGAACTAGCTCGTTTTCAGATATTTTATATTCAACTATGCCTCCTTTAGCATCTGCAGAGACCCGGTAAACTTATCCACCATCTTTTTGGCGTAATTGAGTTTTATGGTCAGAGATTTTTTTGACTCAGATGGTGTATTATACATTGCATCTACCATTATAGCTTCACAAATTGATCTTAATCCTCTTGCACCAAGCCTGTATTCTACTGCAGTATCAACTATGAAGTCAAGAACATCATCCTCAATTTTCAACTTAACACTATCAAGTTCGAATAGTCTTATATATTGCTTAACCAGTGAATTTTTGGGCTCTGTAAGTATATTTCTTAATGCTTTTCTGTCAAGTGGCTCAAGGTAAGTTAGTACAGGAAGCCTTCCGATAATCTCAGGAATAAGTCCGTAAGCTCTTAAATCTTGTGGTGCAATATATTTGATAAGATTCTTTGTATCTATCTTCTCTTTAATATGGAGAGTTCCATAACCCACCACCTGTGTATTAAGCCTTTGAGAAATTTTTCTGTCAATACCTTCAAAAGCACCTCCGCAAATAAAGAGAATATTCTTTGTATCAACTGCAATCATTCTCTGTTCGGGGTGCTTTCTGCCTCCCTGCGGAGGTACATTAACAACACTACCTTCCAGAAGTTTAAGCATAGCCTGCTGAACACCTTCACCTGAGACATCACGTGTAATAGATGGATTGTCACTCTTTCTTGCAATTTTATCAATCTCATCAATAAAAACTATCCCCCTCTGAGCCCTCTCTACGTCATAATCAGCCTCCTGGAGCAATCTTGTAAGTATACTCTCAACATCCTCTCCTACATAACCGGCCTCTGTCAGAACAGTAGCATCAACTATCGTAAACGGAACATCAAGCATCTTTGCAATGGTTCTGGCAAGAAGAGTTTTACCCGTTCCTGTCTGTCCTACAAGAAGAATATTGGACTTTTCCAGATCCAGATCATTGTCAGAAGGGTTGTTAATCCTTTTGTAATGGTTATAAACAGCTACCGAAAGGTATCGTTTGGCCTCATCCTGACCAATTACATATTGATCAAGAAATTCTTTGATCTCTTGCGGTTTTAAAAGATTGCCCGTAGATTTCCCCTTACCATTTTTCGCTCTTTTTGCACTTAATGCCTCCTTAGAATAGTCAAGGGCTTGTTGTGCACATTCGTTGCAAATAGAGGCAATGTCACCGGCAATCAGTACATCCACCTCATCCTTACCCCTTCCGCAGAAAGAGCAGTAATCATTGTATCCGGAAGCCATCTATTTTTTATTTGTATTTGTCAGAATTTCGTCAATCATACCATACTCTTTAGCCTCCTGAGCTCTCATCCAGTAATCTCTGTCAGCATCTTTCTCAATAATGTCAACAGCTTTTCCTGTATGTAATGATATAATCTCGTATAACTCTCTCTTAAGTGTTACAATCTGTTTGGCAGTTATTTCAATGTCACTTGCCTGCCCCTCTGCTCCACCCATAGGTTGATGAATCATTACCCTTGAATGAGGTAAAACAGATCTTTTCCCTTTTGCACCAGCTGTAAGCAGAATCGCTGACATAGATGCAGCCATACCGGTACATATTGTCGCTACATCTGAACTCACCAGCTGCATCGTATCATAAATACCGAGGCCGGCATATACACTGCCTCCGGGTGAGTTAATGTATAGCTGTATGTCTGATTTTGATTCTGTTGAATCAAGATACAGCAGCTGCGCCTGGATGATGTTGGCAACATCATCATTTATAGGCACTCCCAGGAATATTATCCTGTCCATCATAAGACGGGAAAAAACATCCATAGCAGCCACATTAAGTTGTCTCTCCTCTATAATTGTAGGATTAATATAAGCTCCGTAAAGAGAGTTAACCCTATGAAGAGTAAGACTGCTTATTCCCTTGTGCCTGATGGCATATTTCTCAAAATCTGTAGCCATATCTCAATTTTATTTAAAAATTATTTTGTCAGTTCCTGCAATTTTTCCATTGTGATGCTCTTCTTATCAAGAGTTACCACAGAACGAACATAATCCAGTACCAGATCATCCTCAACCTTCTCTACAATTCTTCTCCCCTCTTTTTCGTTCTTAAGCAGTGATTCCGCATAAGTGTCAAGTTGTTCCTGAGGAACATTATTCAAACCATACATTGCAAACTGATAAGCGGCAATTTTACGGGCATGGTTTAAAAGATCCTCTCTGGTCATCTGTATCTTCTGTTCTTTAGTAATATATTGTCTTATCATTTGCCAGCGGAAGTCCTTCAGGAAAAGCGGGAAATCTTTCTCAATCTCCTCCATTGTAAACTTACCCTCATTCGCAGAGTGTAACCATCTCTTTAGAAACTCTTCTGGAAGCGCAATAGCTGCCTTTTCAATTAAAGCCTCTCTTGCATCCAGCATAAACTTATAGTCGCTCTCCTGTGCAAATTCAGCCTGAATCTTTTCAACTATCTTATTATCAAATTCTTCTTCTGAATTCACATTTCCTGCACCGAATGCTTTATCAAACAACTCCTGATTAACCTCAGCCTCAGCAAATCTTTTAACCTCTTTAACAATTACAGTATAATTAGGTTCAATTGATGCCAGCTCCTCTTTCTTGATTTTTAGCATTGCAGCTCTGTCGGTCTCATTTTCGAAAGCTTTATTTACATCTATTACAAATTCGTCACCACTCTTTTTACCTATAAAGCTCTTTTTAATCTTCTTATCGGCAATTGACCTTAGCGCAATATATGTTCCTTCAATTCTTGTTTCACCCTGCACCAGGTCAGCTATGATAAAGTCGTCCTCTTCAATTGCCTCAGTATTTACAAGTGCTCCGAATTGCTTTAAAAGATTGCTTCTGTATTTAGCCTTCTCTTCGTCTGTAATTTTTGGCTCATAATATGTTATCTTATCTTTTGAAGAGAGTTCAAGCTCAATTTTTGGAGCAAGAGCAATATCAAATGATACTTCAAATTCTGAATCATTCTCCCAATCAATACCCTTTTTGTCATCTTCATGCGGAAGAGGTTCGCCCAGAATATTCAGTTTATTTTCGTTGATGTAGTTGTTAAGCCCTTCAGAAATAAGATTATTAACGGCATCAAGCATTGCACTTCTTCCATGCATCTTTTCTATTATGCCCATCGGAGCCATCCCTTTACGGAAGCCTTTGATGTCGGCATTTTTTCTGAAGTCGTTGAGAATTTTTTTTGTTTTATCCTTGTAGTCATCTTTCTGGATACTCATAGTGACTACCATTGTAAGGTCATCTACATTCTTTTGTGTGATCTTCATAATATCTATTTTTCAAAATCTTTCTAATAAGTAAAAGGCAGATATCCCAAAGGGTATCTGCCATTTTTTTGTGCGGGCAAAGGGACTCGAACCCCCACGCCTCTCGGCACCAGATCCTAAGTCTGGCGCGGCTACCAATTACGCCATGCCCGCTTTCTTTGAGGACTGCAAAGGTAAAACAAAAAATTATTTCTGCAATAGCCCAAATGACAAAAAATTACTTTTTTACCATTTTCATGACAGTCCAGTTGTCGATACTCCTTTTGAAGATGGCTTTTAGTCCGTATTTGGCCCCTTCACTTTCAATCATAGCCGCATCATCAGAGTAAAAGCCGCTTAACAATAGGCATCCGTCAGACACTAAACTCGATGAATACTTTTCAATATCAGATAGTATAATGTTTCTGTTAATGTTTGCCAGAATTATGTCAAATATTTTATCATCCAGAATAGACGAGTCACCCTCAACGGCCTTGATCTTTTCAGACACCCCGTTTACAAATGTGTTTTCTTTAACCGATTCTACAGCAATATCGTCTATATCAACAGCGTATACCGGGCAGAGAGATCCCATTTTAGCAGCAAGAATCGCCAGTATGCCTGTCCCACATCCCATATCCATAACCCTCTTTCCATCAAAGGAGATATCAAGCATCGACTCTATCATCAGACGTGTTGTATGATGGTGACCTGTTCCAAAAGCCATTTTTGGATCAATAATTATATTGTATTTTGCATTGGGAATCCCTTTATGAAAGCTGGCCTTTATCACACATCTTTCATCTATGATTATTGGTTCGAAATTACTCTCCCAAAGAATATTCCAGTTACTGTTAACAATTAGTCCGGCAGAAACATTCAGTTCAAAACCTGAATCATTAAGTTCAGATAGTGCCAGATCAATTATTTCCGGGCTGAAATCTCTCTCTTTAATATAGCATTTAAGAACCCCATCTTCATTAATAAAGCTCTCAAAAGGAATATCGCATAATTGGGCAATAACTATCTCAGAAACCTCTTCGGAAAAAGGTGTTATTCCGATACGAACCTCATAATAGTTCATCAGAAAGATTTAATGATCGAAATAAAGTCCTGAGCAACAAGAGACGCACCTCCAATCAAACCTCCGTCAACATTCTCTTTCCCGAATATTTCGGCAGCATTTGAGGGTTTACAGCTTCCTCCGTACAATATAGAAATTTCATCAGCCTGAGCCGGGAATTTACCGGCAATCACTCTTCTGATGTAGGCATGCATCTCTTCAGCCTGATCTGCGGTTGCTGTTTTACCGGTTCCGATTGCCCACACAGGTTCATATGCCACAACCACATTGTTAAGGTCAAATCCCTTAAGCTTGTACAAAACCTCTTTTATCTGCTCTGCCACAACTTCAAAATGCCTGTTCTCTTCTCTCTCGTTCAGCTTTTCACCAACACAATAAATTGGCTTCAATCCAGCAGCAAGGGCCAGTTCAATCTTTTTAAAGAGAGTCTCATTAGTTTCACCATAATACTCTCTTCTCTCGGAATGTCCGATAATTACATATTTACATTTAAGATCTTCAAGCATTTTTACAGACACCTCACCTGTATATGCACCCGATAAATTATCTGCACAGTTCTGGGCAGAAAGTGATACCTTACATCTCTCTTTTTCAATCAGAGATGATACATTTGACAAATGTGTAAATGGTGGTGCAACTATAATTTCTACATCAGATTCCAGATCTTTGGCAAGAAAGCATATCTGTTTTACCAGAAGTTCGCCCTCTTCAATCGAGGTATTCATCTTCCAGTTACCTGCTACAATTTTCCTTCTCATTTCTTGTATTCTTTAATTTAAAAATAAACGGGAGCCGCAAAATTACGAAAATAAAATCAAACGCATTTATCTTTTTTTGCACTATCTTAGGGGCCTCAAAGTAAACTATTTTGCGTATAAAACCTACATATACGGGCTGGTATCTGCTTATATTTATCTCACTGGTTATATTCATATTGCTGAATCTTACACTGGGGTCTGTGATTGTTCCGTTCAACGAAATCATTAACTTTTTCACCGGAGAACAAACCTCAAAATTTGTAAGCGACATCATGCTCCCCTATCGTATTCCCAAGGTTATTACGGCAATACTTTCAGGTGTTGCTCTTTCTGTATGTGGATTACAGATGCAGACTCTGTTCAGGAATCCCCTTGCCGATCCTTTTATCCTGGGCATCAGTTCTGGTGCCGGAATGGGAGTAGCCATTTTTGTAATGGGCTTTTCGGCATTCGGTGTAACCATTACATCATCCGTTGCCGCATCAGTAGGAACAGCAGCAGCAGCATGGCTGGGAGCTTTTGCAGTAACTGTACTGCTTCTGGTTGTCTCTTCCAGATTGAGAGATAACAGCTCCCTGCTGATATTCGGAATCATGCTTGGGAGTGTGGTGAGCGCGTTAATATCCCTTATGCAGTATTTATCATCCTCTTCTGCACTAAAAGTCTTTGTGTTATGGACAATGGGAAGTTTTTCAGGACTAAATCCATCACAATTGTGGACGCTGTTTATTCTTGTAACAGCCGGATTTGCCCTCTCTGTCTATAACATTAAAGATCTTAATGCCCTGCTTATGGGTGAGGCGTATGCCAGGAGTCTGGGAGTAAATATGGAGAACACAAGACGCAGAATACTCATTGCAACAACTCTTCTTGCAGGCAGTGTGACAGCATTCTGCGGCCCTATCGGATTTATTGGAATTGCAGTTCCTCATATTGCCAGAATGCTTTTCAGAGATGCCGACCATAAAGTTTTAATGCCATCTGCGGCACTTCTGGGTGCTGCAATAATGGTTTTTGCCGATACAGTTGCCCAGCTACCGGGACAACCGGGTGTTATCCCGATAAATACTGTAAGCGCACTTATTGGCGTGCCGATAATATTAATTATTGTACTTAAAAGCAAGATTGCCTGATATGTTTAATAATTCCTGTAAAGATTATTTGCTTGAACTGGAGAGTGTATCCTTAGGTTATGATAAGGTTATATATTCCGGTATTAATGCAACTGCCAGGAAAGGTGAAATGATTGCACTTGTTGGTGCTAACGGAATGGGTAAAAGCACACTGCTCCGCTCTGTTTCAGGAATCCTTAAATATCACGGAGGCCAGATAAAAATTGAGGGGGTTCCTGTTGAGAAACTTACCTCTCAAAAACTATCCATAAAAATATCATATGTGCCTTCTCAAAGCCCAAGAACCAGGAATCTCTCACTTTTCGATATGGTTGCAGCTGGGTGCTACAACAGGTCTGACTGGCTTGGAATAATTGATAAAACCGAAAAAGAGTTTGTAAAAAAGACAATAGAGAAGGTAGGTCTGGGTGATTTTATTGCCAGGGATAGCTCAATGCTCAGCGATGGAGAGTTTCAGAGAGCTGCAATTGCTAGAAGTCTGGTGCAAAACAGCACCATAATGTTACTCGACGAACCAACTGCATTTTTAGATATTGCAAACAGAATAACAACCGTAAAACTTCTCAGAAGTATCGCAATGGAGGAGGAAAAGACAGTTATTTTTTCGACTCACGATCTTCTCCAGGCAATAAAATTGTGTGATAAAATATGGATTATGGGTCATGATGCCTTTTTCGAAGGAACACCCAAATCTTTAATAGAAAAAGGAGCCTTTGACAAAATGTTCAAAGACTCCTCTCTAAAATTCAATTCAGATCTCTTTACCTTCCTTTAGAAAGATGTCGGAGATTCAAGCGGGCCGTTTTTAAACATCTTATCTATAGCCCTGGCAAGTCTTTTAACACCCTCTTCTGTCTTCTCCTCATTCATAAATGAGAAGTTGATCCTCATCGTGTTTTTCCCAGATCCGTCACAATGGAAAGCCTCTCCTATTACGAAAGCAACATTCTCCTTAATGGCCTCGTTGAAAAGTACAGATGAATCGTAACCTTCAGGAAGAGTTACAAAGAGGAATAATCCTCCTTCGGGACGTGTCCATGTAACACCCTCAGGCATATACTTTTCGAAACATGCCAGCATATGATTTCTCTTATTTTTGTAGAGATCAATCGTTTTATCCAGATTCTTTTCAAAATAACCCTTTTCGAAGTATCTTGTAATAACAGCCTGATCGAATACCGGTGTACAAAGGTCTGCAGACTGCTTTGCCACAACAAGTCTGTCAATAATATTTACAGGTGCTATTATCCATCCGATACGGAAGCCCGGAAGTACTGTTTTGGAAAGAGTACCAAATAACATCACCCGCTCATTATCCATAGAGTACATCAAAGGCTGAGCCTCTCCCTCAAACCTCACTTCTCTGTACGGACTATCTTCAATTATAAGCAAATCGTATTTTTTAGCAACATTGAGGACCATCTTCCTCTGCTCAATATTCATAGTTACACCCGACGGATTCTGAAAATCAGGGATTGTATAAATGAATTTAGGTTTTTTACCGCTTGCTATCAACGTTCTGATAACAGTTTCAAGCTCCTCATCCCTCTCCACTCCTATTGGTTTTGCCTGATACGACCAGAATGACTGCAAAGCACCCAGATAAGATGGCAATCCGCAAACAATTGTATCACCCGGATTAATAAATACTCTTGAAGTGAGGTCAATAGCCTGTTGTGAAGATGTTGTTATAATGATATTATCCTTTGTTATATCCAGGCCCTGGGCTCTGTAACGCTGTGCAAGAATCTCTCTCAGCTTACCGTTACCTTCGGTAGGTCCATATTGAAGAGCAGATGTACTCTCTGCCTCTAAAACCTCCATCATTATCTCTTTTAACTCCTCTACCGGGAATGTGTCCGGATTAGGAAATCCACCGGCAAATGAAATCACCTCCGGTCTGTTTGCAACACTGAGAAGGTCTCTGATTGCAGATCTTCTCATACTTTTAGCGTTGTCCGATAAAATGTTTTGAATATTTATAGCCATAACCTGGTTTAATTTTTACAAAAATACTGAATTGTAAGATAAAATCAAATTTTAATTTAATTTATTATCATTTTAATTCCAAACTCTAATTAAGTACGCAAATTATAGTTATAGAAATTAAGATTAGTAAGTGGCATTACACCTATGTTTACAAAAAATATTAATACTTTTGCAAAAAAAGTATGTCAATTATAAGGGTAACCAAGGAGTTCCGATTCGAGGGGGCACATGCTCTTCAGGGTTATGACGGCAAGTGCAGGCACATTCACGGCCACTCTTACAGACTGTTTGTAACCGTTAAGGGGTCTCCGATTCAAGCAACAGACAATCCAAAATCCGGTATGGTCATTGATTTTTCAGAACTAAAAAAAATAGTTACAGAAACTATACTAGATCCTTTTGATCATGCACTGATTTTAAGAGATGACTCACCCCTCACCAGAGAGATTGCCATTTCGTACTCAAATGTTGTGATCGTTGATTTTCAGCCAACCTGTGAGAATCTGGCAATTTACTTTGCACATTCAATCAAAAAAAGACTACCATCAGATATAAAACTTTACTCCGTTAAGCTGTACGAAACACCATCATCTTTCGTGGAGTGGCTGTCGGAAGAGAACGATTGACAACGAGATGAAAAAACTCCTTCTGATAGACGGACATGCACTTATCTTCAGGTCTTACTACGCATTTCTGAGAAGGCCTATGATAAACTCACGAGGCCTGGACACCTCAATTTTATTTGGCTTTACAAAAACTGTGATGGAGTTGTTGCTCAAAGAGAAGCCATCTCATTTTGCCGTAGCTTTTGATCCTCCTGCAAAGACCTTCCGGCACGAAATCTACCCTGAATACAAGGCGAACAGAAGCGAAACGCCTGAACAGATTAAAACCGCCCTTGAACCGCTCATTGAGTTAATGCAGGCGATATCGGTTCCTGTTCTTATGAAGATAGGATACGAGGCCGATGATGTAATTGGCACAATAGCTAAAAAAGCAGAGAGCAAAGGCTTTACGGTTTACATGGTTACTCCTGACAAAGATTACGGGCAATTGGTTTCAGACAACATCTATCAATATAAACCCGGCAAAAACGGTGGTGATTCTGAGCTTATTACCAAAGAACACATCTGCAATAACTATGGGATTGACCACCCTTCTCAGGTTATAGACATCCTTACCATATGGGGAGATAGTTCAGATAACATACCGGGAGTCAGAGGAGTTGGAGAAGTTAGCTCTAAAAAGCTGATTAATAAATACAAAAGTGTTGAAAATATCTACAAATCACTCGATCAGCTACCGGATAAACAGAGAATAGCATTTGAAGAGGCTAAAGAGTACATAGATCTGAGTAAAAGACTTGTAACTATAGAAACAGATGTAGAGGTTGAGTGGAACGAAGATAATCTTAAACTAGAAACTCCTGATTTCAGAAAAATCAAAAAGCTCTTTAGTGATTATGAGTTTACATCACTCACAAGAATGTTGTCCCAGATGGAAAATCTCTTCTCTGTGATTCCTGGCTCAGATTTAACTGAGTCGGATGAAAGTGATATCTCAGAGATTCAATACAAGGTATCAGATTTCAGAGAACTCCTAAAAGAGTCAGAGAAGTCAAAGGCAATAGGGCTGACCTTACTTGAAAATAAGATTATCATCGCTGCCCAAAACACTGTATTCTGCTTTGACCCTTCTCAAAACTCAGACAAGATTCCCGTAAAAGACCTTCTTGAAGATGATTCTATTGTAAAATGCAGCAGCAACATCAAATCATTAATCAACTTTCTTGACGATTATCAGATTACACTTTCGGGATATCTTGCCGATACAGAGCTTATGCACTATATTCTGATGCCGGAGAGATCACATAAAACTGAAATTCTTGTTAAAAGCTATCTGAATTTAGAACTGGAAAATGATACCGGGGAACAAGTGAGAGATCTTTTCAGCGCCACTGATACAGACCCCGAAAGCATCTCCGACAGATCATTCCGTGAGGCAGTTGTAATGGTCCCTTTGTATCAAAAACTTTGTTCTGAAATGGAGAATGAAGGCCTTAAAACTCTTTATGACAATATCGAAATGCCGTTAATAAGGGTGTTGGCCGGAATGGAGTTGCAAGGCATAAAGATAGATCGTCAAATGCTCGGACAATACAGTCTCCAGTTAACAGAAGAGCTTACCCAGACAGAAAACTCCATAAGAGAGATTGCCGGAGATCCTCAGCTCAACATATCCTCCCCAAAACAATTGGGAATCCTCCTTTATGAGAAACTCAAACTGGTTAAGGATGCAAAAAAGACGAGCAAGAAGAATTACTCCACAGACGAAGAGACATTATCTGAACTCATTGACAACCACCCGATAGTTTCACAGATACTCGATTACAGGAACCTTAAAAAACTTCTCTCTACCTACATCGATCCATTACCAACACTTATTAACCCAAAAACCGGAAAGATACACACGACATATAATCAGTCGCTTACTGCAACCGGCCGTTTAAGTTCGGTAAAGCCAAACCTTCAGAACATTCCAATAAGGACAGAAAGGGGCAGAGAGATCAGGAAAGCCTTTATTCCCTCATTTGAAAACGGCCTCATTATGTCGGCAGACTATTCACAAATTGAGCTCAGACTGATGGCCCACATGAGCGGTGACCAACTTTTTATCGAGGCATTCAGGGCCGGTAAAGATATCCACGCTGCCACAGCATCCAAGATATTCGGAGTTCCGGAAGACAAACTCACCAGAGAACAGAGAAACAGAGCTAAAGTAGCCAACTTTGGTATTATATACGGAATTTCTGCATTCGGGCTGTCACAACGTCTGAGCATATCGAGACAGGAGTCAAAACAACTTATTGAGGGCTATTTTTCAAACTACCCTCAGGTTGAAAATTATATGAACCAGATGATTCAGTCTGCCAGAGAGAGAGGTTTCGTGACAACTCTGTACGGCAGAAAAAGATTTCTGCCGGATATAAATTCAAAAAATCCTACTGTCAGAGGTCTTGCCGAGCGAAATGCAATAAATGCACCTATTCAGGGAAGTGCTGCAGACATTATTAAGGTTGCTATGATAAGAGTCTCGGAAATTATAAGAAAAGAGAATCTTAAGAGTAAAATGGTACTTCAGGTACACGATGAGCTGGTGTTTGACGTCTTTCCCGGTGAGGAGAGCAGGTTATCATCAATAGTAAAAGAGCAGATGGAGAGCGTAATTGAACTCTCAGTTCCTCTTACCGTTGATTGCAGATACGGAGATAACTGGCTTGAGGCACATTAAATTTTTCTCAATGAAGGTACGCGATATTGATGATTATGATGTTGTCCGAAGGGCACTAAACGGAGAAGAGGAGGCATTTACACTGATAGTAAACAGATACAGATCTGCTGTTATGTCACATATAACAGCTATTGTATCAAATTCTCAGGATGCAGAAGATATTTGTCAGGAGGCTTTTCATAAATGTTTTAAAAATCTTGACACCTTTAATTTTAAATATGCATTTTCAACCTGGCTTTATACAATAGCTCAGAATACGGCTCTCGATTTTTTAAGAAAAAAGAAAATTCCCGTCACAATGACTTCAAATACCGGAAACGAAATAATATCTCCCGATATAGAAAGTACCGTTCCCAGTCCCGAAGAGAACATGATTAATGATCAGGCCATAGAAAATCTTGTCCGCTCAATTCAAAACCTCGATCCAAAATACAGAAAGATTTCAGAATTGCGGTTTATACACGAATATCCTCTGGAGGAGATAGCTAAAGAACTTAATATGCCTCTTAATACAATTAAGACGCGAATCAGCAGAGCAAAACGATTACTAAACGAAATATGGAAGAGTTAATATATAAGTATTTTCCAAATCTGTCAGAAAAACAGAAAGAGATGTTTGCAGAACTGTACCCTCTTTACAGAGACTGGAACAGCAAAATAAATGTTATATCCAGAAAGGACATCGAAAATCTATATCTTCATCATATCCTCCACTCACTGGCAATTGCAAAAAGGGTAAATTTTCCTGACGGGTCAAAGGTGCTTGATGTCGGAACAGGAGGAGGATTTCCCGGCATTCCGCTTGCCATAATGTTTCCTCAGGTAAATTTCACTCTGTGTGATTCAATTTTGAAAAAAATTATGGTAGTGACTGAAGTGAGTAAGGCAGTCGGAATCAATAATGTTTTACCGGCAAGGATGAGAGCCGAAGAGATTACCGGCACATTTGATTTTGTTATATCACGGGCTGTTACGGATTTATCAGATTTTCTGCCATGGGTGTGGGGCAAAATAACTAAAGGAGAGTTTGGAGGAGTTCCCCGCGGAGTTCTCTATCTGAAAGGAGGTGATATGAATTTACAGATTGCAGCTGCCGCAAAAAAGATGAACATCCCATTTGATAAGTTTTCAAAAACAGAGATATCTGAATGGTTCGAAGAGGAGTGGTTTAAAGAAAAAAGTGTCATATTTATCAAACGATAGCACAAATATTTGCTATTAAAAACATTTTATATATCTTTGCACTCCCTTTTTCAAGTATTATAACAAATACAGTATACATATTATGAAACGTACTTTTCAACCATCACAGCGCAAGCGTCGTAACAAGCACGGCTTCCGTGAGCGTATGTCTACACCCAACGGACGCAGGGTACTAGCTGCCCGCCGCCGTCGTGGCCGTAAAAAACTAACAGTGTCATCTGAAGATCGTTTCTAAAAAGAGATAACAACGGATACATCAAAATAAGGCGCCCTGAGCGTCTTTTTTGTTATATTTGAACCAAAAATGAGAGAAAGAATAGGGAGAGATGAGGCTTTAAAACTTTGGGATATTCAGGATATGAATATTCTCTCTTCTATGGCCACAGATATCAGAAAGGAATTAAATCAGGATATAGTCTTCTACAACAGAAATTTTCACCTTGAACCAAGTAATGTATGTATTCACAGATGTACATTTTGCTCATACAGAAGAGAATGTGACTCTGATACTGGTGCATGGACAATGAGTATTGATGATGTAAAAAGCTATTGCAAAGAGAAATACGAACCCGGTATGACTGAGGTTCATATTGTAGGAAGTGTCCATCCCCGGAAAGATCACACATACTACTATTCAGTTGTAGATGCTGTAAGGGAATCACTCCCATCCCAAGTGGCAATAAAGGCATTTTCTGCTGTAGAGATAGATGATATGTGCAGGAGTTCGGGAAAGAGTGCTTATGAGGTACTTTCAGAACTCAAATTAAGAGGAGTATCTGCACTCCCGGGTGGAGGTGCCGAAATATTTGCCCCGGAGATAAGAGAGCAGATATGTCCGGATAAAGCAGATGCTGCCAGATGGATGGAGATACACGAAACAGCCCATCAACTTGGCTACAGAACAAACGCAACGATGCTGTTCGGCCACATAGAAAGTCGTGAACACAGAGTTGACCATTTACTTGCATTAAGAGATCTGCAAGATAGAACCGGAGGATTTGATGCATTCATTCCACTTTTATTCAAATCTGCAAATAACCCTATGTCTCATCTTGGAGAAATAGGTTTCATTGAGGTTTTAAAGACATTTGCAGTCTCCAGAATTGTACTGGATAATATTCCACATATCAAATCATACTGGCCTATGCTGGGCAAGGAACTTTGCCAGCTTTCACTTCTTTATGGTGCTGACGATATTGATGGTACAATTAACGACAGTACAAAAATATACAGCATGGCGGGTTCAGGAGAAAATCCAAACATGACTGCAGATGATCTTGCAGGAATTGCATCCGGATGCGGTTACAGGGCAATGGAAAGAGACAGTTTCTATAACCTAGTTTAAAAAAAGTAGTAATTTTGTCTAAACAGTTCACATTTATGAAAAAAGACAACTGGATTTTTAAAAATCTGCTTAAAGCAGCTGCTTTGGTACTTCTTATTCTTGTTACCCTTATCCTGTTTCTGAAATTTATTACCAGGCATAATCAGGAGCTGGAGGTTCCCGATTTTGCCGGAATGACTATATCTGAAGCTGAATACCTTGCAGACAAAACCAATCTGAGGCTCGAAGTCACCGATTCGGTCTTTTTACCCCGTATGGGCAGAGGAATTATCTTCAGGCAAAATCCCCATTCAGGTAGTTATGTTAAAAAAAACAGAAGGATATTACTGACTATTAACTCAATACAACCAAAAAAAGTTAATATGCCATCTGTTACCGGGTTTTCTCTCCGGCAGGCGAAGGCAGAATTAAATGCCATGCAGCTCAATGTCGGAAGATTAATATATGTAAATGATATGGCAACCAACAATGTGTTGTCTCAGATATACAAAGGTAAACGCATTGCACCAGGCACTCCTGTTGAAACAGAGAGCGAAATTGACCTTGAACTCGGACTTAGTTCAGATAATAATATGACTTCAATCCCTTCTGTTACGGGATTTACTTTTGTTACAGCCAAAGATATCATCATAGATAACTCACTTAATATCGGAAGACTTACATTTGACCAGTCGGTCCGAACATATGCCGACTCAATATCAAGCTTTGTGATAAGTCAGTATCCTCAACCGACAGAAAACCTATCCCATATACTGGGCAGCAGAGTAGACCTTGTACTCAGCACAGACAGATCAAAGTTGGAGGAGGTTAAAAAGAACTAACAGTTTATGCCTGTAAAAAAAGAGAAAATCACTCCTGAAGAGAACGGAATATCCGAGGATATTTTTACTGATGCCGATGGCATCGAAGATGATTATGAAGCAGGAGAAGAGGAGGACTCCTCAGGCTCGTTTGAACACTACAGATTCGTCTCCGATAAGGGGCAGAGTCAGCTCAGAGTAGACAAATTCATCACCTCCCGCATGGAGAAAACTTCCCGTCACAGGATTCAGCTTGCGATAGGTGCCGGTTATGTACTTGTTAACGGGAAGACGGTTAAGGCGAATTATATAGTAAAACCTCTTGATGTTGTAACCATTGTTCTTCCATATGAACGAAGAGGATTTGAGGTAAGGCCTGAAAATATTCCGCTTGATATACCATACGAAGATGAACATCTCTTACTTGTCAATAAACCTGCAGGTCTTGTGGTACATCCGGGGCACGGCCATTTTTCAGGAACTCTCATTAACGCTCTGGCCTTTCATCTTGGAATAAGTCAGCCTGCCGATGCTTCTGACGAAAGAATGGGAATACTGGTACACCGTATTGATAAAAACACATCCGGATTACTTCTGATTGCAAAAAACGACCAATCACAGCTCGCCCTGGCAAAACAGTTCTTTGATCATACCATTGAGCGAAAGTATGTTGCATTGGTATGGGGTAATCTTAAAGAAGATAGCGGAACCATTACAGGACATATAGGAAGGGATCCTAACGACAGAATGCGTTTCAAAGTCTTCCCTGACGGCTCATCCGGTAAACATGCCATCACCCATTACAGAGTAATAGAGCGATTTGGATATACTACACTCACTGAGTGCATACTTGAGACAGGAAGAACACATCAGATAAGGGTTCATATGGATTATATCGGCCATCCCCTGTTTAATGATGACAGATACGGAGGTGACAAAATCCTGAAAGGAACACTATATTCAAAATACAAGAGATTTGTTGAAAACTGTTTTGAATTGATGCCCCGACATGCTCTGCATGCAAAAACTCTTGGTTTTATACATCCGGCGACGGGTCACCGGATGTTCTTTGAAAATGATATCCCTGAAGATCTAAAAGCTGTAATCGATAAATGGAGAAATTTTTCAGCTGCGAGAAACGATTAAAACATCCCTCCCATATGAGGTCTCCCATAACCACCACCTCTGAACTGAGGTCTTCCTGAGTCTCTGTTACCTGACCCGAATTTGCCGAATCTGAATGTAAAGCTCAGCATAAAGTACTGCTGAAGAGTATTATTCTGTACATCTTCAATATAGTTATCGGTAGTTGTTCTCCACATGTTCTTGGACTGATTAAGAATATCATATACTTTTATCCTTAAAGTAGCTGCATTTTTAAATAAGAGCTTTGCAATCTCGGCATTCCATACAGCAGACGGCTCGTTATAGCCATCACCAAACCCGATATAAAACCTGTAATCAAAATCACTAACAAGATTAAACCCACCCGGTAATGTCCAGTTTGCATACATATTAACTGAGTTTGTCCATGTTGCAGGTTTTGTGTTTTGCTCTATTGTATACCATGCATATGAATAGGAGGCTCTACCGCCAATTCCGGCCTCAATTTTCTCTCCTCTGTATGAAAATCGCAGCATCTCTGACAAAGATAGACTCTGAGTTTTGTTTCTGAGACCATTTGAATAGTTAATACCATTATTGAAAGAAGTTCTTGTATTGGTAGAGATATAAAACTTAGATCTCTTTATCGGTGTATTGTACATAACGTTTGCATACATAGAATACACACCGTTTTCGTTAACCGGCTCACTGTATTGTACACCACCCTCGTCATACCATGTCTTATTTACAATTTTGTCCATAGTATAATCTCCGCCAAGTCTGAAACCCAACGATCTGAAAGTCTCTCTTTTTGTATCTCTGAATTCTACATTCATGCTATGTTCAAATTCAGGTAAAAGGTTGGGATTACCTAAAGGAATATAAAGAGGATTAGAATTATCAGGCACAGGTTGTAACTGGTTTATAGATGGTTGCCTGGTATTACCTCTGTATCTTACCCGCATATTGCTCACATCAGAGAATCTGTAATCAAACTGAGCCGATGGAGAGTAGTTTACAACATTTCTTGAAATATCGGTAACTCCGCCAAGACTTTCAGTGTATGCAGGCTGAACATTAAATCCTACAACATAACTGTACTTCTCCTCGTTTTTTCTGATATTAATTTCGGCCTGCTGATTAATGAATGTATTCTCAAAACTGTTGGAATATGTGCTGTCATACAGATCCCATGCACCTGTAACATCATTATAATTGTATGCCTCCTTCTCTGATTTACTTTTGCTGTAACGATATCTGTATGCCAGTTCCATAAAGAAATTTTTTCCAAGAGGTTCTGTATATGAAGCTCTTGTACTCAACGAGTAAGAGTTACTCATCAGATCGAATCTCTGATCGAGCTTTGTAAAAGATGGTCTGTTGCCATATATGTTTGTCTCTGAAATATTTCTACCATCCAGCTCATTGTTTGAATATGAGTAATTTACATTTACAGAGAAAGTTCTGCCCGGTTTGCCCAGTCTTTGTCTGAACAACAGCTCACCACCGGTACTTTGGGAGTTATTGTCTCCTGAAGCAAGGCTGAATCCATCATTTATTTTTGTACCACTCTGGCCGTCTGTTGAGAAATCCCTCCTCTCCTCGAATCTTCCTGAACCTATACTCACATTTGGACGAAACAAGATTGAAGTTTTCTCAGATAAAGTCCACTCAAGTTCAAGAGCCACTCTGTGATTATCCGACACATTTTGTGTTCTTGAAGTATCTCTGTTAAAGAAACTGCTGTCGGGTAAAAAATTTTGTCTTACTCTGGATCCCTCTGCAATGTTGTCATTACCACCATAGAAGTAACTACCCCCTATCTTAAGTTTACCATCTTTCAGCTCGGTATTAGCGTTAATTCCGCCCATCCATGAAGTTGTAATCCCGCTTCCTCCAAAGCTGAGGGTTGTACCTCCTATCCTGACTCCGCCGCCGCCGAAACTTCTTCCTCCACCCATCGATCCCCTCATAGTTCTCATCATATCCCCTGCAAGGTCAGAAAATGCTCTGTTATTTGTGTTGTTCCCATTTCCTATGATACTTATCTGGCTCTTCTTTGTAAAATTACCAACCATACCTGCTGCCTGAAATCTTTCATCAGTGCCATAGCCGGCCGTAGCATTCCCAAACCAGCCATTCATCATTCCGGGCCTGATAGAGAGGTCTATAACAGTCTCTTCATTCCCGTCATCAATACCTGTAAATCTGGCCTGATCTGACTGTCTGTCAACTACTCTTACCTTTTCAATAATGTTGGCGGGCAAATTCTTTGTTGCAAGCTGAGGATCATTTAGAAAAAAAGGTTTCCCGTCAACCATTATTTTATTAATCTCTTTTCCGTTTGCTGTAATTTTTCCGTCAGCCGATACCTCAACCCCGGGAAGTTTCTTTAGCAACTCCTCCAGCATATCACTGTCGGTGGTTTTGAAAGAAGAGGCGTTATATTCAATTGTATCTTTTTTAACAATTACAGGATTCCCCAATGCTGTTACAGTTACTGTTTCCAGCATATTAAGTTTTTCCATGAGGCCAATGTATCCCAAGTCAATTATTCTGTGTTCAGAAACTGATATCTCTTTTTCTACGGTGTTATAACCCATATACTCAACTTTAAGGGTATATTCACCGGAAGTCACTCCCTGTATTTCAAATTTACCTTTACTGTCAGAGAGTGCATATTTTGTAGGGGTTGTACTACCTTTTGGTGTAACTGATGCGGTTGCAAATTCTATAGGTTCATTTCTTACGCTGTCAATCAAGGTTCCTCTTACTCTGAAGTCTCTGCTCTGTGCCGATACTGCTGTTGTGAATGTTAAAAAAATTAATGCAGATGCTACAATCTGTGCTATATATCTCATATTAAAATGTTATTTCATTGTTAGTTTTTCAATAGACATCTCTTTGACTGTAAAAACAGGCAAAAGTTAAAAAAGGTTGCAGAAAATTTATGATTATTTTACCCTATCAGGGTTATTTTTGATAAAAGCACCCCATCCTCCGCTTCGCTCTTTAATTTTTACAGCAGCAGAAACCGTTCCGGTATTCAGATAATGGCAGAATGCAACTGCCAGACCATCGGTTGCATCAAATGAGCCGGGCTTGTCCGATATAGAAAGAATGCTCAGAAGCACAGAGGCTACCTGCTCTTTAGAAGCAGCACCTTTACCGGTAATTGAGAGTTTAACCTTTTTGGGAGCGTATTCGGTAATTGGCATATTATGATTTAGAGCAGCAGAGATTGCCGCACCCTGAGCACGACCCAGTTTTAGCATAGACTGAATATTTTTGCCGTAAAAAGGGGCCTCAATAGCCAATTCATCAGGTTTATATCTGGTGATCAGCAGATTTACCTCCCTGTATACAGCTGCAATTTTTGAGAAATGGTCGCACTCTTTTTTAAAATTGAATACACCCATTGAGATATAACTTGCTTTACCACCCTTTATTTCAATTACACCCCAGCCAAGCATCTGAGTACCCGGGTCAATGCCAAGTATAATTTTATCGGGTCTCATTCCCCTCTTAGTCTATTTTTGAAAATCCTGTATATTGCTTTAGAACCTCAGGGACTTCTATTCCGTCAGATTTCTGATAATTCTCCATAATGGCTGCAAGAATTCTTGGCAATGCAAGTGAACTTCCATTAAGTGTATGCGCAAGCTGAGGCTTTCCGTTTTCATCTTTAAATCTTAGCTTAAGACGATTAGACTGAAATGTTTCGAAATTTGAAACCGAGCTCACCTCAAGCCATCTCTCCTGTGCCGCTGAATAGACCTCAAAATCATATGTCAGTGCAGATGTGAAACTCATATCACCCCCACACAATTTTAGAATTCTGTAAGGTAAACCCAGTGATCTGACTATTGATTCAACGTGCTGAACCATCTCTTCCAAAGCATTATAAGATTTATCAGGATGACAAATCTGAACAATCTCCACCTTATCAAACTGATGCAAACGATTCAATCCCCTTACATCCTTACCGTAGGATCCTGCCTCTCTTCTAAAGCATGGAGTATATGCCGTTACCTTGTGAGGAAGATCAGAACCTGAAAGAATTACATCTCTGTATATATTGGTTACAGGAACCTCCGCAGTGGGAATCAGATAAAAATTATCAAGTCCCACATGATACATCTGCTCTCCCTTATCGGGCAGCTGTCCTGTTCCGTAACCGGAAGCCTCATTTACCATGAGCGGCGGCTGCACTTCTGTGTATCCCGCATTTGTGTTCTGATCAAGAAAATAGGTAATTAATGCCCTTTGAATCTTAGCCCCTTTACCCTTATAGACAGGGAATCCGGCTCCAGTGAGTTTAACACCAAGATCAAAATCAATTATATCATATTTTTTTGCAAGTTCCCAGTGTGGTTCGGCATTTTCCAGAACAGGTATTTCTCCGCCCTCCTTTACAATAACGTTATCTTCGGGTGTTCTTCCCTGAGGTACCGATGTGTGTGGCAGGTTTGGCAATAAAAGAGTGAGATCATTAAGCTCAACAGTTAAAGAGTCCATCATTGCTTCCAACTCCCTTGAACGCTCTTTTAGCTGAGCAACACTCTCCTTTGCCTTTTCAGCCTCTGCTTTATTACCCTCCTTCATATATTTCCCTATTTCACGGGAGAGCGAATTTTGTTCAGCCAGTAAAGAATCTGCCTCTGTTTGTGTATTTCTTCTTTTTACATCCAGATCCAGAATCTTCTCAATAATCTCATTTGCATCGAAATTTTTAACTGCAAGACGCTCCACCACAAAACGTGGATCTTCCCTAAGGAGTTTAATGTTTAACATCGTAAATAATATGTGAATTTTAAGTTGCCAAAGTTAAAAAAATTAATCTACTCAATACAGAAAAAATAAAAATAAATTAAAATAGAAAAAGAATATATTAAAACGTATAATTCGCATTTTCAGATGATTGAAACTATAATATTTGAAATAGTTTTGTATGCAAGCTAAACAGGATCTACTTATGAAGATAAATTTTCTCAGGTTGTTTTCAGTAGCATTTATCATCTCTGGATGCAATAAAAACATTAACCATCATATTGGTGATTTATCAAAAATAAATTTTACGGTTATAAACCAAACATTAAAATCTTCCGGCACCTTTTATAAAAGTTCCACATTTTTACCATATGGCTTTAAATCTGTTATTTACATTCACAAACATGATTCAGATGAGATGTTTACAGGAGGTACACCTGTAACAGCCACCTCTTTCGGAACACCAGATTTGGTTACTGAAAAAGACATTGTTCTCCCGCAGGGCTATTATGATGTATTTTCCATATCTGATAATACTACGGAAAAACCACAAATCGAATTTTCCGGTCACTATGCTTCCGGTCTGAAAAATGGGACAGATTATTTATGGGCAAAAAATAGTATTATCTTGCCGGAGAATTCAACTGTTAATCTGGAATTCAATCATATAGCAAGCAGAATTATCTTTTATATTTACCCGGCAAACATTAACGCAACCCTTTCATTAACTCGCTTTTTCTTTACTCCTCCGGAAACTGCTAATAATGTACTATATCTGAATACCGGCACAATTACCCCCTCGCAATCAGCTGATCACCTGACTGAAATCGCGGGAAGCGGGAATTCAAGAGAGATAATTGTACTTCCCTGTAGCACCTCTGTTTCGTTCGAATTCGAAGCAACTATTTTTAAAGAGGGTGAAGCTCCTCTTTCCAAAAGATTTTCAGGTACTCTGCCGATGCAACTTAGGCCAGGTATTTCATACGAAGTATTAATTGAGATAAAAGAGGACTTTAAAACACTTCTAAAATGGAGCTCAACAGCATGGAGTGAAATTGACAACCAAATTATATTCAGTTTATTAAACAATTAAAAATTACGATTATGAGAGGTAAAACAGAGCAGTTGGTATCAATCTTACTTGCATTGGTACTGATATCCTGCAACAAAGAGGTGAGAGAAAACGAAGTGAGAGAGACTAAGTTCTATGCCTCGTTTAACAAAAACTTTAACACCAAGGGAGAGAGCCTTTTTCCATCAGGAAACAGAGCTCTGATTTTTTGCTACAGCGGTGGCTCCACACTAATAGTTTCAGAGCCTCTTGCATCTACCCCAAAGAGTGCAACGGCTGATATTTCAGGTGCACTTAATACAGCTGTTCCTATAATTCTCCCTAAAGGGCTTTACGATTTCTATTCAATCTCTGAAAACAACCAGGCTGTACCTTCAATGATCTTTACTTCGGGCACATCAGAAATTCTTGAAAACGGAAAGGATTATCTGTGGGCAAAACAAACATCTGTATCCCAGGGGGGATCAGTAAATTTTATGTACAACCATATAGCAACAGGAGTTGAAGTTATTGTTAATCCGGGGGATGGTGTAGAAAATCTGGATATTCTGTCAGTTAAGATTACACCCTCCCAACCAGGATCTCAGTCCAGACTAAATCTGGAAAACGGGGTTATAGGTGTAAGTAATGCAAAAGGAGAACTTACATTAATGAATGAGACAGAAGGAAAATGGAACTATATTATGTTACCGTCAGAAACACTGGGGATTGAGATAGAGGTTACTGTAAATGTTGATATCGGCGGTGAAAGGTCATACAATAAAGTGTACAGAGCAACCATACCGGAACAATCATACACCGGCGGAACTTTATATTCTATAGGTCTGATCCTCAAGGCTGATTCTGTCATATTTAGCGGATCGGTTATCAGAGACTGGAACACTCAGATTATTACCGGAATCATTCTAAGTGAGTCATAAATATGAGTTTGCATAAATATATTCTTGCATTTATTACAATCACCTTAGTGTTGTGTACAAAATCCTGTACCAAACCTGATGCACCGGCATTTTCAGAATCAAAAATTTTATTGAAATACAAAAATTCTGTCTCTGTTAAATCTCGGGCAGAAGAGGAGTTCAGAAAAGTTGATGTATTGATTTTCAGCAATCAGGGATGGCTGATAAAACATGAAACCGTTCTGTCATCGGGAGAATTTAACATCACTTTACCGAAAGAGATTCTGACAATCGCTGTAATAGTAAATGTATTCAATCTGGATATATCAGTTATGCAGACTTTGGAAAATACGATGGAGACAGTGTGTTCCCTATATGACGAATCAGATATTCAACTTATCAGTACCGGAATTGTAACAGTTAACAACACTACTGCTTTAAATCTGGTAGAAATCCCGCTCAAAAGAGTTGTGTCCAAATTAACATTTCTCTTTGACAAAAGCAGACTTGACAACAATGTATCTCTGAGTGTAAAATCTATTGAGCTCTTTAATGTTCCCACTGTATGCAAACTCTTCTCTGAGAGCTGCATAAGCGAAGGCAACAGTGCAACAGAGGGTGATAAGATATTTTATAATACCGAACCTATGTCTCATTCAGATGCTACACCATTTTATATGCTTGAAAATTTGCAGGGAGTTGATTCGGATATTTTAAGTCAAAACAATAAATCACCATCAGGAGACCAGAGTCTTTATACATACGCATTAATTACTGCAGATTATCAAAGTCCGGCCATATCAGGAGAGGTAGTTTACAAGTACTATCCGGGAGAAAACTCCACAAATAGCTTTAACATCCCCAGAGATAGTCATATAAAGCAAAGTGTAAGTTTCATCGGGACAGCCATTGCTGAAAACTCTGTAAGGGTTGATATAAGCCGGTTAGTAGCTTCAGAATATTATATATCAGCTTCGGCATTACCTGCAGAAGGTGGAGTTATTTCAGGTTCCGGGAAATATTGCTATGGCTCCCATCCTGCACTTGAAGTTTTCCCGAATGAAGGGTACAGATTTGATGGATGGTCACCGCCAATTACAACAGTTACCGGGAACGCCCATTATACTGCGAATTTTTCAGAAGTCGATCAGGACATTACCGTTAACTCAATAATACTCAGTCAAACAGAGATATTAGCAGATATAGGAGAACAAATATATCTGTCATGCATTGTTCTACCCGAAAATGCTGATGACAAACAGATTGTGTGGACAAGTGATAATCATAATGTAGCAACAGTAAGTCAAAGTGGTGTTATAACTGCTGTCTCCCCCGGTCAGACCACTGTAAGAGCAACAAATGCCTTAAGTAATGTCAGTTCTGAATGTATCGTTAGAGTATTTGAACTTATTGAAGTTAAAGTGGAGAAGTATATAAACTATCAGTATGATCAGTTAAGTGGAGAGGCCACTTCAGCAACAGTAATTTTTTATTTAAGGGCTCAGCTACCAGTACCTTCTGATATGTCAATTGTAAGATCAATCCTGCCTTTTGTAACTGTTAATGCAAAATGCATTTACACAAACAATGGATTAAGCAATGAAGAGCTAATGGCTTTATCTCTCGGATTTTCAAATAATAACGACACACCCTGGATTTTCACAGAAGGGTCATCTTCGCCAATTTATTTTCACTCTGACTGGGGCGAGAACAACATTGATCAATCTCTCGAATCTATTGAAATCACAATAAATCATAACCAATTATTTACAGGCGGTTACCATATTGTCTGGTAAACTTACTAATTATTAACATTTTATTAAACCAACCATGAAAAAATCAACTATCCTAATGTTTTATTTAACAACCACTTTGATTCTGACTTCATGTCAAAAAGAGCAATCATCTGACCAAACAGGCTGGAACGCCCTAACATTTACAGAAAGTGTACATAATCTATACAGTCAGTATATGGATGAACCGCACATTAATCTAACCTTCCCTTCGTCAATCAGCAGTCAGGAGTTGAATTACGATAACGGTATATTCAGATTATCAGACAGATATTATGCCATATCTGCACACAACTGGGATAACTCCCGCATAATACTCAGAATCATAAAAGATGGTGAGGTGGTAAACACAGAAGAGCTAGTACCGGAAAATAACTTTGCATTTAGATTTTCACCACTACCGGGTGAATATCAATTTGAGGCAGCCGTTATGGGGCTTGATAATCAGGAGAGACCCCTTAAAACAATTGTTCTTCATAATTCAGAGAACAGATTGAAAGTGTATTAAAAAAAGAGGCTGCCATTTCTGACAGCCTCTATTCTTGTGTGATAATAAATTACATCGGGCTGATTGCACTCACCGGACATACATCTGCACATGTACCGCAGTCTGTGCAAATATTTGGATCAATTACATAGATATCACCGGGAGATATAGCTTCTACCGGGCACTCGTCAATGCAAGTTCCGCAAGCGGTGCAGTCTTCAGAAATTTTGTAAGCCATTATAACTATTTTTTAAATTGGTTTGATTGTTGCAAAGATAAAAAATAGGTTGGAATAGAACAAATACAAATTGTATCTTTGCATAAGCGCTTTAAAAATCATTGCATTGAAAATGAGAAGATATATATTTTTATCCATTTCGTCTGCTATTTTCCTGTTTTTGGCAGGAGAAAAGCTTTATTCTCAGACAACAAAAATTGAGTTTGACAAAATTGTCCACGACTTTGGAGACATTATGCTTAATTCCGGGCATCACAGTTGCAAATTCACTTTTAAAAACACATCCCATCAACCTGTTATTATACAGACGGTAATTTCATCATGCGGTTGCACAAATCCTGTCTGGACAAAAAGCCCTGTCCTCCCCGGTAAAACAGGTACAATTGACGTAACTTTTCTTAATGACCAAGGTCCATACCCATTTGATAAATCAATTACAGTATATATTAGTGGTGAGAGAAAACCATTTAGTTTAAGAATAAAAGGTGTTGTACACGACAGACCAAAAACTCTGAAGGAATTATTTCCTGAACAGTTTGGGGATCTCTCTTTAAGGAGAGGTGTTATAGATTTGGGAAATATTGCACAAGGAGAAGCGAAAAGCGAAACAACAGAGATTGCGAATACTTCCGGCAAGGATGTAAATATCTCATTTACTAATCTATCCCAGGGATTAAAGATTGTTGCCAATCCATCATCAATACCTCCGGGCAAAAAATCACAACTTACTGTTACATTAAACACTGCATCTGCAAAAAGATGGGGAAATAACGAATACAATGCAACTTTTGTTATAAATGGCACAGCACACCATAAAAGAGAACTAAAAGTGAGAGCCAATATAAGAGACAACTTTTCTACCTTAACAAAGGAGCAGGTAGAGAGTGCTCCGCTGCCAATGGCTGCCTCAAGCTCATTTGATTTTGGGAAAGTTAAGGCAGGTACTCTTGTAAATACAACATTTACAGTCAGAAATCTTGGGAGAAGAGACCTTATTCTTCATAAAATTGAAAGTGAAGAGAGCAGAGTCTCCTTTAAATACCCGTCAAAGATAGAACCGGGCAAAACAGGTAAAGTTGAAATTTCATTAAATACCACGGATGATTCGGGAGATAAAGGAGTTATTGTGTCAGTAATAACAAACTCCCCTTCACGTCCGGTTTTCAACTTTATAATCACGGGTCAGATTTCCAAATAGAGGGTTATGAATAAAAAGAATTCAGAGAGCGCATTAAGAGTTAATCTGGGTGTTGAGCAACCACCGGTCATCAACCCCTATATAAATAATTTCTACGCTAAAAAAAAGACGGGATTACTAAGCAAAGATGAGTACATTAAAGGAATACTTGATGGAAACACAACAATATTAAGTCAGGCAATTACACTGGTGGAAAGTTCCAGGGCAGACCACAGAATTCTTGCACAAAGTATCATCTCTGAGGCACTCCCATATGCCGTTAAATCAAAAAGGATAGGAATTACCGGAGTACCCGGAGCCGGGAAAAGTACTTTTATTGAGGCTTTCGGGGGGCTTATCACAGCAAAAGGTCACAAACTTGCTGTTCTTGCAATAGACCCTAGCAGTGAGAGAAGTAAAGGAAGTATTCTCGGAGATAAAACCAGAATGGAAAGTTTATCTACTGACCCTAAGGTTTTTATACGACCCAGCCCAAGCGGGGGGTCTCTCGGAGGAGTTGCAAGAAAGACAAGAGAGAGCATTATTTTATGTGAAGCAGCAGGTTATGATGTTATCTTTATTGAAACTGTAGGTGTTGGACAATCGGAGACCGCTGTACACTCAATGAGCGACTTTTTCCTTCTTTTAATGCTTGCTGGTGCAGGAGACGAATTACAGGGCATAAAGAGAGGCATTATGGAGATGTCTGATCTGATTGCAATAACTAAAGCTGATGGATCTAACAGAGAGAAGGCAATGCTTGCAAAAGCCCTCTATTCAAATGCTCTCCACCTTTTTCCTCCTACTGAATCAGGGTGGAAACCACTTGCACAAATAACATCTTCTGTAACCAGAGAAGGGCTGAATGAGGTACTCGAAACTATAGAAGAGTACTTCAGACATACAGAAACAAACGGATACTATCTTCATAAAAGAAGAGAACAGGCTCGCTACTGGATGTATGAATCCATCCAGGAAGAGCTTAAAAGCAGATTTTTTGAAGATCCTGCCATTGCGGATAAACTGGCCTTTTATGAACAAAAGGTTCTTAAAGGAGAAATCAGTTCATTTACTGCAGGTTCAGAATTACTTAGATTATACAATAAAAGATGAATATAGCACTTGAAGCACTAAAAAACAGCATCCTGATTACAGGTCTTGTAATGATAATGATGCTGCTGATTGAATATATAAATATCCACTCTCATGGGAAGAGTTTCAGAAAACTTAAAGATTCTCCTGTCAAACAGGTATTACTTGCAGCCTCACTGGGTTTAATACCCGGCTGTATCGGTGGATTTGCTGTAGTATCTCTT
The DNA here is from genome assembly GCA_036677745.1 of Bacteroidales bacterium. GTDB lineage: Bacteria > Bacteroidota > Bacteroidia > Bacteroidales > UBA932 > Bact-08. Next base: position 183,611 of record JAVBVW010000001.1, read on the forward strand.
TTCACTCATAAGTTACTAAGTTTTGGAGCTTTAGTTGCAATGATGATTGCATCATCCGGTGACGAGGCGTTTATTATGCTGGCAATGATTCCCAAAACAGCTGTTATTATCTTTATATCTCTGTTTGCTGTTGGTATCACTGCCGGAATCATTACTGACAAGTTTGTAAAAAAGGTAAAAACGCCCTTCAATCCCGATCACTACGAGACTCACGAAGATTGTTGCAGTGAAAAGGCAAAGAAACCGGGCATCTTTTCAGGTGGTATTGTAGCTAATCTTAAGGGAATATCGAGACAAAGGTTTCTGATTATGGCAGGTATACTTGTCTTTGTTGTTGCCGTTGTTGCCGGACTCCTGGAGCATGACCACTCTGCTGAACACAGCCACGGTAATGAATCTGTAAATTCAGCAATTCATCTTCCTGATCCCCATATACACGATAAAACATGTATACACGATGAATCTGCTGAAAATATTGAACATGTAGAACATTCAGAGGATATCGAACATGCTGAGCACACCGAACATACTGAAAATTCAGCTGTTATCCAAGATTCCCATTTGCATGAAACAAATTTTGATATATTCAGTGAAAGGTGGATTAACCTTATTTTTGCAGGAATAAGTCTTTTAACGCTGTTTCTTACTGCGCGTGCCAGCGAACATTTCATAAAAGAACACCTTTGGAACCATGTAGTAAAAAAACACCTCAGGTCAATATTTCTATGGACATTCGGAGCTTTACTCGTAATCCATTTCGGTATGGAATTCCTTGACATAAAAGCATGGCTCGCAGAAAATGTATATCTGATGATACTTCTGGCAGTTGCCATCGGGCTGATCCCTGAATCGGGGCCACATATGATTTTTATAACACTGTTTGCGGGTGGCTTAGTACCGTTTAGTGTTCTGTTTGCCAGCTCACTTGTACAGGATGGCCATACGGCATTGCCTCTGCTTGCTGAGAGCAAGAGCAGTTTTATCAAGGCAAAACTGATTAATATGGGAATCGGATTGGCTGCAGGTGCATTGCTGCACCTTGCAGGTCTTTAATATCCGTTAATTTAAGAATTTATTCTCCGTTCATGGAGAGCAGAAACTCAAGATTATTTTCAGTTCTGAGTAATCTGCTTTTCATAAACTCCATAGCCTCTACTGAGTTCATGTCAGCAAGATAGTTTCTCAGAATCCATATCCTGTTAAGAGTCTCTTTATCAAACAGGAGATCCTCACGTCTTGTACTGCTGAGTGTAACATCAACAGCAGGAAATACCCTCTTATTCGAAAGTTTTCTGTCAAGCTGAAGCTCCATATTTCCTGTTCCCTTAAACTCCTCGAAAATTACATCATCCATTTTCGAGCCTGTTTCGGTTAGTGCGGTAGCCAGAATTGTAAGCGAACCTCCGTTTTCTATATTTCTGGCAGCACCAAAAAATCTTTTTGGTTTATGAAGTGCATTTGCGTCAACTCCACCGCTTAGTACCTTTCCCGATGCAGGTTGAACAGTGTTGAATGCCCTTGCAAGACGTGTAATGGAGTCGAGCAGAATAACCACATCGTGACCACATTCAACAAGTCTTTTAGCTTTTTCCAAAACAATATTGGCTACTTTTACATGCCTTTCTGCAGGTTCATCAAAGGTAGATGCTATAACTTCGCCCTTTACACTGCGAGCCATATCGGTCACCTCTTCCGGCCTCTCATCTATCAAGAGCACGATCAGATAAACCTCAGGGTGATTATCTGCTATTGCATTGGCTATATCTTTCAGCAAAACCGTTTTACCGGTTTTTGGCTGAGCAACAATTAACCCTCTTTGGCCTTTTCCAATGGGAGCAAACATATCTACAACCCTTGTAGAAAGGTTGTTGTGACCATTCGCAGTTATATTGAATTTCTCATTCGGGAATAAGGGCGTAAGGAAATCAAAAGGCACCCTGTCTCTTATGTATTCCGGGCTTCTCCCGTTAATCTGTTTAACCTTTACAAGAGGAAAATATTTATCACCCTCTTTGGGAGGTTTGATCTCTCCTATCAGCGTATCACCGGTTTTGAGTCCGTAAAGTTTTATCTGTGATTGCGATACATAAATATCGTCCGGAGAATTAAGGTAGTTATAGTCAGATGATCTCAGAAAACCATAGCCATCAGGCATAATTTCAAGAACTCCTGTAGCATCAACAACACCTTCAAATTCAAATTTTGGTTTCTGGAAATGTTCTTTATGTTGATTTTCGCTCGAAGTAATCTTCTTTGCAACCTCTTTTACAGGTTCCGCGTTATTATCTTCGGTGACATTTGCAATCTCTGCAACAACCAGTTCTTTTGCAGCTTTTTCATCTGATACCTTTGCTAAGTGAGATACAGAGCTATCTTTTGATTCTGTCTGAAGATTCTCACGTGAAGAGGCAGGCTTTCTCCCTCGTCTGGGTCTTTTCTGCTTATCTTCCTGTATATTAACATCTTGTTTGACAGTTACCTGTGGTACATCTTCCTTCTTTTCAGGACTATTAACCGAAGATTGCTTTCTGTTCTGGTCGGAATCGCTCCTTCGCCTCTCTTCTGCATTTGATGTTGTAACTCCAATTCTTGAAGGTTGATTATCCGGAAGCTTCTCATTAGTTTTTTCTACCTGACTTTGAGGTTGTTTAACAAATTGCTTTTCGGTTTGCTTTACAATACGTTTATCCGGCTGCTTTTCTGCTTGTTTGTCCGGCTGTTTCTCCGGCTGTTTGTCCGGTTGTTTGTCCGGTTGTTTACTCTGTTGCTGCTTATTATCCTTCCCTTTTCTAGCTCTCGGTTCTCTTCTGACAACCGATTTTTTACCTATAGGCTCGGATGATTTACTGCCTATCTTCGCTTGCTCGTCAAGTATTTCGTAAACAAGTTCATCTTTTGAAAAATTCTTTGCCTTGCTTATTTTAAGCTCATTAGCAATAGCAATCAGGTCTTCGTGACTCTTTTTGCTTAACTCTAAAATGTCGTACATTGATTAAATTGTGTGGATGTGATTTATCCTGATGGTTTACAGAACCCTCAGGCAAAAGTAGTATATTTTATCAAATATACAAAATCAAAACACTCTAAGTTTAAACGAAACTATCTGGCGGCAATCACATCAATTTCTACCAAAGCCCCTTTTGGTAAGCTTACTACAGCATATGCAACCCTTGCCGGATATGGTTCATCAAAAAATTTTGCATAAACTTCGTTCATCTCTCCGAAGTTTGCAATATCTGATAAATAAACTGTTGACTTAAGTACATTTGAAAAATTAAGACCAGCCTCTTCAAGAATGTAACCTACATTTTTAAGCACTTGTGATGTCTGCTCTTTAATTCCACCCGGAACAAATTCTCCTGTAGCAGCATCTATCGGAAGCTGTCCTGAAACAAATATCAGACCTGCGGCCTCTGTCGCCTGACTGTAAGGGCCTACCGCACCCGGAGCCTTTGCAGTTGAAATAATTTTTTTACTCATATTATTGTTGTATTAATTATAGTATAAATTAGAATCCTCCACCTCTGTCCCAATGGCTTGCACTCTTCTTGAATTGCAGCAAATCCGCAAGTGCAGATGCTTTAGCATTGATTCTGAAACTCCAGCTCTCCCACATACCATTTGGCACCCATGACACAGATATCACAAAACAGTGGAGATCATAAGTGGCGCTAAGTTGAGTGGTTGTTAACGACATCTTAGTCAAATCTACCCCTGTATTCAAAGAGACATTAAGATCTCTCCCCAGCTTCATCTGAGCTGAAATACCCAGAGTCTGCATGTGGTTATGCTTTGTATCAAGAACACCCCCAACCATCTGATATGATCTGTTATAGCTGTAGTTGTAGTTAACATTAACAGACCATGGGTTGTCAGGGTCCAGATAGTATACCCACCCACCAGGAATATATTCTCCGGTTACAGGATGGTTATATACTCGTATATAGTCGGAGCCCTCCTGAGCCCTTCCGGAACTTGGTTCCGGCAATCCCATTCCGGCTCCCCTTCTTGTCCCTTTTCCTGAAAACTGATATGAGAGAGAGGCACTTGCATTTACAAGCCTTGCAAAATTGAGCCAACCCTCCTTCACAATATTAAGTTGGTTGTACTTTTTCCCTGTTTCGTCTATTGCATAAGGATCAAGATTTGCATTTGCATTGAATGCAAGCGAGCCGAAAATAGTGGTACTCAGGCTTGCCGAAATATTTGATAACTTTATGGAATCTGCAAGGAAATTGTAAGAGCCACCAAAATTCAGATTATCTATAAGCTTGATTTTCTGAATTCCCCCGTTTGTTGTATCCTTATCACTCTTAATTTTAGCTTCAAAATTATTTCCCAGCGAAAAACTCATAGATGCAGATCTTCCCTTTGAAGGATAGCCGAATAGCAGTCCTTCGTATTGGTTATACTCAACCTGATGCTGAACTCCGTTATTGTCAATATAGTTTAATGTTCTGTATCCATTTGCCGGTGTACCCAGTTCAGGAGTAAAACTTATACTGAACGAAGGTTTTACCATATGTCTGATTGCCTGAATCTTACCCTTATTGCCAAAATTAAACATCCCGTAAAGTATGGTATTCATTGACAATGAAGCTGAAAAATCCTGTGTAGCCCCAAAATGGCTGAAAATATCCCCAACTTTACTCTCAACCAAATTATTATCACTATTATAAAATTTCTCTGTCTTCTGGAAATACCAGTTCATTCCGTATCTCACTCCCGGTGAAAACTGAAGATAATTGAAAAGGTTAAATGCAGGTAGTCCTATCGTAAAATTATGTTGCATCCCGCTTTTAAACTTTGAGAGAAAATCTTCCTTTCCGAATTCACTTGCTTTGAAGTTAACCTTATTGTCCAGATTTGTATTGTAACTGAATGATATATCCTCGTAGAACTTAGGTTTGCCGGCAGAATTCTTACTCTTAAACGGGAAAATCCTGTTCATTGTCAGAGTAAGATTGGGTACCGTAATTGCATATGAGCTGTCCAGAGAATTCTGACTGTGAAGCATATTTACCGAGAGAGAAAAGGGAGAATCAGGGAAAGCCTTTGAATATGATACCGAAGATGATATCTGATTCTGCAGACTTTGCTGGATATCATAAGAGTTAAAACGGTTATTCATGGGTGTAGCAAAGTTCACAGATGCCCTGAAAGTTGTACCTGGTCTTGCCTTAGCATCCTGAGAATGCGTCATTCTTACTGAGAAGTCCTTAGATTTGTAAAAATCCGGAGAACCCTCCTCTCCCACCTGATTTACCGAATAGTTTATATTAATATTACCATCGTACTTATACCTCTTTTTATATCTTGATGTCAGAACTGCATTCCAGCTGCCCAGTGAATAGATATCACCGGTAAGTGAGGCGTCAAAATGGTCTCCGAATACAAAGTAGTATCCCAGACCCTTTAGTGCAAATCCTCTTGCGGCCTCTTCGTTAAATGTAGGCACAAGAAGGCCGCTGGCCCTGGTAACCCTGTCCGGAACAAAACCAAAAGGCAGGGCAAAGGGTGTCGGGACATCTTCTATAACAAGATAAGCCGGACCAAATACCGTTACTTTATTCGGTTCATTTATCATTTTTGCTTTAGTCAGTTTTAAATAATAGTGAGGATGGTCATGTTCGCATGCAGTATATTTACCACCACTTATATTAACAGAGTTGTCCGGCATCTTTTTCAGGAGATCACCATGCATTATTCCTTCAGTTTCCTGAGTTATCATATTGGTGATAAGTGCCTTTTTAGAATCAAAATTGTAATATAGTGTCTCCATCTCAGATTTTTCTCCCCCCTCTGTCATAACCGGTTTTCCCTGAAGCACTCCTGCTGTATCCTTTATTCCCGATGCAAACACTGTTTTGGTATTGATATCATATGCCATGTATTCTGCCGTCAATTCAAGACTTCCATACCTGACACTTACATCACCATAGTAGTACATCATCTTCTTTCCGTTTGCGAAATCTTCAACTATAGAGTCCCTGGCTTCAGAAAAGGCGGGTTGATTTAGAAATCCTTTCTGCTTAACTGTGTCTGGTATAGATTTTTTAGTTGTATCACTCTGCTCTGCATAAATTAAGGTACGGGAAGTGTCTGTTATTGCGAGAGAGTCGGCACTTCTAACCACAGAGGTGTCTCCTCTGCGAGTTAAAACTCTGGTTCTTACTGTATCTCTGGTATTTATGCTTTTCTGATTATGGCCGGATGCTGCCAGGGGAATCATGGCAAATAAGAGAGTTGAAAGAATGAGACCTGCTAAAAGTGACTGTATTCTCAAAACCAAAATGGTATAAGGTTTAACAAAATGTACTACATTTGTAGTTCGCAAAGTTAAACATAATTAAGCAACAATTATGCCTCTCAGAGCACTTTTGACAGCATTTTCACTTCTGTTCCTAATTCCGGTATGTTACGGTCAGGGGGAGGCCTCAATTGGATTAAGAAAAATAGTAATTGACCCCGGGCATGGGGGAAAAGATCCCGGGGCAATTAGTCCTGATGGAAAAATCAGAGAAAAAGACATAACTCTTTCGGTTTCAATTAAACTCGGTGAATTAATAAAAAAGGCATACCCTCACATAGAGATTGTTTACACACGTAAAACCGACATATCTGTTCCTCTGGACCAAAGAACCAGGATAGCCAATAAAAACAAAGCAGATCTTTTTATTTCCATTCATGTCAATGCTGCCAAATCCAGAGCGGCCAGCGGTTCTGAAACTTATGTAATGGGATTGGAGAGAAGCAAATCCAATTTCGAGGTCACGATGCTTGAAAATAGCGTAATTATGCTTGAAGGTGATGATTACAGCACAAGATATGAGGGTTTTAACCCCAACGACCCTGAATCATATATTGTATTCTCACTACTTCAAAACGCACATCTGGAGCAGAGTCTGATTATGGCCTCTCTTGTTCAGGAGCAATTTGCAAAAGGCCCGATAAAGGTTAACAGGGGAATCAAACAGGATCTTTTTCTGGTTTTGTGGAAGACAAGTATGCCGGGAATACTGATAGAGTTGGGGTTCATTACGAATCTAAATGATCTTAAGGTACTTAACGACAAAAAAAACCACGACAAATTTGCCCAGGGAATATTTAAAGCTTTTGAAGGATTTAAAAATCAGTATGAAAAGGGAATGGAAAACAGTAAGGCAGCAGATACAGCTGCTAAGCAAACCAATGTTTTTGATACCGCAAAAATTAAAAATGCTGCTTCAAATGCAAATGACGGCGAACATTACAGAGTGCAGATTCTTGCAGTGAGCAAGGTTTTAAACAAGAACGCCCCGGATCTTAAAGGAAACAGTGACGCCAGATACATTAAGGCAGGAAATTTGTACAAATACACAATTGGCGAATATACAACAATCGATCTGGCTAAAAAGGCACTTGGAGAGATTAGAAAAAGTTTCCCTCAAGCCTTTGTGATTAAGGTCAGAAACAACACAATAGTACCTATTAACAATTAAATCGGACATGAAACTTAAACTGACAAAAGAGCAGAAAATTGGACTTTTTGCAATATTGACACTTGCATCCATTTACCTTGTAATTAATTACCTTAAAGGCAAGGATCTGTTTTCGGGCAGCATTACATACTATACAGTATATCACAATGTAGAAGGGCTGAACACTACCGGACCTGTATATATAAGAGGCCTCAAAGTGGGTACGGTTGAATATGTTGAATATAATCAGCAAAAAGATGATTTTCTGGTAAAACTTAAAGTAAAAAACAGCTATAAACTGCCTGATAATTCTATAGTCGAAATTTATAGCACAGACCTTCTGGGAACCAAGGCTTTGAGAATAAATATCGGGGACAGTAAATCATACCTATCCGACAAAGACACACTTAAATCAACAACTGAGGAAGGGCTGACCGATATGTTAAAGAGTCAGTTTTTACCTCTTAAAGATCAGATTTCAGAATTGGTGGCAAATCTTAATAAAACATTGGATAATGTCAATGGATTAATAGACGATGAGGCAAAAAAGCATATCGCACAATCACTTGAAGATCTTAGCCAAACACTCAATGGAACAAAGCTGATTGTTCAGAATATTCAGAAGAGCAACCCTGAGATTACAAGGCTTATAGAAAATATAACGGCTATTTCTGATCAGCTGGGCACTACAACTCAAAAACTCAACAGCAGTCTGGACAATGTAAGTGAGATTACCGACTCTCTTAAGAGTGCCGACCTGGCGGGAACAATCAGGTCGCTTAAGGATTTACTTGAGCAGATGAACAACCCCGAAGGATCAGTTGGAAAACTTCTCAAAACCGACTCTGTTCATAATTCAATTGACCGTCTGATAAGGGATCTGGACACTCTTGTCAAAAACATTAATGATAATCCAAAAAAATATATAAAAGTTAGCGTATTTTAAAAAATAATTTTTATATATTTAGCTGATTTTAAAGAAATTTAAAATAAAAAAAAGAATTTAAATTTTTTGGGGTTGAATTCCAATGATTTGAAAAAAAAATGAATTTTGCAAGAGATTTTCTATTTTTTTTTACAGAATTTATCCCCAAATTTGTTACCCCAAACCTAAACTAATCTTTTACTATGACCGAACCTAAACATACTTTAGTGTGGAATAACTGTCTTAACATAATACGTGACATAATCCGCCCTCAAAGTTTCAGGACATGGTTCGAACCGGTAAAAGCAGTAAGAATAAATGGTTCTATCCTTACAATTGAGGTACCTTCAAATTTTTTCAGAGAATATTTAGAGGAGCATTACATAGACCTTATCAGCAAGGCACTCAAAAGAGAGCTTGGTAAAGAGGCCAAACTGGAATATAACGTAAGAGTTGTTTCGGGAGAAGATGTTGTAACTTACCCTCAACAACAGGCACAGGAGATCAAAAACAAATCTGTACCGTTCCCAAATCAGGCAGGCAACATAACAAACCCTTTTGTTATACCTGGTTTGCAGCAGCTGGAAATTGATCCTCAGTTGAATCCAAACTACTCTTTTGAAAATTTCATCGAAGGTGAATGCAACAAACTTGCTCGTTCAGCGGGGCTTAACATATCATCTAATCCCGGGAAAGGGACATTCAATCCGCTGTTTCTTTATGGTGGGTCAGGTCTAGGCAAGACACATCTTGCTCAGGCTATTGGTATTTCCATCAAGAAACAATATCCGGAAAAAATTGTGCTCTATGTTAGTGCAAACCGCTTTCAGACACAATATATGGATGCCACAACTGTCAAGAATAAACTGACAGACTTTCTCCATTTTTACCAGTTAATGGACGTTCTTATAATTGATGACGTTCATGAATTTGCAGGAAAACCAGGGACTCAGAATGCATTTTTCCATATATTCAGCCATTTACACTCTATGGGCAAACAGCTTATTCTCACATCAGATAAGGCTCCTGTAGATCTGCAGGATCTTGAGATGAGACTGTTATCAAGATTTAAATGGGGATTACTTGCAGAATTACTGCCTCCTGATTACAATACAAGAGTTGAGATTCTAAAAGCCAAAAGCTATAACGACGGTATTACTCTCCCGGAAGATGTTATAAGCTATATTGCCTCAAGGGTAAGCACAAACATCCGGGAAATTGAAGGGACTTTAATTTCACTTCTTGCGCAAGCTACGCTGACAAACAGAAAAATAAATCTTGAGCTTGCAGAGAGTCTGATAGAAAAACTCGTAACAAAAAATAAACCGGAGATATCGGTTGACAGAATACAGAAGATTGTATGTGAATATTTCAGGATTGACCCTCAGCAGTTTCTGAGTTCATCCAGAAAAAGAGAGCTTGTTCAGGCAAGACAGATATCAATGTATCTTAGCAGAAACTTCACAAAAAGCTCCCTCGCATCAATTGGCTCTCAGACAGGTGGCAGAGATCACGCAACTGTATTGCACGCATATAATACTGTATGTGATCTTCTTGATACCGACAGATCTTTCCGTAAATATGTTGTTGATATAGAGAAGCAGCTCAAAACTAACTGATTCTGCTCTCTTAGCTCCGTTCAATTTTAAAATATATTCATAATGGACATTTCAAAAGTATTTCAGATATTTGATCAGATTACAAAAATCCCCAGAGAGAGCGGAAAAGAGGAGAAGATTACACAATTTCTTATAGATTTTTCAGATAAAAGGGGTCTCTCATATAAAACAGATTCAGCAAATAACGTAGTCATTATAAAGCCCGGTACAAAAGGGATGGAGAATGCTCCTGTAGTTGTTCTTCAGAGCCACTCAGATATGGTTTGTGAGAAGAATTCTGACAGCAACTTCAATTTTGACACCGATCCTATCAACTATACAGAGGAGAATGGTTGGCTTATTGCGAAAGAGACAACCCTTGGTGCAGATTGCGGAATAGGTATGGCGGCAAAACTTGCCATTCTGGATTCTGATGATGTTGAACATGGTCCAATTGAGTGCCTTTTTACAACCGAAGAGGAGACGGGACTGAAAGGTGCCAAAGAGCTTAAGCCCGGTTTTATTACCGGAAAGATGCTTATCAATCTGGACTCCGAGGATGAAGGTGAACTGTTTATTGGATGTGCAGGAGGTATGGATACTACAGGAAGATATTCCTATGCAAAAACATCAGTGTCGTCAGATAAGCAATTCTTTAAAGTATTATTCTTTGGAGCAACAGGCGGGCATAGCGGTGATGATATCCACAAAAACAGAGCAAATGCAAATCAGTTACTTGTCAGATACCTTTATAAGCTGACAGACAAGCTGGAATTTGACCTCTGCCATATTGACGGAGGAAATAAAAGAAATGCAATAGCTCGTGAAGCATATGCTGTAATTGCCACAGATAAAAAAGATTCAGAATTAGCCAAATCAATTTTTGAAGATGTTTTAAATCAGGTCCAAGAGGAATACAGCATATCTGATCCTGAATTAAACGGATCATTTAAACAAACCGATAAGACTAGTCACTCTATTGATAAAGAGACGACCAAGAGAATAATTTATTCACTTAACGGTATGCCGCACGGTGTTCTTGCAATGAGTCAGGATATCGAAGGATTCGTGGAAACATCAACTAATCTTGCATCTGTCAAAATGGATGAAGATGGTATTATCAGGGTAAGCACAAGCCAGAGAAGTTCTCTTAATTCTGCCAGGTACAATGCAGCAAACAGAATAGAGTCTATTTTCAGATTAGCGGGAGCAAAGGTTACTCATGAGAGCGAATATCCCGGATGGAAACCAAAACTAAATTCTCATCTGTTGGAAGTTACAAAAGAGTCTTATTCAAGAATATTCGGGACACAACCTGTTGTGAGAGCGATACACGCCGGGCTTGAATGCGGGCTATTTCTAAACATATATCCTTACCTTGATATGATCTCCTTCGGCCCCACCATAAAGGGGGCTCATGCACCTGGTGAAAGGCTTGAAATAGCAACCGTTGATAAGTTTATGAAACTTTTGCTTGAGGTACTTAAAAATTTAAAATAGAACAAAATGGCACCATTGATTGCCCCCTCCATGCTCTCTGCTGATTTTGGCATGTTGAATGCACAAATCGAGATGGTTAACAACAGTCAGGCAGACTGGATACACCTGGATATAATGGATGGGGTCTTTGTTCCAAATATATCCTATGGTTTTCCTGTCATAAAAGCAATGTCAAAGGTTGCGAAAAAACCTCTTGACGCACATCTGATGATTGTTGACCCTGACAGATATATCAGTCAGTTCAGGGATCTTGGGACAGAGTATCTTAGTGTTCATTATGAGGCATGTACCCACCTCCATCGTTCAGTTCAGCTGATCAAATCTATGGGTATGAAGGCTGGCGTTGCAATAAATCCGCATACTCCGGTCAGAAATCTCTATGAGATATTGGGAGAAGTTGATTTTATATTGGTAATGTCTGTAAACCCGGGATTCGGAGGGCAGAGTTTCATAGAAAATTCCCTTTCAAAAATTACAAAACTAAAAAAAATGGTTGAGGAGAGGTCTCTTAACTGTCTTATTCAGGTAGATGGAGGCGTTAACAAAGAAAATGCCCCGGATCTTGTAAAAAGCGGGGCAGATATTCTTGTTGCCGGGAACTCTGTTTTTGGTGCTTCAGATCCATTAAAGGCAATTGCAGAACTAAAATCTGTCAGATAATATACTTCACCTCCTTAAAGTGATACCTTGATTTTGTGCCATCCTCCTGTTCCAGAACCAGACATGCACTTTCATCTATCCCTGTAATTCTAGCCTCAATAGTTTTTCCATCTTTTGTATTTTCATATCTGTGAAACTCCCCTAATCTATATAAAGAGTCGTGATACTCTACATCCAGTCTGTTCTCAGAAGATCCCGAAGAGAAATTACGGTAAGTGAAATATAGCTCATGTATAAATCCTGAAAGAGATTCCAGCTCCTCTTTTAAATCATAATTTTCACCTGTAATCTGAGAAACGGATACCGGATTAGGTGCATTTGAGACAAATTTTGTCTGATTCATGTTTAGCCCTATCCCCACAATCGAACCTGACAAAGTGTCTCCTGCCAGGAAATGCTCAATAAGAATTCCACATATTTTTTTATCCCCTACATATATATCATTAGGCCATTTTATCTTTGCATCTATACCAATGTTTCTAAGATACCTTTTTATTCCAACGGTCACAATCTGGGCTATAATAAACTGATCTTCAGCCTTTATTGTATCAGTTTTAAGGAGTATCGAAAAGGTAAGATTCTTACCCGGCTCACTCTCCCAGCTTGTTCCCTTCTGACCTCTTCCGCTTGTCTGAAACTCAGCGGCAAAGACTGTAAAATCGTCAGATGCCTCAAATTGCCTAAGTGCCTCACTATTAGTAGAATCAACCTCCTTATACCATTTAATATTATGTGCCATATTAATAATTTTGTTATTGGCCGCAAAATTGCAGTAAATTTGTAAAAAATTACAAACGAAAAGACAATTATTGTGCCATTAAAAAAGACAACACAGATAAAAGAGAGCAGCCCAAAAACAGCTCAAAAGCCTAAAAAAGCTGCCACAAAAGAGATCATTACAGACGAAGTTGAACTTAAGTGTATTGCTGATGCAATTTTAGATAAGAAGGGGCAGTTTGTCTGCTCGCTCGATCTAAGACCAATCGGAACGGCAATCTGTGATTATTTTGTTGTCTGCAACGCTGATTCAAGCACACAGGTAAACGCAATTGCAGACAATGTAGAGGAGATGATGATTAAAAACTGCTCAAGAAAAGTAATCAGAGCTCAGGGAAAGGAGAATGCATTCTGGATTATCCTGGATTATGCAAATATTGTAGTTCATATTTTTCAGACTGAATATCGTCAGTTCTACAGACTGGAAGATCTGTGGGCAGATGCAGACAGAAAGGTTTATCAAGAATAATATTTCAAATGGAAATACCTAAAGACAAAAACAATCAGAATAAACAGATGCCAAAAATCTGGCCTCCGAAATTTAATGTTATATGGATATACATTATTCTTTTGGGAGCCATAGCGTATATGTGGAGCTCCTATGATGGAGGTGAACCACTTAAGTCAGATTGGCTTAAGGTTAAAGAACAGATGATTAAAGGAGGAGATGTAGAGAAGATACTATACATATCAAACCAATACAGAGCAGAGGTCTTTATTAAAAAAGACAGTCTCGTTAAATATAAAGAGCGATTCGGAGGAAAAGAACCAAAGTTTGGTCCACAGTTCTATTTTGTAGTATCATCAAATTTTAATCCGGAAGAACAGTTCGAAGATGTTCTTTTACAACTTCCCGAAGATAAACAGTTTTCATTTGAGGTTGAGGAACGAACAAACTATCTTAGCAAAGCCCTTGAGTGGCTGTTATTCCCGATATTGTTAATTGCTCTCTGGATTTTTATGTTCAGAAGAATGAATAAAAGCATGGGTGGAGGCAGCCAGGGGGGAGGAATATTCTCTGTAGGAAAATCTCAGGCAAAGCTCTTTGACCGTGACGGAAACTCTGTAAAGGTAACATTTAAAGATGTAGCCGGATTGGAGGAGGCTAAAGTTGAGGTGATGGAGATTGTGGACTTTCTCAAAAACCCCAAGAAATATACCAGCCTGGGAGGTAAAATCCCTAAGGGTGCACTTCTTGTAGGCCCTCCGGGTACAGGTAAAACACTACTTGCTAAAGCAGTAGCAGGTGAAGCCAATGTACCTTTCTTCTCAATATCAGGTTCTGATTTTGTAGAGATGTTTGTAGGTGTAGGTGCCTCAAGAGTTAGAGACCTCTTTAGGCAGGCCAAGGAGAAGGCCCCATGTATTGTATTTATTGACGAGATTGACGCGGTGGGTAGAGCAAGGGGTAAAAATGCCGGATTTTCATCTAATGACGAAAGGGAAAATACACTTAACCAGCTTTTAACAGAGATGGATGGTTTTGGATCAAATTCAGGTGTTATTATCCTTGCAGCAACAAACCGTGCAGATATACTTGACAAAGCTCTGATGAGAGCGGGCAGGTTTGACAGACAGATACATGTAGACCTTCCTGAACTTAAGGAGAGAATAGATATATTCAAAGTGCATCTTGCAAATCTCAAATTGACAGATGGTTTTGAAATAGAATTCCTTGCAAAACAGACACCCGGTTTTTCAGGTGCAGATATTGCAAATGTTTGTAACGAAGCTGCTCTTATTGCTGCCAGAAAAAATAAAGAATTCATCGAAAGACAGGATTTTCTTGATGCAGTTGACAGAATTATAGGCGGTCTGGAAAAGAGAAGCAAAATCATATCACCGGAAGAGAAGAGAACCATAGCTTATCACGAAGCAGGTCACGCAACAGTAAGCTGGATTCTTCCTCACGCAAATCCACTGTTAAAGGTTACCATTATACCAAGAGGGAGAGCTCTTGGCGCAGCCTGGTATCTTCCCGAAGAGCGTCAGATTACAACCACCGAGCAGATGATGGACGAAATGGCCGCTACATTGGGGGGAAGAGCTGCCGAAGAGATAATAAACGGTAAAATCTCTACAGGAGCTCTAAGCGACCTCGAAAAAATTACAAAACAGGCCTATGCTATGGTATCATACCTAGGAATGAGCAGTAAAGTGGGAAATATCTCTTTCTATGACTCAACAGATTCTGCAGGTTTCACAATTGGAAAACCATACAGCGAGAAGACTGCCGAACTAATTGATGCAGAGGCAAAAGCACTTATTGATCAGGCTTATATAACAGCTAAAAAGATTCTGAAAGAGAATATGGAAGGATTTACCAAGCTGGCAGAACAACTTCTTGAAAAAGAGGTAATTTTCTCAGAAGATCTTGAGGCAATATTCGGTAAAAGAGCCGGTAAACAACCTCCTGTATCAGAGGCTGAAAATCAGCCATCTGTTGTAGGAGCCGTTACAGAATAGATAATGAATAATACAATAATCCGATCGCTCAGCGGAGCAATCTTTATAGTAATAATGACAGGGTCTCTGCTTTGGAACCCTGTCGTTTTTGCTCTTGTAATGCTCATATCAGTAGTGATTATGATGTGGGAATACCTTTCAATTTCTCTGGGCACGAAATTCAGAACCGGTCAGATTCTCTCTCTGCTAACCGGTGCTACACTTTTTATAACACTTTATTTAAACAATATTAATCCCGGAAATACAAAATACCTTTTTCTCACCGCAATTCCTGCCGCACTTCTTTTCTCATCTTTTATTTTTGAAAAAGATGTAAAAAAGCAGATAACAGGTGAGGGATACAATAAGGCATTTCACACAGTAATTGCCGTAGCATATATATCGCTTCCGTTTGCACTCACCGGCACCATCCTTTTTAATGCTTCGGGCGTATACTACCCAAATATATTGCTCTCACTCTTTATTTTACTATGGAGTTCAGATGTAGGGGCATATGTTTTCGGAATGACATTCGGACAGAAAAACGGGCATAAATTGTACCCGGCAATTTCACCGAAAAAATCATGGGAAGGGTTCTATGGAGGGATAACGGTTACAATTATCGCATCGGTAATTGTTAACATTTCCGGTCTTATAGAGATTCCGCTGGTTCACACAATAATTATTGCAATAATAATATCAGTTTTCGGAGTACTGGGTGATTTGGCAGAATCGCTCTTTAAGCGTAATTTTGCCGTTAAGGATTCGGGAAATATACTTCCTGGTCATGGCGGATTACTTGACAGATTTGACGGAGCACTGATAGCCTTTCCTGTTGCAATAGCTTATCTTAAATTTTTCAGCCTTATTTAACATTTTTGAAAACAAATCTATGCGCATTCATAAAGAGGGTCACAAAATTATTTTCAACAGTCTGTTCCTTATTTTGGTAATAGTAGCACTGTTTTTCATCTTCTCAGATTCATCGGTTATAAGGAGTATTGCTGCTTTTACCGGCATTTTATTGGCTGTTTTAATAGTAAGATTTTTCAGAGAGCCTGTAAGAGAACCGCTGAACCGGAATGATGTGGTATTAGCTCCTGCTGATGGAACTATCGTAATAGTTAAACAGGTTTACGAAGGGGAATTTCTAAAGAGTGACTGCATTCAGGTTTCGATATTTATGTCTGTATTTAACGTGCATGTTAACTGGTTCCCGGTAAAAGGATATGTAGAGTATTACAAATATCATCCCGGTAAATATCTGGTAGCGATGCATCCAAAATCATCAGAAAAAAACGAAAGAACAACTGTCGTAATAAATAACTCTGGAACAAGGGTTCTCATACGACAAATTGCAGGATTGATTGCCAGAAGAATTGTATGTTACGCTAAAGAGGGTAAAGCCGTATCTCAGGGCGATCAGGTCGGGTTTATTAAATTCGGTTCAAGAGTCGACATATTCCTGCCGCTTAACGCTGATATTCAGGTAAAAAAAGGAGACAAGGTAACAGGCAATAAAACAGTTATTGCAAAATTACCCCTTTCTGAATAAGTGCATCTTTCATCTCAGATGCAAGAACAGAGGCAGCCTCTGCAGCATATTTCGAAAAGTTTAAGCCGGTGTTTTCACCGGTTTTTTTATCCTTATATGCAAATATGACAGATCTTGAAGCATTAATAAGAAGTCCGCACTTTTTGTTCATACCGTAGCGTGACACCTCGTCAACTGTACCTCCCTGAGCTCCCACACCCGGGACAAGCAGAAAATGGTCGGGGCAGAATTCTCTTATCCTGGATAGATTTTCTGCTTTTGTTGCCCCGCATACAAACATTGTATTGTTAATACTCCCCCACTCCATTGCTCTCTTAATTACATGAGAATAAAGTGTATCACCATCATCTGAAATACTCAGGGTTTCAAAGTCAGAAGATGATGAGTTAGATGTCAGAGCCAGAATTACAGACCACTTGCCATCAAAGTCAAGGAAAGGTATTACAGAATCTCTCCCCATATAGGGAGCTAAAGTCACAGCATCAAAATCAGCTTTTTCAAAGAAAGCTGAGGCATATTTTTTTGCGGTATTTCCAATATCACCCCTTTTTGCATCAGCAATAATAAACTGATCCGGGTAATTCTTTCTTATATAATCGGCAGTCATTTCAAACTGCGTCCACCCCAAGGTACCTTCGCATTCATAAAAAGCAAGATTAAGCTTAAATGCTACAGCAAATGGTGCGGTTGAATCAATAATCTCTTTATTAAACTCGAATAACGGATATTTAAGACCCCTTATATGAGCAGGAATCAAGCTCAAATCAGGATCAAGCCCTACACACAAAAAACTTTTTTTTGTAACAATCTGATTGTATAACTGACTATAATCCACTCTATTCTGTTTATAAGTATTATTGACCGCTCTCCTTTAACCTCTCAGCATTTTCTGCAATCTGTAATTGGTCTATCAGCTCCTGTATTGCTCCATCCATAAAAACCGGCAGATTGTACATGGTATAGTTAACACGGTGATCGGTAACTCTGGACTGAGGATAGTTATATGTTCTGATTTTTGCAGATCTGTCTCCCGTTGATACCATCGTCTTTCTCTTTGCAGAAATTTCGTTGAGGTACTTCTCATACTCCAGATTATAAATTCTGGTACGAAGTTCGGCAAGAGCCTTTTCATAGTTCTTTATCTGAGATTTCTCATCCTGACATTGTACCACAATACCTGTTGGGGCATGAGTAAGCCTGATAGCAGAGTAGGTCGTATTTACAGATTGCCCGCCAGGCCCAGATGAACAGAAGGTATCCTTCCTTACATCGTTCAGATTAAGTTCAATATCAAACTCATCTGCCTCAGGTAATACAGCTACTGATGCAGCCGAAGTGTGAACCCTACCCTGAGTCTCGGTCTGGGGTACTCGCTGAACACGGTGAACACCACTTTCATACTTGAGAACACCATACACTCCATTTCCCGAAACTTTGCATATTAACTCTTTGAATCCTCCTGATGTACCCTCGCTCTGGCTGTTAATCTCCAGCTTCCACCCTCTTCGTTCAGCAAATTTTGAATACATTCTGAACAGATCTCCGGCAAAAATCGAGGCCTCGTCCCCACCGGCACCGGCACGTATCTCCAATATAGCATTTTTTGCATCCTGAGGATCGGCAGGAATAAGAAGCAATTTGATCTCCTCCTCAATAAGAGGTATCTGCTCCTCCAGCATAGCAACCTCTTCCTTTGCCATTTCACGCATCTCCTCATCCTTCTCAACCATTAGTAAATCCTTTGAAGACTCAAGATTTCCAACCATCTGCCTGTATCTTTCTCCGGCCTCAACAAGAGGTTCAAGTTCACGATACTCTTTATTAAGGGATACATATTTTTTCATATCAGACATAACAGATGGGTCTGAAATCTGCTGCGAAAGCTGTTCAAACTTCTCCTTAATGCCGGATAATTTTGATAATAAACTGTTATCGGTCATATATTTTTAAAATAGTCTGCAAAAGTAATCAAAACAAACCACATACTAAAATCGGTTATTTTCCTGAACTCAGGCAATCTTATACCTTATTCTGAGAATCTGAGTATCTTCATTAAAATCGGTTGATATAATGTTTATCCCTCCAATTTCAGAAGTATTTGAAACATGTTGACCAATACAGGGACAGTAATCGTAATCTCCTATTGAGATTATTCTTATAAGATCTTTAGCATCAGGCGGTAATTTTGTAACGTTATACCTCTTATTCGCCTCCTCTCTTGAAACGAAACTCTCTTTCACATCAAGAGACATGGCAATTATTTCATTTACCCTTTGCTCCAGCGAACGCACCTCCTCCTCTTTCAGTGGTCTGACAAATCTGTAATCACATTTTGATTTTTTCTTTTCTATGTGGTTGGTAACTGAGCGGCCTGTATCGAACATTCTTATCATAGTCTGATTGAGAATATGCTCAGCAGTATGCATCTCTCTGTTATACTCCTTTTTAGGTTCGTTTATCATATTTCGTTTTGTTATGCTTATACGGCTTTTTAGAATAATTTCAGCTTTATCGCCGATTTCAAATTTATAAATTAACCTTTAAAGAAAAAAGGGGGCTAAAAATGCCCCCTTTCAAAGTTGTTCGGAATAATTTTAAATCAAATATTAACCCAGGAACAACTTCATATCCTCGTCAACTGTTCCTATAGGTGCTATACCAAAGTTTTTAACAAGTACATTTGCTACATTTGGTGAGAGGAACGCAGGGAGTGTTGGGCCGAGGTGAATATTCTTTACACCTAATGAAAGGAGCGCAAGCAGCACTATAACAGCTTTTTGCTCGTACCATGCAATATTATAAGCAATTGGAAGATCATTAATCGAGTTTGCATTAAATACCTCCTTAAGTTTAAGTGCTATAACTGCAAGTGAGTAAGAGTCGTTACACTGACCTGCATCTAGCACTCTTGGAATCCCTCCGATATCTCCGAGTGGAAGTTTATTGTATCTGTATTTTGCACAACCTGCTGTGAGAATTACAGTATCACTTGGGAGAGCCTCGGCAAATTCTGTATAGTAGTTTCTGTCCTTCATCCTGCCATCACATCCTGCCATCACAAAGAATTTGCGTATAGCACCAGACTTAACAGCCTCAACAACTTTATCTGCAAGTGCAAAAACCTGAGCATGTGCAAATCCTCCAATAATTTCACCTTTCTCAATCTCTGTTGGTGGCGCACATTTTTTTGCGTGCTCAATAATCTCAGAAAAATCTTTTGAACCACCCTCTTTCCTGTCGGCAACATGTTTAAAACCGGGGAATCCGGATGCTCCTGTAGTGTAAATTCTCTCTTTGTATGTAGCGTTGCTCCTAGGTGGAACAATACAGTTAGTTGTAAAGAGGACCGGACCGTTGAAAGATTCAAAATCCTGAGTCTGCTTCCACCAAGAACTTCCGTAATTTCCAACAAAATGGCTATATTTCTTAAATGCCGGGTAATAGTTGGCAGGTAACATCTCAGAGTGGGTGTATACATCAACACCAGTACCTTCGGTCTGCTTAAGAAGGTCTTCCATATCTCTCAGGTCATGACCCGAAATAAGAATTGCCGGATTATTTCTTACTCCTATATTGACTTTAGTTATTTCAGGATTTCCGTATGCAGTTGTATTTGCCTTATCAAGAAGAGCCATTACCTTAACACCATATTCTCCCGTTTTGAGCACCAGAGCGGTCAGCTCATCCCCTGAAAGAGAGTCATTTGTAGTATCCACGAGAGCTTGTTGCATAAATGCATAGACAGTTTCATCTTCGTGCTTAAGATTGAAAGCGTGCTCAGCATAAGCAGCCATACCTTTAAGTCCATAAATTGTAAGTTCACGAAGCGATCTTACATCTTCGTTTTCTGTTGAAAGCACTCCAACCTCTGTAGCCTTTTGCTCCATTACAGAGACATCTCTTGATGTCCAGAAAGCACCCTCAAAAGTAATATCTTCTATCTTTCCGCCTTTTGATATATAAAGAGCTTTGATAGATTCTCTCAGGTCGATAGCCTGATTAATTCTTGTGATAAATCTGTCTCTGTCAAAATTTGCATTTGTGATTGTCATAAAAAGTGAGTCGGTAACAAATTTGTTAACCTCAGCACTTTCGACACCCATCTTTCTTAGACGAACCGAAAAATGTGAAATACCTTTGCAAAGAAACATCAAAAGATCCTGTAGATTTGCAACATCTGAAGTTTTACCACATACGCCATTTATTGTACAACCTGTATTCTTGGCTGCCTCCTGGCATTGAAAACAAAACATTTTACTCATAAAGATAATTTTTAGTAATTGGTTAATATTTGATTTTATGTCACAAAAGTAGCCCTGTCACTTCTAAGTTAGTGTAATATATGTTACAGTCGAACCTTTTTTTGTATTTTTGTTTAAATTATAATTCGAAAATTCAGTTGAAAGAGAGCATTGATGCACACAATATTAACCAGGCAGGTTATAAGCATTCGAAACTTAACTATACTAAAGTTGATCAATCAGATATTGAACATTTGAGTATGAATTTAGCCGGATGCCCTATCTGCAGCGTGATTCCAAAAGAAAAAATTGAGGAGTTTTTTGATGGTGTTAACCTTAAAGTAACATCATATTCAAAGGGTGATATAATTGCCAGACAAGGCGACAAATGCAACCACCTCTATATTTTACTTAAAGGATCAGTGAAAGGAGAGATGATTACAGAGAGCGGAGGCTTACTTACAGTTGAGATCATGGTTGCTCCAAGGCCACTTGCATCTGCCTTTTTGTTCGCAGAGAACAACAGCTTCCCGGTTGATGTTACTGCTCTGGAAGATAGCAAGGTACTTACCATCAAACGAGATGATGTAATTGAACTGTTCCGCAGAGACGGTAAATTCATGGAGCGATATCTGAAATATAACTCAAACAAAGCACAATTTCTTTCTAAAAAGTTGCAGATTCTTACAATAAAGACCATCCGTGGCAAACTGGCACACTATCTGCTTGAACAACTGGCATTTTGTCTAACAGCCAACCCATCTGCGAACAACTTTATAATGGACAAGAATCAGACCGAACTTGCAAAATACTTTGGAGTAAGCCGACCCGCCCTTGCACGTACCTTTGCTGAACTTCAGCAGGAAAACATTATTTCTGCTGACAGAAACAAAGTTACAATTCTAGATATTCAGGCTCTACGCAATCTTTTGGGGTAAATCACAATACATAAGAGATTTTATCTGAATTCATAATTTACAAAATGAGCAAGTAGTATCTTTCAAGTTTATATGTATTTGCGTGATAATCTTTTGTATACAATATTCAGTTATTTAATATCGACAACATCAAATTTACAATCAGCTCTATTACAATAATTTAAAATCATACTTGAAATTAATTGTCCCAGCCTGACTTTCCCTGCTATATATATATAGCAGAAAAAGCTCAGATATTGGCAACATCTGTTTTTTAGCCGATTTTATGAAGGGTTTTTCGGAAAATGGCTGAGGACCGTTCAACGACCAAAGGGAGGCGTTCCGCAAGCCCCGAAAAACTCAAGGAAAATGGCGTTAAGAAAAACTGCGTTGCGTTATCTGAGCTTTTTTAACTTGACGTCAGTAGTTAACCTGTTTATGTAAAACAACTAAAAGTATATTGCCGGCTTGACTTCACATCTATATAGCAGAAAAAGCTCAGATATTGGCAACATCTGTTTTTAGCCGATTTTATGAAGGGTTTTTCGGAAAATGGCGTTAAGAAAAACTGCGTTGCGCCAGATGAGATTTTGAGAGAAAGAAAAAGAGGCTGCCATTTAAAAGCAGCCTCTTTGACAATATTATCTTCTGTTACTATTATATAGTGTATAACTATTAAATAGCTTATTTACAGACACTATTCGTAGCTCTCAAGAATACCTTTGATCTGGTGAGGCTCTACTCTTCCGTAAACCTTCTCACCAATAAGCACTACCGGAGCAAGCCCGCAAGCACCAACGCACCTGAGGCAGTCCAAAGAAAACTTACCATCTTCGGTTACTCCACCAACCTTTATCTTAAGAAGGTCCTTAATCTCATCTACAACCTTTTCTGCTCCACGAACATAGCATGCAGTACCTGTACAAACAGATATAGGATACTTACCCTTTGGAGTCATGGTAAAGAATGAGTAGAAAGTGACAACACCATAGACCTTGGCAACCGAAATTTTTAGGTTTACAGCAATTTCGCGCTGAACCGCTTCGGGAAGATATCCAAACTCACTTTGTGTTTTATGCAACACATTGATAAGCTCGCCGGGGTTGTTGTTAAACTGGTTGCAGATATCTTTTATTGTTTGCTTGTGACAATCTTGTAATTTGAATGTACTCATAACGGCCTATATTTTATGTTTGTCAAAGTAGTGAGTATGAAGCAAGTGATGTGATTTTTCACTTAGTGGTTTACCTAAGAAGTCCTCATATAATTTGATTATGTAAGGATTCTCATGAGACTTACGGATAGACTTGCCTGCATCCTCTTTGTAAATAGCATCGTAACGAGCCTTAATCACACTTGAGTCACCGTGGTGCAGAGGTTGACCGGCTCCACCGATACATCCTCCAGGACATGCCATAATCTCAATTGCGTGGAAGTTGTACCTTCCCTCTCTGATACCATTAAGAAGCTTTCTTGCATTACCAAGCTGGTGAGCAATACCAATATGAATAGGAGTGTCTCCGAAGTAAACTGTAGCTGTACGAATTCCGGCCAGACCACGAAGCTCTTCAAAGTTTATTCTGTTAAGCTTAGTTCCTGTGTATAGTTCATATGCTGTACGAACTGCAGCCTCAATCACACCACCGGTAACTCCGAAAATAACACCGGCACCTGTTGATTCACCAAGTGGCATATCAAACTCCTCTTCTTCAAGTTTATCAAAGTTGATATTTGCGGACTTAATAAGAGCAGCAAGTTCTCTTGTAGATATTGAGTAGTCAACATCAGGATTTCCGTCAACCTTAAACTCGTCTCTCTGGCACTCATATTTTTTAGCAAGACAAGGCATTATTGAAACCACAACAAGATCTTCTCTCTTAACACCTAACAGATCGGCATAATATGTTTTTGCAATTGCTCCAAACATCTGTTGAGGAGAACGCGCTGTTGAAGGAACATCCAACATATCCGGGAAGTAAACCTCAAAGAAGTTCACCCATGCAGGACAGCATGATGTTAGAATCGGAAGCTTAACACTCTTGTCTCCATTTACATATTTAGTTATCCTGTCAAGAAGTTCAGTACCCTCTTCCATAATTGTAAGGTCAGCAGCAAAGTCTGTATCGAATACTCTGTCGAAACCTAAAGAACGAAGAGCGGCAACCATTTTACCGGTTACAAGTGTACCAGGATTAAGACCAAACTCCTCTCCAAGAGCTGCACGTACAGCAGGAGCAGTTTGAACGATAACAGTCTTTGAAGGATCTGCAAGAGCTCTTATAATCATTGGAGTATCATCATATGGTGTGAGTGCGCCTGTAGGACAAACGGCCACACACTGACCACAGAATGTACAAGGTGAATCAGTAAGATCCTGTTCAAATGCGGGAGCAACCACCGACATAAAGCCGCGGTTAACAGCACTTAGCGCTCCTACTGTCTGAACATCGTTACATACAGTTTCGCATCTGCGACACATAATACATTTATCCATATCACGGTTTAGTGCCGGTGATGCATCTTTTCTGTAAGTTGACACCTCGGCATTCTCGACCATATGAACCTCCCTGATACCAAATTTCTGTGCAAGTGACTGAAGATCACAATTGCCCGAAGACGAGCACACCAGACATTTAGGCGGGTGGTCAGATAGAATCAGTTCAAGAACTGTCTTTCTGGCATTAAGAACCCTGATACTTTTTGTTTTGACAACCATTCCGTCTGAACACTCAGTAGAGCATGACGGTGCAAGGTTTCTTCTTCCTTCAACCTCCACAACGCATATACGGCATCCTCCGGGACGGTTTTCTATCTGCATGTGGTTCAGATTCATATAGCAGAGTACAGGAATATCAATCCCCACTTGCTTAGCTGCCTGGTAGATGGTAGAACCTCTTTTAACCTCTACCTCAATATTATCTATTTTGACTTTAATATTTCCCATAGCGTCGGATTATTGAACATAAATTGCTGAAAACTTACACTTATCGTAGCAAGCACCACATCTGATACACTTGTCAACATCAATAACGTGCGGTTGACGCTTTTCTCCTGTTATAGCATTAACCGGACATGCTCTCGTACAAGCAGTACAACCGGTACATTTATCGGAGATAATTGTGTATAGTTTGAGCGCTTTACATCTTCCTGCAGTACAGATTCTCTCTTTAACGTGAGCAAGATACTCATCATAGAAATGCTCCAGTGTAGAGAGAACAGGGTTTGGAGAGGTCTGGCCAAGGCCGCAAAGTGAAGTATCCTTAATAACATTGCTAAGGTTCTTCAGATGCTCAAGATCTTCTTCAGTTCCTTTTCCGTTACATATCTTTTCAAGAAGCTCGTGTAGTCTCTTGTTACCAACGCGGCATGGAGCACATTTTCCACAAGACTCTTCTACGGTAAACTCGAGGTAGAATTTGGCGATTGATACCATACAGTCATCTTCGTCCATAACAATCATTCCACCTGAACCCATCATTGAACCTGCTGCTACAAGATTATCAAAATCAATAGGTGTATCAAGGTGTTTTTCAGTAAGACAGCCGCCTGACGGACCTCCGGTCTGAACAGCTTTAAATTTCTTACCATCCTTAATTCCTCCTCCAATTTCAAAGATAACCTCTCTGAGGGTAATCCCCATTGGAACCTCGATAAGACCTACATTATTGATCTTACCTGCAAGTGCAAATACTTTTGTACCTTTTGACTTTTCTGTACCTATACTTGCAAACCACTCTGCACCTTTTAGGAAAATTACAGGTACATTGGCAAAAGTTTCAACGTTATTTACATTGGTTGGTTTTCCAAGATAGCCCTTTTCTGCAGGGAATGGCGGCTTAACAGTAGGTTCACCTCTAAGACCCTCCATTGAATGGATCAATGCAGTCTCCTCTCCGCAAACAAATGCACCAGCACCGTATTTAAGTTCAATGTCAAATGAAAATCCTGTACCTAAGATATTATCCCCAAGAAGACCGTACTCTTTCGCCTGAGCAATTGCTATCTGAAGTCTTTTAATAGCCAGTGGATACTCAGCTCTGATATAGACCAGACCATATTGTGCACCGATACAGTATCCACATATTGCCATAGCTTCGATGATCGAATGTGAATCCCCTTCCAGAATAGAACGGTCCATAAATGCACCAGGATCTCCCTCGTCTGCGTTACAAACCACATATTTCACATCTGATTTGTTTGAAGCAGCTATCTCCCATTTGAGTCCTGTAGGAAATCCTCCGCCACCACGACCTCTGAGACCAGACTTCTTAAGTAAATCAACTGCCTCGGCAGGAGTCATCTCTGTAAGAACTTTACCTAAAGCAGCATAACCATCTCTGGCAATATATTCATCAATATTCTCAGGATCAATAAAACCACAGTTTCTCAAAGCAATTCTTATCTGCTTCTGATAGAATCCCATGTGTTTAGAGTCCTCGATATGTTTTTGAGTTTCAGGATCTTCGTAAAGTAATCTATGAACTCTGCGACCCTTTAAAATATGTTCGCTGACAATCTCAGCGCAATCTTCAGGTGTAACCTGAGTGTAGAATGTGTTATCAGGGATAATCTTTACGATAGGGCCCTTCTCACAAAAACCAAAACATCCGGTTGTTACAACCTGTGCTTCGTTTTCCAAACCCTGTTTTTTTATCTCCTCATTCAGTACTTCTACAACTTTCTCACTTTGTGAGGCCCTGCAACCGGTACCTCCACAAACCAGCAAATGCATCTTGTATTGTGCCATAATCCTACTTTTGCTCATTAATTGATTGATAGTTCACAGGAATGATACCGTCAAGAAGTTCACCGTTTTTGATGTACTTAACTACGATATCTTCAGCTACTGCCGAATCCACCTTACCGAAGACAACCGGATCTTTGCCGGGTACTTTTACCTCGATAGTAGGTTCTGCATAGCAGTAACCCATACACCCGCCCTGTGTTACCACAGCGGGAATCTTTTCCTTCTCCAACTTCTCAATGAGAGTGTTCATCACCGTTCTGGCACCTGCAGCTATTCCGCATGTAGCCATAGCAACACGGATTTGAACAAGAGACTCCGGCGAATTGCTATTCTCACGGATTGTCATTCCGTGTTCCAGACTTTGCTTCATCTTTCGCAAATCGTCAAGGGATTTGATCTTATTCATACTAGTATTTTGAATTGGTTATAAATCCTGGTTTGGGCCGTAAAAGTATTAATAAAAGGGGTAATAACAAAAAAATTCAATCAAAAAGTTAACAATTGAAACCACAATTTTTCTATGCCTCGCTATCAATCAATTCCTGAGCTAGTTGCGGCATTCCAATTGAAAATCTTTTTCTGATATATTTCACCTTTTTATCTCCAATATCAACATATTCGGGATCAATTACATATATTTTTGCCCCTTTAGGGGCATAACTTAACAGCCCTGCCGCAGGATAAACCGCAAGTGATGTTCCGGCAACCACAACGATGTCTGCCATAGAGACTATTTCAATTGCTCTATCCATCAGGGGGACCTCCTCTCCAAAGAAAACAATATGTGGCCTCAACTGACCTCCCGACGGACACAAATCCCCAACATCTAAATCACCCTCGACGCTGCAAATATATGAACTATCTTTCATACTTCTGCACTTGGTCAATTCGCCGTGAATATGCAAAATTCTTGCCGAACCAGCTCTCTCGTGAAGATTATCCACATTCTGCGTAATTATCTCTACATCAAAATATTGTTCTAACTGAGCTATAGCAAAATGACCTTCATTCGGCTCTACATTTTTCAGCTGTCTTCTTCTAGCATTGTAGAAATCAAGAACAAGTCCGGGATTTCTGTTGAGAGCCTCTGGTGTGCATACATCCTCTATTTTGTATTTAGCCCAGAGACCATCAGATGCACGAAAAGTCTCCAGACCGCTGTCGGCGCTTACGCCTGCTCCGGTAAGGAAGACTATTTTCTTTATTGTTTTCATGATTAATCAGATTGAGTTTTCAAATCTCTGATATTCTCGCTAATCATCTCAGTAAGCATTCTAATAACTGCGGGATCATTTAGCGGCAATCCTTCAAGAACCTCCTTGACCTCTACGGTATCAAAGATATACAGTTGGTCATTAAATAAATATTTAAACAGAAAATCAATTTGGGGATTAGAAGAGACCATCAGAATCATTGTGTTGGCAATATCTCCCAGGGGAGGTCTGTCAAGATGGTCATTTATGAATTTTGCTGTAACAACTGTCCCTTTCCCAGGTTCTGATTCCACGACAAGATCCCCACCACTTTGCTGAGCTGATTGTCTGAAAAGGGGAATCCCCATACCAACCCGTCTTGTTGTTCTGGATGTAAAGAAAGGGTCATCCAGACGTGAGATCTGATCTTTGGTCATCCCTTTTCCATTATCATCTATGCAAATAGTGAGACTGTTTTTATAAATATTTTCATCAACAGTCACATTAATCAGAGTGGCACCCGCAGATATTGAATTTTGTATTATGTCAATAATATGTAAGGATAAGTCATTCATTATTTACAACATTTTAAGACCATTTTTTACAGCATCAAATGTCAGGCATTCTATGGGCAATTCTGTAAACACTCTTCCAATATCATGCAGATAATGAGCATCTGACGAGTGAGTAAAACTGTACCCTGCCAGATATCTGTTTTTGGTTTTGAACTGGTCTGTATCTGTATTCGGAGAGAGCTCAATTGCGTCGGGTCTGAGATCGGGAGGAAGAAATCCAAGCTGACTCATAACAGAATTCTGTCTCTTGTCAAAATGGGCAGGGATAAAAATGCCATTTAATGAACGGATAAATTTTTCTACCTCTTCTATAGTTCTGTCTATCGCACCAATAAGCAGGTTATCTTCTTGATATAAAACCTCTTCATCTTCGTTTACAACAAGTTGATAGCCAAATATATCCGGATTATTTGGGATTACAGGAAGATTATCGGCAAGGTATTTTTGTAGATCATTTAATTTATCCTCTCCCTCTACAAACGCCAGAACATGAACCTCCTCTTTGGTGGTGATCTCTGCTCCGCATAAGACAAAGAGTCCCTTGGATGAAGCTATCCTCAAAACCTCCCTGCACTGGAGTGTTGAATTATGATCGGTAATTCCGATTATATCCAAACCCGTTTCAAGCGCCTTGTTGACAATATTTGAAGGAGTCATTTCTATATCGCCACAAGGTGAAAGCAATGTGTGAATGTGAAGGTCTGCTTTCACAATTTACATAGGCGGATCGCCTCTATTTAATAGCGTTATATAGCATTCCGCAGAATTCAAATGCCTCTGAATCTGTACCAAGCAACGGAATATTTTCACTTATGGCAAGATCTACAGTCTCTTTATCAGGTGTAAATCCCTTTACAAGCACAATTCCTGAAAGATCTTTCAGAGATGCAACTCCTATTACATTCTTATGAGTCTGAAGAGTAATCCATAACTCACCTTCTGATGCATGTCCCATAACATCGGAGAGCAGATCCGACGCATATCCTCCTTTAACCTCTTTTTTCAGCTCATTCTCACAGGCATAAACCCTCAGGTTAAACCTCTCTTTAATCTCTTTAAGTGTCATTTTTTATAATTTATTCATGCTTATCAAATCGCTCCTTTCCCCAGATATCCTCCATAATACGAATCGCCTCTTTTATTGAAATCTCGCCTCTCTTTTCAAATATTGTCCTTAGAAATATACAGGCATTAATATCTGCCTGCCCCCGGACGACATCTTCGGCAAGTGCCTCACAACTGGGTGCACCACATGCCCCGCAATCTATACCGGGAAAAAGTTGCTTAAGCTCCCGGGCATTCTCCATTTTTTTAATGGCAATCTCAATATTCCTGTCATACTTAACCATTGATCTGGGTTCAATTTTATCCATATGGACCACCGCAGAACAATAGAGCTTATAATCATCTATTAATTGGTGAGTATTAGGTATCTTTTTTGAATAATTCCTTAGGCTGTCGGCTGTTAAAAACCTGTTCCTGTGTGAGAGTATGCCCCCCGAACAGGATTCATCACAAGCTCTGATCTCAAGGAAATCAACATTTTTAATCTCCTCATTTTCTAACATTTCCAGAAAGTCAACAACATTTTTCATTCCGTCAATTGCCAGTGTCTTGCCTTGTATATGAGCAGACTCTCCGCCTGTTGTAGGAAAAAGAACACCCTTTGACGAGAGTTCGCTGTTAATCTTTATCTGCTTGGTTATTGGCATTTTCTGTTTATAAGCAAGGTAGACTTTATTATAGAAGAAATCCATATTAATTACCCCGTTAATAGGAGAAGTGTAGCCTCCGACGGGAGATTTAACTGCTGCAATCTTTCCGATACATGGTGTAAGATAAAATATTCCGTAGTCCTTATCTGAGATTCCCTCTCTTTCAAACCTCTTTTTGTAAAACTGGGCTGTAATTTCAATAGGTGGAAGTAGTTTCATTATATGATCCACCAAAGAGGGAAACCTTACCTGTATAAGTCTTATTACTGCCGGGCAAAATGAGGATATAACCGGTTTTTCCTCTGTTCTGACATATTCATTAATCTCGTCAATAAGAGTATCAACACTCTGTTCGACAGCACAGACCTCTGTAAAGCCAAGTTCCCCGATAATATTATATATAGTTTCTCTGGGCACATTATCACTGAACTGCGCGAAGAAGACTGATGGAACGAGCAGAATTCTGTGTTTATAATCGAAAATCTTGTTAAAGTCGTCGTCCATTACACGAATTGCACGAGTAGGACAAACCCTGTAACACTCACCGCAATCGATGCACCAATCTGCATGAATACCAGCTTTTCCCCCTGACACTCTAAGGGCTTCTGTTGGGCACACTTTTATACAATGAGAACACCCGATACAGATATTTTCTGTTATCTCCAGTGCTCTGTGGTATGTTGAGTGTCTGATATTCAAATTAAATCTGTTAAAAATTTATTTTTATTGTAAGAGTGGTACCTTTTCCGACCTCAGTTTCAATAGATAAATCATCTGCATTTTCACTGATATTAGGGAGCCCCATACCAGCACCAAAACCCATCTCTCTCACCTGAGGAGAGGCCGTTGAAAAACCCTTGGTCATTGCCATCTTTACATCAGGAATTCCGGGCCCCTCATCAACAAGTTTAAGAACTATTCCGGAAGGGTTGATATCTGCAAAAATAACACCTCTGTACGCATGGGCAACAATATTAACTTCAGCTTCGTAAAGTGCAACAACCACCCTTTTAATTACTGCCGGGTCTGCTCCCAGTTGCTTAAGTGTTTTCTTAATCTGAGATGAGGCGAATCCTGCCTGTGTAAAATCTCCTCCCTCTACCTTATATTCTAAATGCATCCTAATAAACCGGTTTTAAACCTGCACTATAAAGAAGACCGGCACATCTGAACATTGAGTACGGGCTTTTTATAATCAGTATATTATTCTCTCTGGCCAGAGACAACATCTCTTCACTTACCTCTTTGCCTCTGCAAATAACCAGATAGGGTGCATCGGACATCTCAGCAGTTCTCACTGACTGAATGTTGGCAAGACCCGTTATCAGAATAAAATGGTCAAGTTTGAGAGTGAGCACGTCACTCATAAGATCTGAAGCAAAGGCATATTCAACACTCTGGCTGAGCCTTTTTTCACCGGAAACAACACTTCCGTTAACAATTGTACAAATCTCACTGAGCAACATATTCAATATCTTTTATAAAACATTTTCTTCTCATATACGGTTCATATCCATATCTGTCCCATACTTTATACGCAGAGTTGTCCTCAGCCTGAGGGTTTGTTATAGCATATTTAATTGAGCCTCTTTCCAGATTAGTGGCAATAAAAGTATGATATATAGATGATATACCTTTATTTTGCCATTCCGGGGCGGCTCCAAGTATCATCAGATCAATAGTGTCATATCTCCTGAATTCACGAAGAATATGGAATAATCCAAAAGGGAAAAGTCTTCCTTTGGCCTTTTGAAAAGATTTTGAAAGATTGGGGAAGCAAATCCCGAAAGCTGCAATATTATCTTGCTGATCTACAATAATACATGTTAGTTCCTTTCTGAGTTTTGGAATGTAATCCTTTGCTATTCTGTCAATTTCACTTTGCGATAAAGGAATGAAATTATCAATTTCTCTAAAGCTTTCATTGTAGCTTTTAAAAAAATTCTGCAGATACTTCGGATTACTCTTCATCTCTTTAAGGTCGAGTATTCTTAGTTTGTATTTATCAAGAAGCATCTGATTAATACGCTTTATTTTATCAGGTACACCTACGTCAGCTTTGAGCTTAATCTGAATCCATTCAACCTGCTTTTCGAATCCAAGCTCCTCGAGAATAACAGGATAGTATGGGTAGTTATAAAGACAGTTTACAGGCGGCACTTTTTCAAATCCTTCTGTTAAAGTCCCCTGTCTGTTCCATGTATTAAAACCCAGCGGGCCATGTATCTGTTCCATACCAAGCTCTCTTCCCCACTCCTCCACACACTCTAACAATGCACCGGCAACCACTTTGCTGTCGATGTGGTCAAACCAGCCAAACCTGACTCTCTTTTGGTTATGAAACTCGTTTGAACGAGGGTTGTATATTCCGGCTATTCTGCCTACTATCTCTCCATCAGAAGCATATGCGAGCCAAAGCCTTATCTTACAGTATTCGAGTGAAGGACTATCTGTCAGAACTCTGATTTCGTCAGAGTCTAGGACAGGTACATAGTATTTACTGGATTTATATAAACTGTGGGGAAATTTGACAAATGCTTTTATCTCTTTAGGAGAGTTTATCTCTTTTATGGTGAATTGCATCAGAATTAAGTTTAGGTTTGATATCCATTACAAATATACAAAAAATTCAATCAGAGGGAAGCATCAGCATTGCCCATTTCCAGCAAAGATGTTAGTGCCGCCTGAGCAGCAATGCATCCGAAAACTGCAGGAAGATACGATATTGTACCAACTCTGGATTTCTTATTTTGCTCTTCTACCGGAACAATAGCATCAGTATCCGGTAACTCCTCAGAAAAGACAACCTTAAAGCCACGGGAAATCCCCTCCTTCCTCAGCCGTTTGCGCAATATATAGGCAAGCGGACAATTGTAGGATTTGGATATATCCTTGATTCTTATTTTAGTGGCATCAGTTTTAGCTCCTGCTCCCATTGAACTCACCAGGGGTATACCTGATTTAAATGCATATTTGATTAGCGCTATTTTCGGAGATAATGTATCGATTGCATCAATAATATAATTAAACGAAAAAGGCGCAAGAAGGAGCTCTGCATTCTCCTCAGTAAGATACTCCTCAATAGAGTATATTACCAGATGCGGATTAATATCAAGGAGTCTCTCCTTCATAAGTGACACTTTTGATTTACCCATAGTTGTTTCTAAAGCAAGAAGTTGTCTGTTCTTGTTTGACGGAGCAACTATATCAGAGTCAAGAATTACCATTTTTCCAACTCCCGCCCTTGCAACCATCTCTGCAGCATAGGCTCCGACACCTCCCAGACCAATTATGGCTACTGTGGATTCATGAAGTATCTTAAGTTTATCTTTTCCTAAAAGCAGTTCACTTCTCTCCTGCCATGATGCCGGCTCAAAGTCATTTATATTAACCATTTTTATCAAACTTTTTAGCCTCCTCCCAAATTTCATCCATCTGCTCCAGGGAGATGTTCTTTAAAGTTAAACCCCTCTCTTTTGACACCTTTTCAAGATAATTAAATCTCTTTATGAACTTATTATTTGTCATCTCAAGTGCTGTATCGGGATTTATATTGTACAATCTTGCTGCATTGACAAGCGAGAACATAAGATCTCCAAACTCCTCTTCTACTCTGCCACCGTTTCCGCCCTCTGCTCCTGTAATATTTGCCATCTCTGCCTCCTTTTCGAACTCACCAATCTCTTCACGAACCTTATCCCAAACCTGAGACCTCTCCTGCCAGTCAAAACCTACAGCCCGGGCCTTATCCTGAATTCTGTACGCCTTTATCAGTGCCGGAAGAGATGCCGGAACCCCGGATAGCAGACTTTTATTCCCGTTTTTTTCTTTGCTTTTGAGACTCTCCCAGTTTTGGATAACATCTCTTGTTCCTGAAACCTCAGTCTCTGAAAAAACATGAGGATGTCTGTATATCAACTTTTCACATAGCCCTTCAATAACATTTTCAACATCAAAAGATCCCCCTTCAGACCCAATCTTTGCATAAAAAACAATGTGTAATAAGAGATCTCCCAGCTCTTTACTGATGTTCATGTTGTCTTTACTTAATATGGCATCACTAAGCTCATAAGTCTCCTCAATTGTTAGAGGCCTTAGCGATTCCATTGTCTGTTCCTTATCCCATGGGCATTCAGATCTGAGTCTGTCCATTATATCCAGAAGTTTTCCAAAACTTTCAATAGCCTTTTCTCTGTTCATATTTAATCTGTTGTAAACTCTTGTATATTAGTATATCCTTTGTGCTCTGTTTAACTGAATTTGATTCTCACCTCTGAAGCCGGTGTCAGATTTTCCAGCTTGGTAATATCTCCCTGATTCATAGCTATCTCAAGAAATCCAAGAGAATTAAAGAGAGCAATAATCTCTCCCGGACGGCTGTCATAATAGCCTCTTGAGATTTTCCCTATTTTCATATAGGGACCTTGAACATAAATTGTAAAACTCCTTCCTTTCCTGATTGTGTCAAAAAGTTTTTTACCAATGTTTGTAACGGCATTTCCAAAAGAATCACAATAGAGTACTCTCCCGGTTATGCTGTCATTTGTACTTACCACTCCGGTTATTGTCTCTTTTACTGTATCACAAATAACTGTCCTCTTCTCAAAAGTATTGGTAATTATTATATCTACTGCCTCTTTGAAGAGCTCAACTGCAGAGAATGCACCGGAAACCTCTCTTCCTTTGAGTATTTCAAAGCATATCGGTGGGGCCGCATCGAACAACAGCGAGAATCGTCCATCATTTACTCCCACAAAATAGTGCCCTCCTCCCGACAAAATAACCATTGGAGCACCCGGCTTTGGTTCACTCATAACACCCATAAGATGAACAGAGGAGTCAGGAAAATGATAATATGTACTCTTTAAGACAAAGATTTCCTGCAAAACATCAAAGCTCGGAATAGAATTTGTAATATCGACCACACAAACATCGGAACCAAGAGAAATAAGAGCACCTTTAATGGCACCCAGATAATAATCGCCGTTTTTCCAGTCGCTTGTAATTGTAACTATGGTCATCCGATAGATGTAAATATTATGCAAAGATAGAAAATTTTAATACATTTGCGGCTTAGTTTAAAGAACGCAAATTAGCTTCTAAATAATTTAATTTCAAGTATTTAATATGCACACAAGTCTAAATTTCGTCAGTGCCGACGAGGCAGTCAAAGTGGTAAAATCAGGTGACCATATTCATCTGAGCAGTGTGGCAAGTGCTCCCAAAATTCTGATAGATGCACTTATACGCAGAGGCGAGAGGGCTGAATTCAAAGATGTAAGAATTCACCACCTCCATACAGAGGGAGATGCTCCTTATGCAGAGCAGAGGTTCGAGGGTGTATTTTTCCACCAGGCCTTTTTTGTAGGAGGTAACGTAAGGAAGAGTGTTCAGGCTGGTTATGCCGATTACATTCCTATCTTTCTTAGTGAAACCCAGAAACTTTACCGCTCAGGAGTTTTACCGTGCAATGTCGCAATGATTCAGGTTTCTACTCCCGACAAACATGGATTTGTGTCTCTTGGAACATCGGTTGATGCCACACTGGCAGCAATTGAGAATGCAGAGTATGTAATAGCTGTAATGAACTGCAATGTTCCTCGTGCATGGGGTGATGCAATGATTCCCCTGAGCATGATAGACTATTTCGTAGAGGACAATACTCCTTTGCACCCGGCTCATTTTGCAGAACCGGATGCAATTGAGACTGCCATAGGTAAAAATTGTGCATCTCTGATTGAAGACGGTGCCACTCTTCAGATGGGAATCGGTGCTATACCAAATGCTGTACTGGCTCAACTGGGAGGGCATAAAAATCTTGGCATTCACACCGAAATGTTTGCAGACGGAGTTTTACCACTTGTAGATAAGGGGGTGATAAATGGTGCAAACAAAGCGATAGACAAGGGTAAAATGGTTGCTACCTTCCTAATGGGATCGCAAAAAGTGTACGATTTTATTGATGATAACCCAATGGTGCTTATGCAGGATGTAGGCTATACAAATGATCCATTTATCATAGCCAAAAATCCTAAAGTAACCGCAATAAATTCAGCATTGCAAGTAGATATAACCGGTCAGGTATGTGCCGACTCGCTTGGTACTACCTTTTACTCAGGTGTCGGAGGTCAGGTTGATTTTATTTATGGTGCATCTATGTCTCAGGGAGGTAAGGCAATTATAGCAATGCCATCTGTAACCAATAAGGGTGTGAGCAAAATTGCTCCTGTTTTAAATCCGGGAGCAGGTGTGGTAACTACAAGAAACCATATCCATTGGTTTGTTACCGAACACGGAGCAGTGAACCTGTACGGGAAATCACTTCAGGAGAGAGCCAGACTTGTTATCAGTGTTGCCCATCCGGATCACAGAGAGGCGCTGGACAAAGCTGCTTTTGAGAGGTTTGGCCCTCATTATCATTTCAAAGGATAATACCAAAATAAAATACGGTAAGCTGAAAAAATAAGAGCTCTCCAGAAATCGGAGAGCTCTTATTTTTTATATTTATAAAGAGTTATTCAGGCAGCACCTCTATATAGAATACCATCTGTTGTCTCTTTCCTGTACTCTGTGCTGCATCACCGTATCCCCATTCTGATGAGAAAAATGTGACTGCCTTACCCCCCTTTTTCATAAGCAGGAGAGCCTGTGCAAATCCATCAACCACAGAACCCGACGAATTTGTGCCACCCTGACCTACTTCATGCAACTCAAAAGAGAGAGGATTATACTTGCTGGTATTATCAGATGCATATATTCTGTACTTTCTGGCAGTATCTTCAATATTCGTGTCAAATACAAATCCGTTTAATAATTTACCCACATAATTGCACTTAACACTTGTCCCGGCTTTAAGTGAATCTCCGGTGCCCTCTGCAAGTGAATAGAAGTAGAACCCTCCGTATAATGAGTCAATACCTTCGTAATATCTGTTACTGTATCTTTGCAAGGTATCGAGTTCATATTGTGGATAATCATCAATAACCTTAACAATCTCAACATCGTATACTGTTGTGGTTGCGTGATAACGGTCACTGTTCTGATATCCGAAATCTGACGCCCAAGAGGGCAAGATAATTCTGGCCACACTACCCTCCCTGAGTGTTGCAAAAGCCTCTTCGAGACCTCTGATAAGGGTATAATTGCTCATCTCAAA
Source organism: Bacteroidales bacterium (assembly GCA_036677745.1). Taxonomy (GTDB): domain Bacteria; phylum Bacteroidota; class Bacteroidia; order Bacteroidales; family UBA932; genus Bact-08. The sequence goes on from JAVBVW010000001.1 coordinate 221,075, forward strand.
CAATACCGGACCATAATAATTTGCATAGGAGAATCCTCCAACCTGCTTTGCAATATCATCTCTGCTGGTTGTAATGTAATTATTTTTAAGATCCAGAGTTGAGTATCTTACAAAAAAAGAGCTCCCCTCTTTAATCTCCTTTCCCGTCCCTTTTTTATTGTTTATTACATATACTCCCGTTGATAAAGGTGTTATTGTATCCTTGTAAACAACCTTAATGTGAGCATCCAGAACCTTTTTTTCAATGGAATCGGCACTCTCTGCGACCTCCTTTGCACAGGACATTAAGGTAATAATAGCAGCAAAGGCTGAAAGTGAGTTTGAGAGTATTCTTTTGGTATTCATTCGGTATTATGTTTCCGGTTGGTTATTACAAAAATCGTACAAAGTTAGAAAAATTTAATTCTTTTTAACATCTGCCACCCAAACCTCGTAGATTAAAGGCGACATTTTAGGAACCAGGCCTATCTGTACAGGGCCGAATCCGTACCTTGCGGAGAATATTACATAGCATTTTTCGCCAGCTTTCACTCCTGCCAATCCCTTGTCCAGACCTGCTATCAGCGAACCTTCACCCAGTTTAACCCTTTTCTTACCGAAAAGATTCACATCCTGATTAAGTCCTGCCTCTGTAGCAATATCTCTTTTGCTGGTTCCGAACAGGGCACCTTTTCCCGAACTAAATATATATCCTGCATAGTCAAATATAACAGAATCACCCCTCTGTGCCTCCAGGGATCCGGCTCCTTCATTCAGAACAATCCTCCATACCTTATCATATGCAACAACCTTATCTTCATCATAGGTCAGTGCATAAGCCTCTATTGAAGTCTCCTGCTGTATCATTGTGTTTTCTCTGTCATCCTTTGAGCAGGAGAAAAGAGACAAAAAAATAATTACTGATACAAATCGTACCAAATATCGTTCCACTTTCATAAACATTATATGCAATCGTTAAAACCCGACTCAAGAGCTTTTTCAAAATATTCAGACACTTCACTGAAAGGAATATATAACTTACCCCCAGCTGCTCTTTCATGGCCTCCTCCGTTAAAGTACATTCTTGAAAGACGATTTACTGAAAAATCGTTAGTAGATCTCAGGGATACCCTAATATGATCCTCCTTCTCTGTAAACAGCGCAGAGATATTTACTCCCTTTATATTCAGTGGTAAATTGACAAAACCTTCGGAATCTCCCTCAGAAAAATTGTACTGATTCTGCTCTTGTAGTGAAAGAGTTATATAGCCGGCACCAAATTTACTGATAATTACCATTTTATTTAGCAGCATATGACCAAGCAATCTCATTCTTGACTCAGAAAATCCGCCGAAAACAAGATGTTGTAGCATATCTTTATCAATACCTGCCTCCATAAGTTTTGAGGCCATCACAAATGTTCCTGAATTTACTGAATTTGAAAAATTATTTGTATCTGTCATCATACCAACATAGAGAGAACGGGCAACATCAGGGGCAATTGCTATCTCAGTATCACCATCATTTTCCATTGAAATTATCAGCCAGAAAAGAAGTTCTGCCGTTGAGGAGACATCTGTATTGGAGATAACAATATCAAACGGCTCTGTATCGGGCATCGGATGATGATCGATAAGAACTTTATATGCCGAAGAATCGAGTACATGCTTTTCAAGCTCGTCTACGCGTGAGAGCTGATTAAAGTCAAGAGCTATAATCAGGTCTGCACTATCTGCAAGGTTAATGGCAATATCTTTGTCCTTGTCGAATATCACCATATTTCTCTCTTCATCCAGAAATGAAAGATATTCAGGATAGATATTTGGTACAATAATGCTGGAACTAATCCCTTTTGTTTTAAGGAAATTTCTGAATCCGGTCAGCGACCCAACAGCATCACCGTCCGGGTTTGAATGGCTGATAAGCAGTATGTTTGAAGAGTTCATAACTCTGCTTAACAGCTGCCCTGCCTCTTTTATAACTATGTGTTGCCTCATATTAAAATAATTGGGACAAATTTAGAAAAATATATTGCGGGGTCTAAATATTTATTTTACTTTTGTGGAACTTATTTAGTACCAGACCCCGTTTTCAGATGATGAGATTAATATAAATTTTAATATAACAAATGAAAAAGATCTTAATTTTAGTTGTACTGCCTGCAATAATAATAGTATTAGGCTTTTTGATTTATAAAAGTGTACAGCAGCCCGTTGAATTTGAAAAACAGAGAAAAATCAGAGAGAGTGTCTGCATCGAAAGGCTTAAAGACATTCGAACACTGCAGGTTGCTTTTAAATCAAAGTACAATAAATTTACCTCTAACATGGATTCACTGATTGATTTCTATAATAATGGGACAATCACTATCATCAGACAAATCGGATCTTTTGACGACTCGGTGGCTGTGGCTCAGAAAAGAGTTTACCGTGACAGTATTCCTGTTGCTGTAAAAGACACTCTTTTAAAGAGGCCGGGATTTGTTGTAGATTCAATTGCATACATTCCTTTCAGCGGTGGTAAGAAAATGGTTATGCAGGCTGTAATTGCAAAAGTTTCAGGAGTGGATGTTCCGCTTTTTGAAGCTGCAGCTCCTTATGATCTTCTTCTTGCAGGTCTGGAAAGACAACTTATAGTAAATCTTAAAGCAGACCGTGAAATTCAGGGTCGCTACGAAGGTTTGAAAGTAGGTAGTATAGATGCTCCGAACAATAATGCCGGAAACTGGGAATAACAAAATATGCCTGTAATTGTCAACAGTCAGCTTCAGCTGGGAAAGACAACGGAATCAAGACTATCCATTCAAGCTGACTTGAATGGATTTTCTTTTTCGATTGTAGATGATAAGATGCATAAACCACTCTATGTGTATGCATCTGATTTTACCATGGACAGGGACGATATGTCTCTGTTTGCAAAAAAATGTTCCGAACTGATAAAGAGTACCCCTATACTTGGAAGTAAATTCAGACGAGTTGAGATTATTTACGGAACAGAAAAATATTCACTTCTACCCACACGTCTCCATATAAAGGGTGAGGAGCTTAAAGAGCTATCCGCACTTCACAGACTTGACGAACTTGATGAAATAAATATTGCTGATGTAACAAGAGAAGATATGAAGATACTTTTTGCGGTAAACAGCACTTTTATGAATGTTATCAAGGAGTATCAGCCCGACTTTCACATTTACCCTTCAATCTATCCATTTATTCAGTATCTCCCATATTTCGAAGGGCATAATAAAATCCTTTTCCATTACATAAAGGGATTTGTTAACATTGTTGCATCTGAGGGAAACAGAATCATATTCTGCAATACTTTCCCTGCCATTCATTTTAATTCTGCACTCTATTTCTTATTACTTGCTCTTAAAGAGACTCAATTCAATCCTGAGTTGACAACCGTATATACAGCAGGTAATATTAAAGATCTGGAAATTTTTGATATAGCAAGATACTTCCCTGCAATTAAATACTTCAGGAATCCCTCTATACCTCTTCCTGATCAGTTTGCAGAGATGAAGTATTCATCAATGATGTTTGAACTATAAAATATTATGAGAATCTCCGGAGGAGAGTTAAGAGGCAGACGTATCAACCCGCCAAAAAATTTTGCAGCAAGACCAACTACTGACTTTGCAAAAGAGGGCCTTTTTAATACATTGGCAAATAATTATGATTTTACTGAGATAGCTGTCCTCGATCTCTTTTCCGGGACTGGAAGTATCAGTCTGGAGTTTGCATCAAGAGGTTGCTCATCAATTACAGCTGTTGAAATGAACATTGCCCATGCAAATTTTATTAAAAGTGCTGCTGCTTCATTAAACATTTCCGGATTGCATGTAGTCAGGAACAATGTTTTTGATTTCCTTACAATTTGCCGAATAAAATTCGATATTGTCTTTGCTGACCCGCCCTATGATCTGGACAACCTTGCAGCTATACCGGATAAGGTCTTAAACGCATCTGTTCTAAAAGATGACGGAGTGATTATTTTTGAACATCCTGCAGCTTTCAACTTCTCAAAGCACCCAAGTTTTGTAAAAGAGAAAAAATACGGAAATGTTCACTTCTCTTTCTTTAAAAATATGCAACAATAATTTTGCAAATATTAAAATAGTATCTATATTTGCAGTCCCAAAAGGGAACACTGGTGTGGTAGTTCAGCTGGTTAGAATACCTGCCTGTCACGCAGGGGGTCGCGGGTTCGAGTCCCGTCCATACCGCCAGAAAAAATCCAGCAAAATCCTGCATAAATTATGCAGGATTTTTTTATTACCCATCTCTTAAGCCATATCCGAAGCTGCTCTGTATAATTCCGGCATTTTTTATACGGAATTCACAGATTTTTATCCGGCATTCGTCGGGAAATGGTTGATATCGGCATTACACGACAATACTTTTGCAATCAAAAAAGTATTAATTTTAAAAAATTATTTAATTATGGAAATCAAACATCACGGTGATCATAACCCAAAACAGAGAGGGAACACAATTCTGATAGCATCAATTTTTATTGCTGTCGGTGCAATTCTTATAGGCAGAAACCTTGGATTTATAGATTATTCTATATACAGGGTTCTCTTATCATGGCAAATGTTGCTCATTGTAATTGGTTTGTCTATTGTTCGTCGTCAGACAACAGGTGGAATAGTACTTATAGGGGTAGGGTCTTTCTTTCTTATACCTCACCTTACCAATCTGGGGCATAACTGGGTAGGCACATATTGGCCGCTTATTTTTGTATTTATCGGATTAGTGATAATAGTCAATCTTTTAAGAGGAAGAAGTTGTGGCAGAAGCTGGCCGGATAAAGATATGTTCAATGGAAATACTGAATACACAACTGACGAAGGTTTTATAACATCTGATATTTCATTCGGATCGGTAAGACAGATTGTGATGGCTCCTGTATTTAAAGGTGCAAGAATTTCAAATCGTTTCGGAGGCACAATCCTGGATTTAAGACACACAACACTGGAATCATCTGAGACTTATATTGATCTTGATTGTTCGTTTGGAGGCGTTGAGATATATGTACCCGACAACTGGCTGGTAAAACTTACAACACAGAATTTCTTTGGAGGTACAGACGATAAAAGATATAAATCTATCGAATTTACAGATACAACAAAAAAACTTATCATAAGAGGCCATATTTCATTCGGAGGTCTGGAGATAAAAAACTGATTCAATGCAAAGACACCCGCTTAAACAGTCATTCGAAAGAAAAATCACAGGTGTACTATCATCAGTTGCGGTGATAGTACTTCTTTGGTTTACATTAGTAATGTACCTAAAACTCTCTTTGATTGTCGGATTAGTAATAAGTGTCTCCTATCTTGTACCTGTATATACTTCTCTTTACTATTACTGGTACATTAATTCATATTTCAGGAATTTCACATCCAAGGCAGTTGCGGCAATATTGGCGACACTCCTGTCAATTACAGTATCATATACCGTCTTTGCACTTTTTGACAGTTTTACGCTCAATTTCCCGTTTTCATATATGATCCCTTTAATGGTTTTAACAGGCACATCAGTATGGATTATATCAGTTCAGTGGTATATATCACTTAATAAAAATAATGGGACTGAAAATAACAATGGGGATGAAGAAACTGATGTTGAACCTACAGAGGAGTTAAAACAAATCTCTGTGAAGGAGGGATCCAGAATTCACATAATTAAGACCGGGGATATTAACTATATTCAGGCTTATGGAGACTATGTGATGCTCTTTACTCATAACGGTAAATATATAAAAGAGCAGACAATGAAGTATTTTGAGGCGAATCTTCCCGGATCATTTATCAGAATACACCGTTCATGCATAGTAAATTCCGACAATATACTTCGGGCAGAACTCTTTGGAAAGGAGAGTTACGTTGTTCACCTGAAAGACGGAATAAAACTTCGCGCCAGCAATACAGGTTATAAATTACTAAAAGAGAGGCTTAATTTCTAAGCCTCTCTCCTTTTATAATAAAAAAGCGGTTAACACCTGCTCTTTATATGGTCTCGTCCTAATGTTCCGTTCAGATACTTAACATAATCATAAGAACATATATATTCGTAATTACCCTTCAAAGTATTTAATCTTGAAAGGAGATCCTCATACATCTCAGGAGTGAGGTTCTGGTCATCTCTGATTATCTTTTCAACATATCTGATGTGTCCTGCATACAAAGCAATATCCGATTGTTGTTTTGCCAGTATTCTGGCTTTATACCAGTCAGATTCCACAAGATATTCATAAGTAAACATCTCTCTGATTTCAGGTGAAGTAAGAGTCAGACCTTCATAATTGCCGTAAGCCATTATGTTAAGGAGGGCTCTTAGAGGAGGACAGGCAGAGTTTATACTGCCATCTCTGAAGTATGCTTCAGCAACTTTTTGCTGAGCCTCAACAATATTCAGAATACCATCTGCAAATTGTTCCAGAGATTGCAGCTCCGGCTTAAGCATATCATCCGGGAAAATAACATTCGGAGTTTCGAATACCCTTCCAAAATATCCGTTTACAAATTTTTCGGTAATTCTGTAACCTAGAATCGAGGCGGGTATTTGCTTACCGTTAAATTCAAAGTCCTCAACCTTCTCCAGATATTTGTTTTCTATCATCTTTTTAGGATCTCTTTCCGAATTGTTAAGTCTCGCCCAAAGTTCAGGAATCAACAGACTAAGGTCATGATCAATTCTGTACTTTTGTCCGATGTACCCTGCAGGGGTTGAGAAGCCGTTGTAACCGGTAAGTATATATGAAACAAGAGCATTATTAAGGTCTATTATCGGCCATAAAGCATTGAATGGAGCTTTTGTAAGTGCACCTTCCGATCCTGCACCTGTTGTCGAAGGAGATTTTCCTGTAAGAGAACATATAAAATCCATAAATAACTCAGGGAGTTCCTGATAATGAATAGGATTATATACCGAAAGTGGTCTTATACCCTTTTCAGCCGGATTATTCCTTCTTCCCGGAAGAACGGCATTAACAGGTACATAAAGTGGCTTATCTGTCGGGAGAATACGTGATATTCTCATCCCTATCTCTGCAATATATTTGGATTCCGGATAAATAAGATCGTCGCGGGTCTGAAGATAACGAACATTCTTTGTGGGTTTACCCTCCACTATTCTCGGATTTGCAGATGAAACAAAATATTTTGAATCACCCTTTTCAGCCACATCCTTAATCATATCACCCATTGGAGAAGTGAAGAGATCAAAATTGATAACGTCTTCGCACATGCTCTTTGCATCATCTACTGTGAGGGGTTCAAAATTTGATATAAAGGTATTTGGCGAAGCGAGGTCCATTTCGGCTTTTTTATCAAAACCTCTGTTAACTGCTTCATCAGGTCTTTGGAAGAATCTGAATTCACAATTCTCTATTATTTTAACACTTTTGTTGTTAACTACAGGATTAAGGTTGGAAAGCAATGAGGTTGGGACAACTGTAGAGACTGTTATATCATCCTCCATCTGAATTTTATCTGCATGAACATAATCCTGTCTCAGTTTGAAAGTACGCCATGCTCCTTTATCATCAAATCCTACTCTTAAATACCTTGCAGCTAGTTTACGGTTTGCGTATTTGAGCTCATTACCAGGTTGTCCGTTTAGTATATCAACTGAGAAATATTTTTTCCAGTCATTACCCCACTCTTCCCGGTAAAATCTTTTGATAATAAACGCAATACCCTTAATATACTGAGGTATGGATTCTAGCCATGCATTGTATTCATCTGTAAACTCAGGCGAAGGGGTCAGCAATTTAATTGAAGATCCCATTGACCTCTTACTGCTAAGAAAAGAACGGCTGTCTGTTTTACCTTTTTCGGGTAGTACTTTAAATCGATGGAAGTAATTAAAGTTGATTATCTCTTCTACCTTTTTAAAATCAGATTCAAAATCTTTAATAAAGAATGACCCTGAAATTATAGAATCAGCAATTGATTTTGAGATCTCAGACTTACCCCCTCCGGAAACTGTACATGGTTTGTGAACAAGCAAACCCTCTGCATTTGTTTCAACAAGGCGATAATTAAGAGTTGCTACCGCCCTTTCCATTCTGTATTTATTTCCGTTTGGCAATATGTAGATATTGCCGGGCAATAATTTAATGCTTATCTCCTGCTTCTTTCGTGTCCAGGTTACACTTTGCGTTTTTATGTCAAACCGGCTCAACTCCGGTACGTAGAAAATGTTCGGATAGTTTTTGTCTACTCCGTATCCCTCTGGCTTCATATCAATAATATCAGGAAGAATTGAAGCTATCTTATCGAGAGAATTAGGAAAGTGCTCCTGTTTGGTTATCTGCCCTTCTCCCTGATTATAAGAGGGAAATATGAGAGCTCCGCCCGCATGCTCCTCTTCTGCATTTCCGAGAAGATTGGCGGCATATGAAATAAATGTCTTGATCTCCTTTTTTGAGTACCCAAAATAGTTGTCTGCAATTACTGTAACAATTACCCCTTCGTCAGTTCTCATAGTCAGTTTAAATGCCTGACCTTCGTTGTATAGCTCTGTCTCATTCTCCCAGCACATTCCGTCACGTTTTTGCCTCTCTGTTGCTGCAGAAATATGTGGCAATCCCAACTCTTTTTTGGTCAATTTACTAAGTTGAGGAGCGAGTATTATACACCCGGTGTGGCCACTCCACGACTCAAAATCCAAAGCCGCATCGTTGGATATGTGATATGGGGAACCGGCATTCCCAAAAATAGATTCAACAAAATCAAGATTTGAGACTAAAGATCCCGGTGCAAAAAACCTCACCTCAAGACTCTTCTCATTACTTATTCCATCAACTTTTGGGCATACTAAAGGTCTTAGTAAAAGAGAGACAAATATTTTGGCCTGTTTAGAATTCTCTTGTGTAAACGGAAGGTTAAATATATCACCGTCAATCTCTGTTGCCTTTTTAAGAAGTCTTGCGGCAGTAAGCATTGGCACAGCTTTCTTATCGTCAGGAATCGGCATTCCGCCTTCGGCGATATGAAACACTCCTTTTGTTGTTCGTCTGTCGTGGCGAGGATTATGAAGAATACCCTGCTTAACTCTGTATGAACTTAGATACTCAGACGAAAACTCTTCTTTCTTTTCCGGAATTGATAATTCTCTAGCAATTCCATAAAAATCAAGAGTAAATGTAAAAGATGGAATATTAATTTCGGGAGCATCTACTCCTTTAAAATAGTTCCTGATAAAATTCTGAATTCTTTGATCTGCAGGGCAAAGATAATTTTTAAATTGTCTCTCCCTCTCTCTGTAATTAATAATCAACGATTTTGCAAGATGCAGAAAACCTTGTGAATCGTCCTTCCCAATCTCTTCATCAACAAGGCCGAGGGCTTCGAGCCTCAGCTTAATATACTGATGAATGTACTCTCTTGAGTTTTGCTGTGGATTCTCAAAGAAACCCAGTGACTCCTTTTTAACTTTCATAAGGCAGAAATAATAAATTGTAAATCTGAACGGCTAAAGTACTATGCAAAAATGGTTCCTAAAAATATTTTTTGGTTCGTGATTAAAAAAAAATGATCTTTGAATAAAGTAATTTTAAAAACACAGTAAAATGAAGCAATTAGCAACTCTTATATTTTTATTGATTTTAACATTTTCTTCATTTGCTCAGGTTAAAGATCAAGACCAGATAAAGGATAAGGAGATTTTTGATAAATATGTCCAATATATGGGTGATGTTTCTGATCTGAAGATGGGAGAAATAGTTACTAAAAGCGCACTCTTTTTTCTGGGTACACCATATGTTGGCTTTACTTTGGAAAAAGAGCCCGAGCAACTAGTAATAAACCTTAGAGAACTTGACTGCACAACATTTGTAGAGACAGTTCTGGCTCTATCAAGAACACTCAGAAACGGAGAACCAACATTTGAACAATTCACAAAAAACCTCCAATTTATCCGTTACAGAGAGGGTATCATCAATGATTATTCCGACAGACTTCATTACACTACAGACTGGCTTTATGAAAATCAGAAAAAGGGGATAGTAAAAAATATAACCGGAGATGCCGGAGGAGTGTCGCACAAAGTAAACCTCTACGTAATGTCAACCAATCATGAAAAGTACAAGCAACTCAAAGGGAAGCCTGAACTCACTGAAAAGATCAGGAGAATAGAATCAGAGGCATCAAAAAGAGAAAATTTCAGAATTATTGCAAATAAAATTGAGAAGAACAGAGACTCATTTCAGAACGGAGATATGGTATGCTTTGTAACAAACAATTCCGGAATTGACATTTCACATGTAGCTTTTATCTATTTTCAGGGAGATAAGCTGACATTTATTCATGCCTCATCTGCAGAGAAAAAAGTGGTTATAGAAAAAGAGACATTGATGAACTACTCCCTCCGATCAAAAAACGGAAATGGAATAATGGTGGCCAGACCACTTTAAACAAGTGAGAGCGGCTGAAAACAGACGCTCTCTTTTGTTTTATATATTCAGAGTCCGAATCGATTATCTGCCTCCTCTGTAACCCTTGCCCATCTTTCCGGCCTGCTGTTGATTCCCCGGAGCTTTTCCATTTGAAGCCTGTGTACATACCCCGTTACTGTTCACAGCTCCTTTTGCAAGTCCGTAACCATTGCCATTATTTGTTCTGTTCTCAGAACCTCTTACCTGATATCTTTTACCATTCAGGAAATTACTTTTTATAATCTGGTCATACTCCTCCTGCGTCAGAAATGCATTTTCATAACTACTTCCCATAGCGTCAATCTGGCGTAACATTGCTTTAAAATGGTTCACAGAACCTCTGTAAAGATGTTCGATAACCATTTTAATATTAGGATTTGTGATATCTTCTAATACCTTTTTGTAATCTGCAATATCTCTCTCCTCAAGATATGCTGCTGCCTTGTATGCTCCTAGCAATGAATCACCCTTTGCGATAAGTTCGTTGTAATAATCCTGACGCTCCTGGTCTTCAAAAACACCCGGTTCGCCGACTTTTGGGTATTCTATTGAGTAGAAATAGAATAACCTTTCAACAGCAGCAATATGATTCTCCTCTGCTTTTCCAATAATTGAGAATGGTTTAGATTCATAAATCTTATAAAACTCTGAATAGACATCACGTGCCAGCTTTTCCTCTTCTCTGACGGCAAATAGAAATTCTATCTCATTGGCTGTTAATTCCTCGGTATCTTCAAATGCAGGTACTACACTTTTTGTAATAAACTCTGTTGCCCCCTCTGCAGAAACTGTAACAACTTCTGTATACAAATCTGAAAGCTCATCTGAAGGAATTTCTGACTTTTGGCATGAAACTGTTAACAACATTACTCCTCCTGCTATTAACAACATTAAATTTTTAGTTTTCATATCGACATTATTTAATTAATCTCTTTTGTTTAATAACCGCATGAAGCCTAAAAAACCCTACCTCTGGTTATAGATTAATTTCGAGCGAAAGAAGAGGAGTAAAAGGTACAGCCTCTGAATATGTATTTAAATATCCGCTCTGACCTCCCTGAACAGATGGAATAACATCTATATATTTATAATTGGTATTATTAAACAGGTTTAGTATAGAAATTCCGGCATTCATCACAAATCTTCTTTTTGAGAACCTGTAATAAAGGGCAATATCTGTTCTGGAATATCTTGTATTGACATCTATCAGGTTTGATATGCTGCCGTACTGACTTTTATAGCCCAATCCATAAATATGTGATAACGAAATGTAGAAAGGGTTAAGATTTATAAGGGTTCCCGACTTAATTTCAATAGGACTGTAATCATCGGTTGAATTCTCTGCATCCTTTAATCTCTCGCTGACATTTGATAATTCTGTAGAGACAAAAATCCATGACCCCCTGAACTCCTTATTAAGTAAAAGATCCAAACCGTTTATTACATTATCTGATTCTAAAATTCTTACATTGTTTCCGGATTTGAAAAACTTCAATGTACCGCTGTTAACTTTTCTGAACACCTCGGCATTGAAAAGCCACCCTTTATTACTGTAGCTTATACCCCCGGTATAATGGTTAGATTTTATTATTGGAATTGTTATCCCATTGAATAATTTCCACAAATATGAAAAATTGCCATCAAAGTCGATATATGGGATCTTCCCTGAAAATTGTGTGTATTTACCGTATGCTCCGTTAAGTTTAATTGATGAGCCAATTTTTAAAGAAGCCGATATTCTTGGCTGAAAATAGCCTTTGCCTGCATAATAATCATATCTGAATCCAATATTTGTCTCTATGTTATTAAACACAGTTTTATCATTTGCAAATGCAGAATAGATCCAATCAGATGAATTATCTCCGCTGAAAGAGTCAAAAATATACTTTACAGAGATACCTGCATCAATAAAATTACTCTTAAAAATCTCTGCATTATGGTTGAGTTCAAAGGCTGTCTCTCCAATTATATTATCTGTTTTATAAGATACAATATTATGACCGCGGACTCTTCTTATATTATCTGAAATCATATCATTAGAAGAGTAGCTTATTGAAATATCCGACCGTCCCGGTATGAAGGTTTTCGTGTTTAAATTGACTGAAAGGGCTCTCTGCTCATTAGATTCATTTGCATTATAAAGAAGATCTCCTGACTCAAAATTATATTTAAAATCATCCATTGCCCAATAGACTGCCGCTGATACAGAATTATCATGCCCAAAAGAACCTCTGAATCTGATATTTAAATCTCTGAACATATAATCAGGAGTAATTAAAATATTTCTGGGCGAGTTGTTGCCATTACTTCGTGAACTCTTACCAAATGGATTTAATTTATTGACATCGTATAAATTATAATATGTCTGCCTGAAAGAACCCATCACAACAGATCGTGGACCAGTCGGCAAAGATGCAAATACATTTGCCGTGAGGTTATTGATATTTGCTTTAAAAGTTGCTCTATCTGTGTTTCCGTCTATACCGATAACCTCTGCAACCGAGCCCACAGCACTACCGAAATTTGAGGGATAGGCCCCTTTTATAAGCCTCATTTCTTTAACCATAAATGGATTAACAGAACTTATATGCTCATTAAAGTTATTCATTGCATATAACCTGTACCCGTCCATTTTTACAAAACTTTCGCCTTCACCGGAACCCCAGACAGAAAGGAATGACGGCTCTCCGGATGCTCGTACACCAGGCATTAGCTTGAGCATATTAAAAACAGAGTTATCACCGCTACCTGGCAGATATTTAGAGACAGAATGATTGATTCTTACAGATGAAGGCATATCACCTGACTGCAGCAAGCGTCCTGTCAGATAGTGTCTTACGACTACTTTGCCTAAATCATATGAAGCAGGAGAAAGAAATATCCGGTTGAGAGTATTAGTCTCAAGAGAAACATTAACAGCATTGTATCCCAGATATGTCACTGAAACATTTTCAGTTAATATTTCTGTTTCAGATGGCACTGAAAAAGAAAAAATACCATTTCTATCTGAATAAAACCGCTTCTGGCCATATGTAATTAATGCGTAAGAGAGCCTTTCTCCGTTTGACACATCCATAATTACACCCCTAAAAACAGCAGATTTAACTCCGGGTTCTGAAATAAAATCTTCTGAAATCACTTTTTGTTTAGAGGTAATAACCCATACATCCGAAATTTTTTTAAAATCCAGAGGAAGATTATTAATCATCCTTCTTAGAAGATCCTCTGGCGATCTGAAACTTCCGCTTATTGTGATTGTATATCCCGACAGCTCTTTGTCATTAAAAGAGAGTGACAAATTCCATTCGGAGCTTACTTGAAGAAGAGCTGTGTTTAAGGCGACAGAATTAAAATTAACAGTAATCTCATTACCTGCAGAGACTCTGTTAATGGAAAATAATAATATGAGTATTACAACTATCCTTTTCAATCCTCTTTAATAATTATGAATTCGTTGCCATTTACCCTGACCGATAAATTGAACGGTGCGGTAACAATGTCCAGAATCTCCTGTGGTTTCTCCGGCTTATCAAAGCTGCCTGAGTATATCAGGTCAAGGTCATCACTATGGGTTATTAATATATTATACTGCCTTTCAATCTCTTCGAACACCATTTTTAAGTTCACTGATTCAAAATGAAATCTGTTTTCAATCCAGCTGTTATGCTTTACATAGCTTTCTGAATAAGACTCTGATGATACTCCGGATATAAATTCAAATCTTTTGTTTTTTTCAAGTAAAACATTTTTGTCTTCAGTACTCACAGCCACCTTTCCTGTATAGCAAGTTACAGATAAATCATCTCCTCTGGAATATACATTAAACGATGTTCCAAGAACAGTGACTGTTCCGGAAACGGTAATAACCCTGAATTCCCTGCCTTTGTTGACTTCGAAAAGAGCTTCACCGGATAATTTCAGTGATCTGCTTATGAACCACAGCATTGGTTTATAACTAAGTTCACTTTCTGAATTCAAAGTAACTGCAGACCCATCGGGTAAAATCATATCTTTTCTTTCTCCTTTTTCTGCAGTAACAGTTTTAACATACAAACCTGGTAAGACAAGAAAAATTATCAGGATTGCAGCTGCAGCATACAGTACATTAAAACGGAATCTCTTCCTGTTAACATGAACAGATTGTGTAAGTGAATCAAAGTGTTCACTCCATATCTGTTCTTTGGATTTTTTCCAATTCGGCTGAATTTTAATATTTTCCATTTTTCCCGATTTTCTCTCTTAATAACCTGAGTGCCCCATTCATCCTCTTCTCTACAGCTTTTACTCCTATTCCCAGTCTATGAGATATCTCATCATACTTTAATCTCTCAAATCGACTCATTAAAAACACCTCTCTTTGTCCTTCACTCATCGCTGCCAATGCCCTTGAAAAACTATCTGCAATCTGGTTAAACTGAACATTATCTTCCGGAGTAACATCCTCTTTTTCAGCCATAACAGAGTTTCTGAAATTCAACTCCACCCTCCTGTGTCTTAATCTGGTAATCAGCATATCGGAGGCAATTTTATAAAGCAGATTCTTATCTTTGTCGGGATGAACATTCATCCCTTTTTCCCATACTTTTGTAAAAACATCCTGAGCAATATCAGATGCCAGATCTTCATCTGAACATCTGTACCAGATAAAAGCTCTGATTGAATCAAATCTCTTCTCGAAAAGGTCTCGAAACTCCTCTCTGCTCAATTTTCCCTGTTTTAAATTATAACCGCATAATTGCATTAACACCCTACTAAAGGTAGCTTAAATTTAAAAAAAGAGATGATTTTTTAAATATCACCTCTTTAATTAATATTAAATAACTCAAAATATGGTATAGATACCATATCTGAAAAAGGGCATTATTATTACTTTTTCTTTTTACTCTTATCGTCTTTAACGTCAGTATATTCAAGTCCCTCACGATAAACACTCATAGCTGCAAGGCTCATACCCATGCTGGAATATCCTCCGTCGTGGAAAAGATTCTGCATTGTAACCTTTTTTGTAAGGTCAGAAAAGAGAGTTATTATGTAATCAGCACACTCCTCAGCATTGGCATTTCCAAGCGGTGACATTCTCTCTGCAAAATCATAAAGTTTATCAAAGCCCATTATACCACCCCCTGCAGTTGTCATAGTTGGAGACTGAGAAACAGTATTGATTCTGATATTCTTTTCACGACCGTAAATATAACCGAAACTTCTGGCAATCGACTCAAGAAGTGCCTTAGCATCAGCCATATCATTATAACCATATAGAGTTCTCTGTGCAGCTACATATGAAAGAGCGACAACAGATCCCCAGTCGTTAATTGCATCCAGTTTACGGCAAGTCTGGAGGACCTTGTGAAAAGAGATTGCAGAAATATCCAGAGTCTGATGGAGATATTGATAATTAAGATCGTCATAAGTACGACCTTTTCTTACGTTAGGAGACATACCAATAGAGTGCAGTACAAAATCAAATTTTCCCCCAAGGAATTCCATTCCCTTTGTTATCAGATTTTCCAAATCAGCAACATCAGTTGCATCTGCAGGAATTACAATTGTCTCGCATTTTTCGGCAAGTTTATCTACGCTTCCAAGCTTCATAGAAGCAGGAGTATTGGTCAACACAAATCTCCCACCCTCTTCAAATACTCTTTCTGCTGTTTTCCAAGCAATTGAACTCTCGTTCAGGGCTCCAAAAATCAGCCCTCTTTTTCCTTTTAGTAGATTATAAGACATATTAAGGTTTTTTACATAAACAAAACATTCTGTTAAGAAGAATGTTCAGCTTTTTTATAAATACACGGCAAATATAATTATTTTCCAATGGAAATTTGTTTATTCCGATAATATATTTATCTTTGCAGCAATATTTCCAATGGAAATTATTTCCGTATATTAGATGTTATGAAAAAGATTACTAATTTATTAAAGCGAGAGTGGCTGATAATAGCCGGAGGAATTACAGGAGCTGTTGGTGGTTACCTGTATTGGTATTTTATAGGGTGCAACAGCGGAACATGTCCTATTACATCAAATCCGCTCAACAGCACTCTATACGGAATTGTCCTGGGAGGGCTTATTTTCAGCCTATTCAGAAAAGGGAGACAGAAAACTACCGGAAGTGATAAATAAATGTTATTTTCAATATTAAATTCTGACACAAAGTACCGATTAATATATACAATCCTCAATGAGACAGGTAATAAAAGTAGAAAAAGCTCAATGTTGTGTATTCAATAACCACATAAACCGGGAATTATCTTCATTAAACGGTGTTTATGGAGTCTTTGTGGATAATTACAAAAATCAGATTACCATCGATCACACAAATGAGGTTACATTCGAAATGATTGTCAGCAAAATCGAAGAAAATGGCTATATTGTATTGAATAAAACCAATGCAGACAATTACAAATCCCAACTTCAGAAAGATGATGAATTTGCACACAAAGCAGAAGAATGGGACACACCAATGAGAATAAAAATGGCCGAAAAGTTTGTGAATGAGCTGCACAATAATATAAATTTCACCAACAAACTTAAAGTACTTGACTTTGGTTGCGGTACAGGTTTGGTGGGATTACAGATTGCACCACTGGTTAAAAGTGCTGTATTGATGGACACATCTGCCGCAATGACAGAGGTATTAAAATCAAAAATATTTGAAGATCAACTTAAAGTGCCAAAGTCTGATATTAAGGTTATTAATTCAGAAGTTTTTGAGTACCGTAATCAAGACATTGACATTGTTTTCTCACTAATGGCAATGCATCATATAGAAAATCTGAATGAAACTATAAATCATATAGCATCCATATTAAAACCCGGAGGTCTTCTTGTAATCGGCGACCTCAAAGAAGAGGATGGTTCATTTCATCAGGGAGAGAAGGTTGCGCACAAAGGTTTTAATATATCGCACCTGTCCGGCATGATAGAAGGTAGTGATCTGGAGGTAAGAAAAACTTATGTTTATAACACAATTGCCAAGAATGAAAGGGAATATGAACAGTTTATTCTGATAGCCCAGAAGCCTGAAACCAATAACCTCGCTTTTGATACTTCTGTGCAAAACATAGAATAAGCAGCAAAAGTAAAATCGGCGAAAGCAAACTTAAAATCATAGCATATCAACAGACAAATAAGAATATATAATTAATAATATCAAAACCAGAAATATTTAATAATCATGAAGACAATACATCTTACAAAAGAGGAATTCCTGAATAAAGTTGCCAATTATGAGGCAAATCCAAATGAATGGAAATATCTGGGTGACAAACCTGCAATAATAGATTTCTATGCAGACTGGTGCGGCCCATGTAAAATGATTGCTCCGATTCTTGAAGAACTTGCTAAAGAGTACGATGGAAAAATCTATGTTTACAAGGTAAATACAGAACAGGAGCAAGAGCTAGCCGGAGCATTCGGAATACGCAGCATCCCTTCACTGCTTTTCGTACCAATGGAGGGTTCTCCACAAATGGCTATGGGAGCACTTCCGAAAAACTCCTTTAAAGAGGCAATAGATACTGTACTGCTCGGAGCTGCAAAATAAGTCTCCGTGCCGGTTTGGTGCATTTATTCAGCATTAAACTGATTATGAAAAAGACTTTGCGAATTACATATGTAATTTCACAAAGTCTTTTTTGTATGTAATTGTAATTCAATACCTAGCACTAAATTAGCATGGAGAACGTAGGAAAATGCTCATGCATTTGTCAAATAGTGGTAAATTTGGACAAACAAGCCCGATGAACATACCCAGGGAAGACTATAAAATTATTGAAGATATAAGGAGAGGCCATAGAGAAGCCTTCAGAGAACTAGCAGACAGGTATACTGTTCCTCTATTCCATCTCTCTATGGGATATCTTCACTCTAAAGAGGATGCCGAGGATATGGTTCAGGAGATATTCATAAAGGTTTACAACTCTCTTGACACATTTAAGGGTGATTCGAAATTTTCGACATGGTTGTACAGGGTTGCAGTAAACACATGCCTTAACGAAATTACAAGAAAAAAGAGAAGAGATATCTTCACGGTTTTTGGTGATAACATATCAAAAATCTTTAATCACAGCGGAGATGATAAAAATCCCGAGGAGCAGGCAATTACAGATGAGACCTCAAAGAAGGTAAGAAAGGCAATAGAAAGCTTACCGGAAAAGCAACAGACAGCATTTATTCTTCAAAAATACAAAGAGCTGTCACAGAAAGAGATTGCCCAAGTAATGCAGATATCAGAGGGGGCTGTTGAGCAACATTTGCTAAGAGCAAAAAACTACTTAAAACAGAAGCTTAAAGATAACGATTTAAAGAAAAGATGATAATAATGACTACCAGATTATCAATCATATAAATTGACAAATAAAAAAAAATAGTAGGATTTTAATATTCACGTTGTCTTATTACCAGAAACAATTATAAAAGGATGGAAAAGAATTTAAAAATAAATGAAGAAAATATGCTAGAATCATTCATTACGAATGAAAAAAGTATAGAGCCAAATCCATTCCTGGTATCAAAGATTATGAACCGACTGGAGAGGGCAAACAATCCGGTGAAGGCTAAAAGAAGTTCTTTTGCTCTTCAGACTTTTGCTCTTGCAGCAGGAGTAGCACTAGCAATACTGCTTGGAGTTTCACTTGGAAGCAGTTATACCCAAAACAGAGTTTACGAGAATGCCATTTCTGTAAATGACAGCCAAATAGAAAATCTTGGCATATATACTGCAGATGAGTAATTTAAGTTTTAAAGCAATGAAACAAGAGACAAAATACAAGGCGTTAATATTTGCGGTAATAGTTCTGGCACTACTTAATATTACTACAATAGCAACTATAGTAATAGGTAACAGGAACATTCAGAGAGATGATTCAATTGTTATTGATCCGCAAAGTTCTCCGATCAGTGGCAGATACCTCAGACAAGAGCTCTCACTATCTTCAGATCAAATGGATATTATTCGAGAAGAGAGCAGAAAGTTTCGTCACAATGCAAATGAAATCCTGGATAAAATGAATTTCTATAAATCGGAGTTATACAACCAGATACATAGTGACACACCAGATTCATCCAGAATAAAAGCATATTCAGACAGTATCGGATTCAAGCATGCCAGACTTAAAGAGCTAACCGCCGGATTTTACCTCAATATCAGAAACCGATGTAATCCGGAACAAAGAGAAAAGTTAACGGCAATTTTCGAACCATTGTTCAGAGATTATCAGCAGATGAGAGGCCCGGGAGGAGGCAGAGGTCACGAAGGAGCTGCAGAAGTTCATGGAGTTACTAACGAAACGGACGGTCGTACACAGGGCTATGAAGGAAGAGGAGCCGGAGGAAGAAGACCGGGAGGGAGAGGTCCAGGTAATTAACAGCCCTGATTATTCTGAAAACAGATATTAAAGCAGAGATAACTGCTATTTCAAAACACTAACCAGAATTGACATAAAATATAATGAATGCTATTTAAACGGCGTTGTAGCGCAAGCTTTGCCATAAAACATACAAAAAGAGAATTTTTAATTAATACATCCCTCTTTTACAGATAAACAAATAATTATAATTAAGCCTGTTCAAAAATAAATACGAAAGGCAAATAAAACAAACCAATAAGTATAAAAATTTAAAAATTAAAAAGATGAAAACAAAAGTAATTTTAACAGCATTGATGCTCACAGCGACACTAGGTTTAGCTACAGCTCAAAACACTCAGAGTACAAAAAATACCCAAAGCAAAAATGAAGCAAAGAAGAGTTGCTTTGTTGATGTAAACAAAGATGGTATCTGTGATAACCATGCAAACGGAACATGCACAATAGGTAACGGCAAAGGTCTTATGGATGGAACAGGTACAAGACAAGGGTTACGTGACGGTTCAGGTCGCGGAAGAAGAGGAGATCAGATGGGACTTCATGACGGAACAGGTCGCAGAGTAAACTACAAAACCGCATACGAAGGTAAAAGAGGAGGCGGATATGGCCCGGGAGATGGTACAGGTAACAGAAACAAAAAAGTTGAGGGTAACACAGTCAGACCATTAAATGGAACAGGTTACGGTACAAAAAAATAAATTTCTGATCCACTTACAAGTAACTAAGTTACCTTAAGTATATTGTAAAAGAGACTTTTTGAGAACAAGCAGGTTCTTCAGAAAGTCTCTTTATCTTTTTAAAAAATTTCCCCGAAAGCGGTACAGATATCTACTTAAGTGCTTCGCGAAGAACCACTATGGGATGTTTGGCTATACGACCGGTTCCGTCAAAAATTTGTTGTCGGCAAGATGTGCCGGGAGCAGATATTATTGTCTTTGAATCCGCAGCCTTAACCATTGGGAAGAGTTTTTGCCCCCCTATCTCCATTGAAACATGATAATGCTCCTTCTCATACCCAAATGCTCCCGCCATACCACAACATCCGGTAGGGAGAGTCTCTACCGAATAATTTACAGGTAATGACAGCATTGCCGCCGATGGCTCTACAGATGCAACTGCTTTTTGGTGACAGTGTCCGTGCAAAATTATCTTTCCGAAATTTCTGGTAAAATCTTGTGGGGTAATATTTCCCTTTTCTACCTCCCTCATAATAAATTCGTCGTAAAGAAGTGATTTTTTTGACAAAGCAGACGCCGCCTCCTTTAAATCTGAATCAACAAGATCGGGATATTCATCTCTGAATGAAAGAATAGCAGAAGGTTCAATACCTACTAAAGGGGTCTCTTCTGTAATTATATCTTTTAGCATTGATACATTCTGATTTGCAAATTTCTTTGCTCGTCTCAATAATCCCTTTGACATAGCTGCCCTACCACTCTCCTTATGACGAGGAACTATAACTGTATATCCCAGATGATTCATCAGCTCTATAAAAGCTATCCCAACCTCAGCCTCGTTATAGTTTGTAAACTCATCGGCAAACAGGTAAACGAGCCCTTTGCTCATAGAATTTGAGGTTAAATCCGACAAAGAGGTTTTAGGAGTCCCCTTTTTTGATAGGGTTTTAGCATACTGCCTTAATGTAATTTTAGAAACCTTTGGAATTGATCTGTTTGATGAGAACTTAATCACCCACTTAATGAATGAAGATGTAAGTCTGTTTGATGCAAAAAAGTTGTAAACAGATGGAAATAATGAACCAAGGTTTTGAACATCAGCCATTCTAGCAACCATATAAGACCTGAAACTCACACCCTTTAAATCGTAATGGTGCTGCAAAAATTCAGCCTTATAGCGGGTCATATCTACATTTGAAGGACATTCACTTTTACAAGCCTTGCATGAAAGACATAAATCCAGAGATTCAAGAATCTCCTTCTGATCAAATACCTTTCTGGTTCTTGGTCTGGTTAGCAACTCCCTAAGAATATTTGCCCGGCCCCGGGTACTGTCAGCCTCATTTCCTGTAACCCTGAAACTCGGACACATAGTTCCTGCAAATTGAACAGATTTTCTGCAATCACCCGATCCGTTACACTGTTCAACAGCTCTTATCCACCCCCCCTGTGCGGAAAAATCAAATACAGTATCATACTCTTTAACTGCAACATCGGCATCATACCTTAGAAAACTGTTCATAACCGGAGTATCAACAATTTTTCCCGGATTAAAGAGGTTTACAGGATCAAACACACGCTTGAGTTCACAAAGTTTCTCAAAAAGATAGTCACCTGTCATTAACGGAATAAACTCTCCTCTTAGCCTGCCATCACCATGTTCTCCGCTCAAAGAACCCTTATGCTTTTTAACCAGCAAAGCTGTCTCACGGGCAATTGTTCTGAACAACTCAATGTCAGAACTCTTTTTTAAATTAAGCATAGGTCTAAGATGCAGTTCACCGGTTCCGATATGTGCATGAAAAACACATGAGAGGCCATATTTAGCCAGAAGCGTGTTAAAATCTGACATATAATCCGGCAGTCTTGCAGGAGCAACAGCAGTATCCTCAATAACCGAAACCGGTTTTGCATCTCCGGCCATTGATGTTAGCAATCCAAGCCCTGCCTTTCTAAGCTCCCAGACCTTTGCGGTATCTTCTCCATAAACTTTAGAACAGTAGAAAACAAGACCACTATCAAGTAACGATTTTTCTGCAGCATCAACCACAACTTTAAGATCATCTATGCTATCTGCTGCAAACTCGGCAATTAGAATTGCTGCCGGAGATCCTTTTATAAAAAATCTGTTCTTATTCTGACTAATGTTGGATTTACTTAACTCCAAAATATTGGAATCCATAAGTTCGACTGCAACCGGGTTGTTTTTAAGCGCAATAAGATTGGCCTTGAATACATCTTCAAGTCTTTCAGCATGTGCGCAAAGAAGAGCCCTCTCCTTTGGGAGCAGAGGAACAAGGGCAACTTTAATCTCAGAAATAAGACCTAAAGTTCCCTCTGACCCTGCAATAATTTTACACAGGTCAGACCGGGAGTTAATAAACTCATCTATTGCATATCCGGTATTACGCCTTCGAACCCCGGGATCAGGAAAATTCTCTGCGATCTCACTCTTTACCCTCTGATCACTTCTGAGATTGCATGCAAATCTGTAAATCTCTCCCTCTCTGCCTTCCAGCTTACATTTCCCTGCAAATTCATCTTCAGACAGAGCTTTGAAAACGACAACCGAACCATCAAACAGAACCATCTCTGTTTCAAGAAGATGATCGCGGGTACTACCATGCACCAGAGAGTGAGAACCGCAAGAATTATTCCCCACCATTCCGGCAAAGCAACACCTGTTAGATGTTGAGGTTTCAGGACCAAAGCAGAGTCCGAACTGCGCTACGGCAAGATTAAGTTCATCCAGTACCACCCCGGGTTCTACCCTTGCCCAACGTTCAACAGGGTTTATCTCAATTATCTTATTCAGATATTTTGATACATCAACTACCAGCCCCTTTCCCACAACCTGACCTGCAAGAGAGGTCCCGGCAGCTCTTGGTATGACAGATATCCCTTCTGAAAGCGCATATTTTACAATATCAATAAGATCCTGCTTGTTTAAAGGATAGAAGACACCCAAAGGCAACTCTCTGTATGCAGAAGCATCAGTTGCATAAAGGATTCTGCTAAGGAGATCGCTGTTAATTTGCATTAGTAAACTCTGGGTTTTTTAGTATAAACGCAATCGGATACCAAGATCTGATTTTATCACTGGATTTTTGTGACAGTATTATTTTCCAATCTGTATTTCTGACCACTCTCTTCACATTCTGCAAATCCATCCTCATTAAAGATCAGTTTATTTCCATACTCACTTACCCAGCCCACCTGTCTGGCAGGATTCCCTACAACTAACGCATAAGGAACAACAGGTTTTGTAACTACAGCACCGGCACCAACCATAGAGTAACGTCCAATTTGATTGCCACATATTATTGTTGCATTTGCACCTATGGTAGCCCCTTTGCAAACAAGCGTCTCTACATAGAAACCTCTTCTTACAACGGCACTCCTGGGATTTACAACATTTGTAAAGACACAGGAGGGACCCAGAAAAACATCGTCTTCGCAGATTACGCCTGTATATACAGATACATTATTCTGTACTTTTACATTATTGCCAAGAAATACTTTTGGTGAAATGACAACATTCTGACCAATATTACATTCATCTCCGATAATGCATCCGGACATTATATGTGTGAAGTGCCAGATTTTACAACCTTTGCCTATTATACAATTTTCTTCAATTATGGCAGTTTCGTGAGCATAGAAATCCATACCTGTCTTATTTAACTGCAAATATAGATAAAAGCTAAACCAGTAGGAACAAAAATTTATTCTATTGCAAATTCGGTCAGAGAGTTTACTCCTTTGATACCAAAATAACTATCAGTTATGGTTCCTTTAATCCAAATCTTTTTACCAAGATTGCCAGGGTTTGCTTTTAGATTTAAAGACTCTCTGATTGTACCTGCAGGTAATGCAACTCCTGCACATCTGTTTTTGACAGTCTCTCCCGGAGATAGAGCTATTGCAATATTTGTTTCAACATCAAATGGTGAAATTGTTATAAGGTTGGATGTTGTCAGATAACCGGAGATATATCCGCACACCCAAACACCCTTCATCCCTGCATAACCATCCAGCTCGTCAGGGTTAAGAGCAAGTTCCCTGGAAGATCCGTCTCGCAGATTCCCTACTATTACACTCTCACTAACCCATACAGAGGAGGTGTCAATTGCAATTTTGGAGACTGCACCACCCTCTCCACCACCTGTCTCTCCGGACGACGAATGGAGATTAACTGAAACCATTTCTCTGGCAACTAACGTCCGCCGTGCAAGGAGAACACCTGAAGAGTCACCGGGATCTGCACTCTGCTTAATTCTGACGGTTATCTCACCCGGATTCATATACAGAAAGCGGTTTTCGGAATATGGATATAATACCGAACCTGAAGCACACGAAAGTACTGTATACCAAGAGGCAAAACGGCTTTTAAATTCAGGAGTAAATGTGAGCATTATTGCCCCGTTACTCTGTTTACAAAGAAATTGCAAGTGTGTTATCTTGTCTTTTTCGACCAGAACAGTTTTTGAATCTGAATAGCAGGGAGAATCAAACTGCGGTACTGAGAATGGTATTGAAAAAACTGATACATCATAACTGCCCGCATTAAGGACCATACTTGCAGGTTTATCACCATATTTACCATTATATATAACCGAACCATTAACGCTCTTAACCAGCAATATAAACTGATTACTATCTGGAAAAATCTTTGTAACACCCTTTGTAACAGCCACATCACCAAACTTAAAAGCCAAAGAACCGCTACCCGGGTTATCTTTATCGCTACCATTATCATCACCATCATCATCGGTAAATACCAAACCCTGACAGGAGAAGATAATAAGCAGGGGAATAGTAATTAATAAAAATCTCTTTAAACAAATTGAAAATGAACTAACTGTAAGGTCAGGTATAAATTCATACCTTGAACCTTTAAAAATCACTCGCCTCATATCCTTAAAATTATTGGTTTACAATTCAAAAATATACCACTTAGCTTAAGATATGTTACCAAATTCAATAATTTTCAAAAAATATTTAATTTTAAAATTACAGTATTCAATTTTAATTAAATTTGTCAAAATATATTTTTGTCTATGTATAAAATTACAGAGCACCCAATATTACCAATTCCTGCTGACGACAAAGCAGAGTTCATTTTTGAAGGTCATAAAGTAACAGGCCAGAAAGGTTTTACAATAGCTGCAGCATTGCACCAGGCAGGGCTGGTTATTCACAAACACAGTCTGGACAACAGAGAGCGCACAATGGAGTGTGGTATCGGTAAATGCGGGGCCTGTGAGATGCTGGTAGATGGAAAAGTTAGAAGAATTTGTATTACCAAGGTAGATGGAGTAAAGAGTGTCCAAAGAATAGATGAGAGTTATTTACCTGATAAACAGACAACTTTAAAAACAGATATAAAAGTTTATAAAACAACTGTAGCCATAGTGGGGGCAGGTCCTGCGGGGCTTGCAGCTAGAGAAGAGCTAAACAAGGCCGGAGTAGATAACCTTGTTATTGACAATAACAGCAAAATCGGAGGTCAGTTCCTGATGCAGACTCACCAGTTCTTCTTCTTTGAAAAAGAGAAGAGGTTTGGCGGTATGAGGGGTTTTGACATTGCTAACTCACTCGCAGGAGATGATCATACAGGGATTCTGCTGGATTCGGTCGTTTGGGAGATACTTGAGGGTAAGAGACTTGTAATTAAAAATATAGCTACGCAGGAGATATCTTACGTAGATGCCGATCATCTTGTTGTTGCAACCGGTGCAGTACCATTTATGCCTGCATTTAAGAATGATGATCTCCCTGGAGTATATACAGCAGCAGTTGTACAGCGAATGATGAATAACGAGCTCACATTACTTGGCAAAAAAATTCTTACTGTTGGAGCAGGAAATATCGGTTATCTGACATCATATCAGGCAATGCAGGCTGGAGCACAGGTAAAGGCTATTATTGAGGCAATGCCAAACGAGGGAGGTTTCCCGGTTCAGGCAAACAGGGTAAGGAGGCTAGGTATTCCGATTCTAACTTCACACATCCTACTGGAAGCAATCCCAAATGAAGATCATACAGGAATAATTGGTGCCGTGGTAGCTGAATGCAAAAACTTCAAACCAATACCCGGAACAGAGAAAATTATTGAGGATATTGATTGCATAAATATTTGCACAGGACTTATTCCTGATAATCAACTATTCAGAAAAGGAACTGAGGTGTTTGGCCGCCGTTGTCATGCAGCCGGTGATGCTGTAAAAATTGGTGAAGGGACATCTGCTGTGCTTAGAGGTAAACAGTGTGCTCAGGAGATAATGCAGGACCTTGGAGTTAAACTTAACTACGACCAATATCTGCAGATTTCAAAAGAATACATAGATTCTCAGCAGCACCCTGTGAGAATAATTGAAAAACCGGCAATGCCTTCCATAGAGAGAATGAATCAAAAGGGCTTTGTAATAATCGACTGTCTTTACGGATTTGCCTGTAATCCATGTGCTTTCGCCTGTAAATTCGGAGCAATAACCAAATCTTCTACATCTACTGTTCCAAGAATAGACTATGAAAAATGTACTGGATGTATGCAGTGCGTATATCAGTGTCCCGGATTAGCTATTTTTGGTTATCAGGTAAATAAAAACAGGCTCTTTTTACCAATCGAATACAAAGCAGACGAAGGATCACAGGTTTATCTCGTGAATAACAATGGTGAAATCTTAGGTGAAGGAGTCATTGAAAAGATTCTGAAAAACGATAATAAAACAAATATAGCCCGCGTTACTGCCACATCTATAAGAAAAAGCGTATCTAAAGAGACAAATGAAGCCTCGGTTCAGTCTGAAACAATTCCTGTCGAAAAACTGGTAGAGGTCAGAGGATTTATTCTTAAAGATAAGTACCCTGCCAAACTTGAAGTTACTCCTCTTTCAAAAGAACACGATTCAAAAACATATATCTGTCACTGCGAAGATGTTACGGTAGAGAAGCTGCTATCAGTAATAGGTGACAGAAAGGTAATTTCATCTGACGAACTAAAGCACATCTCAAGAATAGGAATGGGTCCGTGCCGTGGCAACAGATGCGTTCCAAGAGCACGACTTCTTCTGAGGGCATATGGGGTTGAAGTTTGCGGTGAACCAACTCCGCGCGGACCAATGTCAAACCTGGTGACTCTTGGAGATATGGTGCCGGGTGAGAAAAAGGAGGAGATCATTCTTCCAAAGGGGGGCCGGCCGGTTAAAAAGGTTTCGGTTCTGATAGCAGGGGGAGGTATCTCTGGTTCGTCTCTGTTCCGTTTCTTTGCAGAGGCTGGTTTTGATCCGTTTATGGTAAATGATGGCCTTGGAAGTTCATGGAGAAATATTGCAGGGGGAAGGCCGGCCTTCTCACTGCCAGCACTTGCCGATATAGCTAAACACAATCTGGAAATTTTCAAAGATCTTCAAAACAGACATAATATAGATTTCAGACTTATAAGGTATGTTAGTTTTGCACACGACCAGCAAACATATAACTCTCTTGATGCATCAAGAGGTTGGTCAGATGCCTATATGGTAGATAAAAAGAACTTCACGAAAGAGATTTCGCCATATCTGAATCCTGATCTTAACACTTACAGCCACGCACTGATTACGAATGATTGCTGGCAGGCGAATCCGGGTCAGACAATTGATGTTATCAGAGAGATTGGCCGGAGCAAAGGGGGAACTATTCTTGAGAACACAAAACTTGTTGAGGTCTGCAAAGCAGGTAAAGAGTATCGTGTAATTCTTCAGAATGCCAACCGTGAATATGAAGAGTACCAGACAGAGATATTCATAAATGCACTAGGTGCCGAGGCAGATCACTTTGCAAAAAAGCTTGGAATTGACACCGGCCTCTTCCCTGTAAAACACCAGGCGTTCATTACTAAGCGTCTTCCGTTGCTAGGAAAAGAGGGAGCAAATCTTGACATGCTAATCGACAGACGTAAATATAAGGGATTTTCGGCCGTTTACGGGCAGCAACTTGCAGAGACAGGCCAGATAATCGGATGCGCCTCCCCGGCTAACGATGCAAAAGAGACAGATAAAAATCTTAAAGTAAGCACACAGGAGTTTCTTCAGGTTGTAACAGAGATGTTCAGCGAATGGATTCCAAGGTTATCAGGTGTTGGATTTCAGGCCGTTTGGTCTGGATATTATGTCGAGCCACGTTACATAGTAGATCCTGAACTCGGGTTGTTTGCCGGAATGAGAGGACATGGCTTTATGCTATCACAATACTTAGGGAAATTATATGTTGATTCTCTGTTAGGCAGAGAGGTTCCTGAATATTTCCATCAACTTAAACTCAACGGAACCGGACTTAGCGAACAGGCATTCAAGTAATTTTAAGTTTCGCTGTAAGTTTCTTTAAATGAGCATAATATAAATAGAGTTTTCATTTTAATTGTATGATGAAAACTCTATTTTTCTTTATATCAGCAACTTACAGAATCTCTTAAAAACTTCATGGGGTCTTATCTCTCCGAGATAAAACCCCATTACTTAACCTAAACTTAAACTATGAAAAACTTCATATAAACTATTTGCAAATCCCGTGCCACAAATTATGAGATTACCCGAAGTTTTGCATATTTAAGTAGTAAAATTTTTCTTCCACCCTCCTCAAAATCGACTACTGCCTTTAGATTCAACGGATCTCCTTCAATAACTATCAATTTACCAATTCCAAATCTGTCGTGCTCTACAGTCTGTCCGGCAGCAAGCTTTGAAACGGGATCGGCTATAAAATCCGGATTAGGTGGTTTTGGAGGTGAAAAACTTGGTTTCGGCCGAGTGACCGGAGTTGATTGAGGTGTGCTTGAGTTGCTCCTTACGCCTGATGAGCCTCCTCCATTTGAACTGCGATTGCTGTTACCAAGCCATTTGTTTCCATAATTCCCATCGGACGATCCGCGATTACCAAACCCTTTGTTGCCATAACTTCCATCAGACGATCCTCGGTTATCAAACCCCTTACTTCCAAAACTACGGCTTCCAAACAGTTGCTCCTCAATATCAGTTCCACCTGCCTCTTTATCCTTCTCCGGCCAGTTCACAAATTTCGAATCAATTTCTCTGAGAAACCTGCTTGGCGGATAATTTACATGATTCCCCCATCTGAAACGTGTATGAGCATATGACAAAGTCACGCTCTCTTTTGCTCTTGTAATTGCAACATACATCAGCCTTCTCTCCTCCTCTATCTCAGATTCATTGCTGGATGAATTTACAGAAGGAAAGAGATTCTCCTCCAGTCCAATTACAAAAACATGCTTAAATTCCAAACCTTTAGCCGAATGAACAGTCATCAGGCTTATCTTGTTATAATCTTCCGCTTTATTGTTTTCATCAATGGCACTCATCAGCGAAATTGTCTCGAGATAATCTTCAAGAAGTGCCACAGGAGCACCAGAAACGGCTACAACTCCTTGCTCTCCTGCTTCGTCAACACCCGCCTCTGCCTCTGCATCAGCCTCTCTCTCCTCAACAAATGCCTTCACAGAGTTAAATAACTCCTCTACATTCTCAGCACGAGCCTGCCCCTCAATAGAGATATCACCCTTAATCATGGTGGCATAACCACTCTTCACAAAGATTTCGACAGCTAAATCGTATGCATTTACCTCTTTCAGGCGAGCGGCCACATCTGAAATCATTTTGCAAAACTCAACAAGTTTATGCTGGGCAGCACTCTTTATCCCGAAACTCTGAACATCTCCTGTAAAAAGAGCCTCCCACAATGAGAGACCTCCGGCAGCAGCAGCGGCAGAGAGGTGAGAGATTGTCGTATCCCCGATACCCCTTGCGGGAACATTAACCACCCTTTTAAAGGCCTCATCATCTTTAGGATTTACAAGCAATCTGAGATATGCCATAACATCCTTTACTTCAGCCCTGTCATAAAAAGAGTTACCTCCGTAAATCTTATAGGGCAATGACCTTTTCCTTAATGCCTCCTCAACTGCCCTTGACTGTGCGTTTGTGCGGTAGAGAACCGCAAAATCACTGTAAGCAGCTTTTGTGTCATAGATTTTTGAAAGGATTGACGATGCAAGCAAGAAGGCCTCCTCCTGATCGGTATATGCCTTTACAACCTCAATTTTATTGCCCACACCGGCCTCAGAAAAACACTCCTTCTTGAGCTGAGCCGAATTTTTAAGAATAAGAGAGTTTGCTGCTTTAACTATAGTTTGTGTTGATCGGTAATTTTGCTCCAGGCGGAATTCTTTTGCCTCAGGATAGTCCTTCTTAAAGTTGAGAATATTTTCTATTCTTGCACCTCTGAAAGAGTAGATACTCTGAGCATCATCACCCACTACACAAAGGTTTCTGTGCACAGATGAGAGCTTTTTAACTATCAGATATTGTGCATAATTGGTATCCTGGTACTCATCAACCAATATGTAATTAAATCTGTTACGAAGTTTTTCGAGTACATCAGGAAAGTCTCTTAATAAAATATTTGTATAGAGCAGGATATCATCAAAATCCATTGCACCTGATTGCCTGCATCTCTTTTCGTATAAAGCAAATATCTCTCCGATTTTAGGTTTCCGGGCAGCTGCATCATTAGCCATATATGTGGCATTTGCAGTGTAGGCTGCGGAGTTTACAAGATTATTCTTGGCCATTGAAATTCTTGAGAGAACTTCATTAGGCTTGTAAACTTTGTCATCGAGAGATAAATCTCTTATGCATGCCCTTATAGCACTTCTAGAGTCAGAAGTATCGTATATCGTAAAACTTTTCGGAAAGCCTAACAACTCAGCATCTTCTCTTAAAAATCGCACAAAAACTGAATGGAATGTGCCCATCCATAGGTATCTGGCTGACTCATTACCAACCAGTAAGGCAATTCTCTCCTTCATCTCTTTTGATGCCTTATTGGTAAAGGTTAATGCAAGCACCGACCCGGCTCTGTGCCCATTATTTAAAATATTTGCAATTCTGCAGGTAAGTACTTTAGTCTTTCCCGAACCCGCCCCCGCTATTATTAATGATGGCCCTTTAAATTCTTCAACTGCTTGTCTTTGAGCAGGATTTAGCCCCTCTGTTATAGTAGAAATTTCTCTGTTCATTGCTTACAAAATTATAAATAATGTGTATCTTTGCCACAAAATTTTTTCAAAAAAATGTCAGACCACATTCGATTACGTAAAGGTTTAAACATCCCCCTTGAAGGAGATGCTCAAACCCACATAACAAAAAGAATATCGCCCGACAAAATTGCTTTAAAACCCACCGATTTCAAGGCACTTAATGCTAAGTTACTGGTTAAGGAGGGAGATTTGGTAAAAGCAGGGACTCCGATATTTACAGACAAAAGCAGACCTTATATAAATTATTGTTCACCGGTTAGCGGAAAGGTAACAGAAATATTCCGCGGAGAAAAGCGTAAGCTCCTGGAGATTCGTATTGATGCAGATCAAAACACAGAATATCTGCAGATTACAACTCCTAACTTTAGAACCGCTTCAAAGCAGGAACTTATTGACACTTTGCTTGAAAGCGGTCTATGGGCTACCATTAAACAACGTCCGTACGGAACTACTCCGGACAAAGATGTTGAGCCAAAGGCAATTTTTATATCAGGGTTTGACTCATCGCCACTCGCACCCGATCTTGATTTTGCACTTAAGGCAGATATCGAACAGATTCAGATCGGAGTAGACATTCTATCAAAACTTACAACAGGAGGAGTACATATAGGGCTCCACGCTTCAAATTTTGCAAGCAGTCCCTTCCACCGTCTTGAAAAGGTAATTACACACACGTTCGACGGAGTGCATCCTGCAGGTAATGTTGGAGTTCAGA
Source organism: Bacteroidales bacterium (assembly GCA_036677745.1). Taxonomy (GTDB): domain Bacteria; phylum Bacteroidota; class Bacteroidia; order Bacteroidales; family UBA932; genus Bact-08. Next base: position 253,358 of record JAVBVW010000001.1, read on the forward strand.
TTCATCATATCAGTCCTATTAACAAAGGCGAGGTGGTATGGACTCTTGATATGTACGCTGTTGCTGCAATCGGACGCCTGTTTAAAAACGGAGTTTACGATGTGAAAAAGGTTATTGCCGTAACAGGCCCCAGAGCTCACAAGCCAAGTTATATTGAGTGTGTGCCGGGTATAAACTTTTCACAAATAAGTGAATATGTAAACATTAAGGGAGACAAAAATTCAAAGGAGACTCCTCTGCCTGTACGTTATATAAGCGGAAATGTGCTGACCGGAGATAGCGTTGGAAAAGATGGCTACCTTGGATTCTTCCACAATCAGATAACCCTCATAAGCGAAGGTAACTACCATGAAATGTTCGGATGGATCAAACCACTCCGCATGAAGAAATTCAGCATCTCACGCTCATACTTCTCGTGGTTGTTGCCAAATAAACGCTACTCTCTTGACACCAACCTTAACGGAGGAGAGAGAGCCTTTGTTATGACCGGAGTTTACGAGAAGGTTCTGCCTATGGATATCTACCCGCTCTATCTCTTTAAAGCAATTCTTGCGGGAGATATTGACAAAATGGAGGCTCTCGGAATATACGAAATCATAGAGGAGGATGTTGCTCTCTGTGAATTTGTTTGCCCTTCCAAAACCGAGATTCAGGAGATAGTATCAAAGGGCATCAACCTTATGATTAAAGAAATGTCATAAACGAGTCAGAGATGAAAGCAATAAGAAAATTAGTAGATAATATAAAACCCACATTCAGTAAGGGCGGGAAGCTGAGTTTCCTTCACTCGACCTTCGATGCGTTTGAGACCTTTCTGTTTGTACCGGATACTGTAACACACAAAGGTACGCACATCAGAGACAGTATTGATCTTAAGCGTACCATGACAATGGTTATAATAGCCCTTATGCCTGCACTCCTATTCGGAATGTGGAACACAGGGAATCAACACAACCTCTCAATCGGAGCAGACCCCGGATTCTGGCCAACTTTCCTTTACGGATTGATAAAAGTATTACCGATGGTAATCGTCTCTTACGGAGTAGGTCTTGGGATTGAATTTGCCGCTGCTCAGATAAGAGGACACGAAGTTAACGAAGGCTATCTGGTTACAGGAATGCTTATTCCTCTTATTATGCCTGTTGATCTTCCGCTTTGGATGCTAGCCCTTTCAGTAGCATTTGCAGTAATAATTGGCAAAGAGGTTTTCGGGGGCACAGGAATGAACATATGGAATCCTGCACTTCTTGCAAGGGCCTTTGCATTCTTCGCTTACCCCTCATTTATGTCAGGAGACAAAGTCTGGATCGCAGGACTAACAAAAGGAGAGGGAGTGATTGACGGTTTTTCCGGAGCCACACCGCTGGCCAATGCACAAGCAGGGCTTGATCTCCCATCATTTAACGATATGTTTCTTGGATTTATCCCTGGATCTGTTGGTGAAACATCCACCCTTGCTATTCTAATCGGAGCTGCAATTCTGTTGTACACAGGAATTGCCAGCTGGAAGATTATGTTCTCTGTATTTGCGGGAGGATTGCTTACAGGACTGTTACTCAACGCACTTGCACCAGAAGGTTCTTATATGGCTATTCCGGCATGGAACCACTTGGTAATGGGAGGCTTCGCGTTTGGTGCTGTCTTTATGGCAACCGACCCTGTTACAGGCTCTCAGACAGAGAGAGGCAAATGGTACTATGGAGCATTCATAGGAGCTATAGCTGTCATAATCAGAGTATTCAATCCGGGATACCCAGAAGGAATGATGCTCTCGATTCTGTTGCTTAACACCTTTGCACCATTGATAGACCATATTGTTGTACAAGGAGGTATAAAGAGAAGGCTCAAAAGAGCAGTAGTTAAATAACACAGGAGAAAAACGATGAATACAAATAGTAATTTATACACTATAATATATGCAACCGTAATGGTTGTAGTCGTGGCTGTAATACTCGCTTTCGCCTCTTCACTGCTCAAAGAGAGACAACAGAGGAATGTAGAGATAGAAAGGAAAGAGATGATTTTGCGCTCGGTTCAGCTTGGAGCTGATCAAGAAGCAAGAGCCAACGATAAAGCCGGCTATATCGAGGCTGAATACGCCAAATACATAAAAGACTCATCTATAAATGAACAGGGCAAAGATCTTACACTTTACATCTGTACAATCGAGAACGGAGAGAGGTTTTATGTGATTCCGCTAAGAGGAGTTGGTCTTTGGGGCCCCGTTTGGGGATACATATCTCTCAAAGAAGACTTTAATACTGTTTATGGGGCAACTTTTGATCACAAAAGCGAAACTCCGGGTCTTGGAGCAGAGATAACAACCCCTATGTTTTACAAACAGTTTGAAAACAAAAAAATCTTTGACGAATCAGGCAATTTTGTCTCAGTACAGGTTGTAAAAGGTGGAGCAGATGTTTCAAGCGGACACGAAGTTGATGCAATTTCAGGAGGAACAATAACCTCCAAAGCTGTAGAAGAGATGCTTCTTAAGAATATTAAAGAGTACACAGGTTTTTTTGCAGTCAAACTTAAAGAGTCAGCAGAAAAAGCAGCTGCCGCAGCTAAAATTCTGCAATCTGACTCTTTAGCAGTTATTCCTGTACAACAACCAAATATTCAATAACCGGGTTAAAAGATATATAATATGTACAAAAAAATATTTACAGAGCCCCTGTTTAAAAACAACCCCGTATCAGTTCTGGTACTGGGTATCTGCTCGGCTCTGGCAGTAACGGTTAAGCTGGAACCCGCAATGGTAATGGCACTGTCTGTTACAATAGTTATGGGTTTCTCCAACGTAATAATTTCACTTCTTAGAAACACAATTCCAAACCGCATAAGAATCATTGTTCAGCTTGTTGTTGTTGCAATGCTGGTAATTCTTGTAGACCAAATACTTAAGGCCTTTGCTTATGATGTAAGCAAACAACTTTCGGTATTCGTTGGTCTGATAATTACCAACTGTATAATTATGGGTCGTATCGAAGCATTTGCTCTTGGTAATAAACCACTCCCCTCTCTGATAGACGGATTTGGTAACGGCCTTGGATACGGTATTATACTGGTAGTAGTAGCATTTTTCCGCGAACTGTTCGGATCAGGTTCTCTCATGGGATATCAGCTGATACCTGCATCCTGGTATATCAAAAATGGTGGATTCTATGAAAACAACGGACTCTTTATCCTCCCTCCGATGGCGCTTATCCTCGTTGGCATTTTTATCTGGGTTCAGAGAAGTATTCAGAAAGAATTAATTGAAAAATAACACATACCACTATGCAAGAATTAGTTAATATATTCGTAAAGTCTATCTTCATAGACAATATGGTATTTGCATATTTCTTAGGAATGTGTTCATACCTGGCAGTATCTAAAAATGTAAAAACAGCAGTAGGTCTTGGAATAGCTGTCGTCTTTGTATTGGGAGTTACACTGCCCGCAAACTACCTGCTTCACAAATATGTCCTATCAGAAGGAGCACTTGCCTGGCTTAATCCTGAGTACGCAAATGTTGACCTAAGCTTCTTAAGCTTTATCATCTTTATTGCAGTAATCGCTTCGATGGTACAACTGGTTGAAATGATTGTAGAGAAGTTTTCACCAGGACTATACTCCTCACTAGGAATATTCCTCCCTCTTATAGCAGTAAACTGTGCAATTCTTGGCGGATCGCTCTTTATGCAGGAACGCGCCTATGAAACCCTTGCTCAAGCAACTGTTTTCGGACTTGGGTCAGGTCTGGGCTGGTTCCTTGCAATTGTTGCTCTTGCCGCAATACGTGAGAAGCTATCCTACTCAAATGTCCCTGCTCCTTTAAGAGGTCTGGGAATCACATTCATAGTGGTAGGCCTGATGGGAATTGCATTTATGAGCTTTATGGGCATTAAACTCTAGGAGGAGATTAGTTATGAATTTATCAGTAATTACAATACTTTCAATAATTGCTTTTCTTACCGTAATACTGCTTCTTGTAGCACTGTTACTGTATGCAAAAGCTAAACTGACGCCATCGGGAGAGGTAAAACTCACCATTAACGGAGGAGAGAAAGAACTTACAGTATCTCCCGGGGAGACGGTACTTACAACATTGTCAAACAACAAAATATTCCTGCCCTCAGCTTGCGGTGGCGGAGGAACCTGCGGTATGTGCAAATGCCGCGTAACTTCGGGCGGAGGAGAGATTCTGCCTACCGAAGTTGGATTCTTTACCCGCAAACAGCAGCAGACTCAATGGCGTCTTGGATGCCAGGTAAAAGTAAAAGAGGATATTGAGGTAGAGGTTCCGGAAGAGGTTCTTGGAATTAAGAAGTGGGAGACCGAAGTTGTAAGCAATCACAATGTTGCAACATTCATTAAAGAGTTTGTGGTTAAACTTCCAGAAGGTGAACACCTTAAATTTAAATCGGGTGGATATATCCAGATTGATATTCCTCCATGCGAAGTTGATTTCTCAAAAGACATTGATGTAGAGAAAGAGTATCACGAAGATTGGGATGCACTTAAGATCTGGGATCTTAAAATGAAGAACAACGAGCACACCTTCCGTGCTTACTCAATGGCCAACCACCCTGCAGAGGGCAACATAATAATGCTCAACATACGTATTGCAACACCACCTTGGGACAGAAGCAAAGGCACATTTATGCCTGTAAATCCCGGAGTCTGCTCATCCTACATATTCTCCCGCAAACCGGGCGATAAGGTAACCATTTCGGGCCCTTACGGAGAGTTCTTCATAAAAGATACTCAGAACGAAATTGTATTTATAGGCGGTGGAGCGGGTATGGCGCCAATGCGTTCACACATCTTCCACCTATTCCACACCGAAAAGACCACCCGCAAGGTGAGTTTCTGGTACGGAGCAAGATCGCTCAGAGAGGTGTTCTACGAAGAGGAGTTCCGCGCAATCGAAAAAGAGTTTCCGAACTTCACATTCAACCTTGCGCTTAGCGAACCTAAACCAGAGGACAACTGGACCGGTTACACCGGATTCATCCATAAAGTTCTCGAAGACAACTACCTTGGTAAACACGAAGCACCCGAAGACATCGAATACTACCTTTGCGGCCCACCAATGATGAACAGCGCCGTAACCAACATGCTCAACAACCTCGGCGTACCCGAAGAGAACATCGCCTTTGACGACTTTGGCGGCTAATACACCGCACCAGATATCGATAACGAAAATGCAACACTTAAACGCGAAGCAAGTAACTTAGCAAGTAGCAAAGCAAAGCACAAAGCAAAGCACAAAGCAAAGTGCAAGCAAAGCAAAAAGCAAAGCAAAGCACAAAGCAAAGTGCAAGCAAAGCAAAAAGCAAAAACGCAAAGCAAAGTGTAAACCAAAACACAAAGCACAAAGCAAAGCAAAAAGCAAAGTGCAAGCAAAGCAAAAAGCAAAGCACAAAGCACAAAGCACAAAGCAAAGCACAAAGCAAAGCACAAAGCAAAGTGCAAGCAAAGCAAAAAGCAAAGCACAAAGCAAAGCACAAAGCAAAGCACAAAGCAAAGCACAAAGCAAAGCACAAAGCAAAAAGCAAAGCAAAGCTCAAAGCAAAGCAAAGTGTAGCGGAACAAATAAAAGACCTTTACTGTTTGGTAAAGGTCTTTTTCATTCACCACTGTAAATCTCCGCGCCAGTTTGGTGTATATTCTTGTTTTATAGATAGTTAAAAAATATACTTTTATAAAAGGGTAGGAAAAATCAAAAAGTACTTCTGATAAAGCCTTCTAATACTGATAATTGCACCAAACTGGCGCGGAGATTTATTGCTTACGTATTCGAAGGTTGGTGGGCAGAAGGTTGTTGGCGCGGGTTCCGATGTTTTTAACAAAGCCGAGACCAAGCCCGCCGTAAGTGACCTTAAGGTAGCCAAGCGGTGCATTCTCCAACACAAGGCTCTCTCTTGAAAGGTATTTAAGTGCCTGCTCTTTTGTAAGCTCATATTCAGGCCATCCATCTCCATTTTGTTCCCTTATAGACTTGAGATCAGCATTCTTATGAGCATTAACATACACTTTATTACCAGATTGTTTATCTGAAAATCCGTCCGAGCTGTTTTGGAATTTACTTTTAGAATTTCGTGAATCATCAAAAGAGTACTGTGAATAACCTTCAGAATTATGATTCAATTTTTTTAGAGAGTTCTGAGAAAAAACGGATGAGTGATGTGAATCAGCAACAAAAGGATGAGAATCGGTATTGAGTCTGGTAATATCAATCATAAGTGCCTCTTCGTGCGTTGGAACGGAGGCGAGAGTTTGAGTTGCTCTCTGCGAGGTGAGTCGATTGGAAAAATTTTTATTTGAATGTGTTTTAGCTGAAGCTCTTTTATTTAATTCTGGTTTTCTCTCATTAGCTTTATTAAAAGCTGATTTATTCGATTTATATTCGTTCAAATGGTTTTGGTTCAAAGTGAGGTCATTTGAATTGTTATTGTTCAAATGGTTTTGGTTCAAAGTGAGGTCATTTGAATTGTTATTGTCGGGTGCGGTATCTATTAAAGAGAGTTCATTATAAGTGGCTTTTACAGAATTGAAATTATTAAAGTCTGAACTGTTCAAGCTGTATTCTGGTTTGTAAAGTAGCGCAAAATAGAGTCCTTCGCCACGGACAAAACCCGGAAAGAACTGATAGCCTCCTTGCGGACTCTTCTTTATGCCCCACTCTGCCCTCATCTTATGGTTGAAATGATTGTCTATGCCCCCTTGTTTGTAAAACTCTTCCAGAGATATAATTTGCGCACCCAATTCACTCTTAAACCATGCAACATTATCATCATTTTCGTATCTGTTAAAAGTACATGTAGAGTAAGCAAGAACACCTCCTGGACTAAGTGCATTCCAGATATCTTTAACAATATTTTTCTGTCTGGCAGCACACATCTTCACATTCTCTTCTGACCATTCTGAAATAGCAGCTGGATCTTTCCTGAACATCCCTTCGCCAGAGCAAGGCGCGTCAACTAAAATGAAGTCGAAGAGTTGCGAAGTGAACTGATGAGCCTCTTTTGAGGTCACATTTATTCCGGGGACTCCCCATTTTAAAATATTTTCACGTAAAACTGAAAGCCGGGGTTTTACCACTTCGTTAACAGTAATTTTAGTTCCCATCGGAAGAATCGAAATCAGATGTGTACTTTTCCCACCCGGAGCTGCACATAAATCAAGTACATTAAGGGGAGAGAGCTTTTGCAGCAAAGGGTTAAGCATCTCCAGAAACATCGAACTTGGCTCCTGTACATAATAAGCACCGGCGTGAAAAGTGGGATCAAGCGTAAAAACCGGGCGTTCCGTTAAATAGTAGCCGTTAGAACACCAAGGAATCATTTCATTGGTAATAATTGCATCATTCACAACGGAATCAGCCGATAAAAATTGTGTTGTACCTGAGTCAACTCTTTTAACAACAGGTTTAAACGGATTAAGCCTTATCGACACAGGAGGATTACTCTCGTTAATTGCATCAATTATCACCTGAGACGAATCTCCGGCAACCTCTTTTAAGAATTCAATAAATTTTTGTGGAAGTAAGGCATCTTGACCCAAGAGATTCTGGTTAAGATCTGATCTCTCTTTTCGTTTTTTCTGACCCATTATTTTTCAAGCCATATTCTGGCATTTTCAACTGATGAAAATGCTTTAACTATAAAAACGGAATTTGTGGTAATGGCCTCAGCAAAAATAACATAAGCCACATATAAGGAATTATTTAAAACAACTGCATACTTTATTGAATCATATATCCCCGATAATTCATTACTCTTTCTTATGAGCTGTCTGACTCCACTTATAGTAAAATTCAATTTTGAATCGGCAGCATCATCAACTATTCGCAACTCCCTCGGTAATGAGTCATTATTCTTGAATGAATCAAGCAGAATCATCTTACTCTTTAGAGTAATGACAGGATCGCTTTTTACAAAAAGATATTCACCCTTTGAATCGGCTTTTATTTCGCAGATCTGCTCTTTCATCTGATGCACCGTTATATCTGAAAGAAATTACAATAACCAGGTCCTAAGTTAATAAAATTAATTAAGAATAATAACTTACTAACAAAGAAAAAGATGTTATGTTCAACAGCCGGTGATTATAAAATATCTGACTTGATCCATTCCTCAGCCGCTTCCATAGAAGAATAAACTCTCAAATAGTAGTTTCCCCTGCTCACAAGTTTTTCGGCAAGCAATCCATATGCGGTATATATAGCAGAATTATAAACAATTGCATGTTTAACTACTTCGTATTTCTTCATAATCAATACCGCCTCTCTCATAATATCAGGAATCTCTTTAATCGAGAATTTTACCTTAACATCTCTTGCGTCTTCCAGAATGTTCAGCTTAGATGGTAACCCCTCAGTGTTTTTAAAGTAATTAAGTGTGTCAAGCATATCTTCCATGGAAATCACCGGCTTTAATTTTCTGAAGTAGTAACTCCCATATGAATTTTCTTTTAACCTGAACATACCTTAGCTATTAATAAAACTATTCTAAAAAGATTTCTGTTAAAACCTTGCACTAATAATAAGACGTAAATTTTATTAAATACCCCTAAGATTTTATTATTCTAAAAACGTTTATTACGTAAAAGACCTGATGATCTGAAGAATTCTGTGGCATAATTTGCACCCCATAAGTCATATCTGTCAAACTGATCTACAAGCTTGAGCTGGAATTTTGGCCAGTTTTTTCGTGAAGGCAGAGTCCAGTAAACCTCGGCAAGTGCAGAAAGGCGAGGGAAAATACCATATTCAAGCCTCTGTTTATGAGGAAAATATTCTGTCCACATACACCCCTGACCACCCAGAACATTTGCAGCTACCTGAGCAGGAACGGAAGCCGGTACAGGTTCAAAGAGATAAACGGAGTCAACAGGAGCATACCAGTTTCTGTGGCAAAGAGTATCTTCGTTTCTCTTTTGAGCAACATTAAAATAGCTGTACCTGATAGGTGTCATAATTGCTTTATGCCCCTGTGCGGCTGCCTTTATCCCGTTTTCGGCATTTCTCCAGCTCATTACAATTGCACCATCAACTAATCCGTCATCAAGCATCTCGTCCCATCCGATAAACTCACGACCACGGGCATGTACAATATCCGCAATCCTTTTTGCAAAATATTTTTGAAGTTCATTCTCATCCTCTATCCCGTACTCCTTCATGAATGCCTGTGTTTCAGGAGATTCTTCCCACCATTTTTTAGCGCACTCGTCTGCACCGATGTGTATATATTTACCCGGGAAAACATCCATTAATTCGTTAAAAACGTCGGAGAGAAACTCAAAAACCTCTTCTGACGGGGCAAGAACATTGTTCTGTCTGTTGTATATACCCCAAGTAATGGCAGGCTCCTTTGGAATATCCGGAGTTGTACTAAACTGCGGATATGTGGCAATAATTGCCATAGAGTGGCCGGGTACGTCAATTTCAGGAACAATTTCGATATATCTCTGAGCAGCATACTCAACTATATCTTTCATCTGTTCAATAGTGTAGTAGCCACCGTAGCGAGTACTGTCTACACCTGTTCCCGGGAATATCCCGATAATTGTACCAGCCCTCCATGAACCAATCTCATTCAACTTAGGGTGACTCTTACTCTCCATTCTCCAACCCTGATCATCAGTCAAATGCCAGTGAAAATAATTCATCTTATGCAGGGCAAGGTAATCTATGTACTGTTTTACATATTCTACTGAATATATGTGCCTTACAACATCCAGATGCATCCCTCTGTATTCAAAACGCGGGAAATCAGCAATTTCTGCAGCAACTACGTGTAGAGGAGATCTGTTGGAAGAATGATTTAAGGTTTGATCAGCCATCTGCACAGGTAACATCTGAATAAGTGACTGTACGGCATAAAAGAGACCCTGAGGATTTGCTCCGATAAGAGTTGCCTTATTATTTGCAGTCTTTAAATAATAAGCACCCTCTTTCTTAAAATCATCCTTTGTCAACTCAAACTTTGGGGCATCGAAAATAGTTTCCAGAGATTTAATAGAGAGGTCGATTACAGATATTTTTGATTCTTTGGATTTTAAAAAATCATCCAGCTCAGACTGTGTATTTACTGTTTTTAAAGAAAAACCGTAGTGCTTTTTCAAATATGAGTTAAGAAAATCTGCAGAATTAATCTCCTCGCAACCTGGAGCCAAAATTACACTCTCCGGGGTAATTGCTAAGCCACCCGACCCGCTTACATAAATATACTGAGGTTCAGGTATAATTGAGTTAGTAAGATTTTGTGTGCCAAAACCGCCTTTGATTCCCTCACCGTTTACTGTTAATGCTGTCATTACCATTGCAGATAAAAGAGGTATTAATCTATAATTTTTCATCTTGTTAATATTTTAAGCCTTATTTATGTCATTTAAATTACCTTGTTTAGACAGTAACTTTAAGGCTTTCCTATTTCTGACGGCAAGATATAAAAAAATTACACCGTACCCAAAGCAGCCTCAATCTGATCGGTTACCTTGTCTACAACCTCCTGCAGTTTGCCGCTTAGCATCATTTTAAACATTCCTGATAATTCAGCATCCATTATAAGCTGAAAATCTGTATGAGAAGGGTCAGGTGAATTGAGGTTTATGTTAAATGAGAATGAGAAGGGTGAATTACCGTACTGCTCGTATATTATTCTGCTGAAAGGAGTACGTTCACTAACTTTTACACCAAGTTCTATCCCCTGAACCTTTGCAATTAAAGTATCAGGTGTTGCAATGATATCAGCCTTTCCCGCCATATCGGGCGGAATATTCCTGGTAAAGTTTGTCAAGTCTGTAAAAATGGAAAATAAAACCTCTGCAGGGCGGGCAATTCTTACCACCCGACCCTCAATATGTGTGCCTGAAGACATACTTTAGATAGTTATAATGGTAACAGAGTTATTTATTGATTTTGCTGACCCCAAACCTCAGGTTGGTATCTCCAGTCCTGAAGAGTTTCAAGGTCAGAATCTTTTATATACTTGCACTCAACAGCCTCGTTGATAAGTGAATCGTAATTCGTAAGTGTTCGTAATTCAACATTGCCATATTCAAATGCACGGCGCGCTTTATTGAAATTGTACGAGAATATTGCCACCATACCAAGAACATTTGCACCATTGTTGCTCAGACACTCAACAGCAGAGAGCGAACTCCCTCCCGTAGAGATAAGATCTTCTACAACAACTACCCTCGCCTTCGGAGGAAGTTCGCCCTCGATCTGCGCGCCGGTACCATGATCTTTTGGTTTAGGACGCACATAGATAAACGGCTTGCCCAACTCCTCTGCAACCAGAACTCCCCAGGCTATTGCGCCTGTGGCAACACCGGCAATAACATCAACATTCTCGTAGTTCTGAGCTATAAGTCTTACCAGGCTTTTGGTTACAATCGAACGAGCTTTTGGATATGATAATATTTTTCTGTTATCGCAATAAATTGGCGACTTCCATCCGGAAGCCCAGGTAAACGGTTTCTCCACGTTCAACATCACAGCTTTAATTTCCAACAGCTGTCTGGCGATTATTTTTTCTACGGACTCCATAAAATAATGTATCTTTGTGCAAAGATAGTAAAATCAATCCTATTTTTTAAATGTACAGCGTTTACTTCAACAACCGCAGTTTATCTGTATGCTCCGATACAGAACAAATTATAAAAGACCCTCAAGCTGTACTCTACAAACCCGGTTCGGAATCAGATCTCGAAAGAGTACCCCAGATGTTTGATCAGACACCAAACATCACAAAGATGTATATTTCCAGCAATCATGAGGAGCAGACATTCAACCGCATTTTCAGTAATCTTACCCATATAAATGCCGGAGGAGGTCTTGTTACAAACTCCAAAGGTGAATTTCTCATAATTTTCAGACACGGTAAGTGGGATCTGCCAAAAGGGACACAGGAACCTGGTGAAAATATAAGCTGTTCTGCTGTAAGGGAAGTTGAGGAGGAGTGCGGAATCAACCAGATAGAACTTAGGGAACACATTTGTGATACATTTCACACATATCACAGGAACAATCTGTTCTGGATAAAAAAAACAAGCTGGTTCAAGATGGAATATATGGGTAACGGAACTCAAACAGTTCCTCAGAAATCAGAAAATATAGAGAAGGCAATCTGGGTAAAGAGAGAGAATCTCGGAGAATATCTTAATAACACCTATCCCTCAATTCTTGAGGTATTCAGGCTGAGCGGAACATACAATCCGGTTAACTTACCTTAAATCTGTAATTGTCAATCCTGCAACCTTAGACTGAGGAAAAATAAAATAAGAAACAGGCCTTGCAGGTACATTTTTAAAATTGGTAATTACCACCTTGTAGTTACTCCCGTCTTTTCCGTTATACTCAATTGATACCGGCAAATTTGTAACCTTATTAATTCCTACTAGCACATTTTTATACGCTGTTCTCTTACTTACCGGAATAAGTTCCACAATCCACACAGGTCCGTCCTTTGGCTTGTCCGGTAATTTGTAACCGCTGTCAGCTCTGCCCAATGAAGTTAGAAACCCGACCGGATTCTCCACAATATCTTTTTGAGTTGTATCGTTCGGGAAGATTGTCAGCTCTGCCGCATCAACATTCAGTATCCATTTACTCTTACCGTCACAGTATAGCTCAAGGTGTGGATTTAAAAGTCTGAAAGCATCCCCCTGTGCATCCACAACACCTTTAAAAGCCTCCGGTCCTGAAGCCCCCGAAAGTGTTGCCACCATCTCAAAATGAAGCTCCACAGAGGCATTGGCTTTAATAGCTTCGGCCATCTTTTGTAGCAACCTGGCAGAGCTGGTATTTGCTCCTGCAGATTGAAATGAAAATAGCATAAAAGAGAGCATAAAAGCACCCACTACTCTATAAAAACCAGATTTATACATAACCATCACTTCCATTTTAGTCCAGTGAAGAGAGGATTCTGTCCAGCGACATAAAGTCGGAAATCAGAACCTGACGAGCCTTACTACCCTCCTGAGGACCCACTATTCCTGCAGCCTCAAGCTGATCCATTATTCTTCCGGCACGGTTGTATCCCAGATTCATTCTGCGCTGGATTAGCGAAGTAGAACCTTGCTGATACTGTACCACAAGTTTTGCAGCCTCTTCAAAGAGCTTGTCTCTTCTGGTGAGATCGACTTCACCTGCCATAGAACCTTCACCCTCTTCACCTGTATACTCGGGCAAATAGTGTGCCGAAGAGTAACCCTGCTGATTACCAATGAATTCAGTAATACGCTCAACTTCAGCAGTGTCTATGTAGGCACACTGAACTCGGGTCAGCTCACCACCAACAGAGATAAGCATATCACCACGACCAACCAGTTGATTGGCTCCTGTTGACTCTAGAATGGTCCGCGAATCGATGTTTGAAATCACCCTGAATGCTATACGGGCCGGGAAATTAGCCTTGATAAGGCCTGTTATGATGTTTGTCGTTGGTCTCTGAGTAGCTATTACAAGATGGATACCAATTGCGCGTGCAAGCTGGGCAAGACGAACAATAGGCTCTTCAATTTCCCGGCCGGCAGTCATAAGAAGGTCTGCAAACTCATCTATCACAACTACTATAAAGTGCATATATCTATGACCCTTAAGAGGGTTAAGACGCCGGGAGAGGAATTTTTCGTTGTACTCCTTTACAGTCCTTACATGTGCCAGTTTCAGAAGGTCATATCTGGCATCCATCTCCAGCGTGAGAGACTTGAGAGTATACACAACTTTTTGTGTATCTGTTATAATTGCATCCTCACTGTCCGGGAGCTTGGCCAAGAAGTGTTTCTCAATTTTTGAGTAAAGAGATAGCTCAACTTTTTTAGGGTCTATAAGTACAAATTTTAATTCAGAAGGGTGCTTTGTGTAGAGAAGCGAAGTGATAATAGCGTTCAGACCAACCGATTTACCCTGGCCTGTTGCACCCGCCACTAACAAGTGAGGCATTTTTGCCAGGTCAAAGGTCATTGCCTCGTTAGAAATAGTACGACCCACCACCACAGGCAACTCAAAGTTTGCGTTCCTGAATTTAGGATCTTCAAGCACAGACTTCATCGGCACAACACTAGGCTTATCATTAGCCACCTCAATACCAACAGCATTTGTACCGGGTATTGGGGCAATAATTCTAACACCTCTCGCAGCAAGCGAAAGTGCGATATCATCTTCGAGTCTCTTAATCTGTGATATTCTCACCCCTGCACTTGGGACAATTTCATAAAGAGTTACAGTTGGACCGGTTCTGGCAAAAATTTTCTCTACAGAAATTTTATAGTCACTTAAAGTTTTAACAATCTTTCTGTTATTTTTTTCCAGCTCATCAGTAGGAACCTTGTAAATTTTATCTCTGTAATCGTCCAGAAGGCTCAGTGGCGGAACCTGATAGTTTGAAAGATCAAGCCTTGGATCAAAAAGAGTATCCAGAGAACCTTGTGGAAGATCCTTCAGAAAATCCTCCTCATCTTCGTTTCCATTATCAATCACCTCAAAGGGAGGTGCCTCTACATTGTCAGATTCAGAAACCTCTGAACGAATCTCCTCTGGTTGCTTTTCAACTTCGAACAGTACCTGCTTGCCACCATCGGCAACATTATCGTCATTCTCACCTACCTGAAAATCAACAACATCATCCTGTTCTGTGTCTGCAACTTCTGCCTCAGCAACTGAATCATCAAGCATAAAGGTATCATCAATTACAACCTCCTCTCTCCTCTTAGGGTGGAAGATAGCTGCAATCGCTCTTCCAAACCATTCAACAACCTTATAACTAATTAAAACAAGCCAGGTTACAAATAACACAATAATTACTGCTCCTGCACCGGTTGCTCCCAGCATACCAATCAGCCATTTGTTAACAAAATAGCCATAAGATCCTCCTGCACCGTTCCCAAACCAATCATCAAAACGGGTAAATCCAAAAATGAAAGAGAATAGCAGCGAGAGTATTATTGCACCATACGCCGAAAGAAAAAATTGTTTTAAAAGATTTACATTCTTTATTTTAAGAGAGAATACAGCTACAGCTGCAAAGAAGAAAGGGATAATAAATGCTCCCAGTCCAAAAAGCCTGGAGACAAGAAAGTTTGCCCAAAAAAAACCAAGTTTTCCGGCACCGTTTTCAACAGGAACAATTGTACTCCACACGTCAGGGCGTGAAAGCAGTGACTGATCCTCTGCCCAGGTAAAAATGTAAGAGATCAGAGCGACAAATGTGTAAACCGACAACGCGGCAAAGAAAAGACCGGTAATAAGCTTAACGGCCTCCATCCCCTTTGGAGGAGGGGCGGTCTCCGCGGCAGAACTCTTCTTTTTGGCCATATATTAACTACTTGAATTTTAAATTATAATCTTTCAATTTTTGCACCGAGAGCATTAAGGCGACCATCGATGTTCTGATACCCTCTGTCAATCTGTTCGATATTCTCTATTATGCTCGTCCCTTTTGCACTCATTGCCGCAATAAGCAACGCAATACCGGCACGAATATCCGGTGAGGCCATTTTAGTACCTCTGAGGCAAAACTCACGGTTGTGACCGATAATTGTTGCTCTGTGTGGGTCGCAAAGAATTATCTGTGCACCCATATCTATAAGTTTATCAACGAAGAACAGACGGCTTTCAAACATTTTCTGGTGAATAAGTACCGACCCTTTTGCCTGTGTTGCCACAACCAAAAAGACAGAGAGAAGGTCAGGTGTCAGACCAGGCCAAGGCGCATCTGCAATTGTCATAATTGATCCGTCCAGGAAACTCTCAATTTCGTAGTGTTCGTGAGTGGGAATGTATATGTCTTCGCCGCGGCGTTCAATTGTGATGCCGAGACGGCGGAACTGGTCGGGGATTATGCCTAACTGATCGTAAGCTGCATTTTTGATTGTTATCTCACTTGCAGTCATTGCGGCAAGGCCAATGAAGCTGCCAATTTCAATCATATCGGGCAGAATCGTGTGTTCAGTTCCGCCCAGCGAATCAACTCCTTCTATTGTGAGAAGGTTCGAACCTATTCCGGTGATCTTTGCACCCATTCTGTTTAGCATCTTGCAAAGTTGCTGCAGGTATGGCTCACACGCCGCGTTATAGATAGTGGTTGTACCCTTTGCCAAAACCGCCGCCATAACTATGTTTGCAGTGCCCGTGACCGATGCTTCGTCGAGGAGCATATAACAACCCTTCAGGCCCTCTTTGGCAGTAAGTTCAAAGAATGATCCCCCACTTTCAAAGTTCAGTTTTGCACCAAGTTTCTCCATACCTATGAGGTGAGTATCAAGACGGCGGCGTCCTATCTTGTCTCCACCCGGTTTTGGCATAAATGCACTCCCGAATCTGGTGAGCAGCGGCCCGGTGAGCATCACAGAACCTCTTAGTGCCGATGACATTTTGCAAAACTCATCTGAACGGACAAAATCAAGGTCAATTTCTGCCGCTGTAAATGCATAAGTATGAGAAATACATGCAGATGATCCCGAAATTCCAAGATTCTCCGTCTTTACCCCCAGTCGGCCAAGTAATTTGATAAGCTTGACAACATCTATAATATCAGGCACATTATGAATTACAACCCTCTCTTTAGTAAGTAAAACAGCAGAGAGTATCTGGAGAGCCTCATTCTTGGCCCCCTGTGGAGTGACCTCGCCCTTAAGCCGGTGACCTCCCTCAACCTTGAAAACAGCCATTATTTTCTTTTGTTAATTTTTTTCTTATTTCCCCGGTAAGTATTGCTCCTGTGGCCATCGCCTCTGTAGTTTTCGCCTCTGAATCCCTCTCCTCTGTGAGAGTCTGCTCTGTGAGACTGATGGCTGCCGTGAGCTCCCTGCTGAGATTGTGATGAGTAGTGATGAGGTGCAGGCAGATGAAAATCCTCAGGAACCTTTAATTTACCCTCAGACAAAAGCTCAATATCTTTAAATATTGTCTCCTCGGTAACAGAATCCTTATTCCATATAAGATACTGCTGCCTCATATAATTTGCCAGGACCATTACCATATTCTTACGAAGCTCATCATCCGGCTTCTCGGCAATCATATCAACCATATTCTGAATATTTCTCCCGTAATGAGCAGCCTTTAACGGGCTCTTATCAAGAGGAACAGGATTAGGCCTTGTATCAAATGTCTCTTTAGTCGGGAGCGGATAGGGAGAATCGATATCTATTTCAAAGTCAGATATTATCTGAACATGATCCCAAAGCTTGTGTTTAAAATCATTAATGTCGCGCAGCTGAGGATTGAGAATACCCATAACCCCCACTACTGCTCTAATCTGCTCATTCCTTTTATCCTTATCAGGAATGCTCATAACATATTCAATCATCTTCTGAACATGCCTTCCGTATTCAGGCATTATCAGCTTTTTTCTCTGAGTATTGTAATCCATCTGAATTATTATTTTTCTTTCTCTTTTCTGCTAATCTCCAGCAAAGATACATAAATTTTGGCTCCCAACTCTTTAAGATAGAGCTTGGCCCATTTATCACCTATTTCAAGTACCTTTCCACCTCTGTTCTCGAAAGGTCCGCATATAATATTTACCTCATCGCCGCAGGTTATTATCTCTTTATTTGCCGCAACCTTAAGAAACTCCTTGATTGAATCAATCTCGCAATCCCTTACCACTGCAGGCTTTCCAAGATAATAGACAATTCTTGAAACGCCATAAACCAGAAGAAGCTCACGAAGCTTATGCTCAGCACACCTGACAAAGACATAGGAGTTGAAAAGCGGTATCTCTACAAGCTTAATTCTGTCACTCCATCTCCTCTTAACTTTGTGCAGGGGGAGGTAAGTCTCGATCCCCATCTCCTGAAGGCGGTCAAAAACTCTCTTTTCTGCCCGGGCTGATGTATAGAGTACATTCCAGGACATATGTGTTGTAATTTTGGTATAGTCACTACAAATGTACTTAAAATAAAGCTAAATCAATTATCTTTGTCTTGATTGGTTTTGATCAAATTTCAAACTTAAAGAGAGTATTATATAAATTAATTAATATGTATAATCAATTGATTTCCAAACAACTCAAACTGGCCGTTGTAGGACTTGGCTATGTTGGTCTGCCCCTTGCACTTGAATTCGCTAAGAGAATGTCTGTGATAGGATTTGACATAAATGAACGCAATCTTCAGATGTTGCGAAACAGGCAAGACCCAAGCGAAGAACTTGGCCCGGAATCATTTGATGACCGCGATATTATCTTTACCTCCAATTTGGAAGAACTTAAAAAAGCCAGTTTTTACATAGTCGCCGTACCCACCCCAATAGATAAATACAACAAACCGGATCTCAAACCTCTGCTCTCTGCAACCCACTCTGTTGCAAAAGTTTTGAAAAAAGGAGATTATGTGATTTATGAATCAACAGTTTACCCCGGCTGTACAGAGGAGGAGTGCGTTCCTGTACTTGAAAATGTTTCGGGCTTGAAATTTATTCAGGATTTTAAAGTGGGCTACTCTCCCGAAAGAATTAATCCTGGCGACGCCGAACATTCACTACAAAAAACAGTGAAAATTGTATCCGGGTGCGACGAGGAATCGCTTGAAAATATTGCTGTTATATACGAAACTGTGGTAGAGGCCGGAGTTCACAAAGCTCCGGAAATGAAAGTTGCCGAAGCTGCGAAAATAATCGAAAACACACAGCGAGACGTTAACATTGCCCTGATGAACGAACTCTCAATCCTCTTTGGAAGAATGGGCATAAACACCTTTGATGTAATAAACGCCGCCGCCACCAAATGGAACTTCGTGCCATACACACCAGGCCTTGTAGGCGGCCACTGCATTGGCGTTGACCCCTACTACCTCGTTCATAAAGCAGCCGAACTCAAATATCACCCTCAGATGATTGCCTCAGGCCGATTCGTTAATGACTCAATGGGCGGCTACATAGCCAAGCAAACCGTTAAACGAATGCTGGCGGGCAACCAGACCGGAGCGCAAGCCGGCAACCAGACCTCACTCATTTCTGAGGGAGCAACAGAAGGGATGAATGGCAGAGCACAAAGCAGAGTGCTGATAATGGGGGTCACATACAAAGAGAATGTCTCCGATATACGCAACTCAAAGGTAGCCGACATATATTATGAACTCATAAGCTACAAAACCGAAGTTGACGTTATTGATCCAAAGGCCGATCCCGAATATGTTAATCACGAATACGGTATTAAAATGGCCGATAAACCAACCGGAAAGTACAACGCAATTATTGTAGCCGTACCTCACAAAGAGTACCGTTCACTCACTCTAACTGATTTTAAAAATCTGCTTGTACCCCACGGCCTTATTGTTGACGTAAGAGGAGTATACCGAAGCATCATTCAGGGCAGCGATATTGACTACTGGTCATTGTAATCAGCCTACTTAAGACTTTTGATTAAAACAACAGCCTCTATTACCTTTTCGAGAGCTTTGGTAACAGCATCCGTTTTCTTAGCTGTATTAGAAAGCCCGGCACTTCTTTGCCGTATAGCCTTAGCAAGCTCCTCCAATGAATCCGAAGACTCCTTTATCTGCGCAGCTATCTCGACACCAATTTTATTAATCAACTCCCTCTCCTTTACTCTTAAAATAACCGAAGCCTTTTCCAACTCCTCCCTTTGCGCATCGTCCAGACCCTTTTCAAAACGAGCTTCCTCCGCCTTCTCCAGCGCCCTTCGCAGTAAATTCAACTCCTTGGCTAAATTCAGTTCATTGCCGTAGATTTGCTCATTACTAAAATTCTGCACCTCAACTGCTCCAAATTCATTTGCAATTTTTTCTGTTTTCATAATCAAGACTTTATAATATAATACTTCTCTTTGTCCGGGGGTTTATATTTAAGGGATTAAATTTTAATTGCCTTAAGATTGCGCCTGAGGGCATCAATCTCATTGTTAAATTTGAGTAGTTCTGCCCAGAAATCGGCAACCTGTTTACCTTTTTGCAATTCAGAGGAAAGCTTCTTGTGAGCTTTTGCAAGATGCCTTAATGCAGTAATTGTTGAGGCTTTTCTTTTAGTGAGAGACTCTGCCCTTCCCTTTAGTTCGAAGTATCGCTTGTCACTCTGAAAGGGGTCACCGATAAGTGAGATCTTTAATTTAAAAACGTCTGAAGAGGTGGGTTTGAAAGAGTCTGAAGAGGTGGATTTGAGAGTGTCTGACAAAATGGGTTTAAATGTAAACGAATGGTTAATAGCTGAGGCCTTAAGGTAAGAAATGTAGTTTTGTTCTACTCCCTTTATTTCATTTTCAATAAGGAGGTTTACAGAGGGCGACGTTAGCAGGTCGCAAAGAACTCCGGCAACGATGCCCACAATGGTATCAGCTTGTTTAACAAATGCTCTGACAGCTCTTGCCTGAGAATGTCTCTTATTTATTTCAACCATATAACCAGCTACACGGCCGGCACTTTTACCAACACCCAGAGGCAGAGCATCAGTAAGTTGCAGTTGGTTAAACTTTAACACAAGTGAATCAAGTGTTCTGCCAAGCGACCTGAACTCGCGACCTGCATCCTCCCACCTCGCTTTACCGGCAAGAATTTTGAGCGCCCTTTTGTAAGTGAGCAGAATCTCTACAGATGCGTCTACCTTTTTGGCCAGTGAATTATCTTTAACATAAGCAGCATACATAGAATTCAGCTCATCTACTCTTAACTCTGGTGTACTAAGAGAAGCAGAATACCAGAAAGACCTCTCTGCCCTGATATGTGCAATATCATCGAACAGTAGTGCCGGATGTTTTGAGAATGAATCACATGAAGCTGTAAAACTTTCAACAGCTTTGATCTGCCCCTTGGATAAAGAGGCACAGCCTCCTAAATACAGCAGTGACAAAAGAACAAATATTCGAAATTGCACTTTAAATAGTTTATGTGTCTTCATGATTCAGAAAAATTATTTATCAGAGAACTTTTTATCAATGAACTTATATCAGAGAACATTCATTAATGTTATTTTATCAAAGAACTTTTTATCAATTACCTTTTATTAATGAAATACTTTCAACAATGTTTACTCATCAATTATCGCCAATCGTGTAATGGCGGCTGAAATCTAAGCTAACATCTAACCATCTTAATTGCAATTATTTGTACGTAAGGGAGAACAATCCCAAGGTGAATGTGAATTTTTCAGACCTCAATACGAAACTGAGCTAACAAAAAAAGGGAGACCGTTTCAGATCTCCCTTTTCTTATATTTATTCGTTTACGTTTATGCTTCGGCAGTAACCTTTGGCAAAACAGATACGTATGATTTGTTGTTACTCTTCTTGCGGAATGTAACAATACCATCGATAAGTGCATACAGAGTATGATCTTTACCGATACCAACATTTAACCCGGGGTTATGAACTGTTCCTCTTTGACGAATCAGAATGTTCCCGGCTTTGGCGTACTGACCGCCAAACAATTTAACGCCTAATCGTTTACTGTGTGATTCGCGTCCGTTCTTCGAACTACCGACACCTTTCTTATGAGCCATAATCTAAAATTTTTTCCGGATTAAAAATTAAGCAATTTCTTCGATTTTGATTTGTGTAAAACACTGACGGTGACCGTTTTTCTTAGCATAACCTTTACGGCGTTTCTTTTTGAAAACGATAACCTTTTCACCTTTAAGGTGAGTAAGTACTGTTGCCTTAACAGAAGCACCCTCAACATAAGGAGCACCTATCTTAACCGAACCATCATTGTCTACAAGAAGAACTTTTTCAAAATTTACAGTTGCACCCTCTTCTGCTTTCAGACGGTGTACATAGATCTTCCTATCCTTCTCTACTTTAAATTGCTGTCCTGCAATATCTACAATTGCGTACATAAAATAATTTTTAAAAATTATTGACTGTAAGCGGTTGTTATTTAAACAACTCTTATTCAATAGCTTAACAATCTTCTATCAATATTTTTGGAACGCAAATATATGCAATTATTATTATTCCACAAAATATTACGCAAAAACTTGCAGCCCACGGTAAATGTCCGCGCCACTTTTGGGTATATACTTATTTAGTTGCTACTTGAAAAGAGACATCAACGAGAATAGGCCATATATAGCTAAAGTCTATTTCTTAAAGCTCTTTAATAACAATTAGTTGAACAAAAGTGGCGCAAAGTTTTTTGTCGCATCCGGAGTTTGTGTCAAAAAATTGCTGCACTTTACACAAACATTTTACATTTTTTAATATATTTGCGTAATATGGACTCTCCCTTTACATACAACACATATGTTACCGGCACTGATTTCATCTCGAGACATCAGGAACTGGATCTTTTTACAAATCTTGTAAGGCAGAAACAGCACATATTAATTTACGAACCGCCAAAGAGTGGGAAGCACTCCCTCATTCAACAAGGTTTAATAAAACTTCGTCAGGAGGGATATAACTATACCGTATGCAAAATAAATCTCTTTAATGTTCGCACACAAAAGCACTTGTTATACAAGGTTTTTGACTCATTACTGGACGCATTTTGCAGCGGTCCTCAGGAACGAGAAGAGGTTATTGCCGAGATTAATTCCGGCATTGCCGGTGTTTTTGGAGAGGGTGAGGTTAAGTACGAAACGGCAACAGACCCTATTCCTGAGGATGTTGCCCGGCAGATTTTGAACATGCCGGAGTTTATGGCAAATAAATTCGGCACAAATCCGGTTATCTATCTGGAGGAGTTTCAGGAACTGCTGTTGCTGGATGATAATTATGAGGTGCTCAAACTTACGGAGAGGGTTCTTCAAAGCCACACATCAAGCACCTATATTATAACCGGTTCACAGGTTAATGCGATGAAGGAGATTTTTGAAGTTCAAAAATTCTTCTACAACTTTGGAGAGAGAGTTAAGCTCGGTAAAATTGACAAGAAGAGCTTCACTGATTTTATAATCAGGAGTTTTCTCAAGGCCGGCCGGGTTGTATCAAAGGAGTTAGCCGATAAAACTTACGAACTTACCGATGGTCATCCATGGTATACTCAACAACTTGGTGACATCTCTTTCCTCCTTACACGAGGCTTCCTTACCGACCAGATTCTGATGCAATCATTCACCTCGCTCATAGAGCTTCACTCATACCGCTTTCTTACCGTTACCGGCCGGCTTAGCCGATTCCAGATAAACTTTCTCAAGGCAATTCTGGACGATGCCGAAAAGCTGAGCTCAGCAGAGGTTATGCAGCGTTACGGATTTAACTCCTCTGCCAATGTTAACCGCCTTAAGGAGGCACTTCAGAAGAAGGAGATTCTTACACAAGAGAAGGGCAAATGGGAGTTTCTGGACCCGCTCTTCAAAACCTGGCTCAAAAACATTTACTTTGAGCTGTAATTCTCCGCGCCAGTTTGGTGTATGTCCCTCTATATAAGAAGATTACAAAATAAACTTTGCTCGTTTCAGAAAAAATTCAGGCAAAGTACCTTTTTCAATTAATTCAATTTCTATAAGTTGCACCAAACTGGCGCGGAGAATTGTTTTTTTTAGTATTTTAGTGTCTTTATCATATAAAGGTATGAAGAGGTTATTATTGGGAATTACAGGTGCCAGCGGGCAGATTTACGCTTCCAAACTGGTGGAGGTGGTTAGGGCCATTAATGGCGAGTTAGTTGGAAGTCAAAATGGAAGCAATAGTGAGGCAATTATTAAATTAGATCTGGTGTTTACCGATACAGCTAAAGTGGTCTGGGAAGATGAACTTGGGATGAAGGTTCCTGATAATGCTTTGGACAACAACAGCTACTACCACCCGTATGCCTCAGGATCGAACGCTGCCGATGTAATGATAATTATGCCGTGCACAATGGGCACAATTGGCCGGATAGCCTCCGGAGCAACATCAGACCTCCTCACCCGTGCTGCCGATGTAATGCTCAAAGAGCGTCGTCCTCTCATAATTGTACCTCGCGAAACACCCTTCAACCTTATACACCTCCGCAACCTCACAACTCTTGCAGAGGCCGGAGCAGTAATTGCGCCCGCATCGCCCTCCTTCTACACTCACCCGCAGGACATGGATGAACTGATTGACACATTTGTGAGGCGAATATTGAATATCGCCGGACTGGAGGCGCATTTGAAAAGGTTTATGTCTTAATTTCTCCGCGCCAGTTTGGTGTATACCGCTCTATATGTGATAATTATAAAACAGACTTTTGCTCGTTTCAGATGAGATTTGGGTAAAGTACTTTTTACAATTAATTCAATTTAAATAAGTTACACCAAACTGGCGCGGAGATTGCTCGGCTAGTAGTTTAAAATAGCGACTTTACCGTCCATTGAGGTGACGAGCAGACGGCGGTTGCTTATGGGGCGGATGTAGTTGATGAGGGCGATGGAGAAGCGGTACTGCCAGGCCACGGTGCCATCGGCGGCGTTAAGGGCAAAGATGTTGCCTTTGTCGGTTGGCACGAAGATGAGGCCATTGGCGGTTGTCATTGGAGATGGAGCTATTTCGTATCCGTAGCCGGTGTGCGACTCCCAAAGTTTTATTGGGGTATTGCCGGTAACATTTATGGCTGAGTTGTATTCTGCCGGGCTTCCAAATGTTGAGTTTGAGGTGTTTGCAGCAGTGGTTGAAGAAGCGTTTCCGGCAGAGTTGTTGGAAACTTTTTCATCTGACTTTGCTGAAGCTTTTGCATCTGCTGAAGATGTTTTGCCAGCTGAAGATGTTGCTTTGGCTTTGCTAGATGGGTTTGCAGACATGGTCGAATTTGCTGCAATGTTGTAATCAATGGTGCTGAAGGCGATGACGGTGTCCTGCATGGTCTTGATGTAAACGGCAGAGCCGTCTTCTGAAAGGCCGATTGCTTCACGACCTCCGCGTGCACTCCACAACTCTTTGCCGGTTTTGGCATCAATGGCGTGTGAACGACGCTCAGGCGTTACCACAAACAGTTTACCGTTTGCTTTAACAGGCCACACTGCAGCAGCTGACAACCCCCTCCCCTTGCGGTTTGTCCACTCCCACATTAACTTACCCGTTTTTGGCTCAAACGCATAAACACGGTTGGCCCAGTCGCCAATATAGACACCATCGCCATCGGCCCAAGGTTTAGCCTCAATGAAGCTCTTAATACCGTTGTAACTCCACACAACCTTTCCACTCTTTACATCAATAGCTCGGAATACTCCGTCTGATGCACCTATATATACAAGGTCTCCCAAAATAGATGGAGAACCCAGAACACTCTTTGAAGCCTCTGCCCTCCAGCGCAACTTACCCGAACGGGCATCCAGACCGTAAATGAAGTTATCGGTAGAGCCAACCACAAGAACTCCGCTCTTCTCACAAACCTCAGGCGAAGAGAACACCTTGCCACCAGTTGCGAATGACCACTTTACACTACCGTCGGCAGCATCAAGAGCCTTTATTACACCCGCAGTATTGGAAATATAGACATTTCCAAATGCATAAGCCGCCGCCGACCCTATGTCTGAATCATCCTGAAACTCCCATACAACACCCACCGGGGCATGCATCACCGGGTTCTGAGCGGGCTTCATCAACGGCAACATTAACCAAGGCTCCTGAGTAACACCGTTGCTGCGCACCGCAAACGAAATTTTACCAAAACTGAAGTCAGGGCTGTTAACTATTTTTGAATTTGAATTTTGGTCAGAATTCGTTTCAATATATGCAACGGTTACAGAATTAGCTGTTGCAGACATATTTGCTGATGCTGTTGCAGATATATTTGCTGATGCTGTTGCTGGAGAAGCTTTATCAATGGTCACAATGTTGTAGCCAGCATGCCCGGCAGCTACCTTGCCAGCACGCAGATTCGAACGACCCATTACTCCACGGATGCCCGAAAAATCCATCAGACGGTTTGAGTGGCCGTGACCACAAAGAGAAGCCTGTATATTAACCCTCTTAAGCATATCAATAACCTGGGCATAATTGAGCATGGCATCATCCAGCGGATAGTGGTTTATGAAAACCACAGGCTTCTCACGAGGCAAAGCTCTTGTAACCGAATCTAACCAAACCATAGCCTCACGAGGCACAAGAGCCGGTGCCATACGCATATTAGGCCCCGAATTTGTGCCTATGAACTGTACTCCACCCGCATCAAAACTAAAATATTCATAGCCGAAAACCTTCGCAAAAGTGTTGCAACCACTTTCGCTCCACTTGGAATCGTGGTTTCCGGACAGTACATAATAAGGTATATTTAGTCTGCTGATTATAGATTTTGCAAGTTCAATCTCTTCGTCAGAACCAAACTCGGTGATATCCCCCGCCAGTATTACAAAATCGATATCTTTTAAATTGTTAATATCATCAATAGAGGCCTCCAGGTCCTCAACATTGGATTTAACGTCAGAAATATGAAGGTCGGCAAGGAATGCAAAACGCACGCGGGACCCCTTTGCGGCATGCCCTGTCTGAGCTTCGATAGATAAAACTGTGAGAATGAACAGACAAAAAAGCAATGATTTCTTAATAAATTTCATGGCATAAGTGAATTAACATATTTACAAAAATAGTTAAAAATCGTAATTGGGAAACCAATCCTATCTATATATTACTATCTAAACAGTAATAATATAAAAGGAAGCAAGGAATCCATTTTATTATATCACTGCAAAACAACGGGATAATTATTAACAATTTTTCAGGCAAGGTATTGTCATATTGAATATATATTACTATCTTTGAATAACCTAAACGGGTGACCTCCAAACTTCAAAACTGTGAGTCACCGACATTCTTTGTTCTCTCCCCTGAACAATTCATGGAAAAACTCGTCAAGCGTCTAAGTCCCCATCTTAGAATATTACTCCAAAACTATATGCCACGCTGGACTATCTTTATGATAGACCTGGCGATTGTTGTCATTGCATTTACAGCACTCTGGTTTTTCAGAGAGACATTTTCTTCTGCCACAAATGTTCTCTTCTGGTACAAACTTGCTCTTACAGTATTCTTTTACGCCACATCGGCATACATTTTCAAAACTCATCGCGGAGTCGTCAGATACTCAACAATTCACGATCTCAGAAAAGTTTCACTAACCGCATTTCTGGCATCGGCCCAGTATCTTGGCATTGCTTTAATAGTAAACCACACAGACATCTTTAACGAGCACATTCCGGACTTTAGTATCTGGTTTCCAATTATATTATGCTTTCTTGTAATTGCAGGACAACTGCTTCTAAGGTTTATAATCAAAAGCATATTTGAACTGTTCGAAGGGGCTCTGCTGGGCAAAAAGAGAAGAGTCTTTATCTTTGGCACAAGCTCAGACTCCGTGAAGCTCACAACTCAAATGCTGGGAGAGAAAAACAACCCTTATAAACCGGTTGCACTGATTTCACTTGTTAAAAACAACGCCGGCAAATCTGTATGCGGGCTGCCGATTTTATATGCCAACGACAGCATTACAAACCACATGGAGCACTATAATGTAGGCACGCTTCTAATAAACAGGTCAGATTTACAGGTAATTGAAAATGAATTTTACGAAAGGTGCATCGTAGAGGGTCTGGAGCTGCTTGTTGTAAACTCGTTCAGTAAGTACAACAACGGAAGCGAAAATATACCTCCGAGAATAGACAAAATTAAAATCGAAGACCTCCTTGGGCGTAACACGATTGAGATGAACCGCCATGCAATTGAACATCAGTTTGACAATCAGAATATACTTATAACAGGAGCGGCCGGATCGATAGGCTCTGAAATTTGCCGCCAGATATCACAGTTCAAATGCAAAAAAATTATACTTGCAGACCAGGCCGAGACACCACTCAACGACCTGTGGCTGGAACTTAGCACAAAGACCACCGGTATAGAGATTATCCCGATTGTTGTTAATGTGAGCAACCCTGTTAAAATGAGAGACATATTTGCCACCGAGAGACCTAACATAGTGTTCCATGCAGCCGCTTACAAACACGTACCAATGATGGAGTTCCACCCATCAACTGCCGTGGTGACAAATGTAATGGGAACAAAGATATGTGCCGATCTCTCCGTAGAGTTCGGAGTGAACCGTTTCGTTATGGTATCTACAGATAAAGCCGTTAACCCGACAAACGTAATGGGAGCAACAAAACGGGCTGCCGAGATATATATTCAGTCACTTTACCACGACCTCGTAAAAAACAACTCAGAAAATATCACCAAATTTGTCACCACTCGGTTCGGCAACGTACTTGGATCAAACGGCTCCGTAGTACCACTTTTCAAAAGACAGATAGACGAAGGTGGTCCTGTAACAATAACCCACAAAGAGATAACCCGGTATTTCATGACTATACCGGAAGCCTGTTCGTTAGTTCTTGAGGCAGGCTGCACGGGAAAAGGGGGAGAGATCTATGTCTTTGACATGGGAGAACAGGTTAAGATTTATGATCTGGCAGAGAAGATGATACGACTGGCCGGTAAAGTTCCGGAAAGAGATATTAAGATCGTAGAGACCGGTTTAAGACCCGGAGAGAAGCTATATGAAGAGGTTCTTAACAAAGAGGAGAACACAATTCCAACTTACCATCAAAAGATACTTATTGCCAAAGTGAGACCTTATTCATTCAGTTTTGTAAAACCATCGGTAGAAGAGATAATTCAGATTGCACAAAGTTACACCCAGTCTCAGGAGGTGGTTATAAGGCTAAAGCTTCTGATACCAGAGTTCATCAGTCAAAACTCAATCTACTGCGGACTGGATAAGTTACTTACAGACTATTACAGAAATGATAATTAATAAATACAACCCAATGAAAATGAGACTAACAATTTGTTTAATGATATGTGCCGCGCTTTATTCCTGCGGCTCATACCGGCAAGTACCCTATATGGTAGATGCAGAAAGGCTGCAAATTTATGAACTTGAGCAAAATGCAAAAATATTTGAGGCAAAAATAATGGCCAAAGATGTGCTTACAATTTCGGTAAACACAACAGTACCAGAAGCCGCTGCACCATTTAACCTCGGATCCAATGCAGGGAGCGGAGTGGGAATAAACAATCCGTCAAACTACAGCATCCAGGGAGCCACACTTCAGACATATATAGTTGATAAAGACGGATTCATTGAATACCCGATAGTTGGCAGATTGAAACTGATGGGATTAACCAGAACAGAGGCACAGGATCTTATAATAAGCAAAATTCATCCGGCATACATCACTGAGAAACCTATTGTAAATGTGAGGTTCAAAAACTATAAAGTATCAGTTCTGGGTGAGGTGGCAAGGCCCGGACAGTTTATTGTAGAGAGTGAACAGTGTACCATTTTTGACGCTCTGGCAATGGCAGGAGATATGACAATATACGGCAAACGTGAAAATGTAATGCTTATCAGAGAAGATAACAACGGCAAAAAGAGCATTACCCGCATCAACCTCCAAAACCCACGATTGGTACTTGACCCAAATGTTTACTATCTGCAACAAAACGACGTACTGTACGTTGAGCCAAATAAAACAAAATCAAAAGCATCTTCAATCGGTACCGGAGAGACCTATGCAATATCAGTTCTAACAACACTTGTTTCAATAACAACACTACTTATTACAATTCTACGTTAAGATGAAAGATATCGAGCTAATTAACAGACCAGAAGCAACAGACGGCAGCGGCGAGATTGATCTCAGACAACTGGTATTTATATTTATTTCAAAATGGTATCTTTTTGCTATTAGTGTTATAATTGCACTTACAGCAGGGTATCTGTACCTTAAAACACAGGCACCAATATATGAAAGTAAAGCATCTGTACTCATTAAGGTAGAACAGAATGCCCCCGAAGAGCTCTTTCTGCTTCAGGACATGGGCTTTTCCATGGGGAAAAACAATATAGACAACGAAATAGGTGTTTTCAAATCACCCGACCTTATAACAAGAATAGTCACAGCACTTGAGCTGTACACCACATACAAGTACGATAACAAGTATGGGTTTCATACACCCGAACTATACAAAAATGCACCCATTTATGTAAGAATGGAGGATGTCCAACCCGAAAAGATACCCGGAACCACAAAATTTATTTTCACACAAACAAAGGCAGGGTTAAAAGCAGAATCGCATTATATACAAAACGGAGTTGAAAAGAGTGAAACAACAATAATTGAATCACTGCCTGCCTTCATCAATTTGCCAATTGGCAGGTTTTACGTTGCAAACCAAGAGGAGGTGGAATTCCAGAATGACCCTCTTGTAGTATCAATTTCGAATCCGTCTCTTGTGGCTAAAGCGATAATTGCCAACCTTACAGTAAGTACATTTTCGAAACAATCGTCACTTCTTGAGATAACACTCAGAACCAAAAATCGTCAAAAAGGGGAAGATTTTGTACAAGCCCTAATATCTGAATATAATCAGGATGCTGTGAAAGATAAGAATACGGTAGCTTACAATACATCGGTATTCATAGAGGAGCGTCTCAAAGATATTGCAAAAGAGCTGGGTGAAGTTGAGGGACAGGTAGAGGAGTTCAGAAAAGAGTTTCAGGTGGCAGATATCCAAACACAGGTAGGCTCCTACATAAGGCAAAACGAAACCTACGACACAAAACGGATGGATATTGAGACCCAGCTAAACCTTGTAAAATATATCGACGATTTTATTAAGAATCCCATTAACAAAAACAAACTGGTACCAAACCTGGGGCTTAAAGACCAGAGTCTTGTAGGACTAATAAGCGAATACAACTCCCTCCTTATTAACAGAGAGAGAGTCGAGAGTGCATCATCACCCGATAACCCTGCCCTAAAGCAGATAAATCAGCAGGTTAACAATTTGCACCAGAACATAATAAACTCCCTTACAAACGAAATTTCGGCATCACAAATAGCACTCCGTAATCTGGAAAGAGAGAATACAATTACAAACACACGAATAAGAAACATACCTACAGTCGACCGCCGCTACACCGACATTCTAAGGCAGCAGGAGGTGAAATCAAACCTTTTTGTTTACCTGCTTCAGAAAAGAGAGGAGACAAACCTCACCCAGGCGGCAGTAGCCCCAAAAGCCAAAATCATTGCCAAACCAAGCTCCGGAACCAACCCGGTTGCCCCACGAAGAGTTATAATTCTTGCAATATTCTTTCTGGCTGGTATGGCAGTTCCTGCAATAATCCTCTTTTTAATAGACTATTTCCAGACCAAAATCACCGGCATGAAAGATCTTGAGAATCTTACCTATTGCAGCGTTGTCGGTGATATTGTTAAGCATGAAATCACCGAAAATGAACTCTCACTTGTGGTTAAACCAAATGACGACTCCGTAATATCGGAGATGTTCAGAACAATGAGAAATAACGTACTTTTTATGACCAGCGAGAGAGACTATAACATAATACTGGTTACATCTACCGTTCCAAAAGAGGGTAAAACATTTATATCAACCAACCTGGCCAGAAGTCTCTCACTAATGGATAAAAAGGTTTTGCTGGTTGGTGCAGACCTTAGAAATCCAAAGATCAACAGAACACTAGGCATCCCAAAACGGGAGAATGGGTTTTCGACCTACCTGGCAGGCCATATTCAGGACTACAACGAGATTATTGAGAAGGTAGAGCCAAACTTCTATGTAGCCCAGTCAGGACCAATCCCGCCTAATCCTAACGAACTGTTATCCAAATCTAAAGCCGGAGAGTTTTTCAATCATATAAGAAAGGAGTATGACTATATTGTTGTGGACAGTGCTCCTGTAGGCGTTGTTTCTGACACCTTTTTAATATCAAAATATGTACACGCAACCCTGTACGTTGTTAGGGAGGGTTATACCGAAAAAGATACAATACAGTTTATCAACAATCTGGCAATGGACAAACGCCTGAAGAATGTTGGAGTTGTTCTTAACCATGCCACATTCCAGAAGAATCACGGCAGATATAAATATGGCTACAAATACTCATACCGTTACAGGTACGGGTATACGCAGGGTTACGGGAAATAAAAAAAATAATCCAATGCTAAAGATTTTAATAACAGGCGGAGCCGGTTTTATCGGCTCCAATCTTTGCGAGTACTTTCTTGACAATGACTACAAAGTGATTTGCCTTGATAATCTTTCTACAGGGTACAAAAGAAATATCGAACCATTTTTATCAAATGGGAATTTTAGCTTTATTGAAGGTGATATCCGAGATATTCAAACATGTATAAATGCTACTGATGGCATAGATTATGTTTTACATCACGCTGCATTGGGTTCTGTTCCAAGGTCTGTTATTGACCCCATTACCACAAATAATGTGAACATAACAGGATTTCTCAATATGCTGATTGCATCAAGGGATAACAAAGTGAAGAGGTTTATCTACGCTGCATCTTCAAGTACCTATGGTGACTCACCTACTCTACCCAAAGTTGAAGAGAATATCGGAAACCCATTATCACCATATGCTATTACCAAGTATGTAAACGAGCTCTATGCAGATGTTTTTGCAAGAACTTTTGGCATGGAGTGCATAGGTCTGAGATATTTTAATGTTTTTGGAAAACGCCAAGATCCTAACGGAGCTTATGCGGCGGTTATTCCGTTATGGGTAAAGCAGTTAATTTGTCACGAAAGACCTGTTATTAATGGAGATGGGAACTACTCAAGAGATTTTACATATGTTCAAAATGTTATTGATATAAACCATAAAGCAGTTCTTGCTCCGAGCGACAATATTAAAAATTTCGAAAACTATTTTCATCAAGTATTTAATGTTGCATTTGGGGGTAATACTTCACTAAACCAACTTTTTAGTATTTTAAAAGAGAATCTATCAAAATATGACAAAAGCATAGCAAGAATAGAACCTATCTATGGGCCTTATCGCGATGGAGATATACCTCATTCCCAAGCAAATATTGTCAAAGCAAAAGAACTTTTAGGCTACAATCCACAATATAGCGCAAAGGATGGCTTTGCACTTGCAACAGAATGGTACTGGGTTAACCTTGGATAATAAACCTGAATATGAATAATATAAGAATCGCAGTAATTGGTCTTGGTTATGTTGGACTTCCATTAGCCAGACTTTTCTCTACAAAGTATAAAACAATTGGTTTTGATGTTAATGCAGCACGCGTGAAGTCATTGATGGAAGGACATGATTCAACGCTTGAGGTGGAGGATGAACTACTACAGTCCGCCTTGGCTAACGGTTTTATATGTTCTGCAAATATTGAGGATATACGCGATTGCAATTTTTATATTGTTGCTGTGCCCACCCCTGTAGATAAGAACAATCGCCCGGACCTCACTCTGCTGATCAAAGCAAGCGAAACAGTAGGTAAGGTTATTTCCAAAGGTGATATTGTTGTATATGAATCCACCGTTTATCCCGGAGCTACCGAGGAGGATTGTCTGCCTGTAGTAGAGAGGGTGAGCGGTCTTAAACTCAACGAGGGTTTCTATGCCGGTTACAGCCCCGAGCGGATTAATCCCGGTGATAAAGAGCATACAGTAGAAAAAATCAAAAAGGTAACCTCAGGATCTACACCTGAAACAGGGAAGATTGTAAACGAAGTTTACAGCTCCGTGATTACTGCCGGGACCCATCTGGCTCCATCAATTAAAGTGGCCGAAGCAGCCAAGGTTATAGAGAACTCTCAGCGAGATATAAACATCGCTTTTGTGAATGAGCTTGCCAAAATATTCAACCTTATGGATATTGATACCCAGGCTGTTCTTGAAGCTGCCGGCACCAAATGGAACTTCCTCCCCTTTAAGCCGGGACTGGTGGGCGGACACTGCATAGGTGTTGATCCCTACTATTTAGCTCAAAAGGCACAGGAGTATGGCTATAATCCGGAGATAATCCTTGCCGGCCGCCGTTTAAATGACAGTATGGGAAAATATGTGGCAGAGAAGGTAGTAAAACTAATGATTAAAAAGGGGATACAAATACTTAACGCCAATGTTTTAGTCCTTGGATTTACCTTTAAGGAGAACTGCCCAGATGTTCGCAACACAAAAGTTATAGACATAGTAAGTACCCTGCAAGACTACAACATGAATGTACATATCTACGACCCTTGGGCTAACCCGGCGATTGCAAAGCACGAATATGGTGTATTGCTGCAGAACAAACTGCCTAATAGCAAGTTTGATGCGGTTGTGATGGCGGTCGCCCACAAAGAATTTGAAACACTTGATATATCTTCACTGATTAATGGAAATAGTGTGGTGTACGATGTGAAGGGGGTGATGACAAATGGGTTTGATGGGAAATTATAGACTATTAGTATCGTTGTTATTTAAAAATTAAAATGAAAATTACATTAATTGCTGGTGCAAGACCAAATTTCATGAAAATCGCACCTATTATTCATGCTATTAATAATTTAAATTCCAATCTGTTACTGAACAATAATAATATTCAATATCGCCTTATTCATACCGGCCAGCATTACGACCAGAAGATGAGTGATACCTTTTTCGCAGAACTGAACATCCCTTCTCCCAATGTAAACCTGGGATGTGGAGGCGGCACACAAGCAGAACAAACCGCTGCTATTATGGTGGCATTTGAGAAGGAACTGCTGGCAAATCCGGCTGATTTGGTGTTGGTGGTAGGTGATGTCACAAGTACCATGGCATGCAGTATTGTAGCTAAAAAACTGAACACAAAGGTAGCCCATGTTGAGGCAGGGATAAGGTCATGGGATTTAACTATGCCCGAAGAGATTAACCGTATGGTAACTGATGCCCTGTCCGATTATTTTTTTACGACAACGGAGCTTGCTAACCAAAACCTCAGGAATACAGGTGCTCGGGAAGAACAGATTCTCTTTGTAGGGAATGTTATGATTGATACCCTTTTGGCTAATAAGCACCGGTTTCAGAAACCTGAAATCTATGACAGACTGAACTTGAAGGAGGGGAATTACCTGGTAATGACCCTTCACCGCCCGGCAAATGTAGATGAAGAGAGTAAATTCAGAGCCATGATGGATGAAATCATAAACGGATCGAACGGATTACCAATTATCTTTCCCGTCCATCCCCGCACTGCTAAAATAATAAGTTCAATAATTAAAGATGATTCTGCTCAAAAGAAAGTACAAAGAGCCTCTTTGTATCTTATTGAACCACTTGGCTATTTAGAATTTAACTACCTAGTGCAGCACTCCAAAGCAGTCATCACCGACTCCGGGGGCATTACTGAAGAGACTACCATGATGGGAATCCCATGCATCACCCTTCGAAATAATACCGAACGCCCCGAAACATGTACGATTGGGACTAATGAACTGATAGGCACCAACCCTGAAGCTATTAAACCTGCGCTAGATAAGCTCTTTGCCGGGGAATGGAAGAAAGGAGGCATACCTAAAATGTGGGATGGGCATTCGGCTGAGAGAATTGTTAAGAAATTAATTGAGATATTTTGATTAGAAAAAAATTAAATTTCTGTCTTTAGTATACAAAGAATTTGAAACCCTCGATTTCTCTTCCCTGATTAATGAAAACAGTGTGGTATATGATGTGAAGGGGGTAATGGGGAATAGATTTAACGGGAAATTGTAAAATAAATGATAGCCCTAAAAATTTAATACTGACATAATTCAAATGAACGAAAAACACGAAAAGATTTATATCAGTCAACTCAATAAAGGTGTATGCGAAAAAATATCTGATTGTATTAATGAAAATACAATTGAGGCTATTATTGATCAAGATTTGATTAATACATACTTAGTAGATAGGATTTCTGAGGGATTTAATAAATATTACTTTTTTACTCTGAAAAATGAACGGGAATTTCTTGAAATACCTAATTTTTTCAGAAAATTCAAAAAATAATATTCTTTACAAGCTATTGATTATGGCTATCTTGATGAACTTGAAAAGCATAAACATGAAATTCTTGAGAATATTCGTAATTATAAGTTTGTAGACTTATATTTCAAATTTTTCCACAAAGCACAAATAAAATATGGTGAATGAATAAAGGAAAAAAACCTCGGATCATTTTTCGTGAAACTTGTACATACTTTCAGACCTAAAGAATTTTGTGCATTGGACAATCCTATTAAGATTTTTTTTGGTCTTAATAGAGAAAGTTTCCTCATAGCCTTTTTTATAATAAGTGAAGCATACAAAAATTGGGCAACTGAAAATATCCAAACATTAGACACGATAAGATGTAATTGTAAAGAGGCAGATAAAGAACAATTATTTAATCATAAAATGATTACAGACATGAAATTACTTGATCTGATATTTTGGAGTCAAGCTAATATAAGCAAATGAAATCCAGATATTAATTCAGACAACCACCACCAACTCTTAACAACTTCCTGTGACCAACTAATAAAATAACAAGCGAATAGCCAAAATCACCCTGATGCTGTATTTCAGGATGATTCTTATGATAAAATGTTATTAATGCATTATATATTTTAACGAAAATTTAATTCATTTTTTTATGTTTGGAATAATAAAGAAAATGCTTATACAGCTTTTAATGATTATTAAACGGCTATTTAAGATAAAAACCGCACCATATTTAATTGAAAGTACAAATCAAATTACAGCGGGTAAAATGAGTTATCATAATGGTGGGTTCATTGTTCAAGGCACTCAAAATGTTAAAATTGGATCTTATTGCGCTTTTGGAGAGAATATACGCATTTTAACAGATAATCACGATTATAACTATCCTGTTTTGCAATATAGTTTTTATTATAAAAATTTCAGTAAAGGCCATCCTGGAATTATTAAAAATCCTCCAAACAAAGAAAGAACCAAAGGAGGAGTAGAAATTGGAAGCGATGTATGGATTGGACACAACACTACGATTTTGTCTGGAGTTAATATTGGTAATGGTGCTATACTTGGTACCGGTTGTATTGTTACTAAAGATATAGAACCGTATAGTATTGTTAGTGGAATTCCAGCACAAAAGATAAAGATGAGGTTCAGTAAAGAAATAATAGACTTTCTCCAAGAAATTCAATGGTGGAATTGGAGTGAGAATCAAATAAAAATGAATGAAAAGTTTTTTTACCAAAATCTAAATCTATCAACTTTGAATGAAATTAAATCAATCATTATTCAATAATAATAAAGCCCTGTATTTAAAAAAAATCACAATAGATAATCATTTTTTGTGGAATCAATCAAAAATAACAAACGCATTGCCAAAAATACATTAATGTTGTATTTCCGAATGATACTGACTATGCTAGTATCTCTATATACATCCCGCGTGGTATTGAATACGCTAGGTGTTGAAGATTACGGGACTTACAATGTGGTGGGTGGAGTGGTAACGATGTTTGGGTTTTTTAGCGCAGCGATGGCTTCTGCAACTCAGCGTTTTTTGACTTTTGACATTGGAAGAAATGATCTTGATCAATTGCGCAAGACATTTAATGCAACCCAGATTATTCATATTGGTATTGCTTTGGTAGTTTTTATACTTGCTGAAACGATAGGTTTGTGGTTTGTTAATACTCAGTTGAATTTACCTGAAGGAAGACTGGAAGCAGCCCGTTGGGTATATCACTTCTCTATATTGTCATTTATTGTTACAATCATCCAAGTTCCGTACAATGCTCTTATCATAGCACGGGAACGGATGAGTATTTTTGCATTTATTAGTATATTGGATGTAACTTTAAGGTTGTTTATTGTATTTATTTTGGTGTGGATTTCATTTAATAAGCTAATATTATATGGAATCTTAGTTTTTTTTGTTAGCATTTTTGTAGCAGCTATTTATAGATTGTATACAAAAGCACATTTTGTAGAAACAAAATTTTTAATAGTTAAGGAGAAGTCTTTGTACAAAACTCTGATTAGCTATTCAGCTTGGAATTTATTTGGAGCGGTTGCTGGGATTGCTAATGGTCAGGGGATTAGTGTCATTCTCAATATTTTTTTTGGTACAGTTGTAAATGCAGCACAAGGAGTTGCGAACCAAGTGACTGCAGCAGTCACTTCATTTGTAAGTAATTTTCAAATGGCAAGCAACCCTCAGATTATTAAATCGTATGCAGCAGATGATAAGGGATATATGACCAACTTAGTTATACGCACCTCCAAGTTCTCTTTTTATCTACTTTTTATTCTAACCCTGCCGGTTATTCTGGAAACCGAATATGTTCTTAAAACCTGGCTAAAATTAGTACCTGATTATACCGCGACATTCACAATACTTATTTTAGTAAATGCCTTGATTAACACTGTATCAGGACCTTTAATGGCAGCAGTGACAGCAACCGGTAAGATTAAAGTTTATCAGTTAGTAATAGGGGGGTTATCAATAGTAATTTTACCAATTACTTACCTGTTGTTCAAGTTTGGATTTCAGCCTGAATCTACTTTTTTTGTTAGCATTAGTGTAGCAATTGTAGCGTTTTTTTTTCGGGTATTATTTACCAAAAAGCAAATACCCGAATTTTCGATTAGGCAATTTTTACAAGAAATTATTGTGAGAAGTATTCCTGTCATACTTATTTCAGTTTCTATACCGCTATATGTAAAATTACACATACAACCAGGATTAGTACGTATGGTAATTGTAACATTATTTTCAATAATTGTTAGTTTAATTACTATATATTCAATCGGTTTGAAGATAAATGAGAAGAAGTTTGTAAAGGAAGCTATTACAGTTTTAATTTCAAAAATGAAAATAAATTAAATCTGTTTAACAAAACAAATGAGAATCTGTGGATAATTTACTTTTTTACGGTTATTACGGTCAACAAAATACTGGTGACGATGCATTTATTGAAGTTGCAGCTTGGGGAGCAAATAAATATTGGAAATGCACCTCCCCAAAATTTCTGACTGAGAGCATGCCAATTATTCAGACAAAATCAAAATATACGGGTAAAAATAAGTTTAGGGGGCATCATGTGTTAAAAGATATAACTGCAATATCTAAAGCAAATGCTTTTATTTTAGCAGGTGGCTCTAATTTCCATTCCGAGTTAACAGTTTTAAATCCGGTTACTATTTCCAGATTAAAAAAAAGATTTTGTAAAAATTTTGCAATGGGTGCTATTGGAGTTTCTTTAGGCCCGTACCGCTCAATAGCTGCTGAAAATGCTAATATTAATCTTCTCAAAAATTTTAATTTTCTTGCTCTTCGTGATAAAGCATCTTATGAGTTAGCTCTAAATTATAATCTTCCATATAAGCCAGTTTACGCATTTGATTTAGCAGCCTTACTACCTGATGTATATAAAATACCAGGAAAGGATATTAAAGAAAATAAAAGCAAAATTATTGGAATAAGCATCTGTAATTATGAGCGATTTTTACATAATGGTAAAATTGAGAATGAGAAAAGAAGAAATGAACAAATCGAAAAACTATTATTAAAAGTAGCTACTACTGAAAACAAAGTAATTTTTAGAATTTTCATTTTCAACGGCAACTCATTACTCGGTGATAAGGAGCTTAGTTTGTCTTTAGCGTCAAAACTCACTGAAGTGCAACAAGAATGTGTAGAATTAATTGAATATTCTGCCAATACATTAAGTACTTTTATTAAAATAAACGAATGTTCGTTGATTATTTCAACGAGATTGCATGCTGCTATTTTTGCCTGTTTCTCTAATATACCATTCTTTCTAATTGAATATCACAAAAAATGCACTGATTTTTTAGATGATATCGGTTATGATATAGGGCATAGAATTGGTGATGCAAACTTTAATATAGATGAAATATGTCAAAAAATAATTGATATATTAAATCTTGAGAGTATTTATTCTTCACCAATAAATATCGAATTGCTTAAGAAACAGGCGTATCTAAACTTTAATCCAGCATTTCTCAAAGAATAACATGGCTTTAACATTTTCAATTGTAATTCCTCTGTTTAACAAAGAAACAATAATTATTCAAACAATAAATTCCGTTTTAAATCAGACTTATCAAAACTTCGAATTAATCGTTGTCAATGATGGCTCAACAGATAATAGTCTAATTGTTGTCAAGCAGATTAAAGATCCACGTATCCGCATTATTGATAAACCAAACGGCGGCGTTTCAAGTGCACGAAACAGAGGTATTGAAGAAGCTAGATTTGAATATATTGCTTTCCTGGACGGTGATGATAGCTGGGATCCCTTATTTCTTGAAAAAATGGAAAAATTAATCAATGATTTTCCATTAGCTTCTTTTTTTTCTTGCAAGTTCTCTTTCGTATCAAATTCAAAAGACAAATCTATAGAAAATGGTTATAACAAACGAGGGTATATTGAGAATTACTTCAAAGAAGCGTTTAAATACCCATTAATAAATTCTTCTTCTGTAGTTGTAAGAAGGAGTTGCTTTAATCAGATTGGTGGTTTTAATCAAGAATATTCAATGGGAGAAGATATCGACATGTGGACTAGGTTAGCTCTTGATTTCAAATTAGCTTATGAACCTGAATTGTTAAGCTACTATAGACAGGATGGACCCAATAGAGCTTGTTTTAATATTACTCCAATAGAGAAATTTTATTTAGTAAATAAAATCAGTAAGCTTAATAAAGATCATAGACGTTATGCATTGAAAAATCTAAAGAGTTTATTGTCATTTTTATTTTATCAAAAGAGATACTGTGATTTGTGTAAGTTAATACTTAAGTATAATATTTTTTCATTTGGAATAATTAGTGAAATCATAATTAATAGGAAAGAAAATAGAGGATTATGTATTTAAATAATTCTAAATATGAAAATGAAGTTTTTGATATATATATTAAAGTACTGATAAAAGATTATTATGCATTTATATAATTTGTTTAAATATTTATTGAACAGAATTTTCTTTAATCCTGAACAACACGCAAGAAAGTTGGGGGTAAATATTGGCAAAAACTGTTATATCGCCACTAGAGATTTCGGGTCAGAGCCTTATCTTGTAACAATAGGCAACTGGGTACAAGTCACTAACGATGTGATATTCCTGACACATGGAGGTATTTGGGCACTCTGGCTTGAAGATAAGGATGCCGATACATTTGGAAAGATTGAGGTTAAAGATAATACATATATAGGAGTAAAGTCGATAATAATGCCAGGTGTGACTATTGGTAAGGATGTAATTGTTGCAGCCGGTTCAGTTGTAACTAAAAGTGTACCTGATGG
Source organism: Bacteroidales bacterium (assembly GCA_036677745.1). GTDB lineage: Bacteria > Bacteroidota > Bacteroidia > Bacteroidales > UBA932 > Bact-08. The sequence continues at coordinate 294,354 of JAVBVW010000001.1, forward strand.
CGTGATTGTTGGAGGAAACCCGGCAAAAATTATTGGAACAACAGAAGATTATAAAGTAAGGATGCAACAATATAATGTAAAATCATCCAGGTTCCCTTACGAGAAAAAGAGAGCATTCTTATTAAGTCTTCCGGAAGATAAATTTATGAGAAAACCATACTTGAAAGTCAATAACTAATTCTTTAGTGAAAAATTTCGTTAATATATTATCTCTCTATTCTTTTCACAATTTGAGGAACACTTCTTTTTTGCAAGAGCATTATTCCAATATTGAATTATTAAAAGAGAAAATAACAATTGCAGGATATGGCATTCTAAATAGTCCAGAGGTTATCCGGGGCAAGAAAATACTGCTTAAACCCAACTGGGTGTTGCATAGTCGGAAACCCGATGATGAAATTTGCCTTCGCACCAATGATGCGTTTATACTTGCTGCGTTAGAAGTCATACTTAAGCACCAACCTTCGAGCGTTTTAATTGGCGATGCACCGGTACAGGGTTGTGATTGGGATAAAATGTTGAGTTCTAAATTTCTTTCAGAAATTGACAATTTATCCAAGAAATATGACATCCCTATAAGGACAAAAGATTTTCGTCGTGTTACATTTAACCCCGAACTGAACAATCCTGTTAGGGAAAGAAATCCAATATCGGACTATTTAATTTTTGACTTAGGAAAAGAGAGTCAACTTGAACCAATCAGCTCGGACAAGAATATTTTCAGGGTAACAAATTACGATCCCGATCGGTTGGCACAATCGCACCGGAAAGGAGTGCATAAGTATTGCATTACGAAGGAATTATTCGAGGCCGATGTGGTTATATCAATGCCAAAGGTAAAAACTCACCAAAAGACAGGCATTACATGTGCGCTGAAAAACCTGGTAGGCGTCAATGGTGATAAGGATTATTTACCTCATCATCGTATTGGTGGTGTAGGTTTTGGTGGTGACTGTTACCCCGGGAAAAATATTTTCCGGTTAGGCGCCGAATATCTCCTCGACATGGCCAATCGCCGTCAGGGGAAATTCTTATACAAACCTCTTGTGTTCTCAGCAACAGTAATCTGGAAATTGTCAAATCCTAAAAAAGTACACGATTTGGCAGCTGCCTGGCATGGCAATGACACCACCTGGCGTATGGTAATGGATTTAAACAAAATTGCAGTCTATGGCAAAGCAGATGGCACAATTGCTCCAACCCCTCAACGACAACTATTTAGTCTTTGTGATGGCATTATCGGAGGACAGGGTGATGGACCCTTGCGTCCTGTACCGTTGCCATTGGGCATCATAAGTTTTACTAATCACAGCGGATTGAATGATATTTGTATGGCGACACTAATGGGGTTTGACTATAAGAAGATACCCCTATTGGCCAATCAGATGATTATTCTCAACTCAGATGATACTGAAATAATGTTTGATGGTGCGAAGGTTAATCTAAAAGAGCTGGCAAAACAATCAATTGAAACACTGCCGCCTCCTGGGTGGGTGGAGTATTTTACAACTTGAATAATATACAATGAATTCATTAATTCTGAAAGATTTTTACAGATATGGTATAGATAAAACAGGTTTGTCCGGTTTATTGAAAGCATACAATATACCCGGTGCAATATTTATGTATTTTCACAGGAAATCTTCTAAAAATAAGAAATACTCCGTATCGGGTGTTTTTAGCAGAGTTATCTTACGTCATCTGTCCTTCAAATTTGGATTTCAAATTCCAGCAAGTGTGAAAATTGGAGAAGGTTTTTATATAGGACATTTTGGAACCATTGTTATAAGCCCACAAGCAGTTATTGGAAAAAATTGCAACATAGCACATGGCGTAACAATTGGAAGAATCAGTAATGGGAAGCGAAAAGGGGCCCCTGAAATAGGAAATTTCGTTTGGATGGGAACAAATTCAATAATTGTAGGAAATATAAAGATTGGCAATAATGTTTTGATAGCACCTGGGGCTTTTGTAAATACAGATGTTCCTGATAACTCATTGGTAATAGGAAATCCAGCGCAAATAATCCCCAAAAAGAACCCAACTGAGGGATATATAAATAATGTTTTAGATTGGAATTCATGAAAATAGCAATCCATCAAGGAGAAGGGTACTTTACTAAACTGTGGATTGAGTATTGTGAAAATAACAATATAGATTACACAACTGTAAACTGTTATGACACTTATCTACTTGATTCGTTAGAAGGTTGTAATGCACTTATGTGGCACCATCTCAATGGGAATTATAAGGATCATTTAATTGCAAAACAAATATTGTATTCTCTGGAACAATCCGGAAAAACCGTTTTTCCAAATTTCAGAACCACATGGCATTTCGATGATAAGGTTGGACAAAAGTATCTGCTGGAGGCGATTGGTGCTCCTTTAGTAAAAAGTTATGTGTTTTATTCCAAAGGAGACGCACTGGATTTTATTCAAACAACAAGCTTTCCTAAAGTGTTCAAGTTAAGGGGAGGTGCAGGCTCAGCAAATGTAAAGCTAATCAAGTCAGCCAGGCAGGCTCGTGGTTTGGTTAACAAAGCATTTGGTCGCGGTTTCCCGGTATTCGATCGATTAGGATACTTTAAAGAGCGGTTCAATAAATTCCGGGATGGTAAGGATACTTTCTTGGGTGTACTGAAGGGTTTAGGCCGCCTCTTTATTCCATTGAAAGATATCAACATGATACACCGCGAAAAGGGATATGTATATTTTCAGGATTTCATTCCCAACAATATCTCCGATACACGGATTATCGTGATTGACAATAAAGCTTTTGCTATCAAACGATTGGTGCGTAAGAATGATTTTAGGGCTTCCGGAAGCGGATCCATAGTCTATTCAAAAAGTGAAATAGACATACGATGCGTTAAGATTGCATTTGAGACCTCAGCAAAACTTCAATCGCAATGCATGACCTATGATTTTGTTTTTGATCAGGACAACTCTCCACTAATTGTAGAAATTAGTTACGGATTTTCACCTTCCGGATATTTCGACTGCCCCGGATATTGGGACATTGATTGCAAATGGTATGAGGGGGAATTTAATCCTTATGGCTGGATGGTGGAATTAGTTATAAATCAGGCTAAAAATCAAATTGCAAAGTGAACTTATCAAAGATACAACATTGGGCGCTATTCTTCTTTTTCTTTTCGATTAATTTCGAAGTCTGGGACCCTTTTAATACCGGAGGTTTCTTTTCTATTTCGAAATTAACCGGAATTCTTTATCTTCTGACTATACTACCTGACATCAAACAATTTCTTGAAATAAAGTATATTAAAAAGGTACTTTCGCCTATTTGGTTTTTCTTTATATTGCTTACTGTTATAAGTTTATTAAACATCAACTCCGTATCATCTTCCTTTTTCGATTTCTCCGTTTTTCAGAATATTTTTTTGTTTTGGATACTGATTAATCACGAGCGGAAAGTTCCCGGAATTTTGATCCGCGGATTCTTTGCTTTTGCCATGGGGTCAATCTTTTTATCAATATTATATTACTATAACATTGGAGTGGAGTACGAAGCTGGTCGTGTTTCTTTATTTGGAGATAATGAAAATACTATAGGTATGCGTATGAGTATTTCTGTAATTATATTACTAGTCACTATTGTTCATAATCCTCTTCGACTTAAGAAAACAAGATTTTTACTGATAGTTGCTATCCCTATAATGCTGAAATTATTGGCTGAGAGTGGTTCACGTGTGGCATTTATTTCTTTTGCTTTAATGTTCATTCTTGGTACCATATTATATAAGACAAAAAAAACATGGTACAAACTAATAGTTTTGATGTTCGGAAGTGCACTATTTATTTTTGTAATACAATACTTATTAAGTAGTGAGATAATTTTTCTCAGATTGATGCATACAGTTGAAGAAGGAAACTTGGCCGGGCGAGATGTTATTTGGCAAGGAATAATTCCATTAATACAAGAAAACCCAATATTTGGAGTAGGAAAAACTGGTTATGCTGCTTATTCAAAACAGGTATTCCATCAACTGTCAAGCCCTCATAATGTTTTTATTGAGATAACTTGTTATACGGGTATTGTGGGTTTGTTCACCTACTTACTATTTATTTATCGTGCTGCTCTATTGAGTTGGAAAACATATAAAATTAAAAAGGAATATCTATCAATATTACTATTTATACCTATTTTAGGATATTTACTCAGCGGACAAATACTTGTAAATAAAATTGGATGGGTTATATTTGCCTATGCCATTGGTAATGGAGCATTTAATTCGTTGAACTATATTAATAAATCCGAATTGGTAGGCTTAAAGAGGGAACAACTAAATAAATGAAAATTCTCTGCGTAATAGATAGTCTGGGGTCTGGTGGAGCTCAGAGACAATTGGTAAATCTTGCAATTGGCTTCAAAGAAAGAGGACACGAAGTCTCTTTTTTAGTGTACCACCAGGAAGAATTCTTCAAAAAAACGCTGGAACAAAATGATATTAAGGTCAATGAAATACTGGAAAGCAATTATCTGTACCGACTTTGGAAAATGCGTCGTTTTATCCGTGGCGGCAATTACGATGCTGTATTATCTTTCCTTGAAGCAGCTAATTTTATTTGTGAACTTGCCGGATTGCCGTGGAGAAATTGGAAACTAATTGTAGGAGAAAGAAGTGCAAATCCAAAAATTCTTAAGTCATTTAAATTAATTATATATAGATGGTTTCATCTGTTCGCCGATTTTGTAGTGGCAAATTCACACGAAAATATAAAAATAGTGAGGAAAATTAATCCTTTACTGCGAAAAAATAAATGCAAAGTAATATATAATATTGTTGATTTTGAAAAATGGAAACCTGATTTTGAATACGAATTCAGGAAAAATGGTAAGTTAAATATCATCATTGTTGCAAGTCATCAATATTTAAAAAATTTAGATGGACTTATTGAAGCCATTGCTCTTTTAAGCGAATATGAAAGATCTCAAATACAAATAAACTGGTATGGGGGATTGAGTAAAGATGATTCAAAAGATAAGGGGTTTGAAAAAATTGAAAGATTAAATCTAAACAATAATTTTAAATTTTTTGAACCAACTGCGTCTATAAACAAAGAAGTTATAAAAGCAGATGTGCTGGCGCTTTTCAGTTTTTATGAAGGGTTACCAAATGTAGTGTGCGAAGCTATGGCGGCCGGAAAATTAGTTATTTCTTCAAAGGTATCTGATATTCCGCTACTTATAACAGATAACAGATTTTCATTTAACCCGAATTCAATAAATGAGATATCCGCATCAATTAAAAGCCTATTATCAATTAATTTTAAAGAATATAAGATTATTTCAAACACTAATTTGCATAATGCAAGTAAAATTTTTGATAAAGAAAAGATTGTTGATTCATATTTGGAACTAATTCATTAATTATTATGTTTCTATTAGCAAAATTGATAATAATTCTAAGTAAAATAATTAACAGGCTTAGTCGTCTTATAATGATATCATTATTCAAGAGACATGGGAAGAATGTTGTTTTCTTCCCGTTGTATTCTTTTTTCAGTTATAATACAATTGAGTTTGGAGATGATGTTTATATTGGACCCGGTGCAAATTTCTCATCGATAACAAAAATTACCATTGGCAATAAGGTTATGTTTGGACCAAATGTCACTATTATGGGTGGTGATCACAACACTACAGAAATTGGCAAATTCATGTTTGATGTAACCTCAAAAAAACCCGAGAATGATCTTCCTGTTGTGATTGAAGATGATGTTTGGATTGGCACAGGTGTTATTATCTTGAAAGGAGTTAAGATTGGCAAAGGTTCAGTTGTAGCCGCTGGCTCATTAGTTAATAAAAATGTTTTGCCCTACTCAATAGTTGGAGGTATACCTGCCAAATTTATTAAAAAAAGGTTTTCTGAAGAAGAGATAGTAACCCATGAAAACTTATTAAAATTGTAATATTGCCTTAATAATGTATAATAAATTAGTTTTTCTATGTGGAGCTAGAGACTTTCATGCCATGGACTGGTATAAAAGTGCATTAGAACTTAATACTGGCTATGAAATAGTGATTGTTACCGATTTAATTGCCGGAGAAGGCTATAAAAAAATAGTTACAGATAAAGACATTGTTTATAAATTATTAATTCTAGATAATCTTTTATTTTCAAAACAAAGTTCATTTGGGCATCTTTGGAGGAATCTTCTCAAGTTTCTGGTCTTACCCGTTCAAGTATTATTACTAAAGAAATTTAATAAAAAACACAAATCCTGTATTTACCACGCACATTCAATGTATTATTTGGTATTAGCCAGAGCTGCCGGTGTTGAATATGTGGGTACACCTCAGGGAAGTGATGTGCTCGTAAAGCCATTTCGGTCCCGGTTCTTTAAATGGTTTGCCAAATATGGTTTACAAAAGGCAAAAGAAATAACAGTAGATTCAGAAAACATGAAATCAGGAGTAAAGGATTTGGTAAATAGAGATGCTGTTATTATTCAAAACGGGATAGATCTGGATGCAATACAGAAATCTCTGGAACTATTACAATCCAGAAAAATTGAATATGCAAGAGAAGGAATGCTATCCATAAGGGGATTTACACCTTTGTACAGAATAAAGGATATTCTTTCGAATAGAATTACTTCTAATCTAAGTCTAAAAATAACATATATTTATCCATTTTATGATGATAATTACAAAGTTGAATGCGATAGTTTTATTCAAACAAATGACATAGATTTAGGAAGAGTCGAAAGAATGAAAATGTACCAGTTGATGAATGAAACTAAACTGGTTATCTCAATTCCTCTGAGCGATTCTTCTCCCCGCAGCGTTTATGAAGCAATCTTTTGTGGTGCACCTGTTGCAATAACATACAATAATTATTATGAGTTACTCCCCCAAAGTATGAAAGATCGAATTATTATTGTTGATTTAAATTTAAATGACTGGTTAAAATATGCATTAATCAGAGCAGAAGAGATTTTAGAAGAGCAATTTGTCCCTGATCAAGAGGCTATAGAAATGTTTGATCAAAGAAAGTCTTTCAAAAAAATGGAAACCCTATTATTTAGTTAATAATATGAATAAAGAATATCAAATCTGCACGAACTGCGTCATGGATACATCTGACACACGGATATCATTTGATGAGAATGGAGTTTGTGATCATTGCAAATCCTTTTATTCGAATGTTTTACCTCAGTGGCATCCGGATGAGCATGGTAAAAAGGAATTATTGGAAATAGTAAAGAAGATTAAAAAAGAAGGTGAGGGTAAAGATTTCGATTGCTTGCTTGGTTTAAGTGGTGGTGTTGACAGCTCGTATATGCTTCATTTGGCTGTGAAGGAGTTTGGATTGAGACCTCTTGTTTTTCATGTTGATGGTGGTTGGAATACTGAATTATCTGTTCATAATATCCAGGTTATGATTGATAAACTTGGGCTTGATTTATATACCGAGGTTATCAATTGGGAAGAGATGAAGGCTTTTCAGTTGGCTTTCTTTAAATCTGGAGTACCTCATATAGATATTCCACAGGATCATGCATTTATTGCTACTTTATATAATTATGCATATAAATACAATATTAAGTACATTCTAAACGGTGGCAATATTTCTACTGAGGGTATAAGAAACCCTATGGAGTTTTATTATTACGGAACAGACATGAAGCAAATCAATTATATCCGTAAGCACTTTTGTGAAAACAAGCTGGAAACTTATCCTTTCAGTTCAATTCTTAGACACAAATTTTATTTGCGGTACATTAAAGGTATTAAAGTGCTTAAATTCCTCGATTATTTGCCATATAATAAAAAGGAAGCAATTAAGACTCTAAAGGAAGAATATGACTGGACCCCGTATCCTCAAAAACATTTTGAGTCGAGGTTCACTAAGTTTTTTGAAATCTATTGGCTGCCGGAAAGATTTGGTTTTGATCCCAGAAGGGTTCAGTTTTCCAGTTTAATTGTAACCGGACAGATGAAACGGGAAGATGCTTTGGAGGAGTTAAAAAAACCGGCATATGATCCAGAAACAATTGAAAACGACATTAATTACATTGCATCAAAACTTGAAATATCTAAAGAAGAGTTGATGTCTTACTTCAATATAGAAAAGAAATTTTATTGGGACTATCCAAATCAGCAATCTATGTTTAGGATGGGAGCTAAAGTTCTTCATTTGCTTGGTGTGGAGAAATCTGTAAAAAGATGATTGGAATAATCAATTATGGTTCCGGCAACATTAGGGCAATTGGCAATATTTTTGACCAACACAACGTTAAATATATAGTTGCAAACTCCCCTATTGATCTTATAGGTGTTACGAAACTAATTCTTCCGGGAGTTGGTGCATTTGATGAAACAATGTCTATGTTGGATGCTTCTGGTTTTAGAAGTATACTTAATAAGTTAGTATTAGAAGACAAGCTTCCAATTCTAGGCATTTGCGTTGGAATGCAAATATTAGCAAATAGCAGCGAAGAAGGCAATCTGCCAGGATTAGGATGGATTAATGGAGATGTAAAAAAGTTTGATAAAAACTCTATTTCAATCAAACCAAAAATACCTCATTTAGGATGGAACTCAATACACGTGAATAACAGCAATAGGCTTTTTGACGGAATAGACGAGGAAAAGGGGTTCTATTTTATTCACAGCTATTACTTTGAATGTAATAACAGGGATGATGAAGCATCCTCATCATTTTATGGGCACTACTTTAGCTCTTCTGTAAATCATGATAACATATTTGGTGTCCAATTTCATCCCGAAAAGAGCCATAAAAACGGGACCCAATTACTTTTAAATTTTTCTCATCTATAAAATGTTAAGATCTCGAATTATACCTTGCCTTCTTGTACACAATAAAGGATTGGTTAAAACCGTGCAATTCAAGAATCCAAAGTATGTTGGAGACCCAATTAATGCTGTAAAAATCTTTAACGAAAAGGAGGTTGATGAATTGATTGTCCTTGATATTGATGCCTCCAAAGAGAAGAGGGGTCCGAACTTCTCGTTAATTGAAAAACTTGCCGTTGAATGTCGAATGCCTTTTTGCTATGGTGGTGGTGTCACTTCTGCAGAAGAGGCAAAAAAAATAATAAATCTTGGAGCCGAAAAAGTTGCACTTAGCTCAGCTGTTATTAATGACATTTCTTTAGCTGGCAGGATAGGTCAGTCGGTAGGTGTTCAAAGTGTTGTGGTTGTATTGGATGTTCTCAAACAAGGTCTTTTTAAAAGTGAGTACGAAATTGTCTTGAATAACGGAACAAAAAAAACCGGAATTAAAGTACTCGATTTCGTTTCGAATCTCAATAAGATTGGAGTTGGAGAGATTGTGATTAATTCCATTGATAAAGATGGGACAATGAGTGGATATGATATAAAACTCGCTAGACAAGTGCGGGATTATTGCGATGTACCTCTTACGATTTTAGGAGGTGCAGGCACATTAGAGGATGTAAAAAACCTAATTGATGAATTCAAGATAATTGGGGCAGCTGCCGGAAGTTTGTTTGTATTCAAAGGGAAATACAAAGCCGTTCTAATTAATTACCCATCTCCAAAAGAAAAAATACAATTACTTGAACATTAGCAAATCTACATTTAACAATGAAACAAATCATACAATCCTTTAAAACGGGCGAAACTATATTGGAAGAGGTGCCGGTGCCGGTTGTGAGGCGTGGGTGTTTATTAATCAAAACTACTCGGAGTTTGGTATCGTTGGGTACTGAGCGGATGTTGGTGGAGTTTGGTAAGTCTAACTACTTGCAAAAGGCGAGGCAGCAGCCGGACAAGGTTAAGCAGGTTTTGGATAAGGTCAAGACTGATGGGTTATTGCCTACTATAAACTCGGTTTTCAATAAGCTTGGGGAGCCTATTCCTTTGGGATATTGCAATGTTGGTGTTGTGGTTGCTGTTGGTGAGGGTGTGAGTGGTTTTGAGATTGGTGACAGAGTTGCCTCCAATGGTCCTCATGCCGATTTTGTTTGTGTGCCTAAAAATTTGGTTGCCCATATTCCTGATAATGTTAATGACGAGGAGGCTGCTTTTACGGTTGTTGGCTCTATCGGGCTGCAGGGTATCCGTCTGCTCAATCCTACCCTTGGGGAAACTGTTGTGGTTATTGGTATGGGGTTGATTGGTTTGCTTACTGCTCAGTTGTTAAAGGCGAACGGTTGCCGGGTGATCGGGACCGATCTTGACGAGGGTAAGCTTGCTTTGGCTGCTAAATGGGGTATCACTACATTCAATTCCGGTAGTGGCGATGTTGTTAAATTTGTCGAGGAGCAGACCGAGGGTGTCGGAGCTGATGGTGTTGTTATTTCTGCCTCTGCACATACCGACTCCATAATTTCACAGGCTGCAAGGATGAGCAGGAAAAGGGGCAGGATTGTGTTGGTTGGTGTGATTGGGCTTAATATCAGCCGTGCGGAATTTTATGAGAAGGAACTTACTTTCCAGGTTTCTTGTTCTTATGGGCCGGGGAGGTATGACAACGATTACGAAAACAAGGGTATAGATTATCCTCTGCCTTTTGTCAGGTGGACCGAGAAACGTAATTTCGAGGCTGTTTTGCAGGCCATCTCTTCGGGTGGGATAACTGTCAAAGATATGATAACCGAGAGGGTTCCTTTGGAGTCTTACAAAGAGATTTATGACAACCTGGGCAATCATGGCTCTATTGCTTCCATAATTGAGTACAATGGTGTTGACTCTGCATTGGTGGGTTCAAATACCGTTGTTTTGAATTCAAATAGCTTTAGTGGTTCCAAGGGGGTTATTGGTGTCATTGGTGCCGGGAACTTTACCAAGATGACCATGCTTCCTGCTCTCAAAGGTAGTGGTGCTGCTTTCAAATATATTGCCAGCCAGGGGGGGCTTTCGGGTACTACTTTGGCAAAGAAATTTGGGTTCTCCCACTCTACTACAAATTACAAGGATATTCTTGCCGATGGTGATGTAGACCTGGTAATGATCACTACACGCCACGATCTTCATGCCGGCATGGTAGTGGAAGCTTTGAATTCAGGGAAGAATGTTTTTGTAGAGAAACCTCTTGCTTTGAACGATGATGAGTTGTCTTTGATTACCGATGCATATAAAAAGAGTGGCAAATCTTTGACTGTTGGGTTTAACAGGCGTTTTTCGCCTCATATTACAAAGATTAAATCTTTGGTTGGCGATAGTCAAATGAATGTGATTGCCACAATGAATGCCGGTTTTATCCCTGCCAATGTGTGGGTTCATGACATGAAGGTGGGCGGTGGCCGAATTATTGGCGAAGCATGCCACTACATAGACCTCATCTCCTTTTTGACAGGGAGTCGTATAAAATCGGTTTGTATGAACGCCATGGGAAGCAATCCCGAAGAAAGTACCGACAATGCCTCTATACTGTTGCGATATGAAAATGGTTCTACAGGTGTGATTAACTATTTTGCCAACGGATCCAAAGCTTACTCCAAAGAGCGTGTAGAAGTATTCTCCCAGGAGAGGACATTGATCATGGATAATTTCCGCGAGACTCGCGGTTACGGGGTAAAAGGGTTTTCAAAACTCAAAACCTCCATGGACAAAGGTCACAAGAACCAATTCCACCAATTGATAAGAGCTGTGAAAGCCGGTGGTCCTGCACTAATCCCGTTTGACAGCATAGTGAACACAACCCTCGCCAGCTTTGCCGCAATCCAAAGCCTCAAAGAAGGACGTTGGGTGGATGTGAAATAGAATGTTTGCAAAGACTTTTCAAATAATAAAGAACATGGGTTTGCGGTACACTTTGTATCGCATTCGTCATGAGCTTGAAAAACGTACCGGGGCATTAAAAATGAGGCATCCTGCTGCTCCTGCCAAACGGCATTTTGTTACGGTTGAGCAGTGGAGGAGTAATACTCATCTTTTTGTTATTGGTTGCAGGGAGTCTCTTGAGGAGATAGGCTTTGGGTTGGAAAAGAGAGCCGATATTTCTTTGAAAGAGAGCGTAGAAAGGATTCTAGCAGGTGAAATCCAGTTTTTCAGTAGCGAATGGTTTGATCTTGGTGTAGATTATGATTGGCTGACAAATCCTTCTACAGGATATCGCTATGATTCTGGTAAACATTGGTCTGAGATTCCGGATTTTTCAATTACTTCAGGAGACATCAAATATGTTTGGGAGAAGTCTCGTTTTACATGGCTACTAACCTTAATCCGTAATGATTATCACAATAGCGAAGACCATTCCGAATTTGTTTTTTCTCAAATAGAAAGCTGGATTGATGCAAACCCTATCAATAATGGACCAAATTGGCGATGCAGCCAGGAGATTTCTCTGAGGATTTTCAATTGGTGCTATGCTCTCCATTTTTACAAGAATTCAGGTGCATTGACCGAAGAGCGGTGGGGTAAAATCCAAAATGTCATTTACTGGTCTTTGCATCATGTTTATAATCATATCGATTTCTCACGTATTGCAGTTCGGAACAACCATGCCATTACCGAGACTCTGTTCCTTGCGATGAGTGATATTCTCTTCCCATTTATTCCGGAAACTTCTACCTGGTCTTTGAAAGGTCGTAGATGGTTTGAGCAGGAGATTGAATATCAAATATATTATGATGGTACTTTTTTGCAATTTTCTATGAATTATCATAGGGTTGTTGTCCAGCTGTTGTCTTTCGGGATTTCCCTTGCATCAATCGGTGGTAAATCATTCTCTGCTCATGTATACGAGAAGGCATACAAAAGCGTGAATTTCTTGTTCCAGTGCTCCGATTTGGGTAATGGTTATTTACCCAATTACGGGTCTAACGATGGTGCCTGGTTCTTTCCGCTATCTTCTACAGATTACAGGGATTACCGGCCGCAGCTCAACACTCTGCATAAATTGTTGACAGGGGTAGATCTTTATTATGATGCTTTGATTAAAGAAGATAGCTATTGGGTAGGTGCTAAATCATGTGTTGTTGAGAAGCCATTTCCTGAAATCAAAATTCACTATGGACTTTCTTCATTTGTGAATGGTGGTTATTATCTGATACGCGAGAAGGAGACACTCTCGTTTATAAAGTGCGGCTCTTACACAGACCGTCCTGCCCATGCAGACAATCTCCATTTGGATGTATGGCACAAAGGGGGCAATATGCTCTGTGATGCAGGTTCATTTAAATACAATACCGATGAATCTATAGTTAAATATTTTTCAGGTACTGAGTCTCACAATAGTGTTATGCTTGGCAAATATGACCAAATGCTAAAAGGGCCCCGGTTCATGTGGTACGATTGGTCACAGTCATTTGATGCTTCACTTACAGAAAATGACATTTCTTTTATTTTTGAAGGTGCTGTTAGATGCTTTACCTACTTGGGCAAAAACATTGTTCATCGCAGGAGGGTCGTGAAGTCAAAAGTAAGAACGGAATGGGTTGTATGTGATATAATTGAGAATAAACCTAATAAACTTGTTATGCGACAGCTATGGCACTCTGCCAGTGATAGCCTTGTTTTGGAGAGTGACGGGATTTCAGGGCAAACTAAAGAAAGTTGGCAATCACTTTATTACGGAGTAAAAGAAAAAACAGATCAAAATGAGTTTACCACCGGAGGTAATAAAATAGTAACAAAAATCACCATATAATTTAATGAAAGTTCTTTATTTACACCAGCATTTTACTCTGCCTACACGCGCCGGAGGTACCAGGTCATATGAAATGGCCCGTCGACTTATTGAGAGGGGGCATAGTGTAACCATGGTTTGTGGTGCTTCCGACGATTTGGGGTTGGTGGACAGGTACGCGAAAAATGTTTTAAGAGGCAATATTAATGGTATAGAAATTCTGCAAATATCCCTTCCCTACTCCAATAAAGACGGAATTGCCAAAAGAACACTGATATTTATCCGATTTGCTTTATTGGGGATCAAGATAGCTTTAAAGGAAAATTATGATTTGGTCTTTGCAACCTCTACTCCCCTGACTGCTGGCATACCTGGTCTGTTTGCAAAATGGTTCCGAGGTAAAAAATTCGTTTTTGAAGTCAGGGACCTTTGGCCCGAATTACCTCGTGCATTAGGAATGAAAAACCCTTTTTTATTATGGGGAATGAGCTTTTTGGAATGGGTCTCTTACCGCAACGCCGATGGTTGCATAGGACTTTCTCCCGGAATTTGTAAAGGAATCGCCAAAAGATCCCAAAAAGGCAAGCCAATAGAAATGGTTCCCAATGGTTGTGATTTGGATATTTTTTCTCCGTCTTTGAGAGAACCATTATCGTTAGAGGGTATTGAGGAGGGTAAAACAGTTGCGGTTTTTACCGGTGCACATGGCATAGCAAACGGGCTACATGCTGTTCTGGATGCTGCTGCTGTTTTGAAATCTATCGGCCGTGATGATATTGTTTTGGCTTTTATTGGTGACGGGAAAGTAAAAGAAGAACTTGTTTCTCGTGCTTTGGTTGAGGGTTTGGACTACTGCAAATTCTACGATCCTGTACCTAAAGTAGAATTAAACCAAATCATTGCCAGTGCCCATATTGGCCTGATGATCCTTGCCAATGTACCGGCATTTTACTACGGCACTTCACCAAACAAATTCTTTGACTATATCTCCTCTGGCTTACCTGTCCTGAACAATTACCCCGGCTGGCTTGCCGATATGATACAGGAACATAATTGTGGCCTTGCCGTACCACCAAACAACGCACAAGCATTTGCCAACGCTCTCGTGAATTTAACCGACAACCCCACACTGCGGATTGAAATGGGCCAAAACGCCCGCCAACTCGCAGAAGCTGAGTTTTCAAGAGAAGAATTAGCAAATAAATTTGTTGATTTCTTAGAATATTTTTAACTATTTTTTTATATATTTTTTCAATTATTATAATATTAATTAGCTATGGAGAAAGATTATATTGACTTGTTTTTTAATGGAAATAATGGATTAACTATTGGAAATATATATACTAAAGATTCATTAATCCATATTGCTCAAAAGGCAGGAATGAATCTAAATAATTTATATTCTTTTACATACAACCGTTGGAATAGAGGAACTACAATTGGTAATTTGAAACAATTAATGTTTGAATGGATCTTGATAGAAGGTGAAAGTCATTTTAAATTTCTTGGACCATTCTTTCCATACAATGGCAATACTCATTATTACAATAATGATAATTCACCTAACGATCTAATTGGTAGATGGGATAATGGAGTATTAACATTCAAAGCTCCTTACATTTGTACTAATAAACAATTAGAATTAGCTAGAACAATGTATAATAATGACTAAATTTAAATCATTGTTAGACTAATATATGATATAGGTCTTATAATATTTGCTTTATATAATACTTATATTTAGTTCTTGATATGTACATCACTTTCTTCAAACGCTTCCTGGATTTTACTTTGTCTTTGATTGGGCTGATTGTAGTTAGCCCCATCCTTATACTTGTATGGGTATTGCTGATGGTAGCGAATGGTGGTGCGGTTTTTATTCAAACTCGGCCCGGGAAAGGTGGTAAATTATTCAAAGTAATTAAGTTTAAGACGATGAATGACAGGCGGGATGGTGAGGGGAATCTGTTGCCGGACAGTGAGAGGATTACATCGGTGGGGAGGGTGGTGCGCTCTTTGTCCATTGATGAGCTTCCTCAGCTGATAAATGTCCTGAAGGGGGATATGAGCCTGGTGGGACCTCGGCCTTTGCTGGTGCAGTACCTTCCGCTCTATTCCGATAGGCAGGCGAGGCGGCATGAGGTGAAGCCGGGGATGACCGGATGGGCACAAGTGAATGGGAGGAATGCGATCTCGTGGGAGCAGAAGTTTGAGTATGATGTGTGGTATGTGGATAATTTGAGTTTGTGGCTGGATATAAAAATACTATTTTTAACTGTTAAAAGGGTCTTTTTCAGGGATGGGATTAATGCCGGGAGTGATGTAACAATGGAGCCGTTTAAAGGGAGTAAATGAAATGAAAAAAATTGCAGTTTTCGGAGCCGGGGGTTTTGGAAGAGAGATTGCCTGTTTGATAAACATTATTAATAATAAAGAGCCCCAATGGAACATGATTGGTTTTTTTGATGACGGAATACCTAAAGGAACCAAAAACGAATATGGAGAAATATTGGGTGGAATAGAAGAAGTAAATAAGTTCAAAGAGCAATTGGCTATTGTTATTTCAATTGCTAATCCAAAAATTGTAGACAAAATTGTAACCAAAATTACAAATCCGAATATAGTATTTCCCAATCTTATCGCTCCTGATTTGATATATCTGGATGAAAATAATGTAACCTTTGGGAAAGGAAATATCATTTGTTCAGGATGTTTATTAAGTTGTAATGTGAAAATTGGAGACTTTAATATACTAAATGGATTTATTCCAGTCGGTCATGATACAACAATTGGAAATTTCAATTCAATTATGCCTTCTGTAAAAATTTCGGGAGAGGTAACAATTGGAAATCGGAACTTTTTTGGAGTTGGATCTATTGTATTACAGCAGATAAAAATTGGCAATGATACAGTTATTGGAGCTAATAGCCTAATTATTAGAAAGACCAAAGACGGGATGACTTATGTTGGAAGTCCAGCTACTGTTATAAAATTATAATAAAATATATTTATGGAAATTGAAAAATTCATAGAGAATTTTGCGAATCAGTTTGATGAAACAGATGTTAGTCAGTTCAAAATAAATACTAAATTTAGAGAACTAGACGAATGGTCCTCAATAATGGCTCTTACAATAATAGCAATGATTAATGAGGAATATGATGTCCAACTTAAAGGAGATGACATGCGTAACTCAAACACAATTGAAGAACTATTTAATGTTGTTAATTCAAAATTGTAATGTATAATCCATATTCTTTAGTAGGTAAAACGATACTCATTACTGGGGCATCGTCAGGCATTGGAAAAACGACTGCAATTGAATGTACCAAACTTGGTGCAACGGTGATAATAACCGGTAGGAATGCCGAAAGGCTTAATGATACTTTTTCAAAATTAGAAGGACAGTCTAATCTTCAGATTGTTGCTGACTTAATTGAGGAAGAAGAAATAGCTACCCTTGTTAATCAAATTCCAGATCTTGATGGTGTATTTTTGTGTGCAGGTATTACTGATACAACACCAGTAAAATTTATTAATAAAGAAAAAATATTGAATGTCTTAAATATCAATTATATAGCTCCTATTTTACTAGTAAAATTACTATTGTCAAAGAAAAAAATTAAAAAAGCAGCTTCATTAGTATTTATGAGTTCATTAGGTGTAGAAGAATTAACACCTGGTCTTGGAATTTATGGTTCATCAAAATCTGCGCTAAATGTAATTATGAGGGCGTTTGCAAACGAGTTGTCACCCCGTAAAATTAGAGCAAACTCTATAATGCCTATGATGGTAAAAACAGAATTAGTAACAAATATTACCATGATTAGTAGCGAAGAGTTAGCAAAAGATGAAGAGAAATATCCATTTGGATATGGAACCCCTGAAGACATTGCTTATGCTGTTATTTATTTTTTAAGTGATGCAAGTAAATGGGTAACGGGTAGTATATTAAAAATGGATGGAGGAAGTACATTATAAAGTTATATGGCAAATATCAAATTCACTAACGTAGAGATCAAAGCTATTTCTGCATGTGTTCCAAAAAACATAAAGTACAACAGCGATTTAGGATATCTTATTCCTGATGAAGAAATAGATAAAACTATTAATTCTATCGGTATTAAAGAGAAGAGATATGTAGATTCTGAAACTACTGCTTCTGATCTTTGTTTTAAGGCAGCCGATGAGTTGCTTGCAAAAAATAATATTGATAGGACTTCTATTGATATGATACTTTTTTTAAGTCAATTACCTGATTATAAAATACCTGCGACGGCTCCTATTCTACAGCATAAGTTAGGTCTACCAAAAACAACAGCTGCAATGGATTTATCTTTGGGATGTTCTGGCTATGTTTACGGACTATCTACTGCAATGGCATATGCCTCCATGGAGGGTATAGATAGAGTATTATTGCTTGTTGGAGAAACATTTTCAAAGATAGTTAATCCAAAAGATAAAGTAAATGTCCCATTATATGGCGATGCCGGTACTGCAACTCTTATTGAAAAATGTGAAAATAAACCTGCTTATTTTGCTTTATATTCAGATGGTTCAGGCGAAGATGCTGTAAAAATTAAAGCCGGTGAAGCAAGATTTCCATCTACAGCAATAAACTTACAAGAAAAGGAAGAAGAAGAAGGAAATATAAGATCTGATAACGAGGTTTATATGGATGGAATGGATGTATTTAATTTCGCATTAAGTGTTGTCCCCAAAAACATAAAAGAGATTTGTGCATTTGCAAATGTGAATTTATTAGATGTTGATTATTTAGTTTTGCATCAAGCAAACAAGTTTATGACCGATTTTATAATTAAAAGACTTAAATATCCTTTGGAAAGAGTTCCTTATTGTTTGAATAAGTATGGCAATACAAGTTCTGCATCGATTCCCTTGACAATTTCATCTGAGTTTGTAAATCAACATATAAACAATATAATTATCTGTGGATTTGGAGCTGGCTTATCATGGGGTGCTGCTTATTTTTCTTTGGGAAATTGCCAGATTTTACCAGTAATAGAATATTAATAATGTTAGATTATTTTAGATTTCATCATATTGGTTACGCAGTCAATGACATTGATACAACAGCTGATTATTACATAAAAGCAGGATGGGGTCTTTCTATTCAAGTAATTGATAAAAACCAAAATACTAAAATTGCTTTTTTAACAAAATCTAATTTTCCATTAATTGAATTAGTTTCTCCTGTAGATGATAAATCTCCCATTGTAAAAACGCTAGATAAAATGGGAGTAACTCCTTATCATGTTTGTTACGAAGTGGATGATATATATTTAGCTGTAAGTGATTTGAGAAAAAAAAGATTTATTCCTCTATTTGATCCCATTGAAGCAATAGCTTTAGGAAATAGAAAAATTTGCTACTTGTTTAATAAGGATGTGGGATTAATTGAATTATTAAATAAAGTTTAATATGAAGTATTTTGTTTTTAGGAATATGACCATTGAAAGGTTTTTCCAAAATATGGATGCCTCTTTTTCCGGTTATGAAGATATATCCTTTATAGATACTGAATCTGATAGGTATATTTGGTTTTATATGCCTTCTATTAAGACAGAAACGAGCGTTGTAGCTGAGGAAATAAGAAATTATATTGATCTATTAAGATTTACATTATCCCAAATTACTCCAGGAAAATTATTTATTGTTTTTACAATGCATGAAATGTATAGCGTAAAAACAATCACTTCAAACAATGATATTTCTAAAGCAATATCATCTTATAATAATTCAATATACGAATTAGCCAATTCAAATAACAATATAAAAATAATTGATTTTTCTACTTTTTTAAATAGATTCTCAATAAATGAATTAATTGATTGGAAGTATTATTTTATTTCTCAAATGGCTCTTAATCCAAGACTATCTAATTCATTTCAAGAATGGTTGAGCATTCAAATACGATCTATTGAGTTAAACCGTAAGAAATGTTTGATACTTGACTTAGATAATACCTTGTGGGGAGGCGTATTAGGAGAGGATGGCATTGAAGGGATTTCATTAGGGGGTGATTATCCTGGGAAAGCATTTTCTTTTTTTCAACATCAAATTGAAGAATTAGGAAAACATGGTATTATTCTATGTGTTTGTAGTAAGAATAATATTGAGGATGTAAAAGAATTATGGGAAAAACATACTGAAGTTATTCTTAAAGAGGAGCATTTTGCTGTACTGAAGATTAATTGGATAAATAAAGCTGATAATATCAGGCAATTGGCTGAAGAATTGAATATTGGGTTAGATAGTATGGTATTTATTGATGATAATCCTGCCGAAAGAGAGTTAGTAAAAACCAATATTCCCGAGGTTGAAGTTCCTGAGTTTCCAGAACAACCTTATCATTTACCTGCATTTTTCAAAGAGATTGCAGAAAGATATTTTGCAATTTATTCTCTGACTACAGAGGATTTATCTAAAACAGAACAATATAAGCAAAATGCTCAAAGAGAGAGTTCTAAGAAGCTGTTCACAAATATGGATGACTATATAAAAAGTCTGAATATTGAAATACACATATCTCAAGTTAATAATATAACCTTACAGAGAGTTTCTCAGTTGACACAAAAGACTAATCAATTCAATTTAACAACATACAGGTATACAGATGCAGATATAAAACATTTTATTCAAAATAATGCTAGGATTTTTACATTATCTGTAAGTGATAAATTTGGAGATTATGGATTAACAGGAGTTTGTATTTCTGTTGTAAAAGATAATATCGCTGACTTTGATACCTTGTTATTAAGCTGTCGAATTTTGGGAAAAAGAATTGAAGAAGCTTATGTTTACTATATTTTAAAAGAGCTCAAAGAAGATGGAATTAAAATGGTGAAAGCTAAATTTATTCCAAGTGCAAAGAATTTGCAGGTAAAAGATTTCTATGAAAAATTTGGATTTAATTTATTATCAGAAAAAGAGGGAATTAAAGAATATAAATTAGATTTAATTGAAAGAGAAATAAGTCTATTAGATAATTACAGTTACAAGTAAGAAATGAAAGAAAGAATATTAAAAATTATTTCTCAGGTTCTAAAAACTGAGGTTGATGAAAACGCATCACAAAAATCAATTCCACAGTGGGATTCACTGCATCATCTCAATTTAGTAATAGAGTTAGAAGTGGAATTTGATGTCTCTTTTGAACCTGAAGAAATTGCCGAAATGAAATCTTTTTCTAAGATAGAAGAGTTAATAGAGTCTAAAATAATATAAGTTCAAAAGAAAGATTATACCATTTTTAACATGTTATCTCAACCTAAAATCTGGCTCTCACTGGCCCATATGGGCGGTATGGAGCAAAAATTTATACAATCGGCCTTTGATACTAACTGGGTGGTTCCGCTCGGCCCAAATGTGGATGGATTTGAAAAGGATCTGGAAACTTATATCAGCGGTGATAAACATATAGTGGCTCTTAGTTCGGGAACGGCGGCTTTACATCTGGCGCTTATTCAGTTGGGGGTGCAATCTGGAGACGAGGTGATTTGCCAGTCATTTACTTTTAGTGCAAGTGCTAATCCAATTAAATATGTTGGAGCGATGCCTGTATTTGTGGATAGTGAGGAGGAGACCTGGAATATGGATCCAAAGCTGCTTGCGATTGCAATAGAGGATAGGATTAAGATAACAGGCAAGAAACCTAAGGCGATTATCCCTGTACACCTTTATGGAATGCCGGCAAAGATGGATGAAATAATGGAAATTGCCGACAGTTATGGGATTCCGGTACTTGAGGATGCGGCCGAGGCTCTGGGTTCAAAATATAAGGGAAGATGCTGTGGTACTTTTGGGGAGTTTGCTTGTCTCTCTTTTAATGGAAATAAGATAATAACTACTTCGGGTGGTGGTGCGTTGGTATGTTCAACAGTTGTCGAGGCCGCCGCAACTAAGTTTTATGCAACTCAGGCCAGAGATAATGCTCCTCATTACCAGCATTCTCAAGTAGGTTACAACTACAGGTTGAGTAATATTTGCGCCGGAATCGGGCGGGGTCAGATGCTTGTTCTTAATGAGCATATTGCAAAACGACGTCAGATAAATGATCAATACAGAGTGCTGCTTAAAGGTTTTCAGGGAATCACTTTTCTGACAAATCCAGACATTCACTTTGAGTCAAACCATTGGCTGACCTGTATCATTATAGATAAAAAGGTAACGGGTTTTTCAAGGGAAGATCTTAGATTAAAAATGGAGTCTGAAAATATTGAAACCAGACCATTATGGAAACCTATGCACCTTCAACCAGTGTTTAATTCGTCTCCATTTTATGGTGATGGTACCTCTGAAAAGCTGTTTGATGATGGCCTTTGCCTGCCATCTCACCCGGCTTTAACAGTGGAGCATCTTGAGAGAATTGTTTCTGTGATTAAGAGTCTGTACTGAATTGTCTAATAAATTAGATACTTTTGCGTAATATTTAATTCTACTTAAATGATTATCGCAATAGATTTTGATGGTACAATTGTAAAGCATAGGTACCCTGAGATTGGAGAGGAGATTCCTTTTGCTATTGAAACTTTAAAACTTATTCAGAGTGAGTTAAAACACACTTTAATTCTCTGGACAGTCAGAGAGGGCAGGCTCCTTGATGAAGCTGTTGACTTTTGTGCAAAGCGGGGTCTTACCTTTTATGCAGTTAATCAAAATCACCCTGATAAGGCCACTCAGGTAAATTCGCCAAGAAAATTGATGGCCGATATGTTCATAGATGACCGTAACTTTGGAGGTCTGCCCGATTGGGGCTTTATATATAAAGTGCTTAAGGATAAACAATCTGACAGCTTCTCCACCGAAATATACAACAACTCCAACTTTCAACAAGAGCCTGTTAAAAAGAAGCGTGGGTTTTTCAGGTAATGTAATACAATTATTCCTTTACGCACCTGACTGCAAATCCGTTACGTTTATTATCGTTGTACTTGCTAATGTTAGTATTATTGTAGTTAACCCCCACAACCCAGGCTTTATCGTCACTGAACGATGTTGAAGTCCACCAGTCAGCTCCATATGTCATTCCACCAAAGGTTCCTGTGTAATAACGATATCCTCCCGGCTTAGCAGAAAAGCCTGATGAATTGGTTGCTCCTGCATTTGGACTTGCCCATTGTGTTGTAGTTTTTAGCTTACCTGAATTACCGGTTGCTCCTCCAAGATAATCAATAAGGGTACTCCAGTCACTCTCCGTTGGAACTCTCCAGCCATCAGGGCAAAGTTTACCGGAATTGACTGCAATCCAGTTGTAAAGCGCACCATAAGAATTTTTATTTGAATCGTCATTATTATACCAGCAGAAAGATCCGGTTGTTGAAGTGCTCCAGGCTGTATTGTTTGAGTTTATTGTCAAAGAAGTTCTGTCATTATATTTTGTTACTTTTAGATTCTCTGCCATCCAAAGCTGATTGCCGATTCTGACTGTAGGATATTCGTTATTATCGGCGTCTCTTAAAGTAACAACAACAGGTGGGTACATAAAATTGATTATATCTATATCATTCTGTGAAAGATACAACCGTTGTACAGTAAATGTTGTTCCGTTTTTCTTTGTGATTGTTGCTCCGTTATTTTTAGAAAATGAGTACGGGCTGTATAGCATGATTGATTGAAAATCCATATCCTCTGTTCCGGTTGGAGTATTGACAGATTTAGTGTACTCAGCAAAATTGTGAATGTATCTCTCTATAATATTGGCATTGACTATGGTAATAAAGTTGTCCCGGCCCTTTTTGCTGTGTTCGTGTAACATCCCAAGTGCATGGCAGATTTCATGAATTACGTTTCCCATCGTTCCCCAGTTGGCAAGCCTAATCTCCTGTTTACCTCCTGACATGCCAAGGTATGATGAGCATCCGTCGGCATCGTATATAAATTCGATATAATTAGGTTCTGTGGTTCTTTGGATAAATTCTAAGTGTGTTACCTCCTTAATGGCATTGATTGCCTGCGTTACTCTGGTTTGATTCGGTAATGAGGTGCTTATTGTATAGTAAACTTTATTTGACGGCCAGTATTTGCTTTTTACATCAAGTGCTGCCCCTTTTGTTGGCTGACCTTGAGAACCCGGTAATATAATGTCACCCTGATAGATGTAGAGGCCGTTTATTAATTCGCAAGTTACGTTTACTCCATCAAGTGCAACTGAGGCTGTGGTGCCTATTTTTCCGGGGAATATCTGCTCCGAACTTGTTAATACATCGGTCCCTTTGGTTGTAAATGATTGAGAGTTTCCATAGCCTGTTCCTGCTGAATTTGTTGCATAAGCTCTTACATTATAAGTGGTATTGGGTGTAAGGCTGGTAATAGATGTTGTAAAGCTCCCGGTTCCTGTTCCGTCTGTACTCTTTTGATCGGTAACTGTTGGGTTTGCATTTACGCTCCAGCAGACTCCTCTGGCAGTTACAGAGGCGCCTCCGTCACTTGTTATGTTGCCTCCCGAGCCGGCTGTACCGGTTGTAATGTCTGATATTTGAGTTGTGGAGACAGTTGGTACAACTGCTGCAGGGGGTGGAGGAGGTGGTGGAGGATCATTATTAACGGGGTCGTTTTTGGTACAGCCCGTAATGAAAAAAGATTGTAACAGCACGCCGGTTGCTACAATCAACATTATTGTTGTTTTCATAAACTTAAGTTTGGTATTTAAATTTACCTATAAGAATTGCTCATTAGTCACCATATTGAATAAATTGACCTTTTGTCAATCTGGTGATAAACAATTAGATTATCTTTGAATTATAAATAAAATTAATGTTTACTCCGGGAGCGCATATTTGTAAAATTGAAGATAATATGCATTTAAGTCAGTTCATGTACCAATCATACATTTATTAACTTAAACTTTAAGAAATGGAAAACAAACCAAATTCAAAAGTCCCTGTTGCTCCGGTACTATTTGCAATTATTGTTCTGTTCTTCTTTGGTAATTTCTTTACCATTAGCTGCGGTGGCCAGAAGGTTGCCGGTGTTTCCGGATTCAATCTGGTTACGGGTACTAAAATTGAGGCGAGTAAAAACTCAAGGAGAGGTTCAGGAGAGAAGATTCCTGCAAATATCT
The DNA here is from genome assembly GCA_036677745.1 of Bacteroidales bacterium. GTDB lineage: Bacteria > Bacteroidota > Bacteroidia > Bacteroidales > UBA932 > Bact-08. Next base: position 319,025 of record JAVBVW010000001.1, read on the forward strand.
GGGCCATTATTGGTTTTGGTGCAGCAATCGCAGGTGGTGCCATCTCATACTTCTCTAAACATGAGAAGAGGGATAAGCAGGCTGCCATTGTCGCTGCTGTAGGGCTTGTTTCTCACGTGATTCTAATCTTCTCGGTGAGTAACTCTGTTAACAAAAAGGGAGGTGGTGCGATCACTGCAGAGGTTCAGTTATCGTACTTAATTGTCCTTATTCTCTTTGCCGTTGTTGCCTGGCTCTGCTACAAAAAGAGCAAACAGGCACTTGAACCGCCAGCTGTAACAGATTAAATCTGTTAAAACTATTGGTTCCCACTTTCGAAACAACATTTGAGACTAACCGCTCATTTCTAATATAAATCTGATGAATAAAATGCTTCAGGATCTTCTTAAAAAGAGGATCCTGGTGCTGGACGGTGCAATGGGCACAATGATCCAGCGCTACAACCTTCGTGAGGATGATTACCGCTGCATGTGCTTTAAAAATCATCCCAAACCGCAAAAGGGTAATAACGATCTTCTTTCTATTACGCGCCCCGATATTATCCAGGCCATTCATCTTGAATATCTTATGGCCGGGGCAGATATAATCAGCACTAATACGTTTAATGCCAACTCAATATCTATGGCCGATTATGGCATGGAGGGGATGGTTTATGAGTTGAATCTGGCCGGGGCGCGGCTGGGTGTCGAGGCGGTTGAGTTGTTTGCTGCCTCCTTGGAAAAAACGTGCCGCCGCGCCTGCTTCGTGGCCGGGTCAATAGGGCCGACCAACAGGACGGCTTCTATGTCGGCTGATGTGAGTGATTCGGGAGCCAGGAGTGTAACGTTTGATCAGCTTGTTTCGGCCTATTCGCAGCAGGTACGTGGTTTGATTGATGGTGGTGTTGATATTTTGCTTGTCGAGACTGTTTTTGATGTTCTTAACGCTAAGGCGGCTCTTTTTGCAATCGGGGATGTGTTTCAGGAGAAGGGTGTAAGGTTGCCGGTGATGGTTTCGGTGACTATTACCGATGCAAGTGGCCGTACGTTAACCGGGCAGACTCTTGAGGCTTTTCTGATTTCTGTTTCGCACTTTCCGTTGCTGAGTGTGGGGCTTAACTGTGCAATGGGAGCCGCCCAGCTGAGACCGTTTGTAAAGGAGCTCTCTGCTAAATCGCCGTTTTTACTATCAGTCCACCCTAATGCGGGCCTTCCCAACCAGTTTGGAGAGTACGATCAGGACGCTTCGCAAATGGCCTCTATTACAGAGGAGTATATGCAGAGTGGATGGGTTAACATTATCGGAGGTTGCTGTGGGACAACTCCTGCCCACATAGCAAAAATTGCTGAGGCAGCCACAAGACACAAACCAAGGGAAATCCCGGTTATTCATAAGCATACGCGATTAAGTGGCCTTGAACCGCTTGTAATCACTCCGCAGACCAACTTCGTCAATGTTGGTGAGCGCACAAATGTTTCAGGTTCAAAGAAGTTTGCACGATTGATTCGGGAGGAGCGGTACGGCGAGGCCCTTGAGGTTGCACGTGAGCAGGTTGAGGGTGGTGCTCAGATTATTGATATATGTATGGACGAGGCCATGCTCGACTCCGAAAGTGCTATGATCAGGTTTATCAATCTGCTGATGGCCGAGCCTGATATCTCAAAATTACCTCTTATGATTGACTCATCTAAATGGGAGGTTATTGAGAGTGGTTTAAAGTGCATTCAGGGTAAATCGGTTGTCAATTCAATCAGCTTAAAAGAGGGTGAGAGGCTATTTCTTCACCGTGCTTCGCTGATAAAGCGATACGGGGCTGCGGCGGTTGTTATGCTGTTTGACGAGGCAGGGCAGGCCGACACCTTTGAGAGGAGGGTTGAGGTGGCTAAGAGAAGTTACAAACTGTTAACCCAAGAGGTTGGATTCCAGCCTGAAGATATAATTTTTGACCCCAATGTTCTTGCTATAGCTACCGGAATTGAAGAGCATAACAACTACGCTGCCGACTTCATTAAGACCACCTCCTGGATAAAGCAGAATCTGCCATACGCAAAGGTGAGCGGCGGTATAAGCAACCTCTCATTCTCGTTCAGGGGAATGGATCACATACGGGAGGCAATGCATTCGGTATTTCTCTACCACACCATTAACGCCGGCCTGGATATGGGCATAGTGAACCCAGGAATGCTTCAGGTTTACAGCGAAATTCCACCTGACCTTCTGCAGCTTGTAGAAGATCTCATTCTCAACCGCCGCCGCGACGCCACCGAGCGCCTGCTCACCTTCACAGAGCAACAGCTCCACCCCACCCCGGCACAAGACTATTCACAGTCACCATTCCAAGACCCTGCACAAACACCATACAACCCAAATTCACCAAATCCCAACTCACAAAATTCAATCCAAACACCTTATAACCCCAATTCACAAAACTCAAGCTCACCAAATTCATCCCTTTCAGACCTTTCCGGCAACTCTTCTTTCCCGCGTTCCGGCTCGGGTACTGTTTCATTTGCTTCTGCTCGTGCTACTGATTGGCGCTCACTACCTGTTAACGAGAGAATCAGACACGCTCTTATCAAGGGCCTCGACTCACACGTCCAGGACGACGTTCTTGAAGCACGCAAGCACTTTCCGCGCACCCTCGACGTGATTGAAGGGCCGCTGATGGATTCGATGAACGAGGTAGGTGACCTCTTTGGTTCGGGTAAAATGTTCCTTCCACAGGTTGTAAAAAGTGCTCGTGTGATGAAAAAGGCCGTCGAGGCCCTCTCTCCATTTATCGAGGAGGAGAACCTGGGTGCACCTGTAAAGGATTCGGGCACACTGTTGCTTGCTACCGTTAAGGGAGATGTTCACGATATTGGCAAAAATATTGTGAGCGTTGTGCTCTCTTGCAATAACTACAACATTATAGATCTTGGCGTTATGGTGCCTGCAGAGAAGATTATCGATGCGGCGGTTGAGCATAATGTCGATTTCATCGGGCTTAGTGGTTTGATCACCCCTTCGCTTGACGAGATGGTGAATGTTGCTACCGAGATGGAGCGCCGCGGAGTAAGGTTTCCGCTGCTAATTGGCGGAGCAACAACATCGGAGGTTCATGCTGCCGTTAAAATCGCTCCCGGATACTCCGGCCCGGTGATTCATGTGAAAGACGCCTCAAAGGCCGCCGGAGTGCTCTCTGCACTCCGCAGCGAAACCTCAGGCGACTACATTGCCCGACTCACACAACGCTACGCCTCACTCCGTGAAGCCCACCTCGCCTCCAAAACCACCCAAAAACTCATTCCCCTTTCACAAGCACGCACCAACCAACTCAACCCGGCTACATACCGCCCTACTCCACCGGCGAAGCCCGGCACACACACACTTCACAATATAGATTTGAGGACACTACTGCCCTACATCGACTGGACCTTCTTCTTTTACGCCTGGAAGATGAGCGGAAAATACCCCGACATCTTTGACGACCCGGTAAAAGGCCCCGAAGCCCGTGACCTCTATCAAAAAGCACAACACTACCTGAACCAAATAATCGAGAACAACCTCATAACCGCCCACGCCCGCTTCGGCCTCTACCCCGCCCACTCCCAAGGAGACGACGCCATTCTTTACGTGAAAACTTCAGAACAAACCAATTCGCTTACCCAAAACAGTTCACTTGATCAAGCCAGTTCACTTAATCAAACCAGTTCACTTAATCATAGCATTTCATTTGGCCATAAGAATTCACCTCCCCAAAAAAGCCCAACCGACCAAGCCAGTTCACTTAACCAAACCAGTTCACTTGATCAAACCAGTCCACTTAATCAAACCAGTTCACTTGATCATAGCATTTCATTTGGCCATAAGAATTCACCCCCCCAACAAAGCCCAACCGACCAATCCAGTTCACCTAACCAACATATTTCATCTTCACAACAAACCTCATTTGATTCGCAGAATTTTAACGGTCAGCCTAACTTTACTCCTTACCGCCTCTGCTTCCTGCGCAATCAGGAGCAAAAGGCCCTCGGCACCCCCAACCTCTGCCTCGCCGATTTTATATTGCCACACCCTAATAACCCAAACCACTCAAACAGCACTGCACAAGACAAATTGAACACCACTTCACAAGGCAAATTGAACATCACTTCCAATACCGCTTCTCCCTTAACATCTACTGTTCAACAACATACACAGGATGAGTTAAACACCACTTCCAAAACCACTTCTCCCTTAACATCTGCTATTCAAGAACATACACGGGATGAGTTAAACATCACATCCAAAACCATTTCTCCCTTAACATCTGCTATTCAAGAACATACACCAGATGAGTTAAACAC
>JAVBVW010000002.1:0-157374 GCA_036677745.1 Bacteroidales bacterium
AGGACAGTGCAAATTTGATGGAAATTTATTTTGTTTTTTTCTTCCCCCCCCGCAAAAAAAGAAGAAACCCCACCCACATTGCACACATTGCCAAAGCCCCACAAGCCAACGCTGCAACCAAAGCTTTGCCAAAAAGTGCAATTTTGCTTACGCACCATAACAGTAAATTACGAATTAAGCAGTTACTACTGTTTGATTTTCAAATAAATAATTCTCAGAATTCATGTCAGGATTAAAAAAATGTACGACAAATTGAAAGTGAATGAAAACAATTTTAGTAATTTTGCGTTTAACTAAATGATGAAACAGATTTTTTCCATATTATTATCTTTTATTCTCTTGGCAAGCCATATGAACTTGACCATGGGTATACACTTTTGCGGTGGCGAAGCTGTAGAGACTAAGGTATTATTAGGAGAAACACATTTGGGCTGTGAAATGATGGATTTGGTAGAACCCTGCGATGGTTCTGAACATTCTAATCAGAATCAGGTTCGTTTTAATAATGTTCCTTGCTGCCAAAATGAATTTCAAACTATTCAAGGTACAGCTGATTTTGTAAAAGAAGCCGCTCAAACTGTTTTTAATGTTGATTTTGCTTTAGCCTATATTTATACCACCTTGATTTTGGATTTATTTCCAAAATCATCACATCAGGTATATACTGAATACATTTCCCCTCCTCTTGAAAAAGACATTCAAGTGCTTTTTCTAACTTTCCTGATTTGATTTTTGCGTGAACTTATGATTCCATATTACAATTTGTAGTGTGGTTGTCGTGTATTGTATTAAAAGCTAATTTTTTCATGTGAAAATCATTGTATCATGCTAAATAAAATAATCAAATATTTCTTAGAGAACAAGTTGGTAACAGTACTTGTTCTAACCGGATTTGTCGCATGGGGCATTGTTACCGCTCCCTTTGGCTGGCAAGTGGGTGGATTGCCGTCAGACCCTGTTCCGGTGGATGCCATACCCGATATTGGCGAAAATCAACAGATAGTTTTTACTCCCTGGAACGGACGGTCGCCACAAGATATTGAAGACCAGATATCTTATCCGTTAACTACTTATCTTTTAGGAATTCCCGGAGTTAAAACCATTCGTAGTTCTTCAATTTTTGGATTTTCCAGTATCTATATCATTTTTGATGAAGATATAGAATTTTACTGGTCACGCTCACGAATATTGGAAAAGTTAAGTTCACTCCCCTCCGGACTATTGCCCGATGGTGTGCAACCCACATTGGGTCCAGATGCAACTGCTTTGGGGCAGGTTTACTGGTACACGCTCGAAGGGCGTGATAAGGATGGAAACCCGACTGGGGGCTGGGATTTACACGAAATACGCACCGTTCAGGATTTTTATGTAAAATATGGACTAAATGCAACCGAAGGTGTATCGGAAGTAGCATCCATTGGTGGGTATGTGCAAGAATACCAAATAGATGTAAATCCCGATGCATTAAAAGCTTACAATATTCCTTTACACAAGGTGATGCAGGCGGTACAGAAATCGAATCGTGATGTGGGGGCTAAAACCATCGAGATAAATCAGGCTGAATACCTTGTCCGTGGTTTAGGTTATGTGAAAAAGACCGAAGATATTGAGAAAGCCGTAGTGGCTGTTCAGGAAAACGTTCCCATTCGTATTAAAGATATTGGTGTAGTAACACTTGGTCCGGCAACACGAAGGGGAGCACTCGACAAGGACGGTGCAGAAGTAGTAGGTGGTGTGGTGGTAGCACGGTATGGAGCTAATCCATTGCAGGTGATTAACAATGTAAAAGAAAAAATTACGGAGATTTCACCCGGTTTGCCGAAAAAGATTTTGGCTAATGGAGTCGAAAGCCAATTGACCATTGTTCCATTTTACGACCGCTCGGAATTGATTTATGAGACACTTGGCACATTGGAAGAAGCCCTTTCACTTCAAATTCTCATAACAATACTGGTCATCATCGTGATGATTTATAACCTGAGGGCATCTTTTTTAATATCAAGCTTATTGCCCATTGCAGTACTCATGGTTTTTATCGCCATGCGGTATTTTGGAGTTGATGCCAATATTGTAGCACTATCGGGAATCGCCATTGCCATTGGTACCATGGTCGATTTGGGAATAATTCTCTCGGAGAATATTGTCAAACATGTAGATGAAGCCCCACCCGGACAAAAGCTGATAACAACAATATACAACGGCTCGGCAGAGGTTAGCTCTGCTATCCTTACTGCCGTTTCTACCACTATCGTAAGTTTTATTCCTGTTTTTACCATGCAGGCTGCCGAGGGTAAATTATTCGGCCCGTTGGCATTTACCAAAACCTTTGCTTTGGTAGCGGCACTTATCGTTTCGCTTATTATTTTACCGACGCTGGCTCACTGGTTTTTTGGTTTTAAAATTAAAAATCCACGCCATAACAAGTGGGTGAATATGCTGCTTATTGCAGTTGGTTTTATTGGTCTATTCAGCAATGTTGCATGGGCTGGTATTTTGTTGATTTTATTTGGAGGTATTCCCCTTATTAAGCCATTAATTAGAGACAAAAAACTGTTTAGAAAACCACTTTTCGGAAAAACCTTAGATAATATTGAATTGATTTTAGTAGTAGTTGGTGTTGTCTGGCTTTTGGCAAAGTATTGGTTGCCTTTGGGAGCTGGGAAAAGTGTGCTTCTTAACTTTGTTTTTGTTGCTTTGCTGGTTGGCTTTATTTTAGGGGCATTTACCTTATTGCAGTTTTCATACAGAAGGATTTTGCGATGGTGTTTGAATAATAAAGTTAAATTTCTTATGATTCCTGTTTTTTTGATGTTGCTGGGTGTAAATATCTGGATGGGTTTCTCAAACATTTTTGGATTTCTGGCAAATGGAGCTGACAAAATGGGTTGGAACATTCGTACTACTGCTGTTTGGTCAGGACTTAACCATTCATTTCCCGGGATGGGTAAAGAATTTATGCCCTCACTTGATGAAGGCAGTTTTTTGCTTATGCCTACCTCAATGCCGCACTCAGGAGTTGAATACAACAGAAAAGTTGTTGGGCAGTTAGATATGATGATTGCAAATATTCCCGAAGTGGAACTTAGCGTAGGTAAATTAGGCCGGGTAGAATCTGCACTTGACCCAGCACCTGTTTCGATGTACGAAAATGTTATCAATTATAAGTCGGAATATGAACTCAATGATAAAGGGCATCGTAAACGCTTTAAAACTGACGGCGATGGTCGCTTTGTGTTGAAGAATGGGGAAGCATACAGCAATGATGAATTGCTGACTAAAAACATTTCGCCAGACGAACTTGTGCCGGATGATAAGGGAAACTATTTCAGAAACTGGCGCAAACATATAAAATCATCCGACGATATTTGGAAAGAAATTGTTGCGGTTACTAAAATACCGGGCGTTACTTCTGCCCCGAAACTGCAACCCATCGAAACCCGATTGGTCATGTTGCAAACAGGAATGAGGGCTCCAATGGGAATTAAAGTTTATGGTTCCGACCTTCAAACCATCGAGGAGTTTGGTTTGAAACTGGAAGGTATTCTAAAACAAGTACCCTCGGTGAAAGCCGAAGCAGCCTTTGCCGACCGTATTGTAGGGAAACCTTATATTCACCTAAATATCAACCGTGATGAAATTTCACGTTATGGATTGAACGTGGAAGATGTGCAACAAAGCATTGAAACAGCAATCGGGGGCATGAAAGTATCGTCAACGGTTGAAGGACGTGAGCGTTTTCCCATACGAGTCCGTTATCCGAGAGAGCTAAGGGACGACCCGGAATCGCTTGGAAAAATTCTTATTCCAACACCCACGGGGGCTCAAATTCCACTTAGTCAGTTAGTTGATATGGAGTATGTGCGTGGGCCACAAGCCATTAAAAGTGAGAATACCTTTCTTGTAGGTTATGTGCTGTTTGATAAAAAGGAAGGTTTTGCTGAAGTAGATGTTGTAAACGATGCACAGGAAATGATTCAGCAAAAAATTGATGCAGGAGAATTAATTGTTCCAAATGGTGTGAATTATAAATTCTCCGGAAGTTATGAAAATCAGGTGCGTGCCGAAAAACGTTTGAGCATTATTGTTCCGTTGGTCTTTTTAATCATCTTCCTTATACTCTATTTTCAATTCAAATCTGTAACAACTTCACTCATGATTTTTACCGGAGTGGCTATGGCATTCAGTGGCGGTTTTATTATGCTCTGGCTTTACGGGCAAGGCTGGTTTGCCGATTTCACCGTTTTTGGGACAAACATCCGTGAGCTTTTTCAGATGAATACCGTGAACCTAAGCGTTGCCGTTTGGGTGGGCTTTATTGCCCTGTTCGGATTGGCAACCGATGACGGGGTATTGATGGGAACCTATCTCGACCAAAGTTTTAAACGTAACCGAACTAAAACAATAGAAGAAATACGGGCAGCGGTTGTGGAAGCAGGTGAGCGAAGAATCAGGCCTGCTGTAATGACCACCACAACTACCATCATTGCTTTACTTCCGGTACTTACTTCAACCGGTAGGGGCGCGGATATAATGGTGCCGATGGCCATTCCGGCTTTTGGCGGTATGATTGTGGCTGCCATCACCTACTACATCGTTCCCACGCTTTACTGTATGCGTGAAGAGTATAAACTTAAAAATTCGAAATCATGATACGATATATAGCAATACTTATAGCAACGCTTTTGTTTAGTAGCTTGAGCTTTGCTCAAACACTGGACGATTACTTTAAAATAGCTGCCGAAAACAATCCGGGGTTACAGGCTATGCATAAAGAATACGAAGCTGCTTTACAGAAAGTGCCGCAGGTAAGTACCTTGCCCGACCCTACTTTTTCTTTAGGGTATTTTATCTCTCCTGTTGAAACAAGGGTTGGTCCGCAACAGGCAAAGTTCTCGCTAACGCAAATGTTCCCGTGGTTTGGTACTTTAAAAGCGCAGGGCAATGTGGCTGCTTTAATGGCAGAAGCAAAGTTTCAAAACTTTATTGATGCCAGAAATAGACTTTATTTTCAGGTGGCATCCGCTTACTATCCTTTATACGAATTAAAAGATTTTGTTCGTATTGAACAGGAAAACATTAGCATATTGGAATCTTATAAAACCATTGCTACTCAGAAATTTAAAAATGGAACAGGAACAATGGTAGATGTGCTGCGTGTGGATATTATGCTGAAAGATGCACAAACCAATCTTAGTATTCTGAGAGATAAAGAGAAACCATTGCTGACTACGCTCAACAAGCTTTTAAATCGTTCTGAAAATGAACCGGTGCAGATTAGCGATACGTTGAAATCGGTGATTCTCTTAGATAATTACAGAAAAGATTCACTGATTGTAGCCAATCCAAAATTAAAAGCGCTCGATTTAAAATTACAGGCAAGCCAAGCCGCAGAGATTGTTGCACAAAAGCAAGGATTACCGAAGTTGGGTATAGGCTTGGATTATGTATTGGTGGGCGAACGTACCGATATTTCTATGCCTGATAATGGAAAAAATGTTCTGATGCCAATGGTAAGCATTAGTATTCCAATCTTTCGGGCAAAATACAACGCATCGGTGAAAGAATCTCAACTGATGCAGGAAAGTTACACACTTCAAAAGCAGGAAGTAACAAATACGCTCTTTTCTGAATATGAAATGGTTTTGTTTCAGGTTCAACAACAGTTGCAGTTAATATCACTTTACCAACAACAGATACAAACCTCGCAACAATCATTAAACCTGCTATTTACTTCCTATGGAAATTCAGGGAAAGAGTTTGAAGAAGCACTACGTATGCAGCAACAATTGCTGAAATATCAGAAGATGAGCGCAACCGCTTTGGTTCAATACCATATTGCCGTTGAGAAAATCAATTACATAACATCAAAATCGTATTAAAATGAAAGCAATAGATAAAAAAGCAATAATAATTGCCGCAGCAACACTTGTTGTTGGTTTGCTGGCAGGATGGTTACTGTTTGGAGGGAATAAAAGTAATTCTCACGATGACCATGAACATGTGAAAACGGAAATAAACGGAGAAACAGTTTGGACTTGCTCCATGCACCCGCAAATTCGTCAAAACGAGCCTGGCGACTGCCCCATTTGCGGCATGGATTTAATACCGTTAGAGGATGACCAAAATGCCGATATTGACCCCAATGCAATAAGCATGTCGCCTACTGCTATGCAACTCGCCAATGTGAGTACGGCATTTGTGGGAAAAATGAATACGGTTAAACAAGTCCGCCTTAACGGGAAAGTACAAGCCGATGAACGCTTGGTGTATTCACAATCATCGCATATTCCGGGCAGGATAGAAAAATTGTTGGTGAATTTTACTGGCGAATTTGTGAATAAAGGACAAGTCATTGCATACATCTATTCACCCGAGTTGGTAACAGCACAAGAAGAGCTGTTGGAGGCACAGAAAATAGCCGAAACGCAACCTCAATTGTTTGTAGCTGCAAAGGAAAAGTTGAAAAACTGGAAACTCTCGGAGAAACAAATTGAAGAAATCCTTACATCTGGAATGACAAAGGATGAATTTCCTGTAGTAGCCGATGTTTCAGGATACACAATCTCAAAAAAAATAAATTTGGGTGACTATGTTCGCAAAGGGGAAACGATATATGAAATCGCTGACCTATCGAAAGTTTGGGTGTTATTTGAAGTGTATGAATCGGATATAAGTTGGATTAAAAAAGGTGATAAAGTTGAATTTACAATTGCCTCCATGCCCGGTGAATCATTTATAAGCATTATTACATTTCTCGACCCTGTAATTGACCCAAAGACAAGAGTGGCAAAAGCAAGAGTGGAATATAACAACTCAAACGGAAAGCTAAAACCTGAAATGTTTGCTTCGGGGATGGTTCAGGCTAAATTAGCTAACAAATCAAATTCTATTGTGGTACCAAAAACTGCCGTAATGTGGACAGGCAAACGCTCGGTGGTGTATGTGAAAACAAATTCCGAGCAAGGAGTAAACTTCATTATGCGTGAAATAACCTTGGGTTCTGCATTAGGAGATAGCTATGTGGTTGAAGAAGGTTTAATGGAGGGAGAAGAAATAGCGGTAAACGGCACGTTCAGTATAGATGCCGCTGCCCAGTTGGCCGGAAAACCCAGCATGATGAGCCCTGAAGGTGGACAGGTAATGACAGGTCATAATCACGGAGGGACAACTACTGAAAGTAATGTTTCACACGAAAGTCATGAGGAACAAAATAAATCAACAATTTCAAAAACCTTGTCCATCGACAAAAAAGCCAAAGAAGCTTTGCAGCCAATTTATAATACCTACTTAAATTGGAAAGATGCCCTGACCAACGATGATTTTAAAGAAGCTCAAAAAAACGCTGCAAACTTTAAAACGGCATTGAAAAAAGTGGACATGGGACTTTTTAAAGATGAGGCGCACATGGTTTGGATGGATTTTCAGGGAAGATTAGCCAAAAATTTGGAACACATCCAGCACTTTTCCGACATCGAACAACTTCGAAAAGCCTTTCAATCGGTTTCTGTTACGATGATTGAAATGACCAATTCATTCACACCACTTGGCAAAACAATCTACGTACAACATTGCCCCATGGCCGATAACAACAAAGGGGCTGATTGGCTGAGCTCTGAGAAAGAAATTAAAAACCCGTACTTTGGTAGTTCGATGCTAAAATGCGGAGAAGTTACCAAAGAAATTAAATAATCATTTTTATTCACAATTTAAATCACAATAATATGAAAACAAAAGTTTTAACTTTAGTATGTATGTTCCTTTTAGGAACAAGTATGGTATTTGCACAGGCAAAAACCGAAAAATTTGAAGTAAACGGAAATTGTGGCATGTGCAAGACCCGCATTGAGAAAGCGGCAAATTCAGTTGACGGTGTTACCAAAGCCGACTGGGTGCAAGAAACAAAAATGCTTACAGTAGCATTTGATTCAACAAAAACTACTGTGCATAAAGTTCAAATGGCTATTGCTAAAGTTGGTCATGATACACCCATGCATAAAGCCTCTGACGAAGTGTATAACGCACTTCCCGGATGTTGCAAATATGACCGTACCGTAGCAAAGAAAGAAAGTACAGGTCATGAAGGACATAAGCACTAAAAGAATTGGGGTTAATGGCTGCCTTTAATTAGTATCTATTAATTGCCATCCCACAGGCGTAAGCACATTTGCAAGCCCGCATGAGCCAACGCTCAAACCAAAGGCTTGCAAAAGAGCTTCCGCCTTTCCAGCCCACGTAACCGCCTTTCAGGTCGGTTTTAGGATTGCCCACGCACAAAAAAACAAAATAAATTTGTGCTTCGTGGATAGGTTGGTGCAGATTGTAAATGACATGAAAAATAAAGCTAAATAAATGACAAACAGACGGATATGAATGAACACCAGTTGCCAACACATGGTATAGTGCATGCGGGTTTCAGAGGCATGCGAGGGTTCGTGGCTCGTAAAAAAAGTCCGTGTAAATTGATAGGTTTTCGCTTCGTAATCCCGCACGACACCATACCATCAAACGTTAACAAACATTGTCAATACATATTTCACAAATAAAATTTTCAATAACCATTAATAATTAACCAATAAACTAATAGATTATCATCGATCGGGCTGATGAAGGAACAATTAGACTTTAAGTTAAGATTGATGAAGGCTCTGTTTGGTTAAATAGACAACAGATTTTGACATTATTTGAAAGAGGTATTAAATTTTGAATGTGGACAAACATTATTTTCTAATATCATTATCTCAGATGTTATCGCTTCATTTATGCGATTAACTATATCAGTATCATTATCTTTTATTAAAAACTTATAATGTGGCTGCAATCAATCTCACATTTACCTCCCCCTTTCACACTCTCACCTCCTCTTTATACCATTTCAGCAAGGTTTTTATTATATTGATGTTTCATTATTTATCTTAGTCCGCTTAATACCAAATTACAGAACACCAAAAAGCAATTTTTATGAAACATTTTATCCTCCTTTTCTCCCTGGCATTTATGATATGTCACTATCAAACAGGGCATTCACAAACAATGGCCAACGATAGCGATCCGGGAGCAAACTCATTCAGAAAGATTAAAATAACCGAGAATAATAACTCCTTTTTAAATTTTAATATCCACAAAGTTTATGAGGGTGATTCTCTATCTATGGCTGAAGCTGACATTCTGAGAGAATATGTTCTTAAAGAATCGGGAATAAAGCCTCAGGATATGAGCGAACTTGAGCTATGCACAACACTAATGGACTGGGTAAATAAACAGTGGGTTCATGATGGATGGAACAATGCCGGGTCACTTAAATCGATTGAGATATTACATAATGCAAAAAAGGGAGAGAGATACAGGTGTGTGGAGTATGGAAAGGTGTTGAGTGATATTCTTAAGTCTATGGGAATAGTCTCTAGGGTAGTATCGCTGCAAAGTGAGGATGTTGCTTATGGTGGAGCAGGAAGCGGTCACGTGGCTTCGGAGGTGTGGATAAATGAATTTAACAAGTGGGTATTTATGGATCCTCAATATAATATGTGGTTTCTATATAAAAATAAGCCTATGAGTTATTACGATTTATACACTCTTAAAAAGGAGTTTGACAATAAAAGGGGGAGCGGACTGGAGAGAGCTCAGATGATGACCGGGAGAAAATTTGCTCCAAAAGATAAGAGTCGTGAGTATTTAAATTTCCTGAACAGATATTTTGGGTATGTAGGTATACGGCAGCTTGCGGATAAAGAGCCGGTCAGTCTCTTTCTGTTTTTGGCCGGAAACTCTCCGTTTCTCACATTTCAGGGGATGCCAACAGGCAAAGCTATTTTCACTAACAGTGCCGGAGATCTTTACGACGAGATAAACCAAACAATGATTTCAATTGACTATACAGCAGCAGAGAAGGAGCGATCAAAACAGGCTATGGCAAATGCAAATCTTAAAGAGGCTAGGGATTTTACATTAAAGATGCATCTGTTTTGTGCTGCGCCCGATTTTGTAATTACCCTTTCGAACAATATGCCCTGGTTTGAGAGGTATGTTCTGATGGTCAATGGTGAGGAGGTAGTTTTAAGTGACAATAGTGCAGATGTAAGGTTGAAAATTGGTATGAATGTTGTTGAGGCATGCTCTGTAAACAGATACGGAGTGAGGGGAAGTAAGGCGGTGCTGCACATTAAATATTTATAATTTCCACCCTACAAAGAAAAAGCCCGCTGCTCCGCAGTGGGTATTTTACCTCTCAGGATTGCCTCGCTTTGCTCGGCGATCCTGAGAGGTGGCCCTACAAAGAAAAAGCCCGCTGCTCCGCAGTGGGTATTTTTGTTTTGCTTCCCCGCTCATGCAAGCATGGCGGGGTGCAAAAAAAAATACCCGGCACTGTTGTGCCGGGCTTTTTCTTTGGGTGGAAGATGGGATTCGAACCCACGACCTCTAGTGCCACAAACTAGCGCTCTAACCGACTGAGCTACGACCACCATGTAACGTTTGATTGCTCAAACGGGCTGCAAAAGTACAAAAAGTTTTTGAATTTATTCCAAAAATGTGGTTTAATTTTTGCTTGGCTCTTATGTTGAAATTTTTGGAAGTGGTAAAATGCTCACGAATTTATTAAACTTTTTGGCTAAATAAATAGTTATTTATTTAGCGGAAATATCTAATTTTGCCGCTTCGAAACCAGTGCAATAGTACAAAAAATAATAAGTTATGGCTCGCGAAATTAAATTCTCTCTGGTTTACAGAGATATGTGGCAATCATCAGGAAAATATGTTCCAATGGTTCATCAGTTGAAACAGATAGCTCCCGTCATTATTGACATGGGTTGTTTTGACCGTGTTGAAACTAACGGAGGTGCTTTCGAACAGGTTAACCTTCTTTTTGGAGAGAACCCCAACAAGGCGGTACGTGAATGGACAGCCCCTTTCAATAAGGCAGGCATCCAGACTCACATGTTGGAGAGAGGTTTGAATGCATTGAGAATGAACCCGGTTCCTGCCGATGTTCGCGAACTGATGTATAAAGTTAAGGCAAAACAGGGTACTAACATATCAAGATCTTTTTGCGGTCTTAATGATCCAAGAAACCTTGAACTATCTGTGAAATATGCAAAGGCAGGGGGAATGATATCACAGGTTGCACTAAGTATCACCTACTCTCCTGTTCACACCGTTGAGTACTATATGGGTCTTGTAGACAAGGTTGTAGCATTCGGTTGCGACGAAATCTGTCTTAAAGATATGGCCGGTATCGGACGTCCTGCATTCCTTGGAAGACTTACAAAATCTATTAAAGATAAATACCCTCATATTGTTGTTCAATATCACGGCCACTCCGGTCCCGGATTCTCGGTTGCCTCTATGCTTGAGGTTGCCCGTGCGGGTGCCGATTTTGTGGACGTTGCAATGGAGCCGCTTTCATGGGGAATGGTTCACCCAGATGTTATTACCATTCAGGCTATGCTTAAAGATGCGGGCTTCCTGGTGAAAGACATTAATATGGATGCCTATATGGAGGCCAGATCTCTTACTCAGAGCTTCATAGACGACTATCTCGGATACTTTATCGATCCGGGTAACAAGCAGATGACCTCGCTTCTGGTAGGTTGCGGTCTTCCGGGTGGTATGATGGGATCTATGATGGCCGACCTTAAAGGGTTCCACGGTGCTATCAACTCGTCACTGAGAAATCAGGGCAAGAAGGAGCTTCAGTTGAGCGAGCTGGTTGTGATGCTCTTCCAGGAGGTTGAGTATGTGTGGCCTAAGATGGGTTACCCGCCACTTGTTACACCGTTCAGCCAGTATGTTAAGAACATTGCCCTTATGAACCTGATGCACACTCTTAAGGGTGAGCCTAGATGGTCTACAATCGATAAGGATACCTGGAATATGATATTGGGCAAAACCGGAACACTACCGGGAGAACTTGACCCTGAATTGGTTAATCTTGCTAAAGAGAAGGGGCTTGAGTTTTATAACGGTAATCCTCAGGATGCTTTCCCTAACGAGCTTGACAAGTTCCGCAAAGAGATGGTTGAGAACAACTGGGAGTTTGGAGAGGACGATGAGGAGCTCTTTGAGTTTGCAATGCACGAAAGGCAGTACAGAGACTATAAGAGCGGAGTTGCAAAGCAGAGGTTTGAGCAAGAGCTGGAGGCGGCAAAAGCCAAGGCAGGTGCTCCGGTTATTGTGACTCGCCCGGTTGTAGAGATGCCTAAGTTTGAGGTAGAGAAAATTCTTGAAAAGCACCCTAATGCCAAGCCGGTACAAGCAACCGTTAAAGGCCAGTTGATGTGGCAGTACGATCTTGCAGATGCTTCATCTGCCCCAGCTGTTGGTGAATCTGTAGAGGAGGGCAAAACAATGTGCTTCATTCAGGCCTTCTACGGAATAGAGCTTATTAAGCCGGCATTCAGCGGAAAGATTGTTCAGATTTGCGCCAAACATGGCGACACTGTTCAAAAAGGCGAGATAATCGCTTTCGTAGAGTAAATCGATACAATAAAATAAAAATGAGCCGGTTCCTAAACGAATCGGCTCATTTTTTTGTGACCCCGAAGGGATTCAAACCCCCGACCTTCAGAACCGGAATCTGACGTTCTATTCAGCTGAACTACGGGGCCGTCAACAGAGTGCAAAGATAGCTATTTAAAATTCATTAAAAAATGTATCTTTGCCACTCATCAATTTAGTTTTAACTATGAAAGCATTTGTATTTCCGGGCCAGGGAGCTCAGTTTACAGGGATGGGTAAAGATCTCTATATGACATCTCCACAGGCAAAAGAGATGTTCGAAAAGGCAAACGAAATTCTTGGATTCAGAATAACCGACATAATGTTCGAAGGCACCGAACAGGAGCTTAAGCAGACGAAGGTAACACAGCCCGCAATATTTATACACTCAGTTATCCTCTCAAAATCTATTGATAACTTCAACCCCGACATGGTTGCAGGCCACTCACTTGGCGAATTTTCGGCACTTGTGGCAGCAGGAGCTATGAGCTTCGAAGATGGTTTAAGACTGGTCTCTGCTCGTGCTCAGGCAATGCAAAAGGCCTGTGAAATGGAGCCTTCTACAATGGCTGCCGTTCTGGGATGCGAAGACAGTAAGGTTGAGGAGATCTGCAAAGAGATTCCGGGAGTAGTTGTTCCTGCTAATTACAATAGCAATGGTCAGCTTGTAATTTCTGGGAGTATTGAGGCTGTGAATGAAGCCTGCGAAAAGCTTAAGGCTGCCGGAGCAAAAAGAGCCATTGTTCTTGCCGTAGGAGGAGCATTTCACTCACCGCTTATGGCACCTGCAGAGAAAGAGCTTGCAGAGGCAATTGAGAAGACCGTAATAAGTAAGCCTGTCTGCCCTGTATATCAGAATGTGGACGCAATGCCAAATCAGGACCCTGTAAAGATTAAAGCGAACCTTATAAAACAACTGACAGCACCGGTAAGGTGGAGACAGATAGTAGAGAATATGTGGAGTGACGGAGCCAGAGAGTTTACCGAACTTGGTCCGGGAGCTGTTCTGCAAGGGCTTATAAAGAAGATTGCACCTGAAAGCGTCGTAAGCGGTCACCAGTAAACAAAGTGCGAGCAACAGTCACATTACAACACCCCTGAAGTTTCTCTTACAAACTCTTCAGGGGTGAAATTTTAAGTTAATATCTATTTAGCTTGAATTCTGCATTTTATAAAGACCATTTGAGGCAATTTCGCATGGTCAGTTTCACAAACACATCAACAATAACACCTTACAATAAGACTTAAAGATTTAGCAGGTAATTAAACAGTGTAACAAGATCCTCCTTGCGGCCGTAGTTTAGTTTATTCTCCTCTACATAGCTGTTCAACTGTGCTTTTTTGTCAGGAAACATCTTCTCAAAATTTCTCTTGTTGGCAGGATAATACCTCTCCTCTTTTACAAGAAAGATGGTCTCTTTATATGTATAACGGATATCGGCATGCCCTACAATCTTCTCTACCCTGCTGTCAACATCAAAATTTGAAATCTTCTGAATTGAACTCACCTCGTTTGACCCGCCGTATGCCCCCTCTATCTTCTCCTGTCCTAGCCGCATATCTCTGTGCAGTCCAAGAGATACCTCTCCGTTAGTGTTTACATACTGAATATATCCAATGTTAAACTTTCTGAAAAAATTGCTCCCGCAACTAACAACCTCAACAAGTTTTTCGTCATTTAAAATAACTGTATCGCCCGTTTCTGTTATCACACGCAAAGACTGGGTCATTGTATTTATGTTGAGTTTTCCTGTGTAAATCACACCGGTATTTAACCGAATTCTGCCATCCTGAAAATCTTTAAAGACCATTATTTTTTCTTTGAAAAAATCGCCCTCTACAACTCTCCCGTTGTAAACTTTAATGGTCCCGTTTTGTGCGCTGATGTTTAATACTGTAAACAATGCAGTCAGTAACAGAAATGCTCTAATCATAATTTTAAGTGTAAAATATACTGACTATAAAAATAGGTATTTTACTTTTACCTTTAAAAAAAGTTACGTATTTTTGGCAAATATTAGAGAACATGTCGGGAAATTATAAGATAATAGTTGAGTACGAGACAGAGACAGAGTTCACTTCGGTCCTTATGGATCTGAGTTTATTATAGATGACATCTCCGCATTGCATTCAGGTTTTGCGGGGTGTTGTTTTTTTAGCGCGACCAAAAACAGGTTCTTTAGGAAAATTTTGAGAGAAACAACATTTAATAAAATACTAATAACTAACAAGAAAGCTATGGCAAAAGAAAAAAAATTCATTACCTGTGATGGTAATTACGCCGCAGCACATGTAGCATACATGTTTAGCGAGATGGCAGCCATATACCCTATTACACCATCTTCTACGATGGCGGAATATGTGGATGAGTGGTCTGCTTACGGTAAAAAGAACCTTTTTGGAGAGACAGTTAAGGTCGTAGAGATGCAGAGTGAGGGTGGAGCAGCAGGTGCACTTCACGGAGCTCTTCAGGCAGGAGTTTTGGGAACAACCTTTACAGCTTCGCAAGGTCTTCTTCTGATGATCCCTAACATGTACAAAATTGCCGGTGAATTGCTTCCTACAGTATTTCACGTATCAGCCAGAACTTTGGCTGCTCAGGCGCTCTCTATTTTCGGTGACCACTCAGATGTTATGTCTGCAAGGCAAACAGGATTTGCTCTTCTGGCATCAGGCGGAGTACAGGAGGCATTAGATCTTGGAGCTGTTGCTCACCTGTCTACACTTAAAACAAGGGTTCCGTTCGTTCACTTCTTTGACGGTTTCCGTACATCACATGAGATTCAGAAAATTGAAGATCTTGATCAGGAACAACTTAAAAAGATGGTAAGCGAAAAGTCACTTAACGCTTTCAGATCAAGAGCTCTTAATCCAAACAAACCGGTAACAAGAGGTACTGCACAAAACCCGGATGTATTCTTCCAGGCAAGAGAGGCCTGCAACACATTCTATGATGCAGTTCCGGATATCGTTGCACGCTATATGGGTGAAATCAGCGAAATGACAGGAAGACACTATCTGCCATTTGATTTCTATGGTGATCCTGAAGCAGAGAACGTAATAATAGCTATGGGTTCTGTTTGTGAAACCATAAGAGAGGTTGTTGATGTACTAATGGCAAAAGGTGAGAAAGTTGGTGTTCTTACCGTTCGTCTTTACAGACCATTCTCGGCAAAATACTTCTTTAGAGTTCTTCCTAAGAGCGTTAAGAAGATTGCTGTTCTTGACAGAACAAAAGAGCCGGGTTCAGTTGGAGAACCACTTTACCTTGATGTTAAATCTGTAATCGCAGAGAAAGGTGGCAAAATGCCTCTAATCGTTGGCGGCCGCTATGGTCTATCGTCAAAAGATACCACCCCTTCTCAGATATTCTCGGTATTCGACAACCTCAATATGAAAGAGCCTAAAAATGGCTTTACAGTTGGAATTGTTGATGACGTTACATTTAAATCTCTTCCTGTAAAAGAGGAGGTTAGTGTTGCTAAGAAAGGTGTTGTAGAGTGCAAATTCTATGGACTGGGTTCAGATGGTACTGTTGGTGCAAACAAAAACACTATCAAGATTATCGGTGAAACCACTCCTAAATATGTTCAGGCATATTTTGATTATGATTCAAAAAAATCAGGCGGATATACCTGCTCGCACCTGAGATTCGGAGATACTCCTATCACTTCTCCATATCTTGTTTCAAACCCGGACTTTGTTGCGGTTCACGTAACTCCTTACCTCACCAAGTACGATGTACTTAAAGGTATTAAAAAAGGAGGCACATTCCTTCTCAATACCCTCTGGTCAAAAGAGGAGACAATTGAGAAGCTTCCTGACCATATCAAATCGGTTATAGCAAAGAAAGAGCTCAATCTGTATATTATAAATGCAACCAAGATTGCAGAAGAGATTGGCCTGGGCAACAGAACCAATACAATCCTTCAGTCTGCATTCTTCAAGATTGCAAATATTATCCCTTATGAGCAAGCTGTAGAAGAGATGAAACACGCTGCCGAAAAATCATACGGCAAAAAAGGTGAGAAGATTCTTGAGATGAACTACGCAGCTATTGACAGAGGGGCTGATTACGAGAAAGTTGAGGTTCCATGCGAGTGGAAAAACATAACTTCAAACAAATTCCGTCCTGCAAACTTTGACAGGCTTGCACCGGATTGGGTTAGAAACGTTGCTGACGTTGTTAATGCTCAAGCCGGAAATGATCTTCCTGTAAGCGCATTCCTTAATCTGGAAGACGGAACTATTCCTGCAGGAACATCTGCTTACGAAAAACGCGGTATTGCAACTCATATTCCTGAGTGGCAGGCAGAAAACTGTATCCAGTGTAACCAATGTGCATACGTTTGCCCTCACGCAGCTATCAGACCATTCCTGATGACAGAAGAGGAGCAGTCAAAAGCACCTGCAGGCGTTAAGAAGATTAAAGGTAACGGTCCTTTCAAAGAGTACAGCTTTACAATTCAGGTAACACCTATGGACTGTACAGGTTGCGGAAACTGTGCCGATGTATGTCCTGCCAAGACAAAGGCTCTGGTAATGATGCCTTTCGAAACTCAGGAGCACGAGCAGGCTAACTTCGATCACCTGCACGCTGTAGTTGGTTACAAAGACACTATCCAGCCAAAAGAGCAAAATGTTAAAAATCTGCAGTTTGCACAACCACTCTTCGAATTCTCGGGAGCATGTGCCGGTTGCGGTGAGACTCCTTATATCAAAGCAATCACCCAGCTTTACGGCGACAGAATGATGATTGCAAACGCTACAGGTTGTTCATCAATCTTCGGTGGTTCATTCCCTGCATCTCCTTACACTACAAACAAAGATGGAAAAGGTCCTTCATGGGCAAACTCTCTCTTTGAAGATAACGCAGAGTATGGTCTTGGTATGCAAATGGGTTCTGAGAGAGTTCGCGACAGAGTTGCAAAACTTATGGCAGACGGTCTTGAGTGCAAATCATGCACAGCAGAGATGAAGGTTCTCTTTGCAGAGTGGCTTGCAAAACGCGAAGATCACGTTGCTACCAAAGAGATTGCCGATAAATTGGTTCCACTTATCTCAGAATGCAAATGCGAAATCTGCAAAGAGCTTACAGTTCTTAAAGATTACTTCGTAAAACGCTCTCAGTGGATATTCGGAGGCGACGGTTGGGCATACGATATCGGATACGGCGGACTTGACCATGTACTTGCATCGGGCAACAACGTAAATGTTCTTGTACTTGACACAGAGGTTTACTCAAACACCGGAGGACAATCTTCGAAATCTACCCCAGTTGGAGCAGTTGCTAAATTTGCAACATCTGGTAAGAAGATCCGTAAGAAAGACCTCGGAATGATGGCAATGAGTTATGGTTATGTTTACGTTGCACAGGTTGCAATGGGAGCAAACCAGAACCAACTCTTTAAAGTACTTAAAGAGGCTGAGGAGTATGACGGACCATCTTTGATTATTGCTTACGCTCCATGTATCAGCCACGGCTTGAAGAATGGCATGGGTGCAACTCAGAGAGAGGAGAAACTTGCAGTTGAGTGCGGTTACTGGCAACTTTACCGTTACAACCCGCTTATGGAGGCAGAGGGCAAAAATCCATTCACCCTTGACAGCAAGGAGCCGGATTGGACTAAGTTCCAGGACTTCCTGAAAGGAGAGGTAAGGTACACTTCACTTGTTAACACCTTCCCTGAAGAGGCAGATCAACTCTTCACCCTAACAGAAGAGTTCGCAAAATGGAGGTACAACTCATACAAGAGACTTGCTTCTGCGGAATAAGCTCACTTAAAACCGGTTAACCCCGGTAACTAAATAAAAGCCGGCAAAATTAATTTTTGCCGGCTTTTTATTTTATTAGAATTAGTTTAAACCTTACAAGATCAGATTGTCTGCATCACGGCGTCGGTGATTCTTTTTTCTGCGGCAAGTGCCTTTTCAAAAATCTCCTGTGCCTGAGCTACTAGTGAGTCTGCCAGCTCGCGATCTTTAAGGTCTTTCGAGTTGATTCTTACATTCATGTAGGCTCCAAAGACGGCTGAGCGCAGAGCAATTGCTCCCACTCCGGCATCTGAGACTGAGTTTGGATTGCCCTCTTTAACCATAACCTCGGTAAGCTCCATAGCACTGAAAGCTACCTGCATTGTTCTTAGCGGAATCTCAGTTGCATATTTTGTGGCCTCTTGTATCGCAGCACTCCTCTCTGCCTTCTGCTCCTGTGTCTCTTTTGGCAGTCCAAATGCGGCAAGTATCTTGTTGAAGGAGTTTGTGTCTTCGTCAACCAGGTAGAGCATCTCCTCCATTATCGCATGGCCCTTCTCTGCCCACTCTGCAAAGTATTTCCAATTTTCGTCCCAGCCGGCTTTATGAGAAGAGAGGTTTGCAACCATTGTACCCAGAGCAGCTCCCAATGCTCCCATATAAGCAGATACAGATCCTCCTCCCGGGGCAGGTGATTCGCTTGCAGTCTCGCGTGCAAATCCTGTACAGGTAAAATCTACCAGCCTCTTTTTGCTCTTATCCTCAATCAGATATTCAATAACTCTCTCCCTTGGTTCAAATGGTTTTAAGTCATCAAGTCCCATTGATTTAACGGCAATCTTAATTATCTCATCTTCTGATATTCCGGCAGAGCGGTTTTGCTTGGCAAGATAAAATTTGCCTGCATCAATCAAAACGTTTTTAGGTATAAGTCCTACAATCTCGCTGCCGGTTACCCTGATTCCTCTTTGTGCTGCCTTTGCAACAACCTCGTCAAATGCAATATGAACAGGGGTTGACTTAATATCAGTGACATTCATAGAGACCTGAGCTATCCCGTACTCCTCAATAAACCATCCGATAGCTTTACACCCCTTTAGTGTACCAGGAATCCAGATATCCTCTCCCTTTTCATCTTTTATCACTTTACCTGTAATAGAGTTGCCTTCCCTCATCTTTCTCCCCTTCTCTCTCACATCAAATGCAATAGCATTGGCTCTGCGGGTAGAGGTTGTGTTTAGATTAAAGTTAACAGCTATTAGAAAGTCTCTTGCTCCTATAGCTGTTGCGCCAGTCCGGGCAACACCTTCATTGAATGTGGCAGGGCCAAAGTCGGGTCTCCACTGTGGGTTGAGAAATTTCTGCGATAAACCCTCATACTCCCCTGCCCTGCAATTTGCAAGATTCCTTCTTTCAGGCGCAAATGCAGCATTTTCATAGCAATAAACAGGTATCAACAGCTCCTCTCCCACTCTTTTAGCCAAAGATCTTGCATACTCAGCAGTCTCTTCCATAGAGATCCCTGCTATGGGAATTAGCGGACAAACGTCGGTTGCACCCATTCTCGGATGTTCTCCGTGATGACCTTTCATATCGATAACTTCGGCTGCCTTTCTAATTGCCTGATAAGCTGCCTCAACCACTTGTTCCGGCGATCCGACAAAGGTTACAACAGTTCTGTTTGTTGCAGCACCCGGATCGACATTGAGCAATTTAACCCCCTCCACTCTCTCTATCACATCAGTTATCTGTTTTATAACCTGCATATTGCGTCCTTCGCTAAAATTTGGAACGCATTCGATAATTCTTTGAATCATATCTGTTTATAAATAATTAATTTTGTAATGTTACCCCTTGAGGCATACTTTTTCTTAGAGCCTCAACATCAATTTCAAAATAGTGGTATGCAAAGAGATTTTTGGGTTTAACCACTTTAACAGCCTCAATAAACATCTGGTCACTCATGGTGTATGGCAGATTTTTGGGCATAAAGGCAAGATCAATCTCCCCAAGATCTTTCATCTCAGGAATTATCTCTGTATCCCCTGCTATATAAACTCTGTAGCCACCAAAGTCGAGAATATACCCATTGCCCTCTCCTCTTGGATGGAAAGGCAGGCCATCTTCTCTTTTGTTTTGGATGTTATAGGCATATACTGCCTTTATTACAACGCCATTATATTCAAACTCCTCTCCCTGAGCAAGTCCGTTTACACCTTTCATGCTCTCTGCGCATGTAAGACTGGTAACAAACACTGTATCGGCAGTAACAATGTGTTTAAGTGCCTCTTCGTCCATATGATCGTAATGGTGATGAGTGAGCAGAATAAGATCGGCCTTTGGCTGAAGGGAGTAGTCTGCCACATTGCTGTATGGGTCAACAAATATTTTTTTCTCTTGCCACTTAATTAACAGGGAGGCATGACCCATAAGTGTAATTTCGATCTCTCCAAGCGGAGTGTTAAATTTTTTCATCTCAAAAGTTTCCTTTAATCTCTGTTAAACTGTTTACTCTTAAAAAACTCTGTCATTAACATTGACAACAGTGCCGTTGAGAATAACCGTCTCTGCAACCGGTGTGGTGAGAGCGTACGGGATAAATGAGTATGATGGTATTGGGCGGGTAATGAATAGGTTTGCTGTTTTGCTTACGGCAATTGTTCCGTGGCTTTCGCTCAGCCCCATTGCTGCAGCACCGTTAAGGGTTGCAGCGTTGATTACCTCTTCGGGTGTCATTTTCATCTTAAGGGCAGCCAGCCCCATTATGAATTTCATATCGCTGTATGGCGATGAGCCGGGATTGTAATTTGTGGCAAGTGCAACTGTAAGCCCGTGATTTATCATCTTTCTGGCCGGTGCGTAATCCATCTCCAGAAAGAATGTTGATCCTGGCAGAAGGGTGGCAATAGTTTCGTTTTTAAGCATCAGATCAAACTCTCTCTCAGATGTAAACTCGAGATGGTCTGCCGATATTGCGTTATATTTAACTGCAACATCTATCCCTCCCGAAAAGCTCATCTGATTTGCATGAATTTTTGGTCTGAGTCCGTACTTTATTGCTGCATTAAAAATCCTGTCTGTATCCTCAACCGAGAAAAACCCATCTTCTGTAAAGACATCAATAAACTCAGCAAGATCTTCCGATGCAACAAGCGGTATCATTACAGAGATAATCTCATCTACGTACTCTTCACGCCTTCCTTTAAACTCCTCCGGCACTGCATGTGCTCCCAGAAATGTTGTCTTAACAGTCAAAGGTGTTGTTTGAGCAATTCTCTTTGTCACTCTGAGCATCTTTAACTCATCCTGAGTATTAAGGCCATATCCGCTTTTAATCTCAACAGCTCCTGTTCCGTGAGCAATTATCTCCCAGGCCCTCTCAACAGATTGTCTGTAGAGATCATCTTCTGATGTTCTGTGAAGCAAAGCAGCCGAGTTTAAAATTCCTCCCCCTCTCTTTGCAATCTCCTGATATGTCAAACCCCTGATTTTGTCTGTGAACTCACCCTCACGGCTTCCGGCATAAACCAGATGTGTATGCGAGTCACAGAAAGATGGAAATACCATTTTGCCGGTAGCATCAATAACTTTAGCAACAAACCTCTCCCCGCCAAATCTCTCAACGAGAGATTTTACACCGCCGGAAGCATCATCGGGCATCTCACCTATATCCTTTATAACATCTCCCTCAATAAAGATAAATCCGTTATCTATAGTGTTAAGAACAGACATCTCACTTCCGCTGCGCCTGAGTGTGTACTCATCACGCTCTACCTGAACAATCTGTTTAATATTTACAATTAAGATATTCATTACGTGCTTTATAATCTTTCACTTAAAGGGGTATTAATTTTATTATACGCGTATCCCCTACTTTGACTTTATTAACTTTGCGACTTCAAGAAATTAATCGCTTTGTTTATGTGAAGGTACATAACCTGGTCTTCATCTACAAATGGCACATGCTCTCTGAATTTTCCAACAAACTCTTCAACTATCGGAGAACTTCTGAGTGGTCTCCTGAATTCCAGTGCCTGTGCGGCATTCATCAACTCTATTGCCAGTATCTTCTCTACGTTTTCTACCACCTGAAAACATTTTACTGCTGCATTAGCACCCATGCTCACATGATCTTCCTGACCTTGCGAAGAGTCAATTGTATCTACACAGGCAGGCGTACAAAGTTGTTTGTTCTGGCTTGCTACCGAGGCCTGTGCATACTGGGGAATCATATATCCGGAGTTTAGCCCGGGGTGTGCAACAAGGAATGAGGGCAAACCACGTTTACCGGATATAAGTTGATAGGTCCTTCTTTCAGAGATACTACCGATTTCTGACATTGCAATTGAGAGGAAGTCAAGGGGGAGAGCCAGTGGCTGGCCGTGAAAGTTACCTGCCGATATTATCATATCGTAGTCGGGTAATATGGTTGGGTTATCTGTTGCACTGTTAAGTTCTGTCTCAAACGCATTAAGGGCATATTCAATTGCGTCTTTTGATGCGCCATGCACTTGTGGAATACATCTGAATGAGTATGGATCCTGAACATGTTCTTTCTTCTGCTTAACAATTTCACTCCCATCTAAAATCTCCCTTATAGCTGCGGCAGTCTCCAGTTGCCCTTTATGTGGCCTTACTACATGAACTGCCTCTGTAAAAGGCTCAACTCTGCCCAAATATGCATCAAGCGATACTGCAGATATCTTATCGGCCAGCTTAGAGAGCTTTTTTGCCTTTATTATACACCAAATACTGTATGCCAGCATAAACTGAGTGCCGTTAAGCAGGGCCAACCCCTCTTTTGGAGAGAGGGTTAAAGGTTCCCATCCGAAAATAGCATTTACCTCATTTGCCGTTAATCTCTTTCCGTTATAGTTTACCTCTCCCATTCCGAGAAGCGGCAAAGACATATTTGCAAGCGGTGCAAGGTCTCCCGATGCCCCAAGAGAACCTTGTTTAAAGACCACCGGATATACTTTGTTATTAAACATATCTGCAAGTCTCTGAACCGTTTCCGTCTTTACACCCGAATATCCGTAAGAGAGTGATTTAATTTTAAGAGCCAGCATAAGTCTCACTATCTCCTGAGGGACCTCTTCTCCAAGTCCACATGCATGAGACATTACAAGATTTGTCTGAAGCTGTGACAGCTGATCCGGGTTAACAGATACGTTGCATAAAGAACCAAACCCTGTTGTAATGCCATAAATGGGCTCACTGCACTTTTTAATCTTGTCATTCAGATAGTCATTGCTTCGCTTCAATCTCTCTTTTGCATCGTCTGAAAGAACAATTTTACAGTCTGCATCAAGCAGTTTTTTAATCTCATTTATGCTGTTATGCTTCGAACTTATATGAAAATACTCCATTACAACTAATATTTTTATAAATATTCCTGAATAATCTTACAAATATAAAACAAAATGGGTGTTTTGGATAATTATTAAACCATTTATTACCTTTGTTAATTCAAAGCCCCCCTTTGTCTGTTTATTAATTAATTTTTGATATCAGAGTGGAAAACCTCCTTATTCCGGGTATTTTTATGTCAGTTCTTCTTTCCGGTCTTCTTTTGACTAAGCAGGAGAAGAGATGTGCCGATTATGTGCTTTCTGCATTTCTGGCTATCTCTGCTCTGACTCTTGCCCTGGCATATATGGAGATATTTAACCGCGAACACATGTATGCTTTTCCATTATTTCTGAACCTTTCAACTCCATTTGTGCTTTTGCTGGGGCCTCTATTATGGTTATATGTAAAGTGCCTGACTATAAGAGATTTTAAAATAAACTCCAAACACCTTCTTCTGCTTATCCCCTTTATTATAGTATTTCTGATATTTCTATACAACGACTACATTAAGCCGGACGCCGCAAGGATTGCTTTAGACTCTAAAGAGACATTTAAGCACAGTCTCATTTTTCCGATTGTCATGTTTTTAATTGCCGCTTCAAATATTGGATATACGGTATGGGGGTTACAAATTATCAGAAGATACCGCGAAAGGCTAAAGAGCTATTACTCGGGGTCGGGTCATCCCGAACTAAAATGGCTCAGGTTTCTTCTTATACTGTCTCTTATTGCCTACAGTTTAATCAGCGCTCTCTACATGGTTGATTCGGCAATGAATCTTATGCCGTTTAAAATATTACAGGTGCTTGGGTTTGCAATTGCCTCAACATTTATAATAATTATCGGTTTTTTTGGATTACGGCAGGGAGATCTCTTCTCGTCCTCAATACAATCTAAAAGCAATACTGAACCATCGGGTAAAATTCCACTTACAGGAGTCGTTAAAGGAGATAAAGATTTTGTTGCTACCCTTCTTGAATATATGAGGGAGAAAAAACCATATCTGAACCCCGAATTAAATCTGGACTCTTTGAGCAATTCGCTTAAAGTGAACCAGGATTATCTTTCCGGGGTATTAAATGGTTCACTGAATATGAATTTCTATGACTTTGTAAACCACTACAGGGTAGAGGAGTTTAAATCACTTTGCAGAGATCCTGAAAAAAGAAAACTAACTATTATTGCTCTTGCGATGGATAGCGGGTTCAACTCAAAAGCAACATTCAACAGGGTTTTCAAGAAGAGCGCAGGCATAACTCCAAGTGAGTATTTCAGCAATGTCTCATTAAACTGAGACCATCAATCTCCAGTTTGATACCTCTTTTTTCCTTTGATGATACCACACAAATATCAGATTGATTTTCCTTTGCACAAAAATTATTTGAAAAATGAAAACTGCTGTAATTTACGCATCATCACACGGGACCACAGAAAAGGTTGCTGAAAAGATTAAAACCGGACTTGGAGAGAATGGTATTGTCACCTTTAATCTTAAAACAAACAAAAATATTGATTTGAGTCTGTACGATAATATTGTTATCGGGGGTTCAATCCATGCCGGTTCTGTTCAGGGGAGTGTTAAGGAGTTCTGCAAAAAAAATATGGTAGACCTTTTGCAAAAAAGGGTTGCTCTGTATGTATGCGCAATGAATGAGCCGGAATTTGAACAAGAGTTAAAAGGGGCATTCCCCGAAATGCTATATAATTATGCAATTTGCAAAAAGGTAGTTGGCGGTGAGTTTAATTTTGAGAAATTAAATTTCCTTGAGAGAATCATTGTAAAAAAGGTTTCAGGGATAAGCGAAAGTGTCGAGAAGATTAACAATTCAGCAATAGACGAGATAATTTCATCGCTGAAAAATTAAAATCTCGATTTCATTATTCTTCCCGGTTAAATGATATGTAAAAAGGGGTTGTCCTAAATAAGACAACCCCTTTGGTGTTAGTCACAATCTGGTTAATTTACATAACCCGGATTTTGCTGTGCAGCAATAGCAGGATTGGCATCGATTTCATTCTGTGGTATTGGCAATATTGCCTTGTAGAATGTTCTGTCGATAGACTTCTCTCTGTGAGATATAATAACAGCAGGTGTTATAAACTCATCATTGAATGTGATAGTCTTATTCCAGCGGAGCATGTCAAAATATCTTTGTCCCTCTGCGAAAAGCTCTTTGCTCCTTTCGTCCTCTATCATCTGCATTGTAACTGTAGATGATGTAGCAGGAGCCAAATTTGGTGATCTTTTACGAATTGCATTAAGGTAATTTGCAGCTTTGGTTTTATCTGGCGAAGGCAGTTTGAAAGCAGCTTCAGCAGCCATCAGATAAACCTCAGAAAGTCTAATCACCTTAATATTAGTAGAAGATGCAGTCCCTTTATCGCCGGCCATAGCGTGCCCGCCTACATATTTCATGCAAGAACCGAATCTGGTGGTAGATGACTCATCATAGTCCATAATTCCTTTTCTGATATCATCAGGGTCTTCATTCAGTCTGTTAAGGAAGTAATCGCTTGCCATAAAATATCCGCTGGCACCTGTTACTTTATTAAGGCGAAGCAGATAGTATCCAAGTGAACCTGTTCCCAGATTTGCTTCACTAGGGAATACGGCTAACTCAAAGATAGACTCAGATGCAAACTGATTTGACCATGAAGTAATCCAGTTTGAATTTGTGTACAAAGTGTAAAGAGTTGTACCAATAACCTCTTCTGCAGCAGCAAGTGCTTCTGTGTATTTGTCCATTGTAAGATATACTCTGGCAAGAATCGCTTTATTGGCATAGTAGTTAATGAAACCGTTCTGTTTTGTCTTGGCAAGAAGCGGAGCAGCGTCATTAAGATCTTTAACTATTTGTGTATAAACATCCTCAACTGAAGCCCTCAAAGGTTGATCCGAAGCATCAAGCGGCTCAAGAATCAATGGAACTCCGTATGATGCCTTATCCATGTTATATGGTTTTCCATAGAGACGAACAAGGTCAAAATACATAAGAGCTCTTGCTGTAAGAGCCTGTCCTTTGTATTGATTAAGGGCAGAGGTACCATTACCGGCTTCAATTATCTTCTCTATATTCAAAAGAAGGTTATTTGCCTGAAGGATACAGTGATATATCTGAGCCCAGTAACCGCCGTAGTTGTTCGAAGACTGAGAGTGGTTGAAAGAATAGAGTGCATCAAGCCCTCTACCCTGAGAACGGATAGCAAAATCACCACCTTTGGCATCACCGTATATTACAAAGTTTCTTCCGTAATAATCAGATGAAGCCATTTTTCTCATCAGACCGCTCATCACAACCTTTGCATCATTTGCATTGGTAATTGATGTTTCGGCAGCTGCAGAGTCACTTGGTTTGACATCCAGAAAACCCTCGCATGATGAAAGTAGTGCAATGCCCAAAATTGTAAGTAGTAAATTTATCTTTTTCATTGTAGCATCATTTTAAAATTAGAAACTAAATTCAACACCGAAAGTGTATGTCTTTCCGATAGGAGTTTCCCATCCTCTTGAACCATACTCATTAACCTCTGGATCATACACCTTGTGTGCAGCAAGTGTCCATAAGTTCATACCGTTAAAATATACTCTCGCACTCGAAATGCTAACCTTGCTAAGAATATGTTTAGGGATATTATAGCCAATTGTCACGGTTTTGAGCCTTAGGTAATCAGCCTTATACATATGTCTGCTACTCTTCTGGTTAACATCTTCGAAGTCGACAGCAACACGTTGAGGTAATATGGCATCCTTGTTTTCAGGAGTCCATCTGTTGTCGTACTGATATTGAGACATGATTCTCTCCCAGTAGTAACCATCGTCTATTACATCACGCCCGGCAGCATCGTAAGTGTATCCACCCAGTTTATAGGTGAAAGTAAGTCCGAGTGTTAAACCTTTCCAGCTAAGATCTGTGTTAAATCCGCCAAATAATTTAGGGTGAATGTCGCCCAGAATCTTTTCGCTTGCATCCTGATATCTGAAAGTTGCAGGACGGCCGTTAACAGTAGTCGGTTGTGATGTTGTGTTATCGTTATTCATGTACCAAACATTCTTACCTGTCTCTCTGTCAACACCGGCCCATTCACGACCGTAAACAGCCAGGGTAGATTCGCCCTCTTTGTACATGAATTTTATTCTGCTGTCACCTCCGGTAGGTTCATACCATATGATGTTTTGACCACCGTACAGTTTGGTAACCTTAGATGTAACGTGTGAAGCAGTAAAACCTGCATTCCATGTAACCTCTTTACCTTTGATGATTTCACCGTTTAATTCTATCTCAATACCCTTATTGTTTATTTCACCAATATTTTTTAGAGTTGACGAGAATCCGGTCACTCTTGAAATTGGAACATCCTGCAAAAGGTCTTTTGAATCTCTGTTGAACACCTCAACGGTACCTGTGATTCTCTGATCAAGTAAACCAAATTCCAATGCAAGGTTTGAAGTATAACTTGTCTCCCACGAGAGGTTGGCATCAGCAATTGTGCTTACTCCTCCACCCGGCTGTTCCATATACTTGTTTCCATAGGTTGCAAGTGAACGCCATCCGAAGTTTGAAGAAGGGAGTGTTCCGTTTACACCGTATGAACCTCTTAGTCTCAGACTGCTGATTACATCAACATTTTTCATAAACTCCTCTCTGTCGATTCTCCATGAACCTGCAACAGACCAGAAGTTACCCCAGCGAACAGCAGGGCCCAGACGTGAAGAACCATCACGGCGGAACGAACCTGAAACATAATACTTGTTATCGTAGTTGTATTCTGCACGAGAAAGCATAGACATCATAGTGTTACCCCAGTTGTATGCTGTTGCGGTGAGTACACCTGCAGTTGCAACAGTCTGAAGTGCTCCTGTAGGAAGGTCTGAACCCTCAGCACGCTGATAATCTACATGATTCTTTTCTGCCTCCCAACCTGCAAGCAATCCAACAGTGTGTTTTTTGTTAAATGTCTTGTTATAGTTGATTGTGCTTGAAGATACAAGTTTGTTGACATTTGTTGTCATTTCACGTACAACTCCTTTAGCTGAAGAGCCTGAGAAGTGGATAGGGCTAAAGTAAAGGTGATCCATTGATTGTGCGTTGTCAAATGACAAAATTGATTTAACTGTCAGTTCAGGAAGAATTTTCAGGGTTATGGCCTCATTGGCTGAAATCCTAAGTGTGCTGGCATTGTTGTCCCACTCTTTATCGTAATAAAGCGGGTTGTATGCATAACTTCCATATCTTAATGTATATGGTTCACCTGTAAGATAGTTTGTAGGCCAGTACATACCCCACAAAAGGTTTCTGCTCTGCAGGAAGTAGTTATTTCCAAGAGCCCTCGTGTCATTATAACCTTTCTTGTTGCTTTTTGCAACATTCACATTGGTTGTGAATTCAACATGTTTCCCAACTTTCTGGCTCATATTGATACGACCTGTAACACGATCAAAGCTGTTAATCTTAATTCTACCCTGCTCTTTTGTATATGAGAGTGAAGTATAGTAATTTGACATATCAGTAGCTCCGCTTACGGAGAGGTCATAAGTCTGATAAACAGCTGTCCTGAACAGATCTTTCTCCCAGTCATAATATTGACCTGCTCTGTCACCTGTAATGGTGAGTGAGTTGATAGTATTGTCAGGAGCAGAGAATACATATCCATGTTTGTTGAACCTGTTATTCAACTGTCTGATTGCTTCTGTACTTGCAGCTGCGACAGTTTTGTTCTGATAATAGACACCTGCATTCCAGAAGTTCTCATAATACATTTCAATCTGCTGTTCGGTAGAAGCAGCTTCGTAGTTATCGGTTGCCCAACTTGGTGTAAGACCGACACTGGCTTTAAAGTTAATAACCGGTTTACCTTGCTTACCTCTCTTGGTGGTAATCATGATAACTCCGTTTGCAGCACGTGAACCGTACAGTGCAGATGCGGCTGCATCTTTAAGAACTGTGATGGATTCGATGTCTGTAGGGTTGATAGTGCTCATCACGTTTGATGTACTATAGATGTATCCGCTCATCTGCCCGGCACTACCGGAAACTACAGGGACTCCATCCACTACATAAAGGGGCTCATTTGAGGCATTCATCGATCCGATACCCCTTACCCTGATAGAAGGAGTTGATCCCGCCTGACCAGAAAGAGTAGTAATCTGCATACCTGCGACCCTGCCGTTAAGAGCATTTTCAAACGACAGACTTGGAACATCTTTGATAGTTTCGTTTTTAACAACGCTGGCTGCGCCTGTAAACGTTCCTTTTGTGGCTGTACCGTAAGCGACAACCATAACCTCATCCAGACGGGTTGCATCAGGAGACATTACAACATCAATGACCGCCCTGCCGTTTACGGGGATCTCCTGAGTTGTAAATCCGATGTAGGAAAACTGAAGAATTGCATCGGCCTGTACATTGATTGAGTACTTACCGTCCAAGTCAGTTACTGCACCCGCTCCTCTTACGCCTTTAACCAGAACAGTTGCATAAGGGATTGGAGAGCCATCTTCGGAAGAGGTTATCGTACCTGTAACCTTCATCTGTGCCATAGCCATGTTGACAAGCAACAAAGCCAAGACAATCAAGATAGATTTCTTCATAGACTAGTTTTTGTTTAAGTAAATAAAAAGTTTGTGACTGTTTCGACTACGAATTTATAATAAAAAAAAACTAAAACCAAGAATTCTCTAAATCATTTATTGAATAGGGTATATTAGAGTTTCGCCAAGCGTATAATTTAACTTAATTCAATTTTTATTGATTTTTTAGTTATAATTTATAACTTATAGTTATTTTTTTCTTATAGTTATTTGGATTTTAATGTCCGTTTCTTAAACGTTTTTGAGATTATATATAAAAAAAAGACACCGTATTGGTGTCTTTTTTCAAATATTTCAGAAAATAATTATTTATCTCCTTCTTTGTCCTCTGTCCTTATCGTTGAATCTTCCACCCGGTCTTCCGCCTCTTTCTCCTCCGTTTCCGTTTTCGGGTCTTGGCCTTCTTACAGGTTCAACATAACCTTCCGGTTTTTCGATAAGTGCCCTTCTGGACAATCTCATCTTTCCCGTCTTGGAATCTACTTCCAGAAGCTTAACCTCAACTTCATCACCGATATTTACAACATCTTCTACCTTCTCAACCTTTTTCCAGTCAAGTTCCGAGATATGCAAGAGGCCCTCTTTGCCCGGAAGAATCTGGACAAATGCTCCGAATTCAAGAATTGAGACTACTTTACCTTTATATATTGTTCCCTCTTCAGGAACAGTAGTGATACCTTTAATCCAGTTAAAGGCGGCATCCATATTCTCTTTATTCTCTCCGAAAATTTCGACAATACCTGTGCTGTCTTTTTCGGTGATAGTTATGGTAGTTCCTGTTGTCTTCTGAATCTCCTGAATTACTTTACCGCCAGTACCTATAACAGCTCCGATAAATTCCTGTGGTATTATCAGTGATACAATTCTTGGTGCATGAGGTTTCAGTTCGGCTCTTGGTGCATCAAGAGTCTTCATCATCTCTCCCATAATATGGAGGCGACCTGCTTTTGCCTGTGCAAGCGCTTTCTCAAGAACTTCATAAGAGAGGCCATCAACCTTAATATCCATTTGAGTGGCTGTGATACCATCTTTTGTTCCGGTAACTTTAAAGTCCATATCTCCAAGATGGTCTTCATCTCCCAGAATATCCGAAAGAACTGCATAGCGTCCGTCTTTACCCTCAGAGATAAGCCCCATGGCAATTCCTGAAACAGGTTTCTTAATCTGAATTCCTGCATCCATCAGTGCAAGTGTTCCTGCACAAACAGTAGCCATCGATGAAGATCCGTTTGATTCAAGAATATCTGATACCACTCTCACTGCATATGGATTATCATCTCCCATAGGAACAACATACTTAAGTGCTCTCAGGGCAAGATTTCCGTGACCGATCTCTCTGCGACCTGTTCCCCTGTATGGTTTGGCATCTCCTGTCGAAAATGGAGGGAAGTTGTAGTGGAGTACAAATTGCTCCGACCCCTCAACCAATACTTCGTCAACGGCTTTCATATCGAGTCTTGTACCAAGTGTGACTGTTGTAAGAGATTGGGTCTCTCCTCTTGTAAAGAGGGCAGATCCGTGAGTTGCAGGCAGGTAATCTACCTCGCACCATATCTTTCTTATCTCATCTGTTTTTCTGCCGTCAAGACGTACACTCTCATTAAGAATAAGGTTTCTCATAGCCTCTTTCTCTACAGAGTGGTAATATCTTTCAACCATTCCGGCCTTCTCTTCACGCTCCTCTTCTGGTATTGTGGCAAGAAACTCCTCTTTCAGCGCTGCAAAGGCGTCTGTTCTCTCCTGCTTTGAGGTAGGATTTTTAGCAATCTCATAGCACTTATCGTAGCAGAATTCGTGAACTGCCTTTTTGAGCTCCTGATCGTTGGTCTCATGGCAATACTCTCTCTTTTGAGTTTTGCCGACCTCTGCTGTAAGTTCAACCTGAGCCTGGCACTGTATCTTAATCTCTTCGTGAGCAAATTTGATTGCGTCAAGCATATCCTTTTCGCTAACCTCCTTAAATTCGCCCTCAACCATCATTATGTTGTCCAGAGTACCAGCAACCATAATGTCAATATCAGAGAGTTTAAGTTCATCAAATGATGGATTAATTACAAAGTTTCCATCAATTCTTGCCACCCTTACCTCAGAAATAGGGCCGTTAAACGGTATGTCACTTACAGCTAAAGCAGCAGAGGCTGCAAGACCTGCAAGTGCATCAGGCATAATATTTTTTTCGGCAGAGATAAGGTTTACATTTACAAATACCTCTGCATGATAATCATCCGGAAACAAAGGGCGAAGAGCTCTGTCTATCAGTCTGGATACAAGAATTTCGGAGTCGTTGGCACGGCCCTCTCTCTTTAGAAATCCGCCCGGATACCTTCCGGCAGAAGCGTATTTTTCTTTGTATTCAACCGACAAAGGCATGAAGTCTGTTCCCTCCTTTGCGTCTTTTGCTGCAACAACTGTTGCCAGCAACATAGTTTTACCCATCTTCAAAACAACGGAACCGTCTGCCTGTTTGGCAAGTTTACCGGTTTCGATTTCGATAGTTCTTCCATCTCTTAATGTGATGGTCTTTTTAATAACGTTCATATAAACATAAAATTGCAACCCGACTCTCCCTTTGAGAGTTGATTAGTAATACTGATTCCGCATACGCCCGGCCTCGGGGTGCCTTATTTGATCAGGCGTATTTTTTAACAAAATAAGTTATGTACAAAAGGGTGCCCGCGGCACCCTTTGGCTTTATTTTCGAAGGTTTAGTGCCTTCACAATATTTCTGTATCTCTCGATGTCTTTCTCTTTCAAATAATCCAGTAGACGACGTCTCTTACCTACCAGCTTAAGGAGTGATCTCTGCGTAGAGTAATCCTTTTTGTTGGATTTCAAGTGGTTGGTAAGGTGAGCGATACGGTAGGAAAATAAAGCTACCTGACTCTCTGGTGAGCCGGTATCTGCATTAGACTTTCCGTATTGTCCGAAAATCTCTTGCTTTTTTTCTTTCTCAAGATAATTTGCCATTTCTAAAGCAATTGATAATTATTGTTCTATCCCAAAATTGGGTCTGCAAAGTTATACATTATTTTTGAGTACGCAAGTTATTTCCCTAATTTTGCTTCCTATACATAATTAACAGACAAATCACCCCTATCTATAAATAATCTTACAACTGTTTGCGATGATAAAATTTGAAGAGGCACTAAATATTGTTCTTGAAAATTCACAATACCTCCCCACTGAGGCGACTCTTCTTGAGTCATCTTTTGGGAGAGTTATAGCAACTGATATCCTTGCAGACAGAGATATGCCTCCGTTTGATAAATCGGCTGTTGACGGTTATGCTCTAAAGCAGGAAGATCTTGGGAAAAGACTTCTTGTTCTTGAGAATATTGCTGCGGGATACACACCCCAAAAGGTGGTTGTTCCGGGTACATGCAGTAAAATAATGACAGGCGCAATGATGCCTCAAGGGGCAGATTTTATTATAATGGTAGAAGATACTTCAGAAATTGAAGGTTTCATGGAGCTTAAGGCTGGTTCGGATAAACTTAAACTGAGGAATAATGTATGCTATAGAGGAGAAGACATCAAAAAAGGAGATGTTCTTTTAAGGAAAGGGAAAGTAATTTCCGCTGCCGAAACTGCAATCCTGGCTTCTGCGGGATATTCTGATGTTGTCGTCTCCAGGGTGCCTGTAATAGGTATACTATCTACCGGAGATGAAATTGTTGAGCCCGGAATAGCTCCCTCTCCTTCTCAGATAAGAAATTCAAACGGCTGGCAACTGAGAGCACAAGCTCTATCTACTTGTTCTGAAGTAAATTATTATGGAATTATTGGGGATCACCCCGGCCATTTGGAGGAGGCAATCGCAAGAGCCACATCTGAGTGTGACATAACAATTATTACAGGTGGCGTTTCAGCCGGAGATTTCGACTATGTGCCGGGTATTATCAGAAAATGCGGATTTAAAATTTTATTTGACAAAGTGGCTGTTCAGCCCGGGAAACCAAGCACATTTGCTGTTAAAAAAGCGGATTCAGACGGGAACCCGGTATCAAGTGTTATTTTTGCCCTTCCCGGTAATCCGGTATCATCGTTTATTCAGTTTGAGATGCTGGTTAAGCCATATATAATAAAGTCAATGGGCGGGAGTTACTCCCCTCTGAGGTTATCTCTCAAAGCTGCCCAAGAATTTAAGAGGAGGAACACCGACAGATTATCTCTTATTCCTGTTGTAATAAATCCCGACGGAACATTCTCACCTGTAAGATACAACGGTTCTGCACATATTGCGGCAATGACAGATGCTGATGCAATAGCTGAGATCCCTGCAGGAATCGGTAAAATTGCTGAAGGGGAAGAGACTACGGTTCATATTTTCAGATAAAAAATAATGAAAAAAATAATATCCCATCCTGTAATTGGCAATGTGCTTATTGTTAAAGGCCTTACAAATCGCACATTACGCCTCTCAGTAAATGCTGTAAGGGGAGTAAGACTATCTGTTCCATGGCATGTTACGTACGGGAGTGCCATTAAATTTCTAGAGTCAAAAATAGATTGGGTCTCTGAGGCGATAAAAAGACAGAACGAGAAGGCTAAAAAAACTGAGGTATTGCCGTCCGATGGTCATATATTAAAGACTCAGGCAGGAACAATTATTTTCAGACACCTTAATGAAAGAGAAAGAACTGACAAACCAATAAAAATCACTAAAGCTAAGTCAGACGGAATTCTGCCCGGGACCTTAAAAGAAATATTATTTGACAGCTCTGTATCAACTGAAGGTTTAAACAAAGCTGTGGCAACCGTATTAAAGAAAGATGCGGCAGCAATTTTACCGGACAGGCTAAATGAACTTGCGGCAAAACATGGTTTCACTTATGGCAGGCTGGCTCTTCGCAACAATGTAAGCAACTGGGGGAGTTGCTCTGCAAAGAGGAACATTAATCTTAACATACATCTGATACGATTGCCTCAGGATCTTTCAGACTACGTAATACTCCACGAACTGGCACACCTTAAACACCGCAATCACGGCCCTGAATTTCATCGCTTACTGGATTTACTATGTAACGGCCGCGAAAAAGAGCTTAGCAGACAACTAAGAAAATTCTCTCCCCGCCGCTTATTCCAGTAGTAAGCATTTCTTCTTAAACCACTTTTCACCTAAGCCAAACAATATAAAACAAAAGAGGCTGCCATATTTATGACAGCCCTCTTGTATAAAAACCGCGTTAAAATTATTTTGTTAACGCACTTATCCTTTGGAATAATCCGTCTACTCCACTTAGAAGGTCTTTGTTAATTGCCTTAAAGTGTGCTTTTACATTCTCTTTAACCCGAGCATTAACCCTCTCAAAAAGGTCATTTCTCAGAGCAATTGCATCGTTCATAATTGCAACTACATCTTCGGTTTTTTTGTCGGTATTGATATAAAGAAATGTCCAGCAGTCAGAAATTACCTCTGATACAAGATAGTCAATATCCTTTTTAATTACTCTTAAACTTGCCATAATTCTCTTAATTTGGGGGGCAAAGGTAGTAAAATATTTTAATATCAGATTTTGATTATACCTATTCCGGGTTTATCGTTAAGGGTGATCTTACCATTAACTATCTTCACTCCATCATAAAGGTCATTGGATATGAGGAGGTTCCCGTCGAGATCGGCCCATTCGGTTTCAGGGGCAAGCTGAGCTCCTGCAGAAATAGCACATGATGTTTCAGTCATACATCCAATCATAAGCCTCATCTTAAGAGCTTTTGCAAGAGATATCATCTCCCTTGCCTCTCTCATTCCTGTGCACTTCATCAGTTTTATATTAATCCCGTGAAAAGCACCTTTTAATTTCTGAATATCTGAAAGCCTCTGGCAAGACTCATCCGCGATTACAGGAAGTGGACTTCTCTCTGTAACCCATGCTATCTCGTCCAGCCATAATTTGTTCATTGGCTGTTCTATCATAGTTATGTTCTGCTCCTTTAGCCAATGAATCATATCCAGAGCATAGTGTTTATCCTTCCATCCCTGATTAACATCAACATACATTGGTTTATCGGTAACCTTACGAATGGTGTTTATCATCATTCTGTCTGTGGCGTCGTTTACTCCAAGCTTAACTTTAAGCACATTATAAGGCTCTGCCTCTTTTGTCTTCTGCATTACAACATCTTCTGTATCAAGACCTATCGTAAATGATGTGTTAGGAGTATTCGAAGGATTAAATCCCCAGATTTTCCACCATGGCTGGCCCATAATTTTCCCTACAAGATCGTGAAGGGCAATATCAATCGCAGCTTTTGCCGCGGTATTGTTAATTGCAATAGAGTCTACATAGGTTAAAATATCCTGAATCTGGAATGGAGTGCTGAATTTTGATAAATCAACCTTTTTCAGGAATTCCATAACTGATGCCTGAGTCTCTCCGAGATACGGAGGCATAGAGGCCTCTCCATAGCCGGTATAGCCATCCCATGATATTTCAGTTAAAACAATAGGTGTAGTGGTTCTGGTAAATCCTGATATTGTAAAAGGGTGTCTGAGCAATGCGTCAAAAGGAACCCATTTAAGTGTTAGTTTTTTACTGCCTGATGTTTGTGCCACACCTCTCTTCTGTGAAAAGAGATCAGCCGGATTAAACAATGCAGCAGCCGCAGTCAGAAGACCTGCAGATTTGATAAAGTTTCGTCTTGTTGTAGTTTTACTATCCATCATTTTTTTACCTTATTTTATATACCACTCGTGTTTTGCAATCGATACTATTCCCGGATCCTGATCAATTTTCGTGATGAGTCTCTGAGCTCTTACAAGCCTGTTACTGCCATCATAGTAGTTATGTGAATCAGGTATAAGTGAGTTAATTCTCACAGAAGTTGCAGAGTGAATAAACTCACCGTTTCCGATATAGATTCCCACATGTGTAATCCTCTCCTTTCTTTCCGGAGTAGCTTTTGATCCAAAGAACAGCAGATCTCCCTTAGTAAGGTTGTCAAATCCCTGAGAGATATCTACGCCCTCTCCTGTTAAGGCTTGTTGTGAGGCATCTCTTTCAAGTATAACACCATTAAGGAAGAATACTGTCTTTGTGAAACCAGAGCAGTCCATCGCCTTTATTGAGGTACCTCCCCACATATAAGGGAAGCCTACAAACTGAATAGCTGTGGCTATAATATTGTCTGCAGATGGATCTCTGGAGTCAAGCCATTTTTTAAAATCAGATGTATGTGATCTGAGAACATATGCCATTTTACCATTTGGTAAAATCACCTTGTTGTAACTCCCGGATACACCCTCCATACGAACAATATTACCCCAGACTCCGTCAGAGACAACAGCACCTTTCTCAGACGGTGTATCTCTGAAAAGAGTGTAGTGGGTTGTAACAATCAGTTTATCTGAAGATGTCCAAGAATTATATTCTGTTTCATTCATAGGTTGAATACTTCCCGAAGAGACCCATGCAATGTAGCCCTCAGGTGTAATCGCTCTTGTCCAGCCACCTCTCTTTTCCAGAATTCTGAGAGGAGTTCCCATTATCGTCTGAGTGGCTGATTCATTCGAATATCCCGAACCATATCTGAAATTGATTACAGACTGTGCCGTAATCCCGTAAATCTTATCTCCGAGTTCAGCATCAGGCAGCAGTCTCATACTGTCTGATACTTCAATTTTGTTTTCAATAAGTTTCTTTATAAGCTCCTCTTTTGCTTCGGGAACTGTAGTTGCACCTTTAAGAACCAATTCTCCGGTCTCTTCAGATATCATCAGTTGTGGTTCAAAGGTCTTCTCTCTTCTGTCAGGCGCAAATTCCTGTTTTACCTGCTGCGAAATCTCATCAAACAATTTTTGTGTCTTTTCGCTCTTCCCTGTTGTTGTACAGGAAACAGCTACAAAAATTGCCAGTAAAATAATAAATACTCTTTTCATATAAATTAAATTTTGGGGATTATCTGATCTGAACCTTAATTGGTTTGCTTTCATTGTACAATCTGTCAAGCGCCGATACATAATATACATATTTGCCTGATTCCGGCATACCGGAAGTGAAACTACTTTCTCCGGTCAAAGCAATAATTGCCTCACCTTTGGTAAAATCAGGCTTTTCGCCTTTGGCAAATCTGTATATAACGTGGTATTTAGCTATTGGAGTATCTTTTGCAGATGGTTCAGCATCTGACCATTCAATGGATATCTTTCCATCTTTAACAGAACCTTTGGCATTAACAGGAGTTGCAGGAGGGTTAACAGGGAATCCGTTCAATGGAGGAACCAGAGCCGGATTGCTGTAAAGATCTTTAATCACCTCATTTATCCCAAGGCGGTTCTCCTTGAAATTGCGTGCGTTAAAGTAACATGCACCCTGATAAGATGGCATTTTTCTGATGATCTCAGCCTGCATTCTTATCTGCTCCGCAGAACGCCAGTCAGGAATACGAGCCTCCTTTTCGAGCCTG
Organism: Bacteroidales bacterium; assembly: GCA_036677745.1. Taxonomy (GTDB): domain Bacteria; phylum Bacteroidota; class Bacteroidia; order Bacteroidales; family UBA932; genus Bact-08. Next base: position 38,594 of record JAVBVW010000002.1, read on the forward strand.
TATGTTCCCAGTCCGGCATACACCGGTGTTCCATTGCTATAATCCTGCCACCATTTTGCCAGAATATTAAAATCTGCTGCCTCATAACCGATATTAAAATAGAGCTGTGGCAATACATAGTCAAGCCACCCCTTCTCCATCCATAACAGAAGGTCTGCGTGAAGATGGTCGTAATTGGTATAGCTGTAGCTCTTAGTATCGGATCCTCTCGGATCCTCTCTCTTATTCCTCCATACAGCATATGGGCTGATACCGTATTTTACATAAGGTTTTACAGATTTGATTGTATCCCTGAGCATCTCAATCACAAGGTCTACATTCTCTCTCCTCCATGCCATTTTATCCTCTTCTTTGTAACCACGGTTGTGCAGAGAAAATGACAGGGTATCGTTGAAGTCGTTATTCGGGTAGAAATAGTCATCAAAATGTATCCCGTCGAGGTCATATCTTACTACGATATCTTTAATAACCTTTACCAGAAACTCTCTTGTTTCGGGATATGCAGGGTCAAAGTAGAGTTTTTTCCCGTGTCTGACAAAGAGATCTGGTCTCTTTTTATATAGATGATCAGGGTGCATATCCTTCAGATTGGCTGTATCCTGGCTTACGCGATAAGGATTGAGCCATGCATGTAACTCCATTCCTCTTTTATGAGCCTCTTTTATTGCAAATTCGAGGGGATCGTATTCCGGAGAAGGGCTTACCTTCTGATCACCTGTCAGATAGATTGACCAAGGCTCGTTTTCGGATTTATAAAAGGCATCTGCAGTAGGCCTGATTTGCAATACTACTGCATTCATGTTAAGCTCCTTGAAGAGATCAAAATATTCAATAAGTTCCTTTTTTTGCTGCTCTGAATCAAGCCCGGGTTTAGATGGCCAGTCAATGTTATTTACGGTGGCAATCCATACTGCCCTCCATTCGTGTTTACCATCATAACCCTGTGCCATAACCCCCGAAGAGACGGCTGCTAAAAGCAACCCCGAAAAAATGATCTTAAAAAATTTATTCATAGTGTATTAAACTATTTAGGGTTAGTATATCCTTACAAAGATACTATATTTGCATAAATTTCACTTATATGATAATTGATTCTTTAAAGGGATTTGAGAGGTATATAAACCTCCATAAAGGATTTGCCAAAGTATATGATTTTATAAGGCAAAATGACCTAAATGATATGCCGGCCAAAAGGTATGATATAGACGGGAATAATATATATTGCACGATATGGGAGGGAGATGCCAAGGGGCTTGAACTTCCGGATCTGGAGGTGCATGACTCATATATTGACATTCACATACTACTGGAAGGTACTGAGACCATTGGTTACAGAGACAGAGGCAGATGTAACGGAGATAATATCCCTTATGACACTGAAAAGGATATTGCATTTTTACCAGAGGAACCAGAATCGTTCATAACACTGGGTCAGAATAATATTGCTATAATCTTCCCTTACGATGCACACTCACCTCTTATTGGTACCGGTAAGATTAAAAAAGCTGTTATCAAGGTTTTAATGTAATATACGCAACCATGCGATTCCCTGGCAATAGAAGGTTCAACAGTTATGTGGGCTATCATAAATTAAAATATGGAAGCAGACTTCAGAAAATAGTGGTAGATGCCGGATTTACCTGTCCAAACAGAGACGGCACCGTGGCTACCGGTGGGTGTACCTATTGCAATAACGATGCATTTCATCCATCATACAGCACTCCTGATAAAAGTATCACTCTGCAACTAAACGAAGGGATCGAGTTTCATCTCAAAAGATACAGAACTGCCGAGAAATATCTTGCCTATTTTCAGCCCTTCTCAAACACTCACGGCCCTATTGAGCTATTAAAAGTCAAATACAAAGAGGCTTTAAATCACCCGCTTGTTGCAGGTATAGTTATCGGCACCAGGCCTGACTGCATTGATGATCAGAAACTATCACTGCTTGCCGACATTGCAAAAGAGAAAATTGTTGTGGTAGAATATGGTATTGAGTCTGTCCATAACAAGACACTAACCAGAATAAACAGAGGTCACACATTTGAGCAGGCATCAGATGCTATTATTAAAACAGCCGGATTCGGGCTTGATCAGGGGGCACACTTTATTTTCGGATTACCGGGGGAAACCAAAGATGATATGCTTAAAACAGCATATGAGATAAACAGACTCCCTCTCAACTCCGTTAAATTCCATCAGTTGCAGATTGTCACAGGTACTGCAATGGAACAGGAATTCCTGAAATTCCCTCGGGATTTTTATCAATTCGGACTCAGTGAGTATATCGATTTCTTTATTGATATTCTTGAGATACTCAGACCGGATGTTTATATTGAGAGGTTCGCAGGAGAGATGCCTCCCCGATTTGTCAAAAGCAATCCATGGGGTTTTATTCGTAATGTAGAGCTAATAAAAATGCTTGAAAAGCGATTGGAGGAGCGGGATACATTTCAGTCAAGGCTCTACGGCAGGTAATTTTTTTTAATTACCTTTGCAGATTATAACAAACACACTTATGCAATCTATGGCCAATATTATTATTCCCGAAGGACTTACCTTCGACGATGTACTACTTATACCTGCCAGAAGTGAGGTTCTTCCAAGAGATGTTGATGTCAGCGCCCAATTTTCACGGGAGATAAGAATCAGTTCACCTGTTGTATCTGCAGCTATGGATACCGTCACAGAAGCTGCTCTGGCCATTGAGATCGCCAGAGAGGGGGGTATCGGGGTAATCCATAAAAATATGTCTATCGAAATGCAGATGGAACATATAAGAAAGGTTAAAAGAGCAGAGAACGGGATGATATACGATCCTGTTACTATTTATAAAGATGGGACTGTGGGTGATGCCCTGTTCCTTATGAAAGAGAATAAAATAGGTGGCATTCCGGTTGTAGATGACAAAAGAAAACTGATAGGAATAGTCACAAACAGAGATCTGAGGTTCATTGATAATATGAGAACCCCTATCTCCGAAGTTATGACAAAAGAGAATCTTGTAACTGCGGGCAGAGGCACCGACCTTCAGCAAGCATCTGCTATACTCAAGAATCATAAAATTGAAAAACTCCCGGTTATAGATGATAACGGAATCCTTATTGGGCTCCTCACTTATAAAGATATTACCAAAATAAAAGATAATCCACAGGCAAGCAAGGATGAAAAAGGTCGTTTGAGAGTTGCAGCTGCAGTAGGTGTAAGCTCCGACACGCTTGTTAAAGTTGAAAAACTCATTTCAGTTGATACCGATGCAATTGTTGTTGATACAGCGCACGGGCACTCTGTGGGTGTTCTTGAAACCATAAAAAAGATTAAGAAAACATTCCCCAATATACAGCTCATTGCAGGGAATATCGCAACAGCAGAGGCTGCAAAAGCACTTGCTGAGTGCAACATAGACGGAGTTAAAGTTGGAATCGGCCCTGGATCAATCTGTACCACTCGTGTTATTGCAGGTGTTGGCGTACCACAACTGACTGCGATTATGCTTGCAGCAGAGGCATTGAAAGGCACAGGAATTCCTATTATTGCAGACGGAGGAATCAGATATTCGGGAGATATTGTTAAAGCACTTGCCGGAGGTGCCAGTACAGTTATGGCAGGGTCTCTCTTCGCCGGAGTTGAAGAGTCACCTGGTGAAACAATTATCCTGAACGGAAGAAAGTTTAAATCCTACAGAGGAATGGGCTCACTTGAAGCAATGCAGCAAGGCTCAAAAGACAGATATTTCCAGGATATGGAAGAGGATGTGAAAAAGCTGGTGCCGGAAGGTATCGTAGCTCAGGTTCCTTATAAGGGCACTCTTAGCGAAGTTGTTTATCAGCTTGTAGGAGGTTTAAGAGCAGGTATGGGATATTGCGGTGCAAGAAATATAGATGAGCTTAGAGAGGCAAAATTTGTAAAAATCACATCTGCCGGAGTAGTTGAAAACCACCCTCATGATGTTACAATTACACGTGAGTCTCCTAATTACACAAGGTAAATGAAATATTTTGCAGCAATTCTTATTCTCTTTGCAGTATCATCCTGCAATTTACTGGAGTTTCGCTCCGGGGATGAAGTTGTTGCTAATGTAGGAGACCATTATCTTTACAAAGAGGACATTAAAAACCTTATCCCCGGGGGAACTTCATACAGCGACAGCATAATGATGGTCAGGCAGTATGTAAACTCGTGGGCATTAAAATATCTGTTGCTTTTAAAGGCAGAAGAGGAGTTATCTAAGACGGATAAGGATGTAGAAGGAGAACTTGAAGACTACAGAAATTCTCTGCTTGTATATCGCTATGAACGTCAGTATGTAGATCAAAGGCTCGACACATTGGTGTCTGATCAGGAGGCAAGAGATTACTACGATCAAAATGCATCAAATATTACCATAAATAACTCTGTGGTAAAGGCTAGAGTGATTAAAATAGCCTCATCTTCCCCAAATCTGGCCAGAATTAAGAGTATGTACAAAGCAGAATCTCTTGAAGATATTGACGAACTTGAAAGAATTTGTTTCAATTCGGCTGAGAGATATAACAATTTTGACAATAAATGGGTTGATCTCTCATTTGTGGCAAGAGAATTGCCTCTTGATCTGTTCAGGTGTGAAGAGATTCTCAGGTCATCTTCAAATATTGAGGCACAGGACTCACTTTACAGCTATTTTGCCTATTTTCCGCAGCGAATTGCCCCTGAAGGGAAACCACCGTTTGAATATTATCTTCCAAGAATTAAAGAGATAATAATCAGCCACAGAAAGCAGGAACTTATTGCAAATCTGGAGAAGGATCTTATTAAAGAGGCAATGGATAAAAAAAAGATAAAATTGAACATTAACGATAATACCCAAAATGAAGAATAGAGTTTTAAAACTTTCAATAGTTATTGCGGCAGTAACCATATCTGTATCAACCGCTTTTTCGCAGCGATACGACAAAGGGTTAATTGACAAAACCATTGCACTCATTGGTAACGATATGATTCAGCTCTCTTCTCTTGAGTCAGAGGTACAGATGATGATGCTGCAGGGTATTACATCTGACAGAAACATCCGCTGCACAGTTCTTGAAAACATGCTTATTTCCAAGCTTTTTCTTACTCAGGCCAGATTAGACAGTATAGAGATCAATCCTGCACAGGTAGAGAGCGAACTTGACAGAAGGATTTCTGATGTTCTTTCAAAATTGGGTGGAGAGAGAGCCGCTGAAGAGTATTTTAAAAAACCACTTTTCCGTCTCAAGGAGGAGTGGAGAGAGGCCCTAACCGAACAGTTTCTAACCCACGAGATGAGAAACAACGTATCTGCCAAAGCCCCGGATTTAAGCCCTTCGGATGTAGATGACTATTATAAGAACAGTCATCCCGATTCATTACCTATTATCCCGACTCAATATAAATTTCGCCATATTGTACAATATCCCGATAAAGAGAGTGCAGCGCTGGCAGTTAAAGAGAGACTTCTTGGATTTCGTGAAAGAGTAATGAAGGGAGAGCGTTTTAGTACACTTGCAACTCTCTATTCTCAGGATCCAAGTAATTCAGCCAGAGGAGGAGAACTTGGAATGGCATCGAAAACACTCTATCTTCCTCAGTTTGCAGATGCAGCCATGGCTCTTAAGGAGGGTCAGGTTTCACAGATTGTAGAGACAGAGTATGGTTTTCACCTGATTCAGATGATTAAGAAAGAGGGAGATATGTTTAACGCCAGACACATTCTCCTGAAACCGGAATACACAAACGAAGATAAGGCAAAGGCTTTCAATAAACTTGACAGCATAAAAACTCTGCTGGTTAACGACAGCATCACCTTCGAAGATGCAGCGAGGAGGTTCTCGCATGACATTAAGTCTTTCGTAAACGGAGGTCTGGTTTCGGATAAATACTCCGGATCGGCCTATTTCGATAAAGATCAGCTCAAGCCTGCCGATTACAATATCATCAAAGATCTTAAGGAGGGAGAGATATCCGAACCATTCGAAACAACTGATGACGAAGGGCAAAGCGGCAACACGGTCTACAAAATTATTATGCTCGAAAAGATTATTCCTTCGCATACTGCCAGTTTTAAAGATGACTACAGTGTACTTCTTGCTGAGGCCAAGAATAAAGCTGCTATGGAAGAGATAATTAAATTCATCGAGAAAAAGAAGGAGACAACTTTTATCAGAATCGATCCTTTATTCCAGTATTGTCCCTTCCTCAAAGAGGGTTGGCTTAAATGAGAATAACTCTTACATTATTTCTGATTTTATTTTTAGGCACATCTTCTCTCCGGGGCCAGCAGAACACAGAAGAGGAGAGGTATGTAAGACTTATTAAAGCCAATACGGCAGAGATGTACCAAAACGAGTCCAGAAACGTAAGACGAATTACGGGCCCGGCACAGTTTCTTCACAATAACACTCTGATAATCTGCGATACAGCTATCTGGGATGTTAGCCAGAATACAGTTGACGCAATCGGGAATGTCAAAATAATTCAGAACAACACCTCTCTGTCTGGAGACAGAATTCATTATGTTGCAGACAGTTCGCTAGCAAAGGTAAGGGGGCATATTGTAGAGCTTATGGACAGAGACAGTAACCGTCTCAGAACATACTATCTGGATTACAACACCAAAGACAGCGTTGCATGGTTTTATGACGGTGGATCATTAGTTGACAAAAAAGGCAACATTATTGAGAGCATATACGGATATTATGACTCAAAAATAGAACGATTTAAATTTATTAAAAATGTTGAGATGATGTCAGATTCTCTTGTTCTTAAATCTGACTCTCTTGCATATTATTCGGCTCAGAACAGAGCTGAATTTTTGGGTAATACCACAATCTGGCAGGGAGATTCCTATCTCAGCTCAGGTATAGGCTGGTACGAAAGGGGTGAAGAGAGGTACAATTTCGAAAAGAACGCCTTTATGATGGATTCCGAGAAGGAGGTCTGGGCAGAGAGAATATTTTACGATGGAAGGCAGCAGATTGCTGAACTTGAAAATAATGTTCAGGTATTGGATACTACTCAGTCTGCACTGATGTTTGCCGACTATGCCAGATATACCAGATATCCATCCAGAGTATCTCTTTCAAAAAATCCGTCTGTGGCATTTTACTCTTATGAAAATAATGTAGCCGACACACTATTTATTGGAGCCGACACTATGGTTTTAAATTCGGTACCAAGATACCTTGTTGATTCTGCAACTGTGGCACAATCCTTAAAGAGGTCCGAAGAGATCAGGGTCGATCCGATAGCTGCTATGAAAAATGCCTCTAAGCCGGCATCTAAACCGGCTGAGATTCAAAACAGGCAATCTGAACAACCTCCCAAAGATACTGTTAAGGCCATAGTCTCTGACACCACGTCAAGGGTAAGAGTTCTGCCTGATAGTCTGATTTTAATAAGAGATTCGGTTTATCTGAAAGACTCTGTAACCATAAAAGATTCTCTCACATTAAAAGATTCTCTCACATTAAAAGATTCTGCTCAAACAGAAAAGATTATTTCTACTACAGATACAATTCCCAAACAAGACTCAACAGAGATACGGTTTATTCTTGCCGATAAAAATGTAAAATACCACAGAAGCAATATTCAGGGCAAGTGTGATTCACTGGTTTTTAATTCGCTTGATTCTTTAATCCGAATGTTTGGTAATCCTGTTATGTGGAATGACAGAAATCAGTTTACATCAGACAGTATAAGAATCGTTACAGAAAATAAGAAACTAAAAAAGGTTGAATTTCTATCCAACGCTTTTGCAATTGCCCGCGAAGATTCAGTTCACTTCAATCAGATAAAGGGAACAGACTTTATTGCATTTTTTAACGACGGAAATCTGTCCAGATTCGATGCTTACGGCGGTGTAAATGTACTTGTATTTATTGCAGAGGACAGTATTCTCACGACAATGAATCACAAGGAGTGTAATACAATGACATCAAAAATTGTCAGCCAGAATTTTGAGAATGGACGCTATATAGGTAACCCCAAAAATGTAATGTACCCGCTTTTTGATCTTGAACCTGAAAAAAAGAGATTAAAAGGATTCAATCTTCGTGACAACGAAAGGCCTAAAGACCGCTTTGAAGTTTGTAACAGGGTAATTCGCAAATCCCAAAGAGAAGAGGCACTATTGGTTTCACTACCCTCTTTTGCCCAGACAAGCAGGTTCTTTAAACTTACTCCTCAAATCCCCGAAGTAATAATCAAAAGCCGTGAACCAAAGCCTGCAGAAGATTTAAATATTAATGCAGAAGAGTCAGAAATAACAGCAGACGAAAACACAGCTGAGAAAGAGTCTGAGGTAAAGACTAAAAACCCTGCATCATAATAAAGACGTTCAAAAGTGATAAATTTAAAAAAGGCCGGAAAGTTATTAACTTCCGGCCTTTTTAATTCATTGGTAACAATCCTCCCTTAATTTACCAGATATTGAGAGGCAGTCCATGCATCTTCTTTCTCGCCTGCTCTCTTACCTCCGCAATGATAGTCTCGTTATCCGGATTTGATAACACCTTATCAATCAGCTCAACGATAAAAGGCATATCTTTCTCTATAAGACCTCTTGAGGTTACTGCAGGTGTTCCTACACGTATACCTGAGGTTTGGAAAGGAGATCTGCTGTCGAATGGCACCATATTTTTGTTTACAGTAATATCTGCAGTAACAAGTGCTTTTTCTGCAGCCTTACCGGTAAGATCAGGAAATTTACTTCTCAGATCTATAAGCATCAGATGGTTATCTGTTCCTCCGGAAATAATCTTGTAACCCTTATCTGTAAATGCAGCAGCCATAGCCTGTGCATTTTTTTGAACCTGAATCTGATATGATTTGAATTCAGGCTGAAGAGCCTCAAAGAAAGAGACAGCTTTTGCAGCTATACAATGCTCAAGCGGACCACCCTGAATTCCGGGGAATACACTTGAATTAAGAACAGCCGACATCATTTTTATCTCACCTTTAGGGGTTTTGATTCCGAATGGGTTTTCGAAATCTTTACCCATAAGAATTATTCCTCCACGCGGGCCTCTGAGAGTCTTATGTGTTGTCGAAGTTACAATGTGAGCATGCTTAACAGGATTTTCAAGCAGCCCGGCCGCAATCAGACCTGCCGGATGCGCCATGTCTACCATAAACAGTGCACCCACTTTATCTGCAATAGCACGCATTCTTGCCCAGTCCCACTCTCTGGAATATGCAGAAGCTCCGCCGATCAGCATCTTAGGTTTGTGTTCCAGCGCCTTTCGCTCCATTTCGTCATAATCAATTGTTCCGGTCTCTTCGCTAACCTGATACGCTACCGCATTATACCAGATACCGGACATATTAACAGGCGAACCGTGAGTCAGGTGACCTCCGTGGGCAAGATCAAGACCCATAAAGGTATCTCCCGGCTTAAGGCAAGCCATAAAGACTGCCATATTTGCCTGAGCACCAGAATGGGGCTGAACATTCGCATATTCTGCACCAAAAAGCTGACAAAGACGATCTATCGCCAATTGTTCAACCATATCCACAACCTCACACCCGCCATAATATCTTGCACCGGGATAACCCTCAGCATACTTATTGGTAAGGACTGAACCTAAAGCAGCAAGTACCTGGGGACTGACAAAATTTTCCGAAGCTATCAATTCGATACCGTGCAGCTGACGGTTCTCTTCTTTTTTTATAAGTTCCGAAATTTGAAGATCTTGTTTCATTATAGTTTCTTTTTATACTCGTTTGAAAAAAGAGTCCCCAAAGGTACAAAAAAAATCGTCTTAAATGCTTTTATTTTACTTTTTTAGGTTTATTAATATTACTCCATTCTTCGCCTTCTCACCATACTCTTTGGTTGCGGCTTCTCCCTTAAGAACTTTGATGGAGGATATACTCTTCGGATCAATTTGCTTATATGCATCGCTATCCTGAACTACTCCATCAATAACATAAAGTGGTTTTGCTGTTTTGTCAGCTACCTTAACAATAACATTTGATACCTCTTTATTTTCGGGATCTGATATTTTACCTTTAGTAGATATAACAATAACTCCCTCCTTTGCCTTATCGCCAAATTCTGCAACAGCTTTTTCCCCTTTATAAACTCTTATCTCTTTTATCTCCCTGGAGTCAATCTGTTTTATATACATTGTGTCTCTCTCTACCCCGTCAACATATACCATAACATTAACACTATCACCGTTTCGGTACGAGAGTGTTGTTATTTTGTTGTTAGAAAGAGAATCTGAGTTGTATACAAATGTGCTTATTCTGCCTTTAACCAGTGCTTTGGTTGAATCATCAACTGACCTGCGGATGATAATTGTATCTATCTGACGCTGTTCCGGGCCACTCTTTCTTACAACTATTGTTCTCTTTTCAGCCGTTTTTACCTCCACCTTGGAAGAAACCTTTTTCGTTTTGGTTGTGTCTGTCTGAATAAAATCTTTAATTTTGATTTCAGAAACCGGAGCCATGGCTGATGATATCTCTTCGGATGCAAATGCTACAACTGCAATGAGAGACAATGGCAATACATAAAGCACTTTAAGTGCTGCCCATAAAGTAGATTTTTTCTTTGTAATCATGGTAATTCTGTTTTTAAGTTTGCTGTGATTAAAGCTGTTGGCTATAGAGTAGAGCCTGTCGCCAACAGCTTTTTTAATTAATAATAGTTGATAACTGCAGGCATCGATACCATTTTTAATTACAGCATCATCTGCCTGATACTCATGAATATTTTTTAACTCCTGTTTTAAAAGCCATGCTGCCGGATTAAACCAGTGTATAATTTTAACTATTTCACATAAAATAAGATCTGCTGAATGTCTCCCCTTTATATGTGCAACCTCGTGCACAACAATCTCTTTCCCGTTTTCTTCGTAATCTTTCTCAGAGATCACAATGTAGCGCATCCATGAAAACGGAGCAATCTTCTCTTTGTGAAGTATAATAACAGTCCCATTATCCGTTTTTATTCGGCTGCAACCCTCAGTGCGGTGAATAATTTGTGACATCCTGATAATTGAAACGGCCGAGATAATTAATGTAACGAAAGCTCCTGTCAGGTATAAAACTACAATCAAAACCGGCCAGACAGAGAGTGGTGAATCTATATTATCTGAAACAATTAAAGTATCCTGTCCGAATCCTGCAAGCTCTATTAGCTGCTCAATATTAAGGGATATTGTATTATTAAGAATAGGTTCGTTGCCTGGAATTTTAAAAAGCGGAATTAAAACCGACAATAACAAGCTTGATATTAATACAACTCTGTTAAAACGGTGAAATGTCTCCCTGCTGAGTGTTACTTTATAAAAGAGGTAAAATGCAGCAAGTGACAACGAAGATTTTAATATATAGACCAGAAAATAACCCATATCAGTCTGAATTTAAGACTTTTTACCTTCTGCTTTTTCAATGAGTTTTTTAAGCTCATCCACTGAAATTTTCTCCTCCTCAATAAATGTAGATACCAGCCCAAGATATGAACTCTTGAAATATTTATTGACAACATTCTGCAAAGCTCCCTTTTTGTATTCCTCCTCTGCGATTATATGGTAGTATTGGAATGTGCTGCCATAAGAAGTATGAGAAAGGAATTCTTTCTCCTCCAACCCCCTGACAATGGTTGAGACGGTGTTAAAGTGGGGTCTGGGATCAGGATAAAGCTCAACAATCTCCCTGACAAACAGTGGCCCGTTTTGCCAGAAAAAGGTCATTATCTCCTCTTCTTTAACTGTTAATTTTTTCATTATAAAATATTTAACCTGATTTATATTATTAATAACAACAATCAGTCCAATAACTGATATTGCAATATTATTCTCTGAACACAAAAATAACTAATAAATTTAGTTATACAACTATTTTCATTAGTTATTGAACTAAATTTATTAGTTATGCCTTAGGGAAGAGATTTTTTACCCTGTTTTTCGCTTGCTATTCTCCGGCACTGATAACCGGCTGAGCTGCCTCGTCTGCACATAAGACAACAAGCAGGTTTGAAACCATCTTTACCTTAGCTTCCTTATCAAACTTTGCAATTCCTTCGTTATCAATTTTATCCAGAGCCATTTTTACCATCGAAACGGCACCTTCGACAATTTTCTCTCTCGCCGCAATTACAGCTGCAGCCTGTTGACGACGCAACATTACGGCCGCAATCTCAGGTGCATAGGCAAGATAATTTATTCTGGCCTCTTTAACCTCTATACCCGCCATATTTAGCCGGTTATTGAGTTCGTTTACCAATTGTTGGTTAATTTCATCTCCCCCACCCCTCAAAGTAAGTTGACTATCAGATATTTCATTATCGTCATATGCATACTGGCCGGCCACTTGTCTTAATGCAGCATCAGATTGAACTTTAACAAAATTTTCAAAGGCGTTCATCCTCTGCCCCACAGTCTGATCTCCCGAAATTGCTCCCGGCTGAACCCCGGACTTTGCCATGGTTTGTGCGTCAATTTCAAACATTGCCTTATATGTATCCTTTAATTTCCATACAAGAACAAGACCTATCATAATCGGATTACCGGCTTTATCGTTTACTTTTATTGGTTTTACATCCAGATTTCTGGCTCTTAAAGAGAGCTTCTTTTTTGCTGTAAAGGGGTTCACCCAGAAAAATCCTGTCTTTTTAAATGTGCCTTTGTATTTTCCGAAGAATACCATTGCTCTTGCCTCATTTGGTTCGAGCTGCATGAATCCTCCCCACATAATCATAGATTTGATGAATCCGATAATTGAGAGAATAACTATCCAATCTCCAAAAATATCAGTCATAAAAATGAGGGCTACCGACACTCCTATAAGAAGAAGATCTAAAAAAAGAGCAAGAAATCCGTTCATACAAAAGCCATTGAATGGTTTCTCACCTTGAATTGCGTTTTTGTTTTCAGAAGTTTTCATGGGATAAATATTTGATTTGCGATAAAGATAAAAAAAAAGCGGACTGCTTGTAAGCAGTCCGCCAATATTTTATCAAACCATGTTATTCGAGAATAACAACACGGTTTAGAACAGGTTTGTCAAATGGTTCGTTCTCGTCACCCTTTGCAATAACCTCAAGTTGTGCAGGATTAACTCCAAATTTGTTTACAAGAGCATTGTAAACGCTGTTTGCGCGATCCTGGCTCAATTTCATATTAATCTTCTTATTTCCCGTTGCTTTATCGGCAGAACCCATAATCTTATATGTTTTGCCTGATTTTTTAACAACTTCGGCAAAGTTGCCAAGATTGATAAGATCCATATCGGTAAGTTTAGACTGATTTATAGGGAAGAATACTGCGATAGGTGAAGCGATATACTCGACTGATTTAACAACTTCCGGCTTTTTATTCTTCTCTGCAGCAAGATCTGATGCGAGTTTACCTGCTTTTGCATCAGCATCGGCAATTTTTTTCTCAAGATCAGCAATCTTTGAATTGTATGAAGAGTAGTCACAAGGGACAGGTTCGATATATTTATCAAATCCTCTTTTCTTGAAGTTGTAAGTAAATCCTACAGTTGCAGAGACAAGCTCCTCTATTCCTTGTCCGATTTCAAAACCGTCAAATCTGTCATTAACAAGAAGAGCTTTTAACTCAACATTGAAATCAACAGCTTGTGAAAGACGAATCTTATTTAAAAGGCCAACTGTTGCAGAGGCCTCCTTATAAACAGGGTATATATCTTTCTTATGAGATCTTGCGTAGCCTACACCTAGGAAAGGGATAAACTCCAGAGTACGATCATTTCTGTATCCACCAATGGTATTTGAGATATTCCACATAAGATCACCATGAAGGTTAAAGAAGTTGAACTTCTCTTCGAAACATCCTGCGCAATCGTCTGAAGGGCCTTCTATGAATTTTGCAGTTGGATCTGTTGAAAGACCTTTCATTGTGAAACCTCCGAACTGTGCTCTTACTCCTATTGATGGAGTAATCCACTTACCAAGTGAGAAGTCTATGGCAGGGGTAATTCTGTTTTTAAAAGATGCCTGAGTGTCGTGCTCTCCATACATCCATTGAATTCCGCCACCAACTGAAATAAACCAGTTGTCAAAAAATTTGTTTGTAAGGTATGGGCCGTATTTCCCACCCTCGTTCTGGTTCTGAGCAAAAGCTAAAGCAGTAACCAGTAAAAGTGATAGTGTAAGTAATTTCTTTTTCATAACAGATTAGTTTGGTAGATTTTAATGCAAATATAACAATAATGGATACTCATTGTTCAAATATTATTTCCGTTATGATAACTCTTATGAACAATCAGTATATGTTCCGGCACTGTTTTTTTAAAGTTAGGAAATAAATTAAACAAAATGAATTTTTTACAGTAAAAAAAAAGCTGCCAAAAATGACAGCCTTTCTGTTTTTCGTTAAAGGTATTACTCCTCAGATATAATCTCAATTTTGATATTGGCTTTAATATCCTTGTGGATTTTTACAACAGCATCGTAAATTCCTACCTCTTTTACAGACTCCTCACCTAAAATGGTGATGTTTCTTCTGTCAATCTCAAATCCTTTTGCCGAGAGTGCCTCTGCAACCTGAATATTGTTTACTGAACCGAATATTTTACCTGTAGAGCTTACTTTTGTTGCAATGGTAACCTGAACACCTTCTAGTTTAGCTGCCTGTGCAGTTGCCTCTTCTCTGATTTTTGCCTCTTTATGAGCCCTTTGTCTTAGATTCTCTGCATGCATCTTCTTTGCAGAAGGGGTAGCCATTTTGGCAAATCCCTGAGGAATCAGATAATTTGTAGCATATCCGTTACGTACCGTAACGATATCGTCTTTATGACCTAAATTAGGAACATCCTGTATTAGTATAATTTCCATATTATCTCTCTCCTTTGCTTATTTCAATAAATCTGTAACATATGGCAGCAAAGCAAGGTGTCTTGCACGCTTAACAGCCTGTGAAACTTTCTTCTGGAATTTAAGAGATGTTCCGGTAAGGCGGCGGGGAAGAATTTTTCCCTGCTCATTCAGAAACTTCTTCAAAAACTCAGCGTCTTTGTAGTCAACATACTTGATGCCGGTTTTTTTGAAACGGCAGTACTTTTTCTTCTTAACCTCAACTGTAGGAGGATTCAGATAACGGATTTCGTTGTTTGATGGATTTGCCATAATTAAACCTCCTTAGCTTTAGTCTCTGATTTGTTCGCTCTTCTTCTCTCTGCATAAGCAACAGCATGCTTATCAAGAGCAAAAGTCAGGAATCTGATGATTCTTTCATCACGGCGATACTGAATCTCGAGTTTTGATATCATGGCAGGATCTGCCTTAAATTCAATCAGGTGATAAAAACCTGTTGTTTTTTTCTGGATCGGGTAAGCCAGTTTCTTAAGGCCCCAGTCCTCTTCGTGAATTATTTCACCACCGTTTTCGGTGATAAAATCACGATACTTTTTTACCGCTTCCTTTATCTGTACATCAGATAAAACGGGAGTTGCAATGAAAACGGTTTCGTAATTTTTTAACATTTCTTTTTGACTTTTAATAATTAAAAAAGGGCTGCAAATATAACGAATATTTCCAGCCCTGCAAACTATTCGGGTAACTTATTTCTTTTCAGGGGCATTTTTAAGTACCTCTACTATGTAATTCCACCACTTCTCTACGGTCGGAATGTTTACTCTTTCATCCGGCGAGTGAGGAGATCTGATTGTCGGGCCGCATGATATCATATCCCAGTTGGTATATGTTCCGCCCAGTATACCACACTCCAGACCTGCATGGATTGCTTTAACCTCGGGTTCGTTGCCGTACAAATCTTTATAAACTGCCTTCATTGTTTTAAGAATTGCAGAATCCATGTCAGGCTTCCATCCGGGATAACCTCCTGTTAACGAAACGTCGGCTCCGGCTAACTCAAAAGTTGAAGCGATAGCTGCTGCCAGCACATCTTTGGCGGAATCAACGGAGCTCCTCATAAGACAACTGATTTCAATTTTACCTTCAGCCGATTTAACGATAGCAAGGTTATTCGATGTCTCTACCAGACCAGGCATTGCATCGCTCATCCTCTCTACACCGTTCGGACAAGCATAAACAGCCTTAACCATATTAAGAGCAACCTTATCTTCAATTACTTTTACAGGTGTATCACACTTTTCAAATGTAATTTTAAGGTCTTTTTCGTGAGCAGACAATTCGTGCTTCATCTCCTCAAAATGTTTCTCAACTATTTTTTTTGCCGCATCAACATTTGATGACGGTATGGCAAGTGTAGCAAATCCCTCTCTTGGGATAGCGTTTCTTAAACTACCCCCCTCTATCGACGCAATTGATGCTCCGAGATCTTTCATAAGAGGGAGCAATATTCTTACCAGTGCTTTATTTGCATTACCTCTGCCAAGTATGATATCCATTCCTGAGTGACCACCTTTAAGACCTGTAATACTTAGTTTGTAGCCTTCAGAGCCTGAAGGCGCAGATACTTCGTTATATTTAAAGGTCACATTTGCATCAAGTCCGCCTGCGCAACCCACATATAGTTCACCTTCATCTTCTGAGTCCAGGTTTATAAGTATATCTCCTTTTAGGAGACCGGGCTTAAGCCCTCTTGCACCATTCATTCCCGCCTCTTCATCTATTGTAAAGAGTGCCTCAACAGGGCCGTGTACCATATCTTTGTCTTCGAGAACCGCCATTGCGACAGCAATACCCAATCCGTTATCGGCTCCCAGTGTTGTTCCTGTAGCGTAAACCCAGTCCTCCACAATTCTTGGGATAATAGGATCCTTCTCAAAATCGTGAACTTTATCGCTGTTCTTCTGAGGAACCATATCAATGTGGGCCTGGAAGATAATACCTTTTCTGTTTTCCATCCCCTTGCTTGCAGGCTTCCTTATTATAATGTTGCCAAGCTCATCTTTAATCGTCTCAAGACCCAGCTCTTTTCCAAAATTTTCAAGAAAAATAACAGCCTTCTCCTCTTTTTTTGAAGGGCGGGGTATTTGGGTTAGTGAATAAAAATGGGACCATACCCTTGCGGGTTTTAAATCTCTGATATCCATAACAATAGTTTTAAATTATAAATTATTAGTTGTATTTTTCATGTAAGCTTTCAAAGTTACAAAAAGAGGGGAACAATTACAACCTTCCGGTTGCAATCTCTATAGGAAATGACATTAGATTGCCCAGTTGATAAACCGGAATTCTCGATTGCAAAAGCAGTGTCTGTCCATCGGAAAGTCTTGCATTTACCATAGCCGGTTTTCTGTAGACAACTCTTCCTTTACCTGCTATCGTCTCCATGCTGACCGCCGGTGTATTTTCCTCTTTAATAAGTTCAAGAACGATCGGACGTCCTGAAAGATTATTAGCCGGAAGCAAACCTTGTGAATCTGATAACCTGAAAGCAATATATATCTGTTTATCGTTATCGGTTTTTGGCACAACATCAAATGACATGCTTTGCTTACCTATCTCTGTCTTGCCCAAAAACAGGTCAAGATACTCTTTTTCAAGACGGTTCATCTCCTCAATAGCAGCCCTTAGGGCATCGCCGCTAAAGGTTGCATCTGTCTCTCCTGTTATAATTTCCATCCTCTTAATCCTGAGTTTGAAAATCATATTTGCGGTCTCTTCCGCCCTCTTTTCCAGACTCTTCTCAACAACCTGTGTCTGCTGTACAGCTGTTCTCTCCATCCCCGATCTCCCCTGAACGGTTCTGAACAGTGTGGTCATCTCATTGGTTAAATTAGAACCGGTCATAGACCTTAGCAAAACAGAGTTATTTATCAGAGAAGGATATTGCATCGCTTCACTTTTGCCTTCATAAGAGTCTGACCACATCAGAAGCCCCTGGTTTATCATCTCAAGGAAATTGGCTGATGCATTTTTGTTATTGCCGAGATTCAGGGCAATGTTAACCGAAGGATCGGCCTCAATATAGGGTATAAGTTGTACTGAACTTATCCTGTACTTTTCGCCACTCTCTTCCCTTGCCTGTACTCCAAGGTATTTTTGAGCAAACTTTGCATATGGGCCTGCTATAAATGATTCATATTCTGCAGTAACCTTAAAATGCAATGCAGTCATAGGAAGTGAATACACTATGGCTCCGGCAGGCACACCCTGCCCCGGATTAATTATCTGGGATTCGGCCCGGGTTGCAAATACCAGTATTGCTGCAACTAACAGGGTCTTTAATAGATTTCTCATTTCTTATGGTTTTAAATATATCCTACTTCTTTAATTATCTTTTCCATCTTTTATGTGACCAGAGCCAGTTATCGGGCTGTTCTCTTATTGTCTTTTCAAGTAATTCAGCAAACCTGCCTGTTATGGCGCCCTCAGGCTCCTCAGATGGGTTACGGGTAATCCGGCTGAAAACAATTTTATACACTCCCCTGTTCTCCCGTATCATCTCAAAATAGACCACCTGACAGTTAATTAGCCTTGACAAAACTTCAGGCCCATTAATCATAGTGGTCTCTCGTTCGAGAAAATTAACCACAAATTTTGAGCCAGGCAGAGGGGTTTGATCTGCGTACAAAACATAACAGTGCTGGTTGTCTCTGTTTTTTAACATATATCTGGCCAATGACCCCGATTCCACCAGCTTGGCTGTATGGTGACTGTTTCTTGTCCAGCATATAAGCATATCCGAAAGTTTGCTGTGCTGGCGTTTATATGCCACAACAAATCTGTCGCTTTCAATATTCAACGGAATTTCTGAATCAAAAAGCGAGAGTCTGGTAATCAATTCCCAGTTACCCACATGGCCACTAACCAAAATCACAGATTCTCCTCCTGATATGATTTCATTAAGCACTTCAGGATTTTCAACTCTTATCCTCCTCTTTATCTCCTTTTTTGAGGCCGAAATAATCCATATTGTCTCAGCAACAATCTCAGAAAAGTTCCTGAAAAACTTTCTTACGTGTTCTTCAACTTTATCGTACTTAAATTCAGGAAAAGATCTTGCAATATTTATTGTTGCAGTATACCTCCTGTATCCAAATACCCTGCTGAGAAAAAATACGAGAACTGAAGAAAAAAAATAGTGAACCCTCAGTGGAAAAATAGAAATCAGATAAATAAGAGAGGCAAGTAATAAAAATGCAGTTTTGGCCATCAGGTGCTTTAAGTTTTAAACAAAGTTATCCAAATTTTATTATTTTTGCGAACATTAGAATTTAAACACTAACTAATAAATTTATTTTATGTTCAAAGGACAACCGAAAGGATTACTGGCTGCAGCCCTTGCAAATATGGGTGAACGCTTTGGTTTTTACACCATGATGGCTATCCTGGTACTGTTTCTGCAGGCAAAATTTGGCCTCGATGGAACAAACGCCGGGATTATTTATTCCGTATTCTATGCCTTGATTTACATTTTGGCACTGGTGGGCGGATTGATAGCCGATAAAACAAGGAACTACAAAGGTACCATATTGGTAGGTCTCTTTGTAATGGCTCTGGGCTATCTGATGATTGCCATTCCATCTCCTACTCCTGTGCCTAACAAAACGCTGTTCCTGATAATCTCCTGCGTAGGCCTCTTTACCATCGCTTTTGGTAACGGACTATTCAAAGGTAACCTCCAGGCACTTGTCGGACAGATGTACGATAAACCGGAATACAGCAAGATGCGTGATTCAGGATTCCAGCTTTTCTACATGTTTATCAATGTAGGTGCAATGTTCGCTCCTTTTGTTGCAAAATATGTAAGGGCACTATGGCTGTCTAAGAATGGATTTGAATATAATCCAAACCTACCGTCTATGTGTCACCAGTATCTTGACGGAACCATCACAGCTGAGGGAAGTGCAAAACTTGCTGAACTTGCTGCACAGGTAGATAAAACAGGTGCTTTTGCAGGAAATATGGATGGTTTTGTAAACTCTTACCTTGACTCTTTCGTTACAGGTTTCCACTATGCATTTGGTGTTGCAATTCTGACCATGCTTATCTCAGTAGCAATATTCCTTATTAACAAAAGTAAACTTCCTGATGTTAAGAGCAAACAGCAAGCTGCGGCAGATGCAGCTGCAAGAGGTGAAGTACAGATGGATGCAAAAGAGGTTAAGCAACGTATTTATGCCCTTTTCGCAGTATTTGCAGTTGTTATCTTCTTCTGGTTCTCATTCCACCAGAATGGTCTTACACTCACATTCTTTGCAAGAGATTATACACTGCTTAAACTAGGAAGCTACCAGATGGCAGTAGAGGATTTCCAAAGTTTTAACCCTCTGTTCGTAGTATTCCTTACTCCTGTGGTAATTGCGGTATTCGGTTGGCTCAGAGCAAAAGGATTCGAGCCTTCTACTCCTAAGAAAATTGCAATAGGTATGCTTATTGCCGCAATCGGATTTACAGTAATGTCACTAGGTTCATTCGGACTTCCTGACAGCCAAAGCGTAACTGCAATGGGTAGTCTGCCGGAAGCTATGAAGGTTACACCGTTCCTGCTTATCGGAACATATTTTATTCTTACTGTTGCTGAGCTATTTATCAGCCCACTCGGAATATCTTTCGTATCGAAAGTTGCCCCTCCACAGTATCAGGGTCTGATGCAAGGTGGCTGGCTTGGAGCCACCGCACTGGGTAACCAGCTTCTTTTCATTGGTGCAATTTTCTATGAAAACGTTCCAATCTGGCTCACATGGGGACTCTTTGTTGTGGCTTGTGTGATTTCTATGGGAACAATGCTCTTTATGCTAAAATGGCTTGAAAGAGTTTCAAAATAGAGGAAGAACCAACAGAGTTTAAGAAATTTTATAAGGGCCGGCAAAAAATTATTTTGCCGGCCTTTTTTCATCCATTTTTTTCATAGATTCGCACAATCTTTTTTTTATCAGATTTTTATGCCACGTTTTTATGCTTTTTTACTGATTCTGCTTTGTAATTCGGTTAGCTGCCTCTCATTTGCACAGATCAATAAAGATTCTCTGATCAACAACTATTCCAGGTTTGTTCGGGAAAACTCACCCGAGAAACTTTTTCTGCACACAGATAAATCTCACTATGTTGCGGGTGAATATATCTGGTTTAAGGGATACCTGCAAAACAGCAGCATTGCTTCGGTACAGGAGGAGAGTAGTTTTATCTACGCCGAACTTTATGGGGACACATTAATTTCTCGTGTAAAGATTAAAAAGGAAGATGATGGATTTGCAGGAAGAGTCCCTATCGGTCATAACATCCCGTCTGGTAAATACACTCTTAGGGCATACACTCAGTGGATGATGAATTCACTCCCCGATTACATGTTCAATAAAGAGATATCCGTAATAAATCCTGCATTTAAGGATTCGGCCCGGATAGATATTGAAGAGGGTTTAATAAATAGGGTTGCTTCTTTACAATTTTTTCCTGAAAGTGGAAGAATTATTTCTCAGAAATTTGCCCGGATTGCATTTAAAGCAACAGATAACAGGGGTAGAGGCATAGCGTTTTCAGGCAAACTTTTTAATAGCAAAGATTCATTAATTTCAGAAGTTATCGCTGAGCATAATGGTATGGGAGAGATTCGATTTTACGCGGCCCCCGATGAGAGATATTATGTTATAACAAAGGGTAATAATGGCGAAAATATAAGATATGATCTGCCCAAATCCGAAAAAAGCGGTGCTGTAATAAATATTCAAAAACGAGATAATAAACTCTTTATAAATACTATTCTAACAGAAGACCTGCTTACATCCGGGGCTTTTATAATAGCTCACGATGGTGATGACATTTTCTTATATGAAGAGCTGTTTAGAGAGGATAGAGTATTTGTAGTAAATGAAAAAAGCTTGAGTGCCGGAATCAATCACTTTATAATTACAGACAGCTCTGCAAACATACTGGCAGAGAGGTTAATATTTAAATTCCCTGAAAATCTGATAAATACAGAGGTAACCCCTGACAAACCATCCGAAGAGCTTGAGAAGAGAGAGAGAACACAAATTAAAATATGTATTACCGACAGCATTGGTAATCCTGTTAAAGGTGAATTCTCTGTGTCTGTAACAGACAGTTTTCTAGCTCCGGCAGAACCTTATGTGGATAATATCAAATCATTTATGCACCTGACTTCTGAACTTAAAGGCACTATTGAAAATCCTGCCTGGTATTTTGATGAAAAAAACATTAACAGAGAAAGGGCAATGGATTTACTGATGATGGTACACGGGTGGAGGTATTATAATCTGCAGACTATCTTCAATAGCTACACTAATGTATATCAAAAGAAAGAGTCTGAAAGATCCCCTTTTCAGAGGGAATATACACAGGCTTTATCAGGGAGGGTAACAAGTAATTTCAGGAATACGAAACGGGCTATTCTCTCTGTACTGGCTCCTGAAATCGATCTGGCAGTAAGTGAATATCTTAATAAAACAGGCCATTTTATAGTCTCTGAACTTGACTTTCCCGACAGCACAGGGTTTATAATATCGTGTACAGGCAAGGAGGGTCAGAAGGGATACTATCTTCAGGTAGACAAACAGACATTTCCTGCCCTTACTTACTACCCGTTCTATAATGACCTGACGATAAAAAGAGATTACTCAAAAGATGAGAGCTATTCCAGAATCTTCGAACAATCAGGAGGATACGGTGCAGTTATGCTTATGGCGGCTACAGTAACATCAACAAAAAAAGTTGCAGCAAAACACAACCCTTCTCCTTTTAATCAGACATTTGAAAGAAGACAGATCAGAGAGCGCGGTGAGCTGGATATGTATGCTGGATGGTCACTATTCGATTATGTGCTGGGAACTTTCCCCGGACTGATGAACGGTGGAACAGCCGAGGATGGATCGAGACTCTTAGTTTCGACCAGAAGTTCTACCATAACAGGAGAAAAGGAGGAGCCGCATGTATATATAAACAGAATGAGGGTTCAGAGCAGCGGCGATCTTGACAAGTATCTTGTTGATGATGTGGAAAATGTGGCATATCTGAGAGGGAATGAGGGTTTTTTATACCGCACTCTGTCGGGGGTTGTGTTGGTAACATTAAGATACTCGGTTTCGAGCCTGGCAAAGTCTCCTTTTACATATTACAACACAATTTTTGAAAGACCTCTCGGATGGCAGAAACCATCCCGGTTTTATTCTCCTGACTACTCTCTGGATGCCGACAACAATGCCGTTTCGTATGACACAAGAACTACTCTTTTCTGGAGCCCGGTTGTTAAGACAAACGACAATGGAGAGGCGGTAATTTCATACTATTCGAGTGACAGAAAGACTCGTCATAACATTTCTGTTGAGGGCATTACGGCTGATGGCCATTTTTTTTCAACATTTAAGTAATCAATTTTTATTACTTTTGTGATCCAAATTTTGTAAGATATCAGAGATGATTAAACTGAACAGTAACATAAAATTGATTGCATTTGATGCAGACGATACGCTGTGGATCAATGAATACCACTATCATAATGCAGAGAAGCGGTTTGCAGAGCTGATGTCTCCCTGGTGTGATGCCAAAACTGCAAATGATACTCTGCTGCGAGTAGAGAAAGATAACCTCCCCTTGCTTGGCTACGGATCTAAGCCATTTATAATCTCTCTGATTGAGTGCGGAATAGAGCTTAGCGGAGGCACTCTAACCAATGAAATGATTCTTAAGCTCATACAAATCGGAAAAGATACAATTGGAAGACCTGTTGAGCTATACCCGGACACAGAGAAAGTTCTTAGCACTCTCTCCGGCAGGTTCCCGCTTGTACTGGCCACAAAGGGAGATCTTAAAGAGCAGGAATCAAAAGTGGAGAGATCGGGTCTTAAAAAATATTTTTCTGCTGTAGAGATAATGAGCGAAAAGCATCCTGACAGTTATATGAAGATAATTAAAGAGCATGGCATCCAACCGGAAAATTTTCTGATGATTGGAAACTCATTTAAATCTGATATACAGCCTGTTCTTGATATCGGGGGTTATGCAATCTATATTCCTTCAGATATTATTTGGGCCCATGAAGTAGTTGAGGAGAGAGATCATCCCAACTTGATAAAAGCACAAGGATTGAGTAAAATATTGGAACTATTTTAGAAACCTAAGTTTATAAATTATGATACCATTCAGGGAAAACAGAAGTTACAGAAGATATTTTCAGGAGGTGAATATTCCTGAGGAACACCTTATTTCGATGGTTGATGCTGCAAGACTTTCACCCTCCTCAAGAAACATTCAGCCAATAAAGTTCTATATCTGTAATGACAGAGAGATTAATTCTCAAATATTCCCGAATCTTGGATGGGCGGGGTACTTAAAGGATTGGGACGGCCCTGCCGAGGGGGAGAGACCTGCCGGATATATAATTCTGCTGCACGATAAAGATATCTCTGCAGGTTACTCATGCGACCACGGAATTTTTGCCCAAAGCATACTCCTAAGAGCTGTTGAGCTGGGTTATGGGGGATGTATGATTGCTACTTATAAAAAAGAGGCTCTTACACAACTGCTGAATCTGCCAGCCAACCTCGAAATTATTCTTGTAATTTCTCTTGGCAAACCTAAAGAGGTAATTGTAATTGACGATGTTCAGAACGGGGATATCAAATACTGGAGAGATTCAGAACAGACACACCACGTTCCGAAAAGAAAACTTGATGAACTAATCATAAAAGCGGGCAGGAAATAGCCGGAGCCTTATCTAAAGTGCCCTCTGCCCCATTTGGTTCAATATCTTTTTGCCTCCCGTATCCGATCTCAGGAAATCCAGAAATGCCTGAGCATCCTCTTTATTGGGTGCATTATTCAGGATAGTTACTCCGTAAACCATAGCCTCACCGTTAATCTGAATTTTTTCACCTGGTTTTGAGCCCCTGACGCTAACCGAAGCCTCTTTGTAGAAGTTATTCTTCTGAGGATCGCTCATATTGATTGCGGATGGCAGAGTAAGGTATCTGAGATTATGCTGTATTGCCACAGATTTATAAAGAAAAATGTAATCTACAGAGCCGGTTTCAAGCAGTGCCAGCAAATCTACCTCCTTAGGGCGGATGAATCTTTCAGATGCCGACAGAATATTTTTCGTAAGAGAGTCTAAATCATCATACCCCTTGTCTGTATAGTATTTAACGGCCAAATCAAGTGTAAGAATCGTTCTGTACCCGCATGGATCGGCATCAGGGTCTGACCTCCCCGTATAGACACCCTGGTCGGCAAGAATTTCAAGCCAGTTTAAAGTATCTATTTTATCGGCAAACTTCGACTTATCGGTGTATACAAGGGCCATCTCGTTTGCGGCAAAATGTATGTTTTCTGTCGCATAATCAGGAATAAGCAGTTTGTCAATAATTGAATAGTCTGCAGAAGCCATTATATCACAATCCCTTCTGAGTTCTGTTATCTTTCTTGCAGCATCCACACTTCCCGAAGCTTCACAAAGAACTTGAACATCAGGATTTATTTGCATAAAGGAATCTGCAATTGCCTTAAATGGCATTGAGAGAGAACCTGCATGAAAAACAATCAGCTCACGTTTATTTTCACTGCAAGAGGCAGTGATCATTACCGCGGATAAAAAAATAAGGAGATATCTTGTATGCCTCATATGCTTTTATCTTAGTATCGTAATCTTATTTAACCCTTTTATGGCTCTGTCCGCAAACATATCTCCCCGACAGAATAGAGAAAATCCCTCTCTTCCCTTTTCTGCTCCGCCAGACATAAGAAGAGGGTCTCTGTCATCATTTCTGTTTACTATCTCTGAGAATGAGAAGGCAGCTCTGTATCCGTCAACCCCTTCAATACATACAAGAGATCGTCTTAATACCGAAGGGTCTGAAGGAAAGATATCTCTCATAATCTGCCCAAGTGCCTTTCCTGTAAATGTTTTTTGACCCTTATACCCCATACTCTGACCATAATAGACGCTCTTTGAATCGATCATCGGCAGATCTGACGGGAGATCGGTAATCTCTCTTACGGCATTTCTGTCTCCATCAATACCAAAAACGAGTTTTGTTGAGGCAAAATCCTCCGGATCTCTGTTAACCTTAAAGTCTCCCTTAAGTGATTTTATAACAATTTTAATCGGGTCACTAATGTTTCTTAGTGTTAGCATGTCATTCCCGGCAACCACTTTTGCACTCTCCGGAAGATTCCATAATTCACCTGTCTTTCCCGGAATAACCCTGGAAACACTCTTTGCAAATATAATCTTATACGGATCGGCAGAGTAGAATATCTCTCCCCAGCTGAATACCGCATATTCGCCATCATTGTTCCACACCTCAACATAGAGGTCTACAGGAGGATAGAAATCTTCTTTTGACTCTTTATCAACCTTAACAGTACTGAGAATATCACACAATGCAAATCCGTCATATCTGAAAGCTCCTTCGAATCTGAATGAGTCTGCAGAAGGGACAAACTCTTTAACTGTAACAGAGTGCCATGGCAAGCCGGATGTATTGACAAACTGATCTTTTTCTACCTCACCTGTAATCAGAATCTTTCCTGCAAAAGGCAAGGTTATAGGTTTTTCTCTGTTGAAATAGTTGTTTGCTCCTGATTCCCATATTAAAGTAGATCCGCTAAATGCATCAATACCAAGATATTTGCAGCTACCTGCAATAAATAAAGCAATCACAAGAACTGCATAACGAAGAAACTTATTCACGATTTATCTGTTGTTTGATTTAATTAATAGGGCACAAAAGTACCAAAAAACCACTATATTTCGGCAATTTTCCGACTATCTGATATGGAGATTAAAAAATTAAAAATTAAGGGAGAGCATTTTAAAAAACCACTGATTATAGCAGGTCCGTGCAGTGCTGAAAGCAGAGATCAAATGGTTGAGACTGCTAAAGAGCTCTCGTCATATGGTGTCACAGTATTCCGGGCAGGACTCTGGAAACCCAGAACCAAACCCGGAGGATTTGAGGGTGTGGGAGAGACAGGACTTAAATGGCTGAACGAAGTTAAGCTGATTACAGGAATGTTAACAGCTACAGAGGTTGCAAACGCCAGACATACAGAAATGGCTCTTAATGCAGGTATTGATATTGTTTGGCTTGGAGCAAGAACAACTGCGAATCCATTTGCTGTTCAAGAGGTTGCAGATGCACTTGAAGGGAGTAATGTTACTGTTTTGGTTAAAAACCCCGTTAACCCCGATCCTGAACTCTGGCTGGGAGCAATAGAAAGGCTTTTAAACTCGGGGATAAGCAACATTGCAGCTGTTCACAGAGGGTTTAGCTCTTACGAAAAAGGGCTGTTAAGAAATCTGCCTCAATGGCATATTCCAATCGAATTAAAAAGAAGGGTACCTTCTCTGACAATGATATGTGATCCAAGCCACATCGGGGGTCGCCCTCAGCTCATATATCCTATTTCGCAGCAGGCGATGGATATGGGATTTGACGGCCTGATGGTAGAGTCCCATATCAATCCCTCCGTTGCACTTTCCGATAAAGAGCAGCAAATTACTCCCTCAGCCCTTAACACAATTCTCAAAGCACTTATCATAAGAGATTCTATTGATACAACTGAAAGACTTAACGAGTTAAGAAGAGAGATGGATGAAGTAGATGAAAGGCTTTTGGATTTAATCTCAAAGAGGATGACTATCTCGAGAGAAATTGGCCGTTATAAACTTGAGCACAATATGCCTGTTCTTCAGCCGGTAAGATATGATAATCTTGTATGCAGAAGGGTTGCTCAGGCCGGAGAGCTGATGGTAAACGAAGAGTTCATAAAAACTGTACTTGAGGCAATTCACGAAGAATCTGTCAGACAACAGCTTGATATATTTACTAAAGAGGGAGAAAAAGAGGAATAATTTTAACCTCCGCTCACCAGATGGATAATTTTAAGGTCATCCCCGTCTTTAACCTCAGTACTATCGTATAGATCTCTGGATATTAATCTGTCATTCAATCTTACAACCAGCATTCTGAAGTGAAAGGATTTTGTCTCCATTATCCGGGAGATTGTAAGAGTCTCCTGATCAAATATTTCTGTTCTGTTATTAAGAATAATCTTCATTTGTGTGGATTCTTTTTAAAACGCATCCTTTAAAAGGAGCTGTAAAACAATATCAGCCTGCATATTTGCAACAATGTTAACCCTTGGAGCAATTGGCGGATTCTCTTCTGATACCTCACTCTCATTATCACCGCAAACATAAAGATTACCGGAGTTAATTACTTTCAAATTTTCCAGCGATCCCCAGCCTGCCATACCGGACGCAGCAACAAGGGGGACATGGGGGAGGTTATTAAGCATATAATTGATAAGCATGCTCTTCTGTTCGGCATCATCAAATGCTTCAACCACAACATCACAAACCGAAAACAGAAGTGAGATATTATCTTCTGACACCATGGTATCATGAACCTGAAGCATACAATCGGGACAGATTTTATGAAGATTTTCCCTAAGCGCATCAACCTTCTTCATCCCAGCCTGCTTTCTGAAATAGAACTGTCTGTTAAGATTTTCGGGAGAGACTCTGTCGAAATCGGCAACTATCAGTTTACCGACTCCCGATCTTATTAGCGAAGCGGCACAATTGGACCCAAGGCCTCCTGCACCTGCAATCCCCACAGTCTTTTGTGAGAGAATTGCCTTTATTTCTTTAAAAGTTGGCATAATTCGGATTGTAAGGCTATCATTTTTTTGTAAATTTACCAATTCATATTTAAAACTAAAAAAAACTGTCCGATGAATCTGCAGGAGATAAAAAACAACAGAAAAATTGTTGCCTCAACCCCCTACACATGGAAACCGATGATAAAAGGATACAGCGATGTCAGCCTTTATGTGAATGTCGGAAGCAAAAAAATAGAGGTTAGAGATATTGCCCCCGAAACAAAAGAAAAATTTATTGGTGGCAAAGGTTATGGTCTGCGTATGCTTTGGGATGCGGTAAAACCTGATACAAAATGGAGTGATCCCGAAAATGAGATTGTCATCTCAGGGGGACCATGCTGCGGAGTGACTCAATATTCCGGATCAGGGAAATCAATTGTTGTAGCTATCTCTCCTCAGACAGAAAAGATAATTGACAGTAATGTCGGAGGGCATTTCGGGCCCCACCTTAAAATAGCCGGATTTGATGCATTCGAACTACAGGGAATTTCAGAAAAAGATGTAATTATCTACCTAAACGGCAAAGATCATGTAGTCGAGATCTTTGAAACCCCAAAGGAGCTTAGCTATGACTCTCACCTTTTGGGAGAGGAGTTGCTGGAAATGTTTGCAGACAGCGAGAAGGATAAGATTAACGTATCCGTAGTAGCGTCCGGTAAAGCTGCTGACCACTCTCTGATAGGAATGCTGAACTTCACCTTCTACGATATGAAGAGAGGTAAGGTAAGGCTGAAGCAGGCAGGAAGAGGTGGCCTGGGTACTCTTATGCGTCAAAAGAATGTAAGAGCAATAGTTGCAAAAGTTCCCCGCGTTACAGGGAATTTCAACAATGCAGATCAGCTCGAACCTATAATCGAGAGGGGTAAACGTTTCAACAAAGAGATGAGAGAGCTGGACGACATCCAGTGTCAGATGAGGCAGGTTGGAACAGCTCACCTTATGGGAGTTTTGGAAAAGTATGATATACTCCCTGTAATGAACTTTAAATACGGCGATCATAAAGATTGTCCAAAGATTGACCTTGAAGTCTGGAAAAAGTACTTTACACAGGGCGTACCCGACGGTTGCTGGATTGGTTGTAATATGTCATGTGCCAAAGGTGTAGACGATTTTGAACTTCGTACGGGGCCATACAAGGGCTCAAAAGTGATCGTTGACGGGCCTGAATACGAAAACGCAGCTGCACTAGGCTCCAATCTGGCCATATTTGACCCTCTTGCTATTATTGAACAAAACTTTTACTGTGACACATACGGAATTTGCACTATAACCTGGGGTAATATTGTGGGATTTCTTATGGAGTGCTGGGAGTATGGTATTCTTAATTCTGAAAGGACAGGCGGAGTTGATCTCACCTGGGGTAATGCCGATGCCTCTCTTGAGCTGTTGCACCAGATGGCCCGCGGAGAGGGTTTCGGAGTTACAGCCGGGCTTGGAGTAATGCGTCTTAAAAAGATGTTCTCAGACAATAAATGGGGCGATGCAAGGCTTATTAACGACATTGCAATGGAAAACAAGGGACTCGAATATTCGATGTACCTTTCAAAAGAGTCTCTCGCTCAGCAGGGAGGATATGCAATGACCAACAAAGGACCTCAGCATGACGAAGCCTGGCTTATTTTCATGGATATGGTCAACAATATGATCCCGACATTTGAGAACAAAGCCGAGGCGCTGCACTATTTCCCCTATTTCAGAACGTGGTTTGGTCTTGCCGGTTTTTGTAAATTATGCTGGAATGACATAGAGCCGGCAGACAATGCACTTCAGCCGGAACCAAATAAGGTACCTGAACATGTAGACAATTATGTAACAATATTTAAAGCTGTTACAGGAAGGGAATTTGATAAAGAAGAGATGATCCGGATGTCTGAAAGGGTTTATAATTTCCAGAAAATCTTTAATATACGCCTTGGATTCGGCACCAGAGAGTTTGATGCACAGCCATACAGAGCCGCCGGCCCTGTTACAAAAGAGGAGTATCTCAGCCGCCAGGAGAGGTACGATAAACAACTTACCGAAATCCTTGGTCTGAATCCTCAGGAGCTTACTCTGGAGCAGAAGATGGATCATCTAAGAAGCCACAGAGAAGATCAGTATGAAAAGCTGCTTGATGCAGTCTATTTCAGAAGAGGCTGGAATAAAAACGGAGTTCCTAAGATAGAGCATCTTAAAAAAATCGGAATGGATCTTCCGGAATTAATTGAGGTAGTTAAACCCCTCCAATAGTAATATTATGAAAAACATTAAAAAAATTCTGTCCGGAACATTTGGCATTTTGTCCGTATTTCTGGCTACAGCCCTTATTGTTGTTAGCTGCACAGATAAAAAGAGTGAGACCAACCCTTATAATCTGGAACTCATAAACACTTACGATGCCTATATGCAAAGTGTGGCTGCAGATAGCGCAAATCTGATGGTTGATCTTGAAATGCATATTCCGGGAATAGTTCTGGATATCCGTTATGCAGATACCAATAACTTTACAGGGAAAAAGATTTATACTGCTCCCAAAGCCTTTATGAGGCTACCTGCCGCAGATTCACTTCTAAAGATACAGAAGCTGCTTGCAGCCGAGAATTTAGGCATAAAAGTGTATGATGCCTACAGACCATATGCCGGAACCCTTTACTTTTATGAGGTATACCCTGACACAACATTCGTAGCTGCCCCATGGAAGGGTTCAATACACAACAGAGGAGTAGCAATTGATCTTACACTGATAAACCTTGAGACAGGAGAGGAGCTGGCAATGCCGACACCTTTTGACGAATTCTCGGAGAGGGCTTCACATAACTATATGGATATTGATTCAGTAAGATTGGTCAACAGAGATAAACTGAAAACAATAATGATCCAAAATGGTTTTACAATGTATGAACACGAATGGTGGCACTACAACCTGAAGGATCGTTCCGGATATGCCCTTATGGATATCTCTTTTGAAGATCTGGAAAAACAAAAATAAATATCATAAAAATGAGAAGTTTCACATATACAATAGCAGGATTTATTCTTTCACTTACTTTATTATTTGCGGTCCAAACTACACATGCTCAAAGTTTAAATCCTAACAAGGTAACCTATCCCTCTTATCAGGCAGAACACAGGACAAATATTTATTTCCCTCAGGTAAAAGAGTACAGTGTTATGATCTGCGACTTTCACACCCACACTATGTTTTCTGACGGACTTGTGTGGCCGACACAAAGAGTTGCAGAGGCATGGCTCGGAGGTCTGGATGCCATGGCTCTTACAGATCATATTGAGTACAGGCCATACAGATCATTTACAAATAACGACCATAATACATCATTTGAGATTGCAAAACCTGCAGCACTCTCAACAGGATTAATCCTGATAAAGGGTACAGAGATCACAAGAACCCAGCGTACTCTTGGTCACTACAATGCGCTGTTCATCAATGATGCAAATACAATTGCTGTAGATGATGCAAAAGAGTCGATAAAAGAGGCAAAAAAACAGGGGGCGTTTATTACATGGAACCACCCCGGATGGGCTGTGGATTCTACCTACATTAAAGAATTTCAGGAAGATCTCTTTAAGGATGGACTTATTGACGGCATTGAGGTGTACAACAATACTGAATTTTATCCAAGAGTCCTTGCCTGGGCCATTGATAAAAATCTGGCAATAATAGCTGCTACTGATGTTCATGGCTTTGTTGAGAGCGGCACTCTAAATAAAAACGGAGTAAACAGACCCTCAACTCTTGTATTGGCAAAGGAACGTTCTGCCGCCGGTATAAGAGAAGCACTTGAAGCAAGGAGAACAATTGCATGGTTTCAGAATATACTTGCTGCAAGAGAAGATATTGCAAAACTTTTTGTAGAGTCGACTCTTTCTGTCAAAAGGGTTCACAGTGACGGTAAAACTATGTTTATTAATGTAACAAATAACGGATCTGCACTCTACAAAATGCGAACAGGCAATAGGAGTTACACTGTTCCCGGAATGTCTTCCGTGATTGTGCCATTGCCCGAATCAGATAAAAAATTTATAACCGTAAACTTTGAAAATATCTTCATTTATGAAAATAAAACTTTGGCACACGATTTGTATTTTAATTAATCGAGAAGTTTTTTCATAGTTTAAGTTTTAGGTTAAGTAAAAGGATTGGCATCGTCTTAAAACAGACGATGCCTTTTCACTTTAATTATGATAATAACAAAAAAGATAGTATATTTGCGGGCCTTTTCTCGAGAAGTTAAGGAAGTTAATTTTATAAAAACTTTAAAACCACAGTATTATGGCTGTTAAAATTCGTCTGGCCAGACATGGTAAAAAGAATTTCGCATTCTTTCACATTGTTGTAGCAGACAGTCGTGCTCCGCGCGATGGTCGTTTTATAGAGCGTATCGGCTCTTACAATCCAAACACTAACCCTGCAACCATTGAGCTCGATAACGAGAGTGCTTTCAAATGGTTAATGAATGGTGCCCAACCAACTGACACTTGCCGCAGAATTCTCTCTTACAAAGGTGTTCTTCTTAAAAAGCACCTTCAGGAAGGAGTTAAGAAAGGGGCTTTAACTCAGGAGGCAGCAGACCAGAAATGGAATGCATGGGTAGCTGAGAAAGAGGGTAAAGTAAGTGCTAAAAAATCTGAACTTGCACAAAGCAGCCGCAATTCCAAGAAGGCCGCTATCGAAGCTGAAGCTAAAGTGAAAGAGGCAAGAGCAGAGGAGATTGCAAAGAAGAAGAGGGAGGAGGCTGAAAAAGCTGCAGAGGCTGCTGCCGAAGCTGCTGCCGAGGCTCAAACCGAAAGTTCAGAGGGAGATGCTCCCGTTGCCGAGACAACCGAAACTCAGGAGTAAAAATTATGTCAGTGCCGTCATTAGATTTGCGGCCTGTAGCAAAGGTCATAAAGTCATTCGGAACAAAGGGCGAAATGCTCATAAGGTATTCACCCCGTTTTAATGACGAGATCGATGAAATGAGACCGGTATTCATCAATTTTGATGAGTTACCGGTCCCTTTTTTTATTGAAAAGATTACACCCAGAGGAACAGATCAGGCTTTGGTCAAACTGGAGGGAATCGACAACGAGGCTCAGATTAATGAGATTTCAGGCAGATTTATCCATATTGAGAGCGACTCTTTCTCTGAGGAGCCACAATCTGACCCATCTTTATTCATCGGATATCAATTAGAAGATATAAGCGGTATATTAATCGGTGCCATAACAGAGTTCTATGACTATCCCGGGAATCCCTGTTTCGGGATAACCCGCACAGATAGCAGAGCAGACGAACTTCTATTACCTGTTCACGAAGATATCATCGTTTCGATAGATGATAATGTAAAAAAAATTACAGCCCGGATTCCCGACGGACTCCTTGGGCTGTAACCACTTTAACACATCAGCTGACTATCAGTCCAGAGAGACCTGAATACCCATACTCATACGTGGAAGTTCCATTGGAACAGCATCCGGATTAAACAGGTTTGTCAATCTGTATTTAACAAAGAATGAGTATGATCCTTTTGTTACAGCACCGTACAAACCAGCCTGAATCGGATTGAATTTAGATCCATCTCTGTATTTGTGTTTTGTATTTTTGCCGTTTTCTATAGTCTTTACATGGTATCTTTTACTGTATGAGAAGTCAACATAACCTCCGAGATCCAGCATGAAGGGTCTGTTTTGCATAGGGAACAGATAAAATCTGTTTATAAGACCGGTTCCAAGATTATCTGTCCTGAAAGACTCTTTTCTTATTTCACCCGGAACGTCACTCACAAATGTACCGTTAGCAGCGGCATCTTTGAGTCTGTAGTTATAGAAACTGTATTGCCAGAGTGTTCCGATTGCGTATCTGGCTGCAGGTCTGTAGAAATACTTAAACCCTACTTCTATGCTGTGAGAGCTTCCGTAATGCATTGGCAGATGCTCCTCATTTCTCAATGGAACCGCCATTGCTATGCCCACAAACATATCTTCATAGCTGCGTGGATATTTTGATTTTACAACTCCAAATCTATCAGATTTCCCAAAAGATACCGATTTGTAACCAACATTGTCAACAGAGTCTTTTTTTCTTATGCTTATAGGCGACTGGATGGCAATTTCAGCCTCTCCTATCTTTACAACTGTCTGTGAAACTGCCTGTTTTGGCAACATGATAAGCAGTGAAGGAAGGATGAGTGTTGCAAAGAGTTTATTGATTATCTTTTTCATATTAATTTCAGTTGTTGTCTTTTGTTAATACTTGACCGGAGTTGCTATTTTACCTTTATACCGCCGGTCATAACGGCATTGATAACACTTTTGTCGATATTCCCGAAGATTGATATTACTGCGAACTCTTTGGGAGTAGTAGCAAGAAAGACCAGCACACCCTCAGCATCTCTTGTTACAAAAAGCTCAAGAAGCTCTTCACCATCCTGCATCTTTAGAACACGCGAGAATCTTTCACCGGTGAGCACTTTATCAAGTTCGCCTCTTATAATTATTTTAAGAGGAGTTCCGCTCTCTTCTGCCCCCTCCTTAACATTCACAATTCTCATCTCGCTGATTTTTGACAGAAGATCTTTTGTAGAGGCATTATAGTTACCATTGGCTGCCATTTGCAACACAGATGGTGATATAATTATTGACTCTACATTTTTTCTCTTTTCATATTTATCGAGAATTAAATGTATCTGTTTAGCCTGAGCTGCTACCAGAATCGGACAGAGCATGGCGACAAGTACTATTATTAAAACTTTTTTCATCATTATTACTTTTAAATTATTTCTTTTATATCTGAGGCCTTCTGTTATTCAAGACGATCAGATGCTGTATTTTGTGTCATAATCTTACTTAATGATTTAAAACTGGTGAGGGCATCTCCCATTTTATTCATAATATCTATCTGCTTTGTGCTGCCTTCCCGAAATCTGCCAAGCAACGAGTTCACCTGATCAAGCTGAGTATCGGCTTTGCTTATTGCCAGCTCTCTGTTTTTAACATTTACGCCGTCAATTATTAGTTTTAAAGAGTCTCCCCTTTCCGGAATCATAAGGAATGCAAATATTGCAAGGACAGCTGCGGCAGCAACCGACATCCACCTGAAATGGAATTTTCTGACATTACCGTTATTTGCATACTTCTCCGAAGTTACAACCGGGCTCTTCATGTTAAGCATCTCCCTCTCCTGCGCAAATGCACAGAACATCTGGGTATAAACTGAATGCTCGGGATAGACATCTGCTCCTGAGAAATATTCTCTGAGCAACTCCTCCTCCTCAAGTGAAGTTTCTGCTGCGAAGTATCTTTCCAAAAGATCTTCTGCCCTTTTTTTGTCTATTGTTTCCATTTTGACAATAATTGTTCTCTTAATTTCTGTCTGGCTCTCGATAAAAGTGTTCTCACATTTCCCTCGGTTGTTCCCAGAATATGTGCTATCTCCTCCATCTCATATCCCATAATATCTCTCAGCCTTACGGCCAGCATCTGATCTTCCGGAAGCTTTGCCATATAACCGTTTATATTGCACATCTCGTCTTTACTCTCAAGAATTTCAGATGGATCACTCTCTGAAAATACCCTGAAATTCGGATTCAATGCATCCATGTTATTCTTTTTAAGTTTGAGGTAGTCGAGGCACACATTTTTCAGGATCTGTACCGTTAACGCCTCAGGATTTCTTATTTCCTGTAATTGGTTTGACCTCCAGAGTTTTATCACGGCGTCCTGCACCATATCTTCGGCTGTAGCCGCCCCTCCCTTTACAAACCCATTTGCAAACAGGACCAGCCTTGGCCTGAGTTTCCCAACCAGTATGTTAAACTCCTGTGATGTCATTCCGATAGAAAGACGAACAAACTCAATTTATGTTACAGTAAATTAAAATTACTAAAAAATAAAGTTCAGCCCGATATTAAGACCGCTCTCACCATCAAGAGCTTTGAATGGTTTACCCCACTCTGCAGATATGATGAAATTTCTGTTCATAACAGCCTTCACTCCTGCTCCTGCGCTAAAATGAAGTTTTTCGTCAAGAATGCTCCAGATTTCGGGATTCATGCTTTGGGTCATCTCCTTTGATTTATAATACTGTACTACTCTGCCTGCATCAAGAAAAGGATTGACCACCATGTACCAGCTTTGCCCTAACAGCTTAAAATTTGCAAAGCGGTATCTCAGCTCAAAATTTGAAAGGATCACTCCCGGCCCTGTCACCCTGTTCCTTAAGACACCTCTTATTGTGTTCAGTCCGCCAAGTCCTTCACTTGTTATCTGCTTAAAATAGAGAGTGGTTATATTCTGAAGTGTATAAAAAGGTTGCTCTCCTGTAATTGTCCCCTGATATATTCCTCTCAAAGCAAATGTGAGTTTATCTTTATATAAAGGGATATATCCCGATGCAGAGAGAAATAATTTCGAGTAACTCTTTGCACCAAACCCCGGAGATATAACAGATATAACCTCACCCTTAAATCCTCTGTACGGGTCTGCCTCATTATCTCTTGTGTCATATACCATTCCCAGCTTAAGCTCTAATCTGGTTCCTCCATCCTTATCATCTGCCTCTATCAGACCCTCATTTACATACTCCTCAAAAAGAGATGGCTCCCCTGCATATTGTTCCAGTTTTACAGGAGCTGTTTTATATCCATACACTCCTGCCCCTGCAACCCAACCAAGATTTCCGGTTATTTTACCCTGAATATCTGCAGTTGCTCTTAAAAGATTTCTGTCAAACTTATAAAATGACTCTCCCCTATCCTTCACATAACGAGCCATATATCCATTGTACCCATAAAAGTCCATCATCCTGTCTGTCAGATAGCTCAAATCTAAAGTTGTTCTCAGCCCCTTAAAAAGATATTTGGAGTCATAAAAGAGGTGATAAACTCCTGAACCCTTAGTATATCTTGAGACCTCTACATTAAATTTATGAATATAATCCGGGAAGGTGCTGCCATCGCCAAACCAGTAAATATCGCATAACGCCCCGTACTGGAATCCAAGATCGCTGTTATAGCTAATTGCAGGCAGAGGGCCAAAGTTCCAGCCGCTCTTCTTCTCCTGACCACTTAGCACACCTCCTGAAATTATCAATATTGCAGTGGTGTATAAAACCAAGTTAAAAGTAAATTTTTTCATGTTCCCGTATTTATAAAATTACAGATATAAGGTAACCAAGATAATTTCCTATTGCATAACCTACAAGCCCGACGGTAAGCCCGGTTATTATCACACTCCTGTTATTCATGGCTGTCGCAATTAAAGGTACAAAAGGGGGAGAGTTGATAAGCGATACCGATGAGATCAAAACAGTATCTGCATCAATCCTGAAGATTTTTGCCATAATTAGCTGCATTGCAAGTGAACCGAATATAACAAAGGTAATATATAGAAGCACATAAAATCCTCCTGCAAGATTCAGCTTGCTCAGATCTGCCATAGATGCCACCACCATACTGAATATATAGACAAGATACATCCCTGCATCGTAGCTCTTTTTAATCTCCCTTACCCTTTTTATAAATGATGCCCCTATTCCGAGAGAGGTTATTGTAAGAATTACTGTGACCATCTGCATATCTTTGGGGAGCAACAACGATAGTCCCCCTGCAACGGCAAAAATGATAATTGATAATGCAATAGCCCCTAAAACAGGTAATATATTTTCTCTTTTAAAAAAATCTCTGTATGGCTCATTCTCTTCGGGTTCAACCGGCATATGGCCGGTATTATCTCCTTTTTTAACCGGTTCATACCGGAGTATTTTACGGAAAAATTTTATCCCAAACGAGAGCACAAATGTAAGATATACAAGGCTAATGGCCATATCGTATGAATGGACCATAATATATGTTTCGTTAGGTATTCCAAGCATTATCTTGATTGCAGCCAGATTGGGAGTACCTCCTGTATAGACACCTGCCATCATACCTGCAATATTGTCAAAATTTCCCCCGATAACAGGATCTGTCCCAATGAGTGGTTTAAATATATAGTAGCCGGCAAAGATGGCGGCAACAACAGCTATGATTCCTGTAATCAAAGTTAAAACCGCATTTCTGATATTCCACTGAAGAAAGTTACACGAAAAAAGCATCATCGGAATTGCCAGGGGAATGATTATGGTTACAATAGTGTCCTGCAGTTTAAATGCAGTGTCAGGTATCAGCCCTGAATTACCCAATAAAATCCCTATCAGATAGAGAAGCAGTACCGGGCCGATTTTGGCAAGAAATTCAATTTTTTTACAAAGCCATAAAACAATGGCGGGTGTCAGAATGTAGGCCGCCGTGAGTGGTAGTATCATAGTTATAGGTTTAGGCAGACAAATTTAACCAATAGATTTATATCAGACCGATTTTATGAGGTGAGTTTTTGTAATTAAGGGGGGAAAATGCTATATTGCGAGTTAACCCACCTATTTTCTATTAAATGAAACTTATCATAATATCAAACAGACTCCCCGTAAAAGCAATAAAAACCAAAGGCGAATTCAGGTTCACCAGAAGTGAAGGAGGGCTTACTACAGGGCTTGACTCTCTTGATATGGAGATAGAGAGGCATTGGATCGGGTGGCCTGGTGTAGATGCCAAAAGTGACATAGAAAAAGAGACAATTACCCAACATCTTAAAGATAAAAATTTCCACCCTGTATTCCTGTCAAGAAGAGACATCAGAGAGTACTACGAAGGATACAGCAACAGTAAAATATGGCCATTGTGCCACTACTTTTTCACTCTTATACAACACGAGAACAGCCATTGGGAGAGTTATAAAAAGGTAAACAGATTGTTTGCCGAGGCTGCGGGAGAGATTATGGAACCGGGAGATATTGTCTGGGTTCAGGATTATCAGCTGATGCTTTTACCTGCAATGTTAAGGGAGCTAAACCCTGATGTCAGCATCGGCTATTTCCATCACATACCATTCCCCTCTTATGAACTCTTCAGGGTTTTACCCGAGAGAGCTGAACTGCTTAACGGATTACTTGGTGCAGATCTGGTAGCCTTCCATACATATGAGTATATGAGGCACTTTATAAGTGCTGCCGAAAGGGTCCTGGATGTAAATTTCGAACTTGATGAGGTTCGTCTGAGAGAGAGAGTTGTAAGGGTTGATGCTATGCCGATGGGTATAAATTTTGAACTCTATTATGATTCAATTATGAATCCTAAAGTTGCTCGGATTTCTCATAAACTTAAGAAGGATTATAAAGATCACAAGATTATACTTTCAGTTGACAGGCTGGATTACAGTAAGGGAATATTGCACCGTCTTAAGGGATATTCTCAGTTTCTGGAGAATAACCCGCAATACTGGAACAAAGTATCTCTATTTATGATCATTGTGCCATCAAGGGACAATGTAGACAGCTACTCCGGACTCAAGACTAAAATTGATGAGACTATAGGTTCGATAAACGGTGTATATTCAAATATGAACTGGACTCCTGTTCACTATTTTTACCACGGATTTTCTTTCGAAGAGCTTTGCGCCATGTATCATGTTGCTGATATTGCGCTTGTTACTCCACTAAGAGATGGAATGAACCTTGTTGCCAAAGAGTATATTGCGGCCAAAAGAGACACCAACGGAGTTCTTATTCTTAGTGAGATGGCCGGTGCGTCCATTGAGCTGATTGATGCACTTATCATCAATCCAAATGACACATCTCAGATAGAAGAGGCTCTGGTTAAAGCATTAAGCATGCCGGAGGAGGAGCAGCAGGAGAGAATGCGCTGGATGCAGAAGAGGGTTTCAAAGCAGACAGTTAATAAATGGGCCGGAGATTTTATTAAGGATCTTAAGAGTATAAGAGATAAAAACCAGACACTCTTTTCAAAGGTTTTGAGTGATGATTATGAAAACGAGATAAGAGAATCCTATAACAACTCTCAAAACAGGCTCATAATACTCGATTACGACGGAACTCTCTCTCCTTTTAAGCCAAAACCCGACGAGGCGTTTCCTACAAGGGAAATTCTTGAGACTCTCAGACTACTTGCCTCTGATAAGAGAAATCGTGTTGTAATAAGCAGCGGAAGGGATCACAACACACTTGAAAGGTGGCTCGGCGGAGTTGAAATCGGTCTTGCTGCAGAGCATGGAGCTTTTTACAAAGAGGGTAATGAATGGATAAAAAACAGCCCTCCCAAAGAGTGGGGCGAAGAGATACTCAATATTCTGCAACAGTTTGTTGAAAAGACCCCAAGGTCTTCTCTTGAAGTTAAGGAGACAGCACTTGTGTGGCACTACAGAAAAGTGGATGCATGGCTGGCCTCAATCAGGGTTCCTCAGCTGATAGGTGCTCTTGTCACTCCATGCACCAGGGAGCGTCTGCAGATAATGAAGGGGAACAAGATTGTCGAGATAAAATACCCGGAATTCACAAAGGGTTCTGAAGTAAACAGACTTTTAAAAAACAGGTCATACGATTTCATCCTTGCAATGGGTGACGATGTTACTGACGAAGATATGTTCAATGCTCTTCCGGCAGGATCTTATACTATTAAAATCGGGACTCTATCGGAGAGTGCCAGATTTAATCTTCTTAATCAGACTGATACTCTGCCCTTTTTGAGAAGATTGGCCGGAAAGAGATAAAAAATTAAGGAGGAATAATTTATGTTAAATCACACATCTATTTCCGGCATCCTGCCGGAACCCCTGATGCTTTATGCACTGTTTGTGATTTTCTTTGCAATAGTGCTTACCGGGTACAGATTTGTACTTAAAAAATTAAAGAAGGTGGCAGCCCGTACAGAGACCAGACTTGACGACTTTCTGATTAAGCTGTTTCGCTTCCCGGCTATATGGCTTATTTTCTGGATTTCATTTAAGCTCTTCAACCATATTTTTTACAACAGGCTGCCCGAATCTGTTACTATTATAAAAATCAACAACATATTGCTTATACTATCCTTCGGGTGGATTGTAATTCAGTTGATAAGGGTTCTTTTCTATCAGCTAGAAAAGAGGCTGGACTTAAATAATCCTGATAATCTGGGCGCAAGAAAGAGTCTTACACAGATGAAAGTTTTTGAAGGTTTGGCAATTACAGTAACAGGAGTAATATTTGCCGCTGTTGCTCTGATGACAATTGATAGTGTTAAGAGCATAGGTATCAGTCTGCTTACATCGGCTGGAGTTGCAGGTCTTATAGTCGGTCTTGCAGCACAGAAAAGCATAGGACAGATCCTTTCCGGTATGCAGCTGGCAATCACACAGCCCATAAGATTGGACGATGTAGTAATTGTTGAGGGCGAATGGGGCCGGATTGAGGAGATTACCCTAACCTATGTTGTTGTAAGAATCTGGGATCAGAGACGACTTATTCTGCCATCAGGATATTTTCTTGAAAAACCTTTTCAGAACTGGACCAGAACAGAGGCATCAATTATGGGAACAATTTTTCTTTATGTTTCATATGATCTGGCTGTTGAACCCATCAGGGAATACCTTTCTGCCATCGTTAAAGATAATCCGGACTGGGACGGCCGTGTACAAAATATTCAGGTAACCGGCTCCAAAGAGTGGCACAAAGAGATCAGAGTACTTCTCAGCAGCATTGATGCATCCCGGAACTGGGATCTGAGAGTCAAAGTCAGAGAGCAACTTATTGATTACATAAACAGAGAATTCCCCGGCTCATTTGCAAAAATCAGTACTGAGCTTATGGGGGAGAAGAGATCTTTAAGGTCGGATAAATCTTGATCTTATATTCTCCTCTGAAATTAGCTCTACAGTGTTTATCAAAGCAAGATGTGAATATGCCTGGGGAAAATTTCCAAGCTGCCTTTTTGACTCAAAATCAAGATCTTCGCTAAACAGGCCCAGATGATTTGAGTATCTGAGAATCTCATTGAACAACGAGACAGCCTCCTCTTTCTCTCCAATAACATAAAGTGCCCTGATTAACCAGAAGGTACATATTGTAAATGCACTTGTTGGCTTTCCAAAATCATCCTCCGCTTTATACCTGTACATTAAACCCTCGTGAAGCAAATTGTCTCTTATAGTCTTTACAGTACTGATATACCTTGGGTTGTCAGCCTCTATAAAACCATACTCCTCCATAAGTAAAAGGGATGAATCCAGTTCAACATTTGAGTAAGTTTGAGTAAAGCTTCCGACTTGCTCTTTCCAGCCATTCTCATGAACATCCTTAAGGATAACAGCAGCCTCTCTCTTCCATTCATCTGCATAGTTATACTTACCAATGAGCTCTGCAATCTTAATTGCTCGGTCAAGGGCCACCCAGCACATTACT
Source organism: Bacteroidales bacterium (assembly GCA_036677745.1). Taxonomy (GTDB): domain Bacteria; phylum Bacteroidota; class Bacteroidia; order Bacteroidales; family UBA932; genus Bact-08. The sequence goes on from JAVBVW010000002.1 coordinate 81,361, forward strand.
TTGGAAAAGACGTAGTGACTCACGCTGTTTCTTATCTCCCAGATTCCCTGATCGGGAGATCTCCACTCGGCATAGACTGTCCTTACAATGTTCTTTACAACCTCCCACATATCTTCAATCTCATCAAGAGTTCCCGGGAAGTAGAGATAGTATTTATAAATTACATCCATCAGATAACCAAAGGAGTCGTTCTGCTTCTGTTTATATGCAGCATTTCCGATTCTTACCGGCTTTGACCCTTCGTAACCATCAAGATGATCCAGAGTAAATTCCGTTAACTTTCTTTCACCCCTGATACCATACATTATCTGAAAGGAGTCGCCCTTTGAGTGAATAATCCCCTTTACAAAATTTATAAATCTCTTGGCTGCACCTCTGTGACCCATACTCAGCAATGTCTCGATTGACATTGATCCATCTCTCAGCCAGCAAAAACGGTAATCCCAGTTTCTGACCTCACCGATTGTCTCAGGTATACTGGTTGTAAGTGCCGCTAGTACAGCTCCGCTCGGCTGGAAAGACATAAGTTTAAGAATCAGCATACTCCTTTCAACCTGATCTTCGTACATTCTGAAGCTTTTTGAACGGTTTACCCAATTGAGCCAGTATACCTTTGTCCTTGAATACTCCAGATAGACCCTTCTGATGTTAATATCCACAAGCTTCTGATTATAAGAAATCAGAAAGAACTCCTCCTTATTTAGGACAAAGCTCTCTCCTGCAAGAATAGCGTTTAGATTGAGGCTCGAATACAGATAGATAGAGTCCCGGATATCTTCTGACGAACTGGTACGGATATAGTTAGTATTAACAGTATGCAGAGAAGGAGTTTTTGCGTACCCGGGAGCAGGTGAATAATTTATCCTGAACTCCGGATTACCGTGCAAAGGCCTTATATATCTGTAGATTTCTGCCGGCAGATAGTAATCATATGACTCATCTCCGGTTTTATATCTTGGCATAAAGTCCATTACCTCAAAGGCACCCTCTTCTGACTCAAATGTTGTGCACAGAATATTGGTCCCTTGAAGATATTTCTGAGAACATTTGTATGGCTTATCAAATTCGAACGAAAAGCTGCCTCCCTTCTTTTCATCAAGAATCTTTGCAAAAATAGAGGGAGAGTCAAAATCGGGGAGGCACAACCAATCCAGGCTGCCGCATTTTGAAACCAGTGCAGCCGTTCTGCAGTTACCTATTACACCATAATCGAGATTCTTCATACAAGAGGATTTAATTAAAGGCAAAGTTTTAGGCGCGCCAGAAAATTTTTCTTTCGCTTAACGCAGCAACCGCTGCCATTGTAAGCATTACTACAAGGGCAGACCTTATTACACCAATCCACGGATATCCTGCTGGATATGCTGCCTGATATAAAAAGATGACTCCCGTAAGTTTAAAAAGAGGCATGACAAAACTGCCAAAGGCAATATAGCTCATAAGGGGGTTGCTGCCTGCTCCCGAAAAGATTCTTACCAGATAAGAATTGTCTGCTTTGAAGGTTATACGATCAATCAGAATCAGTAAATATATACTTACAGCTGTAGTCAGAAAGCAGTAGGCAATTGTGCAGGGGACTTTGGTTATTCCTCCCTCAATAAGCACCAGAATGGCACCTGAGGCAGCCAGCAACGATGCCGTGAGGCTCTCTTTTTTATATACAGGCATACGTTCTGTTACCAGATTATGTATCTTATAAGCAAACATAAATGATATAAACAGATTAATAAGATAATAGCCTTTATACATCGATACCAAAAGCCATAAAATATATAATCCCATCAGAAACAACGGGGCACCGGTTCCCATCCGTTTGATTGCGGCCTCTTCTGTAGTGTCTGAGCGTGTATCAGAATTTAATCTGTTGTGCAGAAGATCTCCAAGGTATGTTGCAGGGATAAGTATAAGAAGGAAGTATATGTATTCGATATTTACTATCCATCTTATCTCTTTTATGGAGTATAGTTTTGCAGGAAGGTCCAGAAACATTGTCACTGAGGCAAAGATAAATACAACTAAAAATGCTATACCCCTCATTTTATTACTGTTTCTTGTAAAATACCATATTGTGGCACCAAAAAGATAGATGAATGCAAGCAGGAATATAATTATTCCTCTCCTGGACAAAGAGATAACCTCACCAAATTTATAGTGTCCGTATATTATAATTAAGGAGACAAGAGTTATCCCAATAACTCTGAATATAATGAGTTTCATTCTGGAAGAGCCCTTGGATAGCTGAATATAAAGCGGGTAGAGAGAGACAAATCCTGCTACAGTTGCAAGTTGAGGTAACCACCCCTCTGCTGTTGTAAAGTCAAGAAATACATATAAGTAAGAGAACAGCCAGAGCATAATAAACCGCTCAGCTACTTCGGAAAGATATCTCCTTCCTGCTCCGGCATCTTTAATATTACCAAGCCTTCTCCTGCCGGCTAAGGGTATTGCAACACCCATACAAAATATAAATACCGGAAAAACAAGATCTACCCAGCTTATACCCGATATCGTCATATCCAGTGAGTGTCCGGGAGGAGGATTCTGAATGTGATACATCCAGGCAGGCAAAACCTTGTGCGGAATTATAGCCGAAAATACCATCCCAAATATTGAAATCCCCCTTAAAATGTCGAGTGAAAGGTATCTTTTCATACAGCTATAGTTTTTCAATATAATCTGAGTATGCTCTATCCCCCCAGAATTTATAACTCTTTTCACTCAAGCCCCCCCCAGAAAGAACACCGTGAATCAGCCCGTTTCTCTCAACCAGGACTGTGTGATAAATCTTTCCCTGTGGGTTCTCCTTTATCATTATCTCTGCAGCGGCACCTCTGTAACTTTTAAATATTGTGTCTGATACAAACTGCATCTCAATCCCCTTTTTCATAAGCTCATCTGCCATCATCACCGATCTGTAACCTGTGCCACCTTTGCTGCTGACTATTGGTTTGCCGTTCAGGATTACCGTTGTGTCAACATATGCAATAACCTCAAGAAAATGCCCCTGTTTCTGTAACCATGAATAGATTTTTTCTGTGTGGAGGTCGGGCTCAAATCCATAATTGCTGTCAATAAAAATTAATCTTTCAACAAATGAGCTGATAGAGTCGTTTTCCAATATGTAATTGAATACAAATCTGCCTCCACCGCTGTGGCTGGCCAGAATTATGCTCTGGTTTTCTATTGATGCAAAACCACCGAAATTATCTGAAATAAAATTCCTTACGCTATCTAGAAGGTGGGTGTACAGGTTTTTTTGTTCAGAATACTTTGAAGCGTGTGATGTCCAGGCTTTGGTTTTGCTCTCAAGATAGACTACAATATAATTATGTGAAGTGTCATATTGCCTGAGAAATTTTACCTGAGCTGAAATGTGCTGTATATCAAAGCGCCACTCTTCGTGGCCTGAAATCTTCCTCCCCTCAGTCTGTTCAATTGAGTTACCGTTTGGAAGGGCATAAAAAATCAGCCTTGTAGTTCTTCCCTGATGTGCAAAACGGGACGAGGGTAAATTTATAACAATACGGCTCTCCGGAATAATGTCATGTAGTTCGATTCGTGTACCCGAGAGCTGAAGATTTTCACCTTTGATATGTGTCGGCCAAACACTCAACAGAAATAACAGTACGGAAGAGATTATTCCGGAACATATATCCCTGTATGGTGCTGAATCCTTTGTCATTTATCAAAAAATCCTCCTGACTCTAATAACTCTTTTACTTTAGATACTTTGTCTGATAACAATGTTTCTGAAGTGGCTTCGGCAATAAATCTGAGGTATGGTTCTGTATTGGAAGGTCTTATATTGAACCACCAATCAGGGAATTCAACACGATAACCGTCAAAATCATAAGATGCATCAGGTTTTTCCTGCGAGATGAAATAATCCCTGACAAGATCCATTGCCTCTTTTTTTCTCCCGATTCTGAAGTTAATCTCTCCGGAATTTTTATATCTCTCTATTCTCCCGATAAGCTCAGATAAGCTGATGCCTCTCCTTTTAAAATCTGAAATAATCCCCAGAATTATAAGTGATGCCATTATGCCTGAATCACTGTAAAAAAAGTCCCGGAAATAATAGTGACCGGCCAACTCTCCTCCATACACACCGTCAATCTCTCTTAGTTTATGGGCTGCAAATGCTCTGCCAACTCGCCAGGTGTGCATCTGCGCACTCATTGGTGCAAGATACTCCCCCACTGCTTTTGAACTTCTTATATCCTGAAGAACTGCACCTTTCTCTCCCCTCTCCTCCAGAAAATAGTGTCCCAACAGTGCTATCATCAGGTCTGGTGAGATAAATCGCGAATTTTCATCTACAAACATTACTCTATCACCATCTCCATCAAAAATAACACCCACGTCACAACCTCTCTCCTTAACTTCCCGTCTGAGATCTGCTGTGTTTTCAGGAACAAGCGGATTTGCTTCATGGTTGGGGAATGTCCCGTCCATCTCATCAAAAATGTAGTGAAGATGTTCTGATTCTGATCCGAGAACATCCTTTATAAGCAACGCTGCCATTCCGTTTGAAACATCCACACACACCTTAAGGTTTGAAATCTCTTTTTTGTATTTAAGCAGGAACGAGATATACTCCTGTATAATATCTATTTCATACAGTTTCCCCTTTACCTTTGCCGGAACAATATTTCTGCTCTCTGTCCACTCCTTTAGAGTGCCCAACCCGGTATCAAACCCCACAGGCAGGGCGTTTTCTCTTGAAACCTTAAGACCGTTATATTCCCTTGGGTTATGAGAAGCTGTAATCTGCACAGAAGCAGTGAATCCATATTTACCTGTAGCAAAGTATACCATGGGGGTTGTTGATAGCCCCATATCATATACATCCGCCCCGGAATCGGTTATCCCGGCAATCAGATATTCTCTTATTTCGGGAGACGACTCTCTTGCATCTCTGCCTATAAGAACCTTTTTGCTATTAAGTAATTCAGGAAGAAAAAACCCGATTTTGTATACAGTCTCTTTATCAAAATCTTTATTGTAAACCCCTCTTATATCGTATGCATGAAATGCTCCCATGTTTATCTTGCTATTCTGTAATGTGTTTTGGCTTTTCCGGTTTTGATATTGTTAAGTTTTGACTGAAGCATCTTTTTTCTGATGGGAGGTGTTCTGTCTGTAAAGAGAACACCGTCAAGATGATCCATTTCATGCTGCACCATTCTGCATGCGAAGCCATCAAGGGTCTCCTCGTGCTTCACAAGGTCACTGTCATAATATGACACCTTAATTTTACTTGGTCTCTCGACTGCCGCATGAATATCCGGTATACTAAGACAACCTTCACTGAATTCACAAGTCTCCTGACTCTCCTCAATTAAAACCGGATTTATCATTGCCCTTTTGAAATCTTTAAGTTCAGGCATATCATCTGACAGAAGCGTTCCATCAACAATCAGAACTCTCACAGGCCTTCCAACCTGAGGGGCAGCAAGACCCACTCCGTCAGCCTTCTCCATTGTTTCCCACATATCGGCAATAAACTTCTTAAGCTCAGGGGCTGCATCTTTAGCCTCTATATCAACCTCTTTCGCTTTAGCTCTCAATATTTCTGATCCGTACAAGTATATTGGCAAAACCATAATTCTCACTCTTTATTTTTTGACTCTCTTTTTTTTTCAATTTCCTTTCTGTCAAGATATGTCTGCAAAATTATTGCAGCACTAATCTTGTCTACCATTGATTTGTCTCTTCTGTCCATCATTTTAACCCCGCCATCTATCATTGTTCTGAATGCCATTGCAGAGGTAAATCTCTCATCTTCCAATATAACAGGTATCTCCGGAAAATGTTTCTTAAGAAGATTAAGAAACTGATCTACATACTTAGCCGCCTCAGAAGGCGTATTATTCAGATTCATCGGGTAACCCACCACAAATCCTGCAACCCTCTCTTTTTGGGTATAATTTTTGAGGTAGCGGACAATATCTGCAGAGGGGACTGTCTCCAGAGCAGTGGCAAAAATACCCAACGGATCGCTAACAGCAACCCCTGTCCTCTTTTTGCCATAGTCAATTCCCACAATCCTCTCCATGGTGCAAAGTTAGTTTTTTTTAGTACATTTGGAGGTTTATTTAACGATATGCCAAGACTATTTTCATACGAGGATTTTGCAGACGGGAGTGAAAAAGTTCGCAACTATGCCGACAAGCACACCCCTGTAATAATCTGTAAAACTGATGCCGAAAGGAACAAACCTTTCAAAGTAACCGTGAGAATCGGCACCAAGGTTAAGCATCCTAATGCACCGGACCACCATTATGAATATATTCAGCTGTGGAACCTGGAGACACTAATAGGAGAGGTAAAGCTTCAGAGATCGAATTACGGAGATAATCCGGTACATATAGAACAGGATTTTACAGTTTTTCCCAGAGTAAGCATGAGGCTTACAGCTTTAGCCTACTGTAACAAACATGGGCTTTGGAGAAGTGAAGAGGTTTTTGTGAAAGTAGAAGGAGAATAATTCACCATTATGGCAAAAGCAAGAAAAGAGAGACGAAACAAACTCAGAAGCAAATTCCGCTTCTCTGTCTTTAATGACACCTCACACGAAGAGTTGTTTGTTTTCAGGGCAAACGGACTAATGATGCTTGTGAGTCTGGCACTGGCTGTGATTTTTATAATTGGCTCTGTAACTCTGCTGATATCATTTACTTCCCTCAGAGAGTTCATCCCGGGTTATCCCAATGCCCAGACAAGAAGAGCAATAGTTCAGAACGCGCTTAAAGCAGATTCTCTTGAACATACAATAAGAATGTGGGATTTCCATCTTAACAACATTCAGAGAATTGTTACCGGACTGGAACCGCTTCAGCCTGAAAATCTGACCACTGCCTCTGCGCCGGGAGATACTTCGGTTAAGGTAGCATTTTCACAGGTAGTTTCAAAGGAGGACTCCTTATTAAGAGAAGAGGTTATACGGCAGGAGAAATTCAGCCTGGGGAGTGACAACAAAAGGGTGACTCAGATTGAGGGGTTACATTTTTTCCCTCCTGTAAAAGGGGTTGTATCGAATACATTTAACAAAGCAACAAACCACCCTTACATTGATATTGCAGCTCCAGCCAATTCGGTAGTATCTGCGGTACTGGACGGTACTGTAGTGCTTGCAGCCTGGACAGAAGAGACAGGTTTTACATTACAGATACAGCACGACAACGATCTGATTTCTATATACAAACACAACTCAAAGCTACTTAAGAAATCCGGAGATAAAGTTAAAGCCGGTACTGCAATCGGGCTCGTTGGAAATACGGGCAAGTTAAGCAGCGGATATCATCTGCATTTTGAGCTTTGGCACAAAGGAGTTCCTGTAGATCCAACACAATACATCAAATTTTAATAATCCCGGATGAAGAGAAGAATAGCCGTATTGGGATCCACCGGATCGATTGGCACTCAGGCACTGGATGTGATTTCAAGACATCCCGGGCTGTTTCAGGCTGAGGTACTCGTTGCCAATTCTAATTCTGCACTTCTTATTGCACAGGCTATCAAGCATGATGTAAATTCTGTTGTAATTGCCGACGAACAGAAGTATGACGAGGTTTTCAGAGCTCTCGACCCATACGGAATAAAGGTTTTCACAGGAAGAGATTCAATCGGAGGTCTGGTTTCGGGCAGTAACATAGATGTTGTTTTAACTGCCATGGTGGGTTTCGGAGGGCTCGAACCAACAATCGCCGCAATGGAGGCAGGCAAAACGATTGCTTTGGCTAATAAAGAGACTTTGGTGGCTGCCGGATCAATAATTACAAAACTCTCGGCAACACACAAAGCTCCCATTATACCTGTAGATTCAGAACACTCTGCCATTTTTCAATGCCTTCAGGGTGAACGATCTCCGCTCGAGAAGATTATTCTTACAGCATCAGGGGGACCGTTCTTCAATAAAAGCCTTGGCGAAATAGCTTCAGCAACTGTTCAGGAGGCACTTAACCATCCAAAATGGTGCATGGGTCCAAAGGTAACCATAGACTCTGCCAGTATGATGAATAAGGGTCTTGAGATGATTGAAGCGCACTGGCTTTTTGGTATAAAGCCAAAAGATATTGATATAATTGTACATCCACAGTCAATAATCCACTCAATGACTCAGTTCAGAGACGGATCTGTAATGGCACAGTTAAGCAATCCTGATATGAGACTACCTATTCAGTATGCATTCTCATACCCATACAGGGTGGACCTTAATACAGAGAGGGTAGATTTTGCAAAACTTGCAAGACTTGATTTTCACAAGCCGGATTTTAATAAATTCCCGTGCCTGAAGATAGCCTACGATGCAATAGAAAAGGGTGGAAATACTCCATGTGCAATGAATGCGGCAAATGAAACTGCTGTAGAAAACTTCCTTTCGGGAAATATCATGTTCAGCGATATTCCTCTTATAATAGAAGAGGTTATGAGAATCACTCCTCATATTGGCAACCCTGACAAACAACAAATTTTCGAAACCGATTACGAGGCAAGAAAAACAGCAAAAGAGATAATTATAAATAAAAAATAACGCACAAATTAATATAATGGACACAATTATTAAAATCATTCAGGTAATACTTGCTCTTTCCATTCTGATTCTGGTTCATGAATTCGGACATTTTTTCTTTGCCCGTCTTTTTAAAATAAGGGTAGAGAAGTTTTACCTCTTTTTTGACCCATGGTTTTCTATATTCAAATACAAGCCAAAAAACAGTGATACAGAATACGGGATAGGCTGGTTGCCCCTTGGAGGCTATTGCAAAATATCCGGGATGATTGACGAATCGATGGACAAAGAGGCTATGAAAGAGGAGCCAAAGCCGTGGGAGTTCAGAAGCAAACCGGCCTGGCAAAGATTTTTTGTAATGTTCGGAGGGGTCTTCCTGAATTTCATCCTTGCTATTCTTATATATTCGGCAACACTCTTTACGTGGGGCGAAGAGTACCTTAAGAACTCAGATGCCACTTACGGGATTCAGTGTAATGATCTTGCGCTTGAAATAGGATTCCTTAACGGAGATAAAATTGTTTCATTCGATGGTGAGCCAATTGACAAATTTCATGAACTGCAAATGCAACTGGCACGTAACCAGGCAAAAACAGCCGAAGTTATCAGAGGCGGCCAGACAATTACAATAGATATTGACCCATCTTATCTTCCGGCCATATTAAAAACACCCGGGATGTTCAGCCTGAGAGTTCCATTTGTTATTCAATCTGTACCTGATTCATCGGCAAACCTGAATGCCGGTTTGCTTGCAGGAGATATGGTTATCTATGCAGATGGATATGAAACTCCTGCTATCCAGGATTTTCAGGAGATTCTACAGACTAAAAAGGGTGACTCAGTAGAGGTAACTTTATTACGAGAGGGTCAGGAGATTATCAAAACCCTTGCCGTTGATGGCGAAGGCCGGATCGGCATAGTTCTTGAGGGTGATATTCATAAGCTCTTTAACATAACAACACACAAGTACTCTCTGCCTGCATCTGTCCCTGCAGGATTTGCCAAAACAACCGGCACCATAGGCAACTACTTTAAGGAGCTTGGATTAATCTTCAGCCCTAAAACAGAGGCCTATAAATCAGTCGGCAGTTTTATAACCATCGGAAAGATATTTCCCTCTACATGGAACTGGGAGATATTCTGGGGCATAACAGCATGGTTATCTATAATGCTTGCGGTATTGAACCTGTTACCTATTCCGGCTCTGGACGGGGGGCACATACTATTCCTCCTGTTTGAAATGGTGACTCGCAGGAAACCCAGCGATAAATTTCTGGAGTATGCCCAGATTGCAGGTATGATGATTCTTTTCGCGGTAATGTTTCTTGCTTTTGGAAACGATATTTACAGACTGTTTAAATAGGATATTATGAAAACACTCAATTTGTTGTTAATAGTAGTTGCAGGAATTTTTCTGCACTCCTGCAAATGTACCGGAGGCCCTCAGCTGATGCCAAATGTAAGTGGCAAAGCAGGCGAGGTTGTAATAGTTGTTAACAAAGGTGAATGGGAGAGTGAAGCAGGAGCAAGTCTGAGATCAATTTTAGCGGCGGACGAACCTTACCTTCCGCAAAGGGAGCCAATGTTTACTCTTGTAAATATTCCTGAAAATGCATTCACAAGTATATTTCAGACCCACAGAAATCTCATTCTGGTTAAAATTTTACCCGAGGCTGCTGAATCAAAGCTTGTTATACAGGAAAATGTCTGGGCTGCACCTCAGATTGTAGTTACAATCTCGGGGCCCGATGGCGAAAGTGTCGCAAAGAAAATCACAGATGAGAAGGAGAGATTATCCGGTGCAATCCTGATGGCCGAACGTAACAGAAATATCAATAATGCAAAGAGATACGAAGAGAGAACATTAAGAGAGGTTGTCTCTCTTGAATTCGGTGGATCGCCCTACTTCCCTAAAGGCTACAGCATAAAGAAAAAAACTGATAATTTTATCTGGATCTCTTACGAAACCACATATACAAATCAGGGGGTATTTATTTACAAATTCCCTTACAGAGATTCAACATCATTCAGCTATAACAGCCTTGTTGCAGTAAGAAACTACATGCTCGAAAACAATGTTCCGGGTCCGGTTGAGAAATCATTTATGACCACCAATCTGCTTATAGAACCCGGCATAAGATGGGTTAAATATAACAAAAGAGATTTTGTCGAAATGAAGGGTTTGTGGGAGGTTCAGAACGATTTTATGGGTGGTCCGTTTGTCAGCCATTTCTTCTTAGACAAGGAGAATCAAAATGTTATCGCTCTGGAGGCATTTGTCTATGCCCCACGCTATGATAAGCGTAATTATCTACGCCAGGTAGAGTCTATTATTTACTCTTTTGAATTTTTTTAACAAATTTTTGGAACAATAAAAAAAGTTTATACCTTTGCACTCCCAAGATCGAAAAGGGTCAACACCTGTAAAGGTAAGATTCATTAGATTTTGAACGGTCCGTTCGTCTAACGGTTAGGACTCAAGATTTTCATTCTTGCAATAGGGGTTCGATTCCCCTACGGACTACAAAAAACGATAAAGAAATGGCAAATCACGCATCAGCAGAAAAACGTGCTCGTCAGAGTGCAAAACGCAGATTACATAACAAGTATTATGCACGTACCACCCGTAATGCCATAAAAGCACTGCGTAACACCACCGATAAGGAGGCAGCAGCGGCATTACTACCAAAAGTGTCTTCAATGTTAGATAAACTTGCTAAAATTAATGTTATCCACAAGAACAAAGCTGCAAACCTGAAAAGCGGTATTGCTGCTCATGTTAACAAATTAGCATAATTTTACCGTTTGTCTTCTTAGAATAGTAAATGCTCCTCAAATTTGAGGAGCATTTTTTATTTTAACATTTATGACAAACGACAAGAGAAGGCCCATCAGAGAGTGGCTCGAAGATGAACGGCCGAGAGAGAAGATGAGAGAGAAGGGTGCAACAGCTCTGAGCGACGCAGAGCTTATTGCCATCTTACTTGGCAGTGGCACAAAGGAGGAGAGTGCGTTGGATATAGCACGGAATATTCTGTATCTGTCGAACAATAATTTAAGGGAACTATCCGGGATAAAATGTGATAAACTCATATCGATAAACGGAATAGGCCCTGCAAAGGCTGTTGTATTGATGTCTGTATTCGAACTATTCAAAAGATTTAACACCTGCGAAAGCAGAGATCTTCCCAAAATTCAATCATCGTCATATGCCGCAGGAATTATCAGTCCGTTATTGAGAGACCTCACTCATGAAGAGTGTTGGGTTATGTACCTGAACAGGGCAAACAGATTGATTTCCAAGGAGAGGCTTAGTATTGGGGGGATATCATCGACCGTTGTGGATGTAAAGATAATAGTCAAGAATGCGCTTGATAAACTGGCAAGCTCCATCATTCTGGTACATAACCACCCTTCTGGAAATTTAAATCCCGGGGAGAATGATAAGTTGCAGACCAAAATGCTAAAGGAGGCTGCCTCTCTGTTTGATATTGCTCTTCTTGATCACCTTATAATTGCCGGCAATGGCTATTACAGCTTTGCCGATGATGGGATAATGTGATTAATTTGTATATTTGAGGCAGAATTCCCCAAAAGGTATATCATGAAGATTATTAATCTAGGCGAAAACAACTCTGCCCTCAACAATTTTATAGCAGAGATAAGAGACTCCGTTATTCAGAAAGACAGTATGCGTTTTCGCATCAACCTTGAAAGAATCGGAACTGTTTTTGCGTACGAAATCAGTAAGGTTTTAAACTACAGCAATAAAGAGGTAACGACACCTCTAGGCATTGCAAACTGCAGCACTTATGACGATAATATAGTGATTGCCAGTATTATGAGAGCCGGCTTGCCGCTGCATCATGGTATGCTTGATGTATTTGACAAAGCACAGAATGCATTTATAGCTGCTTACAGAAAATACGGTAAAGACAATAAGTTCACAATCCAGATTGAGTATGCAAGCAGCCCTTCGGTAGACGGAAAGGTTCTGCTACTTGCAGACACAATGCTGGCAACAGGCTCCTCTGTTGTTCTGGCATACAATAAACTTTGTGAAACCGATACCCCGGCCCACACTCATATAATTTGTCCTATTGCAAGCACAGAGGGTGTTGAGTATCTGTCAAAACACCTTCCACACAAAAAGACAACACTATGGGTAGGTGCAATTGATCAGGAACTTACAATCAAATCTTATATCGTTCCCGGCCTTGGAGATGCCGGAGATCTTGCCTACGGGAGCAAATTATAAATCTCTTAATAGACTTTTTCGCCAGCCAGATAGGTCATTTTAACCTTTGTTCCGGGAACTGATTTCTCCTCTTCGGTCATGATATCTCTGTCCAGAACTATAAAGTCTGCAAACTTACCCGGCTCCAGTGATCCCTTAATATTCTCCTCAAAAGAGGCTTTGGCAGCCCAGATTGTCATAGATCTCAGAGCTTCTTCACGACTAAGGGCATTCTCCATCTGAAATCCCTCTTCAGGTATAAAGTCGAGGTTTTTTCTGAATACCGCGGCAAAAAAGGTATATACAGGATTTACCTGCTCTACCGGGAAGTCGGTACCACTTGGCAACCATCCCATCTGACTTAGCAGTTGCTTGTAAATATAGGCATCTGATATTCTCTCCCCCAGCCTTTCATCTGCCCACAACATATCAGAGGTTGCATGAGTAGGCTGAATTGATGGTACAATTTTATATTTACCGAAAAGGTCAAGATCTTCCTTTGCAATAATCTGAGAGTGTTCTATTCTCCATCTAAGATCATTTCCCTCAGGTAGAAATTGCGAATAAACCGTAAGTGCCTCTCTGTTCGCTGCATCCCCGATACAGTGTGTTGCTACCTGAAATTTATGATCGTATGCCCACTTGCACATCTCCATAAAATCCTCTCTTGTAATCACACTGATACCTTTATTACCGGGCATGTCTGAATATGGTTTGATCATAAGAGCACCCCTTGAACCAAGCGCTCCGTCGACATATAATTTGATGGCACCTATCCTGAGTCTGTTGTTTTTATATTCTGTAGTAAATCTCTCCAGGTTATCTGAATTGGGAGTGAGCCAGACATCGGTTCTCAATTTAAGCGAGCCTTCTGTTGCCATTGAATCAAGGACTTTTATGATATCCAAAGATTCACCGGCATGAGATATTGATGTAAGACCATATTTAAAACACTCGTTCTGAGCCATCACAAACATATCTCTCAGTTCAGATGCCACAGGATCAGGAATAACCGCCTTAAATTTGTCTGCCGTATTCTCAAGGAAGACTCCCTGAAATTTCCCCTCTTTAATGAGAGCTTCATCTGCAGGAATATCTTTATCACCAGGATTTATGCCCAGCTTTTTAATTGCCGCATCATTCACAATGACTGCGTGAAAATCAATTCTTGACAACACTACAGGGATATCAGGGAAAAGTTCGTTGAGTGCAGAGTTATCCGGAAACTCCTTTATAGGCCAAAGATTTTGATCCCAACCATCCCCTGCGAGATAGGCAGGTTTATCCTTTTCGTACCTCTCTTTAAGTTTTCCGATTATCTCTTCGAAAGATGTAGTTCCTCTGAGATCTACTCTTGTTAAGCCTCTGCCCAGACCTGTGAGGTGGCAATGCGCATCATTGAAACCCGGATATACAGGGGCACCCTCTAAATCTGTAATTACAGCGGCTCTGTATTGATTGAGAATCTGGTCATCACTGCCTGTGGCAATAATAAGCCCGTCCCTGACAGCCATTGCATTAACAATTGAAAATTGATCGTCAACGGTATAAATTGTGCCGTTGTATACAATAAGATCTGCTCTCTCTTTCATTTTACAGCCGGTTAATAAGGTCAGTAAAACCAACCCTGCCAATATGTTTTTCATATATTAAGTTTTAAAGCTCTTTTCTTAGCCTGGCAATTGGTATATTGAGCTGCTCCCTGTATTTGGCAACAGTCCTTCTTGCCACTTTATACCCCTTTTCATGCAAAACAGTAACAAGTTCTTCGTCAGTAAGAGGTTTTTTCTTATCCTCGGCATCTATGCTTGACGCAAGAATATTCTTGATCTCCCTTGTTGAGACCTCCTCGCCGGCCTCTGTCATCAGACCCTCCGAAAAGAAGTACTTAAGAGGATATATCCCAAAATGAGTCTGTATATACTTACAGTTTACAACTCTTGAAATCGTAGATATATCAAGGTTGGTCTTTTCTGCAATATTCTTAAGTACCATTGGCCTTAACTTTGTCTCATCCCCCTCAATAAAAAACTCTCTCTGGAATTCAATAATGGCATTCATTGTATTCTGCAGAGTATTGTGTCTTTGTCTGATTGCCTCAATAAACCATTTTGCAGAGTCAAGTTTCTGTTTAACAAAAGTTGCTGCCTCCTTTCCTGCTCTGTCGGCCCCTGCAGAACTCATTAAAAGATCGGCATATCTTCTGTTTACCTTAAGTTCAGGTACAGAGAAGCGCGGCATTGTCATAATAAGCTCGCCATCTTTATACTCCAGCAGAAAGTCAGGAACAACCTGCTGTGCCTGTTCGGCATAAGAGTCATCAATCTGCCCCCCGGGTCTGGGATTAAGATGTACTATCTCGTCTACCGCCTCTTTAAGCTGCTCTTCGCTTATTGAAAGTCTTGACATTATCTTCTGATAATGTTTTTTTGTAAATTCAGGGAAGTGATCTTTAAGAATGTTCTCTGCCAGCTGAACCGCAGGCGTCTTCTCTATAGCTCTGATTTGCAGCAAAAGACACTCCTGCAAATCTCTTGCACCGATACCTACCGGTTCGAAATCCTGAATCTTATTAAGGATCCTTTCCAGTTCATCGGGATTGGTGTCAATTCCTACTCTGAATGAGATATCATCTGCAAGAGCATCAAGATCACGCCTGAGATAGCCATCGTCGTCCAGACTGCCTATAATAAATTTTGCAATTGTTTTTGCCCTTGCATCCATCTGACTATAACCCAATTGCGTTAATAGTGATTGATGGAAACTCTCCCTGACCGAAAATGTGTTGTATTCGGGTTTAAGATCTTTGCCTTGATTACTTGTAAATAGCTTGTATGATGGTATCTGGTCGTCTGATGTATATTCGCTCAATGAAAAATTTCTTGATGACCCGTCATCTATCTCTTCACTGTCTGAAACTTCGTCCAGAACGGGATTCTCCTCCAGCTCTTTCTTTATCCTCTGTTCAAGCTCAAGCGTTGGCAACTCCAGAAGTTTGATTGTCTGAATCTGAAGCGGCGAAAGCTTTTGCAGCAATTTTTGTTGTAATCCCTGTTTTAACATATTACTACGGAACATTTATGCAAAGATATGATTTTTATTTAACTTCGCGTGGTACAAACCCGCCTCAGATGAGCGATTCTATGAATAAGACCAGAGTTGATGTAGAGAGTGTTATAGCCGGAAAAAACCCTAAATTGCTTAAGATAATTCCGAAATTTATATTTAGCTGGTTAAAGCGGCTGATACACCAGAACGACATAAATAATATACTTTCCAAATACGGACACCTGGAGGGCGTTCCATTTGCTTCGTCTGCCCTTAAGGAGATGAATATTACATATACACTCAACGGGCTTAACAATATTCCTGAGGGTCACAGATTTATTATTGTATCTAATCATCCTCTCGGAGGGCTTGACGGATTAATACTTACAGAGGCATTCGGACAAATTTTCGACTCTGTAAAATTTGTGGTAAATGATCTCCTCTATAGCATAGATCCTCTTAAACCTGTTTTTATCCCTGTTAACAAGTACGGCAGACAAACTACAGATGCAGCCGCTATGATTCATGAAAGTTACAGTTCGGGAGATCAGATACTCTATTTCCCTGCCGGGCTCTGTTCAAGACTGGTTAAAGGCAAAATTGAAGATCTTGACTGGAAAAAGAGCTACCTTAATCAGGCAATCAAATACAAAAGAGGTATTTTACCCGTGTATTTCGAAGGAAGAAACTCAGGATTCTTTTACAGAGTGGCCAACCTAAGGAAAAGACTTGGTATAAAATTCAATTACGAAACAATACTACTGCCACACGAAATGTTCAGGCAGCAGAACAGATCTTTCAATGTGTACATTGGAGAACCATTCCTTTATGAAGAACTATTATCGGGTAAAAGTGTTAATGAATGGAACGACATAGTCAGAGAGAGAGTATACTCATTAAAGCCAAAAAAATGGAACCGGTAATACTGCCAATAGACAGAAAACTCATAATTGATGAGTTATCTTCAGATAAATTTATAAGAAACACCCGCAAGGGAGATAACAAGCTGTATGAGATTACAGCTCATGACTCACCTCATACAATGAGAGAGGTTGGCAGGCTAAGAGAGATCTCTTTTCGTCTGGCCGGTGGCGGCACAGGCAAACCTGTTGATATTGATGAGTTTGACACTGACAATAAGAATCCTTACAAACAGTTGATTGTGTGGGATCCGAAAGATCAGGAGATTATCGGAGGGTACAGATATATAAAATGTTCGGGGCTTGACCCGCATCATATGGCAACAAGTGAACTCTTTACATTCTCGCCTGAATTTATATCAGACTACCTTCCCTTTACAATTGAACTGGGCAGGTCGTTTATTCAACCAAACTACCAGAGCACAAACATCAGGCGCAAAGGCCTGTATGCTCTTGATAATCTATGGGATGGTCTTGGTGCATTGGTGTTGAGGTTTCCCCATATAAAATATTTCTTTGGAAAGGTAACCATGTACTCATCCTATAACATGAGGGCAAGAAATACACTGCTTAACTTTCTTGAGATTTATTTCCGTGACCCAAAGGTTTTGGTTAAGCCTATAAAACCTCTTCATTATGACAGTCATGACCCCTATTTTAAGGAGCTGTTCAGCTCGGGAGATTATAAAGAGGCCTATAAAGTATTGTCAAAAGAGATCCGTACATTAGGCGAAAACATTCCGCCGCTCATTAACTCGTATATGAACCTCTCGCCCTCTATGAAGGTTTTCGGAACGGCAATAAATGACGGTTTCGGGGGAGTTGAGGAGACCGGAATTATGATTAATATATCGGATATATATCCCGAAAAAATTGAACGGTACATCACACCTCTGAGAAGGCTCGCTGCAAGATTTCAGCCTAAATGGTGGAGAAATCCTATTACAGGAAAGGGGAAATAACGCAAAACAAAAATTAAAGTGGCGGGAAGTTGATATGTTCCCTCACAATGAATGCTGACTGGTAGTTGCTCTCCAACTGCTTAAGAAGTCTCATGGCATCTGACCTTGTTCTGAAGTCACCTACTGTTACCTTAAAATATGGGTTTGTATAGGTTCTGTAAACTGCAATACCCGGATATAATTCTCTGAACGAGTTTTCAAGATTTAATGACATCTCTCGGGCATCCTGTTTATTATCAAAGAAAATTCTGACTCTGAATCCATTTATTCTCTTTTTGGAGGCATTCTCTATGTAGTTATAAAATGCATTTGTAATATGGGGACTTTGCTTTATTGAAAAGGATGAACCTCCTCTGCCCGGTTGTGAGAGAATAGTAAAAATATCCTGCCTGACAATAGTATCCCTGAATTCAGTTTCCTGCGCAGATACTTTCTGAGAAACAGACATTGCAAAGCAGATGAATGTTGTAAACAACAAAAATTTTATATTTTTTTCAGACAACATACTTCCGGAATTAAAGTGCATTTACTATACTCTTAAGTGGTACATCTTTATATTTAAGTGTTTTTCTTCCTGCGCCGGATACTCTTAATACA
Source organism: Bacteroidales bacterium (assembly GCA_036677745.1). GTDB lineage: Bacteria > Bacteroidota > Bacteroidia > Bacteroidales > UBA932 > Bact-08. Next base: position 99,640 of record JAVBVW010000002.1, read on the forward strand.
AACACCCCATCCAGTCTGAAATCATCAAGATTCCATCTTGAGACATTCATACCCATTGCCAGAAGTGATAATGGATCGTTTATCTCGATTTTGAACATTATTCCATTAATACTCGCCATTCTGGGGGGCACAGTATCGGCACTCACCATTGTCGCATATGCAAAATTTACTCCACTTTTTTTAAGGACACCGTTAACACTTTCGACAGTAATTGTTCTTCCCGAAGGATTCTCTACAAGATACTCTATCTCAATGTTGGCACTGCTTGTATTAATAAGCTCGAATCTTTTAACTTTCATGTCCCTAACATCTACCTCTTTGAGCTTAGAGCATCCAAAAGCAGAGAGCATTATAACCAACAGCAGGGGTAATAATCTGTTCATAATTTAATTGTTGAATATGGCAAAGGTATAAAAAAGCATATATTTGCGGAATAAATGTACTATAGATGACTACCAAATTCCATTCCGTAAAACCTATCTTAGACAACAAACTTAAACAAGTATATATTGAAACCTATGGCTGTCAGATGAATGTAAATGACAGCGAAGTTGTACTTTCTGTTTTGCAGCCAGCCGGTTATTCGATTTGTGAAAAGATTCAGGATGCCTCCCTTATTCTGGTAAACACCTGCTCTATCCGTGATAATGCAGAACAGAAGATATGGGCAAGAATCGAGCAGTTCCGTCATCTCAGGAAGAAGAACAAAAACCTTAAAGTGGGCATTCTGGGGTGTATGGCAGAGAGGCTTAAAGATAAACTTCTTGATAACGGTGTTGTTGATATTGTGGCCGGCCCCGATTCATACCGTATGCTACCCTCTTTAATTGAAGCCCTTTCGGGTGGAGACAAACAGATAAACACAATGCTCTCCCAGGAGGAGACATACGCCGATATCTCCCCTGTGAGGATGGATAAAAACGGAGTTTCTGCTTTTATCGCGATAATGAGGGGGTGCAATAACTTCTGTTCGTATTGCGTGGTTCCGTATGTCAGAGGCAGAGAACGAAGCCGTAATCCGGAAAGTATAGTGAAAGAGGCCAGGGAACTTTTTGAAAACGGCTATAAAGAGGTAACCCTTTTGGGACAAAATGTAAACTCTTATCTGTGGGATAAGGAGGTTACCTTTGCAAAACTTCTTGAGATGGTAGCAGGTATAAACCCTCAGCTAAGAGTCAGATTCTCTACCTCCCATCCAAAAGATATGGACGACTCAGTACTGCACACTATCGCTGCAAACAGCAATATCTGCAGACATATTCACCTTCCGGTTCAGAGCGGGAGCAACGCTGTTCTAAAGCGTATGAACCGCAAATACACACGAGAGGAGTATCTGGCCAGAGTAGAAAAGATTAAACAGATAATACCTGAGTGCACACTCAGCACCGATATGATTGCAGGGTTTTCCGGAGAGACCGAGCAAGACCACCAGCAAACTCTTTCAATAATGGAGCAGGTTGGTTACTACACTTCATTCATGTTTCAGTATTCAGAGAGGCCCGACACTAAAGCTGCTGAGCAATATCCCGATGATGTGCCTCACGAAGTAAAAAACAGAAGACTCAACGAAATAATTGAACTTCAAAATCGTTTGTCGCTTATAAGCAATGAGCAGGATGTTGGGAAGGAGTTCGAAGTTCTGGTAGAGGGCACATCAAAACGCTCTGCAGGAGAGCTATTCGGGAGGACTTCCCAGAATAAGGTTTGTGTCTTTCCTGCAGGCGGGTATAAAGTGGGAGATTATGTAAAGGTAAAAGTTATCTCATGCACATCTGCAACACTCAAGGGAGAAACTATGTAAATTATTAAATTATAAAATATTATGACAAAAATAAGAACATTTTACATTGGAGATTTAAAGACAGAGGCTGAACATCTTAAATCGGGTAGCAAAATAATGACCGAAGCTCCCGAAGACAATAACGGTAAAGGAGAGATGTTCTCACCAACCGATCTTTTTGCCACCTCACTAGGTTCATGTATTCTTACTATAATGGGAATCTCAGCTCAGGCACACGGTTTTTCAATTGATGGGACAAGAATAGAGACAGAAAAGATTATGGCCTCAAATCCGAGAAGGGTCGGAGAGCTTAAGCTTGATATTTATCTGCCGAGAAATGATTACTCCGAAAGAGAGATGAGATTCATTCAGACCGCTGTCAAGACCTGCCCTGTTGCTAACAGTGTACATCCCGATATTATTAAGAATATTACCTTTCACCTTCCGGAGTAACCCCTCCGCAATTTATTACAGAAACAGATAACGACAGGTACCAACACCTGTTGTACCGGTGCCTTTTGGGGTACCATCTATGCTGAACACCTTCATAAGAGAGTTAGAAGTGAAACTTACCTCTGCAGTAAATACATTTCCTGTAGAGGGGCTAACTCCCACTCCGTAAAAATATATGCCCGAAAAGATTTTTGAAACACTCTTAGAACTAACATCAACCGAATAGATACCGGCCTCTTCGGGCATATATGATGAATTGAATTTCGTATGGTAAGTCAATATTTTTTCTCCGTAAACATCAGAAGTGATGTATCCATCCATTGCGTCAACGGGAACCTCAACTGAACTCATTACATTAAGTGTAAAAGGATCTATCTGTACAACTCCTTTCTCGGGGAAAGATACCCACAGTTTTGAATGACGGTCCGATGTTATATATTTGGCACCTCCGCTTAAACCCGACGGTTTAATTGTAGTAAAGAGAGTCATATTATCGTTTATAATATCAACAACTGCAACGCCCTCTTTTACAGCTACAAAAAGTTTAGAATTTGCAATTACCATTCCCTCGGCATCTGTTCCGACAAGAACCTTTTTAATAAATGTTTTTGTATTAAGATCGTAAACAGACACATAAGACTTATGAAACTCCCAGAAACCGAATGAATTTACAATGTGCTCGTAGCCCCAGTTAGAGACATATATTCTGTTCTGATAAACTATGGCATTCCTTGGAGATTCCAGATTGGAGGTGAGAGCGTTTTCTGTTGTTTTTAATGACTTGGCATCAATTATCTCAATTTTATCGGGATTATTACACACCAGATATGCTTTGCCATCGGCAGATAATGTGCCTGATATGATTGTTGCACCTATTGATACCCCGTTAGCACTCTCATAAACCCTGTTCTGCACTGTACCTGTTACCTCGTCATATACAGAGAGACTCGCAGAGTGTTCTGTATAGTTACCCTGATTAATAACAATAACCTTCTTTTCGGGTTGAATAACAACAGGATTGTCATCTTTTGTACAAGAAAAAAGTGTAAATGATGCCAGGACTGCAAGAAGCCCAAATTTAAAATGTCTTTTCATATCTGTTTAATAAGTTAAAAATTCCATCTGACCGACACCTGCCAATGCCTTTTGGGCATTGCATAAAATTTCACATTTTGGTATCTGGTGTCAAACAGGTTTAGGATTGTTGCGTTAATTGTAAAATTATATTTGGTTAAATTTATTTTCGCTGAGGCTCCAATATCTGTCAGAATGTATGCCGGAAGTATATCGAAAATATCCAGTGTTGTTCTCTCTCCTGTGTAAGCAACCCTTATAAAAAGCGAAAAAGGATCTTTATCAGCAGTAAAAGATGCTCTCCATGAGTGTTTTGGCTGATATGCAAGCTGATGTCCGACAGAGGGATCCTCTGCTCTAAGGCTCTTTCTCATAACCACATCTGTAAGGTTGTAATTGAACCCCGTTCTCAGCCCCCAATCGCCTGCTCCTGCAGCAATCATCACTCCTGCCTCACCTCCTGCAGATCTTACTTCAGGCACATTTTGAGGTCTCCACACACTTCCCGCAGGGAGCCACCTTATCCAGTCATTGACTTCGCTTGCGTATGCAGTCACAAACAGATCAAGCGATCTTCTGCCCCGGAACCAGGAGAGGTTAAATCCCCCCTCTGCAGTTTTGGAAGTTTCGCTCTTAAGGTATGAGTGTACTCCCCCCCAGTACCTGTCATTAAGCGATGGCACTTTACTTCCTGCCGAGGCGGCTGCCCTGAGAGACAACTGTGTGTTATTTGTTTTTAATGGTATATAAAGGATATCAAATGAAGGCATCAGAGGCACTTCGCTTCGTGTAACTTTACCATATCTCAAGCCTGCAGAGAGGATTAATTTTTCTATCGGAGCCGCCTTTACAAGTATGTAGAGTGATGTCCGCTGTTCTGTAACAGAGTCTGCGTAAGAGTCCACCTGAGGAGCGATATGCTCTGCAGAAATACCACCTTTAAAGCTTAGTTTTCCTGATGCAGTCGAATACCCGGCCTCAGTAGATGCCAGAATTCGTGAAGCTGCAATAATATCTTCTTGATATGTTTCATTATCATATGCATAGGACAACCTTGCCGCAAATGAAAAATCAGACTTTAATCCACTGTAAGAGAGAGATGTTCTGAAATTTTTATCAAATATCGATGCATATGTCTCCGGCCTGTCATTTAGTGCTACAGAGGGCTGAATCTCCCTGTTAAAGTCGAGATACCAGAGGTTAAAGTTTAAAAGTGAGGTTTTTCCGACTTTTCTGTAAACTTCCTGGAGTACACCATAATTTTCATATCCTGAATTATTCAGGTATTCAGTTGGTTTACCAACTTTTGTGTTATTCTCAAATGTAAATCTGTTAATTGCAGATGCCCTGTATATGCTTGTTCTGCTCTCTGTTTTGCTGTTTGCGTATCTGACTGTAGCACCTGTAAAGATGGTTGAAAAACTCCCTGCGGAAATTGTAACGTCTCCGTTTACACCCTCTTTCCATCGGGGCGAAGTGCCTAGCGAAATATTGCCTCCGATACTGCCGTCTCCGTATATTGTCGAATTTCCACCAATGTGAAGATCCATTCTGTCAAAGAAATAGACTGGTACGTGTGAAAGATCTGTCTGCCCCATAGTAGGAATAGCCAAACTCATACTATTCCATAAAACAGTTGTATGTGAAGATGATGTACCCCTTACAGAGATAAAAGAAGACATCCCCTTACCGTACTCCTTGAGATAGACCGCACTTTCTGCTTTAAAGTAATCGGCCAGGGAACTCATTGCCGCTTGCTCCAGAGACAAAGATGAGGCAGAAATAACATTAGAGCCAACAGCAAAAATCTTACCCGCCATAGGAGCTCTTCTTGTTTCTGTTGTAATAGTCACAGAATCAAGCCTCACCCTTAGTGTAGAATCAACTCTGCTCTGAGCAGAAAGAGTGTTATCTGCAACAGGAATCAAACCTGAAACAGACAAAAACAAAATAATTAATAATGCAAACACTTTGTGCATCGCGCCCTATCTCCCGAAAGTCCGATTGTTAATAAATAATTCCAAGCAGGTCTTCTGACTTAGCTTTTATGTCCGTCACCTTCCCGCCTTTTTACGGCAGTGGCTTTGAATGCGGACAACCCGTTCGGGTAAGCATCACAGCAGCGGGTACTGTCTCCGGTTCTCACGGAGTTCCCTTAGCTTTGAACGGAACAAAGGTAAACGAAATCTTTATATATCATCCAAATTTTTTAACTTTATTTTCCGTTTTTAATTTTAAACCTTAGAGCAATAAAAACATCTAAATATATCATCTTAAATACTCAACCTAATCAAAAATTCTATGAAAAAATTATTCCGCACACTATTGTTGCCGGTAATTCTCTTGGCACTGTACTCATGTACACCAAAAGAGACGGGCGTAAATATCGCCTACGAACAATACACCCTTGACAACGGACTCAAGGTTGTTCTGCACCAGGACCATTCAGACCCTATTGTAGCCCTCGCAATTCAGTATCATGTGGGATCGGGTCGTGAAAAACCGGGCAAAACCGGATTTGCTCACTTCTTTGAGCATATGCTTTTCCAGAGATCAGAAAATCTGCCAAGAAATGCATTTTTCCAGAGAATCGCCAAAATGGGAGGTACGTTTAACGGATCTACCAATACAGACGGAACCAACTATTACGAAGCAGTTCCACGCGATGCTCTTGAGAAGATACTTTGGATGGAGTCAGACAGAATGGGGTATTTTATAAACACTGTTACCCAGGGAGGTCTTGAAAGAGAGATAGATATTGTATCAAACGAGAAACGTCAGAACTACGACAGTCAGCCTTACGGGCAATCGAGCATTATCATGGCAAAAGAGCTCTTTCCTGAGGGACACCCATACAGCTGGACTACCATCGGCGAAATTGCCGATCTCCGCAGTGCAACTATTGAAGATGTTAAAGAGTTCTACCGTAAATACTATGTTCCAAATAATGCAACTCTGGTTCTTACCGGCGACTTTGATGTCAACCTTGCTAAAGAGCTTATAAATAAATATTTTGCAGAAATACCTGCCGGCGAACCTGTAGAAAAGCCACAACCTGCTCCGGCAGTGCTGGAAAACACCAAGAAAATAATGTGGGAAGATGCCTACGCCAAACTCCCACAGATTTCTGTAACCTATCCGACAGTTGAGCAGTATCATCCTGACTCTTACGCATTGTCGGCATTCACTTCACTTTTCGCTGGCAGCAAAACATCTCCACTTTATAAAGTTATCGTAGAGGAGAAGAGGCTGGCACCAATGGTGAATGCATTCAGCATGTCCAGGGAGGTAGCAGGTCAGGCAATGATATCTGCAAGAACCTTTGACGGTGTAAATCTCAATGATGTTTATTCGGCTATTGATGAGGCATTTGCGAGATTTGAAGCTGAGGGTGTGAATGAACAGGAGCTGCAGAAGCTTAAGGTCATGCAAGAGGTTAATCTTTTAAACCGACTTAGCAGTGTTATGGGTAAAGCCCTGATGATGGCACGCGATAAAGAGTTTGGAGGTACTCCGGACAAATCACTTAAAGAGCTCGAGATGTTCCAGAAAGTTACTGCAGAAGATGTTAAGGCGGTTTATGAAAAATATTTCAAGGGTAAAAATCATCTTGTACTTAGCGTTGTCCCTAAAGGTCAGACAGCTCTGGCAATTACTGATTCAAAAATGGCCGAAGTATCAATGGAGAGAGTAGAAGATCAGCAACTAAAATCTCAGGGAGGTAAAATTGTTGACGATGAGTATGAAAGAACTCCTTCTGCAATCGACCGCTCTGTAGAACCAGACTATATGCCTAATACCCCATCAATCTCAATACCGGAAATATGGAAATCTAAACTTGCAAACGGCATGGAGGTTTATGGAATTACCCAAAACGAGCTACCTGTTATTCAGTTTACAATCAGCATTAAAGGCGGTTCACTTCTTGATCCGGCAGATAAAAAAGGTCTTGCATATCTTAATGCCCGTCTTATGAACGAGGGTACAGCACTTAAAACAGCTGAAGAGTTGGAGAGTGCAATGGGTCTTCTGGGAGCCAGAATCTCAATCTCATCCGACATCGAGGGAATGGATATATATGGTACAGCACTTGCAAAAAACTTTACCGAGGTTATGGCACTAACAGAGGAGATGATACTAAAACCAAGATTTGACGAACAGGCGTTTGCAAGAGTCAAACAGGAGACAAAAATGGCTCTCCGCCAGGCCTCTGCAGACCCAAGAAGCATTGCACGCAAAACACGCGATATTCTCCTTTACGGTCAGGATGGAACTTTTGCTGTTTCGCACCTTGGAACACCCGAAAGCATAGACAACATTACCTTGGAAGATTTAAAGGCATTTTACGCTGCAAACTTCTCGCCTTCAATTGCAACCATGAATATAGCTGGAGCAATTGACCTTGCCGGTAGTGAGGCTGCACTTGCCTCTCTTGCACAGAACTGGGCTGCTGCAGATGTTGTGATTCCTGAACCTGTACAAGGCATACCTGCTAAAACAGGTCAGATCTACTTTGTTGATAACCCCGGATCACCACAATCTATGATTTATGTAAGTAAACCCGGTATGGATTACGGCAACCCTGATTTTTACCCATGGTTCCTTACCAACTACAAACTTGGCTCAGGTTCACAAGGAATGTTGTTTGATGTATTACGTCTGCAAAGAGGGTTCACATATGGTGCATCTTCGACATTTGAGACAGGTAAGTTTTATAACAACTTCACAGCATCATCGAGTGTTCAGGCTACCACAACAGCCGAAGCTGTTGCTATATTCAACGATCTGATTGGAAACTACAAAAGCACCTTTAACGAAGAGTTACTTGCTGACACCAAGAACTCACTTACACGTTCAATGGCATCTTCATTTGAGACTCTAGGTTCACTTGTAAGAGTTCTTTACAATGTCTCACAGTACAATATGCCATTTGACTATGTAAAAAATCAGGAGAAGATTCTTAATGAGATGACACTTGAACAGGCTGTTGAGGTTATAACCAAAAACTTTAATACAAACGATATGGTATTTATTGTTGTAGGTGATGCCCGCACTCAGCTGAAGCCTCTGGAGAAACTTGGACTTGGCAAACCTGTTCTTGTAAAACTGTAACCGCAAATTTTTTAAGCAAATTTTGACACAACGCAACTTAAGCACAATAATAACCCTGTAGCAATTCAGATAATGCTCCACTGCAAATCAGATAAAACTGAGTAATGGAGAGAAGTTATGACTTAGAGCAACATAAGTACGATAAGACTCCACAACACATCAGTTAATACTGAGCAAAGGAGAGAAGTTGCAACTCAAAATTCAGGTTGCTAAAAAATAATCAAAACCTGTGCACCGGAAAGCTCATACTTTCTGCTGCACAGGTTCTTGTTTTTAAAAAAATTTAGCTACTTTTGCACTCCTTGTTTACCGAAAAAATAATGCCCGGATGGCGGAATCGGTAGACGCGCTGGTCTCAAACACCAGTGGCCGCAAGGCTGTGCCGGTTCGATCCCGGCTCCGGGTACTGGAAAAAGAGGGTGACTTAAATGTCATCCTCTTTTACTTTATAGGTTCTATTCTAAATTTTATGGCAATACTATGCCAAAGCTTAACTCCGAGCGCGTGTCTATATTGCTGTTTACTACTTATTACACCATAAGTAATTTTAGATTTGTTTGTAAACTTCGTCGAATGGAACACGCATCCGGTCACCCCAGACTCCACCTTCTGCACGTATTCCACATGATATGATCATATTGATTCCTGCGCCGGCGGGAAGTTTCAGCATCCGCCTTACCCTGATGCTGTCAAACCCCTCCATCGGGCAGGTGTCGTAACCTTCGGCAGCCATGGCGAGCATGAATGTTTGTGCAGCCAGAGCACAGGTTTTGTGGACGACAACTCGGGTGTCTGCCTCGGAAACCTGGTATGTGATTGGCCTGAAGAGGCCTATGAGGCCGACCAGGATTTTGCGGATTATGCCAAAGATTCCCAGAAAACGTGAATAGAGGAATGGCATTACATATCCATAGTACATCTTCCAGGTTTTTATCCTTTTTTCCTGTTTCACTTTTGGGCTATTTTTGAGAACATTCCGCGTTTCGAGTTCAATGAGCTGCTTTGCCCTTTTTCTGTAGAGATCCTGTCTGGTAACAAATACAACCATCTGCTGTGCCGATGTTGCTGTTTGTGGTTCAGACATGCCACCGCAAGTTTTTTGAGTGTTTCCGGGTTGGTAATGTGGTAGAATTCCCACATCTGCATATTAGAACTGTTGGGAGAGAGCGATGCCAGTTTTAAGCAATTTCTTACTTTCTCCGGATCTATGTGGGTATCTTTGTATAATCTTACAGAACGTCGGTAATTTACAATTTCTTCGAAAGTCATACTATGTTGTTTTTTTACAAATATAGCCAAGCCTGGTAAATTAGCCCCTCTTGGGCACTTAAAAACCCTAATTGATTGTCTGTCAATTAGGGTTTTCTTTTTCTCAATTTGCGCCATTTTGAGCCACAATTCTTTTTCCAAAGTAGTTTTAAGGCATTGGTACGCCATTATGCCATTTGTTCCATATGGTGGAAAATGTGCCGTCACTCTTCATTTGATCCAGAATGTTTTGCCAAAGTTGTACGGTACTTCTTGGAGTGCTCGGTGAAAAAGCGATATAGCTATTATAATCCATTGCTTGCATATGTTGTGTGATGTTGCTGAGCGGAATCTCGTTTGTCTCTGCAAGCCATTTCAAATCAATTTCGGGCAACAGAATAGCCTTTACTTCTCCATTTACAAGCTGATTAAACGCATCCTCAGATGTAAGCGCTGTCGCATTGATGTTATTAAAGTTATTGTTCAAGAGGAATTCATGTGTGAACCATCCATTGGGTGTGCCTATGGATTCAAGCGCCTTAGCTTGTTGAATCGTTTGAACTTGTAGCCCGGAACCGGAGAGGGTGTAGAAGTATGTTCTGTTTGTAGAGATCGGACCAACCCATTGAAATTTATTTTCACGCTCCGGTGTACGGGCAGTGGCAAATATTGCACTGTTTGGCAGATATTGTGCTATTTCATAACCATCATTCCACTGGGTTAGATTGATTTTGTTTATGTACCCTGTTCTTTCCATGATAACATTTAGCATATCTATGGAGGAACCTTTTACATCATATGATGTACCTTCTCCGATTGAATAACTGCTGGGAGGCGAGTATTCGGTAAAAAGCTGAATAGTACCGGCCACGAAATTGTCAATCATTCTTGGAATATACTTTCGGATGATTGATCCGGTGCTGTTATTTTTAATCAAATTCTCAATTTCTCCCTGAACCCTGCTGACAACAGCATCGCTAACATCTTTTGAAAAGGCTATGTAATAATAAACAGTACGGTATCGTGTTACTGCATTGACATTTTCTAAATAATAACCTATAGGAAGTGTTGAGGTTAAATGATAGAAATCACTAGAAATGTATTTGATTTGATTATTCATGAAAGCATTTAATGCCTCATTGTAGGTATTGTAATAAACTAAGTTTGTAAAACCCAAGTCTTCAAGTGTTGTTGTCTCCGACCAGCCTCTAACAACAGCAATTTGTGATAGTTTTTTGCACTCATCTATTGGAAGGGGAAAGATGAAGTCCGAACGTCCTTTTTCAAATATACCGTAAATTCCCTGACTTGTGGGACCTGCCCATTTAAAAAGATCTGCCCTTTCCGGGGTATATGAAACGGTCAAAAGAGCTTTGTTGGTTCCTGCTAAAGTAGCATTATAGGCGTCTTGCCACGAATTGGAAATACTGAATTTAGAATTAATTCCTGCGTTTTGTATCGCCTGGGAAGCAATGTCTGCATCGACTCCAACTACTTTGCCGTTTTCAGAAAAAACATTGGGAATAAACTCAATCCCGGAAATATCTAATGTTGCAGAGTTATTTAAATCATCTTTAACGCAACAATTGAAGAAAAGTAACGCTAACACGAGCGTGAAAATTATTTTAACAGATTTCATGTTATATGTTTAAATTTATATTTATTAAGCGATTCTCAAAGGGGGGGGGTATTGTTGAAGCATGAAACCAGTAAAAGGGGTGCGAATAAAACTTTTACACTTCTAGAACAAATTTATGAATTTTTTCGAATTACTCTGATGCATCCTTAAAATATATTAACAACATCCAAACTTAATGCTAATTATGGATTGCTGTTCATTTATTTGCACTTCTGCTACCTTGGAATTTTTTTACTGCGCAGATTTTTACAGCCAGTAAAAAATCTAGCAAAAAATCGAAATCCCTAAACAAATGGCAGTGACTCGTATGACAAATTTTATTATCAACCTTATACCCCTTAAGGATGGTTAGGATGTTTGTACTTTTTTATATTGTTTATTGTTAATCAACAACTTCATTTTGCATTAAATAAGTTTAATTATCAAAGGCTTTATTTATACTAAAATTAGAGAAGCGTAATGAAAGTCTTTACTCCGCTGAATATCATCTGCATTCCGATTGCAGCAACGATCAATCCCGTAATACGGATTAGCGGCATTAGTATATTGTATCGTGTTAAGAGTGTGGTAATGGGAGCAGCATAACGCATTATGATCCAGTTTATTGTGATTGCTGTTGTTATAGCGCTTAGAGCAATCCCTGTGCCGTAAACAGAGGGCATTGAAACGGCCGCTGTTATGGTCGCTGGTCCGGCAATCATCGGTACAGCTATAGGCACGGTTATAATATCTTCTACGGGAGTTTTACCATCAAATGTCAAAAAGACTCCTTTATGTAATCCCATAAAACCATTATATAGTAAAACAAATCCACAAGTGACCTGAAAGGCATATATCTGAAGGTTAAAAACGTAATTCATTACAATTTCTCCTGCAAACAGGAAAACTACAAGTACCTCCAACGCCGTTCTATTAGAACAATTGATGATTTTAGATAGTTCGTCACGGGAATATGCTTCCTGTAATGACATCACTACAAATAATTTTTGCAGTGGATTTATCAGTACAAGGAATGCAAAAAAAGCACTAAGTATGTGTTTTATATCCATTTTATAGTATTACCAAAAGTGTTGTGAAAGAGATTAATAACCAAAGCACTATTCCAAGTATTACTGGTTTTACACCAACAGATTTAATTGCATTAATTGAGAGCGAACTGCCTATTAGAAAAAGAGTTACCGATAGCATTTTATGAGACACTATCGAAATGGTGCGTGCTAAACCATTCGGAATATCTAAGTAAGTATTCACTAGCATTGCCAAAATAAACAGGAAGATAAACCATGGAATATGAATCATCTTAGCACCATTTTCACGAAAAAAAAACATTGAGACCAGCGATAGCGGAATGATCCATAGTGCACGAGTCAGCTTTATAGTAGTAGCAACTGCAAGAGCCTGAGCTCCGTAAGTAGCTCCAGCTCCCACCACTGAGCTTGTATCGTGAATAGCTATTGCTGACCATAGTCCAAACTGATCTTGAGATAAATTCAACGCACGTCCAATTGGTGGAAAAATAAATAATGCTATTGCGTTGAGTGTGAATATTACAGCCAACGACATAGATGTTTCATTTTCATCTGCACCTACTACCGGTGCTATGACTGCAATGGCACTCCCTCCGCAGATGGCCGTTCCAGACGATACGAGATGAGAAAGCCTTGGCGACAATTTCATTAATCTTCCGATGAAATATCCGATTACCATAACTCCTGTTACAGAAATAATCGTGAACATCATGCCGTCACGTCCTGCTTCAAGTGATTTATGCAGATTCATACCAAAGCCTAGCCCCACCACCGCCGTCTGAAGTAAGTATTTTGATACATTTTTGGAAAGTTTCGGATATGGATTTTTTAATGTTAGTGCTAATACAATTCCACCGAACAGAGCAGTTGCAGGTGAAATAAAAGCAGATACAATAAATAGTGTGATATAAAGAAAACGTAGCATTACGATCAATTTTTATGATGCAAAACTACGCTAGTGTTACTACTTTCACCAATACAAGATTTTTATAAGCAATAACAATTTGTTATAATGAGTGAATAAGAAAATTCATAAAACGCTCCTGTATTTCGTCATGTATCCCCTGTGAAACCACCATTGCAAACTCACGTTGCAGTTCCAATCCGGTAACCTCAACCACTTTTAGAGTATTATTCATCAGCTCTTTGGTTACTGCTGTTATTGATACTATCGCAAAAACTGAGGGACTGTTCTCAAGGAAAAGTTTTATACTTTCTGTACTTCCTAGTTGAAGCAATACATTTAACTGAGAAAGCTTTAGATTATTCATAGCAAGAGCTTCTTCGATTACCTCCAGTGTTCCTGAACCAGCTTCACGCAACACGAGCGGGAGCAATTTTAGCTCTCCTAAAGTAATCTCTTCGCTGATTCGGTTTTGTACGCTTGTCACCAAAACTAACTCATCCTTCTCAAACGAAGTGTATTTTAAAGAATGTTTCCGATGACGACCTTCGATAAGTCCAAGATCGATTTTATGATCCTCCAAAGCCTGCTCTATCTGCTCAGTATTACCCGAAGTGATAGTTAACCGAACATCCGGAAACATCGAAATAAATTTAGCAATAATGGGTGGCAAGAAATATTGTGCAATGGTCGTACTGGCCCCCACACGTAATTCCCCTGTAAAATTACCAGTCAGCAAGTTCATTTCAAGCCGAAGAGCTTTATAGCTAACTAAAATATTCTCTGCATGCTTAAGAAAAATTTCTCCAGCCTCAGTAAGTCTGATCTTACTGTTTAAGCGTTCAAAAAGTTGGATACTATATGCAGATTCCAGTTCCTTAATATGGCGCGAAATAGCCGGTTGAGAGATACGCATTTCATCTGCAGCACGAGTAAAATTCAAGTGGCGTGCCACTGAAACAAATACAGCTAATCTAAAATCCATAATCAATAACATTTTGTTATTGCAAAGATAGAAAAAAGAGATTTGATTAGCACCAATTTGCCCCATAGCTCTGACGAAAGTCAACCAATGATAATGTCGAATGAAAATATGTCCGTTTTTCCGGGGACCTGACCTATGAACAAATTCTGATTGTGATATTTACAAGATTATTACTACCTTCATCGGACGAAAATGAATGTTTGAACAGACTTTTACTTAAAATTTAAACTATATGATGGCAAATAATTTTTTAAAATTTACAAATTTTATCTTTAGGAAATTTCTGTTCGTTTTATTTTCGGTGGCTACCCTAACAACAATAATTGGATGCAACAAAGATCTTGATACAGAGGATTCTTATCATCTTGAATTCATAACAGAAGACTACAAACCTTTAAATTATGTAGAGAATGGTGTGTTAAAGGGGTTGGGTCCCGATTTATTAAAAGAGATTTGCAATGATATAGGTATTTCATTTTCTTCTGAAGTTCTTTCATGGGATCAAGCTTATGCAGAAGCGCTCGCAAATGAACATGCCGTGCTATATTCCACTGTTCTTAATGCCGAAAGAAAATCATTGTTCAAATGGGCGGGGCCGTATGCCTCTTTAGACTGGAATTTTTACTCTTCATCACAAAATCCAGTTGAACTGTCATCATTAGACGATGCACGTAATGTTGCCGGCATAGGTGTATTATCCGATTATGCAATAACACAGCATCTTGTTAGCGAGGGATTTAGTAATCTGGTTTACTGTGAGAATAACCAAGATGCATTTAGCAAGCTACTTTCGGGAGAAATAACACTGTTCCCTTCAGACAAGATTACTGCTGAGGCTGCCCTCAATACCATGGGTAAGTCTATTTACAATATTACCAACAAACTGACCTTTCGCACCGATCTGGTTTACTTTGCATTTAATAATGCAGTTCCAGATATGGTGGTTGAAAAATTCCAAAAGGGAATTGATAAATCTAAGCAAAACGGGGTCTTAAAACAGCTCTACCAAATTTATATGCAGTCGGCCAATCCACCCGATATAATTCAAGTCTATACAGAACAATATCCCCCATTGACTTATCGAAACAATACAGGAGATATCACAGGATTCGGGACTGATGTAGTTTTGGAAATTATGAAACGAAATCAATCCTATTATCCGATAAAAGTATCGCTTTGGAGCAATGCCTATGATCTTGCACTGCTCAATCCCAATTTCTGTCTGTTCACAATGGATCGCACTGAACAGCGGGAAAACCTTTTTCAATGGGTAGGACCGATAGGTAGTAATGTTACCTATTTTTATGTTAGGGCCGGTTCGGGTATCACGATCCAGTCAATTGATGAGGCTCGCTCCCTGAGCTCTGTGGGCACAGTCAGTTCTTGGTTTTCTGACCAGCATCTCAGGGGTTTGGGATTTACCAACCTTGTAACCGCAAGTGATCCTGAATTAATGACCAGGAAGCTAATGAATGGAGAAATTGATGCTTTTGTATGCACAAATATTACATTCCCTTCTATACTCAGGTCTATGAATTATCAGTATAATCAGGTGGAACCTGCATTTCAGCTTATGTCATCTGATTTTTACATTGCGTTTTCAAAAAACACCTCCACAGATACAGTTTTAAAATGGCAACAGGCTCTTGATGCAGCAAAGCAGGATGGAACCTATGATGCTATATCCGGGAAATGGTTTAATTAACTCCAAATTATTATTTTTTGCATACATAGCATCTTTTTTTTCAACTATCTTAGCAATTATTTATATATTTGCAATAATAGCATTATAAGTACCTGCAATGAAAGTATTAAAACAACTAGGGGTGATACCTGTTGACTACTCTGTTCTAAGGACTCAGTTTTTAAAATATAAGTTTCCAAAGAACAAGATTGCATCGCTAGAAAACAAAGGCAATCTTATAAGGTTAAAGAAGGGGATGTATGTGGTTTCACCCGAAGTCTCAGGAGAGTTGCTCTCTGTAGAGTTGATAGCCAATCATCTATATGGACCCTCTTATGTATCAATGGAGAGTGCGTTGCGTTACTATGGTATAATTCCTGAGCAGGTTTTTACCATTCGGTCAGCTACTACCAACCGTTCTAAAAATTTTGAAAACAGTATTGCTGAATTTCAGTATATTTCTTTTAATGAAAACTATTATTCCATAGGCATAGTTCAAAAAACGGTTGAGAATAAATATACATTCTTAATAGCATCGCCCGAAAAAGCCCTGTGCGATTTAATTGTTTCAACTCCGCACCTAAATTTTCAGTCTATGAATGCCGTCCAAATATACTTAGAACAGAATTTGCGCCTGGACCCATCGGCATTTGCATTGATGGACAGAAGCATTATAGAACAATGTGCCGCTGCAGGAAAGAAGAAAAAGACACTTGAATTAATACTAAAACTGTTATCCAGATGACGATATTTGACCAGATGCTCAGCCGGTACGATATAAAGACCATCGAACAAAAGAGAAATGCCACACAGGAAGTTATGCAGGAGATAGCTCTTGCCGGGCTATATCGGGGAGGTTTTTTTGATAAGGCTGCGTTTTATGGAGGCACTTGTTTGCGCATATTTCACAGTTTGCCTCGATTTTCCGAGGATTTGGATTTTTCACTTGTTGAAAAAAACATAGAGTTCAGTCTCGAAAGTTTTTTCCCTTCAATCATCCAGGAGTTTAAGGCATCGGGGCGAGATGTATTGATTACTAAGAAGGACAAGAAATTCCAAACTAAGGTAGAATCTGCTTTTCTCAAGGACAATACTGAATTGTATGACCTTAGCTTTAAAACAGAGAAAGAGGTAAAGATAAAGATAGAAGTCGATACAAACCCTCCTCTGTTTTTTTCAACCGAACAGAGGTTGTCACTTATGCCTTTTTCATTTATGACGCGTTGCTTTTCCCTACCGGATCTTTTTGCGGGGAAGATGCATGCTCTGATATTCAGAAACTATAAAAATCGTGTCAAAGGTAGGGATTGGTACGATTTCGAGTGGTATATAAGGAAAGGCACGCCTCTTGGCTTTGAACACTTCCAGGCTCGGGCTAAAGAGTTCAATGGCATAGATGTCGGCAGGAGCGATTTCAGAGCTATGTTATTTGATAAACTAAACACTGCTGATATAAATTTGGTCAGGCGAGACGTAATGCCGTTTGTACAAAACCCGGGCGAACTGGAGATTTGGTCTAACGACTATTTCCTTCAACTTGCAGAACGCATACAATATCAGTAGAATATTAAAATTCCGCTATTCTGCCGTACATGCGACGGAAGGCCTCCCAAGGTGTACGCTCGTCTGTATTTTTGTCTACAGGGGTTCTGCCGTAAAAACCATCAAGGAACACTCCGGTTCCTGACCATACTGTATGCAATACCCCCCGGAATCTCTCTTTCATCACTCTTGCCGAATTCTGGCGAAACCTAACCATATCCTCGGCCTGCATAACCGCTGAGTTTGGATTTCTAAAAGGACATGTCATTACATCAAGCCCCTTCATTGCAAAAAGAGCTGCTGTAAGATCGGCTCTCTCGTAGTGCCAGTCGCAGATTGTCACATCTTTTGGAATCATATCGATAGCTCTGTGGGTATTGTTGTAGCTCCCCTCCCACCTGCCAAGGCCTATTGTTCTTCCGTCAAGCAACCTGTCTCCCCACATCCACATCTTCCTCCCATTGGAGGCCAAGTGGTTACGTATTGTCCACACCTCTTCGGCAAATAACTCTGCCTTATCCTTTCCTGCACACCTAGGACATTTGTCATTAGCAATATCAAACACTTCGTCCATACCGGCATGAAATACATCCGACTCAAAAACATCACAGATCTCATCCACAACATCAAATACAACATTGTGAACATCCGGGTGGTTTGGGCAATAACTCCGCATATTAAAACCATTCATCGGCAATCTTGCCGGATCATTACCAAACTCCATAGGAGTCTCCTCAAATTGGGGATAAACCTTTAGTAACATCCCTAAGCCGTTGCGGCCCGATTGGTGACCAAGCAGGTCAATCAGCGGAATCATCTTAATATCGTGCTTACGGCACATCTTTAAAATCTTTTTCACCTCCCTTTTAGAGAGTGCAAGAGTGTCGATAAGCTCCGGTCTGCTTTTCCACTTGTATTTATACTCTACCCGTAATACTAATGTGTTCACGCCCCTTGGAGCTAGCTCGGTATCAATAAAGTGCACAAATTCATCAACCCGGTCGGGGGTTGGCAAAGCGATACAGAACCCTCTGACGGGAAGAAGAGAGTCCATTCTGGCCCTGTTTGGCTCATTTAAATTGTTTGCTGACAGATAATTTGGAGTGGCAAATGCCATAACAAACAGCAGAAACATCCCTTTGATAAAAGTTTTCATAGCCGTTATAATTGTGATTATACCCGAAATATACTATCAAAAATTCAATTTAGAATTATATGTGCGCTTTAAAAGGTAATACTCTTTTCTTGAATTTTTAAGTTCTCCCATAATCGCTTGTATTATAAACAACTGCAAAATCAACAATCCTTAAAAGAATAATCCAATCTTGCATACAACTAATACACTGCCACTTACGCAAACACTTAAAATCAGATGTTCTGCAAAAAGACCACCAGGTTGGTGTCGCGGTCGATGCCCAACTTCTGGCGTAGGCGTTGGCGGGCCTTTTTAAGAGCCTCCTCAGACTGGAAGGTTATATTGGCAATATCCTTGCTGCTCATATTGAGCTTGAGGAAGGCGCAAAGTTTGCGTTCGTTTGCTGTGAGATCGGGAAAGTTTTCGTTAAGCTTATCGTAAAATGATTTGTGCACCTTCTGGAACAGTAATTCAAACTCATTCCAGTTAGAACTTCGGGAAATTCGCTTAAAGTTCGAAATAATCCCAAGAATCACCTTATTACCCTCGGGAGATGTAGTCTCCAAAACAGACTCTAGTTTTCTGACAGTTTCGGCATCCCTTTCTGATTTCTGAATAAGCTTTAGTGATGATGCTGTAAGGGACTTTTGATTCTCTTCCAACTCCTGACTAGTGCGTTCCAGCTCTAGTTCAAGTAATTTGTTTCTCTCATGCTCAATCTTTCGGATAGCCCTGTTTGCTTTCTTATTCAAACTATAAAGGCGGTGTATATAAATTGCCAGTAATGATACAAGCAAGAAACAGACAGAAAGAGTTATAATAATAGTACGCTGAAGTTTTCTCCCGGCAGCCTCTACCTCATCTTTCCTTTGTTGCTCCAGAGCAATGGCCTGTTTTTCCTTCTCAAATTTATAGGTAAACTCAAGCTCGGTTATCTGTCTTATATTGTTTTCATTAAACAGACTATCGGTTAGTTGCTTATAAAGTATACTGTGATAATAAGCATTTTTATAGTTGCCGTTAGCTGCGTTCACCTCCAAAAGAATTTTATGTAAATCTTTTTCGACCTCGATAAGTTTAAGGTTTTTTGCAATCCCGAGACTGCTGTTGGCATAATCCAATGCTTTCGGAAACTCCTTTCTAATCAGATATAACTTAGCAATCTGCATTTTTGCAAAGCTGATTGAAGATAGATTTCTTACGGCCTCAGATAATTCAAGTGCTTCTGTAAAGTTCTCCAAAGCATTTTCGTATTCCGACTGATTGTGGTAGAGTTGTCCGATGTTAAGGAGAACGGCTATCCTAAGGGGAATTATTTTTAGATTTTCGCTAATCTCAAGTGCTCTCCTGAAATACTCCAGAGCACGTTGGTCATCTGTCTGCATATAAATTAGACCGATATTAAGCAAACTGCCAGCGAGTGAGTGATTATCGTTGGAATCTTCTGCCAATTCCGCTGCTCTAAGATTATATTCCAGAGCACTTTCATACTTTTTCTGGGAATAATAGATACTTCCAATACTAACTAAACTTTTGGTAATAGCGCTAACATCCTGCATCTCTTCGCGAATTTTAAGAGCATTATGAAAACACTCCAGTGCTAATGGGTAATTTCCATGGGTTGTATAGATATTACCCAATGAATTATAGCATGTTGCAACACTATTTTTATCACCGGCAGCATTTAAAATTCCGAGAGCTTCGTTGAATCCTTTTGTGGCTTGATCAACTTTACCCATTCGTCTGTATGCCTGAGAAAGATTAATGATATACTTGCCTGCCTCATTTGGACTATCGCTTTCTCTTGCAATATTAATGGCTTCATTAAAATAAACAATCGCAACAGAATCACATCCTATTGCCCCGTAAACAGTACCAATGGCATTTGTATATTTGCCTTTACTCTGTTTGCAATCGATTTTCAGAGCTATCTCAAGAGCATCCTTAAATAAACAAAGGGCTTTTTCCGGGTCTTTTTGGCCATAGAATATTCCCTGCAACCATAAACTTTCTGCCAGACCTTTTGAATACCCAAGTTCTTTTGCAAGTTCATAAGCCTCATTTGCATATTTAAATGTATTCTCTGCATCGCTTGAATAAGTCAAATAGGCGATTTGATTTAGCAAGTTTACTTTTGCTGTATCTTCTTTTATGTGATTTGACAGAATATTTTTGAGGCTATCGGCTCTTGGTGTTCGGCCCGAAACAGTATTGGAAAGTAGTGAGAACAGAATAATAAAAGAAATTACGGAACGCATTGTTCTTAATTGCATAGAAGAATAGGTTAATCGAAAAACGCGGCAATGATACTAATAATTTTACTAACAAGACCAATTATGTGTATATAATTGCTTTTGTCCACATTTTGTCCCCCCTGATTTTGATTGACATGTATTAGTGGTAGCATATCTTTGCCACACATAAATTTGATAACCACATCGCAAAAATCAACTTATTATAAAATCAATTTAAAGATGAAAAAACTAACTTTAATCCTAACAGTGCTTGCACTTGTATTTATTAACAATGCAGAGGCACAAAACAACCCCTCACACTTCGGGAACAACAGCAAACACATCAGAGTAGGTGCCGGTATTAACTCCTACGGAATTCCTGTAGAGGTATCTTATGATCAGGGGTTCAAACAGAACCTTTTTGGTGTAGAGAAGCTAAATCTGGGTTTAGGTGGATACCTTGGATACTATGGCAATAAAGAGGAAATTGGGGTTTGGACAAATGGTAGTGCTTTTGGGTATAAGTATTCACATATCATAATTGGCGTGAGGGGGCTATTTCACTACCCTCTTGTCCCTAAGATTGACACCTATGCAGGTCTTATGCTAGGATACAATATTGCAAGTTCTACGTTTTACGGCGATGGAATGGATCCTGGCAATGCTTCAGCTGGTGGATTAGCATTCGGCGGAATAGTTGGTGCTCGTTACCAGTTCAATAATAAATGGGGTATTTATGCCGAGGCCGGATATTCAATTTCATATTTAAGTATCGGTCTGGTTTACAGCTTATAAAAGTGTGCTGATAAAAATTTTTGGGAATAAAATAAAAGCAGGTATTTCTACCTGCTTTTTGTTTTATTATTACCTAGCGTAATACTAATTTTTAAATCACATCGTTTAACTGTATAAGTAGATTGGCGTCCAAACAGAACTTTCCCTTTGTTTTTTGTAAATATATTCAATTTTTCGTTTGTTTTATTGTGATATAATACGTATTTTCGTCATGTATTTTGCAAGAAATCGTTAAAAAACATCTAAAATGAAACGAAAATTATATACCGGTTTATTGGAATGGAAGCGAAAATCTAATCGGAAACCCCTTCTAATAAAAGGGGCAAGGCAGGTGGGTAAAACCTGGTTGATGAAAGAGTTTGGGAAAAACGAGTACGAATCAGTAGCCTACATCAATTTTGAAAAATCTACCCAGCTTGCCGGTTTGTTTGAGGCGGACTTTGACATTCCCCGGATTTTAAGATCCGTTCAGCTTATTTCTGGAATAATCCCAAAACCGGGTTCAACTCTAATCATATTTGATGAAATACAAACTGTAAAGAGAGGATTGCTGTCATTAAAGTATTTTTTTGAGGATGCTCCTGATTATCACATTGTAGCAGCAGGCTCTCTTCTTGGTTTATCCATCCACCAAGAAGATTCTTTTCCTGTGGGTAAGGTGGATTTTTTAGAATTACATCCTCTTTCGTTCGATGAATTTATCTTGGCGATGGGTAAAGACTCTCTTCTAGAAACTTTAAAAAACAGGGATTGGGAATTGATAAAAGCATTTAAAAGTAATTATATAGAGCTTTTAAGACAATATTATTTTGTTGGGGGAATGCCTGAAGTGGTCAAATCATTCATCCATAACAATGATTACAAGGAGGTCCGCTCTATCCAAAATTCTATTCTGGAATCGTATGACAACGATTTCTCGAAGCATCCACCTCTTGAGGTAGTACAACGGATAAAGCTAGTTTGGAATTCAATCCCATCTCAATTGGCGAAGGAAAATCGCAAATTTGTTTATGGAGCTGTAAAGAGTGGCGGAAGGGCAAAAGAGTTTGAGACTGCAATTATGTGGCTGGAAGATGCCGGATTGATTTATAAAATAAGCAGAGTTTCAAATGCGTCTCTTCCATTGGGTGGGTTTACAGATATCAGTGCTTTTAAGATGTTTATGATTGACATCGGCCTGTTAAGTGCAAAGTCTGGACTAGATGCAGCTACACTGCTTGATGGCAATAATATTTTTGGTCAATACAAAGGTGCTCTAACAGAGCAATATGTTCTTCAACAATTACTTTGCACACGAGGGATAGATGTTTTCTACTGGAGTTCAGAACAGGGGACTGCTGAAGTTGACTTTCTTATTCAAACAGAAGGGAAGATTATACCTGTTGAGGTAAAGGCCGAAGAAAATCTTAAGGCAAAATCTCTTAAGAGTTTCCGGGAAAAATTCCATCCGGAAATCTCAGTAAGAACATCTATGTCTGATTTTAGAAAGGAAGAAACGTTGATAAACGTACCTCTTTATGGAATTACATTCATTAGTGATATATTGCACAGATAAAGTCCCTGAACGATTGACCAAATCCCATCTAAAGGTGAATACCGTTGTTGTGTACCAGACCCCTATTAATTGGACTTAAAACTTAAAATGGTTTTGTAATTTTCTTCTTCAAAAGATTTGTCCGGTAAACAAAAATAAGGTTTTATTTCTATATTTCCAATAACCTGCTGATAATCAATTTTATTATTGATCTGAACTGAGTTAAAACCAAACTCTCTCCCAAAGTATTCCTTCCATTTCTTAGCTGGGGTCATCTTAATTATTGAATGTCTTCTTCTATTGTAATACCAGTCCATATGTGCTGCTACGGTTGATTTTGCATCGTAAAAACTTAGAAATTCATTTCTATCAATAACTTCTCTTTGAACAATGCTATGAAAAGCCTCTATATAGCTGTTTTCTTCCGGAGTAGCAACATGGGTAAATTCCTGATTAGCTTCAGCAGCTCTTAAAAACTGTTTAACATCATTTGCGATAAACTGGGAACCATTATCATTGCGTATTGTAACTCCATTTATGCCGAACTTATTGTTGATTCGCCGGAAAACATTTATCACATCTATCTTCCTTACACTTTTTTGAAAGATCTGCTCAACGGCAATACGAGTGAAAACATCAAGGACAGTAAGCAAATAGTAGTTTTTGTACTCTCCAGCGACCCAAACATATTTGATATCAAGACATAGATATTCCATTGGCCTTGTTGCTTCAATTTTTCTGTGGCGAACGAATTGTCTCTTTCCTGATGAACGAATAACCTTACCCAACAATAAATTATGCTCATCCATTAACCTATATACCTTCTTATCATTAATGACATAATCTTTATCTCTTAATTCAGCAGTAACATTATGATAACCATAGCAGCAGAACTCTTGAGACAGAATTTCTTTAATCTCTTCAATAACGACAATATTTTCAACAGAACTGCCATCCTGTTTTATGGTAAATACGCTTGGTTTTGCTCCTCGTTTCCCATCTGATGGCTTGTAGTAAAAACTACTCTTTGGAAGATTAACCCAGGAAATAAGGTCAGTTGTTGGAGCTGATGCCTGATAATTAGAGACAATCATCTTCTTGTCTTGATTTGGAATGAAGTTTTTTTTAGAAGTTCCGATTTAACCTCCAGCTATAGTGCTTGCCGGGCTATAATCTTCTTTAAACGTTCATTCTCCTCCTCCAGATCTCGTATAGCCGGATCTACTCTTTTATATGCCGGCTTTAATCCCGCATAACCCTGTGAAAGATATTTTTTCTTCCATCTGGCAAATAACGAAGGTGCAATGTTATACTTACGACAGGTCTGTGTTTGCCCCTCTTTGGAGGCTTCCTGTAAAATGGATAAACGATCCTCTGGACTGAATGATCTGCGTTCTCTGTTCATAATGCTAAATTAACTATTACTAAATTGTTTTTATAATTTAGTCCAGCTATTTAGGGGGCTAGTACACATTTTCAACTTTTAAAGAGAGTGCCGAGATATCTTATTTTATAGCTCCTGCCGAGGTAGGGAAAGGGGCAGGTAAACAAGCGCTAGAATTGTTGGAGAGTAAAGCTAGGGAAATGGGTATCCGGCAAATTCTTGCAAGTATATCATCATTAAACGAGCAGAGTCTGAATTTTCATAAAAAAATTGGATTCAGAGAGTGTGGAATATTCAAAAATGTAATCTTGAAAAAGAATACTCGTTTTGATATTATCTGGATGCAAAAAACAATCTTATAAAATATCCCATCTTAATGAAAACTGAAGCCTAAAGACATCATTTATTGTGACGGTGGTTATGAAAGATTGGTTTAAAAGCTGGTTATTTATAGCCCTAAGAGTGTATACAGGTTTTACTCCCCCATCATATGCTACTGTTCCGCTAAGGATGAGCGGCTGAGTGGTGATCAGGGTCCTACTTACTCCCCAGTTGCGATTAATAAGGTTAGTGAGGTTAAGGACATCCACTCTGGCTGTGATTCTGCTCTCTTTACCAAATAGAGGCAACTTTATCTGCTGAGAGAGGCTAAGATCAAGACGTGAAATCATAGGCAGTACTACTCCGTTCCGTTCAGCGTACATACCCCGGCGTTTACTAAGATATTTGTCCTGATTAATGTAATTATCCCATGCTACTTTCTGCTCCGAAGCTGTATAGGTACGGTTTCCGGAGGTATATTCAGCAAAGTCCATTTCTGACTGATCTTTAGGCACATATATAAGATCATTACTGTTTGCACCATCACCATTGAGGTCACCGGCAATAATATAGCTTTGCCTTCCTCCTGAATATGAGTCAAAGAAAAGAGAGAGCATGGCAGGACCAAATTTAAAGCTCTTAACCCTCATCGAAAGAGCAGCAAAATACCTGTGGCCCGGCGAGTACATCGAGATTCCCTTTTCAGGCTTGTTAGGATCAGAGCTGTGGGGGTTGTAGCTCCATGTGCTGTATGCTACAGTCCCTATATCCATAAGATTTCTGGTTTTCCCGTAAGAGTAACCTGCTTTCCAGAAATAGCTCTCTTTAACATTTTTCTCGAGAGTCAGAATTACATTTGCAGAAGCTCCCTTATTGGTATTTTTCAGGACAATTGCGTTTGATATGTTCTGATGGATTCTGCTCCCTGCAGTATAGCGAGCTCTTTTATCCGGCCCCGTAAAGTTGCTGTTGGATTGAGGCAGATTGACATTAATATTGGTTATTCCGTTTATGTCTTTATCGTAAATGAACTCAATATTGGCAAGAATATCAAGAGGAAGCCGACCGGTAACAGAGATATTATTTCTGAAAATCTGAGGAAACTTAAAACCCGGGTCTGTTAATGCCAGGCTATATCTGAAAGCGGGTGAGCCATTCAAATTGGCCGGTTTATACCTATCAGTCAAAGGGTTAAATGGTCGGCTGTAAAGAGGAAATGAAGGAGAACCATCCAGCCACTCAAAACCTGTAAGAATGCCATTATTCCCAATTTGATTAGAGATAAGAACGTATGGTGGTTGTGCAGTAAATACTCCGCTTCCAAATCTAATTATAAACGACTCATCCCCAAAAATATTCCACTCTGCACCAAATCTTGGAGAGAATAGAGGAGCGGCGTTAGGAAGCTTATCTGTTGAATAATTAACCTCTTTCCCATTCTCATCCCTGAAAATAAGCTGTTCTGCCTCAGAATTCTTATAACCTGTATTCTCAAAGAGGGGAACATCCATTCTTATACCAAAGGTCAGCTTTACACTATTGCCCAGAGACCACTTATCCTGGACATATACCCCTGTATACCAAACCTTAAGTTCTTGAACGGGTTTGTCAAATCCGGGTATATTGGAGTATTGGTATTGAAATCTCCTGAGATTTACACCGGAAGTTGTGCGTTCGGGATTGGCAAGGTAACCGTTGGCATCTTCATAAAAATCATCCAGAGAGTTATATACATAAATGCTTTGAGCTCCGGGGAAAAAGCTGTCACTTGATTTGAATCGCTCCAGATTAAAACCGGCTACGATTGAGTGATCTTTAAGGTAAATATTTAAATTATCCTGTAGTTGAAACGTACCATAAGTAAGGCCGTTATATGGAGAAAACGGCTCTGTGCCAAAGGTGGTATATGTAACCCCGTCTTTGAGTATATCTACCATCGGAAAGAGTTTAGCCGGATTTTTTCTGCTTTCGTCGTGGTGCCTGTAACCTATTATCAGGTTATTTACAAATTTCTCGCTGAGTGTACTGTTCCACTCTCCTATAACAGATCTTATGTTCTCAACCAAAGAGTAGTTTGAATTCTGAAAATTAAGAGAATTTATACTGCCTCTGCGATATCCGAAACCCAGTGCGTCAGAGTTGGCAATAAATTGGTCAGATGAAGAGTTAAGATGGTTGTATCTTACACTGATCTTATTTTTGTCGTTAAGGTTGTAATCCAGCTTTGTAATAAATCTCAATGCCCCGGTAGTAAAATCATATCCTTCCCAATCTCCCGTATCGTAACCGAAATTATCTTTCAGGAAAGATCTGAGTTGCATTAAATCCTCTTTAAGTACTCTGGTTATGTTGCCACCGGCGTTTTGTGTCCCATCGTTGGCTTTAAAGAGTGTTGCAGGCCTTACATACTCTTCTGCTTCAAGAGCAGCAAAGAAAAAGAGGCGGTCTTTAATAATCGGGCCCGAAATATTTACTCCACCTAAATTGAACCTGAATGTTCCTGAGTTAAATGTTGCCGAAGCTGCCCTTTTACCAACCATAGATTCATTTCTCAGGTTATAATAAAACGAAGATTTAAAATCATTTGTTCCGCTTTTTGTAACCATGTTTACAGCAGCTCCGGTAAAACCCGAATACCTTACATCCGGTGTTGTAATTTTAACTCCTACCTGCTCTATTGCTTCGAAGGAGATTGGAGCGACACCGGTTCTCTCCCCGGGAACAGCCGCTATTCCAAACGAGTTGCCAAAGACAGAACCGTCTATGGAGAGGGAGTTCATTCTGTTGTCTTTACCTGTAAAGTATGTGCCTCTCGAATATGGCACAAGTCTGGTAAAGTCAGTTATTAATTTTGAAATTGACGGAAGGGAGGCAATTTCGCTGTTATTAATAACAGTTCCTGATTCACCTCTGCTTGCTGACACAATCCCCGGAGGAAGTTCTGTTGGTTTTTGACTGATTGTAATATCATATCTGGTAATATTTCCAACACTGATAGTCATGTCCAAAGATTCAGAATTATCGTAACCCTGATAATTCACTCTTATCCTGTATGGCCCCCCTACCCTCATTCCCGGAATTGAATATGTACCGTCAACTCTTGATGTTGCGGCATATCTTGTACCCGACGGAATATGTATTGCTATCACAGTGGCTCCTGCTACAGAGCCGGAAGCCTCCTCGGTTACCCTTCCTTCAAGGGTACCTGTGGTGGCTTCCTGACCTTGTGCAGTATTCCAGAAAAGCAGCATTAACAGAGCTGCAGTACAGACGATTCGCATCATTTGTTAACTATGAAACATCCTCCTTTATAAATAAAATAAGGTTCTGTAGCTAACCATCCTTCATTTTTAAGCTCGTCAAAATAATTTGTGTTTGAACTTTGGAAATGGCAGAATACCACATCAATTTTTTTGCTTGCAAGTGCAGTAAATCTGGCTTGTGTCTCAAGTGATACAAATTTGAAATTAACTTTCAGAATTTTACCCATTTCGCTAAGAAGAGCAACGTTAAATCCTGCAGGAAAACCATCAGCCGCCACATAATCAAGCGGAGGAAGATCTCCCGAAACTCCTACATAATATGTTGCAGCCCCCTCTATTTCAGGAATTTCATTGAAAGTTGGTTCGTTCTCAGCCGGCAGATTTGTTATCCACTCCTCTTCAAGAGAAGCTATAACTCCGCTCTCTTTCAAAATAATAATCGCACTGTCAAGCATCGCTTTGAGTTGAGTATCTTCTGAACGAACAGCCATTATTGCCTGACCTTCGATTGGAATATCAAGAACAGGAATTGACATCACATCTGTATTTCTCTTTAACATGTAATCAGCTGCAAACTGGTGAGATGCAAACCCGTCAATTTTTCCGCTTCTTAATGCCGCAAGAAGATCCATTGCACGGTTATAGCTTAGTATCTGAGATGGTTCTCCACCGATAAGTGCTGCAACCATTGCTTTGCTACCCTCTTCAGAAATTCCTGATGAGAGTGTTCCGATAACCTTACCCTGAAGGTCTGTTAATGTTTCGATTTTTGCTGCTTTAGTTCCACATGAAGTTATCCCCAGTGTCAAAAGGGCAATTAATAAAACTGAAATTCTGTTTTTCATAGTTCTAAAGGTTTAAATGTTAATATATATGGCATTCCGGCCATCTTCATACTTATGGTCAATTTTTTTTGCAACACCTTCAATCAGAACCATTCCTAAATTATCGCTCTCTTCTGATCGTTCAAATGGATTCAATAAATCTCCATAGTAATTAAATGTAATTAAAATCTCGTCCCTCTCCTCTGAGTGTTCAATTGTGTAGTCGATTTTTAATTGTTGTTTAGTTTCTACACCTGATACCTCTATAATCAACTCCTCCAGAACAAGTTGTATATGGTTTATCTTTCTGGAATCAATGTTATATTTTTGACAAAAAAGTTCAATCTGAACATTCATTGCCACCATATCAAAACCTCGTGAAGTAACGGAATAACTAAACACTTTGAGTTTGCGAATGAACATCCTTGTCTTCTCTCGTTTTGGATTTTGAAATATCTCCTGAGCAGTACCTTGCTCATATACCCCCTTTTCGTCTATATAGAGGACCCTGTTTGCAACATCCTGCGCAAAATTCATTTCGTGGGTAGAGATCATCATGGTGAGGCCGCTCCGGGCCAGCTTCCTTATAATTGCCAGGACCTCTCCTGTCATTGAAGGGTCTAGTGCAGATGTGGGTTCGTCAAACAAAATTATATCAGGATCCATTGCAAGAGATCTTGCTATTGCTACCCGTTGCTGCTGGCCTCCTGATAACTGGTGAGGAAAAGAGGTGGCTTTATCGGTGAGCCCTACCATAGAGAGAAGCTCCATCGCTTTTTTTGTAGCTTCTGCTTTTCCAATTTTACTTACCCTTATCGGAGCCAAAGTAATATTATCAATTACATTGAGATGTGAAAACAGATGAAACCCCTGGTAAACCATTCCGAGCTTTTCTCTTACTTTATTAATATTGACATCTTTCCCGGTAATGTCTACCCCATTTATAAGTACTTGACCGCTATCCGGTTTTTCAAGTAATGCAATGGTTCTGAACATCACACTTTTTCCCGTACCGGATGGCCCTATTACTGCAACGCATTCACCCTTCTGAACATTAATATTGAGATCTTTAAATATTAACAGATCTCCAAAGCTCTTACAAAGATTAACAGTTTGTATCATAGTGCCCTCCTTTTTCTGATTTTTAAAGTAAAAAGAAAATTAATCAGATATGAGACACCTAAATAGATTAGAATACCAAAGAAGAGTGCAAAGAAAGGATCGCCTGTCCGGGCTCCGATATTATTTACAGTGCGTGTAAGGTCTGTTATTGTTACATATCCTACAACAGATGTCCACTGAAGGAGGTTTATTGTGGCATTCTGGTAAACGGGTTTTGCTATCATGCCTGCCTGAGGCAGTGTAATAGCCCTGAAGGCTTTAAACTTAGAGAAACCCAGCATTCGTGCTGCTTCAAGTTGTTTTTTATCTACTGCCGAAAGAGCAGACCTCATAATTTCGGCTATGTGAGCCCCACTGTTTAGGGCAAAAGCTGTAACAGCTATATAAACTGCATCAATCCTGCTGTTTGCAAATACTACATAGTAAAATACCATCAGCAAAAGAAGTACGGGACTACCTCTGAGAACGGCTATTACTGTTTTTGCAGTAACTCTTAAAATGCCTGAATCAGATAGCCTTAAAACACATAGAATTGCTCCGGTTAAAGTTCCGAAAAACAGACCTAATGCTGTAATTAATACAGTAACCCACAACCCTTTAAGAACAACGAGCCAACCACTGTTCAAAATAAGATTGTTGTTAAATGAGTTAACTACAGACTCCAGGAGTTCCATAATGTTATTTTATCTTTCTTTTAATATCTATGATTACTCGATTTCTGCCGATTCCTGATCCGGGTAGATCGAAAATATTGAAGAAAACCCGGAGATATCAAAAATCTCTTTTATCCCGGTTTGCAATGAGCAAAGCCTTAACTCCCCTTTTTTTGCCGACAGTCTCTTATGTATGATAAGAAAAACTCTCAGTCCCGAACTGCTTATGTAATTCAATCCGGAACAATTAAGAATTAATATGTTTGTCCCGTTATCAGCAGCTTCTGCTATGTCTTTTTCAAATTCTCCGGCATTAGTAGTATCAACTCTGCCTTCAATGTTTACTATTGTAAAGACTCCGGATTTAAGCACAGTTGTATTCATAGGGAGATGTTTTTTGTTAAAGTTAAGTAATTTGTTTTTCCCTCCCTTTTATATTCTACATTATCCATCAATTGTTTAATTAAAAAAACACCTAATCCTCCTATCGGCCTCTCTTCTGCTGATAAAGTTGTGTCCGGATCTCTCTTTTTGGTAGGGTCAAATTCAAGGCCGTCATCTTTAATTGTCACAAATAATTTGTCATCTGATTTGCGAAATTCTATTTCAATTACGTGATTTTCTGAATCTACGTACCCATATAATATTGTGTTGGATAATGCCTCCTCAACCACAAGATTAATATTAAATACAAGCGATGGCGGTAAATTCCAGGAAGTACCAATATCTTCAATAAACTTTGCTACTCTGGCAAGTTGGTCAATTTTATTATTGACAGATAAGGTTTTAAATTCATTAAAATTATCCATTGTATACAATAGTCATCATTGTTATATCGTCGGACTGAGTGTATCCGTTCACGTGGGCAGAGATCTCATTTTCCATGGCTGCTATCAGCTCTTGTGGCCGGGCGGTATTATGGTTATTGATAACCTGCATGATTAATTGTTCGCCGAACAATTCTCCTGCTGAGTTTTCAGCCTCACTTACACCATCTGTATAGAGAAACAACTTGTCACCTTTATTTATCTCAACTGATGATTCTCCATATTTAAAATCTTCAAAAAGCCCGGCTGGTATAAATTTGGTCTTTTCGAACATATGTGCCTCACCCCCCTTTTTGATAAGTACAGGCGGATTATGCCCGGCGTTTGTGTATCTGAGACTCCCGTTTTCAAGATCTAAAATACCAAGGAAAAGAGTTACAAACATATTGGAATCGTTATTTTGAGAGATCGATCTGTTAAGGGATTCTACAATTGCTGATGGTGAATGAATTTTATCTGAAATAGAACGCACAAGGGTTCTTGTAACAGCCATAAAAAGAGATGCAGGAACTCCCTTTCCCGAAACATCTCCAATTACAAAACAGAACTTGTTACCGTCAATTAAAAAGAAATCGTATAAATCTCCCCCCACCTCTTTTGCCGACTTAAGAGTCGCAAACAGATCAATT
The DNA here is from genome assembly GCA_036677745.1 of Bacteroidales bacterium. GTDB lineage: Bacteria > Bacteroidota > Bacteroidia > Bacteroidales > UBA932 > Bact-08. The sequence goes on from JAVBVW010000002.1 coordinate 131,810, forward strand.
TGAGGCAATTCAGGAAACGGAGGAAAAATATGAGGAATCATCGACATCTGTATCTCGTTGGCAATTCGTAATTCACTCTCTATCTTCTCTTTTGCCGAGGTGGTCTCTTTAAGGGTTGCCATGTATTGGTCCAGCTCCTTTTGCATGAACGAGAATGAGTTGTGAAGCTCTTTCATCTCATCCTCTGTTTTAATATCGGGAAGCCTGACGTTAAAGTTTCCTGAAGCAATCACTCTTGCAGAGTCTGCAAAATCTTTAAGTGGTGAGGTAAGTTTGCTCACTATTTTGAAAATAACAAAAGAGAGACTTAATAGCCCGATTACTATTAGCACAAGAAGTATAAAGTTCATCCGGTGAAGAGAAGCAAACATCTCTTCTTCAGGATATATTATCCCCATTGACCACTTACTGGACGGAAGCGGAGCATAGTTTATCCAGAGCTTTCCCGGTCTCCATGCACTTCTGAACTCAGCAGCCTGAAAACTGCTTTCGCCGCGTATCATACTCCTCCCTGTCTCTCTCATACCCGGCTGGTTATTCTCTTTAGCAATCGTAAAAATTGTCTGATTCATTATATACTCACTATTGGGGTGTGAGATTACAACGCCGTTTCTCGAAAGTAAAAAGGCATATCCGCTCTCGAGTATCTTTACGTCGCTAATAATTTTTGTAAGCCATTCAAGGGAAATATCGATTGTTACAACACCCGAAAAGGTTTTTGCACCATCAATAAGAGTATAAAACGGAACAGAGTATGTGGTCATAAGTACGTTCCCACCCCCTTCATCAAAATATGGTTCCGACCAGTAAGGCTCATTAGTAATTTTTGGTATCTGGTACCAATCCATGTAAAAGTATTCGTAATTTCTGTCTCCCAGAACAGAAGAGCAAATTGAGTCGCCTTGCCTGAATACATATGGTGCAAAGTATATCCCCTTTTCAGGAAAGTAGTTTGGTTCGAATGCAATGATAGATCCGTATAAACTATTATTTACACTCAGCATTGACTTTAAAAAAGGAATAAGGGAATCTTTGCTCAAAAAAGAAGACTCCAGCATTCTGGCAATAATTTGCGGATTTTTTTCAGCCACAGTCAGCACCAGTTCAATCTTATTTATTGTTGTTTTAGCAAGATATTCAGAATTTTCCCTTGTATCTTCCCTGATTGTTTTTCGGGCGAAATAGTAATAGATAGAAAAAATAAGAAGAAAGAGTGCAATGCAAAAAAGCAGTACATTTTTTATAATGTGATATGAAAGTGTTGTCTTTTTCATTGCCCAATGCTATCGGTTAAGGGTTTGTAAAATTCATCATATTTAAACCTTACTCTCTCATTCAAACCGTTTTCGATAATATTTAACGTATGATAAAAGTCCGATTCGAGCAGTTCTCCTTTTTGAACTCGCTTATATAGAGCTCTCTTACTTTTAATACTTTCGTTTTGAACATAATTATCAGAAACCAGCATCATCTCAAGCACTTTGTCAAGCATCCACTCCTGATGGACCCGGTTAGCCGGAATATGTGCACTCTTCATTCTGTCAAGTACAATATCGATTGCAACTGCTTTGTTTGCAGCAGCATGATCCCATCCCTTTAGTGTTGCTGTAATGAATTTTTTAAGATCCTCCTTTTTTGTTTTGTATGTCGAATTCAGGCAATACAAACCATCTTCGGGCACATCGTAGCCGTAATCAGAAATCGGAAAGACATTTAGTTCATCTTCATCTATTCCGCAGTTAATAATATTGTTATATTCATTATATGACATAACCGTCATTCCATCAATGCCATCCAATAAGAACAGGTTAACTGAAGAGAGTATAGGAATCCACTCAATATCATAACCCCTCTCTTTCATTAATGCCTTTGGCACCTCATCAAAACCGCTTTTCCACACGCCGATTTTTTTCCCATTGAGCTTTTCCAGCTTGTCAATTCCACTCGATTTTTTTGTAACAATGTAAATTGCAGAGTGCTGGGATAACTGAGCAATGTTAACCACATCCAATCCATTAATTTTTGCCTCCATACCCGTAACAAGGAACAATGAAATTACATCAGCTTTACCGGAAGAAAGAAGTTCTGTTGCCGGAATGTTTGCAGAGGGATGAATAATTTCAACCTCAACTCCCGCTTCTCTGTAAAAGCCCATCTCCTGAGCAACATAATAACCTGCAAATTGTGCCTGAGGCATCCACTGGGGAGCAAAAACAATTTTTGCAGGTTGTGAATGAAGAACCCCTGCAAATAAACAAAAGGCATTAATAGTTAATGTCTTGAAAATCGAAAACTTCATTATGGCAGATATTACTGAGCAACAGATTTAATCACCCTAAATTTAAGCAAAGTTTATCAGAATTAGTCCCTGATACCTCAAAAATTAATTAGTTTTGTCATATATGAACTATCTGGCACACATATTTCTATCAGGTGAAAACCGACAGATACAGGTTGGAAATTTTATAGGAGACTTTGTTAAAGGCCGTGACTTCGAGCAATATCCGTCCAATATTAAACGAGGAATTCTGTTACACAGAGAGATTGATCACTTTACCGATTCTCATCCTGTATTTATTGAGGTTGTGAATATTCTTCGCCCGGATTTCAAACGTTACGCAGGAATAATGGCTGATATGTATTTTGATTATTTTCTGGCATCCGACTTCAAAAAATATAACCCCTCCTGCAACCTTCGACTCTTTTCTTACAATTTTTACCTCTCTGCACTTTTAAATTATCCGCATTTGCCCGAGCGCGTCAAAGGTTTTATCTTCCATTTTATTGGAACTAACCGTCTGTTGCAATACTCCAGGATAGAAGGGCTCCGCACATCGCTTATGATTATGTCTCATTATAAATCCTCAGCTATAAACCCTCAACTTGGCATATCCTTTCTGCAAGAGAACGAAGCAACCCTGCGAACACTCTTCGAAAGATTCATGCCCCAGGCAAAAGCGAAATTCTCCGCGCCAGTTTGGGGTAACTGATTCCATTTCAAGATATTACAAAAAAGACTTATGCAAATTCAATCCCAAATTCGCACAAGTCTAATTTACAACCACCTGTTTTGCAAACACTTACCCCAAACTGGCGCGGAGAATATTTTTGTTGTACCTTTGATTCTCAAAATATCTTTATGAGCTACAGTTTATCCAATACCAGCGATAAGAGAAATATCACCTTGCAAAAAATTGAAATGGAGCAGATAGAGCTGCTAACAAAATACAGGCTGGAGTATCTTACTGAGATGCAGGGGGAGCTTTCACCTGAGTACAAAAGAGAACTTGAAAAAGGACTAAACGACTACTTTAAGGAGGCTTTGGAGGGAGAGCGGTTCTTTGCATTTATGGCCCTGCAAGGTGATAAGGTTGTAAGCTTTGGCGCCATGGTTATTAAGAAGATTCCTGGGGATGCAAACAAATCTCTATATCTGGAGGGAGATATTTTGAATATGTACACAGTACCTGAGGAGAGAAGAAAGGGTTACTCTGCGGTAATACTACAGGGACTTATTGACGAGGCTAAACGAAGAGGTATCAGCAAAATTTCTCTCCACACTTCAAAGGACGGAGAGAAACTCTACCGGAAATTCGGCTTTAACGAACCCCACTACCCTGTCCTGGAACTGTGTCTTTGACCATTTATAAAGAGGAGTTAAGTATATTAATCTCATATCCAAACACAACTTTAAACTCTATTCCCACACACTCACCTTTCTATAATGCAATTTCAACAAGTTTTATTGCAATTTCGGGTATTATTTTACTTCTAATATATCCTACTCAACTACATTTGCATCTCAAATATTGAGCGATACTGTCATCCAAGTTTTTTGATTGTCATAAGTTTTGACCCCAAAATGAAAATTGATAATCAGAAGAAAGTAACCCCCAAGAGTTACATATTCGTCGAATGATATTGTACTTCATTAGAAAATAATCCCCACAAACAAAAAATGAAATCCATCAATTTCTATCTCAAATTCATACTAATAACACTCTGTTTGTTATTAATTGCCAGCAAGGCCCAATCACAAGGCCCCGAATTACCCTACTTCTATTCAGGTAAGGCTTCAATTCCCTGGGCAACTGCCAACATAAAATTTAAAAGCGGGAGCAATATGAATGTTGGGTTTTTCCCGCTGGCCGGTCCTGCATCCGGGCCTTTTGGAACCAACGTGTATAAAACAGATGTAAGCGTCAACAGTCCATTAGTCTTTGTTCCATCATTGCTCCATAGACAAGGTTATGACGACCGGATTGTTGAGATTAAAGATAGAGCTGTGTTGTATTCTCCTGAATTAGAGAAATTTTCTGAAAATAAATCTTCTGTCACGCAAAACATCAACAAACTTATAAAAGATAGCGTTACCGCAATTATTCTCTTTTCGGTTGAGGAGGAAAGTCCTCTTTTCGACCTAGAAAACATCAGGTTCATAAAAGGAGAGATTCCTATTATTGCTGTTGATCGAACCACCGCTTTTTCAATATTGTACGCCAACGGATATGACATCGAGACTGTAAAAGAGTCCCTTTCAAAAAACAGATTACCGGTGATGAGAGAACCAATATTCAATTTTGAGTTAAAGTTCAGGGGCAAATTCGAAATAATTGAAACAGAACATTGCACAATCAGGTTTAATAATAACACCCTGAATAGCACTTCTGCTCAGATGGTTGCTGAAAGTAACGAAAATGCACTTAAATTTCTTCACAAACTTTTTGAAGAACTTAACCCGGCAAAGGAGAAGCAGCTCATCACATACTTTTCTGATTATGACGAAAAGTTATTCTATACAAACCACTGGGGTAAGGGTCTGGCTGCGGGGAAAGCCGGAATTTTTTCAATTTATGATGGAGAAGCAAATGATTACGCTCTTGCAGTTCATGAGCTTACACATTTAATGTTCAATAAAAACTGGGGGCGCCAAACCTCTTTTCTCAACGAAGGTATAGCAATGTATGCCGAGGCAGAATCAATTGAGTCTGAAAATAGCCCTTTACCGGCGAAAAGGGTCCATGACGTTACACTAGCTTTTCTAAAAAGCGGCAAGCTGCTCCCAATCGAAAAGCTTACAGAGCTTCAGATAGGAGCAGACAAGGAGTACACACAGATGGGATATGCCGCTTCGGGATCGTTTGTTGGCTTCTTAATCAAAAAATATAGTCTTAAGAGTTTCCATTATTTGTGGAGGTCAGATTTGCAGTGGAAGAGTGCGTACGGGAAAGAGCTTAAGGAGCTGGAGAGTGAGTGGCACAACTGGCTGACTAATAACTAATTTTTAAGTTTTGGATTATCATTTCTGAAACAGACTTTTGCCGCTGTTACCTTCGAGTACTTTGTAGGGAGAGATTCTTTTGCCCAAACACCATCCGGCTGAGACTAATATTGTAATTAAGGCGACGGTATATATAAAATCTACAATAAAGACCTCAAAATCAAACACTCTTGTTACTATATTATATGCTGCAAAGTACAGTGTGCCTGCCAGAAATGCCTTGCAAAAAAATTTATCACTCCTTTTCATAGCTCTTTTTCCTCTTCATAGCTCCTGATCTCTTTTAGATCAAAGATTAATTCGTCAATATTCTTCCACTGCATTATAAAGGCTCTGAAACCAATGATAATACCGAATGTTCCTCCTGCAACCACTCCAAATATTAACTCCCGGGTAAGCATATGCTTCTGAAAATATACAAGCAGTATTATGGTAGGGATAAACAGCACCATACCCACAATAAACCTTGCCTGAGTCATAAGTTTAAACTCAGATGCTCTTTTTAATAAATCTACAGTTGTGCAACTCTCATATTTGATCTTGCCCAGAAGGTATATTTTATATGCCTGCCATATTCCAGCAATTACGAATACCGAAATGACTACAATTATACTTTCGTTCCTGAATGTAGTACCTTCATTTAATGCAAGGAGTGTAGAATACAGACCCGCCAGTATCACGCACAATGCAAGAAAAAAGTATTCGAACCTCTCAAGCTTTCCAATTGAAGAATCAGCATTTCTCTTTAGCATATTGATTGTCACTTGTCTGTTAAAAATTTCTGAATTTTCCATTTTTTTGGAAAATTCCTGCCAGTTGGCCTTAAGTTGATCCAGTTCCATAGTTGTTTTAATTTTCTGACATTAATTTTAGTTTCTCTTTAATTCTGAAAAGCTTAACAGCAACATTGGCGCGGGAAATACCGATAATACCTGCAATCTCATCGTGGGACTTCTCTTCTATATAGAGAAGAACAATCGCCTTTTCAATTTTTCCCAGATTCCCGATTAGTTTATACAATTCGTTAATCTTGGCCACGTCAGACTCATCTGCAATTACTTCGATGTTTCTTGTTAGTGGCATAGAATCGGGTCTTGACTTACTCTTTCTGAGGAAACTGACACATGTATTCAAAGCTATTCTATATACCCATGTCTGCACTTTACACTCTCCACGGAACTTTGGCCAGGCGTTCCACAGATTAATAACAACCTCCTGAAAAAGATCATCGTGAGTTTGAAATTTGTTTGAGTAGAGGAAACATATTTTGTAGATAATGTTTCTGTTCTCATTGATGTAATTGATAAATTCCTGTTCGTAATTGCCCATTTTAAATTGCTTTTCACCCATATTAGTCGCAAAAGGGGGAGAAATATTACATAGAAACCATTTTTTTTGAAATTTTTCTAAATTTATGACAAATCTCTTGACTTGTACCTTGGGGCAGGGTATATATTTGCAGCTGTAAACAATGCGCAGAGTTTATGAATAACACAAAAATTAAATTAAAAATCGGCGAGTTTTCAAAGCTCAATATGGTGTCAACTAAAACGCTACGCCATTATGAAGAGATTGGCCTGATTGCCCCTTTCGAGATTGACAAATGGACAGGATACAGGTATTACACTGTTGATCAGCTATCTAAAATGAACAGGATCATTTTTCTCAAAAAACTAGGGTTCTCTCTGGAAGAGATAAAAGAGATCTTTGATGATGGTAGAGAGATGCCGTCTGTTAATGAGATAAAACTTAAACTGGAGGATTGCAACAAAGAGCTTAATATTATCACAAAAAGGGCAACCGAGCTATCAATGCTCGAAAATAAGCTACAAAAAAAGGAGATTATGCAACAAATTTTCATTAAATCACTGCCTGCAGTTACAGCTGCTACCCACAGGAGAGTCATAAGCGGTTATCACGAACTGTTTAACCTCTGCCCAAATGTCATAGGTCCCGAAATGGCCCGCCTTGGCTGCGAATGTGCTGCCCCTGAATATTGTTTTACAATTGATCACAACGATGAGTACTGCAGCACAAATATTGACATTGAATACTTTGAAGCTGTAAAAGAGAGAAAAGAGGATTCAAAGATGATTCAGTTTAAAGATATCCCGGCTGTTAAAACTGCTGCATGTATCAATCACTATGGTGTTTACGAAACACTCCCCGAATCATTTGCAATTCTATATAAACAAATAGAGGATAACGGGTATAAGATTGTTGACAAACCACGCTTTTGTTACATCGACGGCATCTGGAATAAAGATTCCGGAAGTGAATGGCTGACTGAAATCCAAATCCCTGTTGAAAAGCCATAAAAAAGATCACCAAACCAATAATTACACTGTCAGTTTTTGTATATTTGTTCAGGACCACAAATTCTAACCAATAATCAAAAAGCTATGAAGACTAACCGTACAATTCTGACAGTATTTTTTCTGGCTCTCCTTGCAATAGGTTGCACAAAAAAGGGAGAGCCGGAAATTATTCCCGGAGCAGACAGAACAGAAATTTATTTACCGATGCTCCAAGGTAAAAATGTTGCCCTGGCAGTCAACAACAGTTCTGTTGTAAATAACACCCCTCTGCTCGACACACTACTTGCAAGCGGAGTGAATGTAGTAAGAATTTTTAGCCCGGAACATGGTTTCAGAGGAGGTAATGTGTATGACACTATAGATGTTCAGACTGGAATTCCAATCAGTCTGTTATATGGTACCGGGAACTACAAACCAACTCCAGAAGATCTTGAAGGAGTTGATGTTGTTATATTCGACATGCAGGATGTGGGAACCCGCTTTTACACCTATCTCTCAACACTGCACTATGTGATGGAGGCTTGTGCAGAAAATGGTGTTGAGGTCATTGTTTTTGATCGTCCGAATCCAAACGACTACTATGTTGATGGACCAATCCTTGATACAGCATTCAGGTCATTCGTAGGTATGCACCCGATTCCAATACTTCACGGTCTCACATTAGGGGAATACGCCAACATGATAAACGGAGAAAACTGGCTCAAGGACGGAGTTCAGTGTAAAGTAACAGTTGTTGAGGTAGCTAATTACGAGCATGGAAAACCATACACACTTCCTATTCCACCGTCACCAAACCTCAACACTCAGCAGTCTATTCTGCTCTACCCTTCATTATGTCTGTTCGAAGGCACTGTAATAAGCCAGGGAAGAGGTACAATGTTCCCGTTCCAGGTTCTTGGCAATCCTGAGCTTAAGGAACACTATTCATTCTCATTCACACCTGTATCAATAGAAGGGATGAGCACAAACCCTCCTCATAAAGATGTTGAATGCTTCGGTCTTGACCTTCGCGAATACGATACAAACATATTCAAAGAGACAGGAAGGATTAACCTTAGCTGGCTGTTAGAGTTTTACAATTTCTACCCTAAGAAGGAGGAATTTTTCAGGGAGGGAAGATTTGACAGACTCGCAGGTTCTGATATTCTCAGGAAGCAAATTATTGAAGGCAAGACAGAGCAGGAGATCAGAGATAGTTGGGAACCTGCCCTTTCACAATACAAAGAGACCAGAAAGAAATACCTGCTTTACAACTAGGTAAGTTTTTCAATAATTTATTGAAGAGAAAACCGACAGCAACTATAAATTGAGCATAGTGTAATTAATAATTAAGCCAATTTCAATAATGAGATTGGCTTAATATTTTAAACAGTTTAACCAGAAGGGATGTAAAATGCAACCCGGGAATTGTTATGTCACCCTAGTTTTTAATACATCTTACAGAAAAACCGTATCCGTTATCATCGTTGTCACCATCATTATCCCCGTCATCAATAATTTCAATACAGCTGAATAGTGACACTATTACTAAGCAAATTGTTGCGAATAGTAAAAACCGTCTTTTAGCATTGATTTCCATGACTTTAGATTTTTAGAAGTAACAATTTATAACTTTCTTTCTTAAAGCTAACGAAAATAACAGTAAAAGTCAGAAAAAGGATAATAATTTTGCCGTATTCATTATTATTCTTAAAATTACGCTCTTATTAACCTTAATTTAAATGCGAAAAATATCTCTGCCGGTGCTTCTTGTACTGGTTATGTTTCAGGCTTGTCAAAAAGAGCCAATACCCGTTGTTCCTGGAGAACAAGAAAAAGAGTATATACCTTCTGCAAAAGTAGATGGCCGTGTAGCACTGGCATATGTAACATATTGGGGAACTGCAACTCCGGACGCCAGGCTTTTTACTCATATTAGTTATGCCTTCGCAGAACTTTATGTCAGAAACGGAGTTTATGAGGGTTTTAAACTTCAGGGTAAAGAGTCTCGCTTCAGACAAATTGTGAACTTAAAGCAACAATATCCCAATCTTAAAATTCTTATTGCCTTTACACATGTAGTTGATAACTCAGATAACTCACAAGGTGGAAGCTTTTCGGCTCTTGCCAAATCGGATGAGTACAGAAAAGCGTTTGCAAATGACTGCAAAGCATTTATGACTTCCTGGGGAATTGATGGTGTTGATATTGACTGGGAGTTTCCCGGACTTTCATGGAGCGGGGCTGCCAGTGATCCTTCGGTAGATGTTGCCAATCACGTTCTACTAATGAAACAGCTCAGAGAGACTCTTGGGGACGAGGCAATTGTAACTTACGCTGGTTATGTTAAAGACAAGGTTGCTGTATCGGGCGGATATAGGTACATCGATGTTAAAGAGGTTGATAAATATGTAGATTTTGTAAATCTTATGACCTATAATATGGATGCAGCCCCAAAACATCACTCAGCTCTGGGTGATTCAAGGGCATACTGGGACTGCATTCGGACAGTTAATGCATACAGAAATGCAGGTGTTGCTTATAACAAAATGGTGCTGGGAATACCATTCTATGGTTGTCACTCATTTTCAGTGAAACCAACATCACTTAATTACAACACTATTATTGCACTCAATCCGGCTCAGTACAAAATTGACAACTGGGATCCTGTAGCCAATGTTCCATATGTTACCAAAGATGGAGTCTTTTTCTGTGGATATGACAACCCAAAGAGTATTGCCATAAAGGGTAAATGGGCAATAAACCTTGGTCTGAAAGGGCTGATGTACTGGCAGTATGACGCAGACGATTCAAAAGGGACTCTACGTAAAGCAGTCTGGGAGGCAACAATGAATCCTTAGCTAAATCTCCGTGCCACTTTTACTCAAACACATGTTTACATTAATATTATAAAAAAGACTTCGCTTAAAACCTCATTGAATTAAGCAAAGTCTGTTTTATATCAACCTGTTATCCTATAGGTTGCCTAAAAAGTGGCGCAAAGATTATCCTTTTTTAATTTCAGACATCACCTTTTCGGCAGGTAGTTTTTTTGTACAGAAGAACCAGTCATAGCATTTCATCTCCTCTTTACTCTCCATCCTCTGTTTTGCTACACCACATGAACCTGCAGTAGGAACAATTACATCATCACCCGGACGCCAATCTGCCGGTGTTGCAATGCTGAATTTATCAGCAGCCTGAAGAGCAACAACTACTCTGTAAAGCTCATCAAAGTTTCTTCCCAGACTTAGAGGATAGTAGATAATTGTTCTTATGATCCCTTTTGGATCAATTATAAATACAGCCCTTACTGCCTTTGTGTTGCTTTCGCCCGGCTGCATCATACCATATTTGTTAGCAACCTCCATAGTAATATCCTCAATAAGAGGGAAGGTCACCTCTACATCTTTCATTCCCTTATACTCTATTTTCTCTTTTATTGTTCTTAGCCATGCAATATGGCTGTACAGTCCGTCAACTGATAGCCCGACGAGTTTACAATTCACTTCGTTAAACTGCTTCTCCATTGTTGCAAATGTCATAAATTCAGATGTACATACTGGTGTGAAATCTGCTGGATGGCTGAATAGAATAACCCAGCTACCTTTATAGTCTCCCGGAAAATTAATATCACCTTGTGTAGTTACAGCTTTAAATTCAGGAGCTGCATCTCCTATTCTTGGCATTGAAAATTGATATGTTTCCATAATGATTCGTTTTTATTATTAAATTATTGTTTGTTTTTCTGTATGTTAATTATTGATACTCTAATTTTAAATAAACCTCCCCACTATTTGTAACTTAATGTCCTCTACTTTGAAATTGTCAATCTTCTTGTTTTTAAAGTAGTTTTCCAGTAAATTATTTAACTCTTCGTCGTAGTAGTCTGATATGGTCTCACATTCAGAACAATATAAGTGGTGGTGTTTATCATGTACTGAGTCATATCTCATTACATCTCTATCGGTTTTTACTCTGGAAATAATACCTTTTTCTACCAAGGTATCGAGAATATTATAGATTGTTCCTATGGCAATCTCCGGATGTTTAAGCCGGACTTCGCCAATTATTTGTTCAGCTGTAGGGTGTTTTGGAACAGTTTCGAAAGACTCCAAAACGGCAACCCTTTGTGGGGTAACCTTAAGACCGGCCAATGATAACTGCTGTCTAAAATGTGTTTTCATCTTAATAATATTTATTCCTAATTAAGAATTATTCAAATTTAAGTATAATTTATTAAACATCCAAATTCATTTATTTAAAGACCTAATGGGCCTCTTGATATGAGACCAAAAGAGAGTCAAAACAATAATTTTATTTCTTATATTGTATCATATATTATAGGGAGGTTTAATCATGAAATGTTCAATCAACCGTCTGTCTATTAAGTTCTTATCTTGCAGATTTACGCCAAAGAAAGGATCACACCACGCATTTATTGTTAAGTTTATAGGAATTTTAATCTTATATCTGTTTCTTCCATTCAAATTGACTGGGCAAACAGAGATTACAAGATGGTATAACGATAAAAGTTCTGCTATCTCTACAACATTTGACGGAGGGACAATTAATCAGTTCAAGGTTGCTCTTCCGATTATGAACAAACTTAATTTCCCTGCAACATTCTACATTGTGACCGGAGACATTTCTGATTCTAAGGATAAAGGAAAGTTTTCAGGAAGAGATATAAGAGAAATTATTGAAGAGTCGAAATTGATTCCGGTAAATAAGGATAATTTTTTCGAGAGAGCTTCAGCTATAAGATATGCAGGGAGTATTGAGGCAAGGTTATATCATACCCGGGCAGGAGATATGTTTGAACTTGGTAAATTCGAAGAGGCATACAAACACATACAGGAGGCCTACGACAAACTTAACTCCGGAGAGATAAAAACAGAAAATCCTTCTAATGTGTATGATAATCCGGATGTTGATATAACATGGAGCGAAATCCGGGAGATTGCCAAACAGGGGTATGAATTTGGCAGTCATACCGTAACCCACCCACAGCTTGCAATTTATGATGATACAAATTTGCTTTATGAACTAGAGAAGAGCAGGGAGGAGATTTTGAAAAACCTTGGCCCCGGACACACTTTTTCTGCAGAATGCCCACATGGCACAGAAAACAAAAGGGTAATGGAGTTTGCATTCAAACTTCACCCTGTTCTCAGAAACAGAATGCCCGAGCCATTTCTTGAAGAGATTAACAGGTGGAACAGAATGGCCCCGGGAACATCGTCAAAAGAGTATGTTCAGTGGCAAAGAGGCCCCAAGACCAGCACATCACTTAATACTATGACATCATGGGTTGACACATGTCTGGCTTATGAAAAAGTGTGGTTAGTTCTCACTTTTCACGGAGTTGACGGAATAGGATACGAGCCAAAAACCGGAGATGAGATGAGAGAATTTTTCAATTACATTAAGAAAAATGAGAAAAAGATTTGGGTAGCAACCTTTAAGGATGCCGTTAAATATATCAGGCAGCGAATGTATGCAAACCTCACACAAACAATTATTAATGATACAATCAAAAGTGGCAACAATCCTGTTGGCAAAGAATCAGAAGCAGAGAATTGCAGAGACCAAATAATGGCGAAAAATATTATTGTGCAACTTAACCATTCGCTGGACAAAGAACTTTATAATCACCAGATGACACTAAAGACGTATATACCTGATAAATGGGCAGCAACAACTGTAAAACAAGGCAACACAATATTGGAGACAAAACAGTTAAATGACAAAAAAGGGAAATATATACTTTACAACGCATACCCCAACAGTCAGATAATAAAAATTACAGGATTTTAGAAAACCCAACTTAAGGTTAAGCAGGAAATTGCTCTCTTGTATTGTTTGCGTACTTAACAAGCGTAAGCATCACTGGCACCTCCGTCAGAACCCCTACAACAGTAACGAGTGTTGCCCCCGAGTTCAATCCGAAAAGAACAATTGCTACAGCTACTGATAGTTCAAAAAAATTACTGGCTCCTATCAGAGCTGCAGGAGCTGCAATACAATGCTGTAACTTCCATCTCTCAGCCCATTTGTAGGCGATGAAAAATATGAAGAAAGTCTGTAATATCAGAGGAATGGCAATGAGCAGTATGTTTAATGGGTTATTCAGTATTTTATCGCCCTGAAAAGAGAAGATTATTATTAATGTTAGCAAAAGTCCCGAAATTGTAGTGCTCTTAAATTTAGAGAGGAATCTATTTTCAAAATAGTCCATACCCTTGGCTCTGATTACAGCTCTTCTGGTAATAAAAGCAAGAGTAAGTGGTATAACCACAAAAAGAATTACAGACATAATCAGAGTATCCCATGGAATTGTAATTCCGCCAATTCCAAGCAGGAAAGTAACTATCGGAATAAATGCTACCAGAATAATAAGGTCATTAATTGCAACCTGAACCAGTGTGTAGGCAGGATTCCCCTTTGTAAGGTGACTCCATACAAACACCATAGCTGTACAAGGTGCTGCTCCCAGCAATACAGCTCCGGCAAGGTACTCATTCGCCAGATCTTCAGGAATTAATGATTTAAAAATAAAATGAAAAAACAGCCATGAAACAGCAAACATACTAAACGGCTTAATCAGCCAATTAACTGTAAGCGTAATTGACAATCCCTTTGGCATCTTAACAGCATTTACAATACTGGTAAAGTCGATTTTTAGCATCATAGGGAATATCATGATCCAGATCAAAATGGCAATAGGTATTGATACATTTGCATATTCAAGCTTACCAAGCACCTCGGGTACCACAGGTAAAAGTTTTCCTATTGCTATCCCTGCAACTATGCACAAAGCAACCCAGACTGAAAGATATCTGTCAAAGAATGAAATACCTTGTAATTTATTCATTTTACTTATTTTAAATAATTTAATTATTGGAAGATCATCCGAAATTATTTTGGTTTAATGCCTGTGACTGTAATACTGAACACTCCCTTGTGAGAACTTCGAAAATCAGTTGCCTCTTCTTTTTTAAAATAGCGATCTAAAACACTCTCCGGAAGACCAATTTTACTCATTTTATGCACCTGAATAGATTCAAACCCGGTAATCTTTATTGTGTTAAGGTATGTCTCAAATAATTCAGCCCCTGCAATACAGCCAACATAAAGCTCCGCATCTGCTCTTAACCCATCGGGAAGTTGCCCGATTGTTACTACATCAGAAATGCAAAAGTGACCGCCCGGCTTTAAAACCCTGAAAATTTCCCTGAATGCTTTTTCTTTATCAGGAACAAGATTCAAAACGCAATTTGACAATACCACATCATATTTCATATCAGGCAAGGGCATATCCTCAATGTCTCCTTTTACAAACTTTAAATTTGCAAAACCCCTTTTAGAGCAATTATCTCTTGATTTTGCAACCATCTCTTCAGTTATATCAAGCCCTGTTACCTCACCGTTCTCACCAACAAGAGCTCTGGCAATAAAACAATCATTCCCTGCCCCACTACCAAGATCAAGAACAGAATCCCCCTCTTGTATCCCCGCGAAATTCACCGGAATCCCACACCCAAGACCAAAATCGGCATCAGGATTATAGCCCTCTTTTCTTGAATATTCGTCACTTGACATATTGTAATCCGATCCACCACAACATGAAGCACCGCCACAGCAAGAGTTGCTTTGAACAATATTTCCGTACTTTTCCTGCACAAGAAATTTAATATCTGCAGATTTCATTATTTTGCTATTTAGCTTGTAAAAATTCTAATGTTATCCGATCAATGTGTTTATCATTAATTACCCAGATTGGGTTTAATCTGCGATTTATAAAATTGGAAAAAACGATCTTTAATCAAATCTCTTATCCTGTAAAATTCGCTCATCACATACTCTTGAGAACCTGTTTTATGTGATGGGTCTTCAAATCCTATATGAAGTCTGTTTTTAACCTTACCAACAAATACAGGACATGTCTCGTTTGCATCATCACAAACTGTAATAACGTAATCCCACTCCTCGTGTATAAACTCATCAACCAGTTTAGGAATGTGTTTGCTTATATCAATCCCTATCTCACTCATAACCCTTACAGCTGTCTGATTAACCATTGCTGCAGGTTGAGTACCGGCAGATTTCACAATGACTCTGTCATCAAAAGATTGGAGGAATCCGTGAGCCATCTGGCTTCTGCAACTGTTCCCGGTGCACAATATTAATATTTTCATTATCGTTGAATTGTTATCTTTAATTATCAATTAAATAGACCTAGCTATAAATAATCAGCACTAAATTTTATGGTTTAAATCATTAACCAAAATATGGTTAATTGTCAAAAGATTATTGGTATATTATTCAATACACTCCGGGCAATCTACATCTGCCAATCGTACTTTTGCAAAAAACTCTTCTGTCAGTTTTAAATACTTCTCAACCTTTTTTACGTTTATACAATAATTGATTCTTGGACCGTCAATCTCTCCCTTTATGAGTCCTGAATCTCTCAACACTTTAAGATGTTGAGAAACAGTCGTTCTGCTTAATGGTATATAAGCTGAAATATCTCCTGAAATACAACTTTTCGTCTTAGAGAGGTATTGCAGAATTGCCAACCTGGCAGGATTTGAAAGGGCTTTTGAAAAAGTTGCCAACTCTTTAATCTCCTGCCCAAATTTTTCATTAACGCTCATATAACCTGGAAAAAGTAAATAAGAAAACTATGTCGTAAATTTACGACATAATTTATAACCAGCAAATTTTGATCAATTATCTTAACATTTATTTCACTAAATTGCACTATCATTTTTAAAACATCGGTAAAGTATAGTCAGAGAGTGATATGAAAAACAATATAGCAACTGAAGATCTTCATATTGAGAAAATTGCCAGAGGTTACCGAGCTTTTACACCGGCAGATTGCCTTATTTATCAACTTGAGCATTTTGAAAGAGTTTTAACATCCAATAGGTTTCAGAAAGGGAGAAAAATTGATTTTGTACATGGTGTGGGAGAGGGTGTACTTAGGCAAAATCTAATTGAAATTTTAAAACAAAAATTCCCAACCTACGTTTATGAAGATGCCCCTTTTGCGATTTACGGATATCAAGGGGCTTTAAGGGTAACAATAAAATAACAAATATTCTTAATAGCAGATGAGCAGACTATGAAAAGGTGGAACACAGATAACATCAGCGACCTGACCGGAAAGCGGGTTGTGATAACCGGAGCATCAAGCGGTTTGGGACTTGAAGCAGCAAATGTTCTCACCTCAAAAGGTGCAGAGGTAATAATGGCTGTACGCTCACTTACCAAAGGAGAGCGAGCTGTGTCGTACATTTGTGAAAAAAATCCTAATGCCAGAATCAGGCTTATGCAGGTTAATATGGATAGCATTAAAAGTGTTAAAAGTTTTGCCCTGGAATTCCTGGCTCTGTACGACTCTCTTGATATCCTGATTAATAATGCCGGGGTAATGGTTCCTCCTTTTAGCAAAAGTCCTGATAATATAGAAAACCAGTTTGCCACAAACCATCTTGGGCATTTTGCCTTGACAGGACTGCTATTGCCTGCACTAAAAAGATCTCCCGGAGCCAGAGTTGTAACAGTAAGCAGTATTGCATCTAGGAGAGGTAATATTGATTTTGAAAATCTCGACGGTTCAAAGGGTTATTCGGCAATGAAATTTTACTGTCAGAGCAAATATGCCAATCTCCTGTTTGGTATCGAATTAAATAACAGGCTTAAGAAAGAGGGAGCCGGAATTTTAAGTGTTGTGTGCCATCCCGGAGTATCGGCAACCAATCTGGCATCAAGGGGCTCCGGCAAAGAGAGCGGAACTATTTTCAAATACATGTTCAATATGATAGCCCAATCTGCCGAAAAGGGGACACTTCCTCTTTTATATGCTGCTACCGGGAAAGATATTGCAGGTGGTGAGTACATTGGCCCTGACGGCTGGAAAAATATGTGGGGATATCCCCAAAAGACATCTGAGGGAGAAAAATTATTTAATATTGAGACAGCCGGCAAGTTATGGTCTGTTTCAGAAGAGATTACAAAAGTAAAATTCTTTTAGACAAGTTAGGAGAATTAAAATACGCGATTTTTTTAGGGTTTTTGTTCGTCCGGCAGTCTTATAATCAGAAAGACTAAAACACGGATTAATTCATTAATATATCTTACAATGAAAACAACACTTACAAAAATCGCGGGTTTGGTTACAGTGCTTATGTTGCTGAGCTGGATTACCCCAACCTTCGCTCAGGAGGTAAAAGATTACATCACCATAAAAGGTGTTGTAAAAGACAAAAACACACGAAGAGCTCTGGAATATGTAAGCATTTCTGTTCCTGGAACAAATGTAGGAACAGTCACCAACGTTAACGGTGAATTCTCACTTAAAATTAAAGAGTCTCTTAACGCAAAAAACATTAAAGTTTCACACCTTGGTTACTCTAATTACACACAAAACATTCGAAAATCAGATCTTTCAGATGTTGTAATATTGTTAAGCCCAAATGCTAACCTGCTTGACGAAATTACAGTTCTGGGTTTTGATGCTGAGGCTCTGGTAAGAAGTGCAATTAGCCGGATAGAGTATAACTACAGCCCTAATACTGCACTTCTGGAAGGATTCTACAGAGAGACCATCAGGAAAAGAAGGAACTTTATTAATGTTTCTGAAGCTATTGTGGAGGTATTCAAAACACCTTACACGAATGATCTTAACAGAGATGCCGTACAAATTTACAAGGGAAGAAAAGTAATAAGTCCAAATCCTCAGGACACTCTTATGGTAAGATTGTTAGGTGGGCCAACAATATCTATCTATCTGGATGTTGTTAAAAATCCGGATCTTATGCTAAATATGGAGACCCTCTCGTATTACAAATTTGCCATAGAAGAGACTGCAATGATTGATGACCGTGCTCATTTTGTTGTATCATTTGTCCCTAAAGTATCTCTTCCTTATGCACTCCATTATGGGAAATTATACATAGATAAAGAGAATCTTGCATTTTCTAAGGCAGAATTCAGTGTAAGTATGGAGGACCGCAATAAAGCTACTCAGGCTATACTAAAAAAGAAGCCTCTTGGTATGCAGTTTAAACCTGAGGAGATAACATTTATGGTCAACTATAAACAAAGAGATGGCAGGACATATCTGAGCTATCTCAGAAGTGAGATGAGGTTCAAGTGTGACTGGAAGAAGAGGCTCTTCTCAACAACCTATACAGTTGTATCAGAAACAGTAATCACAGGGGGTAAAGAGGAGAACGCCACAAGGATTCCTGCAAAATTGGCTTTCAGAGACAGTCAGTCGCTTTATGATAAGGTTGACAGTTTTTACGATAAAGATTTTTGGGAAGATTACAATATTATCGAACCTGACGAATCGCTGGAGAATGCCGTAAACAAACTCAGAAGAGCCAACAACAAATAAAACCGCACATTTTAGTATATTTGAAACAGCTATTAAGGTGACAATCATATGCTGAACGAACTGTTTCTGTTTAAAAAGATAAAAGAGGGGGATATCCGGGCTTTCGAAAAGATATTCAGGGAGTACTATTCCCCTCTTCTATACTTCTCAACAGGAATAACAGGAAGACAAGAGGCATCAGAGGAGATTATTCAGGATCTTTTTTATTATATATGGAAGGAGAGAGATAGAATATATCTGTTCAGCACACTCAAGGGTTATCTTTACAGCGCGGTTAAAAACAGATCTCTCCAATTTTGTGAAAGACAAAAGAATGAATTAAGCTACAAAGAGAGTCTTAAGAGAGATCAAAGCAATAATGCAGAAGACTCTCCGCTGGAGATACTGGAAGCCGGCGAATTGGAAGAGATAGTCAGACAGATTATGGAGAAGATGCCTGAAAGAAGATTGAGAATATTTAAAATGCACCGATTTGAAAAGAGAAAATATTCAGAGATTGCAGAGAATCTTTCAGTATCTGTCAAAACAGTGGAGGCAGAAATGAGTAAAGCACTCAAGTCTCTGCGCAAAGAAATTGAATTATATATTGGTACATTATGATACTACAACCGGATAAGAGCAGACAGACAGACAAAGCCTGGAGCAATCTGTACAATCGTCTCGAGAGGGACGGGCTGCTCAGTGAGGTAAAAGAGAATAAACGTAAATCCGGGTTTAATCCCGGGCTGGCCTTGAAGTTTGCAGCATCTCTGATTATTATCGCAGGTGCAACAATATATTTGTACATAGGAGTTTTTAATTCCGACCGGCAGGTTATTTCACTGCACAACCCTGACTCAGGTTCTACTTTTGTAAAGAAGCTGGACGACGGATCTGTAGTTTATCTCGCAGGTAACTCGACCCTCTTGTATCCGGAAGAGTTCAGCAAAGGAATACGTAAGGTCTCCTTAAACGGAGAAGCCTACTTCGAAATAAGTAAAATTGAAAATTCCGGTTTTAAAATTGATGCCGGAGATATGGAGATTGAGGTGCTTGGAACCTCTTTCAGTGTAAAAAACATACAAAATCAGATTCATTCTGTATCGGTAAATACAGGAAAGGTTAAAGTAACAAATAAGCAATTAGGTAGTAGCCTGTTTCTTACAGCAGGAGAGTCTGCGATTATCGGTGAGAACAGATTTGAAAAAATCATGACAGAAAACCTTGATCAGTTTATAGCATACTCAAGAAGGATGCACTTCAAAGATGAACCGCTTTCAAATGTTATAGAAATACTCAACAGAAATATTGACGGAATCGAATTTGAGATAACTCCCGAAATTGAACAAAGGGTAATAACTGCAACTTTCTCCAAAGATTCTCCGGACTCTGTTGCAGAACTTATCTCCTTAGCACTAAACCTAAAATATCTAAAAGAGGGGCAAAGAATTACAATTTTTGATACACAGTAAATCAAGATGTCCGGGAAACTGAAATATCTTATCTTATTCACTCTGATACTTTGCTACAGCAGTATTTTTGCTCAAACTTCCGAATCCGGAAGCGAGGATATTAAAGTCAGGATATCGGGTAAAAGGGCAACTATTTACTCTCAGTTAAACTCTCTTTCCGATCAGACCGGATATATGTTTATTTATGATAGCAAACTTTTTGATAACGATAAAATAGTAAAAGTACCTTCCGGAGAGTACTTGCTTAGTAACGCCGTAAAACTGATAACCGGAGATTCCCGGCTTGAAACACAACTTATTGGCAATCACATTCTGATCTCTTTACCAACGGTAAATGAGATACCTTCTGACAACAAACCCGATACACCAAAAGACTCTGATGCAGATAATTACGCAATAGTAGAGGGAGTGATAAAGGACAGAATCGCCGGTGATCCTGTCGCTTATGCAACGATCTCACTTTCTCAGATCAATCTTGGTACCGTTTCAAATCAGGAGGGGAATTTTAAACTGATTATTCCTGACAGCCTTACAAAGACCACAATAAAAATATCCCACCTTGGATATGTTAGCAGAGAGATCTCTGTTGAGCTTCTGAAAGACAAAAAAATAATTGTACAGATGGATCAAAAATTGATTCCGCTTCAGGAGATTATCGTCAGAGTGGTTGATCCCCTCAGAACTATCAGAGAGGCTATGCAGAAGAGAGCCGGCAACTACACATTAACTCCCGTAAACCATGTAACCTTTTACAGAGAAGGAGTCGAGTATAAAGATAATATCAGCCTTACAGAGGCTGTATTTAAAATATTCAAAACAGGGTTTATGAGTACAGTTTCATCAGAACAGGTCAAACTGCTAAAGATGAGAAGATTTGTTAACACAGACAATCAGGACACTCTGGTGGCAAAAATAAAATCAAGTGTATACTCCTCGCTCCTTTTAGACATTATCAAGAATCCACCCGATTTTTTGTCTTATGAGACTCACAATCTCTATAACTATTCTCACACAGATATAACTTCGATTGACGATCGCAGAGTACTGGTCATTTCATTCAGTCAGAAAGAGGGAATTACCGAACCGTTGTATCAGGGTGAGCTATATATTGATGCCGAATCTTATGCGATAGTAAAAGCATCTTTTAAAATTAATCCCGAATTTGTGAACAAAACATCTGATATTTTCGTTCTCAAAAGGAGCCGGAACGTGAATATTACGCCAAAAAGTATAGAGTATATGGTCACATACAAGCCTCATAACGGAGTATATTATGTACAGCACATACGAGGAGATCTTAATTTTAAAGTCAGAAGATCAGGAAGGATTTTCAGTTCGGATATGAACGCCTGGTTCGAGATGGTTAACTGTGAAACAATAACCGACAATCCCACATCTATCCCACGGGCAGAAAGATTGCCTGTAAGAGACATTCTTTTTGAAACCAGCTATGTTTATGACAAAGATTTTTGGGGGAACTTTAACACTATCCTGCAGGAAGAAGAGATAACAAGAATTATTAAAAACTATAATTTCAATAAATAATAAATTGCAGATGAACATAATTATCCCAGAAAAGCTGCCCGGTAAAAGTGCACATCTGACAATGGCTCCGTTCCACAGAATTGATTCCCTTAAATTTGAAGTAAATCCACCTAAGGAAGCTATAAGATCTTCGGTTCTTATTCTTCTGATTCCTTCTGAATTTGGTTTGGAGACAGTGCTAATTAAGCGAAACATATACAACGGAATTCACTCCGGGCAAATTTCATTTCCGGGCGGAAAATGTGACAAAGAGGATAGTGACATTACTGAAACTGCTTGCAGAGAGGCCTACGAAGAGCTGGGAATAAGAACACAGGATTACAAAATAATCGGACACTTAAGCAGACTATATGTCCCTCCCAGCAATTATCTGATTTACCCAGTGTTGGCTATTAGCGATAAAAGGCCGGACTACAAAC
The DNA here is from genome assembly GCA_036677745.1 of Bacteroidales bacterium. Lineage (GTDB taxonomy): Bacteria > Bacteroidota > Bacteroidia > Bacteroidales > UBA932 > Bact-08. The sequence continues at coordinate 154,219 of JAVBVW010000002.1, forward strand.
CTGACCCCAGGGAGGTGTCAGAATTTATTCACGTACCCATCAGCAAATTCAATCCTGCAAATTCACAGATATGTAAAGTAGAAGCGGGACCCTCTCTTACTGTAGAGGCCCCCGCTTATGTAGTAGAGGGACATGTTATATGGGGTGCAACAGCAATGATTCTGGCAGAACTCTACCAGGTTGCTGCAGCCGCCGATAAAATATCCCGCATCAATCCGTAAGTTTCGTCGTCAAATCCGGTAATATAAGACCTGGAATTACACAAAATTACAGCATTATACTCCGGCCCCATAACCCACATTGTTGCAGTCCCGGCCAGGTTGCCTCCGTGATACCAGGAACCCGGGTAATAGGTATGATTCATTCTCCATCCCAATGCATATCTGTTATATGCAGCAGATGGAGTCAGCATTAAACTCCTGGTGGACGGTAATATAATATCGGGAATATTGGCTCTTCCATCAATATGAAATAGAAGCTTAAGCATCTCTTCTGTTGATGCTATAACACCTCCGGCTGCCGCAATAACTTCCATTTCATTCCCGTATCCGTTTGTGCCGCTCTGTGAATAATAGACAACCTCATTTGTCCTTCGCTGAGTTCTGTCTCCGCCCACATGTACATCTGTAACACCGGCCTGAGCGAGAACCTCTTTAAGATAAACCTCATAGTTCTTTCCGCTCAGCTTCTCAATTATCTTTCCAAGGATTCCAAAGCCCATATTAAAGTAAGAGTATGAAGTTCCCGGAATACCTTGAGTTGAATTTAGTACATAGCTTATCCTTTGGTCCAGTGTCTGCCCTTTGAAAGTGGAAGTAAACATCGGATCAGGATTACTTGTCCAGCCGCTAGTATGCTCGAGCAGATTCCTTACCGTTACAGTTGCGGCTCTCTCTGAGACAGCAGGGAACTCCTGTTCCAGTATTCCTCCACTACCGAATACTCTGTCCTCAACAGAGAGTTTTCCCTCCTCCATAAGCTTCATAATACATAAAGAGGTAAACTGTTTAGATACACTAGCTAAACGGAAAAGGTGGTTAGGCTTTGTCCTGACTCCCTCTTCTGTTATTGAGAAACCAAGCCCTGTTTTATAGACAATCTGCTCTCCTTTTGAAATGGCAAATGAGATGCCCGGGATTGAGTATTTTGTCATAAAGCTGTAAACCATAAGATCGAGATTCCTTCTGCCCGGTTGTACAAGAATCTTATACTCCTTGGTTTTCCCTGACTCAGAGGTTACAACCACTCTGGCTGTGTTTGTAAAATCATAACTCCCCGGCGTTGCCGGAATAAGAGCTCCGTTTATATGTACAGTAGCTTTGGGAGAGGCAACCACATATGGTTTTAATGCGGTGATACTTGCCCCTTCGGGGACTGTGATATAAAAAGTAGTTCCTGCAATATGCGGAACGCAGTCTTCAGTAAAATTAGAGTTGTCTGATCTCCTGAATGAAAAATTTGTAAGATCGTTGTAATCAGACTTTCCCGGTATAACTATAATCTCTTCTTTTGAACAGGAGATTATATAGAGAGATAGTACGGTAATTGCCAGTAATCTGGTAATTAATCCATGGATAGGGGTTTTGGTCATATTTTAGTTGTCGTTCATCTTTCTTTCGACATCATCAACAGTTATCGGAAGTCTCGCGGCACCAAGAAGCCTGCATCCTCTCTCTGTTACAAGAACATCATCCTCAAGGCGAACACCTCCAAATTGATAATAATCTTTCAGCTTATCAAAATTTATAAAGTTTGTATTTATGTTTTCACTCTTCCACTTCTCAATTAATGCCGGAATAAAATAGCAACCCGGTTCAACGGTAATAACATGTCCTGGCCTGAGCTCCTTACCCATTCTTAAAGATTTAAGTCCAAACTGAGTGGCGCGGACGTGAACATCATCATAGCCAACATAATTTTCTCCAAGATCCTCCATATCATGAACATCCAAGCCCATTTGATGCCCTAATCCATGAGGCATAAAAAGTGCATGAGCCCCTGCTTCAACAGCCTCTTCGGCATTACCTTTCATTAAACCCAGATTAATCAGACCCTGTGCAAGGATTTTTCCCGCAGCCAGATGAACATCTCTGTAGGTAATTCCAGGTCTTATCATATCAATAGCCATATTATTTGCAGTTGATACAATAGTGTATATATCTTTTTGTCTGTCTGTGAATTTACCCCCGGCAGGAAGTGTTCTTGTAAAATCCGAAGCATAGTGCATATTGGTCTCAGCACCAGCATCAATCACCAAAAGCCTTCCATCAGTCAGCACCTGATGATGTGAGTGATTATGCAGTGTTTCTCCATTTTGAGATAAGATTATGGGAAAAGAAGGCATTGTCCCGTTAGATATTGATATCCCTTCCATTATGCCAACTAATTCCTGCTCTATCAAACCGGTCTTTACCATCTTCATTGCAGTAAAATGCATGGCATATCCAATATCTGCAGCCTTATCCATTTCTGCAATTTCAACAGCCTCTTTAATCTCTCTTAATGCAACAACGGATTTTATAAATTCCTCAGAAGCACCTTGCTTAAGGTCTGAAAATGGAACTCCAATGAATTTATTCAAAATGATTTTGGTATTATCTCTGTACGGCGGCAAGTAATGAATCTTCCTCCCTTTTGAAGCTGCTTTTGAAATATACTCCTCAAGATTTTCAAAAGGCAGTACCTTCTTTACACCAACTTTTGCTGCCTTATCAGATATGGCAGGTTGAGGCCCCATCCAGATAATATCATCAATACTAACATCGTTTCCAAAAATAATCTCCTCTCCTGTTTCGGCATCTATTACAGCTGCCAGATCCGGCTCATCAAGTCCGAAAAAATATAAAAAATTAGAATCCTGTCTGAATCTGTATGTGTTGGAGGGGTAGTTCATTCCTACCTCAGAATTTCCTATGAAAAGCGCAATTCCGGATTTAATACCGGATATTAACTTCGCTCTGCGGTTAACATATACCTCTTTTGAAAACATAATTTTAAGTTTATTTATGATTTTTCCAAAGATACAATTTTATTGAATTATAACATGACTGTCCACTAAAAATTTAAGGACAGTTGTTGGTTATACAAAAGTTCTTTGAAATCGTTATTTTCAGCATTGTTAAAAAGTTCAATCATTGATGTTTTATCAAGGAGCGA
>JAVBVW010000003.1:0-772003 GCA_036677745.1 Bacteroidales bacterium
TTTATAATGTTCGCTCGAACCGTAACTCTTATTTCTTAATTCAAAAGAACTAACGCTCTACTCTTTATTGTACTGTTAAAATTGTACTTGTCTTCCAATATTTTCAAAGATCCTACTCTATATCGCCCTTCTCAGGACAGCCCCAGCGTTTGGGGAGTGCAAAGGTACACATCTTTTCTAAACTAACAAATATTTCTGCAGTAAAAACAGCCTAAAAATTGATTTGTTCATAAAAAGAGAATTGTCATACCTATTATATGATAAAACTATTAAAAACCGTACAGATTTTTCATAATTCTTCTGTTAGATAAACTCAGAATATAATTTGGATAATAATTTATACCTTTGGCCTCACATAATTCAAACAGATCAGATGAATTCCGATAAACTGGTAATAATTCCAACATACAACGAAAAGGAGAATATTGAAAAGATAATCAGAGTCGTATTTTCGCTTGAAGAGAAGTTTGATATTCTTATTATTGATGATGGTTCTCCGGACGGAACTGCAGATATTGTTAAGGGTCTGCAAAAGGAGTTTGAAAGCTCTCTGTTTTTGATGCAGAGAAAGGGTAAACTAGGTTTAGGTTCAGCTTATTTAGCCGGATTCAAATTTTCACTGGAAAAGGGCTACACATACACTTTTGAGATGGATGCTGATTTCTCTCACAATCCACATGATCTTATAAAGCTTTATAATGCATGCAAATCGGGTGCTGACCTTGCCATCGGATCAAGATATTGCAACGGTGTAAGTGTTATAAACTGGCCAATCGGAAGGGTTGTAATGTCATATTTTGCATCAACGTATGTAAGAGCTGTTCTTGGAATGAAAATCTACGACACAACCGCAGGGTTTAAGTGTTATAAAAGAGAGCTTCTTGACACAATCGATCTCGACAGGATCCGTATGAAGGGATATGGGTTTCAGATTGAGATGAAATATACATCATATAAGCTTGGTTTTAAGATTAAAGAGGTACCAATTATTTTTATTGATCGTACAGAAGGGACTTCAAAAATGAGCAGCGGTATATTCGGAGAGGCTTTCTGGGGGGTGATTAAAATGAGGTTAAGGCGTATTAAACCTAAGAGAACAGCATGAAAAGTCTGCTTATTAAAAACGGAAAAATTATTAATGAAGGAATCTCTTTCATTGGATCCGTATTAATCAAAGGTGAAAGAATTTCGGGGATTTACAGAACAGGTGAACAACTACCAAATGCCGATTATACCATTGATGCTGAGGGATTAATTCTAATGCCGGGAGTGATTGATGATCAGGTACATTTCCGGGAACCGGGAAATACCCATAAGGGAAATATTGAAAGTGAAAGTGCAGCAGCAGTTCTTGGAGGGGTTACATCTTATATGGATATGCCTAATAATACCCCCCCTGCCACTACAATAGAATCTATTGAGAATAAAAACAGAATTGCAGAAGAATCATCTTATGCCAATTACTCTTTTTATTTAGGGGCAACTAACGATAATATTGAGCAAATAATAAAAGCCAATCCTGCTGAAACTTGCGGAGTTAAGGTGTTTATGGGGTCATCAACCGGAAACATGTTGGTGGACAGCAATAGTGCCCTGAATGATCTATTTAGTAAATCCCGATTACTGATTGCGACTCATTGTGAAAATGAACCAATAATACGAGACAACCTGGCAAAAGCCAGATCAGAGTACGGTGATTATAATATCCCATTTGAGGCCCACCCGCTAATCAGATCGAGAGAGGCATGCATTGAATCTACTAAGAATGCTATTGAATTAGCAATCAGATATAAGAGTAGGCTTCACATATTGCACATAAGCACCAAGGAGGAGATTGAACTGATTCGTCAGGCTCAGATTAAGAATCCCGGTATTACCGGTGAAGTTTGTGTTCACTATATGCTTTTTGACAGTTCTGATTACAAAAAGTATGGCAGTAAAATAAAATGCAACCCGGCAATAAAAGAATATTCTGACAAAGAGGCCATTATTAAAGCTGTAAAAGAGGGGATAATAAAAGTTGTTGCAACTGACCATGCTCCTCATGCTCTTGAGGAGAAGAGTGGCAATTATCTAAACTCTCCTTCCGGGTTACCTCTTGTCCAGCATAGTCTTCAAATAATGTGGAATTTACATAAAGAAGGAAAATTCACAGCCGAAGAGGTTGTTGACCGTATGTGTCACTCTCCCGCATTGAATTTCAGAGTTAGTGAAAGAGGGTTTATCCGGGAAGGTTATTATGCGGACATCGTTCTATTAAACCCCGATAAAGAAGATAAGAATAGTGTTGAGAATCCGGCGTATCGCTGTGGATGGTCACCTCTAATTGATATAAAACTACAATCAACTATAGTGCACACCTTTGTGAACGGTATTCATGTCGTTAGAGACGGAGAGTTGACAGGAGTGAAAGCCGGAATTAAATTAAAATTTATATATGATTAATAATAAAGCTGTTATTTATATATCTGTAATAACTGCTGTCTTCTTCTGGGGTTTTTCATTTATCTGGACAAACTCACTCCTTTTACAAAATTTTCCTGTTTATTCTCTGGTATTCTTCAGAATGTTATTTGCTGCAATAATAATTACAGCTATATCATTTTTTTCAGGAAAAATAGAAAGAGTTGCCAAGCAAGACTGGAAGTGGTTCTTATTGCTTGTGCTGCTAGAACCTTTTATTTACTTCATTGGAGAGACATTTGGTTTAAAAATAGTGAATTCCCCTACCCTCGGATCAATAATCATCTCTACAATACCAATATTTGCTCTGATAGCTGGTATGAGCTTCTTTAAGGAACGTATAACACCCATTAATATCTTTGGCATCTCAATCACACTTCCCGGAATTCTTCTTGTTGTATTTGAAAAAGGGGGTATAGATGTATCTCATTATGCTGGAATAATACTTCTGTTTGTCGCAGTATTTGCCGCAGTTGGATACTCAATGGTTGTAAAAAAACTGGCAGTCAGATATAACAGTTTTACAATTGTGACTTATCAACATATTTTGGGGGCGATATATTTTCTGCCAATGTTCCTAATTTATGATTTCAAGGAATTTAGCTTAAGCTCAATTACCTGGGATATAATAAAGCCGCTTCTGTATCTGGCTGCTTTATGTTCAAGTCTGGCCTTTATACTTTTTATAAATTCCATTAAAGTACTGGGAATTGCCCGTGCAAATATATTTACCACACTCGTACCGGTAGTCTCAGCATTTGGTGCCTTTATTTTAGGTCACGAGATGATGAGTTCCAGAAAAATTGCCGGAATAATTATAGTTGTAGCTGGTGTTATTATTGCTCAGAGACAGAAGTCAGCCCCTTCAAAGTAAGTTGTATCCTCCCTCTTTTAAAGTCTATATCAAGCACTTTAACCATTAGTTGTTGTTGAAGTTTTACGACATCTGACGGATTTGCAACAAACTTATCAGCCAACTGTGATATATGGATAAGACCATCCTGTTTAATTCCAATATCCACAAAGGCTCCAAAATTTGTTATGTTTGTTACAATACCAGGTAATACCATTCCGGCTTTAAGATCTTCGATGGAGTGCACCTCATCCGAAAATTCCATAACCTTAGCCAATTTTCTGGGATCTCTTCCAGGCTTTTTAAGCTCTTCCATAATGTCAGAAAGTGTTGGAATACCAACCTCAGCTGTTACATATCTCTTTATATCGATCAATGATCGGCACTTTTCATCTTTAATTAAATCATCAATACTCTTGTTGATATCATCTGCGATCTTTTTAACAAGTGTATACCTTTCCGGGTGAACCGCAGTATTGTCCAGTGGATTTTTGGAATCCGTTATTCTCAGAAAACCTGCACTTTGTTCAAATACTTTACTTCCAAGTCGCTTAACTTTAGTAAGTTCCGATCTAGATTTAAAAGGTCCGTTTAAAGAGCGGTATTCCACAATATTTTGAGCAATTGCGGGGCCTATTCCAGATACGTAACTAAGCAAATGTTTACTTGCAGTATTGAGATTAACCCCTACCCTGTTAACACAACTTATTACTGTATTGTCAAGCATCTCTTTGAGCAGGTTTTGATCAACATCGTGCTGATATTGACCTACTCCCAATGATTTTGGATCAATTTTCACCAGTTCTGCCAGTGGATCCATGACTCTTCTTCCGATAGAGACAGCTCCCCTAACAGTAACATCATAATTTGGAAACTCCTCTCTGGCAACGGGTGACGCCGAATAAATTGAAGCACCATCTTCACTCACTGAAAATATCTGCAAACCGGCAGGCATTGGAATTTTTTTAATAAACGATTCAGTCTCTCTGCTGGCAGTTCCGTCACCGATTGCAATAACCTCAATTTTGTATGATTCAACAAGATTGGATATTTTCTTAATAGCCAGAATCTTTTCATTAACCGGAGGATGTGGGTAAATTGTGTCGTTATGTATAAGCTCCCCCTGAGCATCCAGACATACCACCTTACAACCTGTTCTGAAACCGGGGTCAATAGCAAGCACTCTCTTCTGACCTACCGGAGCTGCCAGCAGAAGTGCTGTAAGATTCTCTCCAAATACCTTTACCGCCTCAAGATCAGCTTTTTCTTTAGCAATTTTAAGAACTTCATTTTCTATTGAAGGATGGAGCAACCTTTTGTATGAATCTTCGAGAGCAAGCTCTATCTGTTCTTTGCAACTTTTGGAAAACTTATCTTTTTTAACAAAAACTTCTCTTCTTATTGCATTGATTGAATATTCATCTTCTACATCAAGTTTTAATGTAAGATGTCCCTCTTTCTCTCCCCTCAGCAATGCAAGTACTCTGTGAGAAGGCATATTTGATATATTGCCGGAAAATTCAAAATAGTTTCTGAATTTGCTCGATTCTTCGTCATCGGCCTCCATACCTCTTTGTTGCTTTGAAACTATTTTTGCGTATCGTGTATACTGTTTTCTGAGAGATTCTCTTACAGCCGGCATTTCACTAATACTTTCTGCAATAATATCTCTTGCACCCTGCAAAGCCTCTTCAATATCTTTTACTTTGTCTCCCAGATAATCTTCAGCAGCTTTTCTGCAGTCATATACAGACATCTGAGTTATTACATCAGCCAGGGGTTCTAAACCCTTCTCTTTTGCTATACTTGCCTTTGTTCTTCTTTTAGGCTTATATGGAAGATATATATCTTCGAGAATATTTAAATCCAGACAATTTTCAATCTGATTTTTAAGAGATTCCGTAAGTTTATCCTGTTCCTGAATACTTTTAATTATGGCATTTTTTCTTTTATCAAGCTCCTGAAATTTTCCATGGAAGTGTTTTATCTCAGTCACCTGCACTTCATCTAAACCTCCTGTTCTCTCTTTTCTGTATCTGGATACAAATGGAATAGTTGCCCCTTCATCAAAAAGAGCAATACAGTGTTCTACCTGCCATTCTGCAACTGAAAGTTGTCTGCTTATATGTTCAATGTATATTTTAGTCATGAGATACTTGTTGTAACTGTTCTCTGTATGCAGAGAAAATTTTTGATTTTGAAACAAATCCAAGGTATTTTCCATCTTTATCTGTAACAGGTATGTTCCATGCAGATGTGATTTCAAATTTTTTCATTACATTCTCCATTCTGTCATCACATAAAACAACCGCCGGGGGATCTTTCATCAGTTTTTCAACTGAAGTAACTTCATAAACATCCTTGTTAAACATTATCTCTCTAATGTCGTCAAGCATTATAATTCCCTGTAATTTACAAGAATCATCGACAACAGGAAAAATATTCCTTCTGGATTTTGCAATTATTTTAACCAGATGAGAGAGATTATCCTCTGGTTTTACACTTTTAAAATCTACTTCAACCAAATCGCTTGTTTTCAATAATGTAAGAACTGCTTTATCACTGTCGTGGGTTAAAAGTTCTCCTTGTTTGGCGAGTCTTTTAGTGTAAATAGAGTATGGTTCAAATGCTCTGATAGTAGCAAATGCAACTACAGAAGTAATAATCAGAGGCATTAAAAGCACATATCCTCCTGTAATTTCTGCAATTAAAAATATAGCAGTTAAAGGCGCCTGCATTACACCGGCCATTAAGCCGGCCATACCAACCAAAGCGAAATTTGATTCAGGCAAAGCAATTATTCCTGAGAGATTTATAACCCTGCTGACAACAAATCCGGTAACACCACCTATAAAAAGTGTAGGACCAAATGTTCCCCCGACACCACCACCGGCATTGGTAAAAGACATAGCAAGTACCTTAAAAAAGATGATTGCTCCAAAAAACAGAGGAACAAACCAATCATTTGAAAATAGATCACCAAAGATATTGGGACCTACTGCGCTTAGAGCATCTTTATTAAGCAGCGACGTAATTGAAGAGTATCCCTCACCAAACAGAGGTGGAAAAATAAATATAAGCAGGCCGAGAGAAAAGGCAGAAATCATCCACCTTCTGTATTGATTGGTTATTCCCTTAATTTTCTCCTCAACAAACAAAGTTGTTCTTGTAAAATAGAGTGAAATAAAACCACAAACAATTCCTAGTAAAATATAGAAAGGTATATTCTTCATTGCGAACGCCTCAATTGTATTACTGAACACAACTGCGTCGCCCATAAAAAAATATGAGACAGTTGCTGCAGTAACTGCTGATACCAAAAGAGGTATAATTGAGGTCATTGAAATATTAAACAACAGAATTTCAAGAGTAAACAGAATTCCGGCAAGAGGTGCTTTAAAAATTCCGGCAACGGCACCGGCAGCACCACATCCCAGAAGTATAGTCATATTTTTATATGAGAGGCCCATTACTCTCGCAATGTTAGAACCAATTGCTGCGCCCGTGTAAACAATCGGTGCCTCAGCTCCAACAGATCCGCCGAATCCGATTGTGACTGAACTGGCAGCTACAGAAGACCATGTATTATGAGGTTTAATCTTGGATTCATTCTTTGATATAGATAACAGTACTTTAGTAACACCATGACCAATATTATCTTTAATCAAATATTTTACAAACAGCAGAGCTATAAGCATTCCTGCTCCAGGGTATATCAGATATAGCAGACTTTCACCTGGAGTATTAAACCAACCTTTTAAAATCCAGCCAAAAAAATAGATAAGCTTTTTAAGCGTTATGGCGGCAAATCCACTTAGCAAACCTGTTATAAACGCAAGAATCAGGAGAACTCTGCTCTCGGTCATTCCCGAAAGCAATGTTGTAAAATATTTTGTGGATTTAGTAAAAGGATTCATCATTGCGAAGTTACTAAAAAAAGCTGAACGTGAGTCCAGCTTTGCCATTTCTATTTAACATATGTCTAGTCGTCTGACTCCTCCTCTTCTGAAAAGGCTCCCGAAGAGTCATCGTCAGGAAACTCGTCAGGATCATTGCCCTCATCCTCATTATTGCTGCCAAATAGTCCTCTCTCCAGATCTTCGTAATCATCAATTTTTACATCAACTTTGACTAAGTATATTGCATCGGGGACCTCCAGTGATATTGCATAAAAAAATGAACCATCCGGCTTATCCACTTTAAATACCTCTCCCATATAATCGGCATATCCTCTTGGATATTTGTCCTTAAATGCTGCAAGAAGCTCTGGGCTTAAATTAGCATAGCTTACAACTGCTCTCCTCTTTGCCGAACGGGTCTGTGATGTAGTCTCCTTACCTTTAGGCGTATTGTCCGTTTTCTCCATATCTTAATTAGTACATTTCATGTTTCAAATTGGGCTGCAAGTATAATGTAAATTTTTTAAAATTTTTTCTCTTTTCCTACAATTTGTTTAAAAAAAATGATTTTTGTTTTTTCTTCATCAATTCGTCTCTCTCTACAAATATTTTTTTAAATGTTTTCGGATCTATTCCTGTATAAAATGACACAGAAGATCTTGTCATAGGTGTTGGCGTAAAATCTTGAACCTGTTCAAGTTCTATCCCTCTAAGGAATGGATTTGAAGCAAGTTTCTTCATATCATCCATTGTACATCCCGGATGTGAAGATATAAAATATGGAATTAGCTTATAGTTGAGGTTATAGTTATTGTTTATTCTTTTAAACTCCTCACTTAAAAATCTGAATCCTCCAAACGATGGTTTGCCCATAGCATTCAGGACATGGTCTTCTGTGTGTTCAGGTGCAACTTTTAGTCTGCCAGAAGTATGATTTAGAATAACATCCTTAAGATACTCTTTGCCATAACTATCGTAATATCCATCTTTTCTAAGAAACATATCATATCTTATTCCACTTGAAACAAAAAATTTCTTAAGCCCCTTAACACTTGATGCTTTTGAGTATAGTTCAAGCAAAGTTTTATGAGAAATCTCTAAATTATTACATATCCCGGGATAAATGCAGCTGTCCCTTTTGCATTTCTCACAAAGAGATAATTCTTTGCCCTTCATTTTATACATATTTGCAGTTGGTCCACCCAAATCAGAAATATATCCTTTGAAAGAATCAATTAAAGTGATTTTTTTAATCTCATTCAGAATTGACTCCTCCGATCTTGATACCACAAATTTTCCCTGGTGAGCGGATATTGTACAAAAACTGCAGGAACCAAAGCATCCCCTGTGAGTATTAACTGAAAATTTAATCATTTCAAAAGCAGGAATATGCTTTCCTTTATACCTGTAATGAGGTTCTCTTTTATATGGAAGATCATAAAACTCATCAATTTCACCATCTTTTTGTATCGGATAAGGTGGATTAACGTGCACATACATATCACTCCCATATTGTTCAATTATATGTGTTGAGGTGTAAGAATTAGATTCTCTTTCAATTGTGTTAAAATTTTTGACAAAGAGGACTTTATCTTTCAGAACAGCATCGAAGGGGTGCAAATTTATGCTCTGTTTAAATGATGTTTCAGGGGATGATGAGAGATAGGCAATTTGAGGTATTGTCCTTAATTCATAATCCGAACCACCTCTTTCAATTACTGCAGCGATATCTCTTACAGCCTGCTCACCCATACCATAAACCAGTAAGTCAGCACCTGATTCAATTAGAATTGAGGGTTTTAATTGATCCTGCCAGTAATCATAATGTGCAAATCTTCTTAAAGATGCCTCTACACCTCCAATAACAACCGGAGTATCAGGATACAATTGTTTAAGTATTTTTGTGTAAACAGCTACTGCATAATCGGGTCTTTGACCTGATTTACCATCAGGAGTGTATGCATCATTACTTCTAAGTCTCTTGGCAGCAGTGTAATGATTTATCATAGAATCCATTACACCAGCATTAACGCCAAAAAAAAGTCTTGGTTTACCAAGTTTTTTGAAGTCACGTAAATCATCTCTCCAGTTTGGCTGAGGAACAATAGCAACTCTGTAGCCGCAGTTTTCTAAGTATCTACCTATTACAGCAGTTCCGAAAGAAGGATGATCTACATATGCATCTCCGGTAAACAGGATAATGTCTATGTATTCCCAACCTAACGCCTCAATCTCCTTCTTTGAGGTTGGTAAAAATCCTCTATTCTGCAGATTCATTTTTACATTCTTTCCGGTAGGGTTATTCCGAGTATTCCCATAGCCTTTCTGAGTACTTTTGAAATAAGATCAATGAGTATCAGTCTTTGTGACCTAGCCTTAGCATCACTCTCTTTAAGGATTGACACTTCATGGTAGAACTGGTTAAACTCTTTTGCCAGATCATAGGCATAATTGGCAATAATGGCAGGAGAGTGCTCTCTGCCGGCCTCTTTTATCCTCTCAGGGAAAAGATTCAACACCTTGATGATATCAATCTCCCTGTTAGTGAGTCTTGTATTATATAACTTTTGTTCTATGCCCTGTTCATTAGCCTTTCTTAAAATAGACATAATTCTGGCATGAGTATACTGTATAAATGGTCCGGTATTCCCATTAAAATCGATAGATTCCTTAGGGTCAAATAACATGGTTTTTTTAGGATCAACCTTTATGATAAAATATTTAAGTGCACCCAATCCCAGTATTTCAAAGAGATTGTTCTGCTCCTCAATATCCATATTCTCAAGTTTACCCAGTTCCAAAGAGGTCTCTTTTGCAGTATTTACCATATTTTCTATAAGATCATCAGCGTCAACAACAGTACCCTCTCTTGATTTCATCTTACCCTCCGGTAATTCAACCATTCCGTAAGACATATGATATATGTTTTGAGACCATTCGAATCCAAGTTTTTTCAGTAAAAGTTTAAGAACCTGAAAATGGTAATTCTGTTCATTACCCACTACATATATATGTTCGTCAAGACTAAATTCAGAGAATCTTTGATGGGCAGTACCTAAGTCTTGAGTCATATACACAGAAGTACCATCTGCTCTCAACAATAACTTTTCATCTAGACCATCTGCACTCAGATCACACCATACAGAGCCATCTTCTTTTTTATAAAAGACACCTCTGCTAAGACCCTCATTCACGAGAGCTTTACCTAAAAGATATGTCTCAGATTCATAATATATCTTATCAAAAGAGACTCCCAATCGGTTATAAGTCTTGTCAAATCCATCATAAACCCATGAGTTCATCATTTTCCATAAGTCTACAACTTCACTCTCTCCGTTTTCCCACTTAACCAGCATCTCTTGTGCTTCCCTGAGAATTTGAGTGTTTTTTTCAGCCTCTTCTTCAATCGCCCCCTCCCCAATGAGTTTATCTTTTTGTTGCTTAAGAATATTATTAAAAGCTACATAGTATTTTCCAACCAGATGATCACCTTTAATACCTGAACTGTCTGGCGTCTCTCCATCTGATAGTTTTTGCCAGGCAATCATAGATTTACAAATATGAATTCCTCTGTCATTTACTAAATTAACTTTTAAAACTTTATGACCATTAGCCTCCAGCACTTTTGCGACAGACCACCCTAAAAGATTGTTCCTTATGTGGCCAAGATGGAGTGGTTTGTTCGTATTCGGAGATGAGAACTCCACCATAACAGTTTTACCAGAAGAGGGTTGCTGACCAAAATCATCTGACTCATTTGCAGAAACGAAAACAGACATCCAGTATTCCCATGAGAATTTAACGTTAAGAAAGCCCTTTACTACATTATAACTTTCTATATCTGTACAATTAGATTTGAGATATTCTCCAACCTCTTGTCCCGTTTGTTCAGGTGACTTTTTTGACATCTTTAAAAGAGGAAACATAACAGCAGTTATGTCTCCTTCAAACTCTTTTCTTGTAGCCTGAGTCTGAATCAGGTTTTCATCCGGTTCTACATTATATAGAAAGGCAACCGCCTCTTTTACCTTTATTGATATTAATTGTTCAGGATTCATTTTTAAATCTTTTTTGAAAAATAAAGTTTCATCTCTTTTTTAACCTTTGGTGATAATACAAGAAGTGTAAACATTGTAGGAATGGCCATTAATGCATAAGCACTATCAATTATTCCCACAACAACATCCAGAGAAATTACCGCTCCAACAACCAGCATGATCAGAAAGAAATAATTATAGTAATGTGAATATTTTGCACCAAAAAGGTAATTTGTACATTTTACTCCATAATAAGAGTATGAGAACATTGTGGAAAACGCAAAGATTACAACCATAAACATTAGCAGTAAATGTCCCAGTCCGGGGATAGAGGCCTCAAAAGAATTAAGAGCCACCTCAATGCCTCTTATTTGTTCGGTATCATATGTGCCATTAATAAGAATAGCAAGTGCTGTTAGTGTACAAACAAGGCCTGAATCAATTGATGGTCCAATCATAGCAACAAGCCCCTCTCTGACAGGTTCATTGTTTTTAGACGCCCCATGCATCATCGAAGCCGTTCCCACTCCTGCTTCATTTACGAATGCTGCTCTCCTTGCTCCTATAACTATCGCAGTGCCTGCCAATCCACCAACACCTGATTTCAGATCAAAGGCTCCTTCGAAAATAGAGGAAAATACCTCCGGTACTACAGACAGATTTGTTAAAACTATATAGGCAACAAGAATAAAATACATGGCTACCATCGCGGGTACTACTCTGGCTGATACTTTTGAAATTCTTTTAATTCCTCCAAGTACTACTACAGAAACAAGTAAACATATGGTTATTCCGATAATAAGTCTTAATAAAGGTGTGTTTTCTATACCGGCAGGTGTTGTAACTACTGTAGTAATAGCCTCTGTTAGTTGATTTGCCTGCATCAGGCAAAGAGTTCCAATAAGACCAAAGATAGAGAAAAATACAGCCATTGGCTTCCACTTCTCACCCAACCCTCTTGTTATCATATACATAGGACCACCTTGATACTCCCCGGCTGAATCTTTACCTTTGAACATAATAGTTAATGTTCCTTCAAAAAACTTTGTAGCCATCCCTACAATTGCACTAACCCACATCCAGAATATTGCCCCAGGTCCTCCCATAGTAAGAGCCACAGCAACTCCTGAAATATTTCCCATTCCAACTGTTGCAGCAATAGCACTTGTTAGTGCTTCAAATGAACTTATCTGACCCGGAGCATCTTTATCTTTACCACTTTTCAGTGACTTTAAGGCTCTTGAATAATATCTGAAAGGGACGAATCCTGAGTAGATAAGAAAGTATAAACCACCACCAATTAAAAGTAAGAAAAGGGGCATACCCCATATCCAGTTACTGAACAAAACGATTCCGTTACCAATTGTACTCCAGAATTCACTCATATTAATCAATTTTATTTGTGGCAAATATAGTATTTCATTTTGACGGAACTTCTGAATCTTCTGTTAAACCAAGTTTACGCGCTACAAAATTTATCGAAGTTCCCTGAACCAGCAGTGAGACGATAGTAACAAAAAAGACAATATTGAAAATAAGACCGGACTTCTCAACCCCTGCTATCATAGGATATGTTGCAAATACAATAGGTACTGCTCCTCTTAGTCCAACCCAAGAGACAAAATGTTTAACGGTGTTTGATATACTCCTGAAAGGGGCCAGAGTTATAAATACAGCAAAAGGTCTTGAAAAGACAATTAATGATACAGATATTGCCAGCCCTATTCCTGCAACCTCAATAGTGATTAAATCAGTTGGATTCACCAAAAGACCTAATGCAAGGAATAGAATTAACTGACTCAGCCATGCTACGCTGTCAAAAAAATTAAATGCAGTTTCATCACACTGTACTTTACTGTTGCCGATTGTAAGTCCGGCAATATAAACTGCAAGAAAACCATTCCCATGTATAAGGTCAGTGAATGAAAGGGTAAAGAACAGTGAAGCAAGTAAAAGAACGTGATAGAGAGATTTGCTTTCAAAATCAACTCTTTTGACTATCAACAATGTAATCTTTGCAATAATGAATCCGCATAAAGCACCAATACCAAATTGCATCACCAGGTTTAAAATAAATGAACCTGTACCGGTATCTCCCGATTGTACCATTTTTATGAAGATTATGGTAAGCATAAAAGCCATAGGGTCATTACTGCCGCTTTCGAGTTCAAGAAGAGGTTTGATATTACCTCTCAGATTAACCCCTTTTGACCTCAGAATTGAAAATACAGATGCAGAATCTGTAGATGACATAATTGACGCCAGTAACATAGACTCAGGCAATGTAAATACAACCATAGTCGTAAACATGTTTGTAAGCCAGTAGATAATCAATCCTGTAAAAAGTGTAGTTAGCAACACACCGAGTGAAGAGAGAATAATACCAGAAACCATCACCGGTTTTATATCCGATATCTTCGTATCCATCCCTCCTGAAAAGAGTATGATACTCAATGATACCAGCCCTACAAATTGTGCAATATATGGACTGTTAAATTCAATGCCCACTCCATCACTGCCAAATATCATACCCACGCTGAGAAAAAGTAAAAGAACAGGTACACCAAAACGATTTCCTGCTTTTCCTGCAATTATGCTTACAAAAAGCAGAATTGATCCTATCAAAAGTATATTCTCAGTTGTGAGGTTCATATTGCCAAGCCAGACAACAAAGATAATAAAAAAGGCACCTTTTCAGGTGCCCTTTTATCTGTTTTATTGTGTATAAGATGCTATTTCAAGCCCCTGTTCTTTAAAAGTGCGTCAATTCCCGGTTCCTGACCGCGGAAGTTAACATAGAGCTTCATTGCCTCATCCTGTCCTGCTCTTGCAAGAACCTCTTTACGGAATTTTGAAGCAACCTCTTTGTTGAAAATGTCTCCTGTCTCAACAAAAGCCTGATATGCGTCACTGTCAAGAACTTCTGCCCATATATAAGAATAGTAGCCTGCAGTATATCCGCCTCCGAATGTATGGCTGAAATAAGTACTTCTGTATCTTGGTGCAATTTGAGGAATAAGACCAAGATTATTCATAGAATTCTCTTCAAACTTAAGTACGTCTAAATCTTCCGGAATTGATTTCAAAATGTGGAAATCCATATCAAGGAATGATGCTGCAAGATATTCTGTTGTAGCAAAACCCTGGCCGTATTTACCAGCTTTCTCCATCTTATCTATAAGTTCCTGAGGAATAACTTCACCTGTCTCATAATGTTTAGCATATACTTTAAGAACCTGCGGTTCAAAAGCCCAGTGTTCCATAATCTGAGATGGAAGTTCAACGAAATCTCTGGTCATTCCACCAACACCATAATAACGTACATCTTTAAGCAGACTTGCAAGCGCATGGCCAAACTCATGGAAGAAAGTTTCAACCTCGTCAGTGCTTAAAAGTGCAGGTTTGTCCCCAACCGGTCTGGTAAAGTTTCCTACGATAGTAACAAGAGGAGCAACTCTTTGGCCATCTTTATATACCTGTGAACGGTATCCGCTGCACCAAGCTCCACCTCTTTTTGCACCTGGACGTGCAAACATATCCATAAACAGAATCCCCAGGTGTGATCCATCGGCATCTTTGCATTCGTATGCCTTTGCCTCAGGATGAGGAAGAGGCACATTTTCTATCTGAGTAAATGTGATGCCGTAAAGACTGTTGGCCACATAGAATATACCGTCTCTTACATTATCTATCATAAAGTAAGGACGTAACTGATCGTCGCTCAGATCAAACTTGCTGGCCATTGCCTTCTCAAAATAGTATCTCCAGTCATAAGCCTCGAGTTTGTCGATATTTTCACCATTTGTTTTTACAATCTGGTACATATCAGACAACTCTCTTTTTGCAGAGGCCAGTGCCGGCTTCCATAGCTGGTTAAGCAAATTGTAAACAGCATCAGGTGTTTTTGCCATCCTGCTTTCAAGCTGATAGTCAGCAAAAGATTCAAATCCAAGAATCTGTGCTCTTTTTAATCTAAGGTCTACCAGTTTTAATATAACCTCTTTATTATCGTACTGATTATTATTATTACATCTGTTAAGATATGCATCCAGAATCTCTTTTCTTAATTCCCTTTTATCTGACTGCTGAAGAAACGGAATAATACTTGGATTATCCAGGCCAAATACCCATTTACCATTGTAAAGCGAATCTTTTTCTCCTCTTTTGGCTGCTGCAATTTTTAGGGCTTCCGACAAACCTGCCAGATTCTCTTCATTGTCTATCACCAGTTTAAATCCGTCAGTTTCGGCAAGCAAATTCTGACCAAAGGCGAGCTGAAGAGAGGATATCTCTGCATTAATTTTTTTAAGTTCCTCTTTCTTCTCATCGGAAAGCTCTGCACCATTTCTTACAAAACCTTTGTACATCTCAGTGAGAAGTCTCATCTGTTCGGCATCAAGATTCAACGAATCTTTCATATCATAAACAGCTTTAATTCTGAGGAAAAGACCTCCGTTAAGACTGATTTCATTAAAGTGTTTACTTGTCAGTGGAGAGAGCTCTTTTGCAAGGGAAAGAACTTCAGGACTGGCATTAACAGAATTAAGGCTTGAGAAAACCGGAGAGATTTTATCCAGCATTGCACCTGAATTATCGTAAGCAACAATTGTATTCTCGAATGTAGGTGCCTCAGTGTTATTAACAATTGCGTCAATTTCTGCTTTATGCATCTCCATAGCCTTTAAATAAGCAGGCATGTAGTGCTCCAGCTTAACATCTTCGAAAGGAGGAATTCCGTATGGAGTTGTCCAATCAGCAAGAAGTGGATTTTCACCCGTTTTATTCTGAGTGCAGGAGGTAACAATAACTCCGGCAGCAAGTACCATAAATAACAGTTTTTTCATTAGTATTTGTTTTTGATTTGGTTAACCAAGATAAGATTTGAGGAGCTTACTTCTGGCGCTGTGCCTCAGACGTCTGATGGCTTTCTCTTTAATCTGACGGACCCTCTCTCTGGTAAGCCCGAAATACTCCCCAATCTCTTCGAGAGTCATCTCGCTTGTACCAATTCCAAAGAAATATTTAACAATATCTCTCTCTCTTTCGGTAAGAGTTGAAAGGGCTCTTTCTATCTCTTTGTTTAAAGATTCATTAACAAGGCCTCTGTCTGCGTTAGGAGAATCGCTGTTCACCAAAACATCTAGAAGGTTGTTATCTTCTCCATCTACAAAAGGGGCATCAACAGAGACATGCCTTCCTGAAACTCTCAGAGTATCAGCAATTTTCTCTTTTGGGATATCCAGAATCTCGGCCAGCTCTTCTGATGATGGCATTCTTTCATTCTCTTGTTCGAATTTTGAAAGAGCTTTATTAATTTTATTAAGAGAACCAACCTGATTAAGAGGCAGTCTGACAATTCTGGATTGTTCTGCCAGTGCCTGTAAAATTGATTGTCTTATCCACCAAACGGCATATGAAATGAATTTGAAACCACGTGTCTCATCAAATTTTTCTGCCGCCTTGATAAGGCCAAGGTTTCCCTCGTTTATCAGATCGGGTAGACTGAGCCCCTGATTCTGATATTGCTTTGCTACAGATACAACGAATCTCAGGTTGGCCCTTGTCAATTTTTCAAGGGCCTCCTGATCTCCTTTTCTTATTCTCTGAGCTAATTCAACTTCATCTTCTACTGTTATAAGTTCTTCCCTTCCAATCTCCTGAAGATATTTATCAAGAGATGCACTCTCTCTGTTGGTAATAGATTTGGTAATCTTTAACTGTCTCATTTATACATTATAGGTAATATCCGGCAAAATTAATAAAAAATTGGCAGATGCTGAAAAAAATCAGATACCCATACCATAATATACCACTTTGCCGTCCGGATATACACCTTCTATGAGCAATGATCTTCTACTTCTTTGAATAACAGATTGGAGTTCCTGAACAGTTCTTACAGGTATCTGATTGGCATAAGTAATTATAAAACCTTCCTGTACGCCTGCATCATTAAATTTTCCCTGAGAAACCGAAAGAACTTCAATACCTGCCTTAAGACCTAGTTTGTCAAGCTTCTCCTTTGGCGCATCTTTAAGTTCTGCACCATAAAGCTTCAAAATCCCTTGTCCGGATTCTTCAAGTTTGGCAATCTGCGCATCTCTGCCCTCTAATACAACTGAAAACTCCTTTTGTTTACCTTCTCTGATAATCTCAACAGATATTTTGTCTTTTGGTCTGTATCTTGAAATCTGTTCCTGAACGGCAGGGGCAGAGTTTACAGCTACATTGTTGACAGAAATCAAAACATCAGCATCCTTAATACCAGCCTTATCTGCCGGACTGCCTTTAACAACTTCTGCAATGAACACTCCTTTCGTATCTTTCAGATTCTTCTCTTTTTGCAGCTTTCCGTCAATCTCCTGCATTGTCACACCAAGCATTGCCCTTTGAACTGTTCCGAAAGACTTAATATCTTCTATTACTTTTTTTACAATTGAGACGGGAACAGCAAAGGAGTATCCTGTAAACGCTCCTGTTCTTGATGCAATTGCAGTGTTAATCCCAACCAGCTCTCCTCTTGTATTTATAAGAGCTCCTCCACTGTTCCCCTGATTAACAGCAGCATCTGTCTGAATAAATGATTCTATTTTAAACTCCCCTTCAAAAGAGGGCATACTTCTGGCTTTAGCACTTACAATTCCGGCAGTAATTGTAGATCGTAAATTATAGGGATTTCCTATTGCAAGCACCCATTCACCCAATCTGAGGGCATCAGAATCGCCGTAAGGTACAAGTGGTAAATTTTTGGCATCAATCTTAAGCAGGGCAATATCGGTTACAGGGTCGCTTCCTATAAGTTTCGCTTTAAATGACTGATTATTTTCCAGAGTAACTTCTATTTCGTCTGCACCCTCAATAACATGGTTATTTGTAACAATGTACCCATCGTCTGAAATTACAACACCGGATCCGGAACCTTCCATAATTCTGGGAGAAGAGGGTTGACCGTAAAAGAAATCGAAAAGAGAATATGGTTGTGATGATGATTTTTTTGTTACTCTTACATGTACAACTGCTTTAACTGCATTTTCAGCAGCGAATGTAAAATCCGGAAAATCCTGTGGTGAATAAGATGCTCTGACAACAGGAGTATCACTTTCAGGATAGTAGTAAACAGGTGAATTTTTACCTTTAATACTTACAACAGCCAGTGCAGTCAATCCGCTTACCAAAACTGTCAAAAATAGATAGAGAAATAAATTTCTTTTCATGTCTTTAATAGTTTTTTTTCGAACTATACAAATCAAAATATATGCCATAACTTATTTTTTTTATCTTTGTAAAAAATATAAGGTCATGAAGTTTGTTGTTTCCAGCACAGAGCTTTTAGCTCGTCTCTTGTCGGTTTCAAGAGTAATATCATCAAAGAATACAATCCCTGTATTAGACAATTTTCTCTTTGTTTTAAAGGACGGAAAACTCAGCATTACTGCCTCCGATCTGGAGACCAGCCTTAAAGCCTCTTTACCTATTGAGAACGTTGATGAGGAGGGTGAAATTACCGTCCCTGCTAAACTGCTGGTTGATTCTCTGAAGGAGTTTGCTGACCTCCCGCTTGAGTTTAGCACAAATGAGAATCAGACATCTATCGAGATAACATGGGCTAACGGAAATTCAACTCTGCCATGCACTACAGCAGATGATTATCCTACAATTGCTACTTTATCGGGTGATAAAACTACAATTACAATAAACTCCCAGGTGCTTCTCGAAGGTATTAACAGAACTCTGTATGCTACTGCAGAAGAGGAGCTAAGGCCTGTTATGAACGGAATTTTCTTTGATACAGACACCGAATCATCAACTCTTGTTGCTTCCGACGCCCACAAACTTGTTTGCTACACAAGACATGACATAAAGTCAGAACAGAAATCATCATTCATTCTGCCAAAAAAACCTGCTTCTATTCTTAAGAATCTCCTCTCAAAAGTTGAGGAGGAGGTAAAAATAATTTTTGATCAGAAAAATGCCTATTTCGAATTTGAATCATTTATTCTTGTTTGCCGTCTAGTTGAAGGCAACTACCCTGCTTACAGGTCGGTTATTCCAAAAAACAACACTAATAGGTTGATTATAAATCGTCAGGACTTTCTAAACAGCACAAGAAGAGTCTCTGTTTGCTCAAATCAGGCGAGCAGTCTTGTTAAATTAAAGATATCCTACAATCAGCTTGTCATTTCTGCACAGGATCTTGATTTTTCAATAGCGGCACATGAAAGACTTTCATGTCAGTACGATGGAGATCCAATGGAGATAGGCTTCAAATCCACATTCCTTATAGAGATTCTCTCAAATTTATCATATAACGACATTTCACTTGAATTGTCAGATCCTACCAGAGCTGCGCTTATTTTACCTTCAGGCGGAAATGACCCTGCAGAAGAGATTCTGGCACTCATAATGCCAATGATGGTGAGTGCATAAAGAGAAACAATAATGAAACTAAATTTAAAAAATCCGTTGCTCTTCTTTGACATTGAGAGCACCGGATTAAATGTTGCTACAGACAGAATTGTAGAAATCAGTGCATTAAAAGTTATGCCAAATGGTGATCAGGAGTTAAAAACCAGACGGTTAAATCCAACCATACCCATTTCCCCGGAAGCACAGAACGTTCATGGTATATCTAATGAAGATGTGGCAGACTGCCCGACATTTAAAGAGGTTGCTAAAAGTCTTGCACAATGGATGTCAGGATGCGATTTCGCAGGCTATAATGCGATAAAATTTGATATCCCGCTATTGGCCGAAGAGTTTTTAAGGGCAGGAGTCCATTTTGACTTTCGAAAAAGAAAGCTGATTGATGTTCAGAATATATTTCACAAAATGGAACAACGAACATTAAGTGCAGCCTATAAATTCTATTGTAGTAAGGAGTTGGAAAATGCTCACTCCGCCGAGGCAGACACAATAGCTACTTTTGAAATTCTGGAGGCACAACTTGATAAATATCATGAAACTTTAGAAAATGACATGAAATTTCTGGCAGAATTTTCAACCAAAAGTAAGTTTGTGGATTATGCAGGAAGAATTGTGCTGGATGATAATGATAATCCGGTTATTAACTTTGGTAAACATAAGGGAAAAAGTGTTGAACATGTATTCAGAACAGATCCCAGCTACTACTCCTGGATGATGAACGGTGAGTTTACACTAGACACAAAACAGGTAATTACCGAGTTAAAAATAAAATTTGAAAATCCTAAGACTCTGCTTTAATCTGCAGCGATGCCGATTTTCCTGCAAGAAAACCCGTTGAAAAGGCAATTTGTAAGTTATATCCCCCTGTATCTCCGTCAATATCTATAACCTCTCCGGCAAAGAACAGATTATTTATAAGCTTAGATTTCATAGTTTTTGATACAATTTCGTCAGTCGAGACTCCTCCGGCAGTAATTACAGCTCTTTCATATGATGTGAAAGAGTTAATGTTAATTCTCCAGTTCTTTAGTAAAAAGGCAAGTTTTTCTGTTCCTGATTTGTTCAGAAACTGATTTAAATCTTTGGCTAGGGCATTCATCTCAATAAATGGCTCAATCATTTGAGCAGGCAAAAATTTTCTAAGCAATGAGTGAAATGTAAATGGAGTGAGAGTTAAAATTTCCTTTTTTATTCTTGTATTTATTTCGTTTAATGAAACAGCGGGTTTGAGGTCTATACTCAGCGAACATTTGTTCCCGGAAATCATTGACTTTACAGCCTTTCTGCTCACTTTATAACCTATTGAGCCCTCTATACCGTTATTTGTAAAATCGAGGTCACCCATCTCTCTTTGAACAACATCCTTATCATTATATAGTGTAAGTTCACAATTCTTTAACTGGAGCCCCTCCAGTCGTCTATCGTAACCAACAGGCATTAAAGCTGTAAGGGATGGGAAACATCCATTAACTTTATGTCCGCAGCTTTCTGCAAATCTATATCCGTCACCTGTTGATCCAGTAGCCGGATATGAAAGTCCTCCTGTGGCAACAATCAAAGCATCTGTCTTTAGCTCCTCTTCTCCTCCTTTTGTCTTGATTATTACTGAAGCTGCTTTACCATTCTCAATCTTAATCTCTTTAACTGAAGTATTAAACGCAACATCTACTTTCAGTCTGTACATTTCATTTAATAATGAATCTGCAACATCTGATGCTTTTCCTGATTGTGGAAACACCCTGTCTCCCCTTTCCACTACAGTCTTAAGTCCGATCTCCTCGAAAAAATTAACAGTATCTGAATTTGTAAATGAATGAAATGCATGTTTAAAAAATCTTGAATTAGGATACAGATGTGTTGAGAACTCCTGCCATGTTTTTGTATTTGTGAGATTGCACTTTCCTTTTCCTGTAATCCTAATTTTTCTGCCTGCTCTTTCCATTTTTTCGAAAACAATCACTCTGGCACCCTCTTTTGCTGCTGATATGGCAGCCATCATTCCGGATGCACCTGCACCTATCACTATTACCAACTTATTATCCATTCTTGTTTTTAAAGTGCTAATTTTGCAGCAAAGATACACATATGCACAGATCATACACCACTATAATCATTTTACTGACATTTTTAAACTCATGTAAAATTGCTGATAAAAGTGAGCAAAAAGAGAGAGGCAATCAGCGTAACGAATATGCTTTAAACTTTAATATTCAAGAACATAAAGATGGATATAAAATTTTAAGTGTAATTGAAAACTGGAGTGGGAAAGAGGTGATTTATGATTATGCACTCATCTCTGATTCATCTGACATAACTTCTTATACAAATAATTATGTGATAGAAATTCCTCCTAAAAGGATAGTATGTATGTCTACAAGTCATATTGCATATATTACCTCACTAGGGATGGAAGAGTCGATAATAGCAGTATCCGGCGTAAATTACATAAGTGACTCACTGATTAATGAGCACATTAAATCCGGGAAAATTAAAGATATTGGATATGAATCTTCACTCAACTACGAAACGCTGATATCACTTAACCCTGATGTAGTATTTACTTATGGAATAACAGGAGAGAATAATATTTATATAGAGAAAATAAAGTCGCTTGGCATTAAGGTTATAGCTGTAGGTGATTATATGGAAAATCACCCTTTGGGGAAAGCAGAGTATCTGAAATTTTTCGGAGCAATATTTAACTGTTCAGATAAGGCAGACTCAACATTTGAATCAATTAAAAAGGATTATTCAAACATTAAAACAAAGGCTTTGAAATCAGGCGAGAAAGTAAAGGTGCTTCTTAATGCACCCTGGAAAGATGTGTGGTATATACCAGGTAATGATAGTTATATGAGCCGTTTGATAAATGATGCAGGTGGAATCGTTCTGGGTAGTAAAGGAGGTGAATTTTATTCTTATCCCAATAGTATTGAAGAAGTTTTTAAACTTTCTTATGAAGCAGACTTTTGGCTAAATCCCAATAACTACAACACATTGGAAGAGTTAAAAAGAAGCAATCCTCTTTTTTCAAAGATAGAGATACTTAAATCAGGCAGAGTTTTCAATAACACTAAAAGAAATACACCAACAGGAGGGAGTGACTTTTGGGAGAGAGGAGTAGTTGAGCCTCATATTATTTTAAAAGACCTGATTACAATTTTTAATTCAAAAGATTCGATCCCTGATAATCTTAAATATTATAAAATACTTAATTAAAAAAACCCCTTAATCAAAGATCAAAGGGTTTTTAAAATATTAAACATTATTTAGCTGTAAATAAGAGGGATTTCTTTTCCCGTCAATACAGTAAGACCATTCATAGCCAGAGCTGTCATCTCATCTTCACCGGGGAAAATCTTAACCGGTGCAATAAATCCAACCTGTTTTGCCAGCTTTTCCATAAGCGATGTATTATATGCTATACCACCGGTTATGAGTATTGCATCAATCTCACCTGAATTAGCAGCAGCCATTGCACCAATCTCTTTTGCTACGTTATAGGCAAATGCGTCGGATATCAGCTTAAATTTTTCATCTCCGGCATTAACCTTCTGCTCTACAATATTAAAAGAGTTTGTCCCGAGATGTGCAACAAGACCACCTTCACCTGTTATAATCTTTCTTACCTGGTCAAGAGTATATTTTCCGGAAAAACAAAGCTTAGCCAGATCATAAGCCGGTAATGTTCCTGAACGCTCGGGAGAAAAAGGTCCCTCACCGTTCAGCGCATTATTCACATCCACTACCCTGCCCTGTCTGTGTAAGCCTACAGACACTCCACCTCCTAAGTGGGCTACAATCAAATTAAGTGCCTCATATGGAGAGTTAACTGATGCAGCATAACTTTTGGCAATTGCTTTTTGGTTAAGAGCATGAAAAATTGATCTTTTCTCAAATAGAGGATGTCCTGTAATGCGTGCTATTGGATCAAGTTCATCAACTACTACAGGATCAGCAATAAATGCCCTGCATCCCGAAATACCGGTTGCCAGATTATGAGCAATCAACCCCCCAAGGTTACTGGCGTGCTCTCCTCCAACTCCGGCTTCCAGATCTTTTATCATCTGCTCATTAACTTCATAGACTCCGGATTTAATTGGTTTGATTAAACCGCCTCTGCCTACTATTGCTTCAATGATGTCCAATTCTATATGATTCTCCTTGAGTGCATTAAGAATAGTCTGCTTTCTGAATTCGAACTGATCTGCAATCTTGTCAAATTTTGCAATATCCTCGGCAGAGTGTCGCAATGTAGTTACAAAGACCTGTTTATGTCCTTCGAAAAGGGCAATCTTTGTGGATGTTGATCCCGGATTTATTGCTAAAATGTGATGTCCCATAAACTATTTTGCAGTCATTGCTGCAAGTGCTATTGAGTTAAGTTTAGTGTCAATGCTGTCTGCCCTGCTTGAAAGGACGCAAGGTGCTTTTGCTCCGGCAACAATTGCTGCCTGTTTAGTACCCGGACATAACTGGGAATTTACTTTATAAAATACATTTGCTGATTCAATATTTGGGAACACAAGACAATCAGCATCTCCGGCAACAGGACTAACCAGTTTCTTTACAGCAACAGCCTCTGCTGATAGTGCAACATCGAGAGCAAGAGGGCCATCTACTACACAACCTGAAATCTGACCTCTGTCTGCCATTTTAGAAATGATGGCTGCATCAACACAAGCCTGCATGCCCGGAAGCATTTGTTCTGTGGCAGTAATAATTGCAACTTTAGGTTTACTATTGCCCAGAGCATGTGAAGTCTTAACTACATAGTTAGTTATAGCAATTTTTTGATTAAGATCCGGAGCAGGTATAACGGCAATGTCACCTAAAACCAGCAATTTGTGATACTGTGGATTAGCCATAACTGTCACATGACTCAGCACCGCTTTTGGAGGAAGTAAACCTCTCTCTTTGTTTAGTATTGCTCTCATATATTTGTCTGTGCTGCACAGACCCTTCATAAGTATATCTCCCTGACCTTCGTTAATAATATCTACAGCTGCAGATACAGCTTTTACCTCTTCTTCTATATGTACAATTTTAAAAATTGTCGGGTCTATTTTTTCATGCTCGCAAACTTCACGGATCATTTTTTCGTTTCCTACCAGAGTTGCATCTACAATTCCAGCTTCAACGGCAAGTTTGGCTGCATTAATAGTATGATCATCAACAGCCCACGCTGCAACTAATCTCTTTCTGGGTTTTGATCTGAGATTCTCAAAAATTTGTTCAAATGTTGTAATCATCTGTATTTATTTACTTTATAATAATTATTTACTTATAAGAATATTCATAGTATCCTGGGCTATTACAAGTTCTTCGTTAGTTGTAACAGTTGACATAAATACTTTTGAGCCGGGTTTAGATAATATAACATCTTTCCCCCTGACACCTTTATTGGCTGCAGGGTCAAAATATAATCCGATGTACTCCAGATGGGATCCTACCATCTCGCGGATATGAGGATCATTTTCGCCTATACCTCCAGTAAAGACAATCATATCAACTCCACCCATAGCTGCAGTGTAGGCGCCAATATATTTAAGTACCCTGTAATAGAGCATATCCAGGACAAGTTGTGCCCTCTCATCGTTTTTTGCTGCTGCGTTTTCGATATCACGGGCATCTGATGATTTACCGAATATTCCCAGGAATCCGCTTTTTTTGTTGAGCACAGAATTAATTTCAGCTGCATCAAGCCCCTCTTTTTCCTGAATGAAAGTAACTATTCCGGCATCAATATCTCCGCTTCTTGTACCCATAATCAAGCCTTCAAGAGGAGTAAATCCCATTGAAGTGTCTATTGACTGACCATTCTTAATTGCAGTGATCGAACTTCCGTTTCCAAGGTGGCAAGTAATAACTTTAGATTTTGTAAAGTCAATCCCTGCAAGATCACACGCCTTTTTCGCAACAAATTTGTGACTGGTTCCATGAAAACCATAACGACGGATCTTATGCTTAGTATAATATTCATAAGGCAATGCATACATATATGCATACTTAGGCATAGTTTGGTGAAAAGAGGTGTCAAAAACAGTAACCTGAGGAGTCTCCGGCATAAGTGTCTGAATAGCATATATACCAAGCAGGTTTGCCGGGTTATGCAGAGGTGCCAGTTCGCATAATTTTTCGATACCTTCAATTACAGACTCATCAACCAATCTGCTACTGTTAAAGTACTCTCCTCCGTGAGCAACTCTGTGCCCTACTGCATCTATGTCAGAAAGTGACTTCAGAACACCAAGAGAAGGATCAATAAGTATATCAAGTACTTTTTTAATCCCTTCTGTGTGGTTTGCAATGTGCCCTTCAGTCTCATACTTATCCTTACCATCAACTCTGTGAGACAATATGCCTGTTTCCAGACCAATTCTCTCTACCAGACCTTTAGCGAGGAGTGAATAATCGGAAGAACTCTTCATATCAAGCACCTGATATTTAATTGAAGAGCTACCGCAGTTCAAAACTAGAATAACCATAATAAATATTAATTTTTTAATTTAAATTTTCAAGCATGAGACGAAAAAATCGTACAAAAGTAATAAAATATCCTCTTTTTACTAATAATATCAAATAATATTGATAAATTCACAGATCAAATGTGAGGTGATGGATTTTGTGGCAGAGAGAGATAACGGCAACTTTTCCAAGGTGGAGAATTCTCCGCTTCTGTTTTATACTCTGTCTTATATCACCGGGATACTAGCCTCCCCACATCTGAATCTCTCACCCATATTAGCTGCATTAACCGCACTTATCACCACAATCTCTGTACTTCCCGTTCTCTTTCTACATCTAAAATACAGAAGTACTATTACAGTTAATCTTCTTAAAATACTTCTGTTTGCATCAATGTTAATGGCCGGAAATTTCAACAATTCCATAAGGCTCAATTCAGTAAAAAACAAACAAATCTCCCTTTTGACAAAGGAGAAAAACGTATATTTAAAACTGACTGTTAAAAACAGCGTAAAGATAAGCAGAAATAATTCATCAGCACTCTGTTTTTCGCGTGATTATAAAGAAAAAGTTTTACTATTTTTTAAAAAAGAGTACAATGTTTCAGAAATCGAAACAGGTGATACTATCGCTCTTTTTTACACCGGATATCCTGTAGATAATTTAAAAAACGAAAATAACGAGGGGTGGATAAAACATCTTAAAAGACAAGATGTAAAGACTTTCGGTTATGTATCTGCAGATAATTCGCACATAATAAAATCGAATAATAAAACTACACTCCAGCAATTGTTGACCCAAAAGTCACGCCTCCTGAAAAAAATAGAGAAGAGTGATAAATCAGGAAAAAGTACGGCTCTGATCTCTGCAATAACTACAGGAGACAAATCCTATCTTGGGAAGGAGGTCAAAGATGCTTTTTCGGCCTCGGGTAGTATGCATATGATGGCAGTTTCAGGATTCCACGTGTCTCTTATATATCTTTTTATCAGCTGGTTATTATCATTTATGGGAAATTTCACAGTAATGAAATTACTGAGAGCAACAGTTGTTATTTCCATATTATGGATTTACATTGCAATTGCGGGATTCTCGCCATCTGCTGTCAGATCAGCACTTATGCTTTCAATTCATATTATCGGAGGTATATTCTCAAAAAGGGATATCTCTCTGAATTCCCTTTGTGCATCAGCCCTTTTAATTACTCTGGCTGATCCCGGATCACTTTATGACCCCGGATTTCAACTCTCATATACTGCATTTCTATCAATTATATTCATATCTCCTGTAATAAGAGGGTACATGCATACAGACAACAAATTGATTAAAAAATTATGGAACATCATTTCAGTTACATTAGCATGTCAGATAGGGACATCGCTTATATCTGTAAATCTGTTCGGTTATATTCCGGTATACTTTCTGTTATCAAATCTGCTCATTCTTCCATTAGTAACAATAATTATCTGTTTATCTTTACTTTCTGTGATATGTATTACATCTGGCATCAACACAGATATGATATCCGCAGCAATGAATTTTTTGGCTGATATTGCTTTTGGAATTGCTTCGAGAATTGAATCTTTACCCTGTTCAGTAATTAAAATTGACCCCGGAAGAGGAGCTGAAATCTCTTTAATAGTAATAATCCTTTTAGTATTTATAGACTTTGGGACAGGTAAATTAATAAAACGATATGCTATTGCAGGAGCAATTATTAATATCCTATTGTGTTGGCTATTATAAAGACGGCTAAAATTGCCAGAATTACACCAACCCATTGTTTACGTGAAAATTTTTCATGAAACAGATATACACCTGCGAGGGCTGTCAGCATCACAACAGAGGCGTTGTGAATCGGAAAGACAACTGATCCTCCCATTCTTGCAACATTAACAAGTATCATTTTTGAAACAAGAAAATTGAACAGACCAAGTACTGTACCATATGTGATAGTTTTAATACCAAATCCGATTTCATCTTTACTTTTTTTAGCCGGAATAACCGCAGATACAGCACTAAGCAGAAAGGCAACAATAAACACACCCAAAAGAAACAACTCTCGTTCTCCATTCTCAGAAATAACTAAGCTGTTGGTAAGTTCCATAGAGGTGTCTATCATCCCGGAAAGTATAAAGACCATTGATGGCAATATTATCGCCCCTTTTACCCTCTTTTCACTTTTTTTATAAAGAATCAGGAAAAAAGAGATAAGGGCTAGAGTTATTCCTCCAATTTTAAAAAACAATCCGCTATTTTGGCCAAGATATAATATTCCAACTGACACAGGTATTACTACGGACATTTTATTAAGCGCTGTTGTAAGTCCTATTCCAACCTTTTGAGTTGAATAGGTCATTACTATGAAGCTGGTAACAAACAGAGTTCCGACAATAAGTGAGGGTGAAATAAGTTTAACCGGAAAGATCAGTGAATTTCCGGCGACTATTAAATCTGCCAGAGTAAAAAGCATGGCAACAAAATAGTTTACAGCAATAGCCTGATACTTGTTGAGCTTTTTTACATTTACCATTTTAAGAGATATGAACATCCCAATGGCAAATAATATATGGATAATCAAATAAATAATATTTTGCATAACTCAATTGTTAAAATCATTCTGTAAAGTTAAGTGGAAAAAACCTTACATTTGTGCCCGTCTTAAAATTTTTACACTATGGGCGGTTTATTCGGAGTTATTTCAAAACAAAAATGTATTACAGATCTCTTTTACGGAACCGATTATCATTCTCATCTGGGAACCAGGCGAGGAGGAATGGCAACGTATAACATTAACGGTAATTTTGCCAGATCGATTCACAATCTGGAAAATTCACAGTTCAGAACAAAATTTGAAGATGATCTGAAGAAATTTGATGGTAATTCCGGAATCGGAGTCATTAGTGATAATGACCCACAACCAATAATTTTAAATTCACATCTGGGCAAGTTTGCGATAGTAACTGTTGGCAAAATAAATAATACAGCTGAGCTTGAAAATGAACTTATTTCAGCGGGAAGGAGTTTTACAGAATTAAGTTCAGGTCAGACGAATCCTACTGAATTAACAGCCTTGCTGATTACCGGAGGAAAGAGCTTTGAAGAGGGTATAAAAATTGCTCAGGAGAAGATTAAAGGATCATGTTCTATTCTAATTCTTACTGAAAAAACGATTATTGCTTCACGTGACAAGTTTGGCAGAACTCCGCTTATAATCGGCAAAAAAGAGAATTCTTATGCAATTGCTTCAGAGACATGTTCTTTTGCAAATCTAGGATATGAAGAGGAGTATTATCTGGGGCCAGGAGAGGTGGTTGAGTTAAATACCGAAGGTTATTCTACATTAATTAAAAGGGGAGAAAATCTTCAGATATGTTCATTTTTATGGATATACTATGGATATCCTACAAGCTCATATGAAAAGATTAATGTTGATGATGTCCGGTTTAAACTAGGATATACTCTGGGAAGCAATGATAAAACGAATCTTGATGTATCATCGGCAATTCCCGATTCCGGCACCTGTATGGCTATCGGTTTCGCTGCGGGAAAACAGATCCCTTACAGATGTGCTGTAGTAAAATACACCCCTACATGGCCAAGGAGTTTTATGCCATCTAATCAATCGATAAGAGATCTGGTTGCAAAAATGAAACTTATCCCAAACAAAAGTCTGTTGAGAGAGAAGAGAATTGCATTCTGTGATGATTCCATTGTAAGGGGAACTCAATTAAGAGACAATGCCCAGATTCTGCTTGGCTATGGTGCCAAAGAGGTTCATATCAGAATAAGTTGCCCTCCATTGGTATATCCTTGTGAATATTTAAATTTCTCGGCATCAAGATCTCCTCTTGAATTAATTACAAGAAGGTATATTTTACAAAAGGAGGGTGAACATAACAGAAATTTAGATAAATATTCAGATTCCTCAACTACAGAATACAAAGAGATGGTTGATTATATCAAGGAAGAGCTTAAACTCTCAAGTCTTGAATATAACACTATAGAGACTCTTATTGAATCAATAGGTCTGCCAAAAACCAGTATTTGTACACACTGTTTTGACGGATCAAGCTATGGCGGATAAATTTTTCATTTTCAAGAGCTAAATTTTGCAATGTGATAATTTTGTATATCTTTGTATACACAATTAACCTTTTTATAATTTTTTATTTCCGTTCATATGAACATCTTTGTTTCAAGTTTAAGTTTCCGTGCTAAGAAGGAAGATCTGGCCGAACTATTTGCACCTTATGGAGAAGTTACTTCTGCAAGAATTATTATCAATCGTGACACCCGTCGTTCGAAAGGTTACGGCTTCGTTGAGATGCCTAACGAATCTGAAGGTAACGCCGCAATATCAGCGCTTAACGGTTCTGAACATATGGGTCGTACTATCAGCGTAGCATTGGCTAACGATCGCCCTGCAAGGGAGTACTAGAAGATTTGATATTATTCAGATATAGGTCTAAAATTCAAGAGGATGACATTAAGTCATCCTCTTTTTTTATACGTTGTAAAACAATAAGTTGATTAGTATTCAATCTTCATCTCATTTAGCAAATGATCTGCGTTTGCAAGTTTTTCAATCACAAATAGCACATATCTGATATCCAAAGATATGTTTCTGCATACCTGAGGATCGTATGCTATATCACTCATAGTTCCTTCCCATACTCTGTCAAAGTTAATCCCGATTAGTTGCCCATCTGCATTAATGACAGGACTTCCTGAATTTCCGCCGGAAGTATGATTTGTAGCTATAAAACAAACAGGAACTGTTCCGTTTACTTCCCATCTTCCATAATCTTTCGATGCGTATATATCTCTGAGTTTTTGAGGAATATTATAATCATAAATATCAGGATTATCTTTCTGCATAATACCTTCAAGAGTAGAAGATGGATAGTAATAGATTCCATCAGCAGGTTTGTAACCCTTAACAAGCCCATAAGTAATTCTGAGGGTGGAGTTTGCATCAGGATAGAACTCCCTCTCTTTATCAAATTCCATCTGACCTCTCATATAGGTACGGTAGAGAAGATTAAGTTCTCTGTTTATCTGGTCATAACGAGGCTTTATCTCTTTTTGGTATTTTTCATTGAATGCATTATATAAAAGAAATGCCGGGTCTTTTGCAAAAGTCTCAGAAGTGACTCCGTTTTCGATAGCCTTCATAGAACGCTCTTCTGTTGTTAAAACAGATGCCGAGAAGAGACATTCTGCCATCTCCTGTACATTTCCCTTATTCCTTAAAATCTCTTTGAATAGCTCGGGTTGTGTCTCTTCCGGAATATTACGGGCATATTCTCCTACTATGGCTATAAATGATCTTTTATCTATAGGTAAATAGTAATCTTTATAAAAGTTCTCCAATAGTGATTTAATGTTTTGAGCACTAGCCTCGGGAGACATTTTTGAGTTACGCTCTATTGCAGCAGATATATTGCCGGCAAGTCTGAATATCTCATTTGAATTAATAGCTTCATTGTGATAATCAGTTGCAAATGCATACGGTTCAAGCTCTTCGTATAATCCGGCAAGTTTTTCAATTATACCTTTATACTCATCTTTATTTGCAGCCCATTTTTTAAATTCTTTTTCAAATTCCTGCTTTGAGTTAAATGTACGTAATCGCTCAATACCTTTAGCTTCTCCCTGCCACTTCTTCCACGCATTTGATACAGATGCATTTTTTGAAGCATATTTTATGCGAATCTCCTGACTTTTATCCATCTCATCCCTTTGTACATCAAGTCTCATTGTCCTCAATCTGATTTTATGAGGATTTGATATATCTGATATGTACCTTACAGCAGAAGAATGCAGATACTCCTGTGTTCTTCCCGGATAGCCATATACTAATGTAAAATCACCCTCATTTACACCCTTGGCAGAAATTGTGAAATAGCGTTTAGGGACATATGGTACATTCTCTTTTGAATATTGAGCAGGTTTATTGTCCTTACCGGCATAAATTCTGAAAAGTGAAAAGTCACCGGTATGTCTCGGCCACATCCAGTTATCTGTATCACCTCCAAATTTACCTATAGATGAGGGGGGAGCTCCCACAAGTCTTACATCTGTAAATGTCTCATAAACAAACAAAAAATATTGATTACCATAATACATTGATTCTACTTTCGCCTGATAATGAGTATTTTCAACAGCCTTTTTTGCAATTGACTGAGAATTTTCAGCCACCTTTTTTGCTCTCTCTTCTTCACTCAGGTTATTGGTTGGAAAATTAAGAATCTGTTGAGTAACATCCTCCATTCTCACGAGAAAACGAACGCTTAATCCTTTGTTTGGCAGCTCTTCATCTCTTGACATGGCCCAGAATCCATCTCTTAAATAGTCATTTTCAACTGAACTGTGTGATTGTATCTGACCAAAGCCACAGTGATGGTTTGTTATAAGCAAACCCTCTGCGGAAATCAATTCTCCGGTGCATCCACCACCAAAATGGACTATTGCATCTTTGAGCGAGGCCTGATTAATGCTGTAAAGGTCTTCTGCAGTCAGTCTGAACCCATTTTTCTGAAGGTCTGCCATTCTGTCTTTAATTAAAACTGGTAACCACATTCCTTCATCAGCAAATATGTTTCCTATCGAAATCAGAATGATGGCTAAAGAGATTACAAATCTTTTCATATTATTATAAAAATGTTAATTAGCTTACAAACTTACAAAATTTTCTTACTTTTGATAAAACTCTTAAACCATGAATAAGCTAGCTAAGTACATTATCGGAATTGCAGTTGCTTTGATTATTGGCTTTATCGCCTGGTACTTTAGTGATATACTGATTTACATTATTATATCTGCAATCCTCTCACTAATGGGTAAGCCTTTGATGGACAGGTTGACCTCAATAAGAATAAAGAATTTTTCATTTCCAAAAAGCCTTGCCGCTGCCCTGACACTGGCCGTTATTTTCACGATAATAATTTCAGTTTTCCTTTTTATCGCGCCCCTTGCAGGTAAGCTCTTCGCAAGTATCAGCACAATGAAGATTGAGTCACTGGGAGTTTTAATTGCCGGTCCATTAAGAGACCTTAATCACTTTATTATAGAGACCTTCCCTACACTTGGTTCAGATTTCAGAATTGAAAACATTGTAATGGATGAGTTTCAGAAGATTTTCACAACATCATCCGTTGCCTCTTTCTTTGCCTCTGTCACCTCTCTTTTATTTAATACCGTAATTGCTGTATTAATAGTCTCATTTATAACATTCTTTTTTCTTAAAGAGCAAAATATGTTTGATAATATGGTTATTGCACTGTTTCCAGATAAGTACGAAGAGAATGTTAAAAGAGCGCTTACATCAATAAACAATCTGTTAGTGAGATACTTTATCGGGATAAGCCTTCAAACAGTTTGTATTGTTGTTTTAAATACTGCAGGCCTCTATTTTATAGCCGGATTGGATTTTTCTCTCGCAATTGTTCTTGCATCTCTTACAGGAATTCTGAATATAATTCCATATGTAGGCCCATGGATAGGTGCCTTTTTTGGTGTTCTTTTCACACTTACCATACAAACACCAGACGGTGCAGAAATTGGAAACCTGATATTCAGGCTCGTATTGGTTTTTCTTTCAACACAGCTTATTGATAATTTTGTTCTTCAACCACTGATCTTTTCAAACAGTGTAAAGGCTCACCCACTGGAAATTTTTATTCTTTTGCTGATTGCAGCTAGTGTTGCGGGTGTTGTAGGAATGTTGGTAGCAATCCCGTCATATACAGTAATAAGAGTTTTTGCGCGTGAGTTTTTCTCACATTTTAAATTGGTCCAAAAGCTTACAGATAAGATTTAAAAAAAGAGCACAAAATTCTGCATATAAAAAAAAGGGGCAAATGCCCCTTTTTAAATTATTATTCATCTAAAGATTCTTACTCCTCTTTATGACTAAGAGCGTTATATTTTTCGTACTTCTGCATATAATCGGCACTCTTCTCTCTGAAACGGAAGTAAATATTTTTCAGGTATTCAGCAACAACAGCTTTTATCTCTTCGTCAGTTGCAGCCTCAAAACATTTTTCAAAAGGATCAATTGCTGATTCAAGATTAGTCTCGAGCTCTTTAACCATAGCTTCATATTTTGCATCATCAAGCTCTTCTGCAGCTTTTGCCTGTATATCCACAGCTCTGTCATAAAATGCTGCACCGATAGCAAAGTAACCAAAATAGTAGTTAGGATCTATCTCAACTGATTTTTTATATGACTCTACAGCTTTATCAATCTCCTTAAGATTTTTCCATACATTACCCTCAGCATAGTGGAGAGACGCGTTATTTGGCTCATTTGTCTGTGCTGCTTTTATAAGTTCGAGAATTTTTGCAGGATCATCATTAGATTCAATATAGGTGTTTATAAGTGATACCAGAATACTCTGTGTACCTGGATATTTTCTAAAACCTGTATTAAGAATCTCTTTGGTCATTTCAATATCTTGTTTAACCTTATATGATTCTGCAAGATAAGAATAAGCATCCCCTTTGGCATCGTATCCGTACTCGATAGCTTCTGAGAAATACTTAATAGCTCTGTCATGGTCCTGTCCAAGGAAAGCAGTAAGGCCTGCATAGTAGATAAATGCTGTATCAATTTGATTTAACATTTTGTTCTTTCCGATCTCAGCTGCGTTCTCAAAATACTCAGAAGATTCTTTATATTTACCAAGGGCGTAAGCAGAAAGAGCTTCGTTATAATATCTTGATTTAAGTGCGCTAAGTTGCTCAGTAATCTCTTTTGTTCTGGCATTTTTTGTATCCAGTTCTGCAGCTTTTTCGAGAGACTTCAAAGATTCTCCTAACAAATCTTCATTTACATACTTGTTGGTTACAAACCATGCAGCTAAATCACCACTTTCTGCATAATAGAGCTTTTTATCTGTATACTCATCTATTACATAGGGTGTTCCATTAATGGTCTCTTCGGCAGTATTAACGATTCGCTGGTCTTTAAGCAAGACTTTCAGCTCAACTCTTGATGCACCTATCCATACGGATTTTATCGGGGCGTCATACACTGCAGCATATGAAGCTGCAAGTTTAGTCCAGGTTTGAGGATTAGTTGCCTTTTTAGGATTTGCTGCATCTTGTTTGGCCTTTTCAAAAGCCTTAACGGCATCTGCAACCTCTTTAGTTTGTGCACCCAACTGCACTGCAATCAGAAGGGTAAGTGCGATTAATAATTTTTTCATTTTGAATATTCAGATTTTAAAGATTAACATATAATTTATTAAATTTCAGAATCAATGTCTTCAGCAGGTTTATCTTCGCTCTTGTTAACTCTGCAAACAGCAGCTATGCTGTCTCCCTCTTTGATGTTAATAAGTTTAACACCCTGAGTTGCCCGCCCTGCAAGCCTTATGTTTGACACAGCAACTCTTATTGTGATGCCGGATTTGTTGATAATCATCAGGTCGTTTTCGTCAGTTACATCTTTTATTGCAATAAGTGAGCCAGTTTTTTCTGTAATATTAATAGTCTTAACACCTTTAGCTCCTCTGCTTGTAATTCTGTAATCGTCGAGGTGAGATCTCTTACCATAACCATTTTCACTAACTACCAGAATATGACGCTCTTCCTGATCCTGTGACATCGGATTAACACATATCATACCAATAACTTCGTCATCTTCTGAAATGTTAATTCCTCTGACACCTGCCCCTGTTCTTCCTATTGCTCTTGCATCCTGTTCATTGAATCTAACGCACTTGCCTCCTCTGGCAGCAAGCAGTATTTCACTGTTACCGTCTGTTAGAACTGCCTCGAGTAATTCATCATTTTCCCTGATTGTGATAGCATTTACGCCATTTACACGCGGCCTTGAATATGCTTCAAGCGAAGTCTTTTTAACAGTACCTCTTTTTGTTGCAAGAACAATATAATTGTTATTAATGTATTCGGAATCGTTTAATTTTGGCACATTGATGTATGCACACACTTTATCGTCCTGAGCAATATTCAGAACATTCTGAATTGCACGTCCCTTAGAGGCTTTTGATCCTTCCGGAACTTCATAGACTTTAAGCCAGAAACATTTCCCTTTTTGAGTGAAGAAGAGCATAGTACTATGCATATTCGCAACATATATATGCTGAATGAAATCTTCATCTCTGGTAGTACTGCCTTTCACTCCTACTCCACCTCTGTTTTGTATTCTGTATTCTATTAATGGAGTTCTCTTAATATATCCGAGATGCGATATTGTAATGACAACATCTTCGTCGGGATAGAAATCTTCCGGATTGAACTCCTCAGCTGATGGTTCTATTACAGTTTTCCTTGGGTCTCCGTATGTCTCCTTTAATTGTGTAAGTTCATCTTTAATAATGGACATCTGAAGTGTAAAATCACCTAATACATCATTCAGATATGCAATCTGTTTCATAAGTTCGTCGTACTCACCCTGCAACTTTTCTCTCTCCAGACCTGTTAATTGCCTTAGCCTCATCTCTACAATTGCAGAGGCCTGAATTTCAGAGAATTCAAATCTCTCCATCAGATTTGTTCTTGCCTCATCAACAGTTTTAGATGATCTTATTATTGAAATAACCTCATCAATAAAATCAAGAGCTTTCAGTAATGCCTCAAGAATATGGGCCCTTTTCTGAGCTTGTTCCAGTTCAAATCTGGCGCGCCTCAGAATTACGTCGTGCCTGTGTCTTACAAAGTACTTAATAAGTTGCTTCAGATTAAGTATCCTCGGCCTTCCGTCTACAAGAGCAATATTATTTACAGAGAAACTCGATTGAAGCATTGTGAGTTTGTAGAGAGTATTCAGGACTACATTGGCAACTGCTCCAATTTTTAGTCTGATTACTATCCTCATACCATTCCTGTCACTCTCATCATTTACATATGCAATACCATCTACCTTTTTATCCTCTACCAGTTCTGCAATTTTCTCAATCAGCTCCCTTTTATTTACCATGTAAGGAATCTCGGTAACAACGATGGTTTCACGACCACTCTCATTAACTTCGATATCGGTTTTTGCCCTTACAACAATACGACCTTTCCCGGTTTCAAATGCGTCTTTAATACCTTGGTAACCCAGGATTATACCACCTGTAGGGAAATCAGGCCCCTTAATAAATTGCATCAACTCCTCGGTTGATATTTCATTATTATCTATGTAGGCACAAATGGCGTCTACAGTTTCAGACAAATTATGAGGAGGCATATTTGTGGCCATTCCCACGGCAATACCCGAAGCACCGTTCAACAGAAGTAGCGGAGCTTTGGCAGGTAATACAACCGGCTCCTGCAATGAATCATCGAAATTTGGTTTAAAGTCAACCGTATTCTTATCCAGATCAGCAAGTACCTCCTCTGCAATTTTCCTGAATCTTGCCTCGGTATAACGCATAGCAGCAGCAGAGTCACCATCAATTGAACCGTAGTTACCCTGTCCGTCAACCAGCATATATCTCAGGCTCCACTCCTGAGCCATCCTCACCATCGCCTCATAAACACTTGAATCACCGTGCGGGTGATACTTACCTAAAACTTCACCAACTATACGGGCTGACTTCTTGAAGCTGGCCCCGGATGTAAGACCTAGGTCATACATTCCGTACAGTACCCTTCTGTGAACAGGTTTTAAACCATCTCTAACATCTGGCAGAGCACGTGACACAATTACAGACATCGAATAATCGATGTATGCACTTTTCATCTCGTCCTCTATGTTGATTTTAATAATTCTCGAGTTGTTATCAGAATCCTGAATCATCTTTATATTTGTAATTTCATTTTAAAAAAAGAGGTGCTAAAGTACGAAGAAAAAATCTCTTGAACAAATTGTAAACATAATTGTCTTAATTGTATATAAATTTAATATTTTCCATTCAAAAATGAACCTTCAATTGTCAGACGAACTTAGCGAAATAATCTCCTACAGCAGAGAGGAGGCAATGAGACTCGGGAGCTACACAATCGGGTCTGACCATCTTATCCTGGGAATAATCAGACATCAGGACAACTCTGCATTTGAGATACTTATGAAATTCGGAGTAGACTACAAAATCCTTAAGAACAGAATCGACGAAAAGATAAAAACCGGCGAAATGGTTCCTTACGAACAGGCTGATAAATTAAACCTGACAAAAGGTGCCGAAAACTCATTAAAAGTGATGTATCTTGAAGCGAGATCCCTTGATGAAAGTAAGCCAGGTCCCCTGCATCTTCTGCTTGCAGTTATGAGAGTCGAGGAGTGCACTGCTGTGGAGATACTAAGGGAGTACCAGATAACTTACGACAGTATCAGGGCAACTCTTAAAGGCAAACAGATCCAGAAACCAAGTTCGGTCTCTGCATTCGAAGACGAAACAGAAGGAAGACCAAAAAATCCTGGTTCAGATGCTCCTCAAAAACTATCAAAATCAACTAAGCAAACGTCAGACACACCTGTAATAGACAGTTTTGGGTTCGATTTAACCAATGCTGCTCACGAAGGAAAACTTGATCCGGTAGTTGGGAGAGATAAAGAGATAGAGAGGTTGGCCCAGATTCTCGGCAGACGTAAGAAGAATAATCCTGTAATAATCGGTGAACCAGGTGTTGGAAAATCTGCAATTGCAGAAGGTCTTGCACTTAGAATTGCATCCAAAAGAGTTTCACGGGCACTATTAAGTAAGAGGATAGTAACCCTTGATATTGGGTCTATTGTAGCCGGAACTAAGTACAGAGGTCAGTTTGAAGAGAGGATGAAGGCTATACTCAATGAGATAAGCAAAAATCCAAATATTATTCTATTCATTGACGAACTACACACGCTGGTTGGTGCGGGTGGAGCATCCGGATCACTTGATGCTGCAAACATGTTAAAGCCGGCACTTGCCAGAGGAGAACTTCAGTGTATAGGTGCCACCACTCTGGATGAATACAGGGAGTATATCGAAAAAGATGGTGCACTTGAAAGAAGATTTCAGAAAGTTATGGTTGAACCGACTACATATGAAGAGACATTAAATATTCTGGATAATATTAAGGAGCGATATGAAAGACACCATAATGTAAAGTATACTTCAGAGGCCATAATAGCGTGTATCAGACTATCACAAAGATATATAACAGACAGATGCCTTCCGGACAAAGCTATTGATGCAATGGACGAGGCGGGATCCAGGGTCCACTTAAAACACCTTAAAGTGCCTGAGTTTATCGTACAGATCGAGAATGAACTTGAACCTGTAAGGGAGGCCAAAAGAGAGGCTGTTTCAAATAATGAGTTCGAAAAGGCCGCTGAACTGAGGGATATTGAGGAGAAAAAGGTTAAGGAGCTTGATGAAGCCCAGAAGAAATGGAAAGAGGAGCAATTGGAAAACCCTCAGGAGGTAAACGAGCATGATGTTGCAGAGGTTCTCTCTATGATTACCAATGTTCCTGTGCATCGTCTTGCAGAAAAAGAGGGAGATCGTCTTTCGAGAATGGGAGATCTGATCAGAAAGAAAATAATTGGTCAGGACGAAGCAGTAGATAAAATTGTACGATCTATTCAAAGGAACAGAGCTGGTTTAAAAGATCCTAACAAGCCAATCGGCACATTTCTGTTTCTGGGTCCAACAGGGGTTGGTAAGACTCAGCTGGCAAAAATTTTAACTGAATATCTGTTTGATTCTGTCGACAATCTTATAAGGATTGACATGAGTGAATATATGGAGAAATTTGCAGTCTCCCGTCTTATAGGAGCTCCTCCGGGTTATGTAGGATACGAAGAGGGAGGGCAGCTGAGTGAAAAGGTGAGGAGAAAACCATATTCTGTTATTCTTCTGGACGAAATTGAAAAGGCACACCCTGATATATTTAATATTTTACTGCAGGTACTTGACGAAGGTCGTTTGACCGACAGTAACGGAAGACATATTGACTTCAGAAATACTTTGCTGATTATGACCTCTAATGCAGGGAGCAGAGAATTAAAAGATTTTGGAAAGGGCCTTGGATTTTCAAATGCAACTAAGAGAAATATTACCGATAATAACAGGTTCATTATTGAAAAGGTACTTAAAAAGACATTCTCACCAGAGTTTCTGAACAGGCTTGACGAGCAGATTCTCTTTAACCCTCTTACAAAAGATGATATTTGTAAGATAATTGATATCGAGCTTGACGATCTGTTCAGAAGAATTGATCTGGCGGGATTCTCTCTTACATTAAGTGATGAAGCAAGAATGTTTGTTGCTGATATGGGTTATGATCCTCAGTTTGGAGCAAGGCCATTAAAAAGAGCTATCCAGAAATATGTAGAGGATCCACTGGCAGAGGCAATAATAGGCTCTAAATTTAAGCCGGGAGATAAACTTATGGTAGAACTGGATAAAGATGATTTAAAAGATGGGGAATCTCCTGTAAAACTTAAAGTTACCCGAATTGCTGATTAAAACCCAATCATCTGAATTGATAACCACTGATTTATACTTATTATCCCGTTTAAGTTTCTTTAGCGGAATCCTTTCATAAGAGTGTTTATTGACTATAAATTCAACCGGGGCAGTAGCTCCGGTTTTTTTAAAACCCAGTTTTTCATAGGCATTCCCCAAGACCCAATCGGCATCTGAATAAGACATTATTTCTTCTGGTCTCTGCTCCTTAATAAAATGGTTAAGCAGCTTTCCCATTCCTCCAGAAACCCTTACTGAATCTTTTGAAGCGTATCTTACCCATTCATATGAACTGAGGACGCAATCGTCTCGTCTCATTGGTCTCGAATCAGAAAAAAGAGCCACGGCAACAATCTCTCCATTATATCTCAGGCAATACCTGTAGCTGCTTCTTGCACTACCAAGCAGATGATTTTTATTGAGAAAATCAGAAGCATCTTTGGCGTCAATAGTATCTACCAAACATTTTCTTGCAAATATTGTCTCTCCTTTATTGAAGTTTGCCTTTAAAATATCTCTTATAACCGGACCTTTGCTGTACCAAAGATCCTCATAAATCCTGCAGTGTTTATTCCCGTGATAGAATTCCGGAAAACTGATAACAGCATTTTGATTGTCACTTTTTAATGCGCAGAGTTCAATCGTGAGTTGAGGATTGTTTAAAAAAAACACATTCTTTTCAAAAGTATGCTCTATTCCCATAGAATTGAGAAAATCTTTGACTTCGAGAATAAAAGAGTCTGCCATTAATAGTTTTTATATTACTCCATTCATGTTTATGTCACAAAAATAGGCGAAAAAAGAGATTTTAAAGCCAAAAAAATTTGGAAAGAAATTATTA
Source organism: Bacteroidales bacterium (assembly GCA_036677745.1). Classification (GTDB taxonomy): domain Bacteria; phylum Bacteroidota; class Bacteroidia; order Bacteroidales; family UBA932; genus Bact-08. The sequence continues at coordinate 41,388 of JAVBVW010000003.1, forward strand.
TTGGCATATCTTTGCACTCCCTAAAAACAAGGAAGATTCAGTAGCTCAGCAGGTAGAGCACAACACTTTTAATGTTGGGGTCCTGGGTTCGAGCCCCAGCTGGATCACAAGACAGAAGCCAAGCTTACGCTTGGCTTTTTGTATATATAATAAATTCGAATTTTTTACTATTAATTCCAAACAAAAATATTACATTTGATACCCGTATGGGGTGTACGGAATTAAATCAACAAAACATCGGTATAGAAGACGAGTTACTGGTCTCTGGCGTAAACGCCAGAACCTCTGATTCATTCAGAACTTTATACTCCCTACTTTCAAAACCACTAATCAGATTTTCAAACAAATATCTTAACTGCATTGCTGATTCAGAAGATGTAGTACACGATGTGTTTATTGAGTTCTGGCAAAGTAAATACAGGTTCAACGACTTTAAGTCGATAAGGTCCCTCCTCTTTACCGCTACAAAAAACAGAACATTAAATTTTCTGAAAAGAAGAAAAAGGACTATAAATAACATCTCCTTTCTTGAGTATGAATCGGAAGAAGAGAGGCCTGTAAATCTATTTGAGATAACTCATGAAATAAGAGCAATTTTCGAAAAGTCACTTACAAGCCTTCCGGAACAATGTGAAAAAATTATGAACTCTTTCAAAGAGGGGTTAAACTCTATTGAAATAGCAATCAGGTATAAGTTATCACCAAGTACTGTCAGAGCGCAGAAAAGAAGAGGCATTAAGTTGATACGCTCCTTTTTCAGCAGCCGTATATCGTCTCAATTATCTTCTCGTTATTAATTATTGTCATCCCGTGCCTGTCGTCTGAAATTCCCTCTTCCAGAGTATAAGGATATACCGGTACTTTCCCCTTAAGTTTTGAAGGAAGGTATTTGAACCGGATGTTTTTGCACCTCTCGCTCAGATATACCCCCGCCTCCATAATATGAGTCGATACTACAAAAGCACATCTTTCGATTTCTGCAAATGACTCTGTAAGTGTAACAGTTGCATCATATGCATCCTTAACGTTTGTCCCTTTGAAAAGCTCGTCAAATATTACAAGAAGTCTCTTGCCGGAAGCAACTTCGAGTGCTATTTTTTTGACTCTCATCACCTCGGCATAAAAGTGGCTGTAACCTAAATTTAAGTTATCCGGCACATTTATAGATGTATAAATACCATCGCAAACATTGAACGACATAGAGGATGCGGCAACCGGGAAACCCATATGAGCAAGATATAAAGATATTCCCAGCGATTTCATTAGAGTAGATTTACCTGCCATATTTGCTCCCGTAAGAAACAGAACATTGTTAAGTTTATTAATTTTAAGATTATTGGGAACTGCATCCTTTACATATGGGTGGTAAATACCTTCTATATCTATTTCTAATTCAGATCCATCCATTGCTTCAGCGTAAACAAATCCTTTTTTAACTCCTGTATCAGAAACCGCAACATATAGGTCGAGATTACTTACAAACTCCATTATGACTCTTAGTTGCTCTGAAAGGGAGTATCTCATAGAATGATCACACAATGCGAAATTCCGGAAAGATATCTGATCCGGTTCATTCATTCGCAATATCCACAATAACTTCTTGTTATTTAATAATTCAATTATTTCACCAATTTGTCTGCCATAATGTTCCGGAGCAGATAGCCCTGATAACATCTCAACATATTTATAAAGATTTTTAATCATATTCAAAGAACACCTGAATCCTGCAAAAAGAGTATCGTACTCTTTATCATTTGCTATCAGTTTCTTTAAATATCTCTGTCCGTTAGAGAGAAAAGAGATTAATATATTCCCGGCATCACTGTTCTCAAGATAACTCTCGGTCATCTTTATATCTTCTTTTGTAAACGGGAATTTTAAGCTGTTTTTTGCAAAAAATTCAAAAATCTCTTTTCTGTCATTTATCTCTTTAGGATTTATCAGAGGATTTTTGAACATCTGTTCAAGTAAAATTTCCCCTCCTCTTGTAATAGTCTGGTTATATAAATTGAATACAGAGTTTGTTTTATATTTTCCCAGCAGATTAAGGTCTTCCTGAGTCTGCCTGTCAATTGCAAAACTATTATTCATTTCAGTTAACTTTTTTAACATTTTTCAGGATAGCAGGAATACCTTCGTTGTTTATAATTATCATACCGTGTCTGTCGGAGGTTATTCCCTCTGTGAGTTTGTATGTGTAGGTGGGTCTACCCTCTTCCATAATTGTCGGCAGGTTTACAAAGTAAATGTTATCACACCTCTCCTTAAGGGTTTCACCTGCTTCGATTATGTGTGTAGAAATTATAAATACCGATTTTTTATTTGATGCAAATGCCTCTGTAACGGCAACTGTTGCATCATAAGCATCTTTTACGTTTGTCCCTCTGAATAATTCGTCAAAAATAATTATCATATTTCCTGACTTTCTTATGGTCTCTGCAACCCTCTTAACCCTTATTACTTCGGCATAAAAGTGACTGTATCCCATATTAATATTGTCAGGCAGATTTATTGTTGTAAACAATCCATTCTGAACCGAAAAGCTCATCTTTGAGGCAGGTACAGGGAATCCCATATGGGCCAGGTACGCCGATATTCCAAATGCCTTCATAAAGGTAGATTTACCTGCCATGTTAGCTCCGGTAAGGAATATCATATTATTCTTCTCTGTGATATTAATCGAATTTGATACAGGATTCTTTATAAGCGGATGATAAAGGCCTTCGATGCTAAATAGATTTTTGCCTGGAGGGAGTGCCTCTGCAAATTTAAATCCTCTCTCTTTCGAAACCGATGCAACAGTATTATAAACATCTAATCTATAAATGAATCCGATAAGTGTTAACAGTTTCTCTCTTGAATTATATCTGAACTCCTGATCATAACCTGCTGTTTGTGGGAACGACAGTTTTTTAGTGTTTTTCTCGGTAAGTGATCCTGAGATTGAATCTTCTTTAAGTATCTCCGATACTGTATCTACTTGTTTTTTAAATGATCCACCTATTCTTTCACTCCTGAGTCTGAAAGAGATCTCATTTACCCCTTTCAACATTTCAATAACTGCAAACACACCCTTTTGAATCTGCTGATAATCGGTATCTGTCCCTATTACATTCTTAAATTTTCTTTCAAGATTATCTTCATGTGCAGAGAGACGTGTTCTGCTATCGGTATTGCTCAGATAAAATTCTATGGTATCAAATAAATCACTCCTGAAGGGTAACTTAACGGGGTTTGACTGAAAGTATCTTAATATATCTGCCCTGTCATTTATTTTATCCTCTTCAGACATTGGATTCAGAAACATCTCTTCGAGTATTCTGGCACCTCCGTTAGTTATGGTTTTATTAAAAATTCCATATATAGTGTTTTCACATACTTTACCAAATATTCCCAGATCATCTATTGTCTGCTTATCTACTCTAAAAGCCATATAATAAATGGAATAAAGGGCATTAACCGAAGAAAATCCGGTTAATGCCGTTATTTAAAATTAAAAATTATCTACCTCTCCTTCTGATCCACAGTAAAATATAAAATACTGTCATCAATAGAGGTATCAGACCCATTAGTGCCCATTTAACAATTCTCATTCCTGAGAATTTTACCGAAATGGTGTTATCTACAGGGCTTGGTCTTCTGACATCTACCGGAACCTCATCATCTGACATCCAGAAGAATGCTCCCATAATGAAGTTATAATTGGCAGCTCTTACACCTTTTCTAACTATGCTAACCTCTCCATTGCTGATGCAGTCGGCATCAGAAAGTACAATTATCTTTTGCTCCTTTTCTCCGAGAGTTCTGTTAAGAGCCAGAACAGTAGGCACCGAAGATGTTACAGCCTCTCCAATAGCCGGGTTTACCTTCACAGTATCATCTACAAAATTAACGGTCTCAATTTCACTCCAAACACCACCTGTTGTATCACTAACAAAAAGCTCGGTTACTTTATAACCTTTATCAACGGTGTATTTAAGGCCGGTAGTTCCGGGCATTGTCAGTACATACTCCCGGTTTAACATCATTTTTAACTGGTACATCATATCTGCACCCTCATTGGTTGGTATTGACTGAATAAAATCAGGAGAGAAATTTTCAGAAGGAATAACCAGTCTCCCGGGAAGCATTTCAACACCAAATTGAGTTAAAATCTTATTCATTATATCCTGACGTCCGGGCTCACCGGCTATCAAAAGATTACCTCCCCTCTCAATATACTTATTTAAATTGATCAGGTGCTCTTCCGGCATAGGGACTCTCATGTCGCCAATAACCAGAATATCAACCTCAGCCGGGATTTCGTTATCGAGTTTTACCTCTTCAAAATCAAATCCCTGGTTTATTAAAGAGTATCTGAATGGCTTATCCTGAGCAAATTTGTTATAATCCCTGTCCCCCTCTTTAATACAATCTCTCTCTCCATGTCCGGTAACAAAACCCACCATAGGCAACTCCATCACCAATCTCTTAAATGCTGCAGACACCTCAGCCTCTGATGGATGTACCTCCATATCATCAAACACTCTGAGGAACGTTTTTTCTCCCTGAGCAGTATTAAGTGTACGTACAAAACGGTTCCCTTCCGGAGCCAGATTCTCCATCTTTGATACCTCCTGAGGTGTAATAAACATACTACTGTCCAGTCTGTGAATTCTTGCATATTCCAGCATCCTCTCCCTGTCGTTCAATTCAGGATATCTCTTATCAAGACTAGGGTTATTTGCCCTGTCATAATACCTGATGTAATTCATTTTGATATCCGGCTTAAACCTGAGATATTGTCTGAATCTCTTTATGTCGGAAAGCTCTCTCTTTGGAAGTCCAAAATAGTAATACTGATCCAGAATATTTACATATGTATTGATTGTCAGTTTGCCGTCAAGTTTACCTACAATCTCCTGACTGTTTTTTGTAAGTGTATTAACATCATTTCTTGTAGCATCATAATAGAACATTAATGCTGGTCTTGAACTCAGGTAGCCAAGAATAACTGCTACTGATACCGCTCCCATATACCTCATTAAAGATGTATTCCATTTATGTTTCTGGCGAATAGCCTTCATCCTCAATATTGATAGCGAAAGGAAAAGTCCGATTACTATTAAGAAGTAAAGAACATCTTCGCTGCATATTAGTCCGCTGATAAATTCATTTGAACGGCCTCTTATTGATAACCAATAGGTTATATCTCTGACAAATGAGATATCCTGAAACATTCCTCCCACAGCGTTTAGTACTGCAAGAACGGCCAAAGTGCCAACAGCTGCAACTACCTGATATGATGTAAGGCTGGACATAAACAGACCAATAGCTGCGTAGCCGCACATAAGAAGAAACAGTCCCAGAAGTCCTGCGAGAACACCGGTATAATCAAAATTTTCAACTGTAAATCCTGAGAAGAGTACGAATACCGATAACATCGCAGAAATAATAAGAGCATAAAACACCATTGAAAGGTATTTACCCAGAATAATCTGGCTGTTAGTTACCGGAGAAGAGTAAAGCAGTTTTATTGATCCGCTGCTAAGCTCCCTGCTCATTAATCCCATGGTTAAAAGCGGAATATACAGATATAGATATTGTTGAATAAGTGTAAATGTACCTCTGTGCGGATGGGCAAAAATTCTCATTGATAAATCAGAGACAAAATATCCCAATGATTGCTGATTTACAACAAGGTCAATTGCATTTGTAAATGCTATGCTGGATTGAATTGTGAATATTATCAGAATCAACCATGCAATAGGAGAATAAAATAGAGTCTGCAACTCTGTACGGGCAATTTTATATATCATTTTCATATCAAATCTCCTTTTATTTTACTGTTTTTGATAATTCTGCAAAAATTGTATCGAGTGAACTCCGCTCCATCCTTATTTCGTTTAATCTCCACCCCTTTGTTACGCTGGTCTCTACAATCTTTTCAATAATGTCATTAGAATCAGAAAACTTGACTCTGTATTTGGTTTCATCTATAACCTCAACCTCAATTACCCCCTGGATATCCTTCAGCTCTTCTGCAGACGGACTTTCCAATAGAGATACAAAAACAGAGTTGGGCTCGATGTAATTATCGAACTCTTCTACACTTCCCGAGAATACAACCTTGCCCTCTTCTACCATTCTTATATAGTCGCATGTTGCCTGCACCTCTGAAAGAATATGAGTGGAAATAAGCACTGTCCTCTCACGAGCAATCTCCTTTATAAGATTTCTGATCTCTACTGTCTGATTTGGATCGAGACCGTTTGTAGGCTCATCAAGTACAACCAGATTTGGATTGTGAATTATTGCCTGAGCAATTCCTACTCTTTGCTGGTAACCTCCTGAAAGATTTTTGATTAATCTCTTTCTGAAATGTGTTATTGCACATTTAGCCAACACACTGTCAAGTGCACTCTTAATATCTTTCTCGGGAATCATCCTGAGATTTGCACAATGTGTCAAATACTCTTCAACTGTTAAATCGGGGTGAAGAGGAGGTTTCTGAGGTAAAAAACCGATATGCTTTTTCGCCTCAATTGAGTTGCTGCGCATATCAATTCCGTTAATAAATACATTACCGTTTGTCTGCTTAAGAACTCCGCAAATAATGTTCATAATTGTAGACTTTCCGGCTCCGTTGGATCCCAGTAATCCATAAATCCCACAATCGGCAATCTCAAAATCAATGTTTTTGACTGCCCATTGAATGCTGTACCTGTGAGACAGGTTTTCAACTTTTACGATAGGTTCTGCCATTTTTAAAGTAGTTTATAATTTCGTTTAAAGGTTAACTAAAGATAAGAGCAATCTAAAATTCAAACTGACTAAATATTTATTAAAAAAATGAAAAATATTTTATTATGAGCATTTGTTCATTACCTTTGTTGCTATCAAATGTTCAGTATATGGCAAGACCAAAACTAATTAGAAAAGTAAGCAATCCTCCTAATTTTAAAGGCTTTAAACCAATCGGAGAAGTTGGAAGCAGCCATGTAATTATAATGAATTATGAGGAGTATGAGGCAATAAGACTCAGTGATTATGAACTTATGGGACAAATGAGAGCCTCTTCTGTAATGGGAATATCACGTTCTACATTTGCTCGTATATATGAGAGTGCCCGACGTAAAGTTGCGCAAGGGTTTACCGAGGGATTACCCATAATCTTTGAAGGGGGTAAAGTCTATTTCGATAGTGAGTGGTATAGTTGTAATGAATGTGGTTCTTTGTTCAATCACCATGAAAGAGAGACGATACCGGAAATATGCTCATTATGCGGATCAAAGGAAATTGTTCAGTTTTCCGGAAGTTCAAATGAAGATAACGAACCTGACGTTGATTATCCTATGGGCAGATGCAGAAGACAAAGATTAAGAAACAGTAAATAAAAAGATATGAAAATAGCTATCACATCGTTAAATAACACTACAGATTCTGCAATAGACAGCAGATTCGGAAGATGCTCATGGTTTATAATCTATGACACAGAACTTAAATCAACAGAATTTATTCCTAATCCAAATATTGACAGCTTAGAGGGAGCAGGAATTGCCTCAGCAAAATTAATTGCCTCTAAGGGAGTTGAGAAGGTTGTCTCAGGTGAATTTGGAGCAAAAGTTAAAGATGTATTTGACAGTCTTAACATCAAACTCATTATCATCAGGGAGAACAGTAAAACCATCAAGGATATTATTAAATTACTTGATAAGGAATAATTTGAAAGTATAACAGTATAACAGTATAACAACACAAAATATGAAACACAAAATTGCCATACCAATCGAAAACGGAGTTTTATGTCAACACTTTGGTCATTGTAGTGAATTTGCGATAATTGAAACAGAAAACAATTCTATTTCCGGGATAAGTTCAATAATCCCACCACCTCATGAACCTGGTATACTACCGGTTTGGTTAAGTAAACAAGGGGTTACTAATATCATTGCCGGTGGAATGGGTAAACATGCAAAAGATCTGTTCCTGCAAAACAACATTACAGTTTGTACGGGAGCGGAGGAAAAAGCTGCCGAAGAACTAGTTACAGATTGGCTGAAAGGAGATCTTAAAAGCAGCGGCAACAGTTGCGATCATTAAATAACAAATATTATGGAAACGGTTAAGATAGGTATTATCATTTGTAACCGGTACAGAAACTGCGCCGGTGGAAAATGTTTCAGAGCCGCCGCAAACAAAGAGGGAGCCTTCTCGATTTACGGTGATAAGAAAATTGAAATTGCAGCCTATACAACTTGTGGTGGTTGCCCCGGAGGTAACATAGAATATGCCCCTGAAGAGATGAAAAAAAACGGAGTTGAGGTGATTCACCTTGCAACAGGGTTATTGGTCGGATACCCTCCATGTCCGAATATAGAGCATTTCAAAAAGTTTATTAAGGAAAAATACGATTTAACTGTAATTACAGGAACCCACCCTATTCCTGAAAAATATTTTATAACTCATAACAACCTTAATACCTGGAATACTCAGAGTAAGCTGGAAAATATCCGCTACACCCTTACTGACGAGGAAACAAGAAAGAATTACAATTAATCCGCAGGTCCTGTAATGATAATAGCCATAGCAAGTGGAAAGGGAGGAACAGGCAAGACCCTTATTGCAACAAATCTCTTTGCCTTGTTGTCAGCCGAAGGGCAGAGTGTTACTCTGGCAGATTGTGATGCTGAAGAGCCAAATTCACTGATATTTTTCAGATGCACTAAAGATTCCGAGACAGATGTAATGCAAATGTTGCCTGTTTTAAACGAGTCTGCATGTGTTTATTGCGGAAAATGCGAAGAATATTGCTCTTACAATGCAATATTTACATTACCCGAAAAGAGAGTTTTCAAACTAATGGAAGATATGTGTCACGGTTGCGGTGCATGTATATATGCTTGCAAATATGGCGCACTGACAGAGAGCCGGATATCTCTTGGGAAAGTCAGCAGATACTCATTCAATAAAAATTCAACTTTAACGGAGGGAAGGCTGAGAGTTGGAGCTGCAACTCCTGTTCCGGTAATAAAGCAAACAATTAATGCTTCTCAAAACAGCAATATTACAATATTAGATTCACCTCCGGGAACCTCCTGCCCTTTTATCCATACAATTTCTAAGGCAGATCACATATTACTTGTAACTGAACCCACTCCATTCGGGCTGAATGATCTAAAAATATCTGTAAGCATAGCAAGAGAGATGAAAAAAAATTTCTCAGTTATCATAAACAGAGCAGGATTAGGTTTCAGAGATATATATTCATATCTGGAGCAAGAGAAAATCAATATTGCAATGGAGCTGGAATTTGAAAAAGAGATCGCCGGAATATATTCATCAGGAAAATTATTGATTGAGCATCGGAGTGATATTTACGATAAATTCATGAAGTTGCGCAGCACACTAATATGTTAAATAATGGAGATAGCAGTTATAAGCGGAAAGGGAGGGACAGGTAAAAGCAGTATAACAGCGGCTTTTTCATCAATAGCAAAGAGTGTTGTGCTAGCCGATTGTGATGTAGATGCAGCAAATATGCACCTGATTATGAATCCTGTCATTGAAAATGAGCAAGTATTCGTATCAGGGGAGAAGGCTGTTGTTGAAAACGGTTTATGCAACGGCTGCGGAATCTGTAAGGAATACTGTCGTTTTGATGCAATTTCTCTTTCAAATGGAAAAGCATTTATTGACTCAGTAAACTGTGACGGATGCAGATTATGTGAAAAAGTATGTCCTGTTGGTGCCATAAACATTGTACAAAGAGATAAAAGCAGAATGTATACCGGAAGTTTCAGGTACGGAAAGATGGTTTATGGAATTTTGTATCCGGGAGAGGAGAATTCAGGCAAACTTGTTGCGTTGGTAAGAACAAAAGCTAAAGAAATCGCTTCATTGAACAATCTTGAAAATATAATAATTGACTCCCCTCCGGGAATAGGTTGTTCTCTTATCTCATCGATAACCGGAGTGAATAAAGTGGTAATTGTCACTGAACCATCTTTATCTGCATTCAGTGATCTGGAACGCACTATTGAACTGGTCAGACAATTCAGTACAGAATGTGGAGTCATTATAAATAAATATGATCTTAATAAAAATATTACAGACAGAATAACTAAATATTGCGATACTAATAATATAAATATTTTAGGCCTAATCCAATTTGACCATGAAATTGTAAATGCAATGGTTAATTGTAAAAGCATTTCAGAATGGAAACCCGGTTCATTAACTGACAAAACACTAAGAGATATTTTCAATAAATTAATTAAATAAAGAGATATGGATCAAAATGCACCTATTGAAAAAACAAAACTACCTAACATTAAGAAAATAATAGTTGTAGCATCAGGTAAGGGCGGCGTAGGGAAATCTACTATAGCAGCCGGAATTGCAATGAATCTGGCCAGCGAAGGATATTCAACAGGTCTGCTCGATGCTGACATTTACGGACCATCTGTACCATTACTTTTTAATCTTAAAGATAAAAGACCTCTTGTGGTTGATAAAGAGGGTAAAAGTTATCTGATACCATTTGTAAGTTATGGTATAAAATTGATGTCAATCGGATTTCTGGTAGATACACGTCAACCTCTTGTCTGGAGAGGTCCCAGAGCATCGAGTGGAATAAGCCAGTTGATAACTGACACTCATTGGGGAGATCTTGATTTCCTTATAATTGACTCTCCTCCCGGAACAGGTGACATCCATTTAACACTCTTACAAAACTTTGAAACTGACGGCGTTATTTTTGTTACTACACCTCAGAATATGTCCATGGATGATGTTGAAAAGGCGATTTCTATGTATAAAAACGACCAGATAGGTATACCAGTATTAGGTGTGGTAGAGAATATGTCATGGTTTACCCCATCTGAACATCCTGATGAAAAATACTATATTTTTGGCAAAGGTGGCGGTGAGAAGATTGCCAAAGATTTTGATATCCCATTGTTGGCACAGATTCCGGTAAACGAAAAAATCGGAATTAACTGTGATGCCGGTAAAATGAACGATCTTATGACCGATATAAATGTTTACAATGCATTCAAACAAATTACTGATACAATTATTTAATGAAAATTATAACGCTTATTGAAAACCACTCGATAGCAAGAGGCATAGAGGCAGAACATGGCCTTTCGTTATATCTTGAGACATATAACAATGAAGGTATTGTTGAAAACAGAGTACTGTTTGATACCGGACAAAGTGATGCTTTTATGCGAAATGCTGTAAAACTTGGAGTGGATCTCAGTAAGATTGACAGCGTTATAATCAGTCATGGCCATTATGATCATGGAGGAGGTCTTTCGGCATTTCTGGAATTTAATAAAAGTGCCAAAGTATACTTAAACCGGGAGGCTCTCAAACCACGTTATGACAGAAAACATGAACCGGTAAATTTTAATCTTGATGAAAAGCTTTTAGAGCGAAGAGTCATCTTCATAGATGAAATTACAAAAATTGGAGATAAGCTCATTATATTCCCTAAAGCTGATATTGTTCATGCAGAGGACACGGGATTTATTGGTAATGAAACCTTTAATGATGAACTTTTCTTGTGTTGTATTTCAGGTGAATCAGCAGTAATTATTAGTGGTTGCTCACACAGAGGCATTACCAATATTATTGATTTCGCTAAAAAAAGCATTCCCATTCCTTTAAAAGCTGTAATTGGAGGATTTCATACGATAAATGATAAAGAAGAGAGGCTGGATTTTATAATTGATTACTTTAAAAAACTCCCTGAATGTATGTTAGGCACCTGTCACTGTACCGGCTTAGACCAGTACGCATATATGAAAGGAAAAATACCTGATCAGAATTTGTTTTATAACTATGCAGGTAAAACAATAATAATTTGATATCAGTGAGCAATTTGCCCAATCTTTGTGGCTGGTTTCTTCAATTTGGGTTAATTTGAGAAAAGGGAATTCCTGCAGAAAGCTCACTGATATCTTAATAAAAAAAGAGAATGATCATTCATTCTCTTTTTTGTGCCCGGAACAGGACTCGAACCTGCACATACTTGCGTATACTAGTCCCTGAAACTAGCGCGTCTACCAATTCCGCCATCCGGGCTTATTGTTCAGGGATGCAAATGTAATAAATTTTTCTGATCGGGAGTTGACTCATAAATTATTTTAGAAAAATAAAATAAGCAACTGAGCCGTCAGTACTCTCAGGAACATAGTGAGAGGATATACAGTCGCATAACTAACGGCAGGAAGATCATTTCCTGCAGCAGCATTGGAGTATGCCAAAGCAGGAGGATCTGTAGTGCTTCCCGCCATGAGTCCCATTAAAGTAAAGTAGTTTAACTTGAAATACCATCTGCCTAATGCACCCATTAAAAACAGAGGTACAACGGTAATAATTGCACCGTATAGTATCCACACTGCCCCACCCTTATTCACAATAGTATCAACAAAACCTCCACCTGCATCAAGCCCTACACATGCAAGAAACAGAGAGATTCCCACCTCTCTTAGCATGAGATTGGCACTCATTGTGGTATATGTAACCAGTTTAAATTTGGGACCAAATTTACTCATTAGAATTGCAATGATAAGCGGACCTCCGGCCAGTCCTAGTTTAACGGGTTGTGGAATACCGGGTATGAAAAAAGGAACAGATCCCAATACTATTCCCAACACAATGCCAAGAAATATTGCCGCAAGATTAGGCTCCCGAAGCCTGTGCATAGAGTTCCCCAAAACCTTTGCTGCTGCCTCAATGCTCTCATTTGTACCCACTATGGTTAATCGGTCACCAATCTGAAGTTTAAGATTTGGTGTGGCTACTAGATCAACTCCTGCCCTGTTAATTCTTGTTACTGTTATTCCGAATGCTTTGCCTAATTTAAGTTCGGAGAGTGATTTTCCATTTACATGATCTTTTGTTACCAATACTCTTTTTGGAACAACATTCAAATTATCAATCCCCCACTCTTGCTCCACATATTCGGTCTCTCTCCCCAAAAAGGCTGTCACACTCTCTACATCTGCCTTTCGCAATATTACAAGAACTTTATTTCCTCCATCCAGTTTAGTACCTGCACCCGCTATTTTAATTTCATCTTTCGATCGCCACACTCTGGATATAACAAAACTTCTGCCTGATAATCTCTTTATCTCCTCAACTGTTTTCCCAAAAATAGCGGGATTATTTATTTCAACTGCCAGTTTAAGAGTTTCATCCGGATTCTCTTTTTCTTTATCCTTAATCTGCTGAAGTTCTTTGTCGAGATTTATTCTGAAAACAATTTTTACAAGCAGAATTGAAAGGATTATCCCTAGAACTCCAAGAGGATAAGCAACAGCATACCCCATTGCAATCGAAGGATCAGCTGTACCGTGGATATCGAGATATGTCTGCTGTGCTGCACCCAGACCCGGAGTGTTTGTTATTGCACCGGAAAGAATACCTGTCATTGTAGAGATTGGGATCGATGTAATATAGTGTATTACAAGAGTTGTTGCAACTCCGGCCAAGACAATTCCTGATGCAATAAGATTAAGTTTGATCCCCCCCTTTCTAAATGAAGAGAAAAAACCCGGCCCTACCTGTAATCCAATAGAGTATACAAAAAGGATAAGACCAAACTCCTTTGCAAAATGGAGTACTCCGGGATTAATTTTGAGCCCAAAATGGCTAAGTGTAATTCCGGCAAAAAGTATCCATGTGATACCAAATGATATATTGGCAATTTTAATTTTTGACAATAATATCCCTGCTGAAATTACAGCAGCAAGCACAACAACTGACTGTGCAACGCTTTCAGAGACAAAAAGATTGTTAAGCCACTCCATAATCTGAATATTTATCGCAAAATTAACTTTTGTTTATTAAATTTGGCATAACTTAAAACTAAATGAGATGAAACTTATAGATGAATTCAAAAAATTTGCAATGCGCGGTAATGTTGTAGATATGGCCGTGGGTATCATAATCGGAGGAGCATTCGGGAAAATAGTAAGCTCTTTTGTATCTGATATTATTATGCCTCCTTTGGGTTTACTAATTGGTGGTGTAAATTTCTCAGACCTTAAAATCATTGTTAAAGCAGAGGTACTTGACGCTGCCGGTACAGTTTTAAACCCTGCCGTCTCTATAAACTATGGTAATTTTGTTCAGGTAATTTTTGATTTTCTGATTATCGCATTTGCCATCTTTATGATGATAAAATTTATGAATAATCTAAATCGCAAAAAGGAGACACCTGCTCCTGCAACACCTCCACCACCTCCTGCAGACATTCAATTGCTTACCGAAATAAGAGATCTCCTAAAAGAGAAAAAATAGATAAATTCAGGACAACGGAGTGCGATTTTACATATCTTTGCACTCCAATCGGTTCTGTAGCTCAGTTGGTAGAGCACGACACTCTTAATGTTGGGGTCGTGGGTTCGATCCCCACCGGGACCACAAAAGCCGGATTCAATATGGATCCGGCTTTTTTATGTAAATGAAACTTTAGAAAGGTTCATTTGTTTATTTTTGTATAAAATCGTATTAAATGAATTAATGATCATATTATGAATAATTTTACATTTTACAACCCTACAAAGCTAATTTTTGGTAAAGGTACAATCTCTTCTCTGGCTACAGAGATACCGGCCGGCAAAAGAATACTCGTCACTTTCGGAGGCGGGAGCGTAAAAACCAATGGTGTGTACAAACAGGTCACAGACTCTTTAAAAGATCACACATATTTTGAATTTTGGGGAATAGAACCCAACCCATCTGTTGAGACATTAAGAGAGGCCATAAATCTGGGAAAGGAGAAAAAATGTGATTTCGTTCTTGCTGTGGGAGGAGGATCGGTAATTGATGGTTCAAAACTTATTGCAGCAGGTATAGTATATGAAGGAGACCCGTGGGAGATTGTACTTAAAAGAGATTATACAATGTATGAATCACTTCCACTTGCATCAGTTCTGACATTACCGGCAACGGGAAGCGAAATGAACAGAGGTGCGGTTATTTCAAAAAAAGCTACAAAAGAGAAGTTTGCATTTTATTCAAATTATCCGGTCTTTTCTGTTCTTGACCCTGAAACAACTTACACTCTTCCAAAATTTCAGGTAGCATGCGGTCTGGCAGACACATATGTTCATGTAATTGAACAATATCTAACTACTACCGGACAATCTCCGCTTATGGACAGATGGGCGGAGGGTATTCTGCAGACTATAGTAGAGATAGCTCCATCAATAAAGGAGAATCAAAGTGATTATGATAATATGTCTACATTCATGTTATCTGCCACGATGGCCCTAAATGGATTTATCTCTATGGGAGTTACACAGGATTGGGCAACCCATATGATCGGACATGAATTAACTGCTCTTCATGGGCTTACACATGCACATACTCTCACAATCGTTTTGCCTGGCACCATGAGAGTTATGAAAAATGAGAAAAGAGAGAAAATTTTACAGTACGGTAAAAGAGTCTTTGGCATAACAGAAGAAGATACCGAAAAGGCAATTGAAATGACAATTAATAAAACCGAAGAGCTCTTTATATCAATGGGATTTAAAATTAAACTTTCGGAAAATAATATTGGTGAAGAGACAATCTCAGTAATATCAGAAAGGTTTAAAGAACGTAACTTTAAACTGGGCGAAAGTCGTCTTATAGACTGGAGAAAGAGTGAAGAAATTTTAAAAAATGTTCTTTGATTCAACAATTCCTGTTAATTGTTGTTTATTAGGTATAAAGATTAACATTCAATTATAATAATATGAGCGAAAGAAGAATTATATGCAATTGCAACGAGGTTTACAGTGACGAGATTATTAAAGCTATTCAGGAAAAGGGATGCAAAACTGTTGAGGATATCGGAGAGGAGACAGGTGCAGGTACAATATGCGGTGGATGTGTGGATGATATCCAGGAGATACTTGATGAATATGTTGGCAAATAGTTTTAGTAAAATGTAAATAAAAAGGGTCTTGCTAGTGCAGGACCCTTTTTTATGTATTGTATTGCCGCTATAAATGCAGGCATTATTATCATGTTACTTTTTATTGCCCTTCAGATGCATTTCAAGAAATCTGTCCTGTTCCCACAATAAGTGCAGAATATTCTCTTTAGCAACATAACTGTGACTCTCTTTGGGAAGTATTACCATTCTTGCAGGTGCACCTAAACCCTTGAGAGCCTGATAATATCTCTCTGTTTGCAAGGTAAATGTCCCAGGATTATTGTCAGCTTCACCATGTACAAGAAGAATCGGTGTTTTCATCTTTGCAGCATTCATAAAAGGCGACATTGCAGTATAAACCTCCGGAACCTCCCAATAATTCCGTTGTTCGTTCTGAAATCCGAATGGGGTGAGAGTTCTGTTGTACGCACCGCTTCTCGCTATTCCACACGCAAATAAATTTGAATGGGTCAATAAATTTGCAGTCATAAAGGCGCCATATGAATGTCCTCCTACAGCAACTTTTGACCTATCAATATAGCCCAGTTTATCTACTGCATCAATTGCAGCCTGAGCATTAGCAACCAATTGTTCGATAAAGGTATCATTAGGTTCTGTTTTCCCCTCTCCCACAATCGGGAAAGCGGCATCATGAAGAACAACATAACCTCTTGTTACCCAATATATAAACGATCCATATGAGGGGGCTGTAAATACATTTGGATTCTGAGTTGACTGACTTGCAGTTGAAGCATCTTTATACTCTCTTGGATATGCCCAGATTAGCAAAGGCATCTTCTCCTTTTTGGCTAAATCATAACCTACAGGTAAATATAATGTTCCTGAAAGTTCTACACCATCATTACGCATGTACTTAATCACCTCTTTATGAACATTGGCAATACTCTCAAAAGGATTTTTAAAGAATGTAATCTGGGTGATATTGTCTCCCCTCTTTTTAATATCTCTGAAGTAGTAATTAGGAAACTCATTTTTAGACTGTATCATAACCAGCACAGTACCTTTTTTAATATCTTCAATTGATACAATATCCTCTTTTTTATCGGTATATGACGATTGGTAGATTCTCTTTTTCTTTAGAGTTTTAAGGTTCATTTCATCGATGAAAGGAAATTGTCCTTCACTTGAAAAGCCGTCACCTATCATATATATATTATCCTTTTCTATCGAGACAACTGAGCGGCCAAACTCATTTCTGGTAAAATGGAAACTACCCGGATCTGAGTAAACATCCTGAGTATTTCTGTCATTTACAAGAAGAGGTTTGATGGCTGGATCTGAAGGATTAAAGAGATATGTTTTGGAGTTTCTCGTCTCCTGCCAGCTGTCCATAAAAAATGCATATTTTTCATTTCCCCAGAAAATACGAGCAAATCTTTGAGGAACTTTGGACATTGAAACAGGTTCTCCTGTAAAAGGAGCTTCCCACTGAAACATCTCATCTCTGAACTCTGATTTAACAGATGGATCTCCTCCGTCAAGTGCCTCAACAAAAAACAGAGTCGAAGGCTTATCAGCCCTCCATGACATCGCCCTTTTACCAGGTCTTGAAGCAGAGTAACCTCTTGGAGTCACTTCAAGGAGAGGAATGGAGTTAACCTCTTTCACAAAATTTCCGTTAATATCATATACCATGCTCTTTTGGGGGAATCTGTTCATAGGTACAATATAAGAGTATGGCCTTTGAAGAGTTGTTATCATTATGTAATTACCATCAGGTGATATGCTCTCTTCAACATAAAGAGCAGCCTCTTTAAACAATTCACTATTACCGTTAATATCAACCTTTACCAGCTCAGATCTAATCAAAGTCTCGAAATTCATCTCATCTCTGCTGTTTTTAAGCAGATCCTGATATGTTCTGTTTTGTGATTCACGTCCATCACTCTCAGAAATAATCGGGCCTGCAGGTAGATCTTTCTTCTCATCTATAAGTGACTGCCTTACAGAAGGAAGAACCCTGACAATAAGACTTTTACTATCTCTCATCCAGCTGAATGGATTATTCAGATTGGCATTAACAATTGCCTCTGTGAGTTTAATTGCCTTTGCAGCAACAACATCTGCAATCCAAAGTTCAACACCTGAGTCTGTTGTATGTGTAAATGCAAAGAATTTTTCGTCCGGAGAAAATTGAATGTTGGTAATTTTTGGGTTTGCTGGTAACCCCTCAATCTGCATCTCCTCCTTATCTGAAATCTTTCTCACCTTAAGATTATTAAAATAAGGTATCCCTGTTGAAATATTTGTAATGGGATTTATTCTTAACCCGGCAAGCCTCATTTCAGCCTGATTTAATTCATCAAGAGAACTGTAGGTATCTCTGTAGGTAAGTAACATGTACTCCTTCTTTGAGTCCATCCTTACAGCAGGTGCTCTTTCATATTCCACCAGATCTAAAATTTCTTTAGGTGGCTTCTGGAAAGGCAAGTTGACCTGGGAGAAGAGTGCTCCTGAGCTAACAATGGCAAGAGCCATAAATACAATGGCTTTTTTAAATGATATTCTCATAGTAATAGGTTTGTTTAATAAGTTTTACAAAGATAAAAATTGATTTGATTCAGCTTATCTGTCCCGGAAAATATAAGGTTCACTCATATATCTTGTGAGCCAGGCAGCAGGGTAATCAGCGTTATCGTACATTCTGTTTAACATATCTATAGCAACCTGCTTTGATTCTCCTTTAATGTAATAGAGCGATTTAGAAGAATATCTTATTGTATTACCCGTCACAGTGATTCTGCTTTGTCCTGAATATGGATTAACAGATATAGCATAGGGCCTCTGATTATCTAATAAATGAGATTGTCCGGGAAATATTGATGCTGTATGCCCGTCTTCTCCCAGACCAAGAATGATCATATCAAATACAGGAAAGCCATTATTAACCGGTAATAAATTTAAAAGCAGATTAGAATATCTTTCAGATTCTGTTACAGGATCGGCTTCACCGAATATTCTGTAAACTCTCTCGCTTCTGAGCGGAATTTTGTCCAGCAACATCTTTTTAGCATTGCCATAATTACTTTCGGGGTTATCGGGATGTACAACTCTCTCATCTGCCCAGAACAACAGTATCATATCCCAGTCAATAAGATTCCTGTATTTTCCGGTCCAAAGTTCAAACAAAGCTTCAGGGCTGTTTCCCCCTGATATAGCAATTGAATAGAAAGTATTATGGTCAGATAATTTTTTATTCTCAATCTGCTTAATAAGCAGCTGAGTTAATTCCTCAGCTGCGGTCAACTGATTCTCTTTATAATTCACAGTACAGATCGGTATTTGTTAAATTTTTACATGGATTTGTCCATGGGATACCACCCGTAACAGAGTCGCTTTCCAATGGACCCCAGCTACCGGCAGGATAACCAAAAAGTGGTGTTTTTGGATTCTCTTTCCAGTAATTTAAAACTTTGTCAAAATATCTCCAGCTCCATTCAACAGCATCATTTCTTGTGAAAAGAGTTACATCACCGTTAAGACAATCTTCTATCAATCTTGAGTAAGAATCATCTGAATCGTATTCTGCAAGCTTGTCATAGGTAAATTCCATCGGAATCTGCTTAACACTAAAACCCCTCCCTGGTATTTTCATATCAAGTTTTAAAACCATTCCTTCGTTAGGCTGAATTCTGATAATCAGCTGATTTTGCTCCGGACACTCCTCTCTGCAACTAAAAAGCCTGTGAGGGGTAGATTTAAAGTGAACCACAATTTCTGTTACCTTGGTTGGCATCTGTTTTCCTGTTCTGATGAAAAAGGGCACACCATCCCACCTCCAGTTAGAAATATCTATTTTCATTGCAATATAGGTCTCAGTATTTGAGGTTTCAGAGACACCCTTTTCATCTCTGTAACCCAATGTGTCTCCACCTTTATCTGATCTCATATACTGTCCTCTTACAACTCCGGATTCAATATCTCTGTTTTCTAGTGGTTTTAACGATTTGTAAACCTTAACAACCTCATCTCTGAATTCCTGATGATTAAATGTCACTGGTGGCTCCATCGCTACGAGTGCCAACAATTGAATCAGATGATTCTGCGCCATATCTCTTAGTGCTCCAACTCCATCGTAATAACCGCCCCTGTTACCGATACCCATATTTTCCACAGCAGTAATCTCTACTCTGTCAATGTAATGTCTGTTCCAGATTGGTTCAAAAATACTGTTGGCAAATCTTAATGCCAGTATATTTTGCACAGTCTCCTTACCAAGATAATGGTCGATCCTGAATATCTGACTCTCCTTAAAATAGCGGTTAAGAGAAGAATTCATCTCCTGAGCACTTTTCAGGTCATACCCGAATGGTTTTTCAATTATAATTCTTCTTGCAAGAATCTTTCCGTTACTTTCGTCTCTTATCTCTCTGTTGAGGCCTGCAACAGCAAGATTAGAAGGAATAATATTATATAGAGAGGGAGGTGTTGCCAAATAAAAAAGATAACCGGCTGGGCCATATGATTCAAGCCTGTTTTTTAATAACATATAATCATCCTGATTGGCAGGATCCACCTTAAGGTACTCTATCTTCTCAAGAAAAGCGCTTTGGACCTCATCCGGACCGGATGCGATGTGCTCTCTGAAAAGGTTATTAGTAAACGGAGTTCTGCCTGTAGCAAGTATATTCAGATTCCATTTTACAGCATTGTTTTTATATAATTTTAACAGTGCAGGAAAAAGTTTTCTTTTTGCAAGATCTCCTGAACCTCCAAAAATAATTATTACCTGATTATCCATTTTTTACTCAATCAAACATTATATACTCGTGAACTTGTATCACCACCCTCTCCTGTCCAGTTTTCATGATAAAAATCACCCTCTTTTGAATCTTTCCTTTCAAAAGTGTGAGCACCAAAATAATCTCTTTGTGCCTGAATCATATTGGCTGGTAAATCCCGGGTGGTTAATGAGTAAAAGTAGTTTAACGCAGATGAAAATGCAGGAAGAGACAAGCCGCCTATTGACGCTTTTGCGATCAGAGAGCTCCATGATGGCAAGGCACTTAGTACTTCATCTCTGAAATAGGTGTCAAGTAGCAGATTTTCCAGATCACTCTCATTCTCATAGGCTTCAGCAATTTTATTCAGAAAAACTGATCTTATGATACAGCCGTTTCTCCATATTCTTGCTATAGAGGATAGATCCAGATCCCATTTGTATTCATCTGATGCACTTTTAAGAAGGTCAAAACCCTGAGCATATGAGACCAGTTTGGATGCATATAGCGAATCATGAATCTCCTGTGGTTCAGGAATAGCATATTTTCCCGGTTTTCTCCCATAAAATTTTGATGACTTGACTCTCAGAGCTTTTCTATATGAGAGTGAACGTTCAAAAACAGCAGATGATATTAAGTTTAATGGCAAACCCAGTTCCATTGCATTAAAAACAGAGAGCTTTCCTGTTCCCTTCTGACCTGCTTTGTCCAAAATTTTATCTATCAGATACTCTCCATTTACATCTTTATATTTAAGTATATACGATGTAATCTCAATCAGATAACTCTGTAATTTTCCTCTGTTCCAGATTTCAAAAATTTCTGACATCTTATCGTTAGAAAGCGATGCCATCTCCTTCATAACATAATAGGCTTCTGATATGAGTTGCATATCACCATACTCTATACCGTTGTGTACCATCTTTACAAAGTGCCCCGCCCCCTCAGGCCCCGTCCATTCACAACAGGCGGATCCATCTTCTGCCTTTGCAGCAATTTTTGTAAAAATATCTTTAACATGCGGCCATGCAACCGCAGAACCACCGGGCATTATTGAGGGCCCCTTAAGCGCCCCCTCCTCACCCCCGGATATGCCGGCACCTATGTAAAATAAACCTGATGATTCAACCCTTTTGACTCTTCTTGTAGTATCAACGTGGTTAGAATTGCCACCATCAATTATTATATCACCGTTATCAAGCAGTGGTATCAGAGCCTCAATTAATTGATCTACAGCCTCCCCCGCTCTGATCATCATCATCACCTTTCGCGGTCTCTCAACAGATTGGACAAATGATTCCAATGAACTGAAACCTTCAATTTTTTTATCTTTTGCTCTGGATTCCAGAAAACGTTCAGTCACCTTGTATGTTCTGTTATAGACAGATACATGATAACCCTTATTTTCCATATTAAGTACAAGATTCTCACCCATAACGGCGAGACCTATTACTCCGATATCTGATTTCATATTACTTTTCTTAAATCTGTATAATTCTTAAATATATAAATTAACAAAAGATTATCCAACAAGTTTCATACTTTTGCAAAGAGATACATAAATAAGAGGTTTATGAAAATTAGTAGTGTCAGAAAATTTTTAGTCATTTTAATAGTACCGGCCGTTTTCGGATGTCAGAATACAACCAGAACATCAAGCCCTGTTCCACCTGAACTCAAAATGGTAAGTGTGCCTTCTGTTATCTCAGATCCTTCCCAGATTAACAAATACGTGGCAGAACATTTCTGGGATGGAGTAGATTTCACAGACTCACTTCTTTTACTAAATAAACCCGGGTTTAACAGACATTATAATCTCTATCTGGATCACATTATGCAGTGTCCATATGAAGTGGCAGAAAAGTCAGTAAAGAATTTCATTTTATCTGTTTTAAACGGGAATGAAGATGTAAGGGATTATATTACAACACTTACCGAAAAAGTTTTGTACGACCCAAATTCACAACACAGAAACGAAGATATCTACTTATGGGTATTGGAGATAATAATAAATGAAAAGAAATTTGACCCTTTAACACAGGAGAAATATAAGTCGCATTATGAGATGTCAATGAAAAACCGTCCCGGAGAAACGGCTACCGACTTTGCTTATATTACTGCAGACGGGAAAGAGGGAAAACTAAAGTCTATAAAAGGAGAATACACTCTTCTGTTTTTTTATGATCCGGATTGTCACAGCTGTGAATATGCACTTGACTATATACAAGAATCATCTGTAATAAAATCATTTACACCAAAAATAACCAAGCTGGCCGTTTACACAGGAGAGAATGCAGAAAGGTGGATTAATACTTCCGGAAAATTTTCAAAGGAGTGGATCGTGGCTTTCAATAATGACTTTTCTATTGAGCGGGATAAACTTTATGACCGAAGGGCAACCCCTTATATTTATCTTCTGGATAAAGAGAAGAGAGTTATTCTGAAAGATATAACTCCTGCATACCTCGAACAATACCTGAGTAATATCACAAGACCTCAATAACCGCTCTCTCTTCGGGATACCAGACATATCCTCTGACGTAAGCTAAACCCATTGATCTTATAACATTTATATATCTTTGAACCTGTCTTATGTGAGAGTTTTCTCTCTTTTTCCCGAATTTAAAATCTATCACAATAATCCTGTCTCCGGACATTACTCTGTCGGGTCTGATAATATCTCCACCCGGTTCAATGATTTCAAGTTCATTATAAACTCTGAAAGTACCATCAAACCAATGTCTCTCTCTGACGCTCTCAAGACACTCTTTGAGAAACATATATGATTTATCCTTCTCATTAACAGCTAACTCCCCATTAGAGACAGACTGCTCAACCGATTTAAGCAGATCGTCCTCTGTGATAATTCTCGAAAGAACAGAGTGCATTATAATACCATAATTTCTCTGGCTTTGTTTGTCAAAAAAATCCTCTCCTTTAAGTGAAAGCTTCAACTTATCGGAATAAGGTGTCGAAATAACAGAGGGAGTGGGAACGGATTGTGGTTGTTCGGACTTTAAACCGGATAAACTTGTCCATTCGCCGGAATGAAACTCTTTCGATTCATCAAGATTCTGCGAAATCATATTATAGATTAAATCAGAAACAGCCGAAATTTTACCTGGTTTCGGGACTCCTGACATAATTGCCATCTCTCTTTCTGCTCTTGTAAGTGCTACATAAGCAACATTAAGATTGTCGATATAGGCTTTAATCTTTTCGTCTAAGTAATCTTGCCTGAATATAGTTTTTTCAAGTGACGAAGAATATTTAACCGGAATCAATGGCAGAGAGTCAAATGGCTTAATATCAGATGTACACCACAATATCTGAGGAAACAGATGTTGATTTGTATGATCCAGTTCAGCCTCAAAGAAGGGTAAAACAACAACGGGAATCCCAAGCCCTTTGGCTTTGTGAATTGTCATCACCCTTATTGCGTTCTGCTTTGAAGGAGCAGGAACAGATTTTTTGTAACCCTTGCTATCCCACCACTCAAGAAATGAGGACAAATCTGTTTTGCCCGACTTTAAAAAATCGCTTACTATATCAAGAAATGAGTAAATATAAATTGCATCTGAATCATCTGCACTTTTTTGCATTCCCATAACAATACTCTCACAAAGCTCATACAATGACAAATTCTCGTTCAATTTATCCGGAAGTGAATATGTTGAATTAAATTTGGCAATTGTATTATTAACAGCATCATCGGGATTATTAATATACTTAAGAGCAGAGATAACTGTCCTGACAGCAGATGAAGCCGATACCAGAAGTGATTCCTCGGAGATAACAGGGTATTCAAGAGAGATTAGCTTTCTGACTACCCTTTCACCCTCTTTATTTGTTCTTGTGAGAAATGCAATATCACTGTATGAGAATCCATTTTCGAGGTATTTTGTTACCAGAGAGGAGATATTCTCTAAAGCAGCCTCTCTCCAGTCTTCATAATCATTTGTGTCAAAAAATTTAATAAAAACGTGACCGTTAACAGTTCTGTTCTTATCAGGAATATCTTGATTTACATTTGAGTAAACATTCGAAAATGCCTCTGATGAAGTTAACATATTACACTGCCCGGCAGCATAAGAGAAAAACTCCCTGTTAAAAGAGACTATCTGCTCTGCAGAGCGCCAGTTGAATTTTAGATCAGATTCAGATATCTGTTCACTATTAAGATGTCTGTATATATCGCCATTCAGCAGATTCCAGTCCGAACCTCTCCACCTGTAAATACTTTGCTTAACATCTCCTACAATCAGGTTATCGTTGCCCGAGGCCAGAGAGTTCTCAATCAAAGGCTTAAAGTTCATCCACTGCAACAGGGATGTATCCTGAAACTCATCCAGCATAAAATTGTCAATTCTTACTCCTGTCTTTTCATATATAAAAGGAGTGTCACTGCCGTCAATTATTCTGTTTAACAGTTCGGTGGTTTCAGGTATCAGTACAAGGTTGTTCTCCCTGGTATACTCTTTTATAAACCTCTCAATATCTATCATCAGACCAAGAGTGCCGATATTTGATATGGCGGTAATAGCACTGTTATACAGAGGCATTTGCAATTCATAATGGCTGATAAGATCTATACAAATCTGATTCAGTCCTTCGGAATATGCCCCTTCAATTGCATTATATGTGGCTGGTGATTCTTTCCTTAGTGTTTTTGTTACCCATTTGTCAATATTATCCGGCATCTCAAGAAATCTCTTGCCAGGTTCAGCTATTATTCCGGCTGCTGCTTTGTAAAAAAATGCTGCACCTCCTTTATCTTTGTTTGAAAAATCATTACAGGTAAGTGAGTATCTGCTCAGAATTTCTAAAGCACCTTTACCAAGTTCAACCACTCTTTGCTCAAAATTATCAATTATCTCTCTGAGAGCTTTTTTAAAAATTTTCAGATTATTTTTATTAAAAGAATCCGGCAAAAGTGACGATCTTTTAAGCCTGTATGACTCCTTGAAAATCTCATCTGCCAGTTGTTTAATGCCTCGTCTTATATTCCAGTCATTACCGCTCTCTATAGCATCAAAACTAATTGAAGTTAACCATTCAAGCAGGTCTGAGTTGTTCTCCTGATCAAGATTAAGAATCATATTATCAATAGCTTCACTCAGAACCGAATCCTGATCAAGCTCAACGGAGTAACTATTATTCTGACCTATCTCACGTGCAAATGCTCTAAGGGTCTGCTGAAAAAATCTGTCAATTGTTAAAATTGAGAACGCTGAATAATCGTGAAGTATATCAATTAGTTGCTTCTTTGCCTTAGGGTTAACCTCTGATTCTTTATAGAGAGTCTCAATCACTCTCCTCTTCATCTCTTCTGTTGCTTTATTGGTAAATGTAACAGCAAGTATATTTCTGTATGCTCTCTCCTTTTTCATTAAAAGAGAGAGATATTCTCCGGTAATTGTATGAGTTTTACCGGAACCTGCAGATGCTTTTATTATTTTAAGCTTTCCCATAAGAGTGGCTAATAACAAACAGGAGAGTATGGGCACCAGTCACATGCCTTTGAGTCTCTGTTAGCATAAAAATTAATTTGCGGATTAAATATTTCAGCTATAAGATCTTTTAAGTGCTCCCTGAAATTTTCAATCTCATTTGAATCAATCAGCATCTCTTCCTGACTGCCATTTTTCCCAAAATTTCTTAAAACATAGGGGCTAATCTTTACCGGATCTTTTTCAGACAGAATCATAGCATAAAACAACATTTGAAATGCAACCTTTTTCTTCTGATACTTTTCTGCATCAAAGAGATCTTCCATAAGTGAAAATCTGATCTCTCCTTTACCTGTTTTGTAATCGACTACTCTTTTAACCCCGTTTGTTCTGTCAATTCTGTCTATAACTCCTTTAAGAGGCACAATCATTCCATCTTCTGTCTCTACCTGTGATAAAACTCTCTTTTCTGAATCAAGATATTCGAATGGAGATAATGAGAGATCATACTCCAGAGTCAAGTTGACATATTTAATGAGAAGTTTCTTTATCAGCAGATTATAACCTTTCAACTCATTAAGGTTTTTAAATTTCATAAAACCCTCCTCGGAGAGCCTCTCCATATATTTATCATCCTTAATAATTTTTAAGATGTCATCTCTGTTTACAACACTGCCTTTGAATCTGTTATAAAGCCTCTCCATAATATAATGGAATATTGATCCAAATTCATTTGATTCTACCTCTTCTGATATCTCATCCTCCTCCTTAACCTCTTCTATATAGGAGAAATAGAACTGAAGTGGACACGTTATGTAAGTTCCCAACGCTGTAGCTGAGAGGGGCTTACCTGAATGATTCAGGAATTTAGCCTCCATTTTTCTTGTAATCTCAGAGGTTTTCTCTATCTCGATAATCTTTCCCAATGAAGATCTGACTTTGAAAGAGACACTTTTTTCGCTGACCGGTATATTGTAGTGATATTTAAGCTGAAGTATGAATCTGCTCATCTCTCCTGTATTAAGACCTTCAGTTCTTGTATCATATAACAACCAAACTTTTTTTGCCCTGTAAATTGATCTGTAGAAATGGTATGATGCTATTGCGTCATTATATTCCCTTACCGGTAAAGAGAATCCTCTTCGTAAATTATAGGGGATAAAAGAGTTTGTATGTGAAGATGAAGGGAAGATACCTTCATTCATAGAACAGTACAGCACATTATCAAAATCCAGCCCCCTTGTTTCGAGAACTCCCATTATCTGCAGACCACATAATGGCTCTCCGCTGAATGGTATAGAGACAGAAGAGAGCAATTGGGATAGTAACCGCCCGAATGTTTCAGGTGACATTGGAATGAGTATGCCGGATATTCTTGTGATATTGACCTTAATATGATAGAAAAACTCTCTGTCCAGTTTTGACAATGATGAATTTTTTAGTATAAAATCGAGAATATCGTGAAGTTTTGTACACAGATTATATGCGTAAGAATTATTATCAACCTTTGAAAAAAGCAGACTTAAAAATTCATTATCACTAAAAAATTCGGGGGTAATATAGATAAGGTTCGAAGATATTATTCTTTTCAGATAAGAGGAGGCTACATCCGGATTTACCAGCTTAACAAAACTGTGCTTTAACAATGGTATAACTCTTTTATGATAATACCCTCCCTTGTCCTTTTCAAGGCTAATTACAAATTCTATAAGAGACATAACAGGCGTTCCTTTAAGAGGATAACCCATTGTAACGTTTACATCTCTGTATTGTTCCGGAACAGAATGAAGCATTGGTAAAAGCATTTTTTCATCCGGTAATACAACTGCATTTTCTATCCCTAAGGGATTATCGTTAAGAATCTCTGAAACAATTTTTGCCTGCATTACAGCTGAAGAGACAGCAATTATATTGATTTGAGGTATAGGATACTTCTCAAAAACTAAACTACGTTTAGAGGGGAACAGTGAGAGATTTTCTTGCACAAACTGAGAAGCTTTATTATTGATGTCTTTAACAAAATACCCCGCATAATCCCAGTAGAAATCGGCTTTACCGCTTTTTTTAAGAGATTTTAAAATTGTTTTTTCACATTCATTTAAAGCATTCAGCCCTACAAAGATTACTTCGCGAAAATTATCAGTTTTCTCAGTCAGACTTTTATTTTCTGCAACATCTCTAAAAATCATACCCTCGTATCCACAGCCATCCTTAATAAGATCTTTTCTGAGTTCAGTGTAAAGTGGATACAGCACCTGCCATAACGCTTTGAATTTTTGCTTATTATCACTGTCTCCGATAGGTAAAAAGCCCTCCCAGAAGCTCCTTACCGCTTCTAGCTGAGTCTGAGATAAAAATGAGTAATCACTCTCTATCTCCTTTAATTCTTTAATATTAGCAAAGAGTAGTCTGGCATCAGCTATGAACTTGTCAGTATCATTAAAATCGTTCAGAATAACCTCACCCCAATATACAAAGTCATCAAAACTTTCTGATGATCCTGATGTCTGTTTGTAAATTCTGTATAATCTGAATAATAAATCAAATTTGTCACTCTCTCTTAAATCCGAAAGTGATATAATGAAGTCTTTTATTGTGAATATTCCCGGTGAGAACACAGGTTCTCGGGCGATTTCTCCCAGATACTTACGGAAGAAAAGTCCGGATCTCCTGTTTGGGAATACAAAACATAATTCTCTTATTTTCGCCCCCTCCTGATTGTAAAAGAGAGATGCGATCTGTTGTAAAAACTTCATCTTAAATATTTGAATTTAAGAAACTAAAATCTTTCCTTTAGTTTTTGTGCCAGCTCATCATAACCTGGCTTTCCGAGCAATGCAAACATGTTTCTTTTATAGTCTTCTACACCGGGCTGATCAAATGGATTTATTCCCAGCATATATGCACTAATACCGCAAGCGAATTCAAAAAAATAGAAGAGCGAACCAAGATTATATTCATTCAGTTTTTCGACAGAGATTAATACATTAGGGACACCTCCGTCAATATGTGCGATTCTTGTTCCAAGTTCGGCCATTTTATTACACTCTTCAACAGTCCTTCCTGCTATAAAATTTAAACCATCAAGATCCCGGTCATCTTTATTAACAGCGATATCCCGGGATGACTCTCTTACACTCAATACTGTCTCAAACAATATTCTCTCTCCGTCCTGTATATATTGACCCATAGAGTGAAGGTCTGAGGTGAAATTTACAGATGCAGGAAATAATCCTCTCCCCTCTTTACCCTCACTTTCACCAAATAATTGCTTCCACCATTCTGAAAAATATGTTAGTTTCGGGTGAAAATTTACAAGAATTTCTATCTTAACTCCGTTGTTATACAGGAGATTTCTGACAGAAGCATACCTAATTGCAGGATTTTCAACAGTCCTGGTATTACATATCTGCTCCATTCCGACCGCCCCATCAATAAGGGCCTCAATATCAAACCCGGCAATCGCAAAGGGTAAAAGGCCAACCGGTGTGAGTACAGAATACCTCCCTCCTACATCATCCGGGATTATAAAAGTTCTGTATCCTTCCGTTAGTGAAAGAGATTTAAGGGCTCCGGCTTTGGAGTCGGTTACAGCAACAATTCTGTTTGTTGCTTCTGCTTTGCCATACCGGGTTTCGTAAAAATCTTTAATTATCCTGAAAGCAATTGCAGGTTCGGTTGTAGTCCCTGATTTGGAAATAACAACTGCGGCAGACTCCTTTTCACTTATAAGATCCATCAGATCTGCCATATATTCACCTGAAAGGTTTTGTCCTGCAAAAACTAAGTCAGGATATTTTTTTTCTACCTTTTTAATTCCAAAACTGTGTGATAATGCCTCTATTGCGGCCTTTGCACCCAGATACGAACCTCCTATACCTATAACTATCACAACATCGGCCTTTTCTCTCCAACTTTCGGCAACCGAATTAATTTGAGAAAGCAGCGATCTATCCATTTTTGAAGGAAGATTCAGCCAACCGAGGTATTCAGAACCTCTTCCTTTGCCGGATACAAGAGTATCAAATGCAGCCAGAGCATCAGTTGCTGCCCCGGCAAACTGTTTTTCTGTATAAAAGGGAGTTGCCCCCTTTAAATCTACTATTATACCGGTATCTTTCATATAGTAATTATTGAAGATTTTCTGAAAGCTGTTTAATCACATATGCAGGATATTTATGCTCATAAAGAATTCTGTACATAGCCTCTGCAATTGGCATATCTACATTATATTTCTTATTGATTTCATAAATGCATTTTGCAGCGTAATACCCCTCTGCCACCATATTCATCTCAACCTGTGCAGATTGTACAGAGTAACCCTTTCCTATCATGCTCCCAAATGTTCTGTTTCTGCTGAACTGTGAGTAAGATGTGACCAGAAGATCGCCAAGGTAGGCAGATGTAGAGGTTCTTCTTGCCGGATCGGGATGTGAGGCATGGAGAAAATCTCTCATTTCGTGAAAACTGCTTGTTATAAGCACTGCCATAAAATTATCACCATACGAGAGAGAGTGGCACATACCTGCAGCAATTGCATAAATATTTTTTAGAACGGCAGCGTACTCAACTCCGTAAATATCTGTACCAGGCAATGTCCTTATATAGTTACAGGCAAAAATATCACACATAGACCTTGCTACCTCAATATGTTTACTGGAGAGTGTAAGGTATGATAGTTTTTCCATAGCCACCTCTTCGGCATGGCATGGACCGCTGACAACTCCTATTTTGCTGAAAGGAATATTAAAATTTTTATTAAAATATTCAGCAATTGTAATATTAAGGTCCGGGATAATACCCTTAATGGCACTGATAATAAACTTATCCTTAAATGATCGTTTAATCAATTTTGCCTCGGACAAAAAATAGGCTGATGGCACGCAGAAAACCAGCACATCAGCTGAATCAATAATTTCGTTGATATCAGAACTGAATAAAATTCTTGCCGGATCAAATTTAAAAGCGGGAAGGTAATAGGGATTGTGCGAAGATTTTTTCATCTGGTCAATCATCTCGTCATCCCTTACATACCAGGAGATTGTCTCCTGATTATTTAACAGAAGTTTGGAAAGAGCTGTAGCCCAACTGCCACTGCCAATCATAGCATATCTCAGGCCCTCCCTTTCAAAAAAATTATCCATTACGATTTGTAGGTTTTAGTCACTGTTTAATATACAAATATACCCTTTTTGTAACATTATCTAAATAAAACTTATACTTTTGCGATATACATATAATGACTGATATGAAGCTGAATATATTGTATGACAAGGCTGTCAGAGGAGAAAACCTCTCTGCGGAAGAGGCGGTTTTCATCTACGAAAAAGCTCCTCTTAACCAACTTCTGTCGCTCGGTAATGAAATTAGATTTAAGAAAAATCCTGCCCGTGAGGTAAGCTGGCAGATTGACAGAAATGTCAACTACACCAATGTTTGCATATCCGGTTGTAAGTTCTGCAATTTCCACTGCAAATTGTCAAGAAGAGACATCTCTTATATTACAACACCAAAAGAGTACAGAGATAAAATAGAGGAGCTGTTCAGATTCGGTGGTGATCAATTGCTGCTCCAGGGAGGGCTGCATCCGGAACTGGATATACTCTTTTACGAAGAACTTTTCAGGAGGCTTAAAAGAGAATATCCTTCACTAAAACTTAATGCACTTGGGCCTCCGGAGGTATTTCATATTGCAAGAATAAGTAATCTCACAATTGAGGAGACGCTCAAAAGACTAATAGATGCCGGTCTTGACACATTACCTGGTGCAGGTGCAGAAATTCTTTCGGACAGGGTAAGAAAACTCATCTCTCCCGCCAAACCGGGAGTAAACGCATGGGTAAAGGTAATGGAGTGTGCCCATAAACTTGGAATCGGCACCACGGCTACGATGGTTTACGGGCATATCGAGACAATTAAAGAGAGAATGGAACATCTTATTCTTCTGAGAGATATTCAGAGCAGAAAAGATTATGGAGTTCCGGGCTTCAGAGCATTCATTTGCTGGCCGATGCAGACTGAGGGTACTAATCTTGCCGGCATGGATGAGATGTCCGGAGTAAAAAAGCCCGATGCTGCAGAACACCTCAAAATGGTAGCCATGAGCAGAGTGTTGTTAAATAACATCCCTCATATACAGGCATCCTGGTTAACCATAGGAATTGAAACTGCCCAGCTGGCACTACATTCCGGTGCAGATGACATGGGTTCAATAATGATAGAAGAGAATGTTGTCTCTTCTGCAGGTGCTGAAAACAGAATCGACGCAGCAGGTATTCAAAATTCAATTAAAGAGGCAGGGTTTGTTCCCTGGTTAAGGAATCAGGACTACACTCGTCGCTAGTCTCCGGTTTATATCCAAAATCCTGTGCAAGACCCGGAGCTTGCGATGCAGCAACAGCCAACTGATCGCATCGCTCATTTTCAGGATGTCCGTTGTGTCCTTTAATCCATATGAATTTTACTCTGTGTTTTCTGAATACGATAAGAAAACGTTGCCACAGATCCGGATTTTTTTTCTTTGCAAAATTTTTTCTTTCCCACTGAACAAGCCACCCTTTGTTTACTGCATCACAAACATACGAAGAGTCGGAGTAGACTGTAATTTCTGAGTTAGTTTTTTTTACTGCCTCAAGAGCAATTATCACAGCCAGCAATTCCATTCTGTTATTGGTAGTACATTGAAATCCACCGGAAAGTTCCTTGTAATGTCTTCCGGATTTTAATACTGCAGCCCACCCTCCCGGACCAGGATTACCTCTTGCAGCACCGTCAGTATAAATATTAATCATTATCTTTTCCGCCCACCGGCATCTCAACTTTTAGAGGATTGGCTCTAAGAAGATCATAATTTTTTCTGTTCTTATAAATATCGCATGCCGTGTATATTGAGGCAAGCATAGAAAGATGGTCTGCTTTGTCTTTTCCGGCAAGGTCATAAGCTGTCCCGTGGTCAGGAGATGTACGAATGATATTAATTCCGGCAGTATAGTTTACTCCTGATTCAATTGAAAGAGATTTAAAAGGGATAAGACCCTGATCGTGATACATTGCAAGTACTGCGTCAAAACGGTTTTTATAATCAGAGGCAAAGAAGCCATCAGGAGGAAACGGACCAAAAACCAGTTCGCCTTTTTCTGACATCTCTCTAACAGCAGGTTTAATGATATTCTCCTCTTCTTTACCAAGTAGCCCGCCATCGCCATTATGAGGGTTAAGTGAAAGAACTGCAATTTTCGGGCGATCAACTGCAAAATCCTTCCTTAATGATTCACACATCATTCCCAGTTTTTTAACAATTCTCTCCTTAGAAATCAAAGATGCCACCTGAGCAATAGGTACATGATTCGTTACAAGCCCAACTCTGATATTATCCGAAATCATAAACATAAGAGAATCCTCGGCATTAAACTCCTTTGTCAGAAATTCGGTGTGTCCGGGAAATGAGAAGCCCTCTTTTGTAACATTGCTTTTATTAAACGGAGCGGTTACAAGCACATCAATTACCCCTTTTTTGAGATCAGCAGATGCAGCTTCCAGAGACATTATTGCTGCTTTAGCCCCCTCTTCGGTAGACCTCCCCGGTTCAGCCATAAAGCTATCCGGAACGCAATTAATTATATTTACTCTTTTGGGGTGAGCCTCTTCTGCCTTAGAAATTATATTGGTGGGAATATTCTCACTATCAGGCATGAGCTTTTTGTAAAAACCAAATATTTTTGAAGAGCCGTATATAACAGGAATACCTGTGTCAAAGATTCTTGAATCTGATAAAGACTTAATTATCACCTCATAACCAACACCATTGCTGTCACCTTGGGTAATACCAATTACTATTTTTGAGTTCATTTTGCTTAATCTGTGTAATTTGCTGCAAGATACAAATTTTAGATAAGATTCTTATATTTGTATTATGTCATCCATTCTGGACAGCGATATCAAATATCTCCCCGGAGTTGGTCCCAAAAGGTCTGAACTTCTTAATAAAGAGCTAAACATCAAAACCTTCAGGGACTTCCTCCTTTTTTTCCCATTCCGATATATAGACAGAACTCGAATATATTCTGTTTCTGAAATTGAACCCTCTATGAGCTATATACAGCTCAGAGGAAAAATTATAAGGATTTCAGTGATCGGCGACAAGGGTCCTTCAAAAAGACTTGTGGCAACATTTAAAGATACTACCGGAGTAATAGATCTGGTTTATTTTCAAAGAATCAAACAAATAAAAGAGTGGTTAAAAATAAATACCGAATATATTATTTTTGGCAAACCTTCACTTTTTAATCAGACTATTAACATAGTACATCCTGAAATTGAACCTGCCACCGAAGAAAATCCAATCTACATCGGCAATATGATTGGTGTTTATCCTTCAACCGAGAGACTTAGAAACAGCGGATTCAGCAATAAACAGCTGGCCAGACTTATGGCTACGCTACTTAAAACATGTCAGGGATCTCTTAATGAAACTTTACCACAATATGTTTTAAGAGAGAAGAGGATTCTCCCTTTTTCAGAAGCGGTAAGTAATATTCACTTTCCAAAAGATCTTAAGATACTCTCTCAGGCGCAGTACAGATTCAAGTTTGAAGAACTATTTTTCCTCCAGCTCTCACTTTTAAAACAGAAATCAGTAAGAGAGCGGGGTCAAAATGGAATTGTAATGAATAAAGTGGGTAACTTTTTTGATCAATGCTACAAAAAATTACCATTTGAACTTACAGGTGCTCAAAAGAGAGTAATAAAGGAGATAAGGGCCGATATAACTTCAGGGAGACAAATGAACAGATTGCTTCAGGGTGATGTAGGGAGCGGAAAAACTCTTGTAGCAATATTTACAGCGCTACTTGCAGCAGATAATGGATATCAGTCATGCATAATGGCACCCACAGAGGTACTGGCTGTACAACACTTTAAAGGGGCTCAGAAGCTGTTGGAGAGCACAGGTGTAAGATGTGCTTTGCTTACGGGAAACACTAAAGCGAAAGAGCGCAAGCCAATCCATGAGGGTCTTATTAATGGTGAAATAAACATTTTGTTCGGCACACACGCACTTATTGAAGATGCAGTACAGTTTTTAAACCTTGGTTTTGCCGTAATTGACGAACAACACAGATTTGGAGTTGAACAAAGAGCCAGACTATGGAGCAAGGGTGAAAGTTTACCTCATATTCTGGTTATGACGGCAACACCTATTCCAAGAACTCTGGCTATGACCCTGTATGGTGATCTGGATGTATCGGTAATAGATGAACTTCCTCCTGGCAGAAAACCTGTTAAAACCATCCATGCAAGCGAAAGTCAGAGGCAAAGAATTTATACCTTCATGAAAGAGCAGATTTCTGCCGGACGGCAGATTTTTATTGTTTACCCTCTTATTAAAGAGAGTGAAAAAATGGACTACAAAAATCTTCAGGAAGGCTATATGAATATTATTGAAGAATTTAAGGCCCCTGAATATGTTACTGCTGTTGTTCACGGGAAACAAAAAAACGAAGATAAAGCACACGAGATGAACCTTTTTGCCTCAGGTAAGGCGAACATTTTAGTCTCCACATCGGTTATAGAGGTTGGAGTTGATGTTCCAAACGCATCAGTTATGATGATTGAGAGTGCCGAGAGGTTCGGACTATCTCAGTTGCATCAGCTCAGAGGCAGAGTCGGCAGAGGTTCAGAGGAGTCATACTGCATTTTGATGACCGGATACAAACTCAGTAAAGAGTCCAGAAAGAGAATAGAGCTGATGTGCTCTACTTCCGATGGGTTTGAACTGGCTGAAGCTGACCTGAGGATGAGAGGACCGGGGGATATGGAGGGTACCCAGCAAAGCGGTCTGCCGGTTGACCTAAAAATTGCAAATCTTGCAAAGGATTCCCAGATTCTGGAAGATTCCAGAAGATTTGCTCAAAAAATACTTCAGGAGGACCCTCTCCTGACTGACGATAAAAACAGGCTGATTACAGAATCATTAGCCAAACTAAAAAAAGAGATAAAGGATTATTCACAAATAAGTTAAATATTAGTTATGAAATACATAGGAGCTCATGTTAGCGCCTTGGGAGGAGTTGAAAATGCCCCGGTAAATGCTTTCAATATTGGCGCAAATGCATTTGCATTATTTACAAAAAACCAAAGACAATGGGTCTCTTCCCCACTCTCAAAAAAGAGCATAGAGGCATTTAAGGATAATTGTGAAAAATATGGTTTTAAACCATTTCAGATATTACCTCATGATAGTTACCTGATAAATCTCGGGCATCCGGAAGAAGAGGGGCTTAAAAAATCAAGAGATGCCTTTCTTGATGAGATGCAAAGGTGCGAACAGCTGGGCCTTGACAGACTAAACTTTCACCCGGGCAGTCACCTGAACAAGGTAGATATCGACACCTGTCTTAAAACAATTGCAGAATCAATAAACATAGTACTCGAAAAAACCAAAGGAGTTACGGCCGTTATAGAGAATACAGCCGGTCAGGGGACAAATCTTGGCCACACTTTTGAACAGATAGCTCAAATTATCAGTCATGTAGAAGATAAATCCAGAGTTGGAGTCTGCATAGACACATGTCATTCATTTGCAGCAGGGTATGATTTTTCAACTGAAGAGGGTATTAAATCAGCATTTGACCACTTCGACAAAACAGTTGGGTTTAAATATCTGAAAGGGATGCACCTTAATGACGCAAAAAAGGGGCTGAATTCAAGAGTCGACAGACATGACTCAATCGGAGCCGGAACTCTGGGTGACAATCCTTTTAAAATTTTAATGAAAGATTCAAGGCTTGATGATATGCCACTCATTCTCGAAACTCCGAACGATGAAATATGGGCAGATGAGATAGCCAGAATGCGCATTTGGGAAAACGAGTAGATTAACTCTATTACATTAACAACCGCTTCAACTATTGGAGCGGTTGTTTGTTTTAGAATAAAGTAAGTTTTGTAATTATGAAAACAAAAACACTATTAACCATAATCATCATATTTCTATCAGTCATGGCATTACAGGCACAAAACAAAAGGGTGTTAACACAGGAAGAGAAGAGAGTGATAATAGATAAAGGTACAGAGAGACCATTTACAGGTAAATACTATAACCACAAAGAGGCAGGAACCTATCATTGCAAACAATGTAATGCACCTCTCTACAAATCTGTTAATAAATTTGATTCCGGATGCGGATGGCCGAGCTTTGACGATGAAATCCCGGGAGCAGTAACAAGGATAAGGGATGCCGATGGAGTAAGGACAGAGATAATCTGCTCAAACTGTGAAGGGCATCTTGGACATGTATTTACCGGTGAAAGATTTACATTAAAAAATACACGCCATTGTGTAAACTCAATATCTCTTGAATTTGTACCGGAAAAGCGCGAAAGGGCAATTTTTGCAGGTGGATGCTTCTGGGGTGTTGAGCACCTTTTGCAACAACAAAAAGGTGTCATATCTGTTGTAAGCGGTTACACAGGCGGTACAACCTCAACTCCTGATTACAGAGAGGTAAGCTCCGGCAAAAGCGGTCATGCAGAGGCTGTAGAGGTGGTTTATGATGCCTCTCAGATATCGTACAAAGATATTGCAAAGCTATTCTTTGAAATACATGATCCCACTCAAAAAGACAGGCAAGG
This sequence comes from Bacteroidales bacterium, assembly GCA_036677745.1. Lineage (GTDB taxonomy): Bacteria > Bacteroidota > Bacteroidia > Bacteroidales > UBA932 > Bact-08. Next base: position 79,132 of record JAVBVW010000003.1, read on the forward strand.
ACCTGATATTGGTACTCAGTACAGATCAGAGATTTTCTATCTTGATAATTCACAGAAAACTGTTGCAGAAGAGTTGATAGCTATATTAAAATCAAAAGGGCTGAATGTTCAGACCAAGGTAACCAAGGCATCAAGATTCTATAAAGCAGAAGATTACCATCAGGATTACTATGTTAAAAAGGGTACTCAGCCATACTGCCATATATACACTAAAAGATTCTGAGACCGGTTATGTCATGTGGGTATTTATTAGTAATTTCGCGCATTAATTTAATTTATTAATGAACGACCTTACTCAGGGCAAAGAGGGTAAACAGATATTAATGTTTGCCGTTCCTATGCTCATTGGAAACGTATTTCAGCAATTATATAATATTGTAGACAGTGTTGTTGTGGGAAAATACATAGGCTCAGTTGCACTTGCAGCAGTTGGGGCAAGTTTCCCAATATTATTTACATTGTCGGCACTTGTTGGTGGAATTGCAATAGGCGGATCTGTTCTTGTCTCTCAATATTTTGGCGCAAAAAATTATGAAAAGGTAAAAATTACCTCAGATACACTTCAGATATTTCTTCTTGTAAGTTCACTTATTCTGTCTGTCGTCTTTTTCTTTCTTAGCAGACCACTTTTTGTGATGCTCTCAATTCCGGATGAGGTTTTGCCGTCGGCCGTAAGGTATTTTGACATTGTTATTCTTACAACAACAATACCTATGTTCGCCCTGTTTGGTATATCATCTATTTTAAGAGGAGTCGGAAATTCAAGAACTCCGGTAAAATTCATGGTTATCTCTTTTTTGATAAATATAGTTCTCGATCTCCTTTTTGTACTTGTTTTTAAATGGGGTATTGACGGAGTTGCATGGGCTACTGCCATTGCATCTGTATCATCCTGGATAGCCCTGTGGCACCATCTCAACCGGAAAGAAGATAACATGATTAAGTTTAATCTTGATTACAGAAAATGGAATTTTGACTGGGAAAACTTCAGATTATCACTCAGGATCGGGCTCCCTTCGGGAATTCAGCAAACTCTTGTTGGGTTGGGTTCAATGGCACTTCTGTCTATTGTCTCTCCGTTTGGAGTCGCTACTCTTGCTGCATATACAGCAGCTGGAAGAATAGACATGTTTGTTTCGATGCCGGCAATGAATCTCGCAGCTGCTTTATCTTCATTTGTAGGGCAGAACCTTGGTGCAAAAAAGTATGACAGGATTAAAACCGGGCTTAAACAGACACTTATTTATTCAACAATAATATGTCTTGTACTTATGCTTGTTGTCGTCTTCTTTTCCGGAGAGATAATGAGACTTTTTACAGATATAAGTTCCCCTCACTTTAACGAGATAGTTACAATCGGCAAGGAGTATCTTGTTATAGTAACCTCATTCTATATAGTATTCTCTACAATGTTCGTGGTAAATGGTGTAACAAGAGGAGCCGGAGCAACTTTTATACCTATGCTCATAACCACACTTTCGTTATGGGTTATAAGAATTCCTCTTGCTTACCTGCTTTCGGATACATTCGGAGCAACCGGAATATGGTGGTCTATACCAATAGGATGGACGGCAGGGTGTATCGGAGCAATTGCCTATTACAAGTCGGGCTTGTGGAAAAAACACAGGGTAAAAACTGCTTTAAACTAACAGTCTTTACCCCGTAACAGAAATAATATACCTGATCTCTACCAGGCAGATTTTAATCCGACAGTCCTGTTGTAAACAGGTTTATTAGTGCTCCAATCATAATCCTTTGCAAAGTATCCGATTCTTTCGAACTGAACTGCAGTAAGAGATTTATCATCAATCAGCGCAGGTTCGGCATATCCCTTAACAACTTTCAAAGAGTCCGGATTTAGATAATCAATATACTCTTTTCCCTCATCAAGGTTATCCATTTCAGGATTTGTAAAAAGACGATCAAATAGCCTAACCTCTGCTTCAACAGCATTAGGAGCTGAAACCCAATGTATTGTTCCTTTTACAGAACGCCACTCTCCTGTCCCGGGTCTGCTATCAGGATCGTATGTACAAAGTATCTCAACTATTTTGCCATTTTCATCTTTTATAATTTCTTCACATTTAATTATATAAGAATATTTCAGGCGAACTTCTCCTCCCGGTTTAAGTCTGAAATATTTCTTTGGTGGTTCCTCCATAAAGTCATCCCTTTCAATAAACAACTCTCTCGAGAATATTACATTCCTGGAGCCCGCAGCGGGATCTTCAGGATTTAGTGCAGGTGTAAACAGTTCTGTCGTACCCTCCGGATAATTGGTAATAGTGAGTTTAACAGGGTCAAGAACAACCATATATCGGTTTGCTCTTTTATTAAGATCCTCTCTCACACACCACTCAAGAAGTGAGAGGTCGATAATGTTATCTCTTTTGGCAACACCAACTTTATCTGCAAAAAGGCGAATACTTTCAGGAGTATAACCTCTCCTCCTTAAACCACAAATTGTAGGCATTCGGGGATCGTCCCATCCAGCAACGAAACCTCGCTTAACCAGTTCAAGCAGCTTTCTTTTGCTCATAACTGTATAGGTAAGATTGAGCCTTGCAAATTCATATTGTTTTGAAGGAAATATCTCCAGCTTTTCTATAAACCAGTCATATAAAGGTCTGTGTACATCAAATTCAAGTGTACATATCGAATGGGTTATCTTTTCAATTGAATCACACTGCCCGTGGGCATAATCATACATTGGATATATGCACCAGTCATTGGCTGTTCTGTGGTGATGTGCGTGAATTATTCTGTACAATATAGGGTCTCTCATTAACATATTAGGATGAGACATATCGATTTTAGCTCTTAGAACCTTCTCTCCATCTTTAAACTTTCCCTCCCTCATTGCAGAAAAAAGCATGAGGTTCTCCTCCGCGCTTCTGCCTCTATAAGGACTTTCAACCCCCGGCCTTGTTACAGTGCCACGATTTATTCGAATCTCTTCCTGATTCTGATCATCAACATAAGCCAATCCTCTCTTTATAAGCTCCTGTGCCCAGATGTAAAGTTGTTCAAAATAATCTGACGCATATAACTCTTTAGCCCATTGGAAACCTAACCACTGTACATCCTCCTTTATTGAATCAACGTACTCTACATCCTCCTTTGTAGGATTTGTATCATCAAATCTGAGATTGGTTTCTCCTCCATATTTTAAGGCAAGACCAAAATTAAGACAGATACTTTTAGCATGTCCAATGTGAAGATAACCATTTGGTTCAGGCGGAAACCTTGTTAAAATACTCATGTGCTTACCTGAGGCAAGATCGGCCTCTACAATCTCCTCAAGAAAATTCAATGACCTCTCCTCGGTTGGCTCTTTCAGAATTTCATCCATAATTCATAATAATTAACCTGCAAATATAAGATTTCTCAACCTCATTTTTTTAACTTTGCCCAATTAATAACAAGAACTTTATAAACTTAATCTATATGATCCAATCAATGACCGGCTACGGAAAAGCCGAATGTATCTGCGGTAATAATAAAATTACAGTTGAAATAAGATCTGTAAATGGCAAAAATTCAGATATTTCACTCAAGACACAGATTATTCCCAGAGAGAAGGAGATTGAGGTAAGGCAACTTATCTCTTCGATACTTCAAAGAGGAAATATAGATCTGTTTACTACAGTTGAGGCTGTAAGTGAAAACAGCGGGAGAACAATAAACAACCAGATATTTATATCTTATCTAAAGCAATTGTCTGCAATTGCCGAAGAATCCGGTGAATCACTCGGTTTTGACAAAGCTGCCGAGATAATTATGCGTCTGCCGGATGTTGTGGAAACGCAAAAAAAAGATAAGGATAATGAAGATCAAAATGCCGATTGGATAATTTTAAAGGAGGCAGTCCAATCTGCAACCGAAATGTTGGTTCAATTCAGGCAGACCGAAGGCAAAAGACTGGAAGAGGATATTATCACAAGGATAAAGCTCATTATTTCATATCTCATCGAAATAGAAAAATATGAGAATGAAAGATCGGTTCAAATAAAAGAGAGAATTAAAGCCAGGCTGGAGGAGATAACTTCTGAAATTGATACAAACCGATTAGAACAGGAGCTTATTTACTATCTGGAAAAACTTGATATTACAGAGGAGAAGGTAAGGTTAAAGCAACATTGTTCATACTTTCTGGAGACAATGACAAAAGAGGAATATCCTGGGAAAAAGTTAGGTTTTATTTCACAGGAGATAGGGAGAGAGATAAACACGCTGGGGACAAAGGCATCTCACGCCGGAATTCAAAAGTGGGTGGTCATGATGAAAGATGAACTTGAAAAGATAAAAGAACAGGTTTTAAACGTATTATAGTAACAAATTAAAATTGATTGAAAGATTTTTGAAAAAAACTGCAACTTTTAGGCAGAGCCCCTCGTCTATAAGACAGAAAACCAAAAATCAATTTTTCAATCATGAAAATTAAAGTTCTGTTACTTTCGGTTCTGGCAATGTTAGCCATAACCTCAATTCAGGCAGGAGTCGTTGCAAAGAGCGATGTTAAAAACCCGAAGAGTGACCCTGCTACTCTCGTACAGATTGCGTTAAGCAAAATCAGCGAAAATTACTCTTCAGAAGAGAGTAAGATCAACGCATTTTATAAGGAGCGTGTGATCAGGAACAACGATTGCGTATCGGTAAACGAAGCTATATTAAATATAAGCAAAAGCCCTTACAAAGGATGGAAAAAAGACCTCGTAGCCGTTAAAGATGTAAGAGGAAACTGTGATTTCAGCAAAGTTGATACACTTATGGTAAAACTTCAGGGAGGTCCTATCTCAGCCCTTGAACTGGACGTGGTTAAACATCCGTTTTTGGGTTGCGAAATCCAGGAGGTGAGAGATAAGTACAATTTTGAATACCTTCAACCCGTTGAAATGTATGGCAAAACCTTTTATGTTGTATCATTTGAACAAAAAAACAGAGGCGAAGAGATGTTATTCCGAGGTAAAATCTTTATCGATTCAAAATCAACAGCTATAGGTAAAATCGAATTCTCTATGAATGTAGAGAATAACAGAGATTCCTACAAAGTGTTCCTTAAACGTAAACCAAAAAAATCAAATGTGAACATGATGGCCGCAGATTATGTAGTCAATTACAGGGAGTATAATGGCAAATGGTATCTCGATTACACAACTTCAGATGTTACATTCTATGTGGAGAAGAGCAAAAACAAACCTGCCGATATTTACAGCATAAGCTCGCAGCTTGCAGTTACATCTTTGATTGCCGATAATTTTACAATCGACAAAAAAGATTTGCTCAAGTCTACCGATATTCTTGCTGATAAAATTGGTGAGTTCAAAATTGCATCAGATTGGGATATTTATAATCTGATAATGTTGCTTGCCATTAATTACTAAGAGATCTGGCCGGTTCCAACAAGTTAATTTAAAAAAGTTTTGGTTAGTTTTAAGAATTAGATTCAGTTGGTAAGGCATTGGGCTGTCCTTTCGGGCAGCCTTTTTTCATACCTTATTCTGAAAGCAAAACTTTTTTCCAGAAGTTTATTGAAGCCTCCTCTGAATGTGCCCCCTGCTCCCCTCTGTATCCATGGTATGCACCCGGATACAGCATAAGCTCAAACTGTTTACCTGCTTTCTGTAAAGCGTTTATAAGCTGTATTGTATTTTGCATATGTACATTATCATCTGCCATCCCATGAGTAAGATAAAGTAGAGAGCCTGTTTCACTTCTGTATTTTCCGGCTTTATTGATAACTGCAGATTCACTGTATCCCTCAGGATTATCATCCGGATGATCCATGTACCTTTCTGTATAATGCGAATCATACAATAACCAGTCATAAACTCCGGCACCTGCAATACCAAACCTGAAATACTCAGCACCATCAGTCAGTGCAAGTGCTGTCATTGTACCACCATAGCTGAATCCGGTTATTCCGATTTTATTCGAATCAACGTAACCGAGTGACTGCAGATATTTTGCCCAGTAGATGTAATCCTGCAATTCATAGCGTCCCAGATTTCTGTGAACATAATTGATACCCTCTTTACCACAATGGCCTGATGCCCTGTTATCGACTGATATCTGTATTATGCCCTCCTGCGCCCACATTGTATTCATCTTTGATGGATTTCTCCAGGTATCCATTACATTAGATGAATTTGGACCACCGTAAACACTCATAATCACAGGATACTTTTTCTTAGGGTCAAAATCAAACGGAAGTGTTATTATTCCTGGCAATTTATACCCTTCAGGAGTAGTTATAGTTACAAGCTCAGGTTTTGGCATCTTTAGATTTTCAAAATTATCTGCTTTTGTATCTGACAATATTCTCATTTCTGATTCTTTAACAACCCCTCCCCTTTTTGTTGCAAAAAGAACAACTCTCTGAGGAGTACTGATATTTGAGGCTACTGCTGCAATATGTTTTTTATCAGGCGATATCAAAGGCATTACAAAATTATATTCTCCGGATGATAATTTAGTTACACTTTTTCCTTTCACACCCCAATTTGCCTTGTATATATCGTTCCTAACAGAAATATCTCTTCTAGCACTGAAATGTATTGTTAAATTCTTCTCGTCAACATCAAGAATTTTTATTCCCCAATTCATCCCATCTGTTAATCTTTCAAGTTTAAGACCATCATATGACTGATAGTAAATATGCTCCCACAATTCAAAATCCCTTACAAAATAAAAACCATTAGTTCCGAACTTCATATCGGTCATCCAGTTAATCCAGGTTTTCTGATACTCTTTGTAAATCTGCGTTTTGCTTCCGTCAAAAATATTTACCCTGTACAAAACCAGATTACTTTGATCTCTGTCCATCCATTGAACCATTATAGTCGAAGGTGTAGAGGTCCAGAAAGGAGTACCAAAATACTGGTCATCCTTTGGATTAAAATCAGCCCAGACAATCTCACCTCCATCAGGTGAGACAAATCCTAACTTAACTTCCGGATTGGGATCACCGGCTTTAGGGTATCTGGTTCTAGTTATCGTTCCATGCTTTCCCTTTGAATCATATATAGGAAACATAGGAACCTTTGAATCATCAAATCTGTAAAATGCAATGGTTTTGCTGTCAGGTGACCACCAAAATGCACGATATTGCCCTGCTCTCCCAAAAATCTCTTCATAATAAACCCATGATGCCCAACCGTTTAGGACTAGCTCAGAGCCGTCGTTTGTTAACCTGGTCTCGGATTCATTCTCTAAATCATAGCTATACAGGTTATTATCCCTTGTAAATGCTATTTTTTTATAATCAGGAGAGATGGCAGGATTTTTTTCTGAAGATTCAGTATATGTAATTTGTTTCTCATTACCATTTATATCTGAGTATATTATATCTCCGTTTTTAACAGTTACAGTCGGTACAGCCTTTGGCGAAACAGGTGACTCTGTGTCAGTAAACTTATCCTTCTTTATATCATACTCATAAAATATTCTCTTTAGTCCTCTGGTATGAACCATAATAAGTGTGTTATTGTCCTTCCATGCATAGGGCATCGGAACAGACTTTACAACAGGCTGTGCAGTTATTGATGTAATGGTAAAAACTAAACACAAAAAAAGTGATGTAATCACTTTAAAGTTAGAATTGAATTTTAAGTTCATACAGTTATTATTTATTTCTTGAAAAACCTATCATCAAAATTAACAAAATATACTTTACTAACTGCTCTTGTTATTGCAGTATATAACCATTTCAGATCCTCTATCGTAATATCATCTCTCCAGAATGGATTATCTATAAAAACTGTATCCCATTGACCGCCTTGTGATTTGTGACATGTTATAGCATTTGCATATTTTATCTGCAAAGCATTGTAGTATATATCTTCTCTTACTGTTGCAATCCTTTTCCTTTTTATTTTAACATGTGAATAATCCTCCATAACAGCGTTAAAAAGAGCTCTCTGTTGCTCGCTTCCTAAACTTGCAGTTTCACTCTCCAGAGTATTGAGAATCACCCTTGCCTCAATTTCCGTATCATTATAATCCGGAAATCTCAACAAAGCTTTGGCAAAATTCAGCCCGTATCTCTCTTCATAAGCAGAAATTTTCACAAGTTCAGCAACATCACCATTAGCAATAAAGTCAATATCATCAACATCTTCCAGAAACTGATAGCAGTTTTTTACTATCATAAGTTTATCGCCTCTGGTTAACATTTCGTCTCTGAATAGTATTTTTTGCCTTATCCCTGAATTGTATCTGTTTGCCCGTTTATTGGATCTACATAAAACCAGAGTCTGATCTGATCCATTTCTATCATACGAATCAGAAAGGTATTCGATTAACTCTGATCCGGTAATTCTTTCAATATCTGAAAATTTATTTACCTCAAATTTTGGAAACTCGCATTTATCAGCCTCAATCATCTCTCTCAACATTGTTGCATTTGAAAGAATTCCTGAATTTTCTGCCTGTCTCACAACACTTTTGAGAGTTACATAAAGTGTATTCCCATATGATTCAATATGGTTGTAGTCTAAAGCTTTTGATATATTTTCTCCAACAGGTGGAAGTTGTGCTGAATCACCAATAAGAATAAGTTTGTTCCCTGAATTTGATCTTATATATTTTATAAGGTCATCCAGCAGATTTCCACTTCCGAAAAGAGATGATTCGTATGAACCTGATGAAATGAGTGAAGCCTCATCGACGACAAAAATTGTCTCACGGTTTTTGTTCAGATCAAGCACAAATTGCCCCACTCCATCCTTCATTGATTTTTGCCTGTAAATCTGTTTATGAACAGTTAGTGAAGTATATCCGGTATAACCGGATAATACTTTTGCGGCTCTTCCGGTTGGGGCAGCAAGTATAAATTTTGTTCCGAATTGATTTAAAAAAGATACAAGTGATGCAACTGCAGATGTCTTACCAGTACCGGCATAGCCATTTATAAGCAAAATATCGTGCAGATCATCTTTAATAAAAGTTGATATCGTTCTGAATAAATTCTGTTGACAGATCGTAGGTTCAAATCCAAGACCGGTTACAAGTTTATTGTATATAAAGGTAGTTACAGACATCTCCTTTTATCTTACCTCCATCTGTAGAGGACAAAGATTAAAAGCAAGGAGTATATCTCAAGACGCCCCAACAGCATTTGAATTGTCAAAATAAATTTTCCTAAAGTTGGAAAATCTGAATAATTTCCTAACGATCCCACATTTCCAAATCCTGGCCCTACATTTCCCATTGAAGCTACTGAAGATGTAAATGAATCTGTTAAATCTGTTCCTAAAAGAGATAGAATAACAGTTACAATAAATACAATTGACACATATAATGCAATATACAAATTAACCCCATAAACAACTTCTCTATCCATTATTTGAGAATTCACCTTAATTGGGACAATTGCATTAGGATGAATCTGTTTTCTTATTTGAGCTTTTATTGAAGACAAAAATATATATATCCTATCTGATTTAAGTCCTCCGGTAGTTGACCCTGAACATGCACACTGAAATGAAAAATAAATTAAAAGTAAAATTGAAAATGGTGGCCAGACAGAAGAGTCGGCCGTAGCAAAACCAGTAGTTGTACCAAGGGATATAACCTGAAAATATCCTTGTCTTATTGCTGTTCCCCATGATTCAACTGTTCCACTTAATTTTATGTTTAGTGTAATTAACAATCCTCCAAGAAGTAAAGAGGTAATATAAAATTTTACGATAGGTGATTTAAAAAGATTTCCGGAACGTCCCATTACTACAGAGTATAACAATCCAAAATGCAATCCTGAAAGAACCATAAACACCATTATTACTAATTCTACTTTTATTGAATTAAAATATTGGATAGACATGTTTTTAGTACTAAAGCCTCCGGTTGATACGGTGCTAAACGAGTGGTTAATTGCATCAAACAGGTTCATACCGGCTAAAACCAAAAAGAGGGTTTCCAGAATAGTAAGACCTAAGTATACGATAGATATAACCCTGATTGTCTGATGAGTTTTGAATTTAAAGTTATCTTTAGAGAGAGTTGAAATCTCCATTTTTGAAAGTTTCATTCTAAAAGTGCTTACCGAAGGTAACACAAGGAGCATAAAAAGCACAACACCTAACCCACCCAGCCAATGAGTAGAAGAACGCCAAAATAAAAGCCCTTTTGGCATGTTTTCGATATCGGTAAGAATTGTCGCCCCTGTAGTTGTATAACCTGAAACACTTTCAAACCAAGAATTTAATATCGAAAATTCTCCTCCATAAAGGACATATGGCAACATGCCGAATAGACATGAAAGTATCCATGAAAATACAACGATAGTAAAACCCTCTTTTATATTAATCTCATAGAATTTATTTACAAAAATCAGAGGAAAACTTCCTGCCACTGTTGTTATTACGGCACTTAGTAAAAGGGGAGAAAACGAAGCGTCAAAATCATATAATGCCGACACAAAGGCAGAAATATACATAAACAAAGCGTTCAGTAAGAGTGCAATGCCGATATTCCGGGTAACAGTTCTTAAGTTCATGCTTTATAGATTATCGTGTGTGCTTTTAAGCTTTTTATTCTCGTCAATTATTCCTCTCACCTCGTTATTTATCTCCTGAATTTCATCATCGTTATCAAACTGTACATTATAACTTTTCCTGAAATCCCTGTAATTTTTAATTCCTCTTGAAATTAACAATACCGGAGATATAAAATAGAGATTTATAAAATAGTTAAACAGCATAACCAATACAATACCAGCACCAACTGCAATAATGCCCGGCATAATACTCCTGTAATAGCCCTGTTGCAACTCCTCTGTATTATCAGACAATGCTTTCTGGGTCAGCAATCCCAATTTTTTCTTATATGACCTCAGATTATTGTAAACCGGCTTAAGTTTATTCTCATACCACTCTTTTCTGGCAGGGATGTCAAGAGCCATAATTGTTCTGGTTTCACTGATTACTGCCAGATAATCAGAGTATGCGGCAGCCAATGAATCTGCAATTGCAACCTCAGCCTCAGATGTAAAATTACTCTTAATGTTAGAGATATGTTTATCAAACCTGTCGTCATAAAGTACCTCAGCCGATACAATTGTAGAGTCAACAATAACCCTGCTCAACAGTATGAAGTTATATTCATCTGTAAGTTCCATTAGCATTCTTGAGGTATTTATACTATTTATATTTGAATGCATGAGGCCTGTTACGGAATTCCTCATACGGTTAAATTCAAATACCGCAATAACACTTGACAGGAACAAGATGGCTCCTATAACTACAAATCCAAGGGAGATCTTTTTACGAATACCCATAGTTTAAGTTTTGTATGCAAATATATATAAAAATCAAGAGGGTGCCTTAAATCAAAGATTTTGACACCCTCTTATATATTAATTACAATTGTTACTTAACAGTTGCCATATGGGCAAGCATATCAAGAACTTTATTTGAATAGCCCCATTCATTGTCGTACCATGCTACAACTTTAACAAAATTAGAGTTTAGCATGATCCCTGCACCAGCATCAAATATTGATGTACGAGGATCTGTGATAAAATCACTTGATACAACCTGATCTTCTGTGTATCCCAATACTCCTTTAAGGTTAGTTTCAGAAGCATTTTTCATAGCAGCCTTTATCTCGTCATACGATGTAGCTTTTTCGAGACGGCAGGTAAGATCCACTACTGATACATTAATAGTAGGTACTCTGAAAGACATACCTGTAAGTTTACCGTTCATTTCAGGAAGAACTTTACCAACAGCTTTGGCAGCTCCGGTTGAAGAAGGGATGATATTCGCGGCAGCAGCCCTTCCTCCTCTCCAGTCTTTCGCAGAAGGAGCATCAACGGTTTTTTGGGTATTTGTTGTGGCATGCACTGTTGTCATAAGACCTTCAATGATTCCAAAGTTATCATTTAAAACCTTAACAACCGGAGCAAGACAGTTTGTGGTACATGATGCATTTGAAACAAAAGCCTCGCCGTTGTACTTTTCATGGTTAACTCCATATACAAACATCGGAGTATCATCTTTTGACGGAGCAGACATAATAACTCGTTTTGCTCCGGCATCAATATGTGCCTGACACTTCTCTTTTGTAAGGAAAAGACCTGTTGATTCAACAACATACTCCGCACCAACCTCATTCCATTTAAGATCAGCAGGATTCTTCTCAGCAGATACCCTGATCGGGAACCCGTTTACTATAAGCTTTCCATCCTTAACTTCAACAGAACCGTTAAATTTGCCGTGAACTGTATCATATTTTAACATATACGCCATATAATCCACATCAATCAGGTCATTAATTGCTACTACCTGAATGTCATTTCTCTCCTGGGCAGCACGGAAAACCAATCTGCCGATGCGGCCGAAACCATTAATACCAACTTTAATTTTGCTCATATTGAATCTGTTTTAAATTGAATGTGTTAGTCTGTAAGAACTACTTTAAACCGCCGCAAAGTTAATAATTTTTTGCTACCTTCGCATATTGTTAACATCCAATTTAAATTTTTTATATGAGGCGTATTCTTATCACCAATGACGACGGTGTAAAATCAAAAGGCATAGGTGCACTTACAGATTTAATGAGACCTTACGGCCAAGTTACGGTGGTAGCCCCATTTGAGGCACAAAGTGGTATGTCTGCAGCACTGACTATAGGAAAACCTTTAAGATTGACTGAACTTAAAAGCGAAGAGGATCTTAAAATATACGCATGCTCAGGGACACCTGCAGATTGTGTTAAGATGGCAATGAATCAGATCTTTTATGACAAATTACCTGATTTGCTTGTTTCAGGTATTAACCATGGCTCAAATGCCTCAATTGCCTCTCTTTATTCCGGCACTTTGGGTGCAGCTGCCGAGGGGACAGTATATGGAATACCTTCGATTGGTTTCTCACTTGCCTCACATGATCCTTATGCAGACTTTTCTGCCGCTGTTCATTACATAAAACTGATTATCGACAAGTTTCTTGAAAATCCACCAATACCTGATACATACCTGAATGTTAATATTCCTGCAGTTAAATTAGAGAGTATACGTGGAATTCGCTTTTCCGGTCAGGGAAAAGGACAATGGATTAAAGAATTTGAAGAGAGAAAGGATCCTTACGGATTTAACTATTATTGGATGACAGGTGAGTTTTACAACAACGAACCTGACAATAAAATGGCTGACCATAATCTGCTTGCAAATAATTATATAAGCATTGTACCACATAAAATTGATACAACAGATTATCAGGAGTTAAAGAGACTGGAACAATTATGGGAGTTGTAACTTTCTAAATCCGGGAGTTATGAAATATTATATTATTGCCGGTGAAGCATCGGGCGATCTTCACGGTTCAAATCTGATGAAAGGCCTTAAGGGCGCTGATTCTTCTGCAGAATTCCGGTTCTGGGGAGGAGATCTGATGGCTGCCCAGGGAGGAACCCTTGTCAGGCACTACAGAGAGACTGCAGTTATGGGTTTTGTTGAGGTTCTTATGTCAATCGACAAAATAACCAAGAATTTAAAATTATGCAAAAAAGATCTTTTAGAGTATAAACCTGATATTCTTATTCTTATTGACTATCCGGGATTTAACTTCAGAATGGCAAAGTTTGCCAAAGAGAACAATATAACAGTCTTTTATTATATATCCCCAAAGGTTTGGGCCTGGAAAGAGGGTCGCATTAAACATCTGAAAAGCGACATTGACAGACTGTTCATTATATTTCCGTTCGAAATCGAATATTTCAGAAAAAGAGGAATTGAGGCTATTTATAACGGAAATCCACTTCTTGATTCTATTGCAGGGCATCCGGTTCATAAAGAGAGCGAAGAGGAGTTCAGAAAAAGAAATGACTTAAACGACAAACCAATAATCGGACTATTAGCCGGTAGCCGTATTATGGAGATTAACTATCTGCTCCCCAGGATGGTAAAAATGGAGAACAAATTCCCGGAATTTCAGTTTCTACTGGCAGGTGCTCCATCAGTTGACCATGCTGTGTATGAAAAACATCTTAAAAATTCCGGCATAAAACTTCTTTTCGGAGAGACATACGGAATATTAAAGCACTCAAAAGCAACAGCGTTGGCATCAGGAACAGCCAGTCTCGAAGCAGCAATTTTAAATGCCCCCCAAGTTGTGTGTTATGGTGGGAATGAGATCTCTTATCAGATAGCAAAACGTCTGGTTAAGGTAAAGTATATAAGTCTCGTAAACCTCATCCTTGACAAACCTGTTGTCAAAGAGCTGATTCAGCATGATTGCACACCATCTGAAATTGCAAAGGAGTTGAAAAGGCTTACAAGTAAAGGGCAACGAGAAAAAATTGAGAAAAAATATGATAAACTCCGTGCCATCCTCGGAGGAGAGGGAGCATCTGCCAAAGTTGCAAACTCTATGATAGAGGAGTACCAAAAGATTGAAAACAGCCGGAGATTCAGCAGGGTTATATCTACACCGTTAGGTGATCTTAAACTGTTATGTGATAATAAACATCTTCTTGAGATAACCTATCAGAAACCGGACAACGCCAAACATATTATGGATACCCATCCGATTTTACTCGAAACAGAAAAGCAGCTAAGTGAGTATTTCGGGAATCAACGTAAAAGCTTTGATCTGCCAGTTAATCCGGAAGGCACAGAATTCCAGAAAAAAGTCTGGGATGAATTACGCAGAATCCCATACGGTAATGTAAAAAGCTATGGAGATGTAGCAAAACTTATAGGGGCAAAAGATGCCAACAGAGCAGTTGGTATGGCTTGCAAAATGAATCCTTTGCTGATTGTTGTACCATGCCACAGGGTACTGGGAGCTCATAATAAACTCACAGGATTCAACATTGGTATTGACAAGAAAAGTTATCTGCTCGAACATGAAAAGGCATATCAGGCAGAGGGCACGAACCTGTTCAACTAAAACCAGTTAATCATGAAATTAAAAGTGTACAAATATCAGGGCGCGGGCAATGATTTCATAATTATTGACAACCGGAAGGGAGAAATTGAACTTACAGAAGAGCAGATTTATCACCTGTGTAACAGAAGATTCGGCATTGGTGCTGACGGCCTTATGTATCTTAACAGCAGCAAAGAGTATGACTTTTCAATGAGATATTTTAATGCTGACGGAAAAGAGGGAACTATGTGCGGAAACGGAGGAAGATGCCTGGTGGCATTTGCTGCACATAAAGGGATTAAAAATTTCAGATTTATAGCTACTGACGGAGAACATTTGGCTAAAGTACTGGAATACTCTCCCACAGTTTGTCAGATTGAACTTGGAATGATTGACGTAACTCAGATTAAGGAACATTCACCCAAAAGTCTGTTTCTGAATACCGGATCACCACATTTGGTAATATTTGTGGATGATATTAACAACTATGATGTATTGGGTCAGGGTAAACTATGGAGACACCACCCTCAGTTTCCCGGAGGAACCAATGTTAACTTTGTTCAGGGCAGTTGGGGAAAAAGTTCATCGGGATGGAGCAAATCTCTTAATCCGGGTAATGTTAATGAAATCTCAGTAAGAACATATGAGAGAGGAGTAGAAGATGAGACATACGCATGTGGTACAGGAGTAACAGCCTCTGCCGTAGCTTATCACCACCTTCTTAATAAGGGAGTTTCAATAGTTAAAAAAGAAGAGAAAGCTCCTGAGTTTGTAACAACAAACGTTAAAGCTGTAGGGGGGGAATTAAAAGTCACATTCAGATGCGATTCCGAAGAGCATTATTCAGATATAAAACTTACCGGGCCTGCAACTTTCGTTTTTAAATCCAAAATTGAAATCTGAAAATGGATAAATTAATAAAAACAGCCGTCTTCCCCGGATCGTTTGACCCTTTCACTCTGGGACACCTTGACGTATTAAACTCTGCACTTAAACTATTTGATAAAATCATTATTGCAGTTGGTTATAATGTACAAAAAAAGGGATTTTTCTCACCTGATGAGAGAATGGATATCATCAGACAATCCGTAAAAGGTTTGAACAACATTGAAATTGATAGTTATCAGGGTTTAACAGTTGACTTCTGTAAAAAGGCAGGAGCTGGTTTTATTATCAGAGGTTTAAGAACTACAACGGATTTTGAATTAGAAAGAGTTATTGCACAGGCAAATACAAAAATGCAGCCCGACATTACTACAGTATTTATTCCATCTTCACATGAGTACTCATTTATAAGTTCAACTGTTGTAAGAGATGTATTTGTAAATGGTGGAGATATACAGATTTTTCTTGCAGAGGGTGTGAATCTGGACAGATACCGCAAGCAGTAGATACAATGTCCCGTATAGTTATATATATAACAGGTCTGTTACTGGCTCTGTCAACCATTTGTAATGCACAGAGTACCGTGAATATCTATCGTGATATCGATAAATATATTTCAGGTATTAATCCACATCCCGATTCTTTGATTTCTGCCAGTAACCGTCTGATATCAATGTCAGATAACAAAATATTAAAGACTGCAATTGCAGGTTACCTCTTTAATAAATTTTCCGCCTCTCAGGTGATGGGACATGAAAGTGTTGCGGTATATATTGCCAAAAGGTACTTTCTTGAAGGTGATCTTGTATGGCAAGGTGAGGGGGGCAGAGAGATACTTAAAATGTATGTAGAATTCAATGAAAATTCCCTGATCGGATTGGAGGCTCCTGAACTTAACCTCTCTGCAAAAAACGGAGAACTACTGAATTTAAAATCTATCCGCTCAAACTACATAATTATCTATTTTTATGACACAAATTGCAACATATGCAATTCTCAACTACCGGAATTAAAAGAGATTACAGAGAGTAAAAAATATCTTGGAGTCTCTGTATATGCTGTTTATACAGGCAGAGATACATCAGCAATGGCTGCCTTTGTTAACTCCAATTTTAACGAAAATAAAGGAAACTGGAATTTTGTCTATGATCCCACCGGGGAGAGCGGCTTTCATAAGCTTTACAATGTACTGTCAACACCCCGCCTCTTTCTTTTGGACAGAAACAAGAAAATAATCGGAAGAAATCTCACAAATAAAACTCTTAATGAACTAATTGAGAAAGACGAAGCACGAATTAACAATCTTTACAATGAGGCTGAAAATTTTATTCCTGCCTATCTCTCACTTTTTGATCTTAAGGATACCAGTCAGTACTTACAAGCTTTCGATCCTCTTTTTAAAAAACTCATAAGTGATCATAATGATACATACAATGCTGTTTTTTATCACCTTTTTGAATATCTGTTTAATGATGATAATCAATCATCCAAAGAGGCAGCTATTTTCGTTGCCGAAAAATATATTTATCCATATTCATTTATGTGGAGAGATACTCTTTATCCCACAATAGTAGTTCCTGCAAAAGTTCAGGTAATTAAGAATAA
Source organism: Bacteroidales bacterium (assembly GCA_036677745.1). GTDB lineage: Bacteria > Bacteroidota > Bacteroidia > Bacteroidales > UBA932 > Bact-08. The sequence goes on from JAVBVW010000003.1 coordinate 96,495, forward strand.
CCGAACAGGCTCTGTAATAACCAACATTCCGCTCTATTTTCTAAACGGAAAGACGAAACTTTTGCACAAACTTCTGGCAAAAAAAACTCTAATCTATTTTTTTAGTACAAATTGTGAGGTGTGTAAAGTTTTCACTCAGGAATTAAAAGAAAACTACAAATATTTTAAAAAAAGGGGACTTAAGATAATTGCAATATATACAGGCAATAACCGGGAGGATCTTGAAAACTATATTAAAGAAATTGCACCTCCATGGAAAATCCTTAGCCCTAAAGATTATAATTATTTAGATTTGTACGACAGATTTGAGGTCTCACAGGTACCTCAAACATATATGGTCAACAAAAACGGAATGATAATTTCAAAACGCATATTCACTTCACAAATTAAAGAGATATTGAGATGATAACCGGTAAATATCAACAGTACTATAAAGAGCTTTTAAAAGTTATCCCCGGAGAAAGACTGTTGCATGATGCACTCAGCACACTTGCTTTTGGCACCGATGCATCATTCTACAGACTGATACCAAAACTGGTGGTTAAAGTTCATAATGAAAAAGAGTTGAGATATGCAGTAGCTAAAGCCTACGAAGCTTCACTTCCGGTTGTATTCAGAGCTGCTGGAACCTCCCTTTCAGGTCAGGCAATAACAGATTCTATACTTATTGTAGCCACACATGGTTGGCAGGATTACAAGATCCTGGACAATGGGCTTAAAATAAAGCTACAACCGGGAATAAGAGGTTATAAAGCTAATAATTACCTGTTAAAATACGGGCGTAAAATTGGCCCTGATCCTGCATCCATCGATAGCGCAATGATAGGTGGAATTGCTGCGAACAATGCCAGCGGAATGTGTTGCGGCACCAGTGAAAATTCATACAAGACCGTTGCAGATATGAGAGTTATCCTCTCTGACGGAACATTGTTTGACACATCTGAACCAAATATTGCAACTGAAAAATCTGAATTTTTGGATCGGATACTCTCTGAATTAGAGAAACTCGCTCTGCAAGTCAAATCAGATGAGGTTCTTTATGAGAGAATAAAAAAGAAGTTCAAGATAAAAAACACAACCGGTTACAGCCTTAATGCGCTGACAGATTATTCTGATGGTTCTGATATATTAAAGCACCTTATTATCGGGTCAGAAGGTACCCTGGGATTTATTTCAGATATTACCTATAACACAGTCATTGAACACCCTCACAAGGCACTCACTCTAATAATCTATCCCGATATTGAGAGTGCATGCAAGGCTGTTATAATTTTAAAGAAGAAGAGCGTCTCAGCTGTTGAGATAATGGACAGAGCTGCTTTAAGGTCTGTAGAAGACTCCAAAGGAGTTCCTCAATATTTGAAGACTCTTCCGGATAATGCATGTGGTCTGCTGGTAGAAACAAAATCTGAAAATTCAGAAGGTCTACAAGATAATATTGCTGAGATAATGGGGGGTATAGAGCAGATAAAAACCCATTTACCAATTGAATTTACATTCGATCAAAAAGAACAGGCAAAACTCTGGAAAATTAGAAAAGAGACATTCCCGACAGTTGCCGGCATGAGAAAATCGGGAACAACTCCAATAATTGAAGATATCTGTTTTCCAATCGAAAGACTTGCTGAGGGAACTCTTGAGTTACAATCTCTTTTTGTAAAACATAAATACGATGAGGCTGTTATTTTCGGACACGCTCTAGAAGGAAACTTGCATTTTGTCTTTAATCAGGATTTTGGACATGAAAGCGAAGTAAAAAGGTATAGCGAATTCATGGACGATATTGCCAAGATGGTTGTAGAGAAATATGACGGTTCATTAAAGGCAGAGCATGGTACCGGAAGAAATATGGCACCTTTTGTTGAAAAAGAGTGGGGATCTGAGGCATATAAACTAATGAAGCAATTAAAAGAGCTCTTTGACCCTAAAGGAATTCTTAATCCTGGTGTCATTCTAAACAATGATAAGGAGATACACCTGAAAAACCTTAAACCCATTCCATCTACCAGAGAGACAGTTGATAAATGTATGGAGTGCGGCTTTTGCGAACCAGTATGCGTTTCTGAAGGATTTACACTCTCTCCAAGGCAACGAATTGTTGCATTTAAAGAGATGGAGAGGCTTAAAGCAACAGGTGAAGAGCCTCACAGAGCAGCGGAAATAAACAAACATTATAACTATGGTGGTCTTGATACTTGTGCCACCGACAGTCTTTGTTATGTTAAATGTCCTTTAAAAATTGATACCGGGAAGCTGGTAAAAGAGTTGAGGCATGAAGGGCACTCTCCTCGTTCAGAGAAGATTGCACTTCGTATTGCACGAAACATGGGAGGAGTCACAGGTGGTATGCGTTTAGGTCTTACAACTGTGCATTATGCGAGGTTGCTTACCGGGAAAAGGTTATTCGGCTCTGTGGCTACCGGTATGCATAAAATCACCGGAGGGCTTGTTCCATTATGGAATGAACATTTTCCTAAGGGAGCATCAAAAATCAAAGTTAACGGGGTGAACAAAGGTGGTGATTCAGTTGTATACTTTCCATCATGTATTACCAGAAGTATGGGGCAATCAAAGTCAATGACGGACCAACCGCAAGTTACAGAGATTACAAAAATTCTGCTTGAAAGAGCTGGATTTAATATAATTTACCCCGAAAACATGAACTCTCTATGCTGCGGTATGGCTTTTTCAAGTAAGGGATTTGTTGAAGCGGGTCTTGAATCCTCCAAAAAGTTGGAAGAGGCTTTGTGGAAAGCATCCGATGGTGGTAAAATTCCTGTTTTATGTGATATGAGCCCATGTCTCTATACAATGAAGACCAATTTTGGAGAGAGAATAAAACTTTACGAACCTGCAGAATTTATTGTAGAGTTTGTAAAGGATAAACTAAAATTCAGAAAGCTTAATAAAAAAGTATCTGTTTTTGCAGTCTGCAGTGCTAAAAAGATGGAAGTTGATAAATATATATATCAACTTGCGTCACTATGCGCAATTGATGTTGTTGAGATAGATAGTAATTGTTGCGGATTCGCTGGTGACAGAGGATTTCTTCTTCCGGAACTTAACAAACATGGGCTCAGGGATATTGCCCGTCAAAGCGAGGGTTGCTCAGAAGGTTATGCCACAAGTCGAACTTGTGAGATCGGACTATCCAACCACAGCGGTATCAATTTCTCCTCGATTGTCTATCTGGTAGAAGAGGCAACACGTAAAACTTAAAGTTTAAAATTATGTACAAAAGCCTTGCTGACTTCATACAATACCTTGAATCTCATGGAGAACTTATCAGGATAAAAGAATTTGTCGATCCCGAACTTGAAATTGCCGAGATTACTGACAGAATCAGTAAGTTGCCAGGAGGTGGAAAGGCTCTTTTATTTGAAAATACAGGCACTCAGTTTCCTGTCCTGACAAATATGCTTGGCTCAGAAAAGAGAGTCTGCATGGCTTTTGGTGTTAAGTCAATTGAACAGATTACAGGCCATATGAACACTCTCATGAAGGAGGTTATGCAGGAGAGGAGTTCTGTAATGGACAAACTTAAACTTTTACCTCATTTGAAAGAGGCCGCAGGATGGTTACCAAAAAAATTCAAAGGGCATGCGCCTTGCCAGGAGATAGTTCTGTTCAAACCTGAATTGTCTCGTCTTCCTGTTTTAAAGTGCTGGCCTGAGGACGGCGGAAGATTCATTACTCTCCCGCTGGTTCACACAAAAGATCCCGAAACCGGAGCAAGAAACTTAGGCATGTACCGTATGCAGGTCTTTACAGAAGATACAACCGGGATGCACTGGCACAGACACAAAACCGGAGCAAGGCATTTTGCAAAGCAGAAAACAGGTAGAATGCCCGTAGCTGTTGCAATAGGGGGTGATCCTGTTTACACCTATGCTGCTACTGCTCCGCTCCCGGAAGGTATAGACGAATATCTTCTCGCCGGGTTTCTCCGCAATAAACCTGTCGCACTTACAGACTGTCTCACTCAACCTCTTCAGGTGCCTGCAGATTGCGACTTTATAATTGAGGGCTACGTAGATAAAAACGAACCCCTTGTTACAGAAGGCCCATTTGGGGACCATACCGGATTTTACTCTCTGGCAGATCTTTATCCAAAGTTTCATATTACCTGCATTTCGCACAGAAAAGATGCAGTTTATCCTGCAACACTTGTAGGGATACCTCCTCAGGAGGACAAGTACATTGCTATTGCAACGGAGAAAATTTTCCTATCCCCTATTCAGTTTACAATGGTTCCCGAGATACGCGATCTACATCTCCCGGAAGAGGGTGTCGGGCACAATATTGCAATTGTTAAAATTGAGAAAAACTACCCTGGGCAGGCAATTAAAGTCGCACATGCACTTTGGGGAGCAGGCCAGATGATGTTTAACAAAATCATGATTGTTGTTGATCAGGATATCAACATCCGAAACTACGATCAGCTAATGGATTGCTTTAGCAAAAATTATATCCCAAAACGCGATACCCATTTCAGCCGGGGCCCTCTTGATGTGCTTGACCACACATCTCCTCAGTGCGGATATGGAGGAAAAATAATGTTTGATGCAACCTCAAAATTGCCCGAAGAGACTGGAGGTTTGCCTTCAGATTCAGATATAGAAAGAATAGAACCAATCTGCTTTACTCATTCCGAAAACGATTTAAATGGGTTGATAAACATTGTTATTGATCATGAATTAGATATCAATGACAAATATACAATGCTATGGATATGGGGCAGCAACTGTGATCCGGTAAGAGATTCAAAATTTGTAGGTGGAAAGTTAGTAATGGACAGCAGAACAAAGGTAACCGGAATAAATGGCTTTACCCGTGAATGGCCCGGATATGCGCTATCTTCGAAAGAGACCATTGAAAAAATTGATAACAAATGGGATTCACTTGGCTTGGGCAACTTAATAAAATCTCCTTCATTAAAATTTTTAAAGGATTAAATTACTGAATGATTTGAAATTAATTTATATTTTTGAGCTGAAATATATTAATAGATGCTGGAGAGTTTAATTAAAGGGTTTATAGTAGGAATGGGTGCATCAATACCATTGGGGCCTCTTGGAGTAATGTGTGTTCAAAAGACTTTAAGTAAAGGTCGCATTTCGGGAATTGTCACCGGATTGGGAGCATCTCTTACCGATACACTGTTTGCCTCATTTGCAATACTCAGTCTCGCAATTATTCAGGAATTTGTCAATAACCATGAAGCATCAGTTCTCTTTTTCGGGGGATTGGCCGTTGTGGCTATCGGCTTTAAAATATTCATTACAAATCCTGTAAAACAGATAAGAAATAATAAAGGAGGTAAGAGGCTTATAGAGGATCTCATATCTTCAATAATCATGACCATAACTAACCCCGGTGCAGTTTTCCTGATTTTAGGCCTTTTTGCATTTGTTGGCCTTGATGTAGACGGCACTTCTGCCAAAACCGTAATCACTGCTGCTTTGGGAGGTGTATTTGCGGGAGCTTTAACATGGTGGATTATACTTAGTACAACTATTAATATTTTTAGAAATAAATTCAGATTAAGACAGTTACTGATGATTAATCGTATTGCCGGAATTGTAATTATGATTCTGGGGCTTATCTCTTTTCTTGACGGAAGCTGGCGGTTTATTATGTCTTATTTCAAATAGATTTCTTTTTGTATCTTTGCACCGTATTATCTACGGGGATGTTTTGGTTTTGACAGCATTCACAATCGGAAGATAAGCACGCCGAGCGTTGTATCCCCGGCTCGTAAATCCCGGAATACAAGCCATAACTGGCAACAATAACTATGCACTCGCTGCGTAATTTAAGCACAGCTTAAACGCTTAATCCCTGCAGGCCAGGTCCTGTGGCGACGAGTATCCCGCCGGAGCTTTAAGCCCTCTATGAACCGGCAAATGGGGTATCATTCAAGAGCGGATGCGGAGGCGGACTCCTTTAAAGTCTCCTAAGTACTCAGAGGATAAGCCGTGAGTGGCCTGCCTTTCGGCAGCTTTCGGACGAAAATCGTAGAGAGGATAAGCGTGTAGAAACTCTTTGGATGGTTTGTTTGGACGGCGGTTCGAGTCCGCCCATCTCCACAAAAGCTCAGGAATTCATTAAAACAAATGAATTCCTGAGTTTTTTAAATCACGAACATAAATTTGGAACTTCAATATTTATTTATTTTCCCAACTCCTCAACTCCGGCAACAGATTGCAAATGATGTTAAGTAGGATATGTTACATGAAATGGCATCGCTTATCAAATCATCAGCAATAACCACCCGGCAAGCGAGCCGCCAATTACTATGAAGGCGCTGTTGAGCTTTTTAAATCCAAAAGAGATAATAATACTAATAACCAGTATTAATACTGATCGCCAATCCGTTATGGCATCTCTTCCCATCTGAATCACAACAGCCATAATTACTGCAACCGATCCTACATTTACTGCGTCAAGGAAAGCTGCCATCACCTTAGACCTCCTCAATTTAGGAATTAGCGGGTTAAGCATTGTAACCAGCATAAAAGATGGAAGAAAAATTCCTATTGTTGCAGCAACTGCTCCCCAAAATCCATATAGCTGCCATCCGATAAAGGTTGCAGTTGATAGTACAGGTCCCGGGGTAAATTGCCCGACTGCAACTGCATCCATCAATTGCTCTCTTGTGAGAAGCCCCTCCATTACTAGTTCGCTGTCCAGAAAGGCAAATAATACATAGCCGCTGCCGTAGAGAAGTGCGCCTACCTTGAGAAAAATTAGAAATATTTTTAACACAGAAAGCGTGGTTGCGCCGGCTGTTGCTGGAATTATTGCTATCGGGATTACTGACAGCAGTTTTTTACCCATTGGATTCTCTTTAATCCTGAGTTTTTCTTGTTTATCTTCTGCTAATGCTTGTTGTTGTAGATCCGCTTTTACCTCTGCTTCTTTTTCTTTTACTTTCCCTATTATAATCTCAGTATTCTCTTTTGCTTCTCTTTCAATGTGACTGTTTTCTTTAATATTGTGATTTACAGTCCTGATCTTACTAAAGAGCTTATTGAGAAAGAACAATATAATCCCGGAAAAACCACAGGCAAAAAGAGCCGTTATCTCCCCTACTCCCAAAAATGTTACCCCAAGTGTTACAAGCCCCATTACAATAAGCATATTATTTTTAAACGCCTTCTTTCCAAGTCCATACAAAGCATAAAGAATTATCCCCACAACTGCAGGTTTAATACCGTATATGTATGGTTCGGCAGCAGGTAGTGTTCCATATTTTGAGTACAACAAAGCAAATACCATTGTAATTGCAACTGCAGGCACTATAAATGTTATTCCTGCAGTAATAAGTCCTCTCCATCCTGCCCTTTCGTGACCACAGTGCATTGCCATCTCAGACGAGTTGGGACCGGGAATTAGATTTGTAGCCCCGATAAGGTCCAGGAAATGTTGGTGGTCCATCCACCTTCTCTTCTCTACAACCTCCTTCTCCATCATTGCAATATGGGCTGCAGGCCCGCCGAATGCTATTGAGCCCAGTTTGAAAAAGAGTCCTGCAACCTCTTTCAGGGGACTTTTTGCTCTTTTATTTTTCATTACTCTCTCTCTTTCCATAACTTTGTTAACAAAAATAGTCTAATTTTAGTTCTGCAAACAATTCGTAAAGAAATCTTAATAAGCCCAAAAATTCAAGTTATGAAAAAATTATTGCTTACCAATCTTCTGTTAATCATGGCATTAAGCTTGTTTGGCCAAACAGATGAAGACCTTATTAAAAAGATAATAACAGATTCATATGTTATTGGCATTCACAATGGAGGAACCATTGAGGCAATTAACAAGGGTTTCCACCCCGGCTTCGAACTGCTTGGAATAGGTCAGGATGGTAACACCATTACAAAGCTGCCAATTTACACCTGGACAGAAAACATCAGACAGTCAAAAGAGGCTGGAAGAGTACCTACAGTCAGGACAGAGTGCAAGTTTCTAAATATTGATATTACAGGTAATGCTGCGATGGCTAAAATTGAGCTTCACAGAGAGAGCAAGCTGATTTTTACTGACTATCTGTTTCTTTATAAGTTTAAAGACTCTTGGAAAATCGTTAATAAAATTTATTTCAGACATTAATTAGTGGAAACAGGTAGTAAATTGTAAACAGTAAACAATAAGCAGTAAGCATAATCATATAAGTATGCCAACTAATTATATCCAGATAGTTATAAACAACTAGTTATTAACAATTAAAAGTAGTATTAAAATCAATTATAAATAATAAATTCTAAAAATGAATCCAAAATTTTTAAAGCGACTTTCCCTGATAATTCTTGTATCCATTTTTATTTCAAACGGATTAAGATCACAGGAACTGATTGTAATAGAGTCTGTGAATTTGAAATGCAATGACTCTGTTTTAGTCTTTACTCCAAAAAACTATTGTCATGATAAAGCAGATGAGACACCTGCCCTCTTTCTTCTGCACGGATGGAGCGGAAATTACAGAAACTGGAGCGATAAAACCGACATTCAGGCAATGAGTGACAAATACGGTTTTATTATCATTACCCCAGATGGTTTTTACAACAGCTGGTATCTAAACAATGTAGATAAAGATAAAATGCAGTGGAGAACTTTTTTTGAAAAAGAGTTGTATCCGCTTATGAAATCTAAATATAACCTCAATCCGGAAAAGACATTTATTACAGGGTTGAGTATGGGAGGCCATGGTGCTTTGAATATCTATATGGATGACACTACACGGTTCAAAGCTGCAGGCAGTATGTCAGGGGTGCTTAATTTGCACGATACAAGGCTTAAAGAGACTCAGATGACAGAAGTTCTTGGCCCCTATACCAAGGAGAATGAGCAGTATGACCTTCAATCTGCAGTGAACAGACTGGAGTCAATTATAGGTGGCAAAGATATTCTTGTTATTAGTTGCGGTGCTCAAGATGGTCTGGCTCAAAGCAGCAGGGATTTTGCGAAACGTTGCGACGAGCTCAAAATCCCCAACATGCTTATGATGAGTCCGGGGGTCCATAGCTGGCCTTACTGGATTTTTATGTTAGACCAACATCTGTTTATCTTTGACAGAATCGATAAGGGCAAAGGCTTAGGATACTAATTCATCCACTCAGGTCTTTTTGCACCCATAAGGTAATAATCAAAGTATTCATCCATACGGCGGGACCAGTCAACGGCTATGTCCCGCTTTTTAATGTTATGGCCATCACCTTTGTAGTTGAACATCCAAACCTCCTTACCTAGCCTTTTTAACCCTAGGAAGAGTTCAAGCCCCTGTGAATATGGGACTGCCTCATCTGCATCGCTGTGTCTTGACAAAAGTGGTGTTTTCACGTTGTCCAAATAGAACAGAGGTGAGTTTTTTATGTAATTCTCCTGTTTCTCCCATAGCGATCCTCCAATTCTGCTTTGAGTAGACTCATACATAAACATCCTTGGTTTACCTGCACCAGCCCTAAGTCCGGTATAGGCCGATGTCATGTTGGCTACTGCTGTCTCTGAACATGCACATTTGAAGATATCTGTCTGTGTTATAAGGTAAGCAACCTGATAACCTCCCCAGCTATGGCCTTGCACCCCTACTCTTTCGGGATCAGCCACTCCTTTATCTATCAAATATTTAGTTCCACTCTCAACAATATTCAGACAACTTTTACCCGGCCATCCTATTTCATACCTGATATCGGGCATAAATACAACATACCCTCTGCTTACAAACATAGATGGGTTAATTGTTGATGTGGTAGGTGCAGGGGGATAAAACATAAAAATATCCTGACTCATTGTCTCATAGAAATAGACAATCATTGGATATTTTTTTGTAGGGTCGTAATCTTCCGGAGTATACAGTATTCCCGTTTGCTTCGTCCCATCTGGGTCACTCCATGTTATGAATTCTGTATTACCAAATTTATAATCTTTTGTCTGTTCGTTTAAATCTGTTAGTCTTTCAATTGGTTTCATTTCGGGATCAGCGAGCCAGTAATCCGGAGCCTGTGAGAAGCTCTCAATCTGTATGATGTAATTCCCTTTTGCAGACCTCTTTACGAATCGGTGCTTTTGCGCTCCCTCTATGAGCTTAACAGGCTCTTTACCAACTTTAACTGTGTAAAAACCTGTGTGCATATTGTCATAATTGACAGATTCCAAAAGAATCTCTTTTTTAAAATCAACTCCTCTGTCTCCGCCTCTCTCCTCAGAGGTATTCACAACCTTAAATCTGATGTTGTTTTTCCTGCCATACTCTTTCGTAATACATTTTGCAGTACCTGATCCGTCAACAGGTACAGCCCAGATATCATACTCATCGTAAATCAGAAAATATTTTTTATCTGCTGTTAATGCTCCATGGCCATATGGAGAGGCAGGTTGAGGTTTGTCGAAACTTTGGTTTTTAACCGGATATGGAATTGAGTTAGAGATATTTTTCTTCTCATTTGTGTATAAGTTTGTTACAAACCAGGCCTCCTCTTTGAAATCATAGGTAAAAAAATGCTCCGTTGTTCCGGAGACAGCAAAGCTTCCCAAAAAAGACTCAATAAGTAATCTGTACTCCCCTGTTTTTCTGTTTACGCAATAGAGATCTCTTGGAATAGGGTCTGCCCATAAATCTTCATACATATATGGTCTGTTGTCAAACTCAAATCCAAACAGCGAGTTATCATCCGGCATAAGAAATACCCCCTTTCCGTATGAAAGTCTGGTAAACTTGTCTTCAGCAGGGTTATATATACACTTGAGCTGATTGGCAAAAACACTCTCTCTTGTTCTTTTCTGTGATGGAAGCAGAGTATCGTTCCAGCGCCATAATTCATATTCATATGCCGGTTTCACCTTTTTGACATCCGGTTTCACCTTTTTGACATCCGGTTTCACCTCTTCTTCATCCTTTACAGGATTTATCTCAAACTTGTAATAGTCATTATCCTTTGAAAACTCTATCCCTTTTTTAAAATTAAAGGCCGTGCCCTCGGGCAATCTTGAATAGTCAAGACCTGTTAAAGTTATTTTTTTTGACTTTATATCAAACAACACAGCTCTGACCTCCGATTTACCCGAAGAGTCGGCTGCTTCAAAAAAAAGAAGATTATTGCTATTATTATCAACCGATACTGCACTAATGAATTTATCTGTTATATAAAGAGTGTCTTTTTGTAATCCTTCCTCTTTTTTTCGGGACTTCGAATTATTTACACAGACAATATACCTTTTTCCGTCACCATTTGTAACTGTATACATATCTCCGGTTGTGTCAAATGATAAATGCAAAACACTTTTAAGAGAGTCTTTATGAGCGTTCTCAAGTGTTTTAAAAAAGAGATCTTTGCCGATGTACCATGCGATTATGGGAGAATCGTCTGATGTCTTAACTTTTTTTGAAATGGCAAGTTTCTGAGAGATTCCTGCATTTAAATCAAATGCATAGAGTGAATCCTTCACTTTATAAACTGCGCCTCTCTGTTTATTAAAGAACGCAGCATCGGTTGCGCCTTTCACGATTTGGTTAAATGAGAGATTCCGGATTTTTATCTCAAGGATTGACTTATCTGCAAAGTTCTCATACTCTGTTAGAGTAACATTCGCGTCATCCGAGACCTTAAATTGTTTAATGGTTTTCCACGAATCATAAACAGATTCGTCCAGAATCCTTTTTTGTGCCTCCGCAAACACAAAAGAGAGAATTGCAATTGTTAAAAAGAACAATTTTTTCATAGTTTAAAAATTTCAAAGAGGGTTTTAATTAATTAAAGTAGTTCTCAAAAGTAACAAAAAAAGGCCGCCATAAAAAATGGCAGCCTTTGAATAATAGGAAGAGAGTTATGTTATGCCGGATTTTGTTCCAATTCCGGATTTGTATCAATCTCAGCTCTTGGAATCATCCAGGTCCAGTTATTGGTTCCGGCAGGTTCTGTGAGTTTAATTGCAATTGAGGCAACGTGTCCGCCCATGCTTCCGCTTGGAGCTTCTGGTCTTACTAATGGAAGGCCAAGTCTCTTAAGGTCGGTAAAATTACGGCCTTCTCCCCAGAGTTCAATTCTTCTCTGAATAAGAATCTCATCAATTAGTGCCTGTCCGCTGTTGGTTGACCTAACATACTGAGGATCTCTGTTCTTTGCAAGAAGATAAAGTACATCTTTGGCCTCCTCTTCTTTCCCGGTTTGTCTTGCTAGTGCCTCTGCCTCTATAAGGTACATCTCGGCAACTCTTAACCATGGGAAGTCTCCGCGACTGTCTGATGATGAAACCGCTTTGAATTTAGAACTCATATAGTTAAATCTCACACCATTAGGTTGCACAAATGGTTGTTGATCTACCTCTGCATTAGGGTACCACAACCCTTTTCTAACATCTGTTGACGAAATCTGATCGTAAAGATCTTTAAGGATTGATTTAGGACTCTGTCTGATTGCTGTAGAGTTAAAATTATGAGACATATATGCAAAGAATGAGTAGAAATAAAGAGTCTGATCTTCCTGAACATAAGATGCCCACATAAATTCAGGATTGGTTACTGAGTTATAACCTTCATGATGCTGATCAGCAGACATAAAATTAAATCCTTGTCTGGCAGCATTTGCAGAGGTAGCAGCAAGATCCCAATTACCCTGAACCAAAGCTATCTGAGCCTGAATTCCAAGTGCAACCTGTTTATTGATATGCGACTTGTTTGCTCTTGTGAAACCATCCAACAAAGAGATAGCTTCAGAGATATCTGTGTTTATCTTATTGTATGTTTCAGATACCGATAGTCTCTCTTTACCTGCAAATGATATTTCGTCCATATATGGAACACCAGGTTGTGAATTTGCACCTCCGGGTACAAATCTGTCGGCGTATAGTTGTACGAGCATAAAGTGAGCCCACGCTCTGTACGCCAAAGCCTGCCCTTTGATATAGCTCTTCTCATCAACATAACCCGATATTTGATCGACGTTTGTAATAATCTGATTTACATTACTAATTAATCTGTATAGGTTTGTCCAGTAGAGAACCTGCTTTGAATTTTCATTTCTATGATCAGCCCACCTATAAGTATCAAGATACCACTTGTTTGCATCTGTATTAAATAATACATCTGTGCCCATAAATTCAATGTATCTGAACATACCGTCCATTCCGCCGTGTGCCTGCTGGCTGTTGTATTGTATATACATTGTACGGTGAACACCGTTAATTGCACCCCATGCTCCCTCTATTGTCTCAAAAACGCTTGCAGCATCTATCTGATCTGTAGGTCTTGTCTCAAGAAAATCTTTAGAGCAGGATGTCGGCAGTATCAAAAGAACTGCCATCAGAGCCATTATACTAATTTTAATATTTTTCATTTCTGTAAATAATTTTAGAAGTTAACATTCAGACCAAAAGTCACTACTCTGTTAAAACCTACGTCATTAAGGATATCTCCGTTAAAGTTTTGAGTAGGATCCAGACCTTTTCTTGCACTAAAGAGAGCAAGGTTTTCTGCAGTTGCATACACTCTCAAAGCTTTAATATCTAATGCTTTAAGAACATTCGGCTTAAAATTGTATGACACATTGATATTTCTTAAAGAGAGATATGATGCACTTGCCAGCCATCTGTCTGATGATGCATTAAAGTTTGTAGTCTGCGCGTTATCCATTCTTGGAACGTTGGTTACCTGACCAACTGTAGTCCATCTGTTAAGGATATCTATATGTTTTGCAGCTCCCATTCCACCACTTGACATAAGAGAAGAGTAGCCATAATCATACACTTTGCCTCCAATCGAGTAATTAAATTGGATAGATACATCAAATCCGTATATTTTAAAGCTTGGGGTTATCGATCCGAACAGATCAGGGATGCTGGTGCCTGACCAACCATATTTAGCTTTGGCCTGATTTCTTGTAACCAGCGTTCCGTTTGGCATAGTTTTGCAATCCTCCTCATCCCACTCTTTAACATAGTCACCGTTCTCATCTTTTGCATCATCAAAATAGTATAAAGCATCTCCGTTTGAAGGATCTACACCATACCACTTACGCAACCAATAGTCATATATTGATCCACCCTCTACCCTTTTGTACATTGGATTCCTTAATGAATTGTTTGCTATAATTCCAAGTTCTCTGTTCTCTTCGGGAAGGGATTTGATTCTGTTTTTATACGTTGTTGCATTAAGATTCAGACTGAAACTGAAATTTTTGGTATCAATAATACCTGTAGTTACATCAATCTCCCAACCTCTGTTGTATATAGATCCGATATTTCTGTCCTGTGAAACATAACCGGTAGATGGTGCAAGCGGCATCGAGAAAATAAGGTCTTTTGACTCTTTATTAAACCAATCGATACTACCTTTAACTCTGTTATTAAACATATTAAATTCCACCCCTATATCTGTCTGGGCAGAAGTTTCCCATTTAAGCAAAGGGTTACCAAGTGCTGTAGTTTGAGTATATCCGGGTTCACCTGCATTCAGATAATATTCATAAAGAACCTGCCAAGCATAGTTTCCTATACCTCCGTCATTTCCGTTTAGACCATAAGAGGCTCTCAGCTTAAGATAGTCAATCCAACTTTGAGCAGACATAAATGACTCTCTGTCAATTCTCCAACCTCCACCTACTGACCAGAAGTTACCCCATCTTACGTCGCTTGCAAATTTTGATGAGCCATCTCTTCTGAAAGAGGCTTCAGCTGTGTATTTACCATTATCATATGAGTAAGTAGCTCTTGAAAGAAAACCTTCTACGGTGTGTTTGTCGAGGTATGAGTAAAGATCATTTGTTGTAATGAAGTTAATCAGCTCTGTATTTCCGGGTACAATCTCTCCCTGACGGAATCCGTAGAAATAGTTATACTCATTTTTATAATTTTCATGAGCTGCCATCACATTAATCTCATGCTTACCAAAATTCTTGTCATAAGTAAGCATTTCAACAGTATTCCAGGTATATCTCAAAGAGCTGGTTTTCTGAGTACGTCCCTGAGGAGCACCATCCCCAACAAGAGAATTTTCGTAAACTGAATAGAGATAGTTATTTATATCAAGTGACTGCTGTATTTTAAATTTAAAATCTTTAAGAAACTTAAATTCTGCATAAGCTCTTGATTGGATAGTATTTCGCTGAAACTCCCTGTTATTGAGCATATGTTCTGCAATACCGTGACGGCCGTTGCTCTGTTTTCTGGCACCAAAAGAGACTCCACCTTCTGAAACAGAAGCACCAAGGTCCCAAAGTTTGTTTCCATCATTGTCGGTTATATAATCACCAGTTACACGGCTGTGCTGATAAACAGGATAGATAGGACCCATAGTTCTTGCAAAATGAATCGGGTTTGCATAACCGGTATGTGATGAGGTGTTTGCAGAAGATGATTTATTATAAGAGGTGTTAAGATTTACACCAAAAGTTAACCACTTCTTAGGGCTGAAATTGAGGTTTGCTCTGGCTGAAATCCTATCATAATTGGTCTTCTTAAGCCATCCGTTATCGGTTGTGTATCCGATTGAAAGATAATAATCTGAGGTCTCTGTTCCACCGCTTGCAGATACCATTGCATCAGTCCTTTTACCAAGTCTCTCAACCGGTGAATACCAGTCCAGATCGTCACCCCATAAAAGAGATGTAGCAGCAGGATTAAGTTTACCATCTGTATCTACAACCTGATCTTTCGCTATGCCTCTGAATGGGTTATATCCAAGATTTGTAACAATACCGTTTGATGTTCCACCAGATGCAAGAATACTTGCCTGATCAATCGGTCTTGTAGGAGAGATCAAACTGTTTCTTAATGATTCCCACATTACAGGATAGTAATCAAATGCATCAACTCTCTCGTACTCGGGAAGTCCTCTTACAGAAAAACCTTGAGTTACATTGGCTGATACACTCAATTTTTCTCTTCTACCTTTTTTGGTGGTAATCATAATTACACCATTCGAACCTCTTGATCCGTAAAGAGCTGTTGATGCTGCATCTTTAAGAATGTTAATAGACTCGATATCTGCCGGATTAATATTTGCCATCACACCATTGTAAGGTGAACCGTCAAGAACTATCAGTGGTTCAGAAGAGTAGTTAATCGAACCAAATCCTCTGATTCTGATACCCGGATCTGTACCCGGTTGTCCGCTTGCTGTATTAACCTGGATTCCCGGTGCCGAGCCTGCTAGAGCAACAAGAGCATTTGTTACAGGTCTCTTCTCGATACTTGCCGAACCAACTGAGGCAATCGCTCCTGTAACGCTGGATTTTTTTGCAGTACCGTAAGCAACAAAAACCACCTCTTCCAGAGCAACAGCATCTGTTTCGAGTTGTACATTAATGACACTCCTTCCGTTAACCGGAATTTCCACCATTTTATAACCGATAAAACTGTAAACCAGTATCGCATCAGATGGTGCACTGATTGTGTATGTACCATCATCTGCCGATGTGGTTCCAATTGTAGTACCTTTAACCATTACGGTAACATAAGGTAACTGAGCTCCGGTTCCCGCTTCGGTTACAGCGCCGGAGATCTTCATATTCTGAGCTGTCAGAATATGGAAAGCAGTCAATAAAATTGCTGCTAATGTTAAACAAAATCTTTTCATTTAAATTAGTTAAGTATTAAGATGCTTGATTAACCAAAATTAGCAACAAAGTGCTCTAAAAGCACTTAAACATTTATGAATAAGCTATTTATACGACTGAATATGTCTTTTTGAAAGATGAACGAGTATTTATTGCAACTCAAAATGATTATCCGGCCTTCTCTATAATCTTTATACCGTAAAAGCTTGCCTTGTAAGCCAACTTTTGTTTCAGACCGTAATAGCCCCAGTTTCTTAGAAGAAAGGAGTTGTTTGCGGCCATTTTTTCCTTTTGGTACTGATTTATAAGATAAATAGTGCCACATCTGTTTTTGGCAGCATAGTCAATTAAAAGCCTGCTGTATGTGTGAAGCTTTGTATTTATGTAGTCTCTCTCTTTTCCGTTAAACCTCTCTACAGGTCTGATCTTTCTTTTTCTACCCTTACCCCCTTTTGTATAGGAAGAGTTTATCTGCGCTCTTTTAAGAGCCTTTTGAATCTGTATTCTCCTATGCAAAAACTCTTCTTTATTACCGATTACCTTTTTGTCATTTTTATAAAATGCAACAATTGGATTATCAATAGAAAGATGGGCATCTATGAAATTATCTTCATTCAGAGAAATGTTGGGCTTGGGTATATCTACACTAAGTAATAGGTAAAGTTTTTTTCTGTTATCGCTGATCTGAAGAGATGAAGTACAAATTTTAATCTCTTTGGAAATACACCTTTCCAAAATAGCTCCATTTTTACTTCTGTCTCTTCCCAGGACAGCTCTGAGAGGTATTCCAAACAGAGAAAATGTAAAACAATCTCTTGTGTTGCAATAATTCAGATTTCTTAGAGATGGCCCGTTAAATGGAACCGGAATATTCCCGTAGGATAATAGTGAGGCTGTCCCTTTAAATATTTTACCCCTTATCTCTTTATAAGTCTTTGTCACATTTTGCTGAAGTGCATTTGCGACATCCATTGGCACCTGCCCTTTAAGTCTCTCTGAAAGCAGCACATAGGGGGCAGACCCCTCTTTAATCAAATCTCCCTTTGCCCCGATTATTCCAAGGTCAATCTTGGCATCTTCGGTGAGAAATTTATAATACTTTAATCTGTCTACACTGTATAGGTATGAGATCAATTCATTGGCCCCGTTTCTAACAAGATAGCTCCAGGAGATAATTTGCTTAAGGTACTCACCCCTAAGTTCTGTCTCCTTCTCATCTACAACAACCTCTATTTTTCTTGTTAAAATCATGTGGCACAAATTAAAATTACCTTTTTTAAAGGTACTTAATTACTAACCGCTGCATCCCGAAGGTTTATGAGTGTAATTCTACCTCACATTAAGGGCATACAGCTGCCCCAAAACTTATACTAGTTTTTTACTTACTTAAAATTTAATGGCTCAAATTTACCGGGTAATCGTTTTAACAAAAAGAAAAGAGTGCCAAACGTGCATTAAAGGTTGTTGTAATAGCTCTTCTTATTACTAATTTTGTTTTTAACATTAATCCAACCACCATGAGTAAACTGATTCTGCCCGTTCTATTTTTAATAATTCTTTCGTGTAATCCCCAAAACAGTGATTATCTTAAATCTTCAACATCACAGATTGCCGATTCAGCCGGAATACCGTTAATTCAGATAGCCTTCCGGAACAGATCAGATTTTACGGCATTTTGCTTGGCTCAAAATGACACGATAAAGTCTGACGCAAATTATAATACTGTATTTCAGGCAGCATCCTTAAGTAAGCCTGTTTTCTCCTATATTGTAATGCTTCTCTCGGACAGAGGTATTATTGATTTAGACAGACCTCTTGCTGAGTACACATCAATTGACCGCTTTGAGAACAAAGAGTGGGCATCTGAAATAACAGCCAGAATGGTAATGTCTCACAGAACGGGTTTACCCAACTGGGCAACATCTCCATCGTCTGATGAGTGGCCATCTTCGGTTATCAATTTTAAATTCAGACCCGATTCTGCATTCAGTTACTCAGGAGAAGGCTATTATCTTTTGCAAAGAGCTGTCGAAGAGTTATCCGGCAAAACTCTTGAACAAATAGCAGCCGATGAGATTTTTAAACCTCTTGGAATGTCTCATACAAGCTATGAGTGGAGAGAGGAGTATGATTCTCTGGCTGCAGACGGATTTAACAGAGAAGGAGTAAACCGAGGTAAAGGCAGATACCCACGTGCCAATACAGCATATACCCTAAGAACTACTGCCTCTGATTACTCAAAATTTCTTGATATTTTAATATCCGGTAAAGGTTTAAAGGCCGAAACCTATAAAGAGTTGATTACTCCCCTAACCTCTGCAGTAAGGTATCCCGGAAAACCAAGAGATTGTGATAATGGAATATTCTGGGGGCTGGGAGTTGGCATAGAGACTGATACAGAATATGGTGACATTATTTTTCATTGGGGAGATAATGGTAATTTCAAAGCTCTCTTTGTGATTGTACCGAAAAAAAGGAGTCATTTGGTCTATCTTACCAATAGTGCCAGGGGTCATGATATTATCGATCAAATAATGGATCTTTATTTCTCCCCCAAACAAATGTTTAAATTGGGCAGCTGGGTTAATTTACCTGAACCGGCATAAAAAAAGCGGATATCTTAACCGATATCCGCTTCTCTTTTGTGGGAGCAGAGGGAGTCGAACCCCCGACCCTCTGCTTGTAAGGCAGATGCTCTAAACCAACTGAGCTATGCTCCCTTTTCAAAGCCTATCTTGCGATTGGGAGTGCAAAGATATCTGCATTTTTTTATTTTGCAAAAAAATTCTCGTTTTTTTCAAAAAATTCTATCGCCTCGGCTACGATAAAGGTACTCCCACCTATAAAAAGAAGATCATCCTCTCTACATATAGATCTAAATTTCTTAATTGCCTCCTCTACCGAAACGGTACTCTCTCCCTCCAGACCTGCAGCAACACATCTTTTTGTAAGAACATCTGCATTAAGCGCCCTTGGAATCTTTGCTTGTGTAAAGTAGTAATATGATGTCTGAGGTAATAATCCAATAATCTTCTCAATATCTTTATCTGCAACAAACCCTACTATAGAAAATAGTCGTGCGAATTTTTGTTTTCTCAGCTGTGAAAAAACCAAAGTAAGACCATGAACATTGTGCCCTGTATCACAAATAACTTGTGGATTTTTATTTAGAATTTCCCATCTACCCCTAAGACCTGTAGAAAAAGCAGCAGTTTTCAGCCCCTCCTTTATATTATTGTCGCTCCAGCCCTTTCCCGCAAGATTTAAAAATATTTTATTCTGCGCCAGTACATATAGAGCAGTTAAAACGGTCCTTAAATTATTTACCTGATAGTCTCCTTTAAGATCAATTTCATAGTCACTCAATTTAACATCCTTAAATCTGTACAGTCCCGAAAAGAGAATCTTTGCCCCCCTCTCAGCAGCAAATTTTTCGAATATGCTCTTTGTTGTTGAGTTGTGCTCTCCTACTACAACAGGTACATTATCCTTAATAATTCCTCCCTTTTCCAGTGCAATTGCAGAGATTGTTGAGCCTAGCTGCTCACAATGGTCAAGACCGATATTGGTAATTATGCTTAACCAAGGATGGACAATGTTTGTAGAATCTAGTCTCCCGCCTAACCCGGTCTCAATTACAGCTATATCAACCTTTTGCTTAGAAAAGTAATCAAATGCCATAGCAGTGGTTATCTCAAAAAAAGATGGCTTATTGCTGTTCATGAACTCTTTATTTCTTATGATAAATTCATAAACATCCTCCTTTGAGATCATCTCTCCGTCAATTTTAATTCTTTCTCTGAAATCAAGCAGATGTGGAGAGGTATAAAGAGCTGTTTTAAGTCCGAATTTCATAAACACAGATGCCAGCATATGAGAAACCGATCCTTTACCGTTTGTTCCAGCGATATGAATCACGGGATAATTTCTGTGAGGGTGTCCGAGTATATTGTCAAATTCCCTCATTGTCTCAAGCCCCTCTTTGTATGCGATTGAACCAACCTGCTGATATGAAGGGAATTGTTTGAATAAATTTTCTATCTCTTGGTTATATTTAGACTGGTCAAACATTTTAAGCAAATTTTAATCAACAGGCGAATTTCGAAAAATAAAGCCACAAAAATGTCATATTGACAATTAATTTTCGGGAATTAGTCAAAATGGAGTAATTTTGAGCTCTAATTTTATAGTAGCAAAACCCTATGATTTTATTCTTTCGTGAAGCTAATGGGCCGGTTCTGGCAGTCAAAACAATCAGTGGTTTAACCGACAACAATATAGAGGCTCTCAAGTGGCTCTTTTCAGGTGCAAATCTGATAGATTCAGATTCTCTCAAGGGGCTGTTTATCGGGCCAAGAAGAGAGATGATCACTCCATGGAGCACTACTGCTGTGGAGATTACCCGGAATATGAACATTGATGGCATAGAAAGGATAGAGGAGTTCTATGAAATCACAGATGAGAATGGTCATCATGACAAAATGCTTCAAAGGGTCTATAAAGGTCTTGACCAAAATCTTTTTGACATTGACAGAAAACCTGAACCTGTAATTGAGATTACAGATATAAAGGGGTATAACGAAAGTGAAGGGTTGGCTTTAAATAACGAAGAGGTTGAATATCTGGAAGGGCTGAGCAAAAAACTAGGGAGAGCACTCACTGACGGAGAGGTATTCGGATTTTCTCAGATAAATTCTGAACATTGCCGACATAAAATTTTTAACGGCACATTCGTAATAGACGGAGTAGAAATGGAGTCTTCGCTATTTAAAATGATAAAAAAGACCTCATCCGAAAATCCTAACAGAATAGTCTCTGCATATAAAGACAACTGTGCATTTATTCAAGGGCCTTCAACTTCTCTCTTTTTCCCGGAAAAGGGAGATATTCCTTCGCTTTACACTACCGAGCCCGTAGAGACTGTAATATCGCTTAAGGCAGAAACCCACAATTTCCCTACTACTGTAGAACCATTTAACGGAGCTGCTACCGGGTCAGGAGGTGAAATCAGAGACAGGATAGCAGGCGGAAAAGGGTCCTTTCCTATTGCAGGGACTGCTGTCTATATGACCTCTTATCCGAGGTTCGACACCGATGGCAGAGACTGGGAAAACGGAGAACCAAGAGAGTGGCTGTATCAGACACCTCAGGAGATACTCATAAAAGCATCAAATGGTGCAAGCGATTACGGCAATAAATTTGGCCAGCCCCTTATTTGCGGCTCACTTCTCACTTTGGAGCATATGGAGAGTTACAGAAGTTTCGGATACGATAAAGTGATAATGCTTGCCGGAGGAGTTGGATTTGCAAGAAAAGATTACGCCTTTAAAGGGAAACCGCAAAAGGGAGATAAAATAGTTTTACTCGGGGGAGATAACTACCGGATAGGTATGGGCGGAGGTGCTGTATCTTCTGTAGCTACAGGAGAATATGAGAACACCATTGAGCTTAATGCAATTCAGAGATCAAATCCCGAGATGCAGAAGAGGGTTTACAATGCAATCCGATCGCTTGCTGAGAGAGATAACAACTCAATCATCTCAATACATGACCACGGTGCCGGAGGACACCTCAACTGCCTGTCTGAGCTGGTTGAAGAGACCGGAGGAGATATTGATGTTGGCAAACTCCCGGTAGGAGACCCTACTCTATCTGCAAAAGAGATTGTTGGTAATGAATCGCAGGAGAGAATGGGGCTTGTTATGAGTGCTAAAGATACAGCTGAACTTGAAAGGATCGCGAAGAGAGAGAGAGCACCTCTTTACATAGTCGGAGAGGCTACAGGCGAAGGCAACTTTACACTCGAAAACAGTATAACCAAGGAAAAACCAATAGATCTTGCCCTTTCTGATATGTTCGGATCTGCACCAAAAACAGTAATGGAAGACATATCCTATAACGAAAAATGGGATCCGCTCGAATATGATCACGAAGATATAGAGTATTATCTGGAACAGGTACTACAACTGGAGTCGGTTGCCTGCAAAGACTGGCTCACCAATAAAGTTGACAGATCTGTAACAGGACTTATTGCAGCACAACAAACTGTCGGAGAGATACAGCTTCCTCTTGGAAACCTTGGTGCCGTTGAGATAGGTTACGGTAGTAAAAAAGGGATGATTACATCTATTGGCCATGCTCCTGCTGTTTCTATGATCGACTCTGCAGCTGGTAGCAGAATAGCAATTGCCGAGTCACTTACAAATGCACTGTGGGCCCCGATAGTTGGAGGGATAAGGGGAATATCTCTGTCAGCAAACTGGATGTGGCCATGCAGAAACACCGGTGAAGATACAAGATTATACAAAGCGGTAAAGGCAGCAAGTGATTTTGCCATAGAACTGGGGATCAACATTCCAACAGGAAAAGACTCGCTTTCAATGACTCAGAAATACCCTGGAGGAGAAAAGGTATTATCTCCGGGAACACTCATCGTCTCAACTGTTGGTGAAAGCAGTGACATAACCAATATCGTCAAACCTGCAATCAAACATAGCAAAGATTCCGTATTCTTTTATATTCCTTTTACAATTACTTCAGAAGATTCATTTACTCTTGGAGGAAGTGCATTTGCGCAGATTACAAATCAACTTGGGAATGAGTCGCCGGACATTAAGCATCCGGCATACTTCAGACAATGTTTCGAGGCGCTTCAGCGAATGGTTGAAAATCGCGTTCTTCTGTCCGGCCATGACGTCTCTGCCGGCGGTCTTGTTACTACGCTGTTAGAGATGAACTTCCCGAATACAACAGGAGGTATTGAGGTTGATCTTTCAAAATTCGAAGAGAGAGACCCTGCAAGGCTTCTCTTCTCAGAAGATCCTGCCGTTATTGTACAGGTAGAATCTGGTAATATTGCTGCAATAGAGATGATAGCTGATGAGTTTGGTATTGTGGTTAATAAAATTGGCAAATTAACTTCGGCAAGAGAGGTTAAAATCAAACTGCATAAAAAGACTCTTAAGCTGGATATTGATAAATACAGGGATATTTGGTTTAAGACATCATATCTTTTCGACAAACATCAGGTTGGAGAAAATTTGGCTCTTCAGAGATTTGAAAACTATTCAAAACAACCGCTTCTGTTCAGATTTCCGGAATTATTTGAAGGAATTACCCATGAAAATACAACCACCAATCGAGGAGATAAGGTTGCTGCAATAATCAGAGAGAAGGGGTCAAACGGAGAGAGAGAGATGGCTTGGGCATTACACCTTGCAGGGTTTGCAGTAAAAGATGTTCATATGACAGACCTCGTTTCGGGTAGAGAGACATTAGAAGATGTCAATATGATTGTATTTGTCGGAGGTTTTTCAAATGCGGACACTCTTGGATCTGCCAAAGGCTGGGCCGGAGCGTTTCTTTATAATGAAAAGGCAGCAAAGGCGCTGGAAAATTTCTATGCAAGAGAAGACACCCTGAGTCTTGGAGTTTGCAACGGATGTCAGTTAATGGCAGAACTGGGTCTTATAACACCATCCGATAAGAGAAACTCACCAAAAATGAAGCACAATGACAGTCACAAATACGAAAGTGCCTTCGTGGGAGTGACAATTGAAGATTCTCCTTCTGTTATGCTTAACACACTACAAGGAAGCTCTCTCGGAATATGGGTAGCTCACGGTGAAGGTAAATTCTCTTTCCCTTCTGAGATATCAAACTACAACATAGCCCTGAGATATAACTATAACGAGTATCCTGCAAATCCGAACGGCTCACCGGAGGCAGTTGCAGGTGTGTGCAGTCCGTGCGGCAGACATCTGGCAATGATGCCTCACCCTGAAAGATGTCTATACCCACACAACTGGGCACACTATCCGGCTGAAAGATTAAACGATCAGGTTACACCTTGGCTCTGCATGTTTGAAAATGCTCTTAATTGGCTGAGGAACATATAAAATTCAGCATTATGAAAAAGAAGAAATTACCAAAAATCTTTGTGCTAGACACAAATGTAATCCTGCACGATTATCGCGCAATTCACAACTTTCAGGAGAACGACATCGTTATTCCGATTGCCGTTATTGAGGAGCTGGACAAATTCAAAAAAGGTAATGACACTTTAAATTTCAATGCCAGAGAATTTGTCCGTGAAATGGACAAAATTACAGATAATCAACTATTCGATAATGGAGTGTCGATAGGCAAAAACAAGGGAATTGTAAAAATCGAACTGGGGCATCCATTCAGCGACAGAATGGCTGAATCACTTTTCGAAGATACACAAGACCACAGAATTCTTGCTACCACCGAGTGGCTTACCGAAAAAAATCCTGACAGAACGGTTGTTCTTGTAACCAAAGATATAAACCTCAGAATGAAGGCTAAGGCAATGCATCTGATGGCACAGGATTATCTTACCGATAAGATAACAGAGGAGAGAGTCGAGAACATAATGAAAGAGGTCCTCCACATAAATAATGTATCGGAGGATATAATTCAAAAGCTCTTCTATATTAACGACGGAGTTTCGGCATCTGAGCTCAAACTCAGAAATGTTCCATCAAATCAGCTATATATAATTAAAGGTGAGAAAGGAGACAACAGAGTTCTTGCCAGGTATAACAGCTTTACAAAAAGCATTGTAGCTGTAAGAAAACAGAAGGCATACGGAATTGAATCCAGAAATGACGAACAGACATTTGCTATAGATGCCCTTCTTAATCCCGATATAAAACTAATATCACTTACAGGAACTGCCGGTACAGGAAAAACCCTTCTTGCTCTTGCAGCTGCTCTTGCACAGGAGCAATCGTATGATCAGATTCTTCTGTCGAGGCCTGTAATTCCGCTCAAAAATCAGGAGATGGGATTTCTCCCCGGAGATATCAAAGAGAAACTCGGACCTTACATGCTCCCTTTGTATGACAACCTCGCAGTAATTAAGAGAACCTTCCGCCCTACCAGTCGAGAGGCTGTAAGGATAGAGGAGATGCTTAAAAACGAAAAGCTGCTTATTTCCCCTCTTGCCTATATCAGAGGAAGAAGCCTTTCCAACACTTTTTTTATAATTGACGAAGCTCAAAACCTAACACCTCACGAAGTAAAAACTATTATTACACGTGCCGGAGAAGGAACAAAACTAATATTCACAGGAGATATCCACCAGATTGACTCTCCATACCTTGACATACACTCTAACGGACTGACTCACCTCGGAGATAAACTATACGGGCAGGAGATTTTCGCCCATATCAATCTGACCAAAGGAGAGAGGAGTCAGCTGTCAGAACTGGCTGGGAAACTTTTGTAAAAAATTACTATATTTGCACCCCCATACTAAAAGCTAAAAATATAAACCGAAAATAATTTATTTATGTCAGAAATTAAAAGAGTTTACTTCTTCGGTGGCAAGAGTGCCGACGGAGACGGCTCAATGAAGAATCTACTTGGAGGCAAAGGGGCCAACCTCGCAGAGATGTGTTCTCTGGGAATTCCTGTTCCTGCAGGATTTACTATCACTACCGAAACTTGCGTAGAATACTACAAAAACAATATGCAATACCCTCAGCCACTGCAAAAAGAGGTTGAGGACGCCCTTAAAAAGGTTGAGGATGTGATGGAGATGAAGTTTGGAGATAAAGAGAATCCTCTTCTCCTCTCTTGCCGTTCAGGAGCAAGAAGCTCTATGCCTGGTATGATGGAGACAGTTCTTAACATTGGTCTTTGTTCAGATACAATCCCTGGTTTGATAAAAAAGACAGGCAATCCAAGGTTCGTATATGATGCATATCGTCGTCTTATAATGATGTATTCTGATGTTGTTATGGAGAAGGCAGAAGGGATAGATCCAGAAGAGGGAAAAGGCATCCGCGTACAACTCGACAAAATGCTGCATGAAGTAAAAGATAAAAAAGGATACAAAAGCGACACAGAACTCTCTACTGAAGATCTTGTAGAGCTTTGCGATGCATTTAAAGTGAAAGTACTCGATGTCCTTGGCAAACCATTCCCTGATAATGCAATTGAGCAACTTTGGGGTGGCGTTGGCGCCGTATTCAAATCATGGAACGGAAAAAGAGCTATCTCTTACAGAAGAATTGAGAATATTCCTGATGAGTGGGGAACAGCCGTTAACGTACAGGCAATGGTATTCGGAAATATGGGAGACAACTCTGCAACAGGTGTTGCGTTCTCTAGAAACCCTGCAACCGGTGAGAATAAATTCTACGGAGAGTGGCTTATTAACGCTCAGGGAGAAGATGTTGTGGCAGGTATCCGCACACCTAATCCGCTCAATGAATCCACCAAAAATGATCAGAACAAACATCTGGCATCTTTGGAAACCGCTATGCCAATTGTATACAAAGAGCTTGACAATATTCAGTTAGGCCTTCAGAAGCACTTCAAAGATATGCAGGATATCGAGTTTACCATTCAGGATGGCAAACTATGGATGCTTCAGTGCCGTGTAGGTAAAAGAACCGGTCTTGCTGCCCTCAATATGGCAATGGATATGCTTCACGAAGGTCTTATCGACGAAAAGACTGCAGTAATGAGAGTTGCCCCTGTTCAGCTTGACGAACTCCTCCACCCTATTCTTGACCCTAAGTCAGAAAAGGCTGCAACTGTTGTTGCAAAAGGTCTTCCTGCAGGTCCGGGAGGTTCAGTAGGACAGATTGTATTCACAGCAGAAGATGCTGTTGAATGGAATGCAAAAGGTAAAAAGGTAATCCTTGTTCGTGAAGAGACAAATCCTGAGGATGTAGAGGGTATGCGTGCCGCTGATGGTCTTCTGACTGCCCGCGGAGGTATGACTTCACACGCTGCACTTGTTGCCCGCGGATGGGGTAAATGTTGCATCGTAGGTTGCGACTCTTTACATATAAATCTTCACAAGAAGACACTTACCATTAATGGCAAGGTTTACAACGAAGGTGACGTATTCAGTCTTAACGGAAGCAAAGGTTTTGTTTATGACTCTGCAATTGAGACTATGGATGCCTCTGAGAATCCAAGATTTATAGAGTATATGTCAATAGTTGACAAATACAGAGTACTTGGTGTTCGTACAAATGCAGATACTCCGGAAGATGCACAGAATGCAATAAACTTTGGCGCAGAGGGTATTGGTCTGTTCCGTATTGAGCATATGTTCTACGGTATTAACTCAGAACAACCGCTTGCCAAACTCCGTAAGATGATTTTATCAAAATCTAAAGAGGAGCGTATTAGTGCACTTGCAGAACTTGAGCCATATATCAAAAATGCCGTTAAAGGAACAATGAAGGTGATGAACGGCAAACCGGTAACATTCCGTCTACTTGACCCACCTCTCCATGAATTTGTACCTCAAACAGCTGAAAAGATGGCCGAACTTGCTGCAGAACTTGGAATTTCTGTAGAAGATGTGAAGAAAAGAGGAGAATCACTTCACGAAGTTAACCCTATGATGGGTCACCGTGGTGTTCGTCTCGGAATCACATATCCTGAAATTTCAGAAACACAGTTCAGAGCAATTTTCGAAGCAACTGCTGAACTTATCAGTGAAGGTCTTGAGCCACAGCCGGAGATTATGATCCCTGTTACAGTTTCTGTTAAAGAGCTTGACGATCAGAAAGCTATTTGCGACAGAGTTCATACAGAGGTTGAGAAGAAATCCGGTGTTAAAATTGCGTATCTTTATGGTACAATGATCGAGATACCTAGAGCAGCAATGCTATCAGAAGAGATGGCAAAAACAGCTCAATTCTTCTCATTCGGAACAAATGACCTGACTCAGATGACATTTGGCTTCTCAAGAGATGATATCGGCGGATTTATGAAAGATTATCTTGATAAAAAGATTATTGCAGCAGATCCATTCCAGACACTTGACCAGTCAACTGTAGGAAAACTTGTTGAAATGGGTATCAAAGGTGGAAGAAATACAAATGCAAAACTTAAGATAGGAATTTGCGGAGAACACGGAGGAGATCCAGAATCTGTTGAGTTCTGCCACAAGATTGGTATGAATTATGTATCATGTTCACCATTCAGAGTGCCTATCGCACGTCTTGCTGCAGCTCAGGCCGCAATTAAAGAGTACAAATAGTATTTTAATTGCACCTTGAAATATATAGGAGAGCTGCCTGTTAATGGTGGCTCTCTTGTTTATTAAAAATTATAAATGCACCAATATAATTGAAAATGAGAAAAATAGCACTATTATTTGCATTAACATTTATTTTTAACACCTCATTCGCACAAGCTGCAAAAGGTAAAGAGGTACCTGTTTTAAAAGAGATATCGGGACTTCAGGTTATTAAAACTGTATACCCACAGGCATCAGGTGTTGAGAAGATAAATGATGTATGGTTCAGAATAGTTGATGCAAATAAAAAGCAGATAGGATACGCCCTTTCAAGCAAACCTTTTACCGAGAATATTATGGGTTATCACAATACTACACCTGTAATAATTGTTCTTGATAAGGATAAAATAATTAAAAAGGTAGGAATATTAAGTCATTGGGAAACAACGGCCTATGTAAACAAGCTTGAAAGACAGACATTTTTCAATAACTGGAACGGACTCTCGGTAGATAATGCCGTTAAGAAAAAGGCCTCTGCAGACAGTTACACAGGTGCTACAATCTCTGCAACTTCTCTAAGCAAAAATGTTGAGCTTATTCTCAAAAAGGCATCAGAGAACAAGGTTAACTAATATTTGAGAATTAACCCTTGAAGGCTCTGGAGTCTCCCCACTCATTCCAACCAATCTCAATACCCATCTGTTTAAGGTTCTGCTCTAGTTTTGATTTAGTAATCTGAGCGTCATCCTTAATCCCGGGTTTGTTTTCGTAGATCTGGTAATTCTGCCTTACCTCAGTTAGTGTCATATTTGGCATTATAATATTTGCACCGGCCATTACTGCCCTCTCTCTGCCAAAAGGATCAATTACCTGCATAGCTGTAGTTGCCGCAATATTTATCTTAGGAAGCAAAAGCCTTAATAATGCCACCATCTTCAATGTCATGTCAAGTGTAGGATGATCATTAGCAACAGACCCAAGAGGTGTGTCTGAATGTTTAAGATATGGTCCCATCCCTACCATATGAACCCCGATATCTTTAATAAACAACAGATCATCGGCCAGATCCTCTGTTGTCTGATATGGTAAACCAATCATTACTCCGGTACCTGTCTGGTATCCAACCTCCATCAGATCTTTAATGGCCTGAACACGAGCATCCCATGAATGTCTGATGTTTTTGGGGTGAATTCTTGCATAAAGCTCTTTATTTGAACTTTCAATTCTAAGAAGATATCTGTGAGCTCCTGCATTGTACCACTCTTTGTATACATCCTTTGTCTGTTCTCCCAATGACAATGTGATACCTAATTCGCCATTGGTAAGCTCTTTAATATTTTTAACCAGTCTGGTAACCTTTGAGATATATCTTCTTCCACACCTCTCCCCTGCCTGAAGAACCAGAGAACCATAATTTGATTTCCAGGCAAATTCAGCCGCTTCAAGAACCTGATCATCTGTTAATTCGTATCTCTCTACCTTTGTATTTGATTGTCTTATTCCGCAATAGTAACAATCTTTAGAACAGACATTTGATAATTCGATAAGGCCTCTCAGGTACACCTTACTGCCTATAGAATCCAATTTTACTTTGTATGCCCTCTCTGTTAACTCTTTTATTTTACCTGCGTCTGTCTCATTCAAATATTTTATAAGAACATCTCTGGTTAAAACTTCGTTCTCTGCCATCACTTCTTTAGTTCTGTGAATAATAGTTTAAATAAATTTCCTTTATGAGTTAATCTCTGAACATAGCTGTAGCTCTGTCATAGATTCCCATACAGTAAGCAAGTGTCATACCATAATTTGTAACCGGCACTCCTTTTCTTATGGCACTTCTTAGTCTGGAAGCCAGTTGCCTGTTGGTTATCATGCATCCGCCACACTGAATCACAAGTTTATACTTTTCAATATCTTCGGGTAACGGATCCAGGCCGGCTACTATATCCCAGTAAATTTTTTTCCCGGTTCGCTTCTCAAGAAGTTTTGGAATTTTTACTCTTCCAATATCATCACAGGAGCTGTGGTGAGAGCAGGATTCAAGAATCAGCACTTTATCACCATCATTAAGCTTATCAATAAGCGGAGTACCTTTGATATAGTGATGAAAGTTTCCCTTACTCCTGGCAAGAATAACGCTAAACCCGGTAAGAGGTATATCGGCAGGCACAGCCTTATCCACCTCTTCAAATGCCTGGCTGTCGGTAACCACCATCTTTATGTTTGTTCTGTTTTCACGAATATACTTTTCCAGATTACCTGGCTGTAATACAACAGCGGTTGCATCTCTGTCAAGCAAGTCTCTTATAGCATTAACCTGCGGGAGAATTAACCTCCCTTCCGGAGCCTCACTATCTATCGGGCAGACAAGAATAACAATATCATCTTTTTCTACCAGACCCTCAAAAAGAGTCTTGTCTGTATAAGGTGAGCCTGAAACTGCCTTTACAATTAAAGATGTGAGCATCTCAACCATTCTGTTCTGTTCTGAACTGTCCAGAAGTGAACATGAAAATTCAACAACATCTGATTTGAATCTTTCTGTTAGTTCCAAACCGAGAGAGCTATCCAAAGAGATTATATCTGATTGGTTATGTATTAAGATAAATGGGATATCCTCCTGCTGAAACTGCTCGATTAAATCCAGTTCAAATTTGTCTATCTGATTATTAGTAAACAATAGCAGAGCAACATCTATCTGGGAGATTACCTCTTTTGTCTTTGCAACTCTCTGATTCCCGAGTTGACCGGTATCATCTATTCCTGCAGTATCCACCAGAACAACAGGGCCTATTCCGAATATCTCCATTCTCTTTTTAACCGGATCGGTTGTTGTGCCCGGTGTGTCTGACACAATAGCTACATTTTGCCCGGCAAATACATTTATAAGAGAACTTTTACCTGAGTTTCTCTTTCCGAATACCCCAATAAATCTGGCTTTACTCATATAAAAAAGTTAAAAATGAAAAAAAATGCTCCAAATAAATATTTATCGGAAACAAAAGTAAACATTTTCTATTTATGCTCCCCTTTGTCTCCCGCAATAGTTAGATTTGATCAGACTAAATTTAAATAGAATATGAAAGAGAATTCAAAAAGAATTATTCGCTGGGTAGTTTTTGCAGTTATTGTAATATTACTGCTTATCATTATTAAAAACTGGGATGGATTTACAGATGGATTTAATTCCGGCAACATAGTCGGATAATTTTATCCCCATTTCATTCCACAGTTTATAACTCCATCTCCAGTGCTGGTAAGCAAGCTGAACCATAAAAGGCACAGCAATAAGCAAAATAACACCACCATCAGTCAGT
Organism: Bacteroidales bacterium; assembly: GCA_036677745.1. Taxonomy (GTDB): domain Bacteria; phylum Bacteroidota; class Bacteroidia; order Bacteroidales; family UBA932; genus Bact-08. The sequence goes on from JAVBVW010000003.1 coordinate 128,372, forward strand.
CGCAGAGATGCAAAGAGAATCGCAAGAGTTACAAGAGCAGTAATAGATTGCGCTTTATAATGCGGCACCTCATTTTTACTGAGCAATACAGATGTAGCAAGTTCTGTCAATGCCTCCAGCATGGTTGCAAAAAAGAGCAGAATCAGCATCCATTTAGCCAAAAGGGGTGTTGAACTGCCTATAAGAGATAATATCGGGCCACCTGCAAACAATATTGCCGAAGAGGCAAATATAAAAATAGATATAGCAATCAGTTGAGCTTTGATATAAACCCTTTTAACTTCCAGATGACTTCGTTTGATCTGGTCTCCGGTAAGTTTAGGATAATAGGCGCCAAACCAAACAACTGATAGTGTTAAAGTTATATCAGCTAATTGTTTCGAAATTCCATACGAAGCCATTACCGTAAGAGGAATGTAGAGCGGACCTATAAGTGAGAGCATCCTGTTGGCAAAGACCCAGCTCAAGCTTGCAAGTCCTGTTTTGTAAGCTGTAGAGAACAGAGTTTTAATAATATTAATCCAGGATGTATCAGCAGATGCCTTTAACTCTTTCTTTGTCAGGTTGTCGTAAAATGCTCTTCTGGCAAGAAATCTGTTTGTTAAAGTGGCTGCTGTCTGCCCAATAACCATAGATATTATTCCCATGCCGCTTAACAGTAGTATTGAAGAGACAACTATATGAATCGTCTGTGAAAAAACTATTATCTGCCTTGATCTTCTTATAAAACCTCTTCCAACAAGTGCTGCATCGTAGTAATATGTAAAGAATTGAAAACATAAAAGAACCCCGTAAAGGTACCATGCCCACTTTGCCATAACCACATCTCCGGCAAACCCTTCCATTAAACGATTGATATACCAGACGCCTCCGGTAAATAGCATCACTAAAAGAACCAAAGACATAATACCGTAAAAACGGCTCATTGCTTTTAAAAGTGCTTTTAACAGGGGATAGCTGATTCCTGTACTGGTCTCAACCGGCTCAAATCCCTCACTTTTTAGTGAAGTTGCTCCTGAAAAAACATAAGTAATTGCTCTTGAAAATGTTTTGAAAAAGCCAAAATCCAACATATATATCATTGCATTCAGACCTATCATAACTGTCCATAAACCAACCTCTTCGCTTGGCAATAATCTTAATATCAAAGGAAGAATAATAATTGCCGAGGCCATCCTCATAAAGGTGGCCGCGTAGTTCCAGTATACATCCGCCCTCTGTACTCTCATATTTTTAGAAGATTACTTTTGCCATAAGTTCGATTCTGTTGTTCGAGGTAGCCTGATATTTTGACAAAGGCTCAAGCTTAGCATTTAACTCCTGTGCCCATCTGGCTGTTGTACGACTGTACTCAATCCCAAGGATAAATTTATTTGAGATATTATAAGTTACTCTTGGAGATATTTTACCAAACCAAAGCAGGTTGATATCTTTTACATTATCGGAATTTATGGCAGAAATCATTTTACCGGAAGCGTTAAGCCTTGTCTGATATCCTGCAAACAAACCTGCCTTAAAATTGCCTTTAAGATTCACTTCGGTATCCTGCCACCAAGAGATTGCTCCTATACTTTCATATTTAATACTTGAATGTTCGCTCCACTGCATAAGGTATCCACCGAGTTGTCCCAGCATTGTCATATTATCGCCATAGGATGCCCATGTTTTAAAAAGGATTTTATCTTGGATATTTGTTCTGAGAAAAGCACCTATATTAAATGAACCCATAGTTGGGGCATATTCCTGTCGTTGAAAATCATAAATAACCGGCTTAAGAAATTTATATCCGGCCGTGATACCTCCGAATGTCTTTTGTGGATCTCCCAATTTAATCTGAAACTGTAAATCAGGAATTTTCGCATTTACCTGAGCATCTTCCGGCCCGATACTTTTGTGAGCTGTGTATATATGTGCTGCTGCAAGAAGTTTTAAATTATTTGAAGGTGAATAGCTATATCGCAGCTGAACGCTTCTGTTTAGCGGATTAAAAGGATACCCTGCAATAAAGGCGAGTGTTGATGCTGTTACTTCACTAACAAGAGTAAGGTGATCTGTCTGCCCCATCAAAAGTGAAGATTTACCCCAGTTCATATTTATATAAGCGTGCCTGATATTAAGCATATAAATTGTTGACTGGCTGGATCCGTTAAAATCTGCTTCAATAAATGTGTTCACCTTAGCTTTCAAAAACTCCATTCCTGTAACTGCAAAATTTAATCTGCTTGCAAATACACTTGCATTTAAGGTAGAGACCTTGTTTGCATCTCTGCCCGCTATAAACTCCGGAGCCAAAGGATAAAGGTATACCATCTGGTTTCGGGTAGTTTTGGATTTGTAATCGTCGTAATAGGCTTTAAGTTCTACATATCCTCCGAACTTGTATTTAATTTTACTTTCAGCCTCTTGTGCAAGAACAGTTTTTGTAAGTGTAACTGAGCATATTAATAGTGTGACAATAAAGAATTTTCTCATTTATCTTAGATTCAGAAATTTGATTCCAAAGTTATGCAATGAAAAGAGAATGGCAAAATCTCAAGAGTAAAAAAAGACCGGCACTGCTGCCGGCCTTTGTAGCCCCACCGCGACTCGAACGCGAATCTGAAGTTTAGGAAACTTCCGTTCTATCCCTTGAACTATAGGGCCATCAATCTATTTAGGATCGTAAGCCCATTTGTAATACATAGATCCCCAGGTAAATCCTGCTCCGAATGCAGAGAAAATAAGAATATCCCCCTTTTTGAATTTTTTCTCAAAATCCCACATCACCAAAGGAATTGAAGTGCCGGCAGTATTACCGTATTTTTCGATGTTTATCAGGATCTTATCTTTTATCAACCCCATCCTTTTTCCGGTAGCCTCAATTATTCTCAGATTGGCCTGATGAGGTATCAGATAAGCAATATCATCAGCTGTCAGATTATGTTTCTCCATTATTTCAACAGAGACATCAGCCATACGGCTTACAGCATATTTAAATACTGTCTGCCCATCCTGATATACAAAGTGCTCCCTGTTTTTTGTGGTCTCTTCAGTTGCAGGATACATAGATCCGCCTGATTTCTGATACAGATAATGCCTTCCTATACCGTCTACATGAAGTATGGAATCCTGAAGTCCTGATTCGTCATCTGCAGCAGGTTCTATAAGCATTGCAATGGCTGCGTCTCCAAACAGCGGACAGGTTGTTCTGTCAGTATAGTCTGTAATCGCTGACATCCTTTCGCCGGTTACAAGTATCATCTTCTTTGATCTTCCGCTCTCAATAAATGAAGCAGCTGTTTCAAACGAAAAGATAAAGCCTGAACAACCTGCGTTGATATCATAACCCCACGCATTCATAATGCCCACCTTATCGCAGATTACATTTGCTGTAGCAGGGAACATCATATCAGGAGTTACTGTTGCACAAAGCAACATATCCACCTCTTCGGGTTTTGTTCCTGTTTTCTCTAAAAGTCTTTTAACAGCCTCAGCACCCATAAATGAGGTACCAAGTCCGTCTTCTTTCAATATCCGTCTCTCTCTCACACCAATCCGGGTCATGATCCACTCATCTGTGGTATCAACCATTTTTGATAACATTTCGTTATCAAGTATATAATCCGGAACATATCCGTCTATCCCGGTTATTACAGCCCTTTTTTTTACGTTCATCAGAGTTTGTCTTCTTTATTAATTGAACAATATTTACCTGACAATGTTTCCCGATGAGGCAAACAATCCGGCACACGGCCTGATGTGAATTTGAAACCTCCTGAAGGAATTAGGCGTTGGCTTTTTCAATAATTAGCCTGCCTCTGTAATATCCGCACTCCGGACATACTCTGTGGTACAATACTGCTGCTCCGCAGTTTGAGCAGGTACCCAATGTAGGAACCTCTGCTTTATAGTGTGTTCTGCGCTTGTTTCTGCGGGTCTTGGAAATTCTGTGTTTTGGATGTGCCATCGTTATAATGTTTACAATATTAATTCATTAAATCCTTAAGTTTATCAAATGGAGATTTTGCTTCTTCTCCCTCTAATGCTTTGTTGTTGAGTGCGTCCAATTTTTTGATCATCTCAGGATTGCATTCTCCTTTAGGATGTACCCTCTGAATAGGAAGAGCAAGAGAGATATAATCATATAAAAATTGTTTAAGATCAAGCTCACTTTCAGATGGTTCCAGCGTCATCACCTCATCATCATCCTCCTCTCCAACACTTTTTACAAACTTAACAAGTAAATTTGCTTCCGTCTCAATCTTCACCTCCATCAATTCCAGACATCTGTCACACTCTACAGTTACTGAACCACCAATCACTCCCTTTACCTCTATTAATGTTGAACTCTTGTCGAGTTCCAATTTAACATTTAATAAAGCCCCCAATATCTGAGAGTTATCATACTCCTCAAAAAACTCGTTACCGATCGGAAATTCAAACAAATGCTTCCCGGCCGACATACCTTTGATGGGTATTATATAATCTCTGTTACCTACTTTATTCATAAAGGAAATGAGCCCGCAAAGTTAATCTATTTTTTTAAAATAACAACCCCTTTAACCCTTTCTTCTCTTACGTTCATTCTCGTCAAGGTATATCTTTCTCAGGCGAATCGATTTTGGAGTTAACTCAACCAATTCATCCTCCTGAATATACTCCAGTGCCTCTTCGAGAGAGAAGACCACGGGAGGTGCAAGCATTACCTTATCGTCAGAACCGGAGGCTCTTACATTTGTCAGTTTCTTTGTTTTGCATAGGTTAATTCCCAAATCATCGCCTCTTGAATTCTCACCTACTACCTGTCCGGCATAAATATCCTCTCCCGGATGGATAAAAAAACGACCTCTGTCCTGGAGTTTATCCATTGCATATGCAATTGCCGTACCTGTTTCAATAGAGATTAATGAGCCGTTGTTTCTCTTCTCTATCTCTCCTTTGTATGGTTCGTAAGCTTTAAATCTGTGAGCAACCACGGCCTCTCCTTGTGTGGCTGTTAAGAGATTACTTCTTAGACCAATTAGCCCTCTGGATGGTATATCAAAATCAAGATGCGTTCTCTCTCCTCTGGTCTCCATATGCAATAGAGTTCCCTTTCTTCTGGTTACCATCTCAATCGCTCGTCCAACCATATCTTCAGGCAGATCAATAGTCAAGTGTTCTACAGGCTCACAACGAATTCCGTTTATATTTTTGTCAAGAACCTTAGGTTGACCAACCTGTAATTCAAATCCTTCCCGGCGCATTGTCTCAATCAGAACAGAAAGATGCAGTACTCCTCTTCCATACACAACAAAAGAGTCTGCAGTAAGACCGTTCTTGAGCCTCATCGCAAGATTTTTCTCCAACTCTTTTTCGAGTCTCTCTCTTAAGTGTCTTGAAGTAACAAATTTACCCTCTCTCCCAAAGAATGGAGAGTCGTTTATTGTAAAGAGCATACTCATTGTAGGCTCATCAATATCAATGGTCGGCAAAGCCTCAGGATTCTCAAAATCAGCTATAGTATCACCGATTTCAAAACCTTCGATTCCTACCACTGCACAAAGATCACCGCTTTTGACCTCTTCTGCCTTAATCTTATCCAGACCCTGGAACACCATCAGCTCTTTTATCTTGCTCTTTTCAAAAGTGCCGTCTCTCTTACATAATGTAATTTGCATTCCGGGTTTAAGAGTACCTCTTGTTACTCTGCCTATAGCTATTCTGCCTACATAAGGAGAGTATTCCAGAGACGAGATCAGCATCTGAACAGTCCCTTCAATATATTCCGGAGCAGGTATAACCTCCAGAATAGTGTCTAGTAAAGGAGTTATATCATTCCCGGGTGTTTTCCAGTCGTGAGACATCCAGCCGTTCTTGGCACTTCCGTAAACTGTTCGGAAATCCAGCTGCTCCTCGGTTGCGTCCAGGGAAAACATCAGATCAAATACCTGTTCGTTTACTTCGTCAGGCCGGCAATTTGGTTTATCAACCTTATTAATTACAACAATAGGTTTTTTCCCCATTCCGATTGCCTTTTGCAGTACAAATCTGGTCTGAGGCATAGTGCCCTCAAAGGCATCAACAAGCAGTAATACACCATCTGCCATATTCAGCACTCTCTCAACCTCTCCACCGAAATCGGCGTGGCCGGGAGTATCTATGATGTTAATTTTGTAGTCTTTATAAGGTACAGACATATTCTTGGCAAGGATAGTTATACCCCTCTCCCTTTCAAGATCGTTACTGTCCATTATTAACTCCCCCATCTTACCGGCATCTCTGAATAATTTTGCCTGGAGGATCATTCTGTCCACTAATGTGGTTTTGCCATGGTCAACGTGAGCGATAATGGCAATGTTTCGTATTTTTTGCATAATCAAGGGCGCAAAAGTAATATTTTTTCTACTTTTGCGGTTTAAATTTATGAAAATAAAATCCCCATGACAGAAAAAATCCTGATTCTAGATTTCGGATCACAATTTACTCAGCTGATTGGCCGAAGATTGAGAGAGTTGAATGTATATTGCGAAATCGTTCCATTTAATAAAATTCCTCAGATTGGAGATGATGTAAAGGGTGTTATTCTGTCGGGTAGTCCCTTTTCTGTAAGAGATTCTCAGGCTCCTGAAGCAGATCTTGTAAATATTAAAGGTAAACTACCTCTTTTGGCAATTTGTTATGGAGCTCAATACCTGGCCCACAAATTCGGAGGTGAAGTAAATCCATCTCTTGCAAGAGAGTATGGAAGGGCTATACTTAAGATTAATGACCCTGAATGTCCTCTGTTCAAAAATATTGATGACAACTCTCAGGTATGGATGTCACATGGAGATACAATTGCCAGGCTTCCGCAAGGAGCTGTTCCTGTTGCGTCAACAGGTGATATATCTAATGCGGCATACAGAATCCAGGGTGAGAAAACATTTGCACTACAGTTTCATCCTGAAGTTTATCACACAGATCAGGGTTCAGCCATCCTCGGAAATTTTGTAAAGGATATTTGCGGATGCAAAGGAGACTGGACTCCTGCTTCGTTTATAGAGACAGCTGTAAATGATCTAAAAGGTAAGATTGGCGGGGAGAGTGTGATTTTAGGCCTTTCAGGAGGAGTTGATTCGACAGTAGCGGCTGTATTACTACATAAGGCAATCGGTACTAATCTGCACTGCATCTTTGTTGATAACGGGCTTTTACGTAAAGATGAGTTTGAAAATGTACTTCACTCATATAAGGATATGGGGCTGAATGTTACGGGAGTTGATGCATCTGTCGATTTTTTAAATGCCCTTAAAGGAATATCCGATCCCGAAGAGAAAAGAAAAGCCATAGGTAGAGTATTTATTGAGACTTTCGACAAAGAGGCACACAAAGTTGAAAATGCCAAATGGCTGGCTCAGGGAACCATATATCCGGATGTTATTGAGTCTGTTTCGGTAAACGGGCCATCCGCAACTATAAAATCTCATCACAACGTCGGGGGATTGCCCGATTTTATGAAGCTTAAAGTTGTGGAACCTCTCAGGTCTCTTTTTAAAGATGAGGTAAGAAGAGTTGGAAGGGCACTTGGAATAAAGAATGAACTGATATCACGTCATCCGTTTCCGGGACCCGGTCTGGGTATTAGAGTACTCGGAGAGGTATCTGCCGAAAAACTTACAATTCTGAAAGAGGCAGACAGCATATTTATAAAATCGCTCAGAGAGAGCAACCTTTATGATCAAGTGTGGCAGGCAGCCACTATACTCCTCCCTATAAGGAGTGTAGGAGTTATGGGTGATGAAAGAACCTACGAATACACAATCGCTTTAAGAGCAGTTACTTCTACTGACGGTATGACTGCAGACTGGGTTCATCTTCCATACGAATTTCTTGCTAAGGTATCCAATGATATTATCAACAAAGTAAAAGGTGTAAACAGGGTTGTCTATGATATATCATCTAAACCACCTGCTACAATTGAGTGGGAATAATACTTTACAGTAATTATAAAAAAAGGACGAGTATCTGATGATGCTCGTCCTTTTTTGTCTGATTTAAGATTGTAACTATTCAACAACAGTCTCTGCAGGTTTTGTTGCAGTGCTGTCTGGGCAGCAAGCTGTGCTGTCAGCAGCTTCAACAGCTGTAGTATCAGTTTGAGGCTCAGTTACTTCTTCTTGTTGTGCATTACTGCCGCACGATGTTAGAGCCAGTCCGGCTACAACGAACAATACGAAAAGTTTTTTCATTTTGATAAATGTGTTATGGGTTAAATGATTTCAGCCGCGAATATAAGCATTTTAATAATAATACGCTAAAAAATTATATCAAATCCTGCAGAAAATGTAATACCAGGCATCGGGAAGCCCTCATTTATAGAGTATGAGACATCTGTAAGATTATCACCTGATAAAAATAATCTGGTTCTGATTTTTTTGTATTCAAATTTGTATGATGCTCTCGCATTGAATGTTGTGTAATTTTCTTCGGCTCTGGTTGCTGTATTAAGATATAGCCCTCCAATGTGTTGCGCATTAAAGTTGAAAGAGAAATCGCCGGGAGTGTAACCAATCGATGCAAAAAGTTTATGCTTTGGTGCAGCAATAATGGGTTTTGATGTGTTCAGAAAACTGTAATTAAAATCTGCACGAAGCTCTGGTTTTATTCTGTAGCTTGCCTGGATTTCAAATCCTTTATTATTAAACAGTCCTGTATTCAGATTTTTAGGAACTCCGTTTATAACCACCGTCTGTATCATATTCCATCCATCTATGTAAAAGAGTGTCAGTTCGGCAGTGAGATTTGAATTTAACATTGTATGACCGGCCGAAACCTCAATATTGATCATATTTTCCGGCAAGAGATCCGGATTACGGGGCTGAAACATATATAGCTCTCTTAAATTAGGACTTCTATATCCTTTTGAAATTGAAGCCTTTATTGTGTTTACAGGTGTTAATTTAAGCGATAGACCAATCTGAGGAATAAAAGCAACATCAAAAACAGAGTTGTATTCAACTCTTAACCCTCCGTTTAAAGTAAGATTGGTGAAAAAGTCCTGTTGCAAAATAAAATAACCCGCTGCCTCATCCACCTCTTTATCGACCAGCGTAACAGGAGTATAGGCAGATGACTCATCAATCGGAGTATTCCAAGCCTTTCCTCCCCATTTTTTATAATCAAAACCAAGTGTAAAAGAGTTTCCTTTAAAGAGTCTGATATTTTGATATAACATTACTCCTGTATTATGATCCTTGGAATTGAACAGATAGTTTTTCGGACTGCTTCCAATTTTATAACCGTCATTAATTGTATGCTCTCCCATACTGGTAAAGAGATGTAGTGCTCCTGACCCGTATTTGTGTCTGTTCTCGAAAATCAATGATGCAGAACCTCTGTATATGTCCATTATGTTATCAATAATCGGATCATCGGCCCTTCCGGGATTCTGGTTATTAATCTTTGTAAGGGTAATATCAGTACTTAAAGAGAATTTTTCTCCAAAATTATAACCAGCCTTAATGAATCCGTTGGTAATTCCAAAGTCTGACCTTACTCTGTGCCCCTCCGTTGATTCATGGTTAAAAGAGACAAACGAGGTAAAACCTCCTTTGCTGTATCCGTTGCTTATTGAGTATTTCTGAGTGTTGTGTGATCCGTAGGAGATTCCCGCCTGAGTGCGTCTTCCGTTATTTAAATGTTTTCGTGTAATTATATTCACAACGCCTCCCATTGCATTTGATCCATAAAGAAGTGATCCCGGCCCTCTGATAACCTCAACCCTTTCTGCATCTGAAGAGAGATACAAATCAGGGATTGCATGCCCGAATATTCCTGCCCACTGAGGTTGTCCGTCAAGAAGCATGAGGACTTTATTCCCTTGACCTACTCCCCTTATATTTATTGTTCCGGCTGACCCCTCAGAAATCCCGAATCCCGAAACTCCGCGTTGTGTAACGAACAGTCCGGGCACATTCATTGAGAGAACAGGAAGTACCGAAGTGTGACCCGAAGCTTCAATCTCCTCTCTCTCAACTACAGAAAGTGTAAGAGGAACACTGTTTCTGTTAACTCTTGTTTTATTTGCGGTAATTACAACGGTATTGAGATTAACCGGTTTGAGGGTATCTTTTTCAGAAGTTGATTTTGGAGAAGAATAGGAAACATTCCCATAAAAAATCAGAGCATTCAGAATAAGGGAGGATAATAAAATATCTTTTTTTGTCATAGAATTTTAAATTTAAGGAATGCAAATATAATATCTTATATCGATTTAGCTCTTGGGTGGCATTTGAGAATACCCTCTCTCCACTTTTCACTGTTCACGTGAGTATAAATCTCGGTAGTCAGTATGCTTTCGTGGCCCAGCATCTGCTGAACAACCCTAAGGTCTGCACCATTTTCTACAAGATGAGTGGCAAATGAGTGTCTGAAAGTGTGAGGCGATATCTCTTTATCTATACCGGCCCTCTTAGCCTCTCCTTTAATAATGAGAAACACCATCTCTCTGCTGAGTTTACCCCCTATTCTGTTGAGAAAGAGTACATCCTCACTCTTCGAGTTTACTTTCACAGATTTTCGCTTATCCAAATAAAACCCGACGGCTGATACTGCAGGAGTTCCCACAGGAACAATCCTCTCTTTTTTACCTTTTCCTGTAACCCTGATAAAACCCTCCTCAAAAAAAAGGTCGGAAATTCTGAGATTGACTAGTTCACTTACACGCAATCCACAAGAATAAAGCATTTCGATAATAGCTTTATTTCTGTGTCCCTGTTCAATTGAAAGATCAATTGCTTCAATTATTTTTTCCACCTCTTCGACAGACAGAACAACGGGAAGATATGGCCTAATTTTTGGGAAATCAAGCATTTCGGCAGCACTCTCCTTTATTCTGCCTTCAATCTCCAGGAACCTGTAAAAGGCCTTTAGAGAACTAATGAGTCTAGCCTGTGATCTTTTGGAGAGATTTTTGCTTTGCTGTGCTGCGATGAATGTTGATAGCACCTGAGGCGTTGCCATTTCCGGATTGAATACACCACTATTATCGGGTGATGTCTCCAAAAAGACTATTAACTTAAAAATATCTGAGCAATAAGAATTTACACTATTTACCGAAAGTGACCTTTCCAAACGCAGGTATGAAGCAAAGTCAGATATTAAATTATTATAAATGGGCCTTTTCAAATAAAATGAATTAATTTTGCAAACAAATTTAGAAGAATTATGGCGGAAAAGAAAACCAAAATTATATGTACGGTTTCTGACAGAAACTGCAGTGTCGAGTTTATTAAAGAGTTGTATGAGCAAGGAATGAATGTGGTGAGAATTAACTCTGCTCACACCACTCTGGAATCTTCGATGCCAATTGTAGAGAACACCCGTAAGGTATCCGATAAGATAGCATTGCTGGTTGACACCAAGGGCCCTGAGATAAGAATAACAAATATGGCTTCTGATAAAGGCTTTATTGTTAAAACAGGTCAGGAGGTAATTTTTGAAGATAATCCGTTAGGAGTATCTGGTAACGGTTTACTATATACAAATTACGGGCACCTTGTACCTGAGATTCCTGTCGGTTCAAATATACTGATTGACGATGGCGAAATATCTCTTACTGTCGTTAGAAAGAGCAGTAAAAGGCTATATTGCACAGCAAACAACGACGGAATAATTAAAGGGAGAAAGAGCATTAATATTCCAAATGTCCAGGTAAATCTCCCATCAATTTCTGACAGAGACAGGGAGTATATTCTGTGGGCCATAGAGAATGATCTCGATTTTATTGCACACTCATTTGTCAGAAATAAAAAAGATCTTATTGAAGTTCAGAAAATTCTTGACAGTTACAACAGCCATTTGAAAATTATTGCAAAGATCGAAAACCAGGAGGGTGTTGATAATATTGATGAGATTCTTTCGCATTGCTATGGAATAATGGTAGCAAGGGGAGATCTTGGGGTCGAGATTGAGTACCAGAAGATACCGGTCATCCAGAGGCAAATCATTAAAAAATGTCAGGAGAGAAAAAAACCGGTAATTATTGCAACTCAAATGCTTCACTCAATGATAGAGAATCCAAGGCCTACAAGAGCTGAAGTAAGTGATGTTGCAAATGCCATTTACCAGGGAACAGATGCAATAATGCTAAGTGGAGAGACAGCAAACGGGAAGTATGCATCAGAGGCTGTCCGGACAATGACTAAGATTGCCCTTGAAATCGAAAAACAGGTAAGACCATCATACTCTCTTGAATTAATAGATATAACACATCCTGTGGCCGCCGTACTGAGTTGCCAACTTGTCAGTGCTACAAGAAAGCTTCCCATTGTAGCAATGGTTTTTGACACAAGAACCGGAAGAACAGGGAGATATCTCTCTGCATTCAGGCCTAAAACCCCTATTTATGCTATGTGCTATACTCCGCATGTAATGAGGGAGCTTGCAATGTCTTTTGGTGTTTATGCATACTTTATGGATCCTACTGCAAGTAAGGATCAGTTCATAAAAAACTCAATCAACAGGTTATTGGAAGATAACTGCTTTACCGAAAAGGATATGATCGGTGTTGTCGGAGGGAGCTTCGGGCCATCAAACGGAGCCACCTTTATGGAGATCTGCCCTGCCGGTCTTATGGTAATGGAGACAGAAGGGAGATAGTCCACAGATATTGCATTTAGGAGTTCTTGCCACACAAATGTATCTTCCGTGAAGAATGAGCCAGTGATGAGCTGTGGCTCTGAGGCTCTCCGGTATGTTAGCCGTAAGATCCATCTCTACACCTAATGGGTTTGAAGCATTAGAAAGTCCGAGCCTTCTGGAAATTCTAAATACATGAGTATCTACAGCTATAACGGGTTTGTTATATATAACAGATGCTATTACATTTGCTGTTTTTCTACCCACTCCGGGCAATTTCTGAAGCTGATCCGGCTCAGATGGTACTACAGATGAGAATTCATCCCTCAGCACTTTTGCCATACCGGTAAGACTCTTCGTTTTATTGTTCGGATATGTAACGGACTTAATAAGCTCGAAGACATCTGCTTCATCTGCCGTTGCAAGAGAGACAGCATCAGGAAATCTTTCAAAAAAGGCGGGAGTAACCATATTTACCCGCTTATCGGTACATTGAGCAGAGAGTATAACTGCAACAACCAATTGGTAAGGATTGCCATACTTTAGTTCGCTCTCTGCAACCGGCATATTTTGGACAAACCAGTCGATAACAGCTCTGTATCTATCTTTTTTTGTCATAATTACCACAGATCCAGAAGCTGGGTGAAGTCAATTTCCTGGGAAATCTCCACCTCTCTGCAGTTCATGTTTTCACAAATGAGAACTCTCCCCGGGTATCGTTTCATAAGAGCTCTGTTATGTGTTACAAATAGTATTGCAGGTTCGTACATTCTGTGAATATTCGTGAGAAGATCCATTATCTCTCCGGCTGTCTCAGAGTCAAGATTACCGGTAGGTTCATCTGCCAGTATAATTTCCGGATTATTCAGAAGCGCCCTTGCAATCGAAACCCTCTGTTGTTCTCCCCCGGATAGCTGATGGGGCATTTTGTGGCTTTTTCTTAACATATCAACGCTTTCGAGCCTCTCCTTGATAACGCTGTCTATTTCACTCTCTTTAGTCCAGCCGGTGGCCTGCAGCACAAACCTGAGGTTATCGTACACAGATCTGTCGGTAAGGAGTTGAAAATCCTGAAAAACAACCCCTATCCTCCTTCTTAAAAAAGGTATATCTCTGTCCCTAATCTTTTCCAGGCTGAATCCCGCTACCCTTGCTCTCCCGGACTTGAGAGGAGTCTCCGCTATAATGCTTTTTATAATTGACGTCTTTCCACTCCCCACTCTTCCAAGGAGATAAACAAAGTCTCCTCTGTAAATTGAAAGGTTAAGGCCCGATATAATCAGGTTCTCCTCTTTGGCAATATCTGCGTCAAAAAATTCTATTATCGGGAGAGATCTTTCTGAAGTCATACTTTTCTGTGTTTATAAGGGCAAATTTACTAAATTTGGGGTTTAAACGGCCATTTAATTAAAACAATCTACGATGGGAATTATCAACAGGGTGAGGATAGTTATACTGCTTGTCCCGATTTTGTTGCTTCAGATAAACAATTATGCTCTGGCTCAGATACCGGGGAATTATGCATTACAATACAAGAGTGCTGTTAATCTGTTTAACAAGGGTATGTATAAAGCAGCAGAGGAGCAGTTCAGACAAATTGCATCATATTACTCAAATACAAATAACAACCTGCTCTCCTCTTCGGAGGCCTATCTTGCACTTATTTCAATGGAGACAGAGAGCCCTGATATTGAGTACAGAATTACCGAATTCAGGGAGAGATTTCCTGAGTCACCAATGATGAATCTTGTGGAGCTTAAATATGGTTCGTATTTTTTCAATAAGGGAGAGTATGCAAGAGCAGCACTCATTTTATCTGAATTAAATTCAAAAAAATTACCCTCTTCATATAAGGCTGAATTTTATTTTAAATACGGTTATGCCAATCTCCGAACCGGTAATAATCAAAAAGCGCTGGATAATTTTTCCGCAATTTCAAAGCTGCCTTTCGGGAGTTTTTCAAATCCTGCTGTATACTACTCTGCGCATATAGAGTATATGAAGAGAGATTTCAATAAAGCTATAGAGCTTTTCAACCGTATTGAAAGAGATCCCAGGTTTACTCTTCTTGCAAAATATTACATACTGGAAAGCAAATTTATGCTCAAAGATTTTGACTTTGTGGTAAAAAACGGCGAAGGTTTATACAATCAACTTACTGGTGAATTAAGAATTAAAAGTGCCAGAGTTGTTTCCGAATCATTTTTTGCATTGGGTGACACAGAGAAGGCACAATTTTACTTTGATAAGTATTCTGCAGAGAGCACTAAAATTACAAGAAAGGATATCTACTACGCAGGAATCATCGCCTACACCCAGAACAGATATGATCAGGCAATCGAAATACTTAAGCAGATTCTGGGAGATGATGACTCTTTGTCACAGAATGCATCATATCACCTAGGGAGATGCTATATTGAAATCAAGAACAAAATTGATGCTTTGGCCAGTTTCAGGTATGCCTCAGAGGGGATGTATGATCTGACCATAAAAGAGGATGCAATGTTTAATTATGCAAAACTCTCATTTGACCTGAATTCAGACATCGGTGTTTTCAGAAGATATCTTGACACATATTCTCCTACTGAGCAGAAATTCAACGAAATTCAGAATTACATAGCTACATCATATCTTCTGAAACAAGATTACAGATCGGCGATAGAAATTATTCGGACAATAAAGAATCCTTCTTCAAAGGATATTGTCAATTTACAGAAAGCAACTTTCCTGAGGGGCATGCAGCTTATAAACCTTGGAGCATACAGAGAGGCAATACCCGTATTCGAACTCTCAATTACAAACGGAAGCTACAACAATAATTTGCTTAACGTAACAAGATTCTGGCTTGCAGAAGCATATTACAGAGACAGTAAGTTCCAGAGATCAGTCGACATCAACCTGTCTCTTGTTAACGGAAATACCAATTTCAGGGGTAACAGAGAGTACTCAACAGCTATTTACAATCTGGCATATTCATATTTTAAACTTGCTAACTTTCAACAGGCTGAATCATGGTTTAAAAGATATCTAAATCTGCCGGCCGGAGATATTTTATATGCCGACGAAGCTGTTACGCGTCTGGGTGACTGTCTCTTTATGCAGAGAAAATATACCGAGGCAATAACAGCTTTTTCTGGTGTTAGCGGTAGGAATAATTCTCTTAAGCAGTATGCCACTTTCCAGATGGCTATTGCTCACGGTCTGCTTGGTGACGACAACAGAAAATCTGAACTGCTGAGAGGGCTTCTCTCACTTAACAGAGATTCTCATCTCTATCCTGAAGTTTTATACGAACTGGGCAGAACACTTATACAAACAGGAAATTATTCTGATGCCACAACATATTTTATAGAGCTGAGGGATAACTATACCAGCACACATTTCTATCCTAAGGCGTTGCTTGAACTAGGTTTAATTGCATTAAACAGAGGAGAGAGCAATTCTGCAGCAGAAAATTACAAGAGGATACTTGAACAAGCTCCTCAGTCACCCGAAGCTTCTGCTGCAATTTCAGGACTGGAAAATATTTATCAGGAAGAGGGCAGGGCCGAAGAGTTCCTCTCCTTTCTTGACGGGCTGGGACTATCTAAAGTGAGAACAACGGACGAGAGAGAGCTGATAATCTTTAATTCTGCAGAAAAACATTTTCTGTCAGGAAATTATGCGCAGGCGGTGAGCTCACTTAATTCATTCCTGAAGAGCTACCCTGAAGGAGGTAAGAGTGCTCAGGCATATTTTTATCTGGGCGAATCCTACCTCAAAACAGGCAAACCTGAACTTGCACTGGACTCTTATCTAAAGGTAATGGAGATTGGTGAAGGTTCATTCACAGAACTTGCAACTCTTAACTACGCCAGAATATCATACCAGATAGAGAATTACAGACAGGCAAATAAAGCATATTCAACATTAAGCAGAATTGCTCAGCTGGAAAATAACAAAACAGAGGCTCAACTTGGAAAGATGAACTCGTTCTACATGGATAAGCAATATGAAAACGCTATAGCAGAAGGGATGAAAAGTGAGTCTTTAAATATAACAGATACAGAGAGAAAGAGGGTTAAATATGTTCTTGCAAAATCATACTGGCTGCTTGGTGACAGAGCAAAATCAATCCCATATCTCAAAGAACTCTCAAAGGATAAAATCGGCCCCGAAGGTGCTGAAAGTACATATCTTCTTATTTCTGACGCATTTGATAAAGGGGACTTTGCTAAAGTCGAAAAAGATGTTTATTCTTTTGCAGATAGCAGATCCCCTCAAAGCTATTGGCTGGCAAAGAGTTATATTTTACTTGGAGACACATTTGCCGAAAGGGAAAACTGGGAACAGGCAGAGGCTACCTACAAGAGCATTCTGGATTCATATAAACCTAAAGGGAAAGATGATATAGAAGAGCAGCTTAAAATGAGACTGGCAAAAATATCCGAAAAGAAATAAAACTGGCGGTATGAGAAAGATTAGAAATACAAGACTTAAATATACATTATTACTACTGAGTTTTTCATCCATTACTTATGCTCAGCAAAAAATCGACCCTACACTCGAAGTCAAAAGAGATTATGACGCCAAACTGCTGGAGATAACAAAAGGGAAGCTTTACTCTACATTCGCGGACTCTCTGGGAATATTTGATATGAGTTTTAAATATTCAATATTCGATAAGCCTATTAAGGATCTTTATGAATTTTCACCTCTCCCATCGGCTTCCATTGAAAGTGAAGTTAAAGCAAAAAGTCCTGTACTATTTTTAAGGGCCTCAAGTAACTTTCCTCTTAATCCCTCAGGGCAACTTTATATTCAACCCCGACTTTCCAAGTCCCTCTCGCTGCTGTTTTACGGAAACCATGAATCATATCACGGCAAACTCCCGGGAACAATAACAGAAAATAATAAAATAATACTGAGTCCTCAAAAGTACTACGCCCCCTCATATAAAAATGAAGCCGGAGTTAAATTTTCTTATAAATGGAAAACAGGCGAAACCGGAATAAACGGGTCATTCAGAAACAATCTCAGCAGTTATTCAGGAATAGCTGAACCACACAGCAGGTCCTATTTGAAAGATTCAATGTCTATAAGAGGCAATATATACAGTGGCAGTTTTTATATCAAATCATCCAATCCGGATCCCAATACTTTTATATACGGATTAAATGTAGGATACAATGCATTAAAGAGTGATGCACGTTTTACCTTCCTCAATCTTCCCGAAACATACACAACCAAAGAGGCAGAAGAGAACAACCTGAGTCTCACTGCACTCATTGGCAGCGGATTTGGTAATTCCAACAAAATACTAGCAGGAATAACTTACGAAGAATCAACACTCAGCAGAATTGAATCAACTCGACGTGCAAATCTTGAATTGTTCCCGCGTTATATCTTTAAAAGCAACAGATGGAATTTTGAAGCGGGGTTAAAGTATAACATATGGTGGAATGAATCTGAAAAAGATTACAATATATACTTCAGAGGAATGGCATCCTATGAAATTGTAAAAGAGAATTTTTGGATATATGCGGGGATTGATGGGAAGAATTGCTTTAATACTTACAACAAACTGCTCAACTTGAATCCATGGATTCATCCCGGGACTGAGATTAAAAATACAGAGCAACCCGTAATTGCAAGGGGTGGATTTAAGGGAAAGATTTTTGACAGATTATCATACAACATATACGGAGGTTATTACGAATACAATAATCAGATATATTTCTATTCCATTCCGGCTCAGTATGGCGGAACTAATATGCCGGGTAACAGCTATGATGCAGTTTATGCTCACGAGAAACGAACCGGAATAGGAGCCGATTTAAAATGGATTTCCGACCGATTAGAAGCCGGTGCAGGATTTGACCTATACTCTTTCAGAGATGAGAACAACATGACAAATAACCATTACAACTACTCTCCGCTTGAATTACGATCCAATATCAGATACAACTGGAGAGAGAGAATAGTTGTCAATTTTGATGCAGAATACAGAAAAAAAAGCCCTGCAATCTCTCTTCCCGATATCATCAGCTCCGTTTACAATCCACAAAAAACATACATACCATCTTATACTCTTGTAAATATTGAATTGACTTACGTCCACAACAAAAACCTCTCTTTCTTTCTCAGGGTTAATAATCTTCTGAACTCTCAGGTGATATTTATCTCTGCCTACTCTATGCCTGGTTTAAACGGAGGTCTGGGTCTTAATCTAACATTTTAATATTTAGCACATTATGAATGTATTTACACCTGATAATTTCTTATAAATTATTAGGTTTTTTTGTCCATTTTTCATATCTTTGTCTTCTTTAAAAATTAGCTAAAAATATGATGGAAAAGGAACCCGTTGCAGCCGGAAACCAATACTCCGCCGAGAGTATTCAGGTACTGGAAGGTTTAGAGGCGGTAAGAAAAAGACCCTCAATGTA
This sequence comes from Bacteroidales bacterium, assembly GCA_036677745.1. Lineage (GTDB taxonomy): Bacteria > Bacteroidota > Bacteroidia > Bacteroidales > UBA932 > Bact-08. The sequence goes on from JAVBVW010000003.1 coordinate 147,379, forward strand.
TATCGGAGATGTTGGATCGAGAGGGCTGCACCACTTAGTATATGAAGTAGTTGATAACTCAATAGATGAGGCGCTTGCCGGCTACTGTACAGAAATCGAAGTAATTATTAACCCTGACAACTCCGTTACAGTTAAAGATAACGGCCGGGGTATTCCTACCGGAATTCATGAAAAGGAGGGCAGATCTGCTCTTGAAGTTGTTCTGACAGTGCTTCACGCTGGTGGAAAATTCAGCAAAGATTCTTATAAAGTATCCGGAGGTCTTCACGGGGTTGGTGTTTCCTGCGTGAATGCACTTTCTACTTTACTTATTGCCGACATCCACAGGGAGGGAAAACATTTTCGTCAGGAGTACTCAAGAGGGATTCCCCAGTATTCTGTAGTTGTTGTAGGTGATTCAGACAAAACTGGCACGGAGATTACATTCCTTCCGGATCCTGAAATTTTCGTCATGGGCACCACCTTTAATTATGAAATTCTTGCAACCCGTTTAAGAGAGCTTGCCTTCCTTAACAAAGGGGTCAGACTTTCACTTACCGATCTCAGAGCATCGGAAGAGGGAGAAAACGGAGAGGATATCGAAAAATCAGATGATACCACCCAGATTTTCTATTCCGAAAAAGGCTTACTGGAATTTGTTCAGTATCTGGACGGCACACGGGATAAACTCACCGAAAAACCAATTTATCTGGAAACTGATAAGACGGGAGTTCCGATCGAAATAGCGATGCAGTATAACAGTGGCTTCGCCGAGAATATTCACTCATATGTAAACAACATAAACACAATAGAGGGAGGCACTCACCTTTCCGGGTTCAGGCGTGGACTTACTACAACTTTAAAGAATTATGCAGATAAAAACGGAATGCTGGCAAAGCTCAAATTCGAAATTGATGCCTCTGACTTTCGCGAAGGACTTACTGCCATAATTTCTGTTAAGGTTGCAGAGCCTCAGTTTGAGGGCCAGACAAAGACCAAACTTGGAAACTCCGAAGTAACTGCTGCAGTGTCACAAGCTACAACACTTGCTCTGGATAATTATCTGGAAGAGAACCCCAAAGATGCTAAAAACATCATCGACAAAGTTATACTTGCCGCAACCGCAAGGCATGCAGCCAGAAAGGCAAGAGAGATGGTTCAAAGAAAAACTGTAATGTCCGGCTCGGGCTTGCCTGGTAAACTTGCAGACTGTTCCAACAGAGACCCTATGGTATCTGAGATTTTTCTTGTTGAGGGAGACTCTGCTGGCGGTACTGCAAAAAGTGGCAGGGATAGAAATTTCCAGGCTATTCTGCCCCTGAGAGGAAAAATTCTTAACGTAGAGAAGGCGATGGAACACAAAGTCTTCGAAAACGATGAGATCAGGAATATCTATACAGCTTTAGGCATTACAATAGGGACAGAAGAGGACAGTAAAGCGTTAAACCTTACAAAGCTAAGATACCACAAAGTCATAATAATGACCGATGCCGACGTCGATGGTAGTCACATTGCAACGCTTATTCTCACATTTTTCTTCCGCTTTATGCAAGACCTCATTAAAAACGGTCATGTTTACATCGCTACTCCACCACTCTATCTTGTAAGAAAAGGCAAACAGGAACAATATTGCTGGAATGAAGAGGAGAGAAAAGATGCTATTGAAAAAATAGGTAAAGGTAAAGAGACCGGAGTTCATGTTCAGAGATACAAAGGTCTTGGAGAGATGAACGCAGTGCAGCTATGGGATACAACCATGAATCCAGAATCAAGACTTCTCCGCCAGGTCAGCATTGACAATGCTGCAGAGGCAGACAGGATATTCTCCATGCTAATGGGCGACGAGGTCCCTCCAAGAAGAGAATTTATTGAGACTCATGCAAAATACGCAAAGATTGATGCATAGATTAATAAAAAAGATACTGATACTTTTACTGGTGAGTGCATTTGTCAATACGGCAGGTGCATTTTCCCTGAGAAAAAAGGCTCTCTTTTTTACTATTCCTGATGTTATTACCGGATCACTGCCTGAACCCTTACCTTTTCCATCGGATTTGTCCGATTCTGTTTTATGTATCTGGTTAAAAAGAGAAATCGTTCCGATTTCTGATTACCTCAGAGCTATTGATTTTACCGAAATGCCGGAGGAGTACGATATCTGGAGTGATACCAAAATTAATCCATATCAGGTAAGTCTGGTGGATATGAAGGACACTGTTAAGATTGACCTGAGTAGTTTCTATTCTCCGGTTAAAAGTTATGTTACTTCAAATTTCGGATTCAGAAAATGGAGATATCACTACGGTATAGATCTTAAGGTGCACAGAGGTGATAGTGTTTACAACGCTTTTGACGGGGTAGTAAGAATAACAAAAAGGGCAAGAGATTACGGTTACTATGTGCTGATACGACATTTTAACGGACTTGAAACACTATACGCCCATCTGAATAAAATTACAGTTAAACCCGGAGACACCCTGATTGCCGGGAAATCTGTCGGTTTGGGAGGGAACACCGGACGTTCAACCGGATATCACCTCCACTTCGAACTAAGATATCTTGGGAACCCGATTAACCCCAACGACATAATAGATTTTGAGAGATTTGAATTAAAAAACCAGATTCTGGCTCTGAATGCAAACCATTTTGAATATAAAAAAGAGATTGATAAAATCAGATTCTGGACTGTTCGCAAAGGAGATACCCTTGGAAGAATCTCCATCAGGACAGGGATTTCAATAACAAAGCTCTGCTCTCTGAACAGAATTAAAAGAACATCAATTCTAAGAATTGGACAAAGAATAAGATACACATAACAAATCAATACAATGGACATTTTTGACAGGATAAAGAACGACGAAGGCGGCCCGCTTGGTCAGTACCGTAAAAAAGCTCACGGATATTTTATGTTTCCCAAACTTGAGGGTCAGATACAACCCAAAATGACTTTTAACGGAACAGAAGTTCTTGCATGGACTTTCAATAACTATCTGGGGCTTGCAAACCATCCGGAGGTAAGGAGAGTAGATACTGAGGCTACAGAAAAATGGGGTCTTGGTTACCCTATGGGTGCAAGAATGATGTCTGGTCACACTGAGTTGCACGAACAGCTTGAAAAGGAACTTGCAGAATTCGAACTCAAAGAGGACTCTTATCTCTTCAACTTCGGTTATCAGGGAATGGTTTCCACTATCGATGCATTGGTTAACAGACACGACATTATTGTTTATGACTCTGAAGCTCATGCATGTATAATGGATGGAGTAAGACTTCACATGGGGCAGCGCATAGTGTACCCTCACAACGATATTGAAAAGTGTGAAAAAGCACTTGCCAGAGCAACCAAGATCGTAGCAGAGACAGGAGGTGGAATTTTGCTGATTACCGAAGGTGTTTACGGAATGACGGGAGATCTTGGCATACTTGATAAAATTGTGGAGCTTAAGAAAAAATATCAGTTCAGAATTCTTATAGATGATGCTCACGGATTCGGAGTTATGGGAGATAATGGCCGTGGCACATCTGAATATTATAACTGCATGGATCAGATTGATCTCTATTTTGGTGCATTTGCAAAGGCAATGGCCTGCATCGGAGGGTTTGTAGCCGGTCCTAAAGAGATAATTAATTACTTACGATATAACCTCAGGTCACAAATTTACGCCAAGTCACTGCCTATGCCTTTGGTAGAGGGGGCACTCAAAAGGCTTGATATGATAAGAACGATGCCGGAGCTTAGAGAGAAACTCTGGACAGTAACCAGGGCTATGCAACATGGTCTGAGAGAGAGAGGTTTTAATATCGGAAAGGCTGAGGCATGTGTTACTCCTGTTTTTCTGGAAGGGAATGTACCTGAAGCAACTAATATCCTTGTAGATCTTAGAACGAACTATAAAATTTTCTGTTCTGTTGTTGTGTATCCTGTTGTTCCTAAGGGTGTTATTATGTTCCGACTGATACCAACAGCAATGCACTCTTTAGAAGATGTACAGTACACACTGGATGCTTTTGGAGAAATCCAGAAAAAGCTTCAGGCAGGTCTATACAAAAGTGAAGAGATGAAGGATATGGCTTTATAATTTAAATGACTATGCTTAAAGATAAGGTTGTAATAATCACAGGGGCCAGTTCCGGGATAGGCAAAGCCGCAGCAGAAGCGTTTGCCGGTAACGGATGTAAGGTTGTTTTAGCCGCCCGCAGAATAGACAAATTAAAGGAGTTGGAATTAAATTTAAACACTCCTGTACTATCTGTGCAATGTGATGTCACTAATGAAGAGGACTGTAAAAATCTTATCAATGAAACAATTAAAAAGTTCGGACAAATTGATATCCTTGTAAATAACGCAGGCATATCTATGAGGGCACTTTTTAAAGATTCAGATTTAAGTGTAATCAAACAACTTATGGATGTTAATTTTTGGGGCACGGTATATTGTACAAAATATGCCCTGCCCCATATTTTAAACAGCAAAGGCTCTGTCGTGGGGGTTATATCGATAGCCGGATATAAAGGACTTCCGGCCAGGACAGGATATTCTGCATCAAAATTTGCTGTTTACGGTTTTATTGACACACTTCGGGTAGAACACCTCAAAGATGATATCCACTTTATGATTTTCGCGCCCGGCTTTACCACATCAGAAATAAGGGAAAAGGCTCTCATTGCAGATGGAAGCAGACAAGGGGAGACTCCTCGCGAAGAGGATAAGATGATGAGTGCGGCAGAGTGTGCAAACCATCTTATTAATGGAATAAAAAAACGGAAGGCAGAGGTTATTCTGACTCCCGTTGGAAAATTTTTAGTAATTCTGAATAAATTTTTTCCCCGCCTTGTTGATCGCCTGGAGTACAACTATATGAAGAAGGAGCCAAACTCCCCTCTTAAATAGTACTCAGGATATCTCTTTTTTAGCTGATATTTGCAGCTATACCTTTAATCAAAGCTTCTCTGGCCTCAATACTTGTCCAGGCAATATGTGGAGTAAGAATTAATCTGTCAGCCCTTTTAACTCCCAAAAACGGATGATTCTCCGGAATCGGTTCAACAGTATAAACATCAACAGCGGCACCTGCAATTATCTCATTGTCTATTGCATCAGCCAAAGCCTTTTCGCAAACAATGCCTCCTCTTCCCATATTAAGTAAGAAAGAACTCTTCTTCATCATCATCAACTCCTTCTCCCCTATCAGTCTGTTAGTTTTATCATTCAGAGGCGCGTGCACAGATAATACATCACTCCATTCGAGCAACTCTTCAAGAGAGAGTGATGGGTACATAGTACAATGAGAGGTTCCCGAAGTAGAAAAGTAGCTCACATTCATTCCGAAAGCGGTTGCAACTTTGGCGACCTCCTGACCAATTGCACCCATGCCGATAATACCGATATTTTTACCACTAAGCTCATTAAAAGGGGCATTCAGCCAGGTAAACAATCCTTTTCCTGAATACTCACCACATTTAACAGCCCTGTCATGCTGAACCATATTGCATGCAAGTGAAAGCAGTGCCGAGAATGTAATCTGTGTAACGCTTTTGGTAGAATAGCCCGCAACGTTAAGTACAGGAATTCCCTTAAGGCGAGCATATTCCGTATCAATATTGTTTATCCCTGTAGCTGCTACGCATATCTTTTTCAGGGTTGAAGATGAATCAATTATATCAGCTGTAATCACAGTCTTATTCACTATAACAATATCGGCACCTGTTATCCTCTCCTTAATAAGTTCAGATGGAGTATAATCATACAGAGTCAGCTCTCCTTTGCTGGAAATTGGAGTGAAATCGGCATCAGAGCCAAGTGTTGCGGCATCAAGAAATACAATTTTCATATTGCAGTAAATTGGTTTGTAAAGTTAGGCCATTTGTATAAAAAAAATACTCCGCAACAGTATATGTTTGCGGAGTCTCTCTCTTTTTGGTGGTGCCCAGAACAAGACTCGAACTTGCACACCGTAACCGGCACTACCCCCTCAAAGTAGCGTGTCTACCAATTTCACCATCTGGGCTTAGGGACTGCAAATATAGAATTATTTTTTGTAACTTAGCAAAAAAATAAACCTTTTGCAATGAACGAAAATTTCAGAAAACAGATTTCACAAACCGATAATCTTAACGAGATAGCAGAGATTCTTTCTCAAAGTACTCAACTTCACGAAAGCATCTCTGAATACTCCAAAGAGCCATATGATGAGATCTTTGGCAAAGGAGTGCATAAGCTTACCATGAAGTTCAGTAAAAAGGGAGATACTATCTATCTACTAGGAGATTATAAAGGAAAATACGAAGATAACAGCTCTACAATTGAGGTAGTTCTTGATGTTATCGAACAGGGCATGATTTCAAGTGCCCACACACTGGACAGAGCCGGATTATTTGCGGGACTTCTTGAAAGCTGTTCTGTTAAAAAACTCGGTTTTGATATAACTTCCGATTCCGAAATGTCTGAAAAAGACTTTTTATTTAAAGATAAAAACCAGGCGATTCTGGTAAGTGTCTCTGCAGAAAAGGAGGGTAAATTTGTAGATTATATCTATAACAGCGGGCTTGAAATAACACTTCTGGGGCATGTTACAAAAGGGGAGCTTAGAATGGATGACCTCTCTTTCGGATATATAAAAGACTACCTGGATTAGAATGAGTATCAAGATCAATAAAGAGAGAGAGAACATTTCAGCTATGTTCAACAACATTGCCGGGAGTTATGATTTGCTCAATCATCTTTTATCGTTCGGAATAGATAAACGCTGGAGAAAAAAACTGATATCGGGAGTAATTTCAAAAAATCCGCACAAAGTACTCGATATTGCATGCGGAACAGGAGATTTAACTTTTGCTCTGTACAAAAGGGGAATTGAAGTTACCGGACTGGATATTGCCCAAAAGATGATGGATATTGCAAACGAGAAGTGTGAGAGATATACATTAAGTGAAAAGTTTCCATCAAAAATAAATCCTCCTCAGTTTATTTGTGCATCAGCAGACTCAATTCCTTTGGAGGACTCAACATTTGATGCAGTAACAATCGGTTTTGGGATAAGAAATTTTGAGAACAGAGGAGAGTCCCTTCTGGAGATAAACAGAGTTCTGAAAAGCGGAGGTACTCTGGCTATTCTTGAATTTGCAACTCCTCGCAATAAAATCTGGAAGTGGTTTTTCGGCCTCTACTTTCTTAAACTTCTGCCTCTTATTGGCAAGATAATATCAAAAGATAAGCATGCTTACAGCTATCTTCCACTATCGGTAAGCACATTCCCTCAATATCAGGAATTTGCTTCTGAACTTGAGCATTTTGGGTTTACAAACATCAATTACACCTCCCTTACAGGGGGAGTTGCAATAATGTATGTTGCCCAAAAGAATTAATTGTATAAAGTTGATTTAATATGCCTTTTTGGGAGATTTTTTCAATAATTCTCTACCTTTTGTATCTGGCTATCGCCATATACGCTTCAATAATAATTATATACAGGAAACTAGATCCTGTAAAATCACTTTCATGGATAGTGGTTATGTTGCTGCTACCCTATATAGGTCTTTTACTCTATCTTTTTTTCGGCCAGAACTTTCGTAAAAGAAAAATATTTAACAGAAAAGGTGTACGCGACGAAAGAGTAAGAAGGATTTTTGCTAATAACCAACTCAAGCATCTTCGTACAAACCCATCTTATCTTCCCGACCATTTAAAACCGTACAAAAATCTCATAATGCTTAATCTGCGCAGCAGTAAAAGCACATTAGGAACTAACTCTGACATTCATATATTTTTCCACGGTAAGGAGGCTCTTGATGCAATGTACTCGGCAATCTCTGCTGCAAAGCAACACATCCACCTTCAATCATATATTATTGAAGATGATATTACAGGCAACAGATTTAAAAATCTTCTGGCAGATAAGGCAAAAGATGGAATAGAGGTAAGGGTGATCATAGATGATGTAGGATGCTGGGGATTATCATCTGATTATAAAAATTTTCTTATCAAAAATGGAATTGAACTGTTAAACTTTTCTCCTGTTAAATTTTTAACGCCAACCTCTAAGGTAAATTATAGAAATCACAGAAAGATACTTGTTATTGACGGTGTTACAGGATTTATAGGAGGAGTTAATATTGCCGACAGGTATTATAACGGCGGGAATTTTGCCGAATGGCGTGATACCCACATTAAGGTTACGGGAGAGTCGGTAGCTGCAATGCAATCAAGTTTTTTACTGGACAGATATTTTATCATTAACAGACAGTTTAACAAACGAAAAAAATATTATCCGATGCCACAGTCCGAGGAGTTTTTCAGCCTTGAACCGGATAATAAAAACATACATTGTCAAATAATTACTTCTGGCCCTGACAGTGATTGGGCAAGCATTATGCAATGTTACTTTGCAGCAATTTCCAAAGCAAAGAAGAATATTAATATTATAACACCCTATTTTACCCCTAACGAATCAATTCTGAATGCAATTAAAATTGCAGCTATGGGTGGAGTCGAGGTATCAATTATGTTGTCTGAAAAATCTGATACCAGTATTGCACACTGGTGCACAATGTCATATGCTACAGAACTTTTAGAGGCTGGTGTAAAAGTATACCTGTATTCAAAGGGTTTTAACCACTCCAAAGTTATTTCAATTGACGGAAGTTTCTGCATTGTAGGCTCAGCTAATATGGACAACAGATCTCTAGATCATAATTTTGAAATAACAGGAATAATATACAACAAAGAGATCACACAACAAATAGACGAACAGTTCTTTAAGGACACCGAGAAATGCAAGCCACTTGCAAGTTCCAAATGGGCTAAGAGAAGCAGAACGAACCAGATTAAAGAGTCTTTTGCAAGACTTCTGAGTCCGCTAATTTAAAGGCAGATATTATGTTACTGGCAATAATCGGAGATAGTTTTAAATTACCGCTTGAGAATCCAGTTCTCATATTTGCACTTATTCTCTTCATTATTCTGTTTGCTCCGATAATATTCAATAAATTTAAAATTCCTCACCTTATAGGCCTTATTATTGCCGGTGCAATAATAGGCCCTAACGGACTCTTTCTGATGGAAAGAGACAGCAGTATACTTCTCTTCGGAACGGTAGGACTGTTATATATAATGTTCCTTGCAGGAATTGAGATCGATATCGCTGAATTCAAAAAAAACAGCAAAAAGAGCCTGATATTTGGATTGATTACATTTATAATCCCAATGATCCTTGGCACATTATCGGGAGTATATCTTTTAAAATTCACACTTCCAACATCAATTCTTCTGGCAAGTATGTTTGCCTCACACACTCTGCTCTCATACCCTATTGCCAGTAAATTCGGTGTAATTAAAAACAGAGCAGTAAACATAACAGTTGGTGGAACAGTCATTACCGACACACTTGCACTTCTGGTTCTCGCCATTATCGTTGGCACATCAACCGGGGTAATTGACGGCGGCTTCTGGATAAAACTCTCTGTATCAATTGTGGTTTTCGCACTAATTATCACTTTTTTATTTCCTGTTGTAGCTCGCTGGTTTTTCAAAAACTACACTGAGAACACATTACAATACATTTTTGTACTTGGGATGGTATTTCTGGCCGGATTTCTGGCCGAATCTGCAGGTGTAGAGGCAATTATCGGAGCATTCCTTGCAGGGCTCGCTCTCAATAGGCTTATTCCACATACATCTCCTTTAATGAACAGGATAGAATTTGTAGGAAATGCATTGTTTATCCCCTTTTTCTTAATAGGTGTTGGAATGTTGATTGATTTCCGGGTCTTTTTTACCGGTTTAGACACAATCAAAGTTGCCCTGATTATGAGTATTATGGCAACATTTTCGAAGTTTACTGCAGCCTGGATAACACAAAAAAGTTTTGGTTTTACAAAGGCGGAAAGGAATCTAATTTTTGGGCTCAGTAATGCACAAGCTGCCGCAACACTTGCTGCTGTATTAGTTGGCTACAACGTTATTCTTGGAACGGATCAGGATGGCAATATAATACGACTCTTAAATGACAGCGTATTAAATGGAACAATTCTGATGATTCTGGTAACATGTACAATATCATCATTTGTCACTCAAAGCGGAGCAAAAGTAATTGCTGTTGAAGAGGAGAGCGGGACTGTAACAGAAAACAAAATAAAAGAGCGGATACTGATCCCGATTAATTCATTTGACACTACTGATGAACTTGTAAATCTAGGGCTTACAGTTAAGAGTAATAACAACAGAAAGTGGCTGTATGCTTTAAATATAATTGATGACAATCATGTTAGTGAATCAGCAGACAAGAGGGCCAGAAAGATATTGGAAAGAGCATCTGTCATAGCTGCTGCAACAGATAATTATATTCACGAACTTATGAGATATGACATAAATCCCGTTAATGGAATAATTAATGTCATACGTGAGCATAAAATCACTGACATGATTTTAGGACTTCATGTGAAAAAGAATATATCATCTACTTTTCTTGGAGATCTTGCAGAGGGCGTGTTATCACAATGCAATACAACAACAATAATTTACAAATCAACTCAACCACTTGCAACCATAAAAAGACACATCATTGTTGTCCCTCAATATGCTGAAAGCGAAGAGGGCTTTGCAATCTGGCTGATGAGAATCTGGAATATCGGCAGAAATACCGGAACTGAATTGCATTTTTATGCTTGTAACAAAACAATCAGTTTTATTAAAGAGGTACAGAAACAGTTTCCGGCAGCTGTTCAGTTTACCCGTTTCAATAATTGGGATGATTTCCTTATCATAAGTAAAGAGATAAAAACTGATGATAACCTCATAATAATAATGAGCAGGCCGGAAAGGCCCTCCTATCATAAAAAAATGTCAAAAATTCCCGAGTACCTTGACCAATACTTTACATCCAATAATTTCATGCTTATATATCCTATCCAAGGGATTATTAAGGGAGAAGATTATATTACAAGAAACTTAACACATGACTATCAAAGTTTCGAAGAATTTGGCAGAGGAATTTCCGGATTATTCAGAAAAAGAATTCGATAAATAAACCTAAACTTAAAATTAAAAATTTACAAGATGAAAGTCAGAGAGAACCAAACAGGTAAAGCTATTATTTTTTTAACTGCAACTCTATTAATCACTTTAATTTTAACCTCTTGTGACCCTTCAAAAAGAAAATCAACCGCATTACAACGAGAGGCAGACGCTATCGAAGAGAGTACAGTTACAGCAAGAGATTCAACTCAGGAGATCTTTTGGTGTGAACTTCAGAAGTTAAAAGGAAAGGCTTTTGAAGGAACAATTATATCTGCTCCTGCAAACGATACCATATTTGCAGGGAAAAGGCTTCTCATGCACATTTTATCATGTGAACAGGATGTTGTAAATATCCCGTTTTTCGTAGGAAATGACAGTTCAAGAACCTGGGTATTTACAAAAGATGAGACAGGAATAATTCTGAAACACGATCACAGACATCCGGATGGTACTCCTGATAAACTTACAATGTACGGAGGCAAGACTCAAAACTACGGATCGTGTATCAGCCAGATATTTCCTGCAGACCAGGAGACTGCCGAAATGATACCCGGAGCAATAACCAATGTATGGTGGATCGATTTCGTTCCCGGAGATTACTTCACATATAACCTGAGACGAATAAATACAGACCGTATCTTCTCAATAAAATTTGATCTCAAAAGAGAAGTTGACACACCCGGTAAACCTTGGGGCTGGAGCTAAAAAATGGTTTACACTATTTGTCTTTACTGGTAACTAAAAACAAAATCCCACATGTACTGAACCTCCGGAGGACACTCAAAATCCATTGAGTCTGTTCCGCAATCCCATTGACGGTTATCGTTTACGTCAATAATATAAGTTGTACAAGGTACTGTTGCACCTGCTCCCATTCTCCATGTTACTACAGCAACTTTACCTTCTACTACCACAACAGGTGCAACTTTCTCTCCCGGAGCGACCAGTTCAAATTTACCGCTCGTACCAATAATATGATTTCCATCCGGTCCAAAATAATTAGTTTTTGCCCAAGTCTGATCATTTGGATCACATCCAGCAGAATAGGATCCCATTGTCTCCAAAAATTCATAGGATACAGATGAGTTTGCAACCAGAGTACAATATCTGTAAAAGATGTTCTTAAATATAATTTTTATGCTTTTATAAGTTCCTTCGGGGACCTCAACATCTTCAAAAGAGATATCCTCAAATAATTTTGCCTGGGTGTTGGTACTTTTTGTTATCCTTACCCATTCAAGATTATCGGATCCTCCTGCCTTAACCTCTCCTTTGGATATCCAGACATCGCCTACTGTAAGTCTCAGACTTATAGTTCTGCATGCTGTTGTATGACCTGTCAAAAGTGGATTGTCTACACCCATTCCGGTTATAACGGTCTGAGCGATTGAATTCTGACCAGATGCCAAGGGATTGGCGCCCCTGAATCTTAATACTCCGGTTTTGTTATTCTCTTTGCTGCAATCAGAAAAAATCAGCAGAAGTGCAATAAAAATGATGTAAAAACGCAGTGGTTTCATTTTAAACCTCCTCTTGTTTTAAAAATATGTATTCGCTTTGTAAACTTACAAAGCCTGATTATTACTACATATCTCCCCGCGACTGCAGGCAATTACACATGATATTGTGTAACGAGGAGTTGAAATCCATATTAAAGTTAAAAAATTTTACATAAAAAAAAATCCACTAACATTATGTTAGCGGAATTTTTTGATTAACAATCGTGACCCCGACAGGATTCAAACCTGTAACCGTCTGATCCGTAGTCAGATACTCTATTCAGTTGAGCTACGGGGCCAATATATTTCCAGTCTGAAGGTTATTCAGAGACAACCTCTTTAACTGCGACGTACTTTCTCTCTTTAATACGAGCTTTCTTACCGGTAAGTTTTCTTAGGTAGAAAATTCTTGCTCTGCGTACTTTACCACGTTTGTTTACTTCAATAGAATCAATGAATGGTGATGTGATAGGAAAAATTCTCTCAACACCTATTCCGTTTGAAATTTTACGTACGGTAAAGGTTTCTGTAGAACCGGTACCTTTTCTTTGAATAACCACACCGCGATATTTCTGAAGACGCTCTTTGTTCTCCTCTTTGATTTTGTATGTAACGGTAATGGTATCACCCGCTTTAAAATCGGGTAACTGATTTACCTCTACGGCAAATGCCTCTTGTGCAATTTTAATTAAATCCATTGTTTTTAACATATTAGCGCAACATTACTGACTCCTGTGTTCCTGTAAGAGGTTGCTTTTTTGGGACTGCAAAAATAGAAATTTATTTTTAGATACCAAAAATTATTATTGTTAAATGCCTGCTTTATACAGCGCACCTCCAATATTATCGTATTTTGCACCGGTAACTGAACTTAAACAGTTAGGCATGTCGTGTGCATACAGAGCGCCAAGAAATGCAAAAATAAGTGCCTCTTTAAAATTCACGGTCATTGCATCAGGAACAAAATACTCACATTGAGGTGCATTTACAGACATCCTCTCAACAAGATATTTATTAAACGCTCCGCCTCCTGTCAGAAGGACTTTACCCCCTTTGATATGACTACCAATCTGGAGAGCCACGTGTTCACAGAATGTTGCAAGTTTATCCTCTAATCTGATATCTGAAGAATCGATAAGGGGTATCACAACCTCCTCAACCCACTCTCTTCCAAGTGATTTAGGTCCGCTTTTAGTGTAAAAATCCAGATTATTCAGTGATTCAAGCAACTTTTTGTCAATTATCCCGCCTCTTGCAATCTCTCCATCCTTATCATATTCAAGACCTATTGATCTTGTGTAGTGGTTTAGAACATAATTGACGGGCGAGATATCGTACGCAATTCTCACTTCGCCCTTATCAAATGAGATGTTCGAAAATCCACCCATATTAAGACAGTATGAAAATTCCGGGAATAGATTGCGGTCTCCTATAGGGACAAGGGGTGCACCCTGCCCTCCGAGAGCAACATCTGTTGTTCTGAAGTCACAGATTGTATCAACCCCGCTTTCAGCCGCAATTCCTGCTCCGGATCCTATCTGGGCTGTGAATCTTATCGAAGGCTGATGAAAAATTGTGTGGCCGTGAGATGCGATATAATTAGGTTTCAGGTTGTACTTCTCAATGAAATTTTTAACTCTCGATCCAAGATAAAGGCCGTAATCAGAGTTAAACAAAGCATATTCCAGAGCAGTCATTGATTGTGCATTTGCCAGTTTATCCTTAATATCAGAAGGATAATCTTCGGACTCTGCTTTAAGAATCCTGTAGCTCCACTTACCTCCGTCCAGATTAAACTCTGTATAGCACATATCCAGTCCATCAAGAGAGGTACCCGACATTAAACCAATTATTCTTACCATATAAATGAGCTTTTAAATGTATTTGTATTTCCTTTTCTGTCTGAAACTGTTAAAACAATTGTGTGTCTTTTACCTCGGCTGATTTTATCAGATTTGAGTTCCGTTTCAAGCCTCCTGTTTTTGGGGTCATAAGCCGTAAGAATCCATTTATCGTCAATCACAACCCCGTATTCAGATATTCCGGATATATCATCAGTCACTGTAAATCTGATATATGCTCTCCCGGCAAGATTGCTGCCCTCTTTAAATGTAGCACTTATCTTGGGAGGGACAGTGTCAACTATAATGGTAAAATTGCCAAAAGTTCCGGTAGATGATTCAACCCACCCATTTTTGAATGTACCTCCGATTGAGGATGTTGTGCCATTGCTGTTAATAGTTGCAATTACAGCCTTATCTGTAAGGCGCTGAGGAATATGGTCTGCATTCAGAGCTATTCTTGCAGGGTTATGCAGAGGTGTTGAGTTGTTATGTACTCTCCAGGCAGGTTTGCCGTTAAATGTGATTGATTCTGCAGTAAAGAGAATTGAACTGTACAGTGCTCCGGGTGGCAACATAAAACGTATACCGTCAGACTCAAATCTGTTAGGGATAAACCAAGGCATTACAATACCACCGGCAAGAGCAGCAGAATCTGTGAACAGGCTATGTTGGGTTATATCCCCCCTTTTCACCTTAAATAATCTTCTTGTCAGATTATTATGTTCATCAATCACCTCAATTTTTACATTATGTTCATTATCATCAGTCAATACAAACAATCCGCTCCCTGCAGATTCAATATTCTGTTTAAGTCCGCCTCCCGGTTCAACAAAACTTTTAATCATGCTTACCCCGTTTAACTGTTTTTCGCTATACTCTACAACACTATTAATATATCTGCCCTGATCGAAGGGAACTCTGTCCGGTATAAATGAAAAAATTAGAGAGTCATTCAGATAATATTTGTAATGAGAGACAGCTAAGCGCGCAGAGGTATTATTCTGTTTGTCTATAGATGCTACTGCCACATAAAATGTATCACTTACAGGGATTATATCCGGCCATTCTCCTGTATAACTTGCAAGCAGCTCTCTTTTAGGCAGCGTAAAAGGGTTTGATATAGAGTAGAAATTTACTTTATTAATTACCGGAGGGATGTTGTCCGGGACATTAATCCCAGCCTCGGTTATCGGATTCAGGGGAATCTGAGTCTCAGTATCTCTGACTTCAAAATGAAGGTGAGGCCCTCCTGATGAACCTGAATTGCCTGCCCTGCCAATAAAATCGCCTCTATTTAATGGGAAAATCAGTGAGTCAGGGTAAAGATTAACACTGAATGATTCCATTTCATATTGTCTCTCTCTTACCCATTTTGCAATTGCAGGAGCAAAATCATGCAAATGTCCGTAAAGTGTGGTCATTCCATCTTTGTGAGTTATATATATAGAATTTCCGTATCCTGTTGGAGATACAGATATCCTGGAGATATAACCTGATTTTGCAGCAAAAACAGAAGCACCTGATACTCCACCGACTCTCAGATCAATCCCAGCGTGAAAATGAGTTGTACGGAGTTCACCGTAGCTCCCTGAAAGAGAAACCGGAAGATCAAGCGGAATTCTGTATTCAGCTGCGGGTAACTTGGCCTGAGAATAGGATATATTACTGCTAATAATCAGTAGTGCCAATGATATGTTTTTCCTGAAATTCATCAGGAAAATATCTTTTTCATCCTCTCAAAGAAGTTTTTGTCTTCTTTGTCCGGTTTAGGCTTAAAACTTTCGGAAACTTTCAGTTTTTCAAGAATTTCTCTCTCTTGTTTATCTATCTTCCTTGGAGTCCAGATCTGTATATAGACTAAAAGATCTCCTGCCCCGTAGCCATTTACATCAGGAAGTCCCTTGCCTCTTAATCTTAATATTTTACCTGACTGAGTTCCGGGCTCAATTTTAATCCTCAATTTTCCATCAATTGCAGGGATTTCTGCATCAGTGCCAATTACAGCATCCGGCATTGATATAAAGAGAGAGTAAATAAGGTCATTCCCGTCACGTTGTAATTCAGCGTGTTCTTCCTCTTCTATAACAACAAGTAAATCACCGTTTACCCCACCTCTTTTAGCTGCATTGCCTTTACCCTGAACGGTTAACTGCATACCCTGAGCAACTCCTGCAGGAATTTTGAAAGAGATCTCCTCCATCTCTTTCACCAGTCCCGAACCAGAACATTCATTACATGGTCTTGTAATTGTTTTTCCTTCACCCTGACATGAAGGACAAACAGAGGCTGTCTGCATTGTTCCAAGGAATGTTTGAGTAACCCGTGTTACCTGGCCTGTTCCTTTACATGTATCACAGGTTTTTATATCGGCCTCCGATTTAGCACCTCTTCCACTACACGCTTTACATCCAACCTGTTTGTTAATTTTTACCTTTTTTTCTGCCCCGTGAGCTATCTCTTTTAAGTCCAGTTTAACTCTTATTCTTATATCTGAACCTCTGTTGACCCTTCTGCCTCCGCCTCTGCTCTGCCCTCCAAAGCCGCTGAAACCACCAAAGCCTCCGAAGTGGCCTCCAAAAATATCACCAAACTGACTGAAAATATCGTCCATCGAGAATCCGCCGCCAAATCCGCCGCCGCCACCGTTCATTCCTGCATGACCAAACTGATCATATCTTGCTTTTTTATCAGGATTGCTAAGCACATCATAAGCTTCGGCTGCCTCTTTAAATTTCTCCTCTGCATCTTTATCTCCGGGATTCTTATCAGGGTGATATTTAATAGCCATCTTACGGTATGCCTTTTTGATCTCATCTGAAGAGGCACCCTTTGAAACGCCTAAAACTTCGTAATAATCTCTTTTTGCCATTTTAAATCAATTACTGTCCCACAACAACTTTAGCAAAACGGATCACCTTTCCGTTAAGTGTATATCCCTGCTGAACAACATCAATAATTTTATTTTTAAGCTCTTCTGCAGGAGCAGGTATCTGAGCTACAGCTTCATGAAAATCTGTATCCAATTGCGAACCTTTTGCCTCGATAACTTTTAACCCTTTTGAGCTGAGGTAAGTTTTAAGTTTATTATATATCAGTTCAGTACCCTCAAGTGCTGTCTCGTTTCCGGTTGTTTTTGAAAGCATCTCAATGGCTCTTTCAAAATCATCAATTACGGGGAGTATGCCTGTAATAATCTCCTCTCCGGCAGTTACTATAAGCTCTGTCCTCTCTTTGAGCGTACGTCTTCGATAATTGTCAAACTCAGCGG
This sequence comes from Bacteroidales bacterium, assembly GCA_036677745.1. Classification (GTDB taxonomy): domain Bacteria; phylum Bacteroidota; class Bacteroidia; order Bacteroidales; family UBA932; genus Bact-08. The sequence continues at coordinate 164,983 of JAVBVW010000003.1, forward strand.
CCAGTCTGATATATTTATCGTTAAGGGCAGCAATCTGTTCATCTTTATCCTGATTATCAGCGGTAATCTCACTATTTTGATTCTCCCCCTCACAGGCAGTTGACTTAGTATCCTGATGATGTTCCTTTGTATGGGCAGATTTTTGATGGTGATCTCTCTCCTTCTTTTGCTCTTTCATTTTATATCTTATATTTTGTATTCATTTTAACGGTCGCAAAGATAGTCACAAAATATTTGCCAAATGGTTAAAAATGGACAAAATGTCAGACCTCCCACAAATAGAGAGATGCTATGGAACAATAGGGAGAATATAGCTCCCGGTAATATTCAAAATCCTCCTTAGTTATACCCTCTTTGCCATGCAATTTTGCAAGCCCTTTTTTTATTGCAAAGTCTCCAAAACTTAAAACATTAAGTCTTTTAAGTGAAAAAATCAGAATCATCTCAGCAGTCCACTCTCCCACTCCCCTCAACTTTACTAGGCAATTAATTACATCACTGTCACTTAAGTTTCTCAGGTTATTAAAGTCAACCACTCCACTCACTGCTGATTCTGCAATCCCTTTTATATATTCGCATTTTCTTGTAGAAAGTCCGCACTCTCTCATTGCTGTAGAATCGAGGTTCAGAATTTTTTCAGGAGTTATATCTCCGGCCAGTTCACAAAATCTCCTCCATATTGTTTCTGCCGCCCTTCCTGAAATTTGCTGAGATGCAACGCTTGCAACAATTGCGATAAATGGATCAGATATCACTTTCCGCTCTAAGTGCCCCAGATTACTTATCAGTATAGCCATTTTACTACAGCGGGAACTTAGATATTCAGTCTCCCTCTTACCATATTGCAAATATTCCATGGATAATAAAATTATTAATAAATATTAGTTCGCAATTTAGAAAAAAAGTTATTAGAGCCACTCCATTCCTTTGTAATTATTTTTCTTTGGAAATATTTTGCGCTGTTTTATATTTTTTTTATATTTGACATCAAGAATAATTTTGTAAATAATATTTCTATATGAAAAAAGTAGTAATATTGGGAGCCGGTACAGCCGGAACACTTATTGCCAATAAGTTAAGAAAGAAATTGTCTAAAAAAGAGTGGAGAATAATACTGGTTGATGAAAACAAAATCCACTATTATCAACCCGGGTTTCTTTTTATCCCTTTTGGCATATACAATGAAAATGATGTTGTAAAACCTAAACAAAAATTCATTCCTAAGGGTATAGATCTGCTTTTTTCAAAAATTGACAAAATTATACCGACAGAAAACAGAGTATTGCTGGACGAGGGAAATACTGAATTAATATATGACTATCTGATAGTTGCTACCGGAACAAGAATTGCCCCGGAAGAGACACCGGGATTGCTTGGTGATTTATGGAAGAAAGACATATTCGACTTTTATACTGTTGAGGGAGCAGTTGCGTTGGCGGAAAGACTTAAGAGTTTTAATGGTGGCAAACTGGTTGTGAATATCACAGAACTTCCATTCAAATGCCCTGTAGCCCCGCTTGAATTTATATTTCTTGCTGACACATATTTCAAAAAGAGGGGAATAAGAGATAAAGTAGAACTGACACTTGTTACTCCGCTTCCGGGTGCCTTTACAAAACCTGTAGCAACAAAAATGCTCAGCGGCTTAATGGAAAAGAAAAATATTAAAATAGTACCTGATTTCAACATTGCTGAGGTAGATAATCAGAGCAAGAAGATACTTGATTACGAAGGTAAAGGGGTAGAATTTGATCTTCTTGTAACTATTCCGACAAATAAGGGAGCAGATATGATTGAGAGGAGTGGAATGGGTGATGATCTGAATTTTGTACCCACAGACAAGCACACTCTTCAGGCAATTGGCCACGATAATATATTTGTGCTTGGAGATGCTGCCAATCTCCCTACATCAAAGGCGGGTTCTGTAGCACATTTTGCAGCAGATTTTCTCGAAAAAAACCTTTTGTTTGCAATTAACGGGGAGCCATTAAAGGCAAAATTCGACGGACATGCCAATTGCTATATTGTCACCTCATACACAAAAGGTACTCTGATTGATTTTAATTATGACACAGAGCCTCTTCCTGGCAGGTACCCATATTGGATCGGACCATTTGGTCTATTAAAAGATACTCGGCTTAACTACTTTGGAAAACTCTTTTTCAGATGGATGTACTGGAACCTTCTTATTAAAGGGCATCATCTGCCTGTAACCTCGCATATGTCTATGTGTTGCAAAGAGAAGCCTGAATAAAAAATAGCGAAACATCAAATTATAAACTTTTAAAATATTGTATTATTATGGCACAAAAAGAATTTGCCGGTGTAATGGTAGAAGTAAACGAAGAGGGCTATTTCACAAACCATCAGCAATGGACTAAAGAGATAGCGGCAGAAGTTGCAAAAGAAGAAGGAATCGAACTTTCAGACAAGCATTATGCTGTTCTCGAGTTTCTCAGAAATAGATTTATTTCTGGCGAAGCACTTTCAATACGTTCGATTAACAAATCCGGGATTATTGATGTAAAGGAATTTTATGCAATGTTTCCGGGTGCTCCTCTTAAAAAATCGACAAAAATTGCCGGGATTCCTAAACCTAGCAGCTGTATTTAAAAATTTAATCAATTAGCATTATGAGCAATTCCAGCGAAAAACCGTTAAAAAAAGTATGCATTATTTGTGCAAAAGGCACTATTGAAGATGTATATGCAGCGTTGGTAATGACCAACGGAGCAGTAATGGAGGGGATTGAAGCTAAACTCTTCTTCACATTCTTCGGTCTTGATGCAATCACTAAAAAACAGATGAAAAAACTCAAGACCTCTACTGTAGGAAATCCGGCTTTAAGAATGCCGGGCAATCTACCTTTTCCTACTTTACTTGGTGCACTTCCGGGAGTAGAAGCGGGGGTATCTGCCATGATGAAGAGTCAGATGGATAAACTTGACATCCCGCCTGTTGATGAATTTATGGAATTGATTACAGCAGGAGGAGGTGAGATATATGCCTGTAAACTTGCTATGGATATGTTTAAGCTCAAAAAGGAGGATCTTTGCGAGCATGTAAGCGGAGTTCTTACAATAGGAGAGTTTTATGCAATGGCAGGAGGTGAAAACACTCAAATAATATTCACCTGATTATCTGATTGTTTTATCCCGATCCGAACAAATATGCTCTGCCATTTGTTTAATGTAAGGCAAGGCGTATTCAAAAAACATCTTGTAACCTTTGCATAGATAGTTAAGATAAAAGTCTTGTGACTGTTTCAGCACCCTGTGCTCCGGACAACCTCCGTTGCACAGGGTTTTGTATTTACACAATTTACACCTGACGGGTAACGCAGCACTTTTATCTGCTCCAAACGCCGCAATTTTTTCAGAAAAAACTGCTCTGTCCAGTGATATATCATTAAGGTTACCGAGAAAGTGAGAACTGTTCACAAAATGGTCACAGCAAAACAAATCCCCGTTACTCTCAATAACGGGCACATCTCCGCATACAGGAGAGAACTGACAAAGACCACATGGAACTCCCAGATAGTTTGCAAGAGTAATATCAAATAACTGAACATAATAATTACCCGCATCTTCACATCTCCACCATTCGTCAAAGATATCGCACATAAATTGACCGTAATCCTCAGGCTCAATACCCCATTCATTATCAACGTCCACTACCGGAAGAAACTGCATGAACTTAACTCCGTGGGATTTGAGAAAATTGTAAACCTCCTTACCCCTGCCTTTGCTTAAAGAGTTTACAGTACAAAGAATATTAAATTCAACGTCGTTCTCTTTAAGAAGCACAAGACCATCAATAACAAGGTCATACAGCGGCACACCCGATTTATTCACTCTGAAACGATTATGAATATCTTTTGGCCCGTCAAGAGACAATCCCACCAGAAAATTATTTTCCCGAAAGAAATCACACCATTGTTTGTTAATCAGCGTGCCGTTTGTCTGAATAGTATTTATTATGAGCGGCCTTTTATGCCCCTCACTCATCTTTTTGCTAACCGCCTCATTTTGTAAAAGAACCGCTTTCTCAAAAAAATTCAGCCCGGCTAATAATGGCTCGCCGCCATGCCAGCAAAACGATATTTCAGGTGTATTGTTAAGAGTAATTGTCTCATAAATTGCTTTTTTTAACAACTCCGGATCCATCACAGATGACACTGTGCTCTGTTTAAGGTAGTAGCAGTAACTGCAATTAAGATTACATCTGCTGCCAACAGGTTTTAACATAAGAGAGAAAGGCCGCTTATTTATAAAACGGCCTGCATCTTCTAACCTTAATGTCTTACCTGAAGTATATGATTCTGACATGCAAACAGATTAACTTGCAGAGGCTGTATCTGACATTTCAACGTAATTCTTTTTATCCTCCTCACCAGTATCTTCATATTTTATCATAAGTCTTCTCAGCTCCTGGTGTAAACCTTTCTGTATTTCAGCATACTCAGACTTACCGTAGATGTTGTTCATTTCTGACGGATCATTTTCAAGATCATATAGTTCCCAGGTATTGATATCGTGGCCGTAGAATCTTATAAGTTTATATCTGTCGGTTCTGACACCATAATGTCTTCTTACTGCATGTTCTGCAGGATATTCAAAGTATTGATAGTAAAGAGATGTTCTCCAGTTCTTGGGATTTTTACCTTTCAATAGCGGGACAAATGACTCTCCCTGCATATCAGCAGGAACCGGAACTCCCGCAAGTTCGAGAATTGTAGGAGCATAGTCAATATTTTGAACAAGCTGAGTGATGTCACCACGTTTACGAAACTGTTTGTATTCTTTTGGTAGTCTGATAACAAGAGGAGTTCTGAAGGATTCTTCGTACATGAATCGTTTATCAAACCAACCGTGTTCACCCATATAGAAACCTTGATCTGAGGTGTATACAATTATAGTGTTTTCCAGAAGCCCGTTCTCTTTAAGATAATCTAAAACTCGACCTACATTGTCATCTACAGATTTTATACATTTCAGATAATCTTTCATATATCTCTGATATTTCCATTCAGCAAGCTCACGACCGGTAAGATTTCTTTCCTTAAAATCTTTAAGAACTGAATCATACACTCTGTTCCACTGAGTTCGCTGAACCGAATCCAGTCTTTTAAGAGCAAATGTAAGATTTGCCTTTAATCGTGTATTGATCTCAGGGTCGTCAAGTTTGAGGTCAAAAGCATAATCCATCTCGTCCTTAGCAATGCTCATCTCCTGAGCTGCAGCTGCTTCTCTTCCCTCGTAATTATCATAGAAATTCTCCGGAACAGGAAATGTTACATCTTCGAAAAGATCAATATCTGTAGTGTTCGGCATCCAGTTTCTGTGCGGAGCCTTATGATGAATTATCAGACAAAATGGTTTATCTCTGTCCCGGTCTTTTTCCAGCCACTCCAGACTCATGTCAGTTATAACATCAGTACTGTAACCCTCGTGTGTAACTCTGCCCTGAGGGGTAATAAATATCGGCTTAAAATACTGGCCTTGTCCAACCAGCACCTCCCATTTGTCAAATCCAACAGGATCGCTTTTAAGATGCCATTTACCAAAGATTGCTGTCTGATAGCCATTTTCTCTGAGAATTTGCGGAAATGTCACCTGAGTACTGTCAAATCGTGTTAGATTTGTCAGCATACTGTTCTTGTGATTAAACTTTCCCGTTAACATACATGCCCTGCTTGGCCCCGATATTGAGTTAGCCACAAAGCTGTTGGTAAATCGTACCCCCTCGTCGGCTATTCTGTCAATATTGGGGGTATTTATATACCTGTTATCATAAGTACTTATGGTTTGTACCGAATGGTCATCCGACATTATATAGATAATGTTCAGCGGTTTCCGGTTGTCTTCCCCGGCGTCATCACATGCTGTGGCCGCTCCAAAAGCAGAGGCAAGCGGAATAAAAAGCAGAAGTCTCTTCTCTCTGATCATAGTTCTGGTAGTTTGGTGTGTTGTAAAGTTAGAAAGTTTTCCTTTTTTTGACGATATTTATAACCGATTTCCGACGCTACCCAACCTAATTGTAAAATTATGAGCAGAAAAAAAATTAACATTTTCTGGTTTAGACGAGATCTCAGAGCAGAAGATAACAAAGGGCTCTACTTTTCGCTCTCTACAGGGCCGTGCAAGGCTTTGCCACTATTTATCTTCGATACAGAAATATTGTATTCACTCCCCGACAAAAAAGACAAAAGGATTGATTTCATTCTTCAATCGTTAAAAAGTCTTGAAAATCAAACAGGAGGTGAAATTTTAACCGCCTTGGGGAAGCCCGGAGATGTCTTTGAAAGATTAAGCAATATATATGATATTAATGCTGTATACTGTAATGAAGATTATGAGCCATACGCAATAAAAAGGGATAGAGAGATAGATAATCTCCTTCAAAAAAAAGGAATAAGATTTATTACTTTCAAAGACCATGTTATATTTTCCAAAAAAGAGATTCTAAAACAGGACAAAACACCATATACTGTATTTACACCATACTCCAGAAACTGGCTCAGTAAATTTAATCAGGATCCGGAATTTTATTCCACGAGTTTTGCATCATGTTCTCTACTGAAAGATATTGTAAAACAATCCGAATATCCATCTTTTCCTGAGTCTGATACAAGTGTAAGATTTTTCACGAAAGTACCTTCACACAAAGAGATTGGCTTTACTGACAGTGGGTTTTCAATTTCTCCGTTTGTGCATATTAATCCGGATATCATAAAGAATTACTCATTAACAAGAGACTACCCCTCTATTGCAGGGGGGACATCAAGGCTTGGGATTTACTTAAGATTCGGACTAGTGAGCATAAGAACTCTTATTAAGATTGCCCTTGAACATTCTGATGCTTGGATGAATGAACTTATATGGAGGGAGTTTTTCCAATCTGTAATATATCACTTTCCCGAATCGGCAAGTAATCCTTTTAAGCTTAAATATAACAGTATCCCATGGAGAAATGACAAAAGTGAGATAGAGAGATGGTGTGCGGGACAAACAGGTTATCCGATAGTTGATGCCGGAATGAGAGAACTTAACGAGACAGGTTATATGCATAACAGGGTAAGAATGATAACTGCAAGCTTTCTAACCAAACATCTACTGACAGACTGGAGAATCGGAGAGGCTTGGTTTGCATCAAAGCTTCTGGATTATGATCTTGCTGCAAATGTCGGAAACTGGCAATGGGCAGCCGGTTGTGGTTGCGATGCAGCCCCCTATTTCAGAATTTTCAATCCGACAGAGCAAGCCCGCAAGTTTGATCCTTCAAATAAATATATATACAGATGGGTACCTGAATTAAAACCGGACAACGGGGGTAAAGACTATCCGGAACAAATTGTAGAACATAAATACGCAAGGGAAAGAGCCCTGAATCTGTTTAAAAAAGCACTGAATGAACAATAGTGTCAATAAAAAAGGTTGCCTTAAACCTGAAGCAACCTCTTTTATTTCTTTATTTTACTTAAATTAAATTTTATTATCAGAACCAAGCACATTCACAATTTTGTGTTTGTAAAGCGCCTTAAGAGCATCTCTTGCAGGACCAAGATATTTACGTGGATCAAATTCAGAAGGTTGTTCAGCAAATACTTTTCTGATTGCAGCAGTCATTGCAAGACGCCCGTCTGAATCAATGTTAATCTTACAAACTGCACTTGCAGCAGCTTTTCTTAGTTGATCTTCAGGAATACCAATAGAATCCTCAAGCTTTCCACCAAATTTATTTATTTGTTCAACTACATCCTGAGGTACGCTTGATGCCCCGTGTAAAACAATCGGAAATCCGGGTATTCTCTGCTCAATCTCTTTAAGAATATCAAGCCTTATTTCAGGATCCTGACCAGGTTTAAACTTGAAAGCTCCGTGTGATGTTCCAATTGAGATTGCAAGTGAATCAACACCTGTGCGCGAGACAAACTCCTCAACCTCGTCCGGTTGAGTATAAGTGTGGTGCTCTGAAGATACTTCATCTTCTACTCCTGCAAGTACGCCCAACTCTCCCTCAACAGTAACACCGTGAGCATGAGCATACTCAACTACCTGTTTAGTGAGTTTGATATTATCTTCAAATGAATGGTGTGATCCGTCAATCATTACTGAAGAGAAGCCCATATCTATACATGATTTGCAAAGCTCAAAAGAATCTCCGTGGTCCAGATGTAATACGATCGGAATATTCTGTCCCAGCTCTTTTGCATATTCAACAGCTCCCTGAGCCATATATCTTAACAATGTCTGATTGGCATATTTTCTTGCACCACTCGAAACCTGAAGAATAACAGGTGATTTGGTCTCTACACATGCAGAAATTATAGCCTGCATCTGCTCCATGTTATTAAAATTGAAAGCAGGGATTGCATATCCCCCTTTTACTGCCTTGGCAAATAGCTCTTTCGAGTTTACCAGTCCAAGTTCTTTGTATGAAATCATCTTTTTAACTATATTAAATTCCGCTGCAAAATTACGATTAATATTTGAGTTCATCTAAATTTAATTAACCATTAATAATTCAAAATGTCTAACTTTGTATAAAGCTTAACTATGAGAACACATATTCTTGAAGAGAGCAGCTGGGAGTATGTCAAGAGTTCAGGTATCACTACAGCCCTTCTGCCCTGGGGTGCTACCGAAGCCCACAACTTTCATCTTCCATACGGTACGGATACAATTCTTGCCGGATATGTTGCTGCAGAAGCTGCTGAGACAGCTAATAAATCGGGAGCTTCGTCTATTGTTCTGCCCTCTGTTGCCTATGGGGTAAACTCCGGACAAATGGAGGTTAAACTATGTATGAATATAAACCCCTCAACCCAGACTGCAATATTAAGAGACATTCTTTTTGTTCTCGATAAACATAAAATAAACAAACTTATAATTGTAAATGCTCACGGAGGAAATGCGTTCCAGCCTATAATAAGAGAGCTATCGCTTGAATTCCCCAATATAATGATGTTCTCTGTTAACTGGTGGACTGCATGCAGACAGGAACAGTACTTTAACGAACCCGGAGACCATGCCGGTGAACTTGAGACATCCTGTATTCAGGCTATTGCTCCGGAACTGGTTGCTCCTATAGAAAAAGCCGGTAACGGTGCAGAGACAAAATTCAAAATTAAAGCACTCAAAGATAAATGGGCCTGGACCCCCAGGAGGTGGATTTATATTTCAAAAGATACAGGGGTTGGTAATCCTACAGCATCATCCGCAGAAAAGGGTGCAAAATTTTTAAAATGTTGTATTGAGAAACTTTCAGAATTCATTGTTGAAATCTCTGATATAAACTCAGAAAAAGAGCTGTATGATAGTCAATCCTAAAGTTTTAATTTTTTCAGCTCCGTCTGGAGCAGGCAAAAGCACTGTAGTTAAACACCTTATGAATAAATATCCTTTTCTTGGATTCTCTGTTTCCGCAACTTCAAGAAAACCCAGAGGAGCCGAAAAAAACGGAAAGGAGTACTATTTTATAACAAACGACCAGTTCAGGGAATATATTGCCAAAAATGAATTTGTTGAGTACGAAGAGGTGTATGAAGGGCTATATTACGGAACCCTTAAAAGTGAAGTTGAGAGGATATGTGCGTTGGGTCAGATTGTAGTATTTGACATTGATGTTATGGGCGGGATTAACTTAAAGAGGATTTACGGCAAAAACGCACTTTCGGTGTTCATTATGCCACCATCAATTGAGGTATTAAGAGATAGGCTAGAGGCTAGAGGTACAGAAACGCAGGAGTCAATTGACAGAAGAGTGGCAAAAGCGGGTAAAGAGATTGAATTTTCAGGTCAGTTCGACCACATAATAATAAACGATATTCTCGATAAGTGCCTATCAGAAGCTGAGGCCATTACAGAGAATTTCCATAAAAGTTTAAAATGAATGTAGCACTCTACTTCGGATCTTTTAACCCGCTTCATATCGGGCATATATCCATATGTCGTTTTCTTATAGAAAAAACATCTGTTGATCAGCTCCGCCTTGTGGTAAGTCCGAGAAATCCTCTTAAAGGCAGAGCATATGCAAATAATGCCAAAGAGAGACTGGAATATGTCCGGGATGCTGTCCAGAGAGCAAACTTTGATAGAAGAGTCGTTGTCTGTGATATTGAGTATCACCTGACTCCACCTCTCTATACCATAAACACTCTCAGAAGATTAAGAGAAAAAGAACCCCTTAACAATTTTATACTTGTAATGGGGGCCGACAATCTTGCTATTATTGAGAAGTGGCATAAATGGGAGGAGCTTATCCAGGAGTTCAGAATATGGGTATATCCAAGAACAGGGTATGATACCGAGGCTCTATGCATTAAATATGGCGTTCAGATTCTGAGAGCTCCACTGCTTGAGATATCGTCTACCCAAATCAGGGATGCAGAGGAGTCAGGGCTTGATATGTCTCAGTTCAAAGTCTGATTTAAAATCCCCTTTCAGCAGCAACCTTTTTAAAATAATCCCAGATATTCTCGGATGGGGGTTCAGCCACAATATAATGCTCCTGGTTGGTAACCGGATGGAGAAATCTGATACTTCTTGCATGAAGAGATATCCCTCCGTCGTGATTAGAGCGTGGAGATCCGTATTTTAAATCCCCCTTTATAGGGCAACCTATGGCAGAAAGCTGACTTCTTATCTGATGATGCCTGCCGGTTAAAAGTTCTATCTCAAGAAGGAAATAGTTGTCACTTGATGAAATAAGTTTATAACGCAGTCTGGCCTCTTTTGCTCCGGTTTTCATCTTATCGTATGCATAGGATCTGTTCTGTTTCTCATTTCTTACCAGAAAATGAACAAGCTCTCCCTCTTCGGCCGGAGGCATATTTGCAGTAATTGCCCAATAAATCTTTTTAACCTCTCCATTCCTGAATTTTTCATTCATTCTCTCCAGACTTTTTGACCGTTTTGCAAAGAGTGTGACACCGCTAACTGGCCTGTCGAGCCTGTGAGTTACCCCGATAAATGCATCCCCGGGCTTATTATCCCTCTCTCCGATGAATTTTGCAAGAATAACGCTTAGGGGTGTGTCACCGGTCTTATCTCCCTGTACAATGTCACCCGGTTTTTTATTAATTAAAATCAGATGTTTATCTTCGAACAATATCTCTATCTGAGCACTCATTTAAACTTATTTCAGCTATATATTATAATTTAATATTGTTCCTGTTCGTTCGGGAAATCACCACTTTTCACATCGCTGATGTAATTACGAAATGCTTTAAGCATCTCAGTTCTGAGATCATGATATCTTCTCAGAAATCTTGGCGAAAACTCTTTATTGAGCCCTAACATATCGTGCATAACAAGAACCTGACCATCAACTCCACCACCGGCACCTATCCCGATTACCGGAATTTTTACCGACGAAGCCACTTTCGCACCAAGTTCGGCAGGAATCTTCTCCAAAACAATTGCAAAACATCCGACCTCTTCAAGAGAAAGTGCATCAGCCATTAATTTGGCAGCCTCCTCCTCCTCTTTAGCCCTGACACTGTAAGTGCCGAATTTATGAATTGATTGAGGAGTTAATCCCAAATGTCCCATCACCGGTATACCTGTAGATAATATCCTCTTGATTGATTCCAGCACCTCCTGCCCCCCTTCAACTTTAAGAGCATCGGCTTCTGATTCTTTCATTATTCTGATTGCACTTGAGACGGCCTGTTTAGAATCTCCCTGATAGGTTCCGAAAGGCATGTCTACAACAACCATAGGGTTTTTAACAGCTCTTACCACACTTTGAGCATGATATATCATCTGATCCAATGTGATTGGCAGTGTAGTCTCATGACCGGCCATAACATTGGCAGCTGAATCGCCAACAAGAATAATGTCAATACCTGCCTCATCCACAATTCTGGCTGAGGTGAAATCGTATGCAGTGAGCATAGCTATTTTTTCACCTTTTGACTTCATCTCAAGCAATCTCTGAGTTGTGATGATTCTGTTTTTTCCCTCGACTGACATAATATTTGAATTAGAATGCAAATCTATACATTTTATCTATAATCAAAAGAAATTACAAATCCTGACACCTTGTCAGTTTTTTCTATATGGCACAATCTTAGAGGCTATCTGTGGCAAAGGAAATAACTAATTTAAAATATAAATTAAGATATGGGTAAAATTATTGGTATAGACTTGGGGACAACCAACTCATGCGTTGCAGTGATGGAGGGTAACGAACCTACAGTCATTATTAACAGTGAAGGTAAGAGGACAACCCCATCCGTTGTTGCTTTTGCTGAAAATGGAGAGAGAAAGATTGGTGACCCGGCTAAAAGACAGGCTATTACCAATCCAACTAAAACAATTTCTTCCATTAAAAGATTTATGGGAGAGACATTTGACAGGGTTCAGCTTGAGGTAGGCAGAGTTCCTTACAAAGTAGATAAGGGTGATAACAACACTGCAAGAGTAAATATCGATGGCAGAATGTACACTCCACAGGAGATATCGGCAATTGTTCTTCAAAAAATGAAGAAAACAGCCGAAGATTATCTTGGTCAGGAGGTTACCGAGGCAGTTATTACTGTTCCCGCTTATTTTAGTGACTCACAAAGACAGGCAACAAAAGAGGCTGGAGAAATTGCAGGGCTTAAGGTAAAGAGAATTATAAATGAGCCGACCGCAGCTGCATTGGCATATGGTCTGGATAAACAGCACAAAGATATAAAAGTAGCTGTTTTTGACCTTGGTGGTGGTACATTTGATATCTCAATCCTGGAACTGGGAGACGGAGTATTTGAAGTAAAATCAACTAATGGTGACACTCACCTGGGGGGTGACGATTTTGACCAAAAGATTATCGACTGGCTTGCAGACGAGTTTAAAGCTGAAAACAGCGGTCTGGACCTCAGAAAAGACCCAATGGCTCTTCAAAGATTAAAAGAGGCTGCAGAAAAGGCAAAAATTGAGCTTTCAAGCCAAACCTCTTCAGAAATTAACCTGCCATACATAATGCCGGTAGACGGAGTTCCGAAGCACCTGGTAAAAACATTATCAAGAGCCAAATTTGAACAAATTTGTGATGACCTTATTCAGAGAACTGTTGAACCATGCCGCAAAGCACTTAGTGATGCAGGTCTGAAAGCATCAGATATTGACGAAGTTATCCTGGTTGGTGGATCAACCAGAATCCCGGCTATTCAGCAGATAGTAGAAAAATTCTTTGGAAAGGCCCCTAGTAAGGGGGTAAATCCCGATGAGGTTGTGGCAGTAGGTGCCGCTATTCAGGGAGGCGTTCTTTCCGGAGACGTAAAAGATGTGCTTCTACTTGACGTAACTCCTCTTTCTCTCGGAATTGAAACTCTTGGAAATGTAATGACCAAACTTATTGAATCCAATACAACAATTCCTACACGCAAATCCGAGGTATTCAGCACGGCAAGCGATAACCAGCCATCCGTAGAAATACATGTGCTTCAAGGAGAAAGACCAATGGCTAAAGATAATAAGACCATAGGAAGGTTCCACCTTGACGGTATTGCGCCTGCACCAAGAGGTGTTCCTCAGATTGAGGTAACATTTGATATTGATGCAAACGGAATTCTCCATGTCTCTGCAAAAGACAAAGGGACCGGTAAAGAGCAGAAGATAAGAATTGAAGCTTCAAGCGGATTAACCGAAGCTGAAATCAACAGAATGAGAGACGAGGCAAAGGCTAACGAAGCTGCGGACAAAGCAGAGAAAGAGCGTATTGATAAGATTAATGCTGCCGACTCTATGGTGTTCCAGACAGAGAAGAATCTTAAAGATTACGGAGACAAGATCCCGGCTGAAAAGAAAACAGCCATTGAATCTGCACTTACAGCTTTGAAAGAGGCTCATAAAGCACAGGATATTGCTGCAATTGATAAGGCAATGGAAGAGATGAATGCAGCATGGCATGCAGCGTCAGAAGATATGGCCAAGGCCGCACAATCTGGCCCGGCTCCCGGAGCAGATGCAGGTCAAAGCACCGGCGCCGGTGACGGATCTTCAGGTAACGGAGACAAAGAGGTTACCGACGTTGATTTTGAAGAGGTGAAGTAGATATTTTACAAATATTACCTGTAACACAAAGAGGATGAGAAGATGTATGCTACTCATCCTCTTTTTTGTAATTATCAGTATATTTATGATAACAATCGGAGCTTTTACATATTTTTGTGTTAGTGTAATTTTATGACACTACTTAGAAGTCGGTTAACTAATTATAAATAAAATCAATCTACAAACTGAAATGAAAAACATTTTAAAATCTCTGATGCTGATAATAACTTATACAGCTTTAGCCAGTAGTCCTGTTTTCTCTCAGAACTTATCTTCTGAAAATCAAGAATCAAAAGAGGTTACAAACGAGCAACTAATGCAGGAGATTAGCTCTCTCAGAAGACAAATTGAAGGTTACCGACACTCCTTTGATCAGGTTTATAAAAAGGTAGATGACCTTATGTGGCATAAGATGCTCGAAGATATTGCCTATGTAGATAAGGTAAGACTGACAGGCCCTCCCAGGTGGAAACCCCTTAGAGAAGATGATAAATTTGCAAAAAACCCTTTGCAGTTTTACAGTTATGTTTTTATTCCGAAAGATGTGGATATTAATAACAAATATCCTCTTATTGTTCTTCCTCACAGCGGAATACATGCCGATTTCTCCACTTATTATGCACATATTGTAAGAGAGCTTATCTGTCAGGGTTATATTGTAGTATCTGCAGAATACAGAGGTAGTACTGGTTATGGAAGGGCAACTTACGAAAACATAGATTACGGTGGATTGGAAAACGAAGATGTGCTTGCCAGTCGTGACTATATGCTGGAAAATTATAAAATTGTTGATAAAGAGAGAGTGGGCATTATCGGATGGAGTCATGGCGGAATGATTTCGCTAATGAATATTCTCAGATACCCCGATATGTACAAATGTGCATTTGCAGGTGTTCCGGTTAGCGATCTTGCAAATCGTCTGGCCTCTCATACTCCAGACTACACAGCCAATTTTACAGCTCAGTATCACATTGGAGAATCAATTGAACAAAATCCTGAGGAGTATAAGAGAAGGTCACCTTCAACTTATGCGAAGGATTTAAGAAAGCCTCTGCTTATTCACACAAACACCAATGACAATGATGTATATGTAGAGGAGGTGCTTCTTATGATAGATTCACTTAAAGCACATAACAAGGAGTTTGATTACAAAGTTTTTCAGGATATTGCCGGCGGACACGGATTTGACCGTATTGACACAAAAGAGGCAACAGACATTCGTTTTAGTATACATAAATTCCTGGAGATGCATCTGAATCCGCCAAAGCCCTTTAAAAGCCCGGCGTATATGCGAAAAGCAGCATATAAGTTTTAAGTCTCTTTGTAATTACCGGTAATTTTGATCTTTACATATTTCAATTATTGAATTATGTAGAGATCATTGTTTTATATGACTGATATGCAAATACATACAAGTCAACTTAATGTGATTTAATTTAAAAAAGCTAAAAATAATGACAACATAATACAAATAGCCCTACATTTGTGCCCATCTTTTATCAAATAAACTGATCAAAATGGAAATTATGTTACTGGTGTTCGTGGCCGGCTATTTTTGCATTGCCATGGAACACAAAATTCAGATTGATAAAGCTGCCGTTGCCCTTGTTATGGCAGGGATAATGTGGGCAGTATTGATTATGACGATCCCTGTTACAGCCGCCTCAATCAGTCCGGACAGCTTCAGGGAATTTCTGGCACATAATCCATCTGTATCGCAACTCTCATATTACGAACAATGCCAACGATTTATTGTCGATTTTAAACTTATTGAATATCTTGGTGATATCTCCTCTACCCTATTCTTCCTAATTGGTGCTATGACAATTGTTGAGCTGATAGATGTACACAAAGGGTTTGACATAATTACAGATAAAATAACAAGCAGAAACAAGCGTAAACTTCTATGGCTCATCTCGGGAATTACATTTGTTATGTCTGCAGTTCTGGATAACCTAACTACCTCAATCGTAATGGTAATGCTCCTTAAAAAGCTTATTCCTAATTATAAAGAGAGGTGGATTTTTGGAAGTATGATCATTATTGCCGCGAATAGCGGAGGTGCATGGTCACCAATAGGAGACGTAACAACAATAATGCTCTGGATAAAAGGAAAAATTACATCATGGCCGTTAATTAAGGGAATTTTGCTACCAAGTATTGTTTCTGTTGTAATTCCTCTCATATTTGCATCAAGATTGCTCAAGGGAGAGCTTAAAAAAGCTGTAACATCAGAGGTCAAAAAACAGGATAATGCAATGTTAAGCCGAAGCGACAGAAAGATCATTCTTTTGCTTGGCGTAGCAGGACTTTTATCGGTACCTGTGTTCAAATATATGACGGGTTTGCCACCATTTATAGGTGTGATGACAGCTCTAGGCTGTATATGGATTTATACAGAGATACTTTACAGCAGAAGCAGCAGAAACAGCATCAGGGATTTTCATATGAACAGAGTTACCAATGTAATCAAACGGGTGGATACTGCAACTATTCTCTTTTTTCTTGGTATACTACTCTCTGTAATGTCGCTGGAAGCCTCGGGCGTTCTTAATATTGCCGGAAATGCTTTAAATAATGGCGTCAAGAATGTCTACCTTATAGATATTTCAATTGGTGTTCTCTCTGCAATAGTTGATAACGTGCCACTTGTTGCTGTTGCAATGGGTATGTACCCTCTGGCCGACCCTGCGACTCTTGCAACTGCAGCAGATCCCACCTACCTCGCAAATTTTGTGCAGGATGGAACATTCTGGCAGTTTCTCGCCTATTGTTCAGGTGTCGGGGGTTCTCTTTTGATAATTGGTTCTGCAGCCGGTGTTGTGGTTATGGGTCTCGAAAAGATTAAATTTAACTGGTATCTTAAACATTTTACTCTTCTAGCCCTAGCCGGATATCTGGCAGGTGCGGGAGTTTATTTCCTTACAGGACTTTTATAATTTAAAAAACTTAACCTGTTATGCAATAATCGAATTACAAAAATCCGTAGATCAGACCTGCAATGGTAGAGAGTATCACAACAATCACAACATACACAACTGTTTTCTGAGTTCCCATAACACCTCTTATTACCAACATATTAGGCAACGACAAAGATGGTCCTGCCAGAAGAAGAGCAAGAGCCGGACCTTTTCCCATACCTGATGCGAGCAAACCCTGTATTATTGGCACCTCCGTCAATGTCGCAAAATACATAAATGCACCTACAATTGATGCAAAAAAGTTGGATATAACTGAATTTCCTCCGACCGCCCATGCAACCCACGAGTTTGGAATGATACCGGGGATTGAGGTGTTATCATGAGTTGAACCCAACAAAAAACCTGCTATAATTACTCCGATTGCAAGCAGAGGTATTATCTGCTTTGCAAATCCCCAGCTAGATATGATCCACTCTTTGTTCTCGTCATTTCCACTTTTTTTATCATTCAACGCTATAGTGCTGACAGAAGCAATAGCTATAACTATTGTTATCAGAGGATTTCCTGTTAATAATGCACTTAATGTTGTAATAACAGCACCTGCAAGAACTTGCCAACCTTTAAGTTTCAGGATATATATCATTGAATAAACCAATACCAATCCAAACAGCCCGGTTATGTACCATTTATAAGACCATATATAAAACCACAAACTGGTTGTATCACCTGAAGAGGGTTTCCCCCAGTTAGCAAAAACCAGTATAAGTACCAAGGCAAAGAAATGGATTGCAGTTTGCCAGAGTGGTC
The DNA here is from genome assembly GCA_036677745.1 of Bacteroidales bacterium. Classification (GTDB taxonomy): domain Bacteria; phylum Bacteroidota; class Bacteroidia; order Bacteroidales; family UBA932; genus Bact-08. The sequence continues at coordinate 182,756 of JAVBVW010000003.1, forward strand.
TTGTCTCAGGTATTTCCGGGAAATTCATCTGCTCTTCGGCTTTTACTCTCTCCTCTTTTCTGTATATAAAGGCCATAACCACTCCAATTATCACGCTGAAAGATACTGCTCCGATTATCCTTGCAACCCCCATCTCAAATCCCAGAATTCTTGCTGTGAGAATAATTGCAAGAATATTTATAGCCGGGCCCGAATATAGAAATGCAACAGCAGGACCCAATCCTGCACCGCGCTTATGTATGCTTGAAAAAAGAGGCAATATTGTGCAGGAACATACTGCCAGAATCGTTCCCGAAACAGCAGCCACAGTGTATGCTACCCACCTCTTAGCTTTAGCACCAAAATATTTAATCACAGAAGCCTGACTTACAAAGACAGAAATCACTCCGGCTATCAAAAAGGCAGGCAACAGACATAAAATTACATGCTCTCTTGCATACCATTTAGAAAGGTCCAAGGTAGCATCAATAGCTGTGTTGAAAACAGCATTTTCAATCGGAAGGAAAAAAATTCCAAGAAAAACTATAATAATCCCCAGAAGGATTTTAATCTCTTTTTTTGTATCCATTATCAGATAAATAAAATTATAATAAAATAAGTGCCCACCCCTATGAAAAGAGTTGCCACAATACGCCTGAACCAAAGTTCAAATGACTTAATGCTTTTGTACAATCCTCCTACATTACCCACAGCAAATGCTAACAACCATGCAAAAAGAATTACAGGAATACCTGTTGCAACAGCAAAAATTACCGGAAGATAGAGGCCGCTTACGCTGGTTATTGTCATAGGGATAAGCATGGCAAAATAGAGAACACCGCTGTAGGGACAAAAAGCCAGAGCAAATACCATTCCCAGTACAAATGTTCCAATATAACTTCCGCCGCTTCTCTCTCCCAACTTCTCTGTCAGGGATTGAACTCCGGGAAGCTTGATGTTAATAACATTAAGCATAAAAAGTCCTATCAAAATCATTATCGGGCCGAGTATCTTCTCTCCCCATCCCTGAAAAATTTGTGAAATATTCATTTGATCGGCACCAAGGAAAAGTATAACAGCAAGCAATGTATAACTGGCAGCTCTGCCAAGTGTATACACAAACCCGTTAATGAAGACTCTTCGCTTATCATCAATATCCCTGCTTATAAATCCAATGGCCGAAATGTTTGTGGCGAGAGGGCAGGGACTTATGGCAGTCATAAGCCCAAGTATAAATGCAGTAATCCCAGTATACTGAGAGTTCTCAAGAATGCTTTGTAAAAAATCCATTGTTACCGATTTAGTAGCTTGGATGCAGCCTTAGATATCTCCTCTTCAATTTTACCGGAGTTTTTTGCATTTATAAAAGCATTACCGGTTATATCAACCTTTTTTTCACCGGAAGTAACAATTAATGACTGACCTCCAACTTTAAATTTATCAGCTAAAGATTTAGTTGCAACATCATCAAGATTTAATACATGGTATGTTATTGCATCCCCACCTGATCTGGTCTTGTTAATGTTCTCAATTGCAAGTTTAGCGTTCTCCTCGACGGTTTCACACGTTACGCACCTTCTTGTATAATGAAAATAATAGACATCAATTTTACCTGATGCATCAACAATACTCTTTTCGCTCTCTTTTTTAACTTGTGAATTACAAGAAATACTAAAACCAGACAATAGCATTATAAATCCAAAAAACAGAATCTTTTTCATACAATTCAATTACTGAAATTTTATTAATAGACTTTTAATCTCTTCTGCTGAAGGCACTCTGCCCTTAATTTCAACCTTTTCGTTAACTACAATTGCAGGTGTGGCCATAACACCGTACTTCATAATTTCCATAATGTCGTCAACTTTGGTGATGTTTGCATTAATCCCGCTTTGTTCAACGACCTCTCTTGTAAGTTTTTCGACTGTTTTGCACTTTGGGCATCCTGGTCCTAAAATTTTTATTTCCATTGAATATAATCTTTTATAATGGTTTGACTATTTAAAAAAATCTTCAAAAACACGTTTAGCCTCTTCCCAGTTCTCTCTGTTAATACAGTATTTTATATAGGGAGGATTAATCTCTCCCTGAATAAGACCTGCTTTCTTCAGCTCCTTTAGATGTTCTGAAAGTGTCGATCTGGCAATCGGCAGTTCGGATGCCATATCACCACTGTAACAGCATTTGTTCAAGTTAGATGAGAGGTAATTGAGTATAAAGACACGTGCGGGGTGAGATAATGCTTTTGAATAGGCAGCAATTCTCTCCTGGTTTTCGGAGTAAAATTTCTCTTTATTTGACATATCATTTAGTATTTCGTCTAAAAACGAAACAAATTTATTAATATAATTATCTTGCAAAAACAATAATCCCAATTATTTTATGTTTTAGCTGATTATCAGACACTATATTTTATGGAATAATTTTTGCATATTAGAACATTGAGAAGAGAGAATTTTCGTCTGACCGGGGGAACTCATACTGAAGTTGATTGGTGGATATAGTCTGATTTAAGAGGCAAGTGCAGCAGAGTAAGAGTTAAACTAACCCCCGGTCTTTCATTTTGTCACTCCATTTAGTACCTTTGGATTTCTCAACAGGTATCAACATGGAAAATTCATTCAATATAACATATTGCTCAGATAAGTATCAGTACACAATGGGTAAAACTTATCTGGATAATGGTCTTAAAGATAAAAAGGCTGTTTTTAATCTATTTTACAGAAGTGCTCCTGATAAAAATAACTGGGCAGTAGTCAGCGGTATCGAAGAGGCACTTACGATGATATCAGGTCTTGGGAGTGCCGATGAAAAATTCTTTGAAAAATTCTTACCGGGAGATGAGTATTCTGAATACAGGAGATTTCTTTCCGAGATGAAATTCACCGGGAACATCTATGCTATGAAAGAGGGAGAAATAGCATTTCCGACTCAACCGGTAATTATTGTAGAAGGTCCACTTATAGAGGCTCAGGTTCTGGAGACGCCATTACTCTGTATTATGAACCATCAGATGGCCATAGCAACCAAGGCCTCCAGAGTATCCCGATCAACATCTAAACCGGTTAGTGAGTTTGGTTCCAGAAGAGCTCACGGACCATGGGCTGCTGTTTACGGAGCAAAAGCTGCATACATAGGAGGCTGTATGAACACCTCAAATATTCTTACATCAACAATATTCGGCATTCAGGCAACAGGCACAATGGCACACAGCTACATTACAGCTTTCGGATGCACAATTGCCGGTGAACTTAAAGCTTTCGAAGAGTACATAAAAAATCATTACGGAGAACCATTGGTTTTACTAATTGATACTTATGACTCATTAAGATGCGGCCTTCCAAACGCCATAAAAGCCTATAAAAAAAATGGTGTAGATAATAGTTATCCATCAAGTTTTGGCATACGTCTCGATAGCGGAGACCTCACTTACCTGTCGGTTAAATGTCGTGAAGAGCTCGACAAAGCGGGGCTTGAAAATTGTAAAATATTTGCGACTAACTCTCTGGATGAATATATCATAACAGAACTTGAAAGGCAGGGAGCCAGAATTGACGCTTACGGAGTTGGAGATGCAATTGCCACCAGTAAACACAATCCGTGCTTCGGGAACGTATATAAATTAGTAGAAATCGAGGGTCAGGGAGTTCTCAAAAGGTCAGAGGACAAAAGCAAAGTTATTAATCCGGGATTTCAGATTACATACAGGATTATCAGGAACGGTATGTTTAAGGCAGATGTGACATGTCTTAAAGGAGACGGTCTTAGCAAAAAAATTGAAGAGGGAGATTGCTTCACCATCAGAGATGAGTACGATAATACAAAGATTACTACATTCCAGAAAGGAAGCTATGAATATAGAATTTTACAAAGCAAGATAATGGAACGCGGTAAAAGATGCTATGACTTCTGCCATGTATCCGATAGAAGAGAGTACTATCTGAAAAACCTAGGATCATTAAACGAAACTCAAAGAAGATTAATAAACCCTCATTATTACAAGACAGATATTTCCGATGATCTTTATGATCTTAAGAACAGACTGATCGATTCACTTATTAAAGAGATAAAGGACTATTATGACAAAGAACAAGAGTAATTCGGCGCATGTGGTTATTGATATGCTCTATGATTTTATAGACGGATCTCTGGCATGTATCAATGGAGAAACAGCTGTAGATAAAGCTGTTGATTTTATCAACAATAGCCCTCAATATCCTGTTATTTTCATATGTGACTCTCATCCGGCAGAACATTGTTCATTTGCTGAAAACGGAGGAATATGGCCCCCTCATTGCGTTTCAGGTACAAGAGGTGCTTCTGTTCATGATAAGTTTTACAACAATGTTATCAATCCTGCATCAAGACCCTCCTCAGACAATATCTTAAAAAAAGGTGAAGATCCAAAACGGGAACAATATTCCGGCTTCGAAGCAGTATCAAGATCAGGGGAGACATTATCTGAATACCTGCACAGAAATAGAATAAAAGAGGTTTTTGTAAGTGGAATTGCAACTGAATTTTGTGTTAATGAAACTGTTAAAGATCTATCCAAAGCAGGTTTTTATGTGACAGTTATAAAAGAGGCTCTTGCCTATGTTGATGAGAGAGGGCATATAGATACTTTGGAAAATTTTAAAAATTTTGGAATTTCAATTATCTGATATATGGTATATATAGGACTGGATCTTGGAGGCACAAAGGTATCCGGTGCACTCTTCACAGAAAACAACACGATGCTGATTTCTGAAACTCTTTATCTGGAAGGGAGAGGAGGAGATCAGGTAGCAGAGAGAATTTTCTCACTTTGTGACTCTTTAATACAAAAGGGATCAATAAGCAGCAATCACAACAAAAGCATAGGAATATGTGTCCCGGGAATTGCCTATTCCAAGACAGGAAGAGTGTGGGCACCAAATATTCCTGACTGGGAAAACTATCCGCTGAAAGAAAAAATGCTGGAAAGGTTCCCCAACTCTACAGTTATGGTCGAAAGCGATCGCACATGCTATATACTGGGAGAGACAAGTCAGGGAGTGTCAAAAGGTTGTGAAAACGCAATATTTATAGCAGTTGGAACAGGAATTGGTGCAGGTATACTTATTGACGGAAGAGTTTTACACGGAGCATCCGATATTGTGGGGGCAACAGGATGGATGGCCCTCAAACCACCATATAACAAAGAGTGGGATGCTTGTGGCTGCTTTGAGACAAATTGCTCAGGCAACGGTATTGCACTTCAGGCAAAAAAATTGTTCATAAGCCAGTCACAAGAGAATGGGTATAAGGGATACTTCAGCTCTCTGGAAACCGACAAAATAACCGCAAGAGATGTTTTTTCAGCCTTGGAGCATAATGACCCGATTGCAAAACAGGTGATTGATAATGCAATTGAAATGTGGGGGATGGCTTCTGCAAATTTTGTCAGTCTGTTTAATCCGGAGATGATTATATTTGGGGGTGGAATTTTCGGACCGGCATCCCGATTTGTAGAGGATATTTACAAAGAGGCACTAAAATGGGCGCAACCAATAGCAATCAGACAGTGTAAATTTGCCGCAACAGCTTTACCCGATAATGCCGGACTATACGGAGCAGGTGTAATTGCCAGGTTAGGACACATTAATTCGCTTAACGGCAAATAGATTATTAACAGTCAAACAAGGTATTTATGAAAAATAGTGTTAAAAAAGCTCCTGTACTTGCAGCCGGTTTTTCGGGAATGGTATTCTTCGGAGTTGCCTTTGTTATTATGGGAGCGGTACTTCCGTCGCTCATCCAGAAGTTCGGACTTGACACGGCAATAGCCTCTACTCTGGCCGGATTACTTCCGCTTGGTGTTCTTTTAGGCTCTGTAATCTTCGGCCCTGTAATTGACAGGTTCGGGTATAAAAGTCTGATAATAATTTCCAGTATCATAACCGTTGCAGGACTTGAGATTCTGGCATGGTCAGATGGGATAGCTATAATCAGATTCTCAATTTTTCTTATTGGATTAGGGGGAGGAATTCTCAACGGGCTTACCAACGCCCTGATTTCAGACATTTCCGATGATCACAACAGAGCTTCAAACTTAAGTATACTCGGCGTTTTCTACACAGTAGGGGCAATTACAATACCACTTCTTTTCGCTACTTTATCAAAAAGTATAACTTACCCACCTATTATTGCCGGGACAGGGGCAATAATGATGATTTCGGTTGTTTTTTACTTTTCTGTTAAATTTCCTGAAGCGAAATTCAAACAGGGTTTCCCTGTAAAAAAAATAATATCGATTGCAAAGGAGCCTGCATTGCTTCTGCTGAGTTTTACACTTTTTTTTCAAAGCGGTCTTGAGGGAATAAGTAACAACTGGATACCTACATGGTTAAACAACGAAGCCGGAATAGAGTCAGAGAAAGCTATGTTTGCACTAAGTTCAATAATAATGGGAGTCGGAGTCGGGAGGTTGACTCTTAGCATTCTTTTAAAATTTATCTCAAAAAAGCTTTTACTTCTCTCAAGTATGTTTATTTCAGCTTCAGGTATTTATCTCATAACACTATTTCCCTCTGTAACTGTCTCTATAGCAGGGACCTTTATGATGGGTCTCGGATTTGCATCCACCTTCCCTGTAATATTCAGCGAGATCGGTGAAAAATATAAAGAACTGTCTGGAACAGCCTTTAGTTTTGCTCTTGTTATTGCCCTTACAGGCAATACTTTAATAAATCTTTTTGTAGGTGTGGTTTCACTTAAATATTTTCCTATTCTAATAATCGGATGTACATTTGCCATTTCTGCAATTTACATTATACAATGTACAGCTTCAAAAAACAGACTTACCAAATAATTACAACAATAAATAAGAAAAATTATGTTAGCACTGGAGTGGTTAAATAATGCCAGGGACGTAATGTCCCGTATCGAAGAGAGTCAGCTGGAAAACATCAAAAAAGCAGCTGCAGTTATGGCAGACTCAATTGAACAAGGGAGATGGGTTCACACATTTGGATGCGGACACGCAACTATCCCGGTAGAGGAGATGTACCCAAGAATCGGAGGTTTTGTGGGTTTCCACCCGATAGTTGAACTTCCTCTCACATTCTTTACAAAGATTACCGGCGAAATGGGAATTCATCAGTTTCTTTTTCTGGAAAGAGCTGAGGGATATGGCAATGCTATAATGAAATCCTGGAATTTTGACAACAGAGATACAATGTGGATATTCTCACACACGGGAATTAATAATGTTAACATCGATGTGGCCCTGAAAGCCAAGGAACTTGGAATGAAGGTCATCGTTTTTGGATCGGTGGCCGAGTCAAAAGGTAAGAAAACCCGCCATTCTTGTGGCAAAACCCTATTTGAACTTGCAGATCTGGTTGTAGATTCATGTGCACCGCTGGTTGATGCCAGTGTGCCTCTGAAAAATCATTATGACAAAGTTGGCCCTGTATCTACTCTGGCATTTATAACTCTTGTTTGGATGACAGTAACTACTGTTGCAGAGATACTTGCAGAAAGAGGAGTAAAACTTTATATCCACCCTTCTCATAATGTTCCCGGAGATACTACAGCTCATGACAGGTTAGATTCCTGCATCGCAGAATACAAGAAGAGAGTAGCAGGAATCTAGGAATTTTGTCAACTGGTCTGGTTTTTGTATGTTTGCACATTCAAATGAGCAGAAATACGAGAGGACAGATTAAATATATACTGAGCATTACGGTATTTACTACCGTGATGCTCTTTAACGTATCTGCATACGGTAACAGAAATTTTCAGACTGATACTCTTAAGATACTTAATGACACTCTTAAGATTAAAGCAGATTCTCTGTCGCATACTGCTGATTCATTAAACACAATACAGGACTCAACTCTGTCAAAAAGAGAGGTAAGATACAGGGAACGTAAAAGAGAGAAAGAGATCAGAGATAGCATAAGGGCAGTTAATGACAGTATAAGATGGTCTAAGCCAAGAATCATGGATACCTATATCGTACCTGACTCTATGCAGTATAAAAGATTGATAGTCTGGAATCACAACAATTTTCTGAACAAAATTGCCTTTAAAAACCCGGATACAACTTTCAACGAAAATTTCTACGACTACCCGTTTTACAAAAACGATCCCGGAGTAACATATCTGGGTATATCCGGTTCACCTGCATTATCACACAACTACTTCTCAAGAGAAAAAGTGAGAGACTTTGAGATGTTTGATGTATGGTCAATCTATGGCAACACTCCCGATAATCTTCCATTCTACAACGTAAAGACACCATACACAGAACTTGCATATTGGGGAACCCTGTTTGCAAATCGTGACAAAGAGGAGACAAATATAAAATTTCTCCATACTCAGAACCTTTCACCTCAACTTAATCTTAGTATCTCATATAAAAGATTCGGATCAAAAGGACAAATGGGTCGGGAATCCACCGATAACAGAACCTTTACATTATCATCCAATTATCTGGGGAGAAGGTATGTGATGCATGCCGGTTATATTTTCCAGGGCATAAAAAGAGAGGAGAACGGTGGAATAGCTGATGAAAAAATGGTGCTTGATACTACATTCGAAGATCCCAAGGATCTTGCTTTTATTCTCTCTTCAGCAGATAACAGACTTAAGAAGAACACACTTTTTCTGACTCACAGTTACGGAATTCCGATAAGACTTTCTAAAAAAGATACTCTGAACTACGGTGAAGGCACAACTGCATATTTAGGACACTCATTTGAGTACTCATCATACTTTAAAAAATATACCGACGAAATTGAGGAATCGGATTCACTGGCAAGAGCATTGTATAACAATATGTTTCTTATGTCTCCTGTTGCTACATACGATTCATCCAGAGTTGGAATCATAGAGAACAGAGTCTATATAAGGATTCAACCATGGTCTAAAGATGCAATTGTTTCTAAACTTGACGGAGGAATCGGCCATAGATTCCTTTCAATCTACAGCTTCAGACCAGAATTCTACTATTCCGGAGATAAGAACAGGGTTTATAATAATCTATACCTCTATTTTGGTGCTGCCGGCAGTTTCAGAAATTATTTCAGATGGGATGCGTTGGCTAAATATGACATTTCGGGCTATTATGAAAATAATTTCAGCCTTGATGCAAATGCAGGTGTTTCGGTATATCCGGTTGATGGAGGTATACATCTGAATGCAAAGTTACATATGGAGAACCGCCGCCCCGGCTGGTTCAGCAACAACTATTATTCAAATCACTACACCTGGAACAACAATTTTACAGATATTACCGAAACCAGACTTGAGGGAGAGTTATCTGTCCCGAAATATAATCTGAGTGCTTTTGCAGGATACGCAATTATAAGCAATCCTGTTTATCATGGCACTCAGGGCATAGCAGCTCAACACAACGATATTGTGAGTGTTTTGTCTGCCTATGTCAGGAAAGACTTCAGAATCGGTTTCCTTCACCTGAATCACAGGGTACTATTCCAAATGACCTCAAACAGTGAGGTTATTCCGCTTCCGGCTTTAAGTGCAAATTTAAAATACTATATGCAGTTTGTTCTTGTAAAAAATGTTCTGACAGCACAATTTGGTGCAGATGCAACGTTTAATACGCGCTATTACGCTCCTGCATACAGCCCGGCCCTTGGTATTTTCTATAATCAAAACGATCGAGAGATTGGCAACTATCCTTACATTGACGCTTTTGTCAATTTGCAATGGAAACGAACCAGTATTTTTATAAAATATATAAATACCACTCAAGGGTGGCCGGACAGCGATTATTTTTCAGCATACCGTTATATCAGACCTGTGTCTGCCGTTAAGTTTGGCATTCACTGGCCATTTTATGTTAAATAAAGCTGCCTATGAGGCCCGTTTCCAAATTTCTTTTTACAATTATACTTATTATTATGCATCCCGTTCTTTCATCGTTCGGAAGGCATATTAGTGACAATAAATACTCTACATTTCTCGAAGGTAAAGAGGTTAGAGCTCTTGTCAACATTAAAGGGGGAATGTATCTTAAACAGGGACATCCTGTAGGATTCCACTTTGACCTACTGAACAGATTTGCCGGACACCAGAGATGTTCAGTAAATATTAAACCGGTACTCGGAGGTGATCCGTGGAATGATCTCTTATCCGGAAAAGTAGATATACTTGTTGTGGATTCACAAAAAGACACCATTCCGGATGAGTTTTCTGATAAAGTAATTTCCAGTGTAGACCTGAATCATCATGAGCAGGTATGGGTGGTAATGAAAGAGAATTATCAGATGCTGGAAAACCTTAATTATTGGTTCAGTTTTTTCAGACAATCAAAAGAATACAAGCAACTACTTAACAGTTATTACAGAAAATACAGCGGAGTTTCATATGCAGTAGGACCTGTCTCGGTACTATCTCCTTACGATAAACTCATTAAGGAGTATTCAAAGAGTATCGGATGGGACTGGAGATTACTGGCAGCTCTTATATACCAGGAATCAAAGTTTTCTATGACTGCAAAATCATCTCGTGGTGCTCAAGGGCTGATGCAGGTGAGAAGTGCAACAGCAAAGCAGTTTGAAATAGATAACGTATTTGATCCTGAACAAAACATAAAAGCCGGAACACTTTTCATCAAACGATTGCAAAGGCTTTACAGCCAACCTGATATTGATTCGGTAAACAGAATAAAATTCACCCTTGCAGCATACAATGCAGGAGAGGGGAGACTCGAAGATATAAGACAGTTTGCAATACATAAAGGTGTTAATCATAATGACTGGGATAGCTTAACAGAGGTTGTTGCTGATATGAGATATAAAGAGAACATCCCGGAAGGTGTCACAAAGTTAGGGTCATTCAAGGGTAACGAAACTCTTAAATATGTAGAGGAGGTCATTTCACGATACGAGGACTACAAAGTACTTGTAAGGTGATCGGATAGATGAACATTTATTTTACCCTTAATGTTTTTTCAGGGCTTACTCCGGAAATAAAGAGGGAAGGTATCATAAGTAAAAGAGCTATTATTATTGACGCTCCTGCGTTAAATATTAAGAGTTTAGAGATATTAAGGTGTACAGGGATATGGTCCACAAAATAATTGGCCGGATCCAATGGGATTAAAGCAAACTGACCCTGAATAAAGACAAAAAGCAAAGCTGTAATGTTACCGGCAATCATACCTATAAATACCAGGTACATAGCTCTGTAAAGGAATATTTTATGAATGTTTCCGTCTCGCATTCCAAGAGCCTTCAGGAGGCCAATCATTGAAATTTTTTCAAAAAGTAATATCAGCAAACCCGATATCATATTAAATCCGGAAACAGCAAGCATCAGAATCATAACTACCAGAACATTAAAATCAAGAAGCTTAAGCCAGTCAAAAAGGTGAGGGAAAATCTCATCAACCCTTGTAACATACATCATTTCATCTCCTTCTGACCTATCAATAATTTCTTCAATAATAGCAGCAGTTTCTGATATATCACCTCCCTGAGAAAGTTTTACCTCAATGCCAGAGACCTCATCCCCACTCCAGCCGTTTAGGCTCTGAATCTCACTCAGTGACGTAATCATAAGAGTCATATCTACATCCTCAAGTCTTGCATTATAAATACCGGAAAGAACAAATTTTCTGATTTTTACAGAATTGTCAATAAAATAAACAACAACATCGTCTCCCACAGAGTAATCCAGCATTTTTGCAAGTCTTGCAGACATCATAATCTGGGAACCTCCCGCACTATCAGAAACCTGTGGAATAGCTCCCTCTTCTAAAACAGATTTAAAAAAATCCCAGTTAAAATCTCTTGTAACTCCTTTTATAAGAACACCCTGAATCTCGTCGTTTTGTTTAATAATGGCAGAGCGGTAACCATACGGCTGTATATCACTTACCTGAGGTAAATCGGCTATCTTTTCTAAAAATGAGGGATTCGATGATACAGGATACAAACTGGTAGTAATTTCTACTCCCGGACTATGTAAAAGAATCTCACCCGAGAAACCTGCAGCCTTCTCCTTTATCTCTTTTTTAAAGCCATCCGAGATAGAAATCGCAAGAATCATTACAAGCACACTGACAGCTACAGAAACAGATGCAATTATGGAACTCCCCCGTCCAAGACCACCTTTTCCGGAATTTTTTCGCCATAAAGTTTTTGCTATAAAGAGATTTGTGCTCAATTATTCAAATTAATTATTATATTTGTCTACTGTTAGTCATTACTTAACCTAATACTAAACTTCAGCCTCCGTAATCTGCAAAGATTGCGGGGGTTTTTTCTATAGGTATTTTCTACCTCCCAATAGCTGGGATAACTTCTCCATTCTACTTATCACCAGAGCATTATCTTCGTTTTTATAAATAAATCCCAGCAGTTCAGAATAGATGGCAACCAAGGCTCTCTCCTGTTCAATCTTTAGCGATTCAGGATTATAGACCATTCCTATGTCTTCGAAAAACTGCTTTAAAGTCTCCTCTAAAAATATAGAGCCCTGTTTAAAAATATTGAGATAAAAGACAATCTTTCCTTCATTATCCAAATATACCGGTACAAATCCTCCGGGAAAACAGAGAGGATATACCGGAAGTCCTACAGAACGTGATAAAAGGAAATAAGCAAGAGAGATAGATACAGGATTTCCACCTCTTGATAACAGTACTCTGTCTATAAGTGCACTCTCCGAGTATTGCATTTGAGTATCTGTATGATGGAATTTGAATCTGTTAAAAAATATATAATTAAATATTTTAACACTCTCAACAGATGTCTTATCATCCCCTATCTCAAGTCCGATTTCCTCTGAAAGAGATTCCAGGGTTGTGAAGTAGAGTAATTCATCTGTAGATGTATCCGCAATCTTTGTTACATAAAAAAGTCCCAGGTCAAGAATAGGCTGAGGATTTTCGATCAGAGCAGAGAGTTTGTTCATAGCAATATCTGCCTTTACATCGTCTAAGAATGAAAGATAATGCTCTCTCTTCTCATCAGACGAATCCGGAATCAATTCTCTTTCGATAAGATCAACAGTCTCCTCCCCTCTCTCAATAAGTCTATCTCTTACAGCATTACGTACGACCTTATCCGGGTCATCCATAAGCATCAAGAGAGATTTAAGTTCGCTGTCGGGTTTCATAGTCTGTCCAGTGACATTTCTATTAACCTTTTTACATAAGGTTTGTAATCAGGTTGGCTTTCATGAAGATACCTATTTGCAATGATGCAACAAACTGTTGCTGCATCATGCCCGAGAAGTGATGCAAGACCTGCAATTGCTGAACCTTCCATTTCGAAGTTTGTAATCCTGTAGTCTTCAAATCTGAAGGTTTCAAATTTTTGAACCATATCCGGCATAGCAAGAGGTAATCTCAGGACTCTGCCCTGAGGTCCGTAGAATCCTGATGCAGATATTGTGACCCCTTTAATTGTAAAATCACTCATAGCATCAATAATTGCCTTACTGGCAGGTGCAAAATAGGGAGCAGGCAATTCGGGAAGCCACTCTGTATGTTTTACAAAAGCATCTTCCATCTGTGACAGAGTAACTCTGTTGCGACCCTGGTACCAGTTAAGTAAACCATCACATCCAACAGAGATATGCGACAAAACAAATGACCCAAGCGGTATATCAGGCTGAATGGCCCCCGAAGTGCCAATTCTGAGTATTTTAAGTCTCCTGTGTACATCCTTAGGAGTCCTTGTTTTAAAATCAATATTTGCAAGAGCATCAAGCTCATTTATGACTATGTCAATATTATCGGTACCAATCCCGGTAGAGAGAACTGTCACTCTTTTACCTTTATATGTACCTGTAACCGTAACGAACTCTCTTGAAGATCTTGTAAATTCCTTTGATTCAAAAAAAGACGAAACAAGCTCAACTCTCCCGGGATCCCCTACAAGAATTATGGTATCTGCCAGTTCATGGGGTTTTATATGGAGATGAAAAACAGATCCGTCACTGTTTATAATTAGTTCTGATGGTGCTATAGAATTCATATATCCCTCTCTTAAATTACAAAAATAGCCAATTGTTTTATACTTTTGTGCAAAAATTAATCCATATGATACAACGTATTCAGACTTTATTCCTTCTGGCTGCTTCGGCACTGCTATTTTCTATGTTTTTTGCGGTAATGGCTTATTCACCATCAGAAACTGTAAAGTACACATCAGTGTCTTCTCTGCTGATTCTGAATATTGTATCTTTTATTTTGGCATTTATATCAATATTTTTGTACCGTCACAGAATGATACAGATAAGAGTTTGCATCTTTAATGCAATAATACTTGTTGGATTTCAAGGATGGATTCTTTGGCTCTTCTTTTCAAGACCAGAAGGGTCAGCATTTTCAGCAACCGCTCTTTTTCCGTTTGTCTCTGCTATATTATGCTTTTTAGCAATGAAATATATTGCAAGAGATGAAGCTATGGTGAGGTCTACATCCAGACTTAGAAAATAGCACTAATATTTATTTGTTCTCCTGAGTACAATATTTTTTAATAACACTGTAAGCCTCGGGTATCCCAAGTTCTCCGGCCTTACTCATATCCAGGCATCCTTTCTCTTTATCCTGCAGATATATCTGAACAAGCCCTCTGTTATAGTAGGCCTCACCGATATATGGGAATAATTCAATGGCTTTACTGTACTGAATAATTGATTCCGGAAGATCATTTGATAAACAGTAGAGATTACCAAGATTGTAATATATGTAAGGTAATTCAGGAGAGAGCTCTGCTGCTCTCTTCATATCGTGGATAGCTGCGGTATAATCATAACTTCTTGTAACATGCTCTTTAACCTTAGCTCTTGTTGCTCCTGCATTATCAAGTGTAAGTACCTGTACATTACTCTCCATAGACGATATGAAATCTATCATCTCTGATTGAAGAGCACCTCGGTTAATATAGTAAAAGGTCTGATCGGGTTCTAATGCAATTGCTTGATTATAACACTCCAGAGCTGTATTAAATTGCTTATTCCCCGATTCAAGAAGAGCCTTTGAGAAAAGAGCTTCGGCACTCTTCTCTCTTTGTAGTCTCTTATCTGTCTCTGATAGAAAAATCCTCTGATCATCTGCGCTCAGAACAGGTGGTTCAGATGTGAAAGAGACCGGAATTAACAGAGATGAAGTGAATTCATCCATTCTTTTATCTCTGTAGCTCTTCTCAAGTGCTATAATCTCTTTGGTCTCAGAGTCAGGTCGGAATTTATACAGAGGTTTTAGTCTGATGTCAACATCCCGGTACTGCAAAAGTTCATTATTGAAATCTCGCTTTGCAAAATCGGCATCAAGTGCTATCAATCTGTCATATTTTCTTGTAGTATCGGCAAATGCTGAAACACCTAAAGAATCGGACTGCATCGTTCTGTACTCACTTACCTTTTTCTGAGCGATATCATAATCACTTTTGGCAGATGTAAACTGACCCAGTTGATTTTTTACATAAGAACGGTTCATATATGCATTTGCAAAATCCGGATAGAGATTAATTGCCTGTGAATAATCATCCATTGCATCTCTGAATCTGCCCAGCTGAACAAAAACAGAGGCTCTGTTATAATATGCCAGTACGTTATTGGGATTTATTGAAATTACTCTGTCATAATCGTCAATTGCATTATTGTAATCACCAATCTGAGATCTTATCAGAGCACGATTATAGAGAGTGAGAGCATTACCGGGATCAAGTTTAAGCACCCTTTCCAAATCTTCGAGTGCTCCCATAATATTTTTGTTATCATACCTTACCAATGCCCTGTTAAAATAGGCAAACGTATTTGTACTGTCCAGAGATATCGCAGAGGTGAGATCCTCAATTGCTTCATTGGTCCTCTTTTGCATGATATGGATTCTGGATCTTCTTATAAATCCCTCAGGATCGAATCTGTTAAGGCTGATTGCTGTATTATAATCCTCCAATGCTTTAAGTGTGTCTCCCAGAAACAGATGACTTGCTCCTCTGTTAAGATAGGCATCTCCTACCCTGGGTTCTCTTCTGATAAATCTGTTAAAATCCTCAACTGCCTTTTCGAATTGCTGCGAGAGAAAGTATGTAACACCTCTGCTGAAATAGAGTCCGGTATAGCTTGGTCTTAAATCGACTGCCTCCTCCAGATCTTTAAGAGCCAGATCATATTTACCCGTACGGCTCAATGTTATTGCTCTGTAATGGTATGCAGGAGTATATATTGGATTAATTGTGAGAGTCCTGTCAAAATCGACCTGTGCTCCAAGGAAATCTCCGAGGTTATATTTTGCGATACCCCTGAAAAAATAGGCTTCATAAAGATTTGTATCAAGCTGAACAAGAATGTTGAACTGCTCTATTGCATTTGAATACTTACCCTCAATCAGTGCCTGCCTGCCTCTGAAAAAGAACTGCTGTTTGTCGTATTGGGCAAAAAGAGTCGAAAACATCAGCAGATTGACAATAGATATCAGTAGAAGTCTTTTCATTTTTTCTTTGGTTTAATTTGTTTTTTATCAAGCCAATCCGGTCTGGCAATCTTGTACATCAGATCCTGTATATCCGTTGCTCTGGACATCACATATGGGCCCGGCCTGTCTGCCCTTCTTTTTAATGGATTAGGTAATGTAGCAGCAATCAATGCACTCTCCCTTTGTGTCAATTTTTGTGCCGTTTTTCCAAAAAGCCTTTCAGCCGCCGCCTCCGCTCCGTAAATACCTTTTCCCATCTCTGCAACATTAAGATAGACCTCCATTATTCTCTTCTTACCCCAAATCAGCTCTATTCCTGCTGTGAACCACACCTCAAATCCCTTTCTTATCCACGATCTTGAGGGTAGCAGAAAGACATTTTTGGCAGTCTGTTGTGTTATTGTGCTTGCACCTCTGAGTCTCCTGCCCCTCCTCTCCTCTTCAAACGCATTTTTAATTTCAATAAAATCGAACCCATTATGCTCCATAAAGCGGTTATCTTCTGAGGCGATTACAGCCATAACCATATTAGGAGATATCTTTTCTATAGGAGTCCATTTTTTATAAGTTTTAAACTCTTTATTACCGGCATATTCAAATGAACGCACAGCCATAAGAGGAGTGTACCAGACCGGAACCCATTTATGAAGCAATATCCAGAGAAAAGAAAGTGAAACAAAAACTAGAGGCATATATAAAAAAAGAATCTTAAGATATCTCAAAATCCTGTTTTTAAACATTTTATGTTTAGAGCCTGACTTTCTGCCTCTTTTATTTTGCATTATTGGTTTTAAAACAATTATTTTTGGCAAATATAAAAAAATATAGATGCACTCGGTTATTAAAGCAATAATAGTTACACTCACTCTGCTGTATTCACAATTACTGTTTTCGCAAAACAAGAGTAACGATTATTACTCATCACAAATTTCTGTTGCCGGGATGCAGCGCTCTCTCTCTTTTATTGCTAATGAGATGACCAAAGGGAGATTGACAGGAACTCCCGGGAGTCTGATAACCGCATCCTACATAAGAGATCAGTTTTCCAGACTGGGGCTCATTCCTTTTTACAGCAGAACATTTACTCAGAGTTTTAAAGTTGATTCACTTGTTACAGGACGTAATATAATTGGCGTACTTACTGCTCAATATTATACAGATCAATATATTGTAATCTCGGCACACTATGACCATCTGGGAATTATCGGAGGAAAAATATACAATGGTGCAGATGATAACGCATCAGGAGTCACTTCGCTATTAACAATAGCCAATCTTTTTGCAAAAATGAAAGGCGACAAAGAGGGGCCCAGAAAGAATATTATTTTTGCCCTTTTCGATGCCAAAGAGAGCAGTATGGCTGGTTCGGAGTATTTTATTTCACACTTGCCAGTTAACAGATCACAGATTAGTATCAATATTAACATAGACCAGATAGGTTGCACTTTTGCCCCTCCCGGAGAAAATAAAAACTACCTTCTTTATGTTGCCGATAAAAAAATCAGGAGCAGTGTAAAGAGAGAACTTGATATAATAAAAAGGTTTTATCTTCCTGAAATGGATATTGACCATACGTTCTATAATAGTCCGGCCTTTTATGATCTGTTTCTTAAAACCTCAGATCATAACAGCTTCTCCAGAGCTGGTATTCCGGCTATGCTATTTACATCTGGCATTCATATGCATACATACAAGCCTACCGATGTACATTATTTTATTGATTACGAAATACTTAAAGAGAGGACAAAACTGATATTCCTTTTTGCCGACAGATTTATGAAAATGCCGGCACAATAATTAATTAAACTTTTAGTTTTGAGGCAAGTGAGACTGCCGTATATCCTTTAGCTGATTTTACCAGATCTTCCGGAGTTCCTGCAAATACTATCTCTCCCCCGTTATCTCCACCCTCGGGACCTAAATCAATTATCCAGTCCGCACATTTAACAACATCCATATTATGTTCAACAACAATTACTGTATGGCCTCTTGATATAAGCGCATTAAAAGAGTCAAGCAATTTTTTTATATCATGAAAATGGAGACCGGTTGTAGGCTCGTCAAAAATGAAAAGGATTGAGTCGTGACCTGAATCTTTTCCCAGAAATGAAGCCAGTTTTACCCTTTGACTCTCACCTCCTGATAATGTACTGCTGCTCTGACCCAGCTGGACATAAGACAAACCTACAGCCCGTAATGGCTCCAGCTTATCAGCTATTCTTTTTGCTGAGCTCTCTTTTTGAGATGAAAAGAAATCAATCGCTTCAATTACGCTCATATTGAGAATATCGTTGATATTTTTCTCTTTATATCTTACCTCCAGCACATCCTGTTTGAATCTTTTTCCACCGCAGGATTCGCACACCATCTGTACATCTGCCATAAACTGCATCTCAATATTAATGACCCCTTCGCCCTGGCACTCAGGACATCTGCCACCATCAATATTAAATGAAAAATGAGAGTGACCATAACCATTAGCCTTTGCATATGGCTGATCGGAGTACAGACGCCTGATCTCGTCATATACTTTAAGATATGTAACAGGATTAGATCTCGAAGATTTCCCTATAGGATTTTGATCGATATATTCTACAGATGTAATCTTAGATATATCTCCTGTTATCTCTTTGTGAATTCCCGGCTTCTCCCCAAACTGATTAATTTTTCTGTATAGAGCAGGGTAAAATATGTCCCTGACAAGTGTTGATTTACCCGATCCGCTTACACCGGTTACCGCGGTAAGAGTTTTAAGCGGAAACCTTACATCTATCTCCTTTAAATTATGCTCAGAAGCTCCTGTTATCTGAATAAATGAGCCCCAGGTTCTTCTGCTTTCAGGAATATCTATTGTCTCTCTTCCCGTCAGATAGTCAAGGGTCAGACTTTTTGAGCCAGCAACATTCTCTGACGAATCCGAAAGAGTCCCCTGAAAAACAAGCTCACCTCCATATCTGCCTGCCTCCGGTCCGATATCAATAATCTGATCTGCCTCTCTCATAATCTCCTCGTCATGTTCTACAACAATAAGGCTGTTGCCTAAATCTCTGAGTTGTTTAAGAACATCCGTCAGTCTGGATGTGTCTCTTGGGTGAAGTCCTATGCTTGGTTCATCAAGAATATAAAGCGAGCCAACTAAGCTGCTGCCGATAGAGCTGACAAGATTAATCCTCTGGCTCTCACCTCCACTTAAAGTATTTGAAGGACGATTCAGAGTTAGATACGGTAACCCCACATCAATCAGACATCTGAGCCTTCCTTTAATCTCTTTCAATGCCCTCTCAGCTATCTTCTCTTCATAGGAATTTAGTTTAAGAGTATTGATAAAGCTGTAAAGATCTGAAATACTCATATCAAGCAGTTCTGTTATGGCTTTACCGCCCACCTTTACATATAGTGCCTCTTTTCTTAATCTCTTCCCATCACATGAATTACATACCGATTTGCCTGTATACCTGCTTAAAAGATATTTGTACTGAATCTTATACCGGTTGCTCTCTACCATTTCAAAGAATTTGTCTATTCCGGTAAAGTACTCGTTGCCTCTCCACAACAATCTCCTCTCATTATCACTTAAATCTTTGTATGGTTTATGAACAGGAAAGTCAAACCGGTGAGAGGAGTTGATAAGCTCTTCATAAAAACTTCTCATTGTCTCTCCTCTCCAGCATGCAATAGCCTCCTGATAAACGCTCAATGTAGGGTCCGGAATAACCAGAGATTCGTCAATTCCTGGTATCTTACCGTATCCGGAACACTCTTTACAAGCACCAAGCGGATTATTATAACTAAAGAGCAATTCTGTCGGTTCTTCAAAATGTATACCGTCTCTTTCGAAGAATGTTGAGAATTTTCTTGTTTTTGTTCCGGAAATTATCAGAATCAACTCCTGTTCTGCCTCAGAACCCATTTTAACAGAAAATGCTGTCTGAAGAGAATCATACATACGGGCTTCTGTCTCTTCGTTAAAATCTCCAGGTATTATTCTGTCTACAAGCAGGTAAACATCAGGTGCCGTGTTTAACTCCCCCTGAAGGGCATTTTCAATTCTGTATACATTGCCTCCTGAATAAAGTCTGGTAAAGCCCTCCTCTTTTAATTCAAGTAATTTCTCAGTTCTTTCTTCGGTTTTGCTCCAGTTAATTGGTGCCAGAATAAGAACCGGCTCTTCTGACGGGAGCTCCTTTATATACTCAATAACATCTGCCGGTGTGTCTCTTTTAACCTCATCTCCGCTAACAGGGGAGTATGTTTTGCCCACTCTGGCGTACAGAAGCCTCAGATAGTCATAAACCTCTGTAGTTGTTCCGACAGTCGAACGAGGATTCCGCGTATTGACCTTCTGTTCAATTGCAATTGCAGGTGGAATTCCTGTAATTTCATCAACATCAGGTTTTGACATACGTCCAAGAAACTGTCTTGCAAAAGAGGATAAGCTCTCAACAAATCTCCTCTGTCCTTCGGCATATATTGTGTCAAAGGCAAGACTTGACTTTCCTGATCCTGATATACCTGTAATAACAACAAATTTGTCTCTTGGTATATTAAGGTTAATATTTTTTAGATTATTCAGTCTGGCCCCTTTAATTCTAATAAATTTATCCTGCATCTGCCTCTTATATATTTGATATTCTGTTTACCGATCTTACTCCTCTGATCTTTTTCAGGTTGAAAATAAGTTTGTCCAGTTGTTGGTTATTTGATACGGAAACCTGTAACCTTGCCTCCATTTTACCCCTTTGTTCGGTTATTGAAAAATGTCTTAACGAAATATTGAGCAAATTTATAACCTCCATCATCTGCTGGCCCGCACCCACCTCGTCATATCCACTTACCCTTAATGCCGCCTGAAAGCTATGCCCCGACATAGTTTCTCTCCACTTAACCTTCTGTATCCTGTACGGGAAGTTGTCTATTAACCTTGAAGCATTCGGACAACTCATTCTGTGTATTTTGATACCCTCTCTGATTGTAACGAAGCCAAAAACTTCATCTCCCATAATAGGATTACAACACTTAGCAAGTTTAAAACCGACATTATTTACCTTTTCATCAATAATCAGGTAATCTGACTCATCATTACGTTTACTTTTTTCAGGTTTCTGATTTATTGTTAATGCAGGAGCCGGCTCTCTGGAAACTGTGGCCTCTTCTCTAGATAACAGCAGAGCCTTAACATCTGCCATATCAATTTTCTCCTCCGCAAGTGCAATGTATAACTCTGAAGCTGTTTTGAATTTGAAACTTTTAATTATAAATCCGAGAGAGTCATCGTTAAGGTCGATCTTCCAGTTAGACATTCTTCTCTCCAGCAGCTCCTTGCCCTCTTCTGCCCTTTTACCTGTATCCTCTTTAATCTTTTGACGGATTTTTGCTCTGGCTTTGGACGACACCACATAGTTCAGCCAGTCTCTGGATGGCCGCTGGTTTTTAGAACTCATAATCTCTACAACATCCCCGGTCTTAAGCCTCTCTCTTATTGAAGCAGGTTTTCCGTTTATCTTTGCTCCCGAACACTTTATACCTAAATTAGTGTGTATCTCAAAAGCAAAATCCAGAACACATGAACCTGCCGGAAGTCTTCTGAGATCTCCGTCAGGTGTGAAAACAAATATTTCATTTAGAGAGAATCCGGAATAATCAGAGGGGTTTGTCTGCTCTCCGCTTTCAAGTAGTCTCTTTACCCCGGTGAGCCAAACAGATAACCCCTGTCCACCCTTGACTCCTTTGTACAGAGTATGAGCTGCATATCCATTTTCGGCAACATCGTCCATCCGGTTGGTCCTTATCTGCACCTCGATTACATGACCATCTTTTGTACTGACAGTTGTATGAAGAGACTCATAACCGTTTGCTTTTGGAACTGTTATCCAATCTCTTAACCTTTTTATATCGGGTGTGTAATTCTCGGTTACTATAGAGTATGCTTTCCAGCATAAATCATGTTCAGTTTCGGGAGGAGAGTCAATAATTATTCTGATTGCAAAAAGATCAGCAACCGACTCAAACGGAATCTGCTGGTTAACCATCTTTCTGTGGATTGAGTATGCTGTCTTGGTTCTGCTCTTGAGTTTATACTTAATATGTGCCTTTTTTAACCCCTGTTCAATCGGTTTAATAAAAAGATCAGTCAGTCTCTTTCTCTCTTGTTCTCCCGTTTTTAGTTTGTTTGTAATAGTTCTGTAATTTTCAGGATCAGTGTAACGAAATGAGAGATCCTCAAGTTCACTTTTAATTTTATAGAGACCAAGCTGGTGAGCAAGAGGTGCATAAAGCAGAAGTGTCTCTGTTGCCTTTTTAATCTGATTTGATTTTGTAAAAATCTCCAGACTCCTCATAACTTCAAGGCGATCTGCAAGTTTTATAAGAGTTACTCTGGGGTCTCCTGAATAACTAACAATAAGTTTTCTGTAATTTTCCGCCTGTAAACCAGTATCCTTTGGTTTTATTCCTGATATTTTATTAAGCGCAGCAGCCATCATAACCACCTCTTCGGGAAATACTTTTTTGTGATCATCAGGTATTGATCCAGCTTTTCTGTATGCCTCGTGAAGGAATACTGCTGCTACAGCTGATGGCATAAGGCCCATCTCTGTTGCTATAATTTCTGCAACAGCACAAATATGATTTGTGAACGGCTCTCCATTACTCCTCTTTTCATCTTTAAGTACCTTATCTGCAATAGCATATGCTTCAGATATCCACCTCTGTTCATCTATTGCAGAGGACTTTATAAATTTATCAAGTTTCTGTGAAAACATATTCAGCCTTTTTCTAACAGCCTTTTAAGTGCATTCATCTCATCTCTGAATTTGGCAGCTCTCAAAAAATCAAGTTCTTTAGCAGCCTCTTCCATCTTTTGTCTTGCAGCTTCAACCGCATCCTTTAACTGAGCAGTGTTCAGCATAGCCAGAACGGGATCGGCAAGAATTGAGTCTTTCTGGTTGCTCTCCGGAGAGTAATCTCTCACCTTACCCAGAACATTTCTGACCTCTTTAACAATCTGTCTCGGTAAAATGTTGTGTTTTTTGTTGTACTCCTGCTGTTTTCTTCTTCGTCTATCAGTTTCGTCAATGGTTATCTGCATTGATGCTGTTATAGTATCTGCATACATTATCACCCTGCCTTCTACATTTCTTGCCGCCCTTCCTGCCGTCTGAGTTAAAGCCCTTGCCGATCGTAAAAATCCCTCCTTATCGGCATCCAGAATTGCCACAAGAGAAACCTGAGGAAGATCGAGACCCTCTCTGAGAAGATTCACACCAATGAGCACATCAAATCTTCCAGCCTGAAAATCCTCCAGAATTTCAATTCGTTCAAGCGTATCAACATCTGAGTGTATATATCTGCATCTGATTCCGATTTTCGTAAGAAATTTATCAAGCTCTTCTGCCATTCGCTTAGTCAGTGTAGTAACCAGAATCCTTTCATCCTTGTCTGCTCTTACTCTTATCTCCTCAAGCAGGTCGTCAATCTGATTTTTAGTTGGCCTTACCTCAATAGGAGGATCAAGCAGACCTGTCGGTCTTACTACCTGCTCTACAATCAAACCCTGTGATATACCCAGTTCATAATCAGCCGGAGTAGCACTTACAAAAACTCTCTGACCAATTATATTTTCAAACTCATCAAACTTAAGAGGTCTGTTATCTGCAGCTGCAGGCAATCTGAAGCCATACTCAATCAGAGTCTCTTTCCTGGATCTGTCTCCCCCGTACATTGCCCTGACCTGAGGAATTGTAACATGGCTCTCATCAATAAATGTTATAAAATCGTCAGGAAAGTAATCGATCAGGCAGAATGGCCTCATTCCTGGAGATCTGCCATCAAAGTACCTGGAGTAGTTTTCGATTCCGGAACAATACCCAATCTCCTTTATCATCTCAAGATCGTACTCTACTCTTTGTTTAAGACGCTTTGCTTCAAGATGTTTACCAATACTAATAAAATATTCGTACTGCTTTAGCATATCATCCTGTATTTGAGAGATGGCAGCTTTGGTTCTCTCTCTGGTAGTGACAAATATATTTGCAGGATAAACTGATACCTCTTCGAGTGTCTCAACAAGTGATCCATTAACCGGATCAAATAACTCAATACTTTCAACTTCATCACCAAAAAAGATGATCCGGACAGCAGTATCTGAGTATGCAGGAAAAATATCTACTGTATCCCCTTTAACTCTGAATACACCGCGAGTAAACTCGTTTTCGTTTCTCGAATAGAGACTATCCACCAGAGCATAAAGAAGTTTGCTTCTTGACAAAATCTGTCCTCTGCAAATCTTTATTGTATTGCTGTGAAAGTCTTCCGGGTTGCCTATTCCGTAAAGACAAGAAACACTCGAAATAACAATTACATCTCTTCTCCCGGACAGGAGTGCACTTGATGCCGATAATCTGAGTTTTTCAATTTCGTCATTTATACTCAGATCTTTTTCAATGTAAGTATCAGTAACCGGCATATATGCCTCGGGCTGATAATAGTCGTAATATGATACAAAATACTCTACGGCATTATCCGGGAAAAATGATTTAAACTCTCCGTAAAGCTGGGCAGCAAGTGTTTTATTATGACTGAGAATTAGTGCAGGTCTTTGAAGTTTCTCAATTACATTGGCCATTGTGAAAGTTTTACCGGACCCGGTTACTCCGAGTAAAGTTACCGCATCAACACCATCTGTCAGATTTTTTGTCAGCTGTTCTATAGCTTCCGGCTGATCACCTGTAGGGCTGAATTTCGAAGAGAGTTTAAATCCCATTGTTTTATTTAAGTGATTTTTTTACTGCTGAAAGATAATCTTCCAATCCTTTTACAACCTTTAACATCATATCTTTCTGAAACTTAGGATTGGCTAGAAGCTCCTCCTCCGGTAACGAACTCATAAAGAGTGCTTCAACAAGAACAGATGGAAACTCCGTAGGTGCATTCAGTGAAAAGTTGAAATTACCTATTAATCCAAAATTTTTAACATCCAATTCAAGTAGTCTCTTTAGAATAGTCTCTGCAAGTGGTCTGTATTCGATATGTCTGTAGTAAGTACTGGTTCCCATCTCTCTTAACGGATGGCCCCCTGCGTTACAGTGTACAGAGACTACAAGGTCAACATTTGCCTCTTTAAAAATATTAGTACGCTCCTGCATCGATACATCAATATCTTCAGATCTGCTCATTACAACACTTGCGCCCCTCTTTTCAAGCTCCTCTTTTAATATATAAGCCATATTAAGATTGAAATCCTTTTCTCTGTAGCCGGCAGTACTTACTGCACCGGTAGCAGACCCTCCATGACCCGCATCAACACCTATAACCATCCCTTTTAAAGTTGGCTGGGGAGTGTGCCTGATAGTTATATCCAGAGAATTACCTACATAATCAACACTATACCCCCAACTGTACTTATCCTTCAGATAAATAATTGCAGTGAAAATATCAGGAGAAATCTGGCGGAAATGAACATAATCCACCGCTTTAAGGTCTAGATACTGCGTTATCCAGTTTGAATTACAAGCAGCCCCGTGTATTTCAACCATAAGACGGTTAGGATCACTCTCGCGGTATATAATATAGGGTTGACGATCCTGAAGAGCAATCCTGATTCTGTCTGCTTTACCGGAATTGGTAACACTCCAGGAACTTGTAAGAGAAAACGGAGGCATCGATCCAAGAGGAAGTCTCTCTGTAAATTGTTTCGGGATAAAAGCATATCTGCTTTCCGACAGTTTAACTTTATATAAATTATTTACTGAATCCAACAGCTCAAGTTTGATACCCTCAGCTAAAAAATTTATCTTTGCACCGCCGAGTCTATCCTCTCCGGCACCATAGTTCAGATACGCACCTTTTTTAGTTCTGACTACAGGATTTGGATAGTCAGGAACAGCCTCTGTTCTTTGTTGAGGAGCAGCTTTTTTATAGTGGACGGTGAATTTTATCAACTCTTCTGTTGTCCCATTTACAGATCTCACTATTATCTGGTTGTCTCCCTCATTAAGAGTAAGTTCTGTACCAAAAGAACCGGTAGAATATTGTTTAACAGTTTGATCATTGATATATATCGCTGAACCGGGAACCGACACCCCTGTTATAAAGTGAGAAGGAGTGAAGACTGTGTCTGCTTTACCCCTTACTATCCGGAGGTTGGAATTATTCTGGGCGACTGCAGTAGCTGAAAAAATAAGAGTCAAAACTAAGACCGTTACAAGTTTAAGATTGGTTTTCATGGCTTGATATTTGCTAATTATGAGAATCACAAATTTAGATAAAAATGGGAAGTATTCATACTGACAAAACATTGTTCCCCGGCCTCTTTATAATGATTGGCCTTATCTTTCTGGGAATCTTTATCAAAAGTGCAGTTGTATCACTTAAATCATACGACAGAATTGTAACCGTCAAAGGACTTGCAGAGACAGAGGTACCTGCAAATAAAGTAATTTGGCCTGTAGTCTATAAAGAGATCGGAGATGATCTATCTGTTCTTTACAACTCTATAAATCAGAAAAATAAAATTATTATTGATTATTTAAAATCCAAAGGACTGTCAGAGAATGAAATTTCAGTAGCTGCACCTCAGATTATTGATATGAATGCAGAAAGATATCAGAGCCAGCCGTCGAGATACAGATACAATATTACAAGCATTCTTACTGTTACTTCAGATAAAGTGGCTCTGGTTATGGATATTATTTCAACACAATCTGAGCTATTAAACAAGGGAGTAGCACTATCTGCCGGAGAGTACCAGTATGTGACACAGTATTTTTTTACCGGACTTAATGAGATTAAGCCCCAAATGATAGAAGAGGCTACAAGAAATGCCAGAGCATCTGCCGAAAAATTTGCCAGAGACTCCGGTAGTAAATTAGGTAAAATTAAGACAGCGAATCAGGGACAGTTTACTATTTCTGACAGGGATGCCAATACCCCTCACATTAAAACTGTAAGAGTTGTAAGCACTATTGAATATATGCTTAAAGACTAGCATTGAAGAATATATATTGACTATTAAAATATAAATTGATTAAATTCAAACAATTAAGTAATTATGGAAATTTGTAATGTACACGCCCGCGAAATTCTTGACTCACGCGGAAATCCAACAATCGAAGTTGATGTTCATCTCCTTTCAGGAGCTTTCGGAAGAGCTGCTGTTCCATCGGGAGCATCAACCGGCATCAATGAAGCTCTTGAGCTTAGAGACGGTGACAAATCACGTTATCTTGGCAAAGGTGTTCTTCAGGCTGTTAAAAATGTGAATGAGATTATTGCTCCCGCTGTAATGGGTATGAGTGCCCTAAATCAGACACAAATAGATAAATTTTTGATAGAACTTGACGGAACTCCGACCAAATCTAAACTTGGTGCAAACGCAATTCTTGGAGTATCTCTAGCAGTTGCAAGGGCAGCCGCCAACTATCTTCAGATACCGCTATACAGATACATTGGCGGAACAAACGCTGTTACCCTTCCCGTTCCAATGATGAACATTATCAATGGTGGTTCTCACTCAGATGCCCCTATCGCTTTCCAGGAGTTTATGATTCGCCCTGTTGGTGCCTCAAGTTTTAAAGAGGCTCTAAGAATGGGTGCTGAGGTTTTCCACAACCTTAAGAAGATTTTCCATGACAGAGGTCTTAGCACCGCAGTTGGTGACGAAGGTGGTTTTGCTCCTGCACTTAACGGCACAGAAGATGCCCTTGACTCAATTATTGCTGCTATTAAAAAAGCAGGTTATGAGCCGGGTAAAGATATAACCATAGCTCTTGACTGTGCAGCAAGTGAGTTCTACAAAGAGGGAGTTTATGACTACTCAAAATTTGAAGGCCCTCAGGGAGCTAAAAGAACAGCAGCAGAGCAGGTTGAATTTTTGAAATCACTGGTTGAGAAATACCCGATTGACTCAATCGAAGATGGTATGGATGAGCAGGACTGGGATGGCTGGAAACTTCTTACAGATGTACTTGGTTCAAAAATCCAGCTGGTTGGTGACGACCTCTTCGTAACAAACGTTCAATTCCTTAAGAAAGGTATTGAAATGGGTTGTACAAACTCAATTCTTATCAAGGTTAACCAGATTGGAACTCTTACCGAAACTCTTAACGCAATTGAACTTGCACACCGCAATAAGTTTACATCAGTTACCTCGCACCGTTCAGGTGAGACTGAAGACTCAACAATTGCCGACATCGCGGTTGCAACAAACTCAGGTCAGATTAAAACAGGCTCTCTAAGCCGTTCAGACCGTATGGCCAAGTACAACCAACTTCTAAGAATCGAAGAGGAACTTGGAGATCTTGCACAGTACGGAAGAAAGTAATCAACTGATCACTATTAAGCAAAGCTTTCTTAATAATTTACATATAAGAAAAAGCGTAATTAAGCCAACCATACCGGTTGGCTTTTTTCATTGCTCAAAACTTCACCACACTGCAAAACTTTAAAACATTCCTGTATCCCTGTCAGCATTTTGGAGTTTACTCGCCTTTTCGTTGTACTTAATTCCTTTGAAAATATTATATCTGATGCCGAGTACAATCATTGATTTATTATCATCAATCCAGTTGAAGCTGTTATATGTTACAAGGCTCTCCGGTATTGTTGATGCCTTATATTTTGATTTTGTTAAAAACCAGTAACAGTTGGCAGATACCATAAGATTTCCCTTTGTATAACTCAGATTTATATGCGATTGATTCTCGTTTGTGAGCAAATATGGTCCATTTAGATATTTGCCAACAATGTTACCCAGAAAACTTGCATTCCACTTTTTGTATTGGAAGATAACCTGATACCAAAGTGGAGAATATGTATAAGAGAAGTCACCCGCAAGTGAACTCGAAAGATCTGTTCTTACCAACTGCCCCTGAAATCTGAGCGATATTATATTGTTCTTAAAAGGCTTGATAGTTCCCGAGTAAACTCCTCCATATGATTTAGACCAGTTACCGTTCTCCGAAGCTAAAATAATAAAGTCACTTCCCTGAGAAAAATAGTTACTTATTGGTCTTTTGGTCTCTCTGTATATAGCACTAATCTTTATATCCAGAAACTTAGCACTCCATCCCCAATCAATATTTACATCATTTGAAATACTGTGTCTCAGCTCAGGATTGCCTTGTCTTACAATATGTTCGGTCATATATACTCTGTTATTGCTGAGCTGAGCAATGCTTGGCTCAGAAGAGTACATTCTGTATTGGAATGTAATAAGCCCACCTTTTCCTGCATTGTAAGATAAGACCGCTGATGGCCTGAACACCCAGTCGTTGAATTGTTGAGTATATGTCTCTCTTCTTATGTTGCTTACACCCATACTAAATTTGTATGATACTTTACCGGTTTTTCCTGAAACCTCTGAATAGATATAATTTTTAAGAAATGAAGTTTGGTAGTCCACATTTTCAAAACTGTTCTCAACAGTTGAATTTAATCTGTTTGCCTCTACCGAATAGCCTGCATTAAACCGAATTTTAGAAAATTCTGCCGAATAGTTTACCTCTCCAATAATTGAAATTTTTCTGTTTTTCTCAATCATATTATCCTCAAGTTCCAAAACTCCGCTTTGTCCATACTCTTTTTTTGCATACTCGTTGTATGTATAGAACCCGGTTCCGACTACATTAATTGCCAGCTCCTGCTTATTTTTTAATTGCTTCCAGAAATAGATATCAGCAGTTGGTCCTATTATTGAAGCCCGACGCATATCCGTTCCATTTTTACTCTCACTTATCCCTCCCTCCAGATAATCAATCTCCGAAACATTAAAAGCATGTCTGGTTGTGAAATTAGGGGATAGTTTTATTTTCAGGGAGTAGTCTGATTCCTTTTGATTAATAAACGTCAGATTTACGTAATTATCGTCATATCCAAAGGCTGATTTTGAAGTTTGATGCCTCTGCATCCTGATACTGTTTAACATATAGTCATAAGATGTCTCTATAGTGTTTTTCTTGTAGTTTCTATGGTACAGAGAGTAATCGGCACCAAACTGACTTCTTCCTTTATTATACCTAAAGTATAACATTTCATTTCCAAAGCCTGTATTGAATGCAGATGACAGATTTCCCCCGGCTGCAATCCCATCCTCTCTTATCTTTGTTATTATATTGAGTACACTCCCAAATTCTGCATATCTCGCAGGTGGAATATCATAATGTTCTATCCTGGAAATATGCTCAGGCTTAATTGTTTTTAACTCTATCTCATTTGCATTCATTCCGTTTATAAGTATTTTAACAGCCTTACCGGTTGCAGAAGAAATTTTCTCGTTTGCGGGATCATAAATTAACTGAGGAACAATAGTTGTGAGTTC
Organism: Bacteroidales bacterium; assembly: GCA_036677745.1. GTDB lineage: Bacteria > Bacteroidota > Bacteroidia > Bacteroidales > UBA932 > Bact-08. The sequence continues at coordinate 213,475 of JAVBVW010000003.1, forward strand.
CAGAGCACTGGCAGCCCCCCTTATATCAGACGGCAGAATTGTGTATGTAGTTTTATCACTCTGAATTTTTGTCCTGCTATCCTGAACTGAAGCAGGACCCAACATTTTTAAGTCGGCTTCAAGGATATGGTTGTGTAATGAAAAATTGTTATCTCCCTTTTGTATAATAAGGTTCTCTTTAAGATTCTTGTACCCCATAAAAGAGATAACTAAAAGATAATTGTCTTCTTTAATATCTTTAAATTCATAGTTTCCGCTTAAATCGGTAATTGTGCCATATTTAAGTGAGGTTGTATCAGATGCACTGTATATTACTACGTTAGCAAAAGTAACAGGCATGTTTTCGTTATCCTTCACATTTCCCTTTAAAGAGATCTGTGCAAATAATGTATTTGTTGTTAATGCAATTAGAGGGATAGATAGCAGAAGTGATCTTAGATATTTCATTTATAAGTAAAATTTATTTTTTTACCCATAAGACGAAAATTCTACTCAATAAGTTGCATTATTTTCGGAGATAATCAATTCCCACGAAAGAGTTAGTCTGCTCAGGATTACTCTTGCCCATATGAGAAATAATAATTGTGTTTTCACCTTTTACTGACTCAAATCCCGAAATTTCAATCTCCTTAACAAGAGGAACTGTTGAATAGGAGTCAATTTCCTGGTCAGACTCTTTACCATTTATACTTATTTTAAACTTCCCGAAATTGCGCCCGCATACATAAACAATAACCATTTTATTAAAAGGCTTTTCACTCTCTGAATAAAATTTAACAACCATAGTATCTCCGTAACCGGCACCACTCCAGTTAACAAAAGCTTTGTTGCTGGTTTCAAAATTTACAGATCTGTCAAAAGAGACTCTTCCATTGCTTTTAGTCACAAAATGCAATTGGTCAAATTCGTTGACGCCTTTTTTAATAGCTGCAGTCACGAGTTGCCTTCTGTCAGTGACAACTTCAACCTCTGCCCCACCTTCTGCCGTAATCAGAGTTCCTGTCTTATCAGGAAAGAATATCTCCGATTTAACCTCAGGTAATAAGTAAAAATATGTAACTGGAGAGAAATTCAGAATTGCATCTGTCCATGTCCAAACCTCCATATCAAACTTCAGATGCTCTCTGAAAGGAAGTTTGTCAAGAGCTCTGTAGCGTAAGTTAACTGTATACCCCGCTTCGAGGTTCCCGCTACCGTCCGGTTGTGAGATAAAAGGATGGTCTGTGAACTTTTCAGGCCTGCACCATGCATAACCGTAATAATCCTCTGTTCCGGTTCCAAAATTAGAAGGAAAACTCTCTCTGTCAACAAAAATCTTTTCGTCACCCTCTCCCCACCATGCGTAGGCACTGTTGTAAAGAGTCAATGCATCACCTGCAAAAACTCCTCTTCCTGAAATTTCTACATAGTTGACGTCAAAAGCGCCCTCACCCAACAGATTGTTACTCTTTACACCACCAGCATCAAGTCTGTTGAACTCTCTCCACGATGCATGAAAATGCATGCTGGCATCGTCCCACCTCCACTCACTCTTCAGTACCTCCAAAGTGATAGCAACTTCCCGATTATAATGATTTATGATTTTAATCTCGGCACTCTCTTTAAAAGGCATAATCCAATAAGACTCCATACGTCCATCTTCATGTACATTTGTGTAAAACGTTGAGTGTGGTGAAATCTTATAACCAGTCCCAAAAAAATCGCCAACCGGACTCCAGACACACCTCTTTCCGTCAAACCAAATCTCAATTAAAACTGACCTCAACGCCTGATTTAAACTAAAATTATTATCAGTCGATCCATTCTCAAGCTTTACAGACATATGGGATATAGCAGCCTCTCCCCGGAATTTTTGATAATACTGCCCCCCTTTATCAAGTTTAATGTGTCTATATACACCCTTATCAGTGGTAACTACATCTGAGAGCGGCATAGAAAGCAATTTTGAACACTCTTTTATCTGTTTACTGTATAGCTTTAGCTGTTCCTTAGAAAAACTGACAACCTTTATATCCGGCAAATACTCTCTGTAATTTATGTTATAATATACATTCTCTCCCCCAAAACCGGCATCACTCTCTTTTACATTAACGCTTTCATAAGTGATTATACATCTTTTCGCATAAGGAATCGGAAGGTAGAGGTTATGACCCCTCCTGTCATATCTGTAATCCTTAGAGACTGAAGCAGAAAGTGGCTCAGGCGCAAGCATTCCACCGCTTAGAATATCAAAAGGTGAGCCCTGAACAACAGGCTCTTCTGAATTGTCAATGTAAACTCTCATTGTACCCTCACCAGGATGAATACCGGCAAATGTCATCCAGAATCTTACCACAGCGCCCGGTCCTGATTGGTCGAACATTACAAACTCTCTTCTGCCCTTCACAGAGTCAACTCTAAGAAAAGTTGAAAGATCAAAATTGGCAAACCATCCAGGTCTATCGGGAGAGATGCTCATTCTGTCGTAGCTGCTCATCTGCTTTAAATTAAACTCATTTTCCGGCCATCTGGCAAGTGTCTCTCTAGATGTCATCTCTTTAAGCAGTGAGCCGAGTGTCACACCTCTAAAAGATTCTGTTGCAAAACAATGAGCGGTAACAGCTATAAACAAAACATTCGTAACAAGCAGGAGTATTCGTTTCATAAGTCGTAACAATGTTATTCAGTTATTACATTTTTACTAAGATAGTATATTTTATGCTCTGCGCTATTTTTGTTCAACGAATTATTAATTAGGTGTTTACTAAACACACTTTAGCTTCATATGAGGCATTCTCGTTGAAGTCTATTTTTCAAGTAACTGTAAAACAAACATATACTCCAAAGTGGCGCGGAGATTTATTTTTTATATCTTTGAAATCCAAAAAAAATAAACAATGACAATCGGCAAACAAAAGTTTTTCCTGACATTAGCAACTCTTTTCACGCTCTCTGTAACATTAACATCAGAAGCATCAGATAAACTATCTGTAAATATCAATTCAGAAAATCAAAGAGTAAATACTTCACAGATTACAGAGGTTCAGAAAGAGAAGTTTCTTACCCACTATGAGAAGAACAACTTCAACCGCACCCCCAGATTTGATGAGACTGTGGCTTTTTGTAAACTTTTGGCAGATAACTCAGCGATGCTGACTTTAACATCAATCGGAAGTACTCCTCAGGGCAGAGAGATTCCATTGCTTGTACTGGATAAAGACGGCCTTACAACTCCTGCCGCAATAAGAGCAAAAGGGAGAGCTATAATACTCGCCGAGGCTGCAATTCATGCAGGAGAGCCAGACGGTAAAGATGCAGGAATGATGCTGATAAGGGATATTGCAATATACGGGAAATACCCGGAAATTCTTAATAACGTATCCTTATTGTTTATCCCGATTATTAATCCGGACGGTCACGAAGATTTTGGCAGCCATTACAGAATCAACCAAAACGGGCCCGAAGAGGTTGGTGCAAGATTCACCTCTCAGAGATTAAATATGAATCGCGATTTCATAAAGGCAGATGCGCCTGAAACAAGGGCACTTCTAAGACTTTATTCACTGTGGATGCCGGAACTTTTTATAGATATTCACGTTACAAATGGTGCCGATTTTCAGTATGTAACAACATATGGGCTTGACCATTGTGGATTTCTTGCTCCAAATATGTTCAAATGGACTAAAGAGGTTTTTGAAAAGGAGTTGAATACAAAAATGGAGCAATCCGGCTACCCAATCTTCCCCTATTTTGAGTTTAACAGCTATACTAACCCACGTGCGGGAGTTTTACCCGATAACTTTCCACCTCAATACTCCAACGGTTATGCATCTGCAAACAACAGAATCGGTATGTTGATTGAGAATCACATTTACAAGCCATATAAAGAACGGGTAACATCTGCATATCATATTATAAAGCACTCTATGGAGATTATTGGTAAAAATTCCGCAGAACTTTTTAAGCTTGCAGATGAGGCTGATGAATACATAGCATCAGCTCAATTCAGAAACGATTCACTGCCTTTACTTTATACACATGACCTTAAAGACAGCGTAATGGTAGATTTTCTGGCATGGGCAGACAAAACAGAAATAAGCTCTCTATCCGGTGCAAAATGGACCTATTCAGACAGAACCGCGCCTGTTACAATTAAAATGCCTCTGTTTACATCATATAAACCAGATCTCAAAATTAAAATACCTGAGGCTTATATAATTCCGCAAGAACAGACAGAAACAATCAGCTTACTTGATGTACACGGAATAAAATATGAAAGACTCTATTCTGACTCAGATTACAATGTAGAGACTTACCGCTTTATTAACCCTAAATGGTCTCAGTTTCCCTATGAAGGGAGAGTAACACTTACTACAGATTATACAACTCAGAGAGAGCTGGTCAATTTCAGAAAAGGGGATGTAATTGTTAAGACTTCACAACCAAAAGTAAAAATCATTGCACACCTCCTTGAACCAAAATCACCGACATCACTCGTATACTGGGGATTTTACAATCTATGGGCCAGACCGGCTACCGAATTCTGGATTAGATTGAACTATATGGAGGTTAAGGGAAGGGAGATGCTGGAGAAAGATGCAGCACTCAGGGCTGAATTTGAAAACAAAAAGGCTGATGACCCTGAATTTGCTTCAAATTCAAACGCTATTCTACAGTTCTTTATGTCAAAAGTAAGGGAAGATGTAGAACCTAATGCAAACAGGTATCCTGTTTGCCGCTTAATGAAGTAAAATTACCACCATAAAGAGTATTACTTCAAAATATTGAAGATCAATATTTTTTCTCGAACAGATTACTTTTACTATAGAATTAGAAGGTCTGCAATAACAAAAAGGGCAAAGAGAATTGAAGCATACCCGTTGGCTGTAAAGAATGCAGCATTTATGCGGCTGAGATTTGACGGAGTTACAATCATATGTTGCCAGAGTAATAATAATGAGAATAGTCCCGCGCCTGCTATATACACCCAACCAAGAAGCCCGTTTTCAAATCCTCCTACTGAAAATAAAGAAGATGCGTTATTAACAGAGAGTAATTCTGCATTTACAACATAAGCGTTGTTTATTGAAAAAAACAAAAGTACAAGAAGAGGGACAACAAGAGCGTGACCCACAGATGATACTATAAGTGCCTTTCGCTTTCCGAAAAGCTGCGGAACAGAGTGCAGTTTATTCTCTGAATCAAACTCCTCGTCTGCTAAAGCATAAATAATATCAAACCCACTTACCCAAAGCAGAACAATAATTGAAAGAATAACAGGAGCCAGTGCAAACTCGCCTGTTATACTAATATAGGCACCTGTTGGAGCAATTGCAAGCCCCAAACCAAGAACATAGTGACACAATGCTGTAAATCGCTTCATTAAGCTATAGCCCAAAACTATTGCTAAAGCCGGAAAGGAGAGAAGAAACGTCAGTTTGTTTATAAAAGCAGCAACGGCAATAAATAGCAATGAATTAACAATAATAAACATCAGAACAGGCAGAGGCTTCAATTTATTTGAAGGCAGCTCTCTGCCCGAAGTTCTCGGATTTCTGGAATCAATCTCTCTGTCCAGATATCTGTTGAAACCCATTGCAGCGTTACGTGCAGTTACCATAGCAGCAAGAACAAGTAATAGTAACCGAAGTGTAAATGGATGTGGAGTAGATGAAATTGCCAGTATAAATCCTGTTAAGGCAAATGGTAAAGCAAACACAGTATGTGAAAACTTAACCAGACTCAGATAATCTGAGACCTTATTCAGAAATGAACGTGACATAACATACTCTTTAATTACCTGAGCGATGCCCCGAATTTGTTCATGTACGCAGTAAGTAATCTGTTCATAACATCCTCAACATATTTATCAGTCAGGGTTTTATCCAAATCCTGCAAGGTAAAACTGATAGCGTACTGCTTTTTACCCTGAGGTATTTTATCACCTCTGTACACGTCAAACAGAATCACATTTTTAAGAATTTTCTTCTCTGTGGCTAAGGCTGTAGCTCTCAAATCGGCGAATGATACCTTCTCGTCAATCAGCAGAGCAAGATCTCTCTTAACCTCAGGAAATTTTGGGAGTTCAGAGTATTGAACCCTCTTCTTCTTTACAATACCTAACAATATATCCCATGATAATTCAGCGGCATAAACAGGTTGTTTGACATCAAATTGTTTTAACAGCGAAGTTTTTACAGTACCCATTACAGCCAATTTCTTACCCCCTTTTGTTACTATTTCCATTCCCTCTGAAAACAGATCGGCAGGTGCAGACAAATAATCCAATTCGTACATATTCACACCAAACCTTTTGAGTAATGCTTCAAGGTATCCCTTAAGCATAAAGTAAGACGATGAAGCTCTCTTCCCCCTCCAATATGGGTATCCCGGGCCTGTAACAATCAGAGAGAGTTTCGGACTCTCTTTGTAATCCTTTAGTTTATCATCTGCATTCTCTTTACCAAATGAATAGACATTCCCAAATTCAAATAGCTTAAGATCATTATGCTGGCGATTGATATTATATGCTACCACCTCTAACCCGTTAAGCAAAAGAGTCTGTCTCATAGAGTTAAGATCTGAGCTTAGAGGATTGATAATTTTTACCAGATTCTCTTCCGGATAAGTTTTAAGTTTAGCGTAATAATCACTCTTTGTAAGAGAATTGTTCATCATCTCATAAAAGCCATTATTTACAAGAAGATTTGCTGCCAATTCCCTGATTCTTTCCGGATCCGGCTTAATACCAGGTGTAAGGGATGCACTCATCCTCTCCGGAAGCTCAATATTATTATAACCGTATATTCTTAATACATCCTCTACAACATCACACTCGCGAGTTACATCTACCCTGTAACCCGGCACAGCCACAACAGCTCCTGAATTATCCGACTCAAGAATCTCAAAATCTAGTAATTTTATGATTGACAATATACTCTCCGATCCGATTTTCTTGCCGATAAGATCCTCCATCCTCTCAAAGTTGAGGGAAATTTTTGCCCTTTCAATTTTAAGCGGATAAGCCTTTTTAATCTCTCCTACAACCGTTGCTCCGGCAATATCTGCAAGCAATAATGCGGCTCTTTTAAGAGCATAGGAGATAATCTCAGGATTGGCACCTCTCTCAAAACGGAAAGAAGCATCTGTTTTTAATGCATGTCTCTTTGAACTCTTTCTTATGGATACAGGATTAAAGTATGCACTCTCCAGAAAAATGGAGGTTGTGCTCTCGGTTACTCCTGAATTTTCACCACCGAAAACTCCCCCAAGACACATAGGTTTGACGGAGTCACAAATCATAAGATCTTCCGAAGACATCTCACGCTCAACACCATCCAAAGTAACAAACTTCTCACCCTCTTCTGCCCTTCTCACAACCACCTTTGAACCTTCAATTTTATTAAGATCAAAAGCATGCAGCGGCTGTCCTGTCTCATGAAGTATAAAATTAGTTATATCAACAACATTGTTAATAGGCCTCACTCCGGCAGCACGCAACACTTTTTGTAACCAGTCCGGAGAAGGAGCAACACTGATGTTATCGAGAGTAAGTCCGTAATATTTTGGAGCACCGTCCGAAGCCATTAAATCAATCTCCGCAGCCTTTGTGCATGAATCAGATTTTGTAAGTTTGTCAAAATCGCTATCAGAAGGCAAGTTCAATGTTACATCATAACCATGATATTTTAGATAAGCGTAGAGATCTCTGGCAACTCCGATATGTGAAGCAGCATCTATTCTGTTTGGTGTAAGACCAATTTCAAAAACAGTATCAGATTCCAGTCTGAGAAAATCCTTGGCAGATGTTCCCAACACAGCATCTTCGGGTAAAACCATTATTCCCTCATGAGAATCTCCAATGCCGAGTTCGTCTTCAGCACAAATCATCCCCATGCTCTCTACACCACGTATTTTTGATCTTTTAATCTTTATCTCCTCTCCATTGCTAAAAGTAAGATTTGTGCCAACAGTGGCAACGAGAACCTTCTGCCCGGCAGCCACATTCGGGGCTCCGCATACAATCTGAAGCAACTCACCGTTACCTGTATCAACCTTTGTTAAACTTAACTTATCTGCATCAGGATGTTTCGAACATTCCACCACGTGGCCAACAACAACTCCGGCAAGACCACCGGGGATATCTTCTGCCACCTCCATCGACTCAACCTCAAGTCCGATAGATGTCAGTATTGTTGCCAGCTCTTCAGGAGCAATATTAACATTGATATATCTTTTTAACCAATTATACGAAATTTTCATCTGGCGGTAATATTATAGTTAGAAATCCGGGATTATATAATAGATTTTAAAATGCTTTTTATTAAGAGAAGAGCGATTCAACAAACTCCTTTTTGTTGAACACCTGCAGATCTTCTATCTTTTCTCCTACTCCGATAAATTTAACTGGAATCTTAAACTGATCTGATATACCGATTACCACTCCGCCTTTTGCAGTTCCATCAAGTTTGGTAACTGCCAGAGAGGTAACATCTGTAGCTTTAGTGAACTCTTTAGCCTGTTGGTAGGCATTCTGACCTGTAGAACCGTCAAGTACAAGAAGAACCTCGTGAGGAGCATCAGGTATCAGCTTTCTCATCACATTCCTGATTTTTGTAAGTTCATTCATCAGATTTACCTTATTATGGAGCCTTCCGGCTGTATCAATCAGCACAACATCGGCCTTCTGAGCTATTGCAGATGATATAGTATCATACGCTACAGATGCCGGGTCAGCCCCCATTGACTGTTTAATTATCGGAACACCTGCTCTTTCGCTCCATACTGTCAGCTGATCAACGGCAGCAGCCCTAAAGGTATCAGCTGCTCCTAAAAGTACATTTTTACCGGATTGCCTTAACCTGGCTGCCAGTTTACCTATTGTAGTTGTTTTACCCACACCGTTTACTCCGACAACCATAATAACATATGGCTTCTTCGAGAAATCAAAAGGCTCTTCAGGCTTAAAATTATCATCAATATTCAGAAGAGATTCAACCACATCGCGGAGAATTAAGTTAAGCTCATCGGAGTTCATAAATTTATCCTTTGCAACTCTCTCCTCCAGTTTCTCAATTATTCTTAATGTAGTATCTACTCCGATATCAGAAGCTACCAAAGCCTCCTCAATATCGTCAAGAGTACTGTCATCAATTCTGGATTTACCTGCAACAGCTCTGGCCAGTTTATCAAAAATACCGGTTTTGGTTTTAGCCAGACCGGACTCCAGTGCACTCTTCTCCTCTTTTGATTTTGATCCGAATAATCCGAATAATGCCATCTTAATTTAATTTAACCGTCAAAGATACAAATATTGAGGGTAAAAAACAGAGAGACTGTCTTAAAATAGACAGTCTCTCAAAAAAACTCTTATAATGTAAGATTATTTCTTGCTAAAGAAATCTTTTGTACCGTCTACAGGAACCATCTCCTCCTGAAACGCATAAGAACCGCTGCGCTCTGAGCGGACCATACGGATGCACTTGACAGTATTTTTGCTCTGTCCTTTACCACCGCCGAATGTAGCAACTACTTTCTTTGCCATTTTATTATAATTTTATTTATTCTTACTTGATTTCACGATGAAGAGTTACCTTCTTCAAATATGGGTTGTATTTTTTACGCTCCAGACGCTGAGTTGTGTTCTTCTTGTTCTTGGTAGTGATATACCTTGAGATACCGGGAACACCGCTCTCTCTTTGCTCTGTGCACTCCAGGATAACCTGAATTCTGTTACCTTTCTTTGCCATATCTCTTTATTATTATATCAGATTTAGTAAACCTTTTTCCTTAGCATCTTTTAAAACAGCGCTAAGACCTTTTTTATTAATTGTACGCATCCCTGCGGCTGAAACCTTAAGGTTCACGAACCTCTGCTCCTCCTCTAACCAAAAACGCTTGTTCTGAAGATTAGGTGCAAACTCACGCTTCGTTCTGCGCTTGGAGTGAGAAACATTGTTCCCGATCATCCTTTTCTTTCCTGTAACTTGACAAACTCGTGCCATTATATAGTAAATTTTATTATTTTTTCAAGGGTTGCAAATATCGTGAATATTTTTTTCTAATCCAAAATATTTACACAAATTTAAATATTCTCTTCCACCTGATATTCTTTGGAAAAGACTTATGCTGACTCTTCGAGAACCAGATAAGGGCAGGCGAACCCACAACATGAGACTCAGGTACAAATCCCCAGTAACGGGAATCAAGCGAGTTATGTCTGTTGTCGCCCAACATAAAATAGTAATCCATTTTAAAAGTATAACTTGTTGCAGGAGTACCGTTTATTAATATAATACCATCTTTTACCTCGAGTGTATTATGTTCATAAGAGGCTATTATCCTACGATATAGTGGAAGATTTCCACTATTCAGCTCCACAGTTACCCCCCTTGCAGGAATCCAAAGCGGACCAAAATTGTCTCTTGTCCATTTGAAATCTCCGGTAAAAGGGAAAAGCATAAGAGGAGAATCAGGGAAATCCGGAGGATAAGCATCAATGTTTTGTCTGACATCCAACACATTTGGCAGATCAAGCAAAGTTTTTGCTTCGTCAGGATTCATCGAAAAATTCTGATATCCCGGCAGAGATGAATCATAATATATCTCCTGAGGATTCAGCCCCATTCCCTCAATAATCTTTGAGTTCACAGGTGTGCCGTTAGTATAGACAGTATAAGTATTCTGTATACCGGGGTAGGCTTGTTGAGCCTCTCCGTTCACATATACCTGACCATTTATTATCTCCAGTGTGTCGCCTGCAATGGCCACACATCTCTTCACATAGTTATCCTTTTTATCATCCGGTCTCGAAACAACCGGGCCGTACATTTTATGAGTGTACTCCCTTCCGTTAAGACGTACATGTGTATAATAATCTTCCGTAGGAGCAGCCTTTAAGACTGTGTCTCCATGAGGAAAGTTGAATACAACTATATCATCACGCTTAACATCTGAAAAGCCCTTCAGTCTTCTGTACGGATTCTGTATCCATGTCAGATAAGATTCTCCACCTGTAACCGGAAGTACATTGTGAACTAAAGGAAATGAGAGAGGTGTCTGACTCACTTTAGGTCCAAAGGAAAGCTTGCTAACAAAGAGATAATCTCCTGTCATAAGTGTTCTCTCCATTGACGAAGTGGGAATCATATACGCCTCAAAGAAAAAGGATTTGATAAATGTTGATACAACAAGTGCAAAAATTATTGCATCTAGCCACTCAAACCATCCACTTTTCTTCTCTCCCTCTTTATATCTCTTTTTCCAGAAAGCCCATCTGACCTTTTTGGATATATACAGGTCATAGATAACTGCCAGGCCCAATACGAACCACCAGTTACCGAACCATATAACCCAAAGCAGGTAGATCAGGGCCCAGACACTAAATTTAAACCATTTATTGGCTGTTATCCGGAGAATCTTCACTTAAAGCTATTTTACAGAGTTGATAATGGCCTCAAAAGCCTTAGGATTATTCATCGCAAGGTCAGCAAGAACTTTACGGTTAAGACCCACATTGCTCTTAGCTAACTTACCTATAAATTCCGAGTAGTTCATTCCATGCTGTCTTGCAGCTGCATTGATTCTCTGAATCCAGAGTGCACGGAATGCTCTTTTTTTGTTTTTGCGGTCACGGTAAGCATATGTTAAACCTTTTTCAAAGGTGTTTTTTGCTACCGTCCACACATTTGCGCGGGCAAGAAAATTACCACGCGTCAGTTTTAGGATTTTTTTACGGCGTGCTCTTGAAGCAACCGAATTTACCGATCTTGGCATACTACACTAAATTGGTTTTAAGAATGTCAGCGCTCTCCCTCAATTGAGAAACTTTTTCTGCTGTGCATTCAGGTTAATAAATAAAAAACTTAAGCAACCAGAAGAGCTTTAATTCTCTTTTCGTCAGAAACAGAAACCAAAGCGGAATAAGTCAGATTCCTCTTTTGTTTAATTGTTTTTTTCGTGAGAATGTGGCTTTTGTAGGCGTGCTTTCTCTTTACTTTACCTGTTCCGGTAAGCTGAAAGCGCTTTTTGGCACCGGAGTTGGTCTTAATCTTTGGCATGTACTTATTTGTTTTTAAAATTAAGTTTCTATTTTTTCTTAACCGGAGTAAGCATCATTATCATCCTCTTACCCTCAAGTTTAGGCATCTGTTCTGCTTTTCCGTACTCCTCAAGTTCAAGGGCAAATCTAAGCAACAGCTTTTCACCCTGATCTGAGAAGAGAATCGACCTTCCTTTGAAAAATACAAAAGCCTTCACTTTTGAACCCTCCTGCAGAAAAGTCTGAGCATGCTTCAGTTTAAACTGATAATCGTGCTCATCTGTGTTCGGACCGAACCTTATCTCTTTAATCACAATCTTAGAAGCATTGGATTTCATCTCCTTTGCCTTCTTTTTCTGCTGATAAAGATACTTCTGATAATCAATTATCTTACAAACAGGTGGGTCCACATTTGGAGAAATCTCTACTAAATCGAGCTCCATCGCCTCTGCCATCCTGATTGCCTCTGAAAGAGAGTAAACTCCAGGATTCGTAACATTGTCCCCTACCACCCTAACTCTCTGGGCAGTAATATTTTCATTCATTTTTGGTCCATCATCTACCTTTCTGCCCGGAAAATTTCCGCGCCTGTCTCTCATATTATTTGCAGATGAAGTACCTCCGGGTTTTTTAAAAAACCCACCGGGACGAGGTTTAAATGGTGTAGCGATAAATTGTCCTCCTAAATTTTTAATTAATACTCTATTTGTTGTTTAATCTCTTGGTTTACAAGATTACTAAATTGTTCAACCGACATTTGACCCATATCTCCCTCTCCTTGTCTGCGGACTGAAATCAAACCCGCGTCTGCCTCTTTTTCACCCACAATAAGGAGGAATGGAACTCTCTTGAGCTCATTCTCCCTGATTTTCTTACCGATAGTTTCGTTACGGTCGTCAATTGAGGCGCGAATATCGTTATTATTCAAGAATTCTACAACTTTTTTTGCATAATCGTTGAATTTTTCGCTGATCGGCAGAATGACAGCCTGCTCTGGAGTGAGCCATAACGGGAACTTTCCTCCGGTATGTTCAATGAGAACAGCAACGAAACGCTCCATCGATCCAAATGGCGCCCTGTGTATCATAACAGGCCTGTGTTTTTTGTCATCAGCTCCTACATATTCAAGCTCAAACCTCTCAGGAAGATTATAATCGACCTGAATAGTTCCCAGCTGCCATTTTCTTCCAATTGCATCCTTAACCATAAAGTCAAGTTTAGGGCCATAGAATGCAGCCTCACCAAGCTCCACAACAGTCTTGAGGCCCTTCTCTTGGGCAGCTTCGATTATTGCTCTTTCCGCCTTTTCCCAGTTTTCGTCACTTCCAATGTACTTTTCTTTGTTTTCGGGATCCCTTAGTGAAATCTGAGCAGTATAATCCTTGAAATCAAGAGTTTTAAATATATATAAAACTATATCAATAACCTTAATAAACTCATCCTTTAATTGATCAGGACGGCAGAATATATGTGCATCATCCTGAGTAAACCCTCTCACACGTGTAAGCCCGTGAAGCTCTCCGCTCTGCTCATAACGGTATACAGTTCCAAACTCTGCCAAACGCAAAGGCATATCTTTGTATGAACGCGGCTTGGTCTTATAAATCTCACAATGGTGCGGGCAGTTCATTGGTTTCAACAGGAACTCCTCTCCCTCCTGAGGGGTATGAATAGGCTGGAAAGAATCCTTTCCGTATTTTGCATAGTGACCAGAAGTTACATATAACTCTTTCTGACCAATATGAGGAGTCATTACAGGAAGATAACCGTGGCGTTTCTGAACAACTTTAAGAAAGTTTTCAAGTCTCTCTCTAAGCATTGCTCCTTTAGGTAACCACAAAGGCAAACCCTGCCCTACTCTCTGAGAGAAGGCAAACAGTTCAAGTTCTTTGCCAACCTTCCTGTGGTCACGCTTTTTAGCCTCTTCCAGCATCACAAGATACTCATCTAGCATCTTCTTCTGAGGGAATGTAACACCATAAATTCTGGTGAGCATTTTATTGTTCTCGTTTCCTCTCCAGTATGCTCCGGCAATAGAAGTTAGTTTAACAGCCTTTATAACAGATGTATCTGCGAGGTGAGGACCGCGGCACAAGTCGGTAAAAGTTCCATTGGTATAGAACGAAATAGTTCCATCTTCGAGATCTTTAATCAGTTCACACTTGTACTCATCACCTTTTTGAGAATAGGTTGCCATAGCCTCCTCTTTGCTCACCTCTTGGCGGACAAAGCTCTGCTTCTCTCTGGCAAGCTCAAGCATCCTATCTTCAATCTTCTTAAGATCGGCCTCTGTTATACTCTTTTCACCTGAATCCACATCGTAGTAGAAACCGGTTTCAATTGAGGGGCCTATACCGAACTTGATGCCCGGATACAGTTGTTCAAGCGCCTCGGCCATAAGGTGCGAAGATGAGTGCCAGAATGTACTTTTAGCCTCCTGATCTTCCCATTTATGAAGTTTAAGTGTAGCGTCAGCCGTTATCGGTCTGTTTATCTCATATATCTTTGAGTTCACGGTAGAGGCAAGTACCTCAGCCGCAAGTCTGGGACTAATAGAATTTGCAATTTCATAAGGGGTTATCCCCTTTTCATACTGACGAACCGATCCGTCAGGGAAGGTAATGTTTATCATCTTGTGGTTCATTTCTTATCGAACTGCAAAGTTAAATATATTTTTAAAAAAGCTGTAAATTTTGCATCGATAAGGAATTTGGCTAAATTTGAACATCTAAATACTATGAATTAACTCTGATATCCAAAATATTATGCAATCAAACAAATGGAGTACCGCCGCACTGTACGGCCTTTTACTTGCACTTATTACTGTAATTCATTCACTTATTACAGCCGTTTTTGAACCCCCTTTTGCAGTAAACCTTATTTTATGGGTAGCAAAATTTGCCGGAAGTCTTTGGCTTCTGTATTATTTTATCAAGGAATATGCCAAGCCATTTGAGGTTTTCACACACAAAGATGGCTTCAGATTTGGTTTTTTGGTAGCTCTTTTCTCTTCAATCATCTGCTCATCTTTCTCCTTTTTACAGATTACAGTAATCTTTCCGGATGTGATGGCTGCCCAAATGGAGACAATTATGACAGCAATGCAATCATCAAATCCTGAGGCTCTGGAAACCTTCGAAAAAATTGAAGGTATTCTGCCTCACATTATATTCGTATTTTCACTTGTCTATTATACAGTATTCGGCATAATCGCCTCTGCAATAATTGCCAACTATACTAAAAAGGGTGATATTTTTACCACCCCGACAGAAGGGCAGATTTAAGAAAACCTGAACCATGGATCTTTCAATAGTAATCTCGGTATACAACGAGGAGGAGTCTTTACGCGAACTTACTACCTGGATTTCTGAAGCTCTCAAAAATGAGACTCTCAGATATGAGGTTATATTTATTGATGATGGAAGTACTGATGCATCCTGGAATATTATTGAAGAGCTCTCAAAATTTAATCCTGCAATAAAAGGTATCTCATTCAGGCGAAATTACGGAAAGAGTGCCGCTCTCTATTGCGGATTCGAAGCCGCAGAGGGTGAAATTGTGGTAACGATGGATGCCGATCTTCAGGATAGTCCCGAAGAGATTCCGGCTCTGATCAAGATGATACGTGAAGGTAATTACGACCTTGTATCCGGATGGAAAAAGAAGCGATACGATGGCAAACTGACAAAAAATCTACCTTCTAAGCTTTACAACTTTACCGCACGAAAAGTTACAGGGATAAAGCTTCATGATATGAACTGCGGCCTAAAGGCGTACAAAAATATTGTTGTTAAAAATATTGAGGTTTACGGAGAGATGCACAGATATATTCCATATCTGGCAAAGAATGCAGGGTTCTTTAGAATTGGTGAAAAGATTGTTAAGCATCAGCCAAGAAAGTTCGGAAAGAGCAAGTTTGGGATGAACCGTTTTATAAACGGATTTCTTGACCTGCTCTCTTTGTGGTTTCTCTCAAAATTCGGTAAAAAGCCGATGCACTTTTTCGGATTAATTGGTTCACTTATGTTTCTGGTGGGTGCTTTAACCTCTCTTTATCTTATAGTTCAAAAGATAATCTATCAGTCTCAGGGGTTAAAATTCAGGGCTGTAACCGATCAGCCACTGTTTTATATAGCTTTGGTTGCACTGATTATCGGAATGCAATTGTTCCTGTCAGGTTTCATCGCCGAACTTGTATCCAGAAACAGCAGCGAAAGAAACATTTATAAGATTAAGAAAAAGATCTGAAGCAACTGTTATTGCTGGTCGGCATTACTTTGTATACCGTCAAACTCCTCCTCTGTAATCATTTTACAGGTACCGTTGAACTCACCGCCCTCTTCAATAAAGATCTTCTGGCAACTAACCTTTCCTTTTATCTTGCCGCTTTTTCTGAGGCCAAAAACCTCTTTAACTACAATTTTACCGTCGGCCTCTCCCCAAATGTCACAACTTTTACATGTTGCCTCTCCGATCAGTCTGGCAAATTCTCCGATAACAAGCTTTCCTAAAGTATTAATCTTACCCTCAAAAAACCCGTCAATCCGTATGTCGGAGGTAGATTTCAGTGTACCGTGCACCTCGGTTCCGGTACAAATTCTGTTAACCTCAATTACCTGGTTTGATACCTCATTTTTTGACATAACTATCTGTTTAGATATGAATAACCTCTGAGTGAATTGCTGCTGCCGCCTCCATAATAGCCTCGCTCATTGTTGGATGAGGGTGAATAGAATGAATAAAATCCTTGGCTGTAGCACCCAGATTTCTTGCAACAACTATGCCTGAAAGCATTTCAGTAACATTATAGCCTACAAGATGAGCTCCTAAAATCTTGTCTGTTTTTGCATCAGCAATCAACTTAACAAATCCGTCTCTCTCACCTGCGGCTGAAGCCTTACCCGATGCGGTAAAGGGGAACTTACCTACCTTGTATTCGATGCCACTCTCCTTGACGGCTCTTTCAGTCATACCAACTGAAGCAATTTCGGGTGATGTGTATGTACATGCAGGGAAATTACCGTAATCCAAAGCTTTAGGATTAAGTCCGGCTATAGCTTCTACACAGCATATAGCCTCAGCAGAGGCTATATGTGCAAGAGCCGGAGTGGCAATCACGTCACCAATGGCGTAAATTCCCTCAACATTTGTTGCATATTTATCACTAACCTTAATCTTCCCTTTTTCAATCTCTACACCTATATCTTCGAGTCCTATATTCTCAATATTGGACCTTACACCAACTGCAGAGAGCACCCTTTCTGCCTCTATTACCTCCACTCCCTTTTTGGTCTCAACTGTAATACGACAAACATCGCCTGAAGTATCAACTGATTTAACCTGAGCAGAGGTCATTACCTTAATGCCCATCTTCCTGAATGAACGGCTAAGCTGCGCAGAAACATCATCATCTTCCAGCGGAACAATATTGGCCATATACTCTATAAGGAATACTTCAACTCCGAGCGAACGGTAAAAATAGGCAAACTCGCTGCCTATAGCACCAGAACCGATTACAGCAAGACTTTTGGGAAGATTTTTTGGAACCATTGCCTGACGATAAGAGATTATCTTCTCTCCGTCGATGGGCGCAAATGGTAGTGAGGCTGCTCTGGCCCCTGTTGCAATTATAATATGTTTTGCCTCTGCAATGCTCACCTCTCCCTGAGAAGAAGTAACCTCAACCTTACCCTTTGCAGATATTTTTGCAGTACCGCTAATAACAGTAATCTTATTCTTTTTGAAAAGATACTCGATCCCACGGCTCATACCCGTTGCAACGCCCCTGCTCCTCTCAACAATAGCTTCAGTTGAGGGATTTATCTCTCCGTTAATAGTAAAACCATAGTCAGAGGCATTTTGTGCATAATGCAGAGCCTGTGCACTCTTTAGAAGAGCTTTTGTTGGAATACAACCCCAGTTGAGACATACTCCTCCTAACTCAGCCTTCTCTACTACAGCTGTATTCATTCCAAGCTGAGACGCCCTGATTGCTGCTACATATCCTCCCGGGCCCGAACCAATTACTATAAGATCAAACATAATAAATACAATTTTAAAAAAATTACATCCCCGCACCGTGGCAGTTTTTAAACTTTTTGCCGCTACCGCACGGACAAGGGTCATTTCTGCCTACCCTCTTCTCTACATGAACAGGTGCATTACTTTTTGGTTCACCTGAAGATGTAACAAGATCGCTTCTTGATGTCTGCATATTGCTCAGATCTGTTCTCTTTCTCTGCTCCTGTCTTACAGGTATAGAGTCTTTCTGGGTATCTCTGAAAGGAATTTGTGCCTTAAGCAAGAAGGCAAGAACATCTCTGTTTACCTTTTCCAGCATCGTCTGAAACAACTTAAAGCTCTCAAATTTGTATATCAACAGCGGATCCTTCTGTTCATAGGTAGCATTCTGTACAGACTGTTTAAGGTCGTCCATCTCTCTCAAATGCTCTTTCCAGTACTCATCAATCATAAGTAAAGTTATGCTTTTACTGAGAGTACGTCCCAACTCCTTACCCTGACTTTCGTATGCCCTCCTGAGATTAATAATAAGTTGCAGTGCTTTTGTTCCGTCTGTAACAGGCACGGCAATATTCTCATATGCTGCGCTCTGAGTCTCATATACCTGTTTAACAATAGGCCATGCCTGACCAACGAGAGCATCTACCCTTCTGTTGAATACCTCTCTGACATTATCTGCAAGTTTTTCTGCAACTTCATCAGATTTTGCTTCATTGTAAAAATCTTCTGTCATTCCGGGTTCAACGGAAAGTTGTCTGATTGTCTCATAACTGAACTCTTCATATGATGCTCCTCCATGGTTTGCCTGAACCAATGAATCACAGAAATCTGTCATCATATTCTGTACATCCACATCTATCCTTTCTCCATAAAGAGCATTACGTCTTCTGGTATAAATAACCTCTCTCTGAGAGTTCATAACATCGTCATATTCAAGGAGTCTCTTACGAATCCCAAAGTTATTCTCCTCTACTTTACGTTGTGCTCTCTCTATTGATTTTGAGAGCATTGAGTGTTGCAACACCTCGCCCTCCTTCATACCCATTCTGTCAACTATAGAGGCAATTCTTTCAGAACCAAATAACCTCATAAGGTCATCTTCCAACGAAACAAAGAAGCTCGATGAGCCCGGATCCCCCTGACGACCGGCACGACCACGCAACTGTCTGTCAACACGCCTTGAATCGTGTCTTTCTGTACCAATAATTGCAAGACCACCGGCCTCTTTTACTCCTGTACCCAACTTAATGTCGGTACCACGACCGGCCATATTTGTAGCAATAGTAACTGCTCCTGCCTGACCTGCCTCTGCTACAATCTCTGCCTCTCTGGCGTGCTGTTTGGCATTGAGAACATTATGCTTTATACCCCTGAGTTTTAACATACGGCTTAGCAATTCAGAAACCTCAACAGACGTTGTACCCACAAGAACAGGTCTCCCCTGCTTGGTAAGAGCAACAATCTCGTCAATTACCGCATTATATTTCTCTCTTTTAGTCTTATAGATAAGGTCATCCATATCCTTCCTGATGATAGGACGGTTTGTCGGGATAACCACAACATCAAGTTTATAGATAGACCAGAACTCTCCTGCCTCTGTCTCAGCTGTACCGGTCATACCGGCAAGCTTGTGGTACATTCTGAAATAATTCTGGAGAGTAATCGTAGCAAACGTCTGAGTTGCAGCCTCTACCTTTACCATCTCTTTAGCTTCGATAGCCTGATGAAGTCCGTCAGAGTAGCGCCTACCCTCAAGAATACGGCCGGTCTGTTCGTCAACAATTTTAATTTTGTTATCCATCACAACATACTCCACATCCTTCTCGAACATTGTGTATGCTTTAAGAAGCTGATTAACGGTATGCACTCTTTCACTCTTAATTGCATAATCGCTCAGTAGCTCATCCTTGGCTTTTAGCTTCTGCTCAGGCACCAACTCACCCTTTTCAATCTCAGAAATTTCAGTCCCGATATCGGGCAGGATAAAGAATCTTGGATCGCTTACATTTTGAGATATAAGTTCATGTCCTTTATCTGTAAGTTCAACAGAGCGTTGTTTCTCTTCAATAACAAAAAACAGATCATCTGTTATCAGATGCATCTGTTTGTTATTATCCTGCATGTAAAAGTTTTCTGTTTTGATCAGAATCTGCTTCATTCCGGATTCACTCAGATACTTGATCAGAGGATTATATCTTGGCAGCCCTTTGTGTGCCCTGAGTAAAAGTTTTCCCCCCTCCTCTTCGTTACCTTCAGAAATCTTTTTCTTTGCCTCATTAAGAAGTTGGGTAACCAGATTTCTCTGAGCACCATACAATCTCTCAACAATAGGTTTATACTCGTTAAATTGCTGTTCGTCTCCCTTAGGTACCGGACCCGAAATTATAAGTGGGGTTCTGGCATCGTCAATCAAAACCGAGTCAACCTCATCGACAATGGCAAAATGGTGTTTTTTCTGAACAAGATCCTCAGGATTAATTGCCATGTTGTCTCGCAGATAGTCAAAACCGAATTCGTTGTTCGTTCCAAATGTTATATCTGCTCTGTAAGCCTTTTTCCTCTCCTCTGAGTTGGGAGCATGTTTATCAATACAATCGACCCTAAGACCATGAAACTGATAAAGCGGACCCATCCACTCCGAGTCCCTCTTTGATAGATAGTCATTCACAGTAACTATATGCACACCCTTGCTGGCAAGTGCATTCAGAAATACAGGTAAAGTAGCAACCAAAGTTTTACCCTCACCTGTTGCCATCTCTGCAATCTTTCCCTGATGGAGAGCAACACCACCAAACAACTGAACATCATAATGAACCATATCCCAGGTAATCAAATTGCCACCCGCCATCCATCTGTTGCTCCACAGCGCGTAATCTCCGTCTATAGAGACAAAGTCATGTTTTGCTGCAAGATCTCTATCTGACTCCCAAGCTTTAACCTTTACTGTGCTGTTCTCTTTAAATCTTCTCGCTGTAGATTTCATAACAGCGAATGCATCAGGAAGAATATCAAGCAGTACCTGCTCAATTTTTTCATCAATCTTCTTGGTTAGCTTATCTACCTCAGTAGCCAGCTCCTCCTTCTCCCTCACATCAATCATTACATCTTCCAGCCTGGCGCGCAGTGATTTTTTACGCTCTTCGTCAGCAGCAATACTATCTGCGATAATTTTTCTGAGTCTTAAACTCTCTTCACGCAGCTGATCGTCTGTTAGTTTATCGATTCTCTCGTATGCCAGCAGTGCTTTATCTACGTATGGTTGTATAACCTTTAAGTCTCTATCCGATTTTGTGCCAAAGAATTTTTTGAGCACACCTGTTAAAAACGCCATTCTGTCTCTTAATTAAAAATAACCTATTGTAATCTGCAAAGATAAAAAATAATGAAAGAAAGATATACTTTTGCAGTACGAAGAGCAATGAAAAGAGAGATAATTACTACTGCAGACGGTTCGTCAACCCTAAAGGTCGCAGAAATTGACGAATGCTACCACTCCGTTAACGGAGCATTGGCAGAGAGTATGCACATATTCATCACAAACGGCCTCAGGTACTATATCTCTAAAAATCCTGAAAAATCTGCAGAGATAACTATTCTGGAAGCCGGATTCGGAACGGGTCTTAATTGTCTGCTCTCACTACTTGAAAAGCAGAGTGACCCCAAACACACTATTAACTACATATCTCTGGAAATATATCCCTTAGATAAATCAGAAGCCGAAAAGCTGAACTATCCCGAAACAATTAAGGGGTACAATTTATCGGAGAGAGAGGTCAGAGAGATCTTTATAAAAATCCATTCAGCAAAATGGGATTGCTCTGTAGAAATAATACCCGGATTCACACTGACTAAGCTGGCACTACAGATAGAGAATCTCTCAGACTGCCAAACCCTGAAAGAAAAATACCTGAAAGGAAAAGATTTGAATCTGGTCTATTTTGACGCCTTCTCTCCCGAAAAACAGCCTGAACTATGGAGCAGTTCAATATTTAACGGAATCGGAAAACTAATGAAACCAGGCTCTATATTAACAACATACTCTTCCAAGGGCGTAGTAAAACAGGCTTTGAGAGATGCAGAATTTAATGTTCAGAGGATTGCCGGACCTGCAGGGAAAAAACATATTGTAAGGGCAGAAAAGCAGTAATTTAAAGGATAGTATTACAATAAGAGCACTCCGATTACTTCGATTACTTCGATTGCTTGAATTTTTTCAAATACTTCAATCACTTTTTCACAAGCTCTATTCTGTACATCTTGGGCCAATACTTTCCGGTGATATAGATATGTCCGTTTACAGGGTTATGGGCAATTCCGTTTAATACATCTGTTCTGGATGTTCTGAGAGACAAAGGAAGAATGCCTTTGCAATCCACTGTAGCTGTCACCTCGCCGTTAGCAGGATTAATAATCAGAATTATATCACTCTCGTACACATTTGCCCAGATCTCTCCCTTTATGTATTCAAGTTCATTAAGTGCTGTGACCCTCTTACCGTTCATCTTAACCTCTAAACGAGAGACCTCTCTGAAGTTTTCCGGATCATGAAAATACAAAAAAGCAGAGCCGTCGGTTGCAATCAGATGTTTACCATCAGTTGTAAGCCCCCAACCCTCTTTTGGATTATAAAATGCACCAAGTTTTTTAAATGTCTTAATATCATAAACGAGAACCTCCCTCTCCATCCATGTGAGAATGAACAGTCTCTCATTAAAAACAACCGCACCTTCTGCAAAGTATTTGGCAGGCAGGTTAAAGCTTCTAAGCGTTTTCCCCTTTGCAAGATCCACCTCTCTGAAAAATGACTGGCCATACTGCCCCGAACTCTCATATAGCCTCCCTTCGTGAAAAAAGAGCCCCTGAGTGTAGGCATTAACATCGTGCGGAAGCACCTCGGTAACCTTTGCCCGGTAACTCACAGGCTGCTTACCTTGTGCTGTACACTCTATTGCAGGCATGGTTGCCATTAATGTTAAAATCAATAAAAGGTGTCTGTACATAATATGTTACAGAATTAGCTCAGTTTTCTCTTAAGTGCTGCCTCTACAAGTGACACAAACAGCGGATGCGGATTCTCAGGGGTGCTTTTTAGTTCCGGATGAAACTGAACACCAATGAA
Source organism: Bacteroidales bacterium (assembly GCA_036677745.1). GTDB lineage: Bacteria > Bacteroidota > Bacteroidia > Bacteroidales > UBA932 > Bact-08. Next base: position 236,634 of record JAVBVW010000003.1, read on the forward strand.
AAACGGATGTTCCGGCAGCTCAACAATTTCAACAAGCCCGGTATCATTGTTTTTACCGCTTGGAATTAATCCTGCCTGAGCAAGCATATCAACATAAGTGTTGTTCATTTCGTAACGATGCCTGTGTCTCTCTGAAATCTCAAGTGAGTTATATATTTTTTGCGCAAGCGAACCCTCCTCAATTTTACACTGATATTTGCCCAGACGCATTGTACCACCTTTTGCGGTAAGTGATTTTTGATCCTCCATAAGATCAATAACCGGGTTCTTTGCATTTGCCTTAATCTCTGTGGTCATGGCATCTTCCAGTTTGAGGACATTCCTCGCATACTCAATCACTGCCATTTGCATGCCAAGGCATATACCCAGAAACGGAATCTTGTTGGTTCTTGCGTACTCTATTGCGGTAATTTTACCCTCTATACCTCTCTCACCAAACCCCGGCGCCACAAGAATACCATCCATATCTTTAAGCATCTCACTTACTGTTGAAGCAGTAATGTGTTCGCTATGAATACTATGAACATTTACTTTACATTCATTTTGTGCACCTGCATGTATAAATGACTCCAAAATTGATTTATATGCATCCTGAAGTTCTACATATTTCCCTACCAGGGCAATATTTACCTCATATTTGGGATTAAAGAGTCTCTCCAGAAAAAGTTTCCATCTTGTAAGGTCGGGAGTGTTATTAACGGCATCAAGCTGGAATTTCTTAAGTACAAGTTCGTCAAGCTTCTCCTTAACCATTAAAAGAGGAACCTCGTAAATACTCTTGGCATCAATCGATTCAATAACAGCATTAACTCTTACATTGCAGAAGAGAGCTACCTTTCTTCTTATCTCTGCAGGAAGAGGATGTTCAGTTCTGCACACAATAACATCGGGATGAACTCCATTCTGCTGAAGCATTCTCACCGAGTGCTGAGTTGGCTTGGTTTTAAGCTCCTTGGCAGCGTTAAGATAAGGAACAAGCGTAAGATGCACAACAAGACAATCCTCATCAGCCAGCTCCCACTGCAATTGACGAACAGCCTCTACAAAAGGTAATGACTCGATATCACCCACAGTGCCGCCAAGCTCAGTAATGATAACATCATATTTACCTGTTTTGCCCAGATTTAGCATTCTACGCTTAATCTCATCGGTAATGTGAGGAACAACCTGTACGGTTTTACCAAGATAAGCACCCTCTCGCTCTTTGTCTATAACGGTTCTGTATATTCTTCCTGTAGTCACATTGTTTGCCTTTGATGTGTAAACGTTCAGAAACCTCTCGTAGTGACCAAGGTCAAGGTCAGTCTCTGCACCGTCTTCTGTAACATAACATTCGCCATGTTCATAAGGGTTAAGAGTGCCCGGATCTACATTGATATAGGGGTCAAATTTCTGAATTGTGACAGAGAGTCCTCTGGCCTGAAGTAATTTTGCCAGCGATGCTGAAATAATACCTTTTCCCAGGGAAGAGGTAACTCCTCCCAAAACAAAAACATATTTGGTGCTCATAAGTTATACGGATTGTTATACAGGGATACAAAGATAGTACAATCTGACCGTTATTACCAATTAATCTTTAATTTTGATGCCATGTTTCAAATCGGTATAACCCTAAAAAAATCAAGATGAGTACTTACAAAGAGAGCTTTACTGTCAAAACATATGAGACAGATCATACAGGTAAATTCAAACCAACTTCATGGATGTACCATATGCAGGAGATGGCAAATATTCACGCCCTCTCTCTTGGATTCGGGTACGACAATCTTATTGGTGAAGGCATTGCCTGGGTACTCTCAAGGATTCATGTGAAATTTCTAAAACTGCCTATCTGGAAAGACAATCTTACTGCAGAGACATGGCACAAGGGCAGCGACCGGCTCTTTGGGTTCAGAGACTACCAGGCATGTGATTCCGAAGGTAATCCTGTAATACTAACAACCTCTTCATGGCTCATAATTAACACAAATACCAGAAGAGTCCAGAGAATGGATTCGGTACTGGGCAGCGACTATGCCGGTGCACATCTTGTTAATGCAATTGATGAACCTGCCGAAAGGCTGGTATCTCCCGAAGGAATGGAGTTACGAGGCAGTGTAAAAGCTAATATCTCTGACATTGATATTAACCAGCATACCAACAATATCCGCTATATGGAGTGGGCTATGAACCATATAAGTACTGAACTTTCATCAAAAATGCATATAACTGAATTATGGATTAACTTCAACAACGAATGTCGCCTGAATGATGTTGTTGATATCTATGTTAAAGAGGCAGATACGATATTCGTAGAGGGCAAAAGAGGAGATACCTCTGTCTTTCAGGCCAGAATCGGCTACAGCCTGAACTGATTCGAATAGCTTTTCCAAAATGTCAATTTTTCTAAGCTGCCATTGATAAACCTAAGATTCAACCAGTTGGATAGTTTCAAATTTTTACACATTTTTTAAATAAAAGTTGATTATTTAATCATAATGATTAAATTTAATGGCGATAACATTACTTACCCTCTAAAAATATTTTTATGAGAAAATCGATTTTTACCTTAGTTCTAAGTTTATTAGTTATCGGATTATCAGCTCAAGAGCAAAATAAGAAAAACACTGGATTCCGATTCTCGGCACAGGTTGGAGCAACATTTGAAGTAAAAGCAAATTATGATCATGCTTACGATAGTAATTATGATGATAATTCTGATAAGAATATGTTCTCTGTAAATTATCGTCTGGGAGTGTCGTATTTCTTAATGCCAAATGTTTCGGTAGGCGCAGGTGTTGGTCTTGACAAGTTTCATAACCCTAAAACCAAAGCTCTTCCACTCTATTTTGACGCTAAATATTATCTCTTCAATGCGAGAAATACCCCATTTATATTTGGCACTGCCGGCATTCTCGGCACAGTAAATGATTATTATCAAAAGGGGAATATGTTTGATGCAGGTGTAGGATATAAGCTATTTGCCGGAGATAAAGTTTGTTTAACTGCAACAGCAGGTTACAGACACTATACTCTAAAAAGAGTATATCTTTTCGAGTACGACAGTAAGGGAATCTTCTTTGGAGTGGGCATACATTTTTAGGGAGTTACAGGTCTATTGAACGCCCCAGGTAGTCTGAAAAATTTTTGAGTTGAGGCTTATATTCACCTTCGAATAGCGGAGAGGAAATTATAAAGTCTGCGGTAGATCTGTTGGTTGCAGTTGGTATGTTGTACAAGCTTGATATTCTGAGCAAAGCCTTTACATCCACATCATGTGGCTGAGGCTGCATCGGGTCCCATAGAAAAAACAGCATATCTACCTTGCCTTCGCATATTAAAGCACCAAGTTGTTGATCTCCTCCCAAAGGGCCGGATTTGAGAAGTGTAATTTCCGGTTGAGGGTCGCTCTTCGCTCTGTTTTGAGTAAGTGCTGCTTCAACCATTCTACCTGTAGTTCCGGTACAAATAAGTTTGTGCCTCAGCAATGTTCCCTTATTAAATTCAACCCATTCTATTAGGTCTTTTTTTCTGTTATCGTGTGCAACCAGTGCTATTGTTCTTTTCATATCGTTTTCAAATTTCTTAAATCAATCTATCTGCCCGCTACTCTCTTTAACGCATCACCGGTTAAGCGAAATACAGTCCACTCATCCATTGGAAAAGCGCCAAGCGATTTGTAAAAATTAATAGACGGCTCGTTCCAGTCCAGAACAGCCCAATCAAACCTGTCACAACCCCGCTCTACAGCAATTTTTGCCAGCCTGTTGAATATTGCCTTTCCGAAACCCTTTCCCCTATACTGAGGTTTTATGAAGATATCTTCAAGGTAGAGACATGCTTTGCCTTTGAAGGTAGAGAAGTTATGAAAATAGAGGGCAAAGCCAACCGGAACGACATCTAGCTCAGCAATGAGAACTTCAGCCTGCTTTTTAACGAAAATACTCTCATGCAAAATCTCCGGTGTAGCAGTAACATCGTGCCTTAGTTTCTCATAATCTGCAAGATCGCAAATAAAGTCAAATATGAGGTTAATATCCGAAGAGTTTGCCTCTCTAATCACAAAGCCCATTGTTAAATCTTTTAAAATTCACACAAATTTACACCAATGGCAGCGATTTTCAAAGCAAAGCAATATTACTGTAACAAACCCTTTTATTCGCTTTTAAGCTTTACCCTCACTAGAACCGGATTATCGGTCTCTTTAAGACCGTCGGCTATCTTTTTGAATTTGTCAGACACATTGTTGGTTCGTGCATACTGAATGAATTTGTATGCATCAATCATGGCTATCATATAGTCATTCTCGCTTATATAGATTGGCCAAAATGCAGGCCCTCCTTCAAAATCATCCTTAAATCCAAACTGATTGAATTCCGGTTGATCTACAAATTTAAACTCTCCGGTTTTCTTATTTAAAAAAGAGGTTGAAATTGCAATTTCATAGGTCTCCCCTCTGTCACCTGCCACACCACTTTGCAGCATTTTTCGAGGATTGTGAGGCAAAGAACCCAATTGAAATTGCATTAAAATATAGTTTGTGCTTTCAAACATATCACCATAACGGCGAATTAAAGGCAGTTTATTATAATCTCTCACATTGAGATCAACATTCATAGAACCATATTTTCCAAAGTTAAATATCAATGAAGTATCAGCTCCTTTGGAGTTACTTATAGTTAGAAAAGTTCCATCATAGTTGTTAAATACTCGCACACTGTCTCTGAATTTATAGAAATAGGGTTCCAGAAAATTTACGGGTCTTTGGCTATTCATACGTATAGCGTGCTCCTTTTCAGAATAATTTACAAAGTACAGTACCTTAAAAGTACTGTCAGTAACACAAGCAGAATGAAAGGATTTGAAATTTCTAAACGTAATAAGCTTCAGGTTCTCGTTTATACTATAAAATTTATTAGGGGTAAAGCTCTTAATTTCTTCATTATCATGAAATAAAATTCTTTTAACAAAATCACCTTCATTGTTGTATTCATTTAATTTTCCAATTGAATAAACGAGTAAATTGTTGGTTGAAGGATCGATATATAAATTTGACATATCTTCATACTCTTGCGGCCCCCTACCCTGTTTGTTAAATGTCTTTAAAAACGTACCATCATGATCGAATATCTTTACTTCTGATCTGGACTGGCTAATGTAGAGCTTTCCATTTACAAAAGCAGCATCCTTGAAAGGAGGTGTAAGAAGAGATTGGTCTTTGGTCTGTAATGGTATATACTCTATTCCATCTGCGATCATAGATAAATTTACTATCTCTGATATACCAATATTGGATTCCAAATCAATTACATTGATTTTTTTTGTTTCAATCTCCTTCCCGCAAGAGAAAATAAGAAGAGTGATTGCTATTAAGGCTAAAGTTTTCATTATGTTGAATTTTAATAAAAAATCTGAATCTGATATGGTCAAATAACTTTGGATAGCTTTTTACTGATTTTTTGATTTGCTCATAGGTATTTTTAGTCAGTTGTATCCAACTTACAATTGGCCTTTTTGACTGAAAAGTACCTTTTTTACTTATTTAGCTTTTTTTAGTGACTTAAATTTAATCATTTATTAAATCCTGATCAAATTTTAAACCGCTACATAATACATTGTTTTAGTGATTGTATCGCGATAACACCTACCAGATATTTTGAGTATTTGTTATTGAATGCTCAAATCCTTAACTCAAAGGCAACATTTGTTTTCCGATAATTTTCCGCGGCTACTTTGCGGGAACGACGAGGACTGTTTGACGACCAAAGGGAGGAGTTCCGCAGTCGCCGAAAAGTACCAGGAAAATTTGAGGGCACTCCAAAACAATCTGTTGCCGGAGTTGAGGATTTGTGAAAACATACCAGAAGCAATCAACTCAAAGGCAACATTTGTTTTCCGATAATTTTCCGCGGCTACTTTGCGGGAACGACGAGGACTGTTTGACGACCAAAGGGAGGAGTTCCGCAGTCGCCGCAAAGTACCAGGAAAAATTGAGGGCACCCCAAAACAATCTGTTGCCGGAGTTGAGGGTTTGGGTAATCAAAGCAGAAACAATCTGTTGCCGGAGTTGAGAGATTTGGGTAAACAAGATAGAAACAATCTGTTGCCGGAGGTTAGGGATTTGATAAAACAAACCAGAATCAATAAATGAAAATGAGCTGCCTGAAAATCAGACAGCTCATTTAGTAGCGGAGACAGGACTCGAACCTGTGACCTTTGGGTTATGAGCCCAACGAGCTACCAACTGCTCCACTCCGCGGTATATTTCTCTTTTGGTATTATCTCTTTTTGATAGGACTGCAAAGGTAATACAATATATTCAACAGACCAAATAAAAATTATAAAAATCTTGCAATAAGCTCAGCCGGAGTAATCTCAACCTGCTCACCAGTAGCAAGATTCTTAAGATTGAGAACACCCTTCAGAATCTCTGACTCACCTGCAATAACCAAGTAAGGAATTGACCTCTTCTCAGCATAATCGAACTGCTTCTTAAGTTTTGCAACCTCAGTATAGATCTCAGATGCAACGCCTGCCTCCCTAAGTTTTTTAAGAATAGGGACAATGTACTCCTGCTCCTTTTCACCAAGGTTTGCAAAGAGAATCTTAGTACCTGACGAGCTCTCAGCCGGGAATTTATCAAGCGAAGTAAGCACATCATAAATTCTGTCGGCACCAAAAGAGATGCCCACACCCGAAACACCCGGAAGACCAAAAATACCTGTCAGGTCGTCATAACGGCCACCCCCACAAATACTGCCAATAGCAATCCCTTTTGCCTTAACCTCAAATATTGCACCCGTATAATAGTTGAGCCCCCTGGCCAGAGAGAGGTCAAGTTCGGTCTCCTGCACTACACCTGCGAGTTGCACCAGCTCAAAAACACGGCTTATCTCTTCAAGTCCCTTCATGCCGGTTGCCGATTTTTCAAGAACCGGCTTCATAGCCTCAATCTTCTCTGCAGTAGTACCTTTAAGGTTAAGAACAGGTTCAATTGCATCTATGGCATTTTGGTCAATACCTCTTTCCAGCAGCTCCTTTTTAACCTCATCCAGGCCTATTTTATCAATCTTATCTATTGCAATTGTAATATCGGTAAGCTTCTCGGGATGTCCAACAACCTCTGCAATTCCGGAAAGAATCTTGCGGTTGTTAATCTTGATTGTCACATCAATTCCAAGCCTTTTAAAAACCTCATCGGTTATCTGAATCAGCTCCAGTTCATTTAAAAGTGAAGTACTGCCAATAACATCTACATCACACTGGAAAAACTCCCTGTAACGACCCTTCTGCGGCCTGTCTGCCCTCCATACAGGTTGTATCTGATATCTTTTAAACGGAAAAGTAATCTCATTCTGATGCTGAACAACAAATCGTGCAAACGGAACTGTAAGGTCGTACCTAAGCCCTTTTTCACAAACCTTTAGCGAAAGTGAGTTACTGTTCTGAAGCATTTCGGGGTTTATCCCCGCAAAGGCATCTCCCGAATTGAGAACTTTAAACAGCAGTCGGTCACCCTCTTCGCCGTATTTACCCAAAAGGGATGTCAGATTCTCCATAGCCGGAGTCTCTATCGGTGAATATCCGTATAATTTAAAGACAGCTTTTACTGTATCGAAAATATACTCTCTTCTTGCCATCTCAAAGGGTCCGAAATCCCTTGTGCCCTTTGGTATGGATGGTTTCTGTGCCATTTTGATCTCTGTTATTTGGTTCTTAAATATTCATCTATCGCTGCAGCAGCCTTTCTGCCGGCACCCATTGCCAGTATTACTGTTGCTGCACCTGTAACCGCATCTCCTCCGGCAAAAACTCCCGGACGTGAAGTTGCTCCGTTATCATCGGCAACAAGTCCGTTCCATCTGTTTGTTTCAAGACCCGGAGTTGTTGTCGCAATAAGCGGATTGGGTGATGTACCCAATGACATTATTACTACGTCTGTCTCAATATCAAAGTGAGAATCCGGAATTGGCACCGGTGAACGTCTTCCGCTCTCATCCGGCTCTCCAAGCTCCATTTTAATACATCTAAGGCCTCTAACCCAGCCCTTTTCATCACCAAGAATTTCGGTGGGGTTTGTGAGCATTCTAAAGACAATACCCTCCTCTTTTGCATGGTGAACCTCCTCTACTCTTGCAGGCAGCTCCTTCTCTGTTCTCCTGTACACAACAGTAACATCGGCACCAAGCCTAAGAGCTGTTCTTGCAGCATCCATTGCCACATTTCCTCCTCCCACAACTGCCACGCTCTTGCCTACATATATTGGAGTTTCGTAATCGGGGTCGTAAGCTCTCATTAGGTTGCTTCTTGTCAGGAATTCATTGGCGGAGACAACTCCGTTAAGGTTCTCACCAGGAATACCCATAAACTTTGGTAATCCTGCTCCTGAGCCGATAAAGACAGCAGAAAAGCCTTCGTTGTCCATTAGTGAATCAATAGTAACAGTTCTGCCTACAACCACATTGGTCTCTATCTTTACACCAAGCGAAATTGTGTTCTCTATCTCTTTTTTCACAACCTCCTCCTTGGGAAGTCTGAACTCAGGAATCCCATACTGCAAAACGCCTCCGGGTTCATGAAGTGCCTCAAAAATTGTCACTTCGTATCCAAGTTTTGCCAGGTCGGTGGCACATGCTATTCCTGCAGGGCCGCTTCCGATAACAGCTACCTTTTTACCGTTGGATGGTAACTTATCTGTGAATTTAATTCCTTTTTGTCTGCTCCAGTCAGCAACAAATCTTTCAAGCTTTCCTATTGCCACAGGCTCTCCTTTAACACCCAGAATGCAAACACCTTCACACTGGCTCTCCTGCGGGCATACTCTGCCGCAAACAGCAGGCAGTGAGCTATCACGAGCAATTATCTCTGCAGCCTTTTCGAAATTCCCCTGCTCCACTTCATATATGAATTGAGGTATCTGAATATTTACAGGACACTCAACCACACATGAAGGCTTTTTGCAACCGAGACACCTTGATGCCTCCAGCATTGCCTCCTGTGGGTCATATCCGTAACAAACCTCTTCAAAATTTTTTCTCCTTTCGGCAGGATCCTGCTCTCTTACAGCAACTCTTGGAATTTTATTTCTCATACGGCTGGCAAAATTAACTGTTTAAACCTATTTTACATTTGTGGTCGCTCTCCTGTTCAATGTTTCTGTACATACCCTGTCTTCGCATAGCTTCTTCAAAATCAACAAGGTAAGCATCAAATTCAGGACCATCTACACAGGCAAACTTTGTTTTGTCTCCAACCGACACCCTGCATGCACCACACATCCCCGTTCCGTCAACCATAAGGGTATTAAGGCTCACAATAAGAGGAAGATTGTAAGGCTTTGCTGCAAGGGTCACAAATTTCATCATTATCATAGGGCCTATTGCAACAGCCTGATCGTATTTCTCTCCGCTGTCCAGCAGCTCTTTAAGCATATCAGTTACGAGTCCCTGTTTACCATAAGAGCCATCATCTGTACATACATAAACATTATTGCAGACAGCCTTCATCTCCTCCTCCAGAATAACCATATCTTTTGTTTTGGCTCCGATAATTACATCAACTGTTGCTCCAGCTTCGTGCAGAAATTTAACCTGAGGATATACGGGTGCTGTTCCAAGCCCACCTGCAATAAAAATAAATCGTTTAGAACGAATTTCCTCTTTTGACATATGTAAAAATTCAGAGGGCTGTCCCAAAGGCCCGGCAAAATCCACAAATGAATCACCCTCTTCCAGATGGCATATTCTTCTGCTTGAAGCTCCCACAATTTGGGTGACAATTGTTACCGTTCCCTTTTTTCGGTCAAAATCACAAACAGTAAGCGGAATTCTCTCCCCCTTGTCATGGACCCTTACAATCAGAAACTGACCTGGTTGTGCCGAAGCTGCCATTCTTGGTGCATCAACATCCATCAATGCAATTGTTGGTGTTAGGAATTTTTTCCTGACTATTTTATACATAATCGTCAACGGGATTTGTTATAAAAAAGGTACCGCACAAAGTATATAACCTAAGTGCGGTACAAAGTTACAATTTGTATTTTAATTATTACAATCTGTCAAAACTGTAGCCCAGTCTTTTTAATCTTTTAATTATTGAATCCAGTTTATCATAAAGTCTGTCAGTCCTGCTCTCCTCTACGCCCGGGTGAATCAGAATTACAGCTCCATTTAACCCTTCTCGCTTTTCGAACTCAAACAGCTTGTTTATCAGCTCTTCACTTGAACGGTAATTTTTCATATCCGGAGTTGTGTAGTCGGCAGGTGTAGCAGTTCCCGGAGTAAAGTTGATTGTTTTAAAACCAAGCCATGAAGCTACATTTACAGACTCTTTGTTATACCATTCATATGGAGGCAGATACCATGGAGTATCTTTTGGTTCAATACCGAATTTTGCAAGTTCTGCATAGTTTCTCTTGATATCATTTGCCAGGCTGTCTGTTGTAACTTGAGATTTATCTCTGTTATCCCATGGAGCGTAGAGGATATGTTTGTCTGAGTGAGCTCCGGTATAGTGACCCTCTTTAATGATTCTCTCTATCATACTCTTTTGGCCTGCAAGTCTGAGGAAATTACCGGTAAGGAAGAAAGAGCCTTTTATTTTATTATTTTTAAGCGTTTTAAGGATCTTATCCCCGCCCTGGAACATTGAGTCTGCAGAGAATATCAGGTAGATCTTCTTTTGGTCCGGGTTGACTCTGACAACTGCTCCCCATGCATCCTTCTTTACCTTTGGCTCTTCCTTGGCATACTCTTTACCCTCTTTCTCCATTGCGGCAAAGTAGTAGCTAAGACCTGCGGTACCATCCATTGTTGGTTCGTTTGAAGAGTAGTCACCAATATCGTCGTGGTAAACAGCTTTGCCTCTGTTGAAAATTGCATTTTCGTCAGGTCGAGTAAGGGCGTTTCCGGCCCTTGTAAGGAAGAGTTCTCTCTCGATTGGCCCGTCAATAAGACCGCCGTATGTGAGGTCACCGTTATGTACAGTGTATGAAGAATGAGGTCTCAAAGGGTAGTTTGCCCCTTCGGGGAATCCTACAATCATAGTTGTTCCCCATGGATTTGTTCCAAACAGCCAGTCACGGAGAGCCATCTCCATCTCGAGGTAGGTGTTGTCTCCTGTGGCCTTTCTGTAAAGGTGAGAGTGAGTTATGGCTGCCGAAACCAGATTGTTTGAGCACCATAGAAACGGAATACCGTATATAAAAGGATCATCAGCGGCTCTCCTTTTAAGATGTTCCATAGCATCTCTCATAAACCCTTTATATTTATCGCTTGTGGCTTTATCAGAAGATATTGCCAGATAGTAGTGACCAAGGTTCAGGAAGGGATAGTACTGGTAGTGACGGCCGCGGCCAAGCTCCATCCATGGATTAACCGGCTCTAACTGACCCCAGTAATCTGCCTTTGTTCTCCAGTCGGCCTCTTTGCCATAGTGGTAGTGTGTTGCGGCTGCAAGCTCAATATCATCTACATATGTATCTTCTTCGTAAAAATAGGGTGACTTGAGACACGCTGTCTGAGTGTTTCCCGGATTTTCAAGAGCAAAGTTGAATGCCTGAACAGATTTCTCTTGCATCTTTGCTGCAAACTGAGGGTCGCTCTCTTTGAAAAGCTGCGCTCCCAAAGCAAAACTTGATGAGAATTTTCCGGCAGTTGAAGCAACTCCGGTTGTACGGTTAATATACTTACCAAGGCCCTGAGGTTTACCTGTTACAAAATAGACCGGACGGCCTGTTCCGGGGCCCCATCCGTAATCCACCTTATCGTTCTGAGGCAGCCTGAAACCTGCATGATCTCTGTCGTCAGCTATCTGATTAAACATCACTTTATCCTCGGGGTTCATCTTCATTAGCCAATCCAGACCCCATCTTATTTCGTCAAGTATATCGGGAATTCCGTTGCTTCCCGGACGGCCGGTTGCATCAAATTTATCTTTGAAAATCGATTTGTCTTTGTATTGCTCCCATGCAAACATAAGGTGATAAACAGTTGTAGCTGAAGTTGTCTGATACTGAAGATAATCAGTTGCATCATGCCATCCGCCTCTTACATCAATCTTCTCTCCTGTTCTGGTCGGGTGATCGACAATAAATCCGTCATGCTGATGGCACAACTCTCCCGTGTAGGGGTTATCCCCGCATCTCTGCTGTCTCATATACTCCAGAAGAAAGTCCGCAAGCCCCTCATAAGAGTCTGCGGCAATTTTAAATTTGGGAGATTTTACTCCATTGGAGATGATGTAGTACCCACCCTCTTTTTCTATTCCTGAAAAATCAAGGCGCATAGTACTGCTCATTCCCCACTCTTTACCGTTTGCAATCTTCCCTTTTCCGGTAAAAAGAGGCTTGTCAGTTGCGGCATCGTAAACTGTAAAATCGGGGCTAACTCCCTCTTCAAGGGAGATAAATACTGCAACCTTAATATCTTTGGGAAGATATCCGGCCAGGTTGACCCTTATCCACGATGTCTCTCCGGCAATCGCTCCAAGCGAAACCAGAAATGTTGCCATTAACAGCAGTGAAAGTCTCTTCATAAGTTTTGTTTTATAATAATGGTTAGTTAATCCTTAGGTTCTGCAAGATATGAAACTCTCTTCAAGGCCTCATCTTCATAACTTAGCAATTTATGGAGAAGCTTGTCTTTTAAAATTTGGCGATAACTGAACTCTTTTCCGTCAATAAGCACCTTGTCTGAAATAAGCCTTGCACCATGGCTGTAATCTACATAGGTGTTTATATGAAGATTGGTCACCGGCTGAATGGGCTTACCGTTGAGACGATGCCAACCGTATATGGTAACATGTCTGGTTCTTACGGTATCTGAGAGTTTTGATGAAATTACAATATCCTTTTTTGTACCCGCAGCAAATACCCCGGGTTCTTTTCCTGCAGCTTTTATCTGAGCCTGAATTACCTTTGAGTGGTCATACAGGATATCCGGAGTCTCATTTCTGTCTCCTCTCGGGATATAGTTAAATGGCTCCAACTTTAAATCACTGGCTACATATACAATATCTACAACTTTTGGTGTTGGCAGAGAGCATCCGTAATGGTCAGCAACCCTCTGAGCAGTTAATGGACCGGGAGTTATTATAAAATAATCACTATCGCTCCCTACCGAGAGATACTGGGGTGAAACAAACAGAGTCACCTCACGCTCTTTGCCGGCAGCATCTTTCTGCCTGGTTGTGATGGTCACAAAATTGAGTATAAACGAAGGCATATTACCCTCTTTCAACTCACTCTCCATTGCAGCTTCTCTCTCTTCAAAAGGTAGAGTTCTCATCTGTTCGTAAAAAACAGAACCACCTTTAGTCGTCTGTGAAGAGAGCTGACTAAAGGTGGTTAGTGCAATGATCAGATAAATATATCTAAATCTCATCTATTTTTTTTCTTCTTTTTCGGGAGCAACCTCTTTAGCTGCATATCCCAGTTTATCAAGTGCTTTAATCAAATTTTCCTTATTTGTCTTATCCGATGCATAAAGAAACCAGACAGTTTGTTTTTCAAGGCTTATCTTTAAATCTTTAACCCCTTTTTCATGGGGAAGTTTTGCTTCAAGTTTCTTAACACAACTTGGACAATCAATCGGAACAGAGAAGGTAACCTCTGAATCATTACTCTTTTTCTTACTCTGAGCTTCTACAGATGTTGTAAACAGCAAAAGAGAGAGGATTGCGATTGAAATTAATTGAATAGTTTTCATGGCTTATATGTTTGTAAAATTATTAAAAAAATCGATTTAGAGTCTATTTCCAAAGGGTAAATCTTAGCCCTGCATAAACTTTAATTCCCATTAGTGGCCCCCAGATAATTGTAGAGTTAAATCCGGTGGAAAATGGATTTTCTGCATTAAGAATTGCATGTTTTTGTCTGTAATTGGTAAGGTTCTCTCCACCAACATAAACATCCAGGTCTCTCAACTTACGGGTAATCTGTGCATAGAGCATCCCATAAACAGGAGAGTGACCACCTCCGTCAACAAAGTATGGTAATTTTGATGGACCGTTTAACTGAGCGGTAACATCAAATGTCCATTTGCTCATTCTTGTTGCATACTGCACATTAAAGACACCTTTATATTTGCTTGTCAGCGGTTTCTCAACAAGTCCCTGACTTTTAAGTGTCACTTTAGCATCGGTATATCTGAAAGTTGTAAGAATAGTTAGTCTTTCAATAGGCTCAAGATTCAGATCAACCTGATATGTATTTGTATATGATCTTCCATCCAGATTGTATATGGATACTTTTGATAGATCCAACTCCTGGTCAACAATTACCTGTCTGTTGAAGTCTGTTCTGAAATAATCAAAACTCAGAGAGGCATCACTATATCCAACAGGCATATATCCGGTAAGGTTTGCTCCGTAAGTCCAGGCATCCTCTATGTCAAGCTGATCCGGAATCTCAATTTTTCTCCCGGTAGACATTACACCCAGATTATCAGGTATTATCGTAGAAGATCTGTAACCTCTACCTGCAAGTGCTCTGAATATCAATTTATCGTCAAAGGCATACTTAAGGTTAATCCTGGGTGCAAATAGCCATCCGTGAATACTGTTGTTATCAAGTCTGATGCCTGCTACAACAGATGCCTTTTCTCCATTTGTGTAAGTATACTCGCCGTATGCGCCCACAGACTTTTCAACTCTTCCAGGATAGAGATCCATTGTTACAGGGGTAGCACCTTGCCAATATGCATCTTTAAGATGTTCATCATAGTTATCATAAGTTCCACTCACTCCTAAGGTGTATTTATGAAATTCACTCTTTTCGTTCTGAAAAATAATATTTGCAAAAAGTGAATTCTGCTTTCCGTCATAATCCTTTCTACCAAAAAATGAGTTTAGTTCATGATAAGTATAATCAACAACTGCAGCAATATTCTTAGCATTATCCGGGCTGAGCGGAACACCTATCTTAAAATAACCGTTTAAAGAGTTGTTCTTTATTCTGGAACCCCATATTTCGGTATTTCTTTCAGTATCCCTGTCAAAATCCATCTGCCCTGCTATTCTGTCATCTGTAAGAGCTTTAATTCCGAATCTTATTTGCATTCCGTTTTCGGCAAGATACAGCCATCTGTTCGAGAGGTTAAACTGCAAAGATTGCGGTTCATCCCTGAAACCGTCGTGGTTGCCGTCATGATCGGCAGGATCTGTAGAGAAGTGGGTTAGTAAAACTGTACTCCACTTATCGTTCAATTGAAGCGATGAGGCAATATTAGCCTCAGTGCGAAGAGTATTGCTTAAAAACAGATTGACAAAAAGAGGCTGCTCTGCCGTTGGTTTTCTGTGTTCAAGATTTATCTGCCCGGTGATTGCCTCAACACCGTTAATAACAGAAGATGGCCCTTTTGCAATCTGAATGCTTTCAAGCCATTGTCCGGGGACATAAGACAAGCCGAATGGTGCTGCAATACCTCTCATTACCGGCCTGTTCTCATCAAGCATCTGCGTATAAATACCAGAAAGGCCAAGAAGTCTGATCTGCCTTGCACCGGTAATGGCATCGGAATAACCCACTGTAACACTAGCTGAATTTTCAAAACTTTCAGCAAGATTACAGCAAGCCATTTTACACAGACCTGCAGCACTAATTACCTCAGTCTTCACAGGGGTAATTTTTGATATATAATTACCTTGTTGCCTTGTAATCACTCTTGCTGCCTCAAGCTCTGAACTCTCCTGGATCATAAATTCTGCTCTGGAAGCACCCTTGTCCAAAACTACCGTGTCTCTTGTATGACCCACAAAGGTTGCAACAAGTGTAACAGTATCAGTCCGCTTTCTGTCAAACGAGAACTCACCCTTGTCATTTGACTCAAGAACTGTTTTTCCCTCGATCCAGTAAACAGAGGCATAAGGCATCGGCTCTGTGACACCGTTATATTTTTTCACATTAACAATGCCATTCACAGTTTGTGCCTGAAGAGTAAATGTGATAAAATTTGTAAATAGTAGTATAAAAAAGATTTTATAAAATTTCATAATCTTAATCAATGAATAATAATAACATAAAATATAGGAAATGAGATATTTAATATCTCTATATCAAATATTTAGTATATTATAACCTCCATTGAGCCAGATATGAATTGGATGTTTTTTTATGAATAACCGCCCATTCGTATATATAATCTGGGCGGGGAGTATAATCAGATTGGAATTCGTTTTCTTGAATTAGTTCCAGAACAGGAACATAAGAGAGCTTTAAAGTTACTGTGTTAAGTTTCGAAATCTCTTCAGTTGTTCTTGATACAAAATCAAGGTGTACTATTTCTGTATCACAACAATTTTTATCGTGCTTACCCGAAGAGCAGCCATCTGAACCACAACCACAGTGAGAATGTATCTCTTCACACCCTCTGTCGCTCTTAACAATCAATACCTCGATAGAATCTTCATGAGAGCATCTGTGAATACCAAAACCCGTGCTTGTAAGCATATAAGCAGACAAAAGCAGAATTGCAAACGGATATTTCAGAATTTCGGACATACGGCTGCAAATATACAAAAACTGCAGCATTATTTAAAATCTACAAGTTTTTCGTCATAAAATCTGGCATAAATTATTACAAAAAACAGTGTTCTTATAAAGCAAACAATTAAGTAACTATAAATTAAACACTCTAAGCCAAATTCTTTGCCTCCGCTACAGTAAATCAAAAATAAGATATTAAGAATTATAATATTAATAATCAGCTCTCTGGATAATGAAAGAGCACCTAAAAAGTTTCGGTTAAACTGGTAAAGATTGCTAATAAAGATACTATATGTTCCTCCTTCACTTTTCTTAATATGTCTGTGCCAGCTCATCCTGTGAATGAGCGAAGCAATAATACTGGTTGTGAGCCCTGTAAGAACTCCTACAAAAAGTATGTATAAAATTGCATCCATCCTTCACATATGTTTAAAAATTATTCTTTAACATGTGTTTCACAGGGTTAAAAACCCTCTTCAAGAGAGAGACATCGTGAGTAATTATCTCTCCGGTACCATGCATCTCTTCGCTAAAATGCAGATCAAATGAGTATGTTGTTTTTAATCCTTCGGGAAAATCAACACTTACGATGTAGACCCTCTCCTTGCCCATTGCTGCAGGCAAAAGCGAAATACCACTCACGTTAACAACAACCATCCCGTATTCCATATAGGGATAATTATCAAGTTTTACATTCACTTTTTGACCTACTTTAACTTTACCTGCACCGGCAAGAGGAATGTACAGCTTTCCGGAGATACTCTTGTCCTTAACCGGGAGGACAGTAAATACAGTCTCTCCGGAGAGAACATTCTGATTCTCCTGCCAGTAACTGGTAAATGAAACAGTCCCCTCCACAGGGCTTATAAAGAGATTCTGCTGCTCCCACTCCCTTGACTGCGACAGTAAAATCTGCAAATCTCCCTCAACGGCCCTTTTAAGTCTGCTTATACTCTCCTCTCTTTCAATTTCGAGATCGAGTATAATCTGCTCACCCTTTATAACCTCTACACCGATTCTGCTTAGCTCCTCCCTGGCGACCTCAAGCTGCTGACCGTAATAAAGAAAGTTGCTTCTGCTTTTATCGAAGTCCTGTTGAGAGATTGTCCTTTGCTCAAACAGCTGTTTGTCTCTTTCAAACTGCTGTTCGGCAATATTGTACTGCTCTTTCGCATTAGCCTCTTTTCTTCTGGATATTAAAAGCTGACCTCTCTTGGCCTCTGTCTCTTCCCGGACAGACCTGATCATCTTTTTGTGGTAATCCAGAGCCAGAAACACCCTATACTCTTTAATACTTTTTATCAATTGGCTGTATGCAGACTGCATATCTCCAAGGATCAGTTTTTCGGGTAAATCAATCCCCGGGTCAAGATATGAGGCACACACCTCTTTCATTCTGAGATAATCGTCATAAAGACCCGGGTTCTCTAAAATCGCAATGACAGCCCCTGTTGTTACTGTATCTCCGTTTTTCGCCAGCATGGTCTGGATTCTTCCCGATCTTTTTGCAATAATCTGAGCAGGAAGATTTTCGGAGGTAATAACAATTGGAGCTCTTATTATATCAGGATACCTGAAAACGGCAGCCCCTAATATAATCAACAGCAAAACAAACAACATCAGCGTACTGCCTACCCTTACCATCCATGTAGGTGGTCTGGAGAGGATATCGTTCACCTCGTCGGATCTTATTTCGAGATCTCTCCTTTTTTTAGACATAAAGCTGATTTTTAACAAGTTCATAGTAAACATTACCGTTTGCAACAAGGTCTTTATGTGTACCTTGTTCTACCAGAATGCCTTTGTCCAGTACGATAATATTATCGGCATTTTTAACAGTGCTAAGTCTGTGCGCAACAACAACTACAGTCTTACCTTTGAAAAACTCGTCAAGGTTCTTCATTATCTCTCGTTCGTTTTTAGCGTCAAGAGCATTGGTGGCCTCGTCGAATATGATGAATTCAGGATCTTTATATACAGCTCTTGCTATTAACAACCTCTGTTTCTGACCCTGACTGAGCCCAAGTCCCTCCTGCCCAATCTTTGTATTATAGGCAAGCGGGAGTGACTCAACGAATTCTCTTATATTGGCAGTCTCCACTGCCAGGATTAACCTCTCTTTATCAATATTTTCTACACCAGGTGCAATATTTCGTGCAATTGTGTCTGAAAAAATAAATCCATCCTGCATAACAACACCACATCTTTGCCTCCATTTGCTCATACTAAGATTAGAAAGAGCATGATCGCCGTAATAAATTTCACCAGCTACTGGTTTGTAGAATCCTAGTAAAAGTTTAACCAATGTTGTCTTTCCACTGCCACTCATTCCTACAACTGCAGTTATTTTACCGCTTGGTATAGTGAGGTTTATATTTTTTAAAACAAAAGGAGAGCCCGCCCCCTCATATCGGAATGAGAGGTTATCCATTGTGACAGGTTTGGATATGGGGATATCTGAAAGAAGTGACTGGTCGAGGCTCTCCTCGTCTTTTTTCTCGTGAACCTCCGCAAGCCTCTCTAGGCTCATCCGGGCATCCTGTGATGCCTGAATAAAAGTTATTATGCTTGCAAGCGGAGCGTTTAATTGTCCTATTATATACTGTACAGAAAGCATCATACCAAGTGTAAGATCTCCGCTTATTACAGCACTTGCTGCAAGTACAGTTATAAAAATATTTTTCAGTTGATTTATCAGGGTACCGCCGGCCTGTTGATACTGACCGAGTGCAAGTCCCTTTATATTAAGTTTAAACAGCTTGGCCTGAATGTGCTCCCACTCCCATCTCTTTTGTTCTTCACAGGAGTTCAGTTTAATCTCCTGCATTCCGGTTATAAGCTGAATAATTGAACTCTGATTGGCTGCATTTTGAGTGAATGTTCTGTTATCCAGCTCTCTTCTCTTTTTCATAAAGATAAGTACCCATGCAATATACAATCCCGAAGCAATCAGAAATATTAAAAAGATTCTCAGATTATAATACAATAATACAGACCCGAAGATTAGTATGTTAACCATCGAGAAAAGTATTGTCAGAGAGGTTCCTGTAAGAAAATTCTGAATTCGTTTATGGTCTCCTATTCTCTGCAGGAGATCTCCGGTCATCCTTGAATCAAAGAATCCGATAGGCAATCTCATCAATTTTGAGAGAAAATCAGAAATAAGAGAGATATTTATACGGGTTCCCAGATGCAAAAGTATCCAACCTCTTATAAAATCAACAGTTGCAGAGCTTATTGTAAGCATTAGCTGGGCTAAAAGAACAAGCCATATGAAGCCAATATCTCTTGTCCCTATACCTATATCAACGATACTTTGTGTAAGAAACGGAAAAATTAACTGTATAATACTGCCCGCAAAGAGCCCTATTATAAGTTGTGTAATTATTTTCTTGTGAGGTTTCAGATACGAAAACAAAAATTTGAACCCTTTAGGATCAATCTCCTCACCAGTATTTTCATAAAAATTAGGAGTAGGTTCCAGAAACAAGGCGATGCCTCTCCCCTCTCCGCCGGAGACAGTACTGAACCATGATTTTTTAAACTCTTCTGCGTTTAATTTAACCTGACCTGTTGCAGGGTCTGCAATATGAAGTCTTAGGTTGTTTCCTTTCCCCTTTACAGCATATAAGACAACAAAATGGTTTTGATTCCAGTGGACAATTGCGGGTAGTGTTGCTTTGCACAACTCCTCAAATGACAATCTTGCTCCCAGAGTGCGCAACCCGATACTCTCTGCTCCCTTGCTAATTCCCAGCAAGTTAACACCTACCTTTCCCTTCTCGCACCTCTCTCTCAACGTCTCCATAGTATAATGACGGCCGTAGTGCATTGCAACCATTCTCAATGCTGCAGGACCGCAATCCGTGGAATCTATCTGAGAGTAATATTTAAATGTCTTCAATTTGAATACCCTTTAATTATTGTCATAAAATACCCGGGAACATAATAATTGCTATTATGCTTCATTAATGCTTAAACACTGTTTTTCAGCGTTTTGTGAGCAAACTAGGAAAATTTCTGAAAAAATTCTTAATTAATTTCCTTCTTCTACCTCTTCCTCTTCTACGATAACATAAATAACGTTACCATCTTTGTCGATAATCTTTAAAACTCTGGTTTCACCACCTACTACGTTGATCATCTCCTGGTCGTTTAGTTTTTCAAATGTTGTTTCCATGACTTTTTGTTTTAGTTGTTGTTGTTTTGCAGTACAAATAAATTAATAATATTTGTTAGATTTGCACACAGAATGCTCACAGAATGCTCACAATTTGCTGAAAATGCTAAACCGCGCGCTCACCTTCTCAACCATAGCAATTCTTTTCCTGCTGGCACTTCAGGGAGTTTGGTTATTCCGATTAATTGAAAATGAGAAAACTAAATTGAAGACTCAGTCTGAATTTATTTTACAAGAGTCAATAAAACAAGAGTTGCATTTAAGATTACAGCTGCTCAGACAAGCAAATCAAAATAAAAATTTTCGTGTCGTAATATCAAATAATTTTAATCCTGAACAAAATTCAGCTAAAAAAAGTCATCAATCTTTGGTTGCAGACACTACTGCAAGCATCACGAATGTAACTTTAGAGGAGGCATTACAGGAAATTTACAAAAAAGATAATCCTCTTAAAATTGATAAACTGGTTGAAATATTTTCTAAATCACTCTCCGAAGCAGATATTAGAACAGGTTTTAATCTTGCCTACTCTACTTCTGATACAGTTATAAGAAGGAGTTACAGCGAAGAGAAGTCAAATATTCTGTTTTTCAACCCATCTTTCATTCTCGAAACACCCTTAACAGTATCCAAGGATCTTATGGTGACTGCCGAGGTGTTCTATCCGAGATCGGTTTTCAAGGGTGATCTTCTTACTATTCTTGCTCTATCACTAATCGTAACAATATTTATACTCTTTAGTATTGTGATGCAGACCAGAATGCTATACAAACAGGTATCCCTGGCAAAAGTAAAAGAGAACATTACACACTTCCTAACCCACGAACTCAGGTCTCCTCTGCAATCATCTATCACAAATCTTGAGGTTGGTGAGATGGCAGAAGGTGAAAATTCAAGATATTTTCTTGGGAAGGCAAAAGAGCAGCTTTACTTTCTCAACGGACTTATTGAGAATATTCTGGATATAAATAAATTTGAAAAACGTCAGGCACCTCTTAACAAGGCCAATTTCAACATTAATGAGGCAATTGAGCCTCATATTGTCAGGCACAGTGTAGATTCGAAGAAAACTGTAAGAATAACCTCTCAGGTTGAGCCGGGATGCGAAAAGATATATGGAGATAAATTACACATAACCAATGCTATTGGCAACCTAATTGACAATGCAATCAAATACTCAGATGACCCTGTAATTATCAATGTATCTGTAAATTTCTCTGATAAATTTTTCAGAATATCCGTAGAGGATAATGGTATCGGAATACCTAAAGAGGAGCAATCAAAGGTATTTGAGAAATTCTACAGAGTGAGCAAAAGAGAGCATTCTCAGAAGGGCAAAGGCTTTGGTCTGGGGTTAACATATGTAATGTGGGTTGTAAAGGCTCATAAAGGGAAAATTGAACTTGAGAGTGAGGTTGGAAAAGGTAGTAAATTCACCCTTTCATTAAAACGCGAAGATAATGGCACAGAAAATTCTGCTGGCTGACGACGAGATGAACTTTGGATACGCTATGAGCGAATTCCTTAAGATGAACGGATACGATCTGATGTATGTAAATGACGGAAAGACTGCATTTGAAAGATATCACACATACCGTCCGGATCTGTTGCTGTTTGACGTTAATATGCCCGAGATTGACGGCTTTGAACTCGCTACAAAAATAAGGGCCATCGACAAAAATATTCCAATTATCTTCATCACCTCTTTGAGCGACGACAGCAGTGTAGTAAACGGCTTTGAAATAGGATGCAGCGATTATCTTAAAAAGCCATTCGGTCTTAAGGAGCTGTTAATTAGAGTTCAGAAATGTCTTATGGTGTCAACTAAAAATAATGACACTTTTACCTTAGGTACCTTAAACTATTCACCGGAGGAGAGAAGTCTGTTCCAGCAGGATGGAAGCATAATTACACTCTCTTTCTATGAGAACAAGCTGCTTCAGATACTTTGTCAAAACTTTAATCAGATATGCAAAGGCAGTGAACTTGCCGACTGTATCTGGGGAGATAAGGATATCGACCCAAAAAGATCTCTTGAAACTCTTGCATCTCACGTTAGGAAAAAACTCGCAGGCACTACCCTTTTAATAGACAATGTGAGAGGCGTTGGCTACAGGTTACGCAAATCTGATTAAATTTTTCATCCGTTTTCCTCACTTATTTCAGGTATTTTCTTAGCTGATAGTCTACCCCATACCGGCAGAATAAATACAATTCCGATT
The DNA here is from genome assembly GCA_036677745.1 of Bacteroidales bacterium. Lineage (GTDB taxonomy): Bacteria > Bacteroidota > Bacteroidia > Bacteroidales > UBA932 > Bact-08. The sequence goes on from JAVBVW010000003.1 coordinate 259,498, forward strand.
ATAGAGAAGAGCAGCCCACCCATTGTGCCAACAGCAAAAGAGAACCAGAATACCTCATTTCTTCCGTCAATAAGAAATGGAGTAAGTCCCAATATTGTAGATATTATTGTAAGCAGTATTGGTATTATCTTGTGATTATATGCCTTAATGTAAAATGTAACCGGATTATCAGGCACCACATCTCTCCTGATAAGCAGATTGTATTGGTTTATTACATATATCCCTGCATTTACCGAAATTCCTGATAACATTATCAATGCAGCTAGTCCACCCTGATCAAATGAAAATTTTGTAAAATAGAAAGTAAGGAACAACCCAATAAATGAAACAGGTATAAGCAATATAATCATTAGTGGCTGGGTTAATGATTCAAACAATACGGCGCATACAAGATAGATTATTGCAGTTATAACAAGTAATAACCAGTAGTAATTTGTTTTGCTGAAGTTCCAGGACGACCCACTGCTATCAGCTTTAAAACCAATAGGTAAAACCTCTTCGTTCAGTCTTTTAATCTCTCTCTCGGTCACACGTTTTGCAAGTTCAAATGGCCCTATAAAATCAAACGCTACAGTAAGTATATATTGCTGATTCTTCTTGTAAATGGTGTTGCCGGTTCTTCTCATATCAATTTTACCGATATCGGAGAATTTAACCTTTTTACCATTTATATCAAGATATTCGTTTCTTAAGTTCCAAACATCAAACTCTCCGCTCCCTTTCGAAACGAGCTTAATCTGAATCTCCTCATTTTCACTTACCCTTTTTGTCCCAATATCACTCTCTGCAAGTATTCTGGTTAAAGCAGCAAAGGCTCCCTGAGGAGTAATATTCATAACAGCCATCTTCTCTTTATCGAAATCGATAAAATATTCATTCATTGCTATCTCGGAGCCAAATCCAACACTACCGTATATCTCAGGAGAACTTACCCTCTGATTTAATAACAGAGAAGCAGCCGCATTCTGACAATATCTGTAAAGCAAATCATAATTATAACCTGTTACAGTTACCCTGTTCGACTTGTATGACCCCATTCCAACATTATTACTAAAGTAATTATCATCAATCCCCGAAACACTCCAGTTGGCACCTCCGAAATCAGAGGCTTTCGCAATCACCTCATTTTTTAACATAGGTGGAAACGCCGTATGTTCAAACTCCTTTTTAAAAGTGACCGTGATTGAGGCATCTTTATATGAAGAGACTCTGGTTTCAAACATCTCTATCTGATCGAACTGAGTAAGAAAATTCTCCATAAAGACAACAATTTCATTCAGTTGCTGTACTGTACAGCCATCAGGTAAGGATGCATATATACTTAACACCTGTCTTTGAACATCTCTGCCAAAACCCGGAAATCCTCCCTGCCTTTTTACAAAGAGCCTGAGGGATCCTCCTAATATAGGATCGGTATATTTTTTAATCTTATTTTGGTATAACGAGCTGCCCAAGGTTTTGTTATAAATCTTATGGAAGCCATTCTCCTCTTTCTGGTATCTGCCTGGCAACATATGTACAGGTAATCCAAAACCTAAAATAATGATAACAACAAATATCCATTTATGAGCTCTGGCAAAAGAGATATACTTACCGTAATATTTGTTAAACCTAAGTACTCTGTCTGCCCTTTTACGTCTTAATTTTGCACTTACCCCCTCTAATGGCCATGTATCAACCAAAGCGGGTATCAGAAACATTGCAATTGCCATTGAGACTATCAGATTGATCATTATTACCGCTGCAAACTCTATCAAGAGATTTTTTGACTCTTCCGGTAAAAGGAATACAACTGCAAGTGCTCCTATCGTTGTAAGCAGTGCTGCCAGAATAGCAATAAAAACTTTTCTGTTTTTGTAGTATCCATAATGGGAGATCATTATTATGGATGTATCTATGATTATTCCCAACGACACAGTTATCCCTGCCAGCGAATATATGTTGATCTCTATTTTAAACAGGTAATAAAAAATAAAAGCTATAAGAATATTTGCAGTAAGTGTTGCAGTAATTACTGCCAGATATCTGAAACTTCTGCTTACTGCATAGACAAAAATTAACAATACCAGCAACGACAAAAAAGTTCTTCTAAGAATCTTGTTTATCTCGTTATTAATCTGCTTTGATTGGTCATAAATAATTTTGGCAGAGAAGTTTGGGGGGTATCTTTTGCTTAGTTCCTCCATCCTTGACTTTATCTCACTTATCAGCTCCAGGGTATTAACCCCTTTGTCTGCAGTAAAGCTAATATTAATCGTATTCAAACCGTTAATTCGGCTGTAAGAGGTAGGTAGCTTCTCTTTATATGTAATCTTCGCAAAATCACCAAGCCGGATAATCCTGCCGTTTACGTTTTTAACCGGAATAGACTCCAGGCTTCCTCCTGTAGCCTCTGTTCTTAAAATTACTGCTGTACCCTCTACACTCCCTATAAGAGTCTCTTTACCAGAAAACTTATCAATTGCGCTTTGAATATCTCCGGTGGAGACTCCCAGATTAAGGATATATTCGGGATCATATTGGATTTCAGTCTCAAATGGTGTCACTCCCGAGAGTTCAATATCTCTTATGCCGTTAATATGAGAAAGTTCATTAATAATATGTTCATCGGCAAATTGCTTAATTCTAAGAGTAGGAAGATCGGAATTAATCGTATAGGTTAAAATGGTTGAACTCTGATTTTGTCCCGAAAAGCCTCTGGACCCTCCCATCCTGATTTGAGGTGTGACACCCCTTGGCAGTTTTGGAGCAATTCTTCTTAACAACGAAGCAATCTCAAATCTTGCCTGATCGATGTCGGTATCTGGTTTAAATGTTGCAGTAATTCTACCACTACCTCTGCTTGTAACTGATGACAAATCATTTATTCCAGGTAGCGTAGAGATAATACCTTCGAGTTTAGAGGTTACTTCAGCCTCGATAACCCTTGCCGAAGCACCACTCCATGAGTATGAAACAGTAAGAGTTTTTCCTTTTTCTGTAGGTCTGTACTGAAGACTTATCAGAGGCATTATTCCCGCCCCGGCAACCAGCAGAACTACAAAAACCAATATTACAGAAAACGAAGGTAACCTCATCTCTCTCTCCATTTATAAATATTATAATAGAAAACAGGGATAAAGAAAATACTCACCAGTGTTCCGATAATCATTCCTCCTATAAGTGCAAGTGAAAGAGGATATTGAAGATCAGATCCCATATCTCCTCTTATAAGAAACGGAGCAATAGCCAGTATTGTTGTCAAGCTTGTCATTATAATAGGCTTAAGACGTCTGACACCCCCTGTCATTATGGCCCTGAGCAATGAATACCCCTCTTTTCTGAGTCTGTTGATTGTATCAACCTTCAGAATCGAATCGTTAATAATAATACCACTCATTACAACAATACCGATCATTGACATTAAATTCAACCCAGAGCCAAACATCCACAATACAAGCATGGCACCGAATATATCTACCACAACCTCAGAAAGAATAATCAAAGGCTGAACAAGTGATTCAAACTGAGCAGCAAGAATAAAGAAAAGAAGCAAAAGAGCTACTGTAAGTATAATAACAAGTTCTTTTATAAGGATTCTGTTTGAAAAATAACTTCCTGTAAAAATCACATCAAATGATCCATCCTCTTTAGTAATTTTTTCAATTGCATTCATTACATCCTGTACTTTACCATCCTTGACCGACAGATTAAGAGGGTAAAAGCTGCCTTCAAGCCCGGAAGTCACACTTTTAAAGTCTCTTACTCTGGTCTCAGAGACTAATTCCGAAAGAGGAATTTCAATACCATCTAAGTTTCTTGCTTTTAAAGCAAGGATATCATCTATATAATCGCTTTCATCTCCAACAATTATTGGTACCGAGTAGTTACCGTGATTTATGGTGAACAGACGACGTTCTCTGGCTGCATTGCTTATTATATTATGGATATTCTGCTGATCTGCCTTGTAAAGAGACATCATTTCCGGTTTTACCGTTAACATGATTACCTCCTGCCATCTTACAGGTTCTATATAGAACTCCGGCATCTCTTTGTGAATCTTATCAAGGAGAATGTTAAGTTTATCCGGGTCAGGAGGTGTATTATCTTTGCTTAAAAGTTTTGCGGTAAGGTTGTACTCCTTGTCAGAGAATATCATATTAAAAATATTGTCCGATGGTGTAAACCTGAATGTAGCTTCAGGGTATCGTGACGATATTTCATCCGCCAGAATTTTCTCCAGGTCATCAAGATTTTCAGAATCCTTTGCTTTGAGGTACACCATAACCTCTGTTTGAGTGAGGTCAGGAGTATGAGAAAGCAGAAACTGCTGAAGTCCTGCGAATGTGGTTTTATGGTTTATAAGGTGAGTGCCTGCGCTGAGTAACTCCTGAATTCTCCTGTCACTCTCATCTACATCTAGTTGCAGGTTCCAGTCAACCATCATTATTGTATCATCGTGAGTTACAGGAGGTAGTTTTGATTTATCTATAACCCTGTACAGCATAAATGTTAGCGGGAGTACAAGCAGAAACATAGTCCATACTAATCTTTGGTGCCTGAATACCCATTTAAGTCCCTTTTCGTAAGCTTTGTGGTAATCAAACAGTGATATACCGGATAAGATTCTGTTCTGCACAGGACCTCCGCTCTTTTTGTAAAAAAGATAATAGTAAACCGGAATAACAATTACTGCAACAATAAGAGAAGAGAAAAGACCGATAGTAACCGCCATAGCCTGATCGTAAAAAAGCGCTCCTGCAATTCCGCTTAGAAATACAAGAGGAAGAAAAACAGAGCAGGTTGTAAGCACAGAGCTCAGCATCGGAGTAAATACCTCTCCTACACCCTTTATGACAGCATCTCTTAGTGAATAGCCTCTATAGTATAGCTGGGTAGTGTTGTCAATAACAATAATTGAGTTATCTACCATCATCCCTATTCCAAGCACCAGACCGGATAACGAAATAATATTAATAGAGATTCCTGCAAGAAAAAAGAAGAGTAGTGAGACAATCAGCGAGAGTGGAATTGTTATGGTAACCAAAAGTGGAGATTTAAAATCCTGGAGGAACAGGAAAATAACAAGGCAGGCCAGAATTGCTCCCAGGATTATGTTATTTCTCAGATTAGAAATTGAGTAATCAAGCAATCTAGTCTGATCTCTGGTTATAATAAATTCAACTTCGGGATACTCTTTATTAAACTGTTGCATCAGTTCATCAAGAGACTCTTTAAGGTCAGACATTTTTGCATCTGTCTGTTTTACCACCGCTAGTGCTACAGCTCTTTTTCCATCTGATTTCACAATACCTTTGTGTCTGGCAGGCTGTTCTGTAACCGTTGCTAACTCTTTGAATTTTAAAACTCTGCCATCTATATTGAGATTTATCTCCTCGATATCTTCCTTAGTCTTAATCTCAGAAATAAATCTTATATTCCATCTGTAATGGCCATCCTTGATAGATATATCTCCCAGAGCGCGGTTATTTTCATTGATTGCAGCCTCGAGCTTCTCCTCAGTTATTCCAAGTGCCTTAAGCTTTTGTTCGTTTGGAGTTACAAGTATTTCCGGAAGAGATAGTCCGCTGATATCAACAAGTGCCACTTCGGGAATCTGCTCAACCCGTTTGGATATGACATCTGCAGCAAACCTGCTTAACTGAAGGAATCTGTCTGCACCATCATCAGCTATTGTCATATTTATGAAGAATGCAGGGATATCCGTTGCACTTGCCTTTACAACTTTGGGCCTTTCGATCTCCCTTGGTAAAGATGCTACTGCTTTGTCAATCTTCTCATTAACCTCAATAAATATAAATTTCACATCGGTGCCATGTTCAAACTCCATAAATATTGTACCGGAACTGTTGTTAGCCTCACTTCTCATCTCTTTAAGGTGAGAAATCTGCCTGAGCTGGCCCCTGAGCCCCGAAAGGCTTCTCTCTACCTCCCTGGCAGAATAGCCCGGAGCATTTACCTGTACTGTTATCTGTGGAATGTCAACCTCAGGCATTAATGATACAGGCAAAAGACCTATAGCAACTACACCCAGAACAATAACCGCTATTATGGTCATTGTTACCGCGATTGGTCTGTCGATAATTTTACCGGTCATAATCAGCGGTTTTTGATTTCAACATTTGAACCCTCAGCAAGATTGAGGTTGCCCGAAACAATTATAATATCTCCTTCATTAAGCTCTGCATTCTTCTCCTTATTTGCAATAACTGTATGATATTCAGAATTTGACATCTCAACTTTCACATAAGTCCACATTGCTCTGTTCCTCTCTTTATCAATTTTAAAAAGGACATCAAAATTATCTCTCATTACAACAGCTCCTTTAGGCACAACAAGCCTGTTCTTCACAATACTCTCAGCTATTACCTTCACATTCATTCCCTCTATCAGTTTGCCGGAATTGTTAGAAATTTCTGCCGTTACAGCTATCTGACCTTTTTCGTCAACTATAGGGTTAATCTGAGTAATTATACCGTTGTATACAGACTCAGGATCACTGTAAAGAGCAACCTTAACTGTATTGCCTACCTTTATGTACGAGACCTCTGACTCAAGTAAAGTAAACATAACTTCAAATTTTCTGTCATCAATAAGAGTACAAAATTGTCCTGAAACAGACTCGTATGGTTTAGCTGTAATATTTGCAACTTTTCCTGCAAAAGGAGCCTTTAAAATTGTTTTTTCCAGTTCATCTTCTGCCTGTTTTAAGTTAAAAAGAGCATCATTATAACCCGATTTTAATCTTACAACCTTCACAATTTCAGGTGGTATTTTAGAAGTATCTCTACCATAACCATAACCAATAAGTTCATTCATAAAACTTAACTCAGACCTTTCCATACTTTGTCTGCTTTGAGCTAGTTTATTGAGTGCCTGAGTGGGGTCCAGCCTGGCAATAACTCCATCTTTGGCCACATACTCTCCGTTTTTGACAACAATAGACTCTACTGTGCCTGATACAGGGAATACAAGAATACTTTTTGCCAGAGCCCTCAGTTTGCCGTTGGTTATCACCTGACGATTAAAATCTGTCTTTTTGAGATGAATCGTGTCTACAATATTCCTCTCACTTACAAAGGATGCCTTTGCCATCTCCTGATTATCTGTATCATCAGATTTTTTATTTGAGGAACATGAAGCTGAGATTAATGCTGCAAAAGCGATTATTAAATATACCCTTTTCATAAACTTTGTATTAATTCCCTGTTAAACTTTCAAAATTGACTGAAATCTCTTTTCCGGTAAGATAGTCATAGAGACTTACCTTTCTTATGTCATAGTAATACTTCCAGTAGCTCCCCAGATCGGATATGTATCTCTGAACTGCGTTATCTTTTCTGGTCTGGGCATCATTAAGTTCCAGGATGCTTATTGTGCCATTTCTGAACCTCTCCTGTGAAATATTATAACTTATACGAGCAATCGAATCAGCCTCGGCCGAGGTACGACACTGAACATTTTGTTTATTAAAGCGCATAACTTTAATTAATATATCTTGTCTGTTCTGAATCATTGCCTGTTCAACCTGTGCTTTTGCAACCTCTTCTCTGGATAAGGCTAGTTTTACCTTTCCCTTTCCAAGACCCCAGTCAAGAATCGGCAATGTTAGTCTTAGCCCCACAATCTCCTGATCTATAGGGCTTTTATATGCAGCGCCCAAATCAGAGCCCTTTTGAGTAAATCCTAAAGTAGCAAAAAGATCTGCCTGCAGACCGTTTCCGGATTTTGCCTTTTCCACCTCCTGCTTAGCGTATAGCAATGCCAGTTCTCTGTCCAGATAAAACGATGAGTTTTCCAAAGAACGGTTGTAAACTTCATCAAAGTTGATCATTATCTCAGGAACCTCTCCGGGCATCACAAGAGCAATATCAGTATTGTCATTAAATCCCAGAAATGTCCTGAGACTTGCCATGCTAATATCCAGCGCAACCTGATTATCTCCCAGAGCTAGCTTGGCATTATTCAGATTAAGCCGCAGTTGAAGAATTTCGTTATAGGTTACAGAGCCAATCTCAAATCTCTCCTCGGCAATTTTCAGACTTAGCTCACTTGAGGTCAGATTCATCTTTGAAAGTTCCAGATTGCTCTGAGCGGTAAGAACTTCAAAGAAAAGAGAAATTGCCCTCTGCTTAACCTCCTCCATGTTCTCAAGATATTTTCTCTTAGCGTTCTCGAAATCCTTAGGTTCGGTAATCTTTTGCCATTTAAATGAGTTGTATGCTTTAATTGGCTGGGAATAGTTAATATAAACAGGCTGAGAGTTATAAAGAACAGATTCAGAACCTGAAAACTGATCGAGTCTGTTTAGACTTGTAGAGAGCGAAACTGTACCACCCGTGAGTGCAATATTCTGCCTTAACGATAGTGAAAGTGAGTTTTGCAGGTTGTTATTAACTCTGTAATTTATCTCTCCGGTTTCGTAGTTTTGGAGTGCAACCAGAGATCTGTTATAATTTCCTATTGTGGCTGAGAGGTTAAGGGATGGTAGAAACAATGCCTTGAATGAGCGGTTCTGCCAGTAGCTCACAAGAAAGTTATGCTTATTAATCAACGCATTAGGCGATTGTTCTGTAGCAGTTACAATTACATCATCAAGCGTCATCGATAGATTGTACCTCTCCTGAGAGATGATCATATTTAAATTAGAGACCGCTGAAAATCCTGTAAAAATCAGGAGCAGGGAGACTGTTCGTTTACAAATATTCATTTCATATAAGTATTTGAATATCAAATATAAGCTATTTATTTTGAAGTTGCAATAATAACTATCGGATTACTCTCCTCATTAATTTTTTCAGAGAGCTCTTTAAGTTCTTTGGATACCGGGGGATATTTATCAAAATAAATCAATGCATCAGATGCTTGTTCGTGCATTACAAGATGCTGATTTTTCGAAATATAACTTGGCCAAAATGGCATTCCGCCTAAAATATCCTCATTAAATCCCTGATGATCTTTAACAGAATGAAGCAGGAGTATAACTTCACCTTTTTGCTTATCATATACTGCATAATCAAAGGTGCTGTAAGAATATACCTCATTCCCCTCTTTGTCAAATGAAGTTGTTAAAATAGGTTCCCGGCAGAATCCACGCATAATAAAACTCATAAATACAAGTTTGTCTGACTCTCTGATTAACAACGGTGTTATGATCTTTGCATCATAAGATCCGTAATCTCTTGCACTTATCTGAGGTTGTTCTCTATATCCACCATAATCAATATAGTATACAGCCTTTTGGTCATAGTTATTTGTTAAAGTGTATAACGTATCATTGTAGTGATGATAGTATCTTAACTTACCTCCAAGAAGATAAAGGGAATGATACATAAAGGTCAGATTATCTCTTTTAGTTGGATCGAAATCATATTGTGCCTCTTTATTGAATAAAACATACGAAGTATCTTTACCGTAAGTAACAAGAGAGCGTTTTGAGTTGATAAGATCGGCAAGACTAATGGATATCTGGTCATCTCCTGTAATTTCGAACATCAAAGCTGTTAAACCATCACCGGGAAACGGGTATATTTTAATAAAATTGAAATCCTTATCATATCGCAGTATCCCTCTCCAGGCATCCAGAACATAAATATCTCCGTTATCGGGATTAACTCTGAATGAAAATGGATCTGTATATTCACCCGGCCCTCTGCCTTTTCTTATAAAAGTCCTTAAATATTTACCCCCTTTATCAAAGAGGAATATTTTATCTGAATGGTCAAGAATATAGATTGTCTCTCTTTCGTATATCAACTGAGAAATTCCGCTTATCAAAACGCTGTCATTAGTCTCAAGCGGTATATACTTTATATCTGAAGCATAATCACTTAATTTTACAATTGCGTAATTATCAAGCGATGACTTAATATCAATAACTTCAATATCGCTATTTACAATATCCTTTTCAGAGGCAGAACAGGAAGTTATTAACGGTAAAATCACAATGAGAATTATAGCAGTTGCAAAGTTTTTCATAAAAAATTATTTTTTGGGTATTGTAATTATAACCACAGGATTGTCATTCTCAGAAAGCTTAGAAGCAAGGTTTTTAAGCTGCTCTCCGGCATTATTATCACCCTCGGCATAGCTCATAATTTTCGCTGGTGTCAGATAAGAGACAAGATTGTTGTTACTGCTTATATACCTTGGCCAGAATGGAACCCCTCCGGTCAGATCATCTGCAAATCCAAGCATACCTTTAACAGGTTGCAAAAGAATTTTAAATTCCTTTAGCTTTTTATCATACACCGCATAAGCGGCATTATATCTGATTTCTCTGCGGCTGCCATCCGGGTTTGTTGCATAACTGATAACGGGTTCTTTACAATTGCCTCTTAAAAAGATATTCATAAAGATCAACTCTTTTGACTCACTTATTGATAAGAGCGAAACAAAGTTTAAATCCAAAGAGCCAAAATCCTCTACAGTTACCGGATTCGGCTCTCTGTACTTACCGTATTTCAGATAATAGGCAGGTCGTTCTTTATAATCATCTGTAAAGGAGTAAATAGTGTCATTTAAAACTGACAAATACTTAAGTTCTACAGCTGTCTGAAACATATTAAACAAAGTAAACTTTGCCATATAATGACCATTTTCTGTTGACTCTCTTTGGGCAGATTTCTGATAACAGACACTTTTTGACTTGCCATCAACAATTTGTATGGAGTGTCTTTTACCATTTAATACCATTGCATAAATATCGTCAGCAATAAGTTTAGCTGATATTAGAAAGAGGTCATTTTCGGGCTTTTCGATCGCCTTGACAAAATTTAATTCACTGTCATAACACAATAAGGCTTGTGAAGTAATTATGTACAGGTTTCCATTATTGGGGTTTACAAAGAAATTTGTTATCCGGTTATACTCACCTGGCCCTCTGCCCTTTTTATTGAATGTTTTTAAGTGCTTACCTGCTGAATCAAAAACATAAATACTCTCTGACTGATCACTAATAAAAATTTTATCGCACTCATAAACGATTTTCGAAATGGCCCCAATTAGTGCACTGTCGTTTGTTTCAAGCTGAACATAATTAAGATCTGATGCATAATTACTGAGGTTGACAAGTTCATAGTTATTAATAGAACCCTCAATATCAATAACGTTAAGCTTTTCATTAATCGAGTTAACAGATGTACAAGAGTTTAATAACAGAATTACTAATAGAAAACTGACTCCTTTGAACCTTAGCAATTGTCTTTTCATAACTAACTTCATAAATTTAAAGCCATTTAACTGTAATAATAAACCTTTAATAAAAGTTAAGACGCACTATCTTAACTTTGCAATTGCCACTACCGGGTTATCGGTATCTTTAAGCTTTGATACAATCTCCCTGAGCTCATCCTTAACTTCATACACCTCTGCATGCTCAATAAGCTGAACTGCGCTTATAATTGATGTTGCAAAATCGTTTGCATTTATGTGACCTGGAAGGAATGGAGGCCCGTTTTTTATATCTTCCTGAAATCCCAGTTTACCTTTAACCGGCTGGTTCATAAGATTAAAGAAACCTGTCTGTTTGTCGTATATTCCGTAGCAATTGGTCCTTGGAACAGTTATTACCCTGTTTCTCGCCTGAATGTACTCATCGTATGGCTCATGTGCATAATCTCTCATAATGAAATTCATAATGATAAAACGATTGGATTCCAAATAAGACAAAGGATCAATGTTGATATGCTTACCTTTGATGTGTGTTATCCCGCTCCTGTCCGGAGAGGTGTTTACATAATTGCCATAATTAATAACAAAAGAGGGGAAATAATTAAGGTTTTGATCGAGTGTGAAGATTGTATCGTTGTATATATTTACAAAGCGTACTGTGTTCTTAACCGATCTTATTGTAGGGGGAAAAGCGGCGTATCTTTTTTCATCGGAAGTTGAAATCCTGATGCCAATTGACTCAACATATGATTCATTTGGAGCATATTCAGGAGTAGTCGCCACCGGAATCTCAAAAACTATATTAGATAACGAGTCAAAAGCAGCTCCGTGAATCTTTACCGGTTCCTTACTCGAAGACCCAACTGATGAGACAAAAAGATTGTTATTGAGTCTTCGGACAAACTCCAGTCTACCTGCATCAATGTCAGGTACATTTATGTTTTTTAAATAATTACCGTTTTTATCATATAATTTGAAAAACCATGATGACAGTGAATTATTTGTTATAAGCGGCATTATATCAAAAACCATAAATCCACCGGTAACAGGGTCAATTTCAATACGTGACATAGGGGAGTACTCTTCAGGCCCTCTTCCTGTTCTGTTAAAAGTAAACAGATATTTACCCTCCATATCAAATATCTTAACATCAGTATAATTTGAGTATCTGGACCTTACATAAATTCGCCCACTTTCAATCTGAACTTTAGCCCCCATTCCTATCAACGAGCTGTCGGTAGTTTCAAGGGCAACATATTTAATATCATCAGCTACCTCACTAATCTTTACAATTTTACCTCCTCCTACAGCACCGGCAAGATCAATTATTTTAATTTCGTCGGTTAGCAATTCTGTATCGGGATTACATGAGATTGTTGCCGATAAGGCAATTGCGACAACCACAATAAATTTTAAATTTTTCATATATGTCTCTATTTAGGAGTAACTATTATAATTACAGGATTATCGTTTTCTGAAAGTTTAGAGGCAAGCTCATTTACAAATGCATCATCATAATTATCTTCTGCCTGCATAATGATATCAAGTGCGTTTCTATAGCTTATAAGTTCTCCGCTATTACCGGTATATCGTGGCCAGAAAGGAAAACCGCCTTTAATATCCTCTTTGAATCCCATTGTACCTTTTTCCGGTTGATTGAGAAAAGTGAGATTCTCCTTTTTCTTATCAAAAACCGCATAGACATTGGTATTTTTGCTTACACTCTCTTTCCCGTCCATACCCTTTGAGACTCGTTCAATCGGTTCCGGTGCAAGCGCCCTCAGATTAAAGTTGAAGAGCATATATCTCTCTGTCTCATTGAAACCTGTAGCTAAAGTAATAAAATTTGTTTCATTATTTGTGTAGGAGTCAAAATCCTGTCCTTTGGGAGCTTGATATTTTCCGTAACTTAAGACAAATTTGTCCGAAATTTGTCCTTTGTTATCCACACTAAAAATTGTATCACATTCTGAAACCATAAACCTAACCTCATCTTTAAATTTAACAAGAGATGGGGGATCAATTCTCATAAATACCATCATCCCTCCATCAATCTGTTGGGTTTTCATACCACTGTACGAAGTGAGAGTTTTTTCACTAATAATATCTGATGAATCCCTATAGGCTGTAACACCATATTTTGTTTCAGATCTCTCTTCTGAACGGCTATTTATATACCAACTTGATACGATAAAATCAGAAATTTTCACAAATGCCTGAGAACGTGCTTTTTTGTACAACTTATCAATTACTTCAATAAAATTACCTTCTGCATCATACCTTATGATTCTGCCAGATCTGTCCAGAATTTCAATTCCCCCATCTGTGTCATTTACTTGAAAAGTACTTATATCAACATACTCCTCAGGCCCCCTGCCCACTCTTGAGAATTTTTTGATAAAAATACCATCATCCTTAAAAATGCTTATTGCGTATTTATTATCAGAGATATAAATTTTTCCATTACTGTATTTAACATTCCATACATTTCCGATTACAGACTCTGCGGTAGTTTCAAGAGGAATGTAACGTATATCAGTGGCGACTTCGCTTAAGTTGACAATTCTGCCCTTTCCCACAGCAGATTCAACATCTATATTCCCTTTACCTGAAGAAGCACCATTTGAGCCACACGAGATTACTGTAAAGATAATTGCTATTACAGTTAAAAATTTGCACCATTGATTTAGTTTCATATAGACTGATTTATTTGAATTTTGCAATTGCTACAACAGGATTGTCGGTATCTTTTAGTTTTGAGACAAGCTCTTTCAAATCACCTTTTACATCATATACTTCTGCATGTTCAATGAGTTGTAAAGCTGAGTATACTTTTGAAGCAAGGTCATCTGCCGAGATATCAGTAGGAAAAAAAAGAGGGCCGTTATTAATATCTTCTCTTATACCTAACTTGCCTTTAACAGGTTGGTTGAGCAGAATAAATTGACCCGTTTGTTTGTCGAACATACCATAGCAGTCAGTTCGTCTAAGGGTCATTACATCGTTTCTTTTTGTCCTAATATGTTCATCATAAGGCTCATGAGCGTACTCTCTTAAATTGAGTTTCATCAGTATAAACCGATTAGATTCAACAAAAGTGGGATAGATTATGGATATATAATCACTCTTTTTGCTCGGTGTTCTATAAATATCAGGTGAAGTGTTTCTATAGTTGCCATAATTAATGACAAAAGAGGGGTAATAGTTTAGTTTCTGATCAAGGGTAAAAATGGTATCATTATATTGATAAATTAACCTTGCCACATCTTTGAAAATTTTAATTGACGGAGACCAAGTGAGATATTTTTTTTCCCATTTTGCATCCGTCAACACTACTCTTCGTCCGATAGTCTCATTTGATAGATAATCAGGCACTGTGGCCATTGGAATCTCAAACACAATCTTGGACTGGGAGTCAAATGCTACTCCATGAATTTTAACCTGTTCAAAACTTTTTTCACCAACAGATGATATATACAGATTTTCATTTAACTTATTGACAGATTCAAGCCTTCCGGGCTCAATTGCGGGCAACTTCAGAGATCTAATGTAGTTACCATCTTTGTCGTACTCTTTAAATAATCCCGATTGTATTGTTGAGTTTAATGAAAGAGAGAATAAATCAAACGCAATAAAACCACCTGTAACATTATCAATTTCAACAGAAGACATCAGATCATACTCCTCCGGCCCTCTTCCCTTCCTGTTAAAGGTGAACAGGTATTTGCCATTAATATCAAAAACCTTAATATCAAAAGAAAAAGATGATTGCATTGACAGGACATAAATACGGCCGTTTACAATTTTAACTCTTGCCCGATCTCCTATCAGCGAATTTTCGTTTGTCTCAAGCGCAACATATTTAATATTGTCAGCTACCTCGCTTATATTGACAATTTTACCTTTTCCGACTGCGCCTACAAGGTCAATTATATTAATATCACTCTGGCTTGTCTCACTTTCTGAACTACATGATACTGCAACAAATAATATTATAATTGCAGTTAGGATGCCGGACCAATGAATTTGTTTCATATAATTGAATTTAAGGAGAGTTTCTATTCAGGAAACAGGGTTATGAACTGTAAAACAGCACCCGTTTTATTCCACACTTATTATATATTAAGGTTTACGGATTCTCAGTTACTCTCTCCTCCGGCCCATGATCAAATTCCAACAATCAAAAATTGAGCCAATTAAAAGGTAATCGAAAATTTTCATGCACAAAAAGGTAAAAAAAGTGAAATTGAGAATTTGCAGATTAAATTTATGTTACTTTATTTTGCTTTTTATACTTTTATTGTAACTTTACAGCATATTTCGTAATATAAATCTAAATTCCGATTTATGGAGAAAAAAAGAAAATCTAAGAAAGAGGCCGGTTTACTAAGTGCCGGAAAGGAGCTATTCTGGAAATACGGATTTAAAAAAGTGTCAGTAGAAGAGATATGTGCTAAGGCAGATGTAAGCAAAATGACCTTTTACAGATTATTCCCAAATAAGACCGAGCTTGCAAAAAAGATACTTGATAACCTGATTGAAGAGGGAATGGTTAAGTTTCGGGAAATCCTTCAAGCAGATTGCCCTGCCTCAGAAAGAATGCAAAGAATAATTGCAATAAAGGCTGAGGGCACACAAGAGTTGAGCCAGGTTTTTATTGAGGATGTTTACAATGACACAGGTTCCGAACTTCAGCAATATGTTATGACCTTAAGTAAAGAGGCATGGGATGGTGTAATTGATGAATTCAGGGATGCTCAGAAAAGGGGCGTTTTCAGAAACGATTTTAAACCGGAACTATTACTATCTCTCAGCAAAAATATGACCGCCGTTTTAAATGACCCTTACCTAAGCGGACTATATAAAAATCCTCAGGAACTGATTCTTGAACTCACAAGAATAATGGCATATGGAATAGCTCCCAATATTTAAATATCAAATGAAACTGTTTATTAAATACAAATCTGATTTCATATTATTATTACTATCATTATTATTGGTATTGCCAAATTGTGCATTTTCACAATCTGCAAAATCCGAAAATACAATCATATCCTATAAGGGTCAGTTGAGCGGAGTCGCAAATGGAAGCTCAAACGGTCTTTTTGCATTAGGGTCAAGGTATATTCCTCAGTTTAATATAGAATCAGGGAATAAATTCACCGGCAAAAACAATCTCAGGTACGAATTTGAAGCAGCTGTAAACATATATGGCAACGGGATATTCCGGAGTAATCGTGAAAGTGATTGGAGTGGAGACATTAAGCTGTATCGCGGGTGGGCCAAGATGGCAACCAACAGATCTGAAATTCGCATTGGGCTTCAAAAGATAAATTTCGGTTCTGCTACCATACTAAGACCTCTGATGTGGTTCGACAGTATGGATCCAAGAGATCCGCTTCAACTTACAGATGGTATATGGGGAGGTTTGGGCAGATATTACTTCAGAGATAACTCCAATCTATGGTTATGGGTATTATACGGCAATAATAAATCCAGAGGTTTTGACATTGGAGTAACATCAGATAAAATTCCGGAATTCGGAGGTAGATTCCAAAAGTCATTGCCGTCAGGTGAAGCTGCTATTACATTTCACCACAGAAAATCCGATTTGCTCCCTTCATCTAATGAATTACACCTATTTCCGGAACTAAACGGTGTCGAAGAAAACAGGTTCGGTCTTGATGCAAAATTTGATATTACAATCGGATTGTGGTTTGAAGCATCATGGATAAACAAAGGTCAGGATTTGGGAGTGTTTACAAATCAACATATGTTTAACGTAGGTGCAGATTATACATTCGGAATAGGGAACGGACTAAATATAATTTTTGAGCATCTTATTCTCACTTTCGACAAAGAGGCTTTTAAATTTTCTAACAAAGCAAATATATCTGCACTCTCGGCAAACTATCCCCTTGGAATGTCAGACAACTTAAACCTTATTCTTTACTACGACTGGGAAAACGGGGCTCTTTACAACTTTGCAAACTGGAGACACAACATAAAAAACTTTTCATTTCATGTCATGGGGTATATTAATCCTAAAAATAACGGTATTCCACTGTCATCTAACAGCACTCCGATGTTTTCGGGAAGCGGACTACAATTAATGCTGGTATATACTCACAAATATTCAGCAAACAGGTAAATAATAAACACAATATTTAAATCATAAGCATATGAGTAATACTATGGTAAGTCTGGAGAATGTAATAAAGAGGTTCCCTGCAGGTAAAACAGAGTTCACTGCATTGAACAAAATAAGCCTCTCATTCGGTCAGGGAGAGTTTGCAGGATTAGTCGGCCCCAGCGGTTCGGGAAAAACTACCCTGCTTAATATTATAGGCTCACTTGATATCCCATCAGAGGGAAAAGCTGTTGTTCTAAATAAAGACGTAGGACAACTCTCTCACAAAGAGGCAGCTGCACTTAGAAATTGGGGTATTGGATTTATTTTTCAAACCTACAATCTACTACCTGTATATTCTGTTTTTGATAACGTAGAGTTTGCACTGCTTCTTCAGAAAATGCCTTCAGACAAAAGGAAGAAGGCTGTAATGGAGGCACTTGAATGGGTTGGACTTGCAGACAGGGCTCATTCCAGACCCTCTACCCTTTCTGGAGGTGAATGTCAAAGAGTTGCAATTGCCAGAGCTATGGTAAAAAAACCACAAATTGTGCTTGCAGACGAGCCATCAGCAAACCTTGATTCAAAAAACTCTCACAATATAGTTCAGACTATGAAGCGTTTGAACCAGGAACTAAAAACAACATTTATCTTTTCGACACATGACGAAAAGGTGATGCAGTATCTTGACAGAATTATATACCTTAAAGATGGTATGGTTGAAAAAGATGAGCTGATTAAACCAAATAATTAATTGTATTATGCTGGAATTTAAATTGGCACTAAAGAACCTGCTAGGTTCAGGCCTGAGAACCTGGTTAAATGTAACGGTTCTCTCCATTGCATTTGTTATAATAATCTTTTATAACGGTATGCTTGACGGATGGAATATGCAAGCAACCAACGACACAAGAGCATGGGAAACAGGAGCCGGTCAGTACTGGCATCCAGAATACAATCCATACGATCCCTTTACATTTTCGGATTCTCACTCTATACCCGAAGAGAGTATCAGAGTTCTGGAAGAGAATGGAATGGCAACCCCAATACTTATAACTCAAGCTACCGGATATCCGGGAGGCAGATTGGTAAATATTTTGTTAAAGGGAATAAGTCCGGATCAAAAAATTCTTTCTGTTCCTACCCATATGTTTAAAGAGAATCCTGACGACCCTTACTACATTCCTGCAGTTATAGGAAAAAGAATGGCCCAAAATTCAAACTTAAAAGAGGGCGACAGAATGTTGATAAGATGGCGTGATGCAAACGGCACTTTTGATGCCAGAGAGGTAACCATTTCAGCCATTTTTCAGACAACTGTACCGACTATTGACGCAGGCCAGATATGGATTCCCATAGAAAAGTTGAGGGAACTTACTTCGATGTACCAGGAGGCAACCTATTTTGTAGTTTCACCCAAAGCAGATAATTTGCCAGATAAGACTGAATGGATATTTAAAAACGATAAGGCTCTTTTAAAGGACCTTGCAGATATTATGGCCGCCAAAAAGGGAGGGTCAAGGGTAATATCGTCACTTCTGCTGGCTATAGCTTTACTTGCAATATTTGACACTCAGATATTATCCATCTTCAGAAGACAGAAAGAGATAGGCACCTATATTGCACTGGGTATGACCAGAATGAGAGTAGTAAGACTATTCACAATTGAAGGGACTACTCACTCATTTCTGGCAATTCTTCTGGGTATGGTTTGGGGGATGCCTATATTGTACTGGATTCAGAAAACAGGTATACCTATGCCTGCAAATGCAGATCAGGCAGGAGTTGCAATAGCCGACAAAATCACACCCTATTACGGAGGTGCAATGATAATGGCAACAGTTTTGCTCGTAGTTCTTTCATCACTGATTGTTAGCTATATGCCAACAAAAAGAATATCAAAAATGAAACCTACAGATGCACTCAGGGGTAAACTGATTTAACTGCTCAAAACACAAAAGAAATGAAAAAGTTTTTACTTAAAGGAATATTAAAAGACAGAGGAAGAAGTTTATTGCCAATAATTGTAGTGGCTACAGGGTCGCTTCTGACTGTGTTTTTGTACAGTTGGCTAACAGGAGTTATGGGTGAATCAATTGAGATGAATGCAAACTTCAATACCGGTGAGGTTAAGGTGATGACAAAAGCTTATGCAAAAGATGCTGAACAGTTCCCTAACGACCTCGCAATTCTGGATGCTGAGGCTCTGATTACTCAACTAAAAGAGTTTGAACCTGAAGTTGACTGGGTTAAACGAATACGATTTGGTGCTCTGGCAGATTTCCCTGATTCTCTTGGAGAAACAAGAGGACAGGGCCCTGTTATCGGATGGGGAATTGATCTGTTAAGCAGTGGCTCAAAAGAGGCTCAAAGGTTTAATCTTCAAAGTTCTCTTGTAAGGGGTGTAATGCCCGCTAAAGCCGGAGAAGCTCTTATCACAGAAGAACTTGCAAAGAAATTTTCAATAAATCCCGGAGAGAGTTTTACCCTCTTTGGATCGACAATGGAGGGTGGCTTTGCATTTTACAATCTGACAATATCAGGAACGATAGTATTTGGAGCAACAGGTATAGATAAGGGAGCAGTTGTTATGGATATCACAGATGCACAAAAGGCATTTGGAATGGATGGAGCGACTGGTGAGATTTTAGGATTTCTCCCGGACAGATATTTCAATATAGAAGGCGCAGAGGAGATTAAGAACAGGTTTAATGAGATGAAAATTGAGGCGTCAAACGGTGAATCCGATGAATTTGCACCTGTAATGATCACATTAAGAGATCAGTCAGGAATGGCAGAGATGCTGGATTATACAGGAGCAGTTAGTGGGATGATGATATTTATATTTGTCTCAGCAATGGCAATAGTTCTATGGAACGGCGGACTATTGGGAGGATTGAGAAGATATTCGGAGTTCGGAGTGAGGCTTGCAATGGGTGAGGATAAAGGACACATTTATCGTTCTTTGCTTTACGAGGCTCTAATGATTGGTACGATTGGTTCTTTAATTGGAGTTGCAATCGCCTTACCGTTGGTATTTTACATTAATGTACATGGCGTCGATCTTGGAGGTATGATGCAGAATGCAACTATGATGATGCCAACCGTAGTCAGAACCCACATCACTCCAACAACCTATTACATTGGTTTTATTCCGGGAATATTCTCAATGGTTCTTGGGAATGCACTTGCGGGGATTGGAATATATAAACGTCAGACAGCCAAGCTTTTTAACGAACTTGAGGTCTGAATTATTAAATGATATTGCCTTACATATATCACAAAACAGCTATTGATCAATAATTTAAATATTAAAATTAAGCACATATGAATAAAAATATATTAGTCAAAAAATCAATATCAAGAATTCCGCTAATATTACTATTTGCATTAATTACCTCTCCTCTTGCGGGGCAGGATGGAAGTGAAATTCTTGAGAGAATTGACCGCAACATGTCATCCAGAAACAGAATTATTGAATCATCCATGACTATTCACGGTAGAAGGTCAAGCAGAACAATAACATCCAGAAGCTGGACTGAGGGAGATAAAAAGTCATTCACAGAGTATCTGACACCAGCATCTGAGGCTGGTACTAAAATGCTTAAACTGGAAGGTCAGCTCTGGATATATACACCGTCAGCAGACAGAACCATACAGATTTCCGGACACCTTTTAAGACAATCTGTAATGGGATCAGATCTCTCTTACGAAGATATGATGGACGATAGAAAATTAAGTGATATATACACTGTTACAGTATCGGGAAAAGACACTCTTCAAAAGAGAGATGTACTAATTCTTGAATTGGTAGCCAAAGTAAGTGATATCGCTTACTACCGACAGAAAATGTGGGTAGACGCTCAAAGGTATGTACCACTAAGGCAGGAGATGTATGCCAGAAGCGGGCAATTACTTAAAAGGGCAGATCTATCCGAAGTAAAGAATATACAAAACCGATGGTACCCATCAAAGGTTATATACAAGGATATGCTAAAAGATGGTAAAGGGACAGAATTTACAACACTCTCAATACAATTTGACCGGCAGATACCTCAACATATCTTTACAAAAGCATCTCTTCGATAAACAAATTCAAGAGTTTTTGCTCAAGTCCGTTAATTAATCTAAATTTGTTAGATTAACACTGTAATTAACGGGATTATGAAAAATTTTCTGAAAATAATTGCCGGCACATTCATAGGTTCTCTCCTTGCAATGGTGCTCGGCTTCTTTATTCTGCTTGGAGTTATCGGATCGATGGCTTCGCTATCAAGCAGCGCCAAACCTGTTGTTCCAAAATCTGCCATTCTATCGCTAAATTTTGGGACAAGAATAACAGAACAATCTGTAGAAGATCCATTTGCCATGCTTAATCCTTTTGGCAGCACTGAGTCGAAGACACAGGGGATTCTAAGTTTTATAGAGACAATAGAAAAAGCTGCAACAGATAATTCAATAAAATTCATCTACATGAATGTCACAAACCTTAACGCAGGAATGAGTCATGTAGAGGAGATAAGATCGGCACTTATGAGGTTCCGTGAGAGTGGCAAACCAATAATTGCATACGCAGACAACTACTCTCAGCCTGCATACTATCTTGCAACAACTGCAGACAAAATTTATATGAACCCGGGAGGGATGGCACCTCTTACAGGATTGAGCATGAGTTCACTATTCTTTAAAGATCTTCTGGACAAAGCAGGTCTGGAGGTTCAACTTATCCGTCACGGTAAATTTAAGGCAGCTGCAGAGCAGTTCATTAGCAATAAAATGAGCAGTGAGAACAGAGAACAGATTCAGGCATACATTGATGCAGTTTGGAAAACCTGGGTAGATGATATCTCAGCTGCCAGAGGTATCTCATCTGAGAGAATTAATCAGATGGCCGATAATCTTGAATTGCACTCAGCAGATAAAGCACTTGAAGAGAAACTTGTAGATGGTCTGATTTATAAAGACAAACTTATTGACACTCTGGTAAATTTATTTGGTGTTAAACGTGAAAAAGATCTCAAGATGATAACATCTTCTGACTATGCCAAAGCTACATTTAAGATAAACTTTAAGGAGAAAAACAAGATTGCAATTATATACGCAGACGGAGAAATTATAATGGGTAAATCAGATGAAAACATCGCATCTGACTCATTCATTGAACACATCTCAAAAGTAAGAAAGGACAGTACCATTAAGGCAGTTGTCTTTAGAGTTAACTCCCCCGGCGGATCTGCACAAAGTTCAGATATTATTGACAGAGAACTTGAGTTACTCAGAGAGAAAAAACCGGTTATCATAAGTATGGGAGACTATGCAGCTTCCGGAGGATACTGGATATCAGCAAAAGCAGATAAAATCATAACCAACAATACAACTTTGACGGGTTCAATTGGGGTCTTTAGTATGGCAGTTAACATTGAAAAGGGACTAAAAAAACATCTTCACGTTAATCCAGAAACTGTAACTACAAACAGATACAGTGACCTTATGTCAGGATTGAGACCAATTGAGAAGAGGGAGATTGAGTTTGTTCAGGCTGCTATAGAGGAGATTTATACTGACTTTATTAATCTGGTTGCTCAAGGAAGGGATCTTACTCAGGAGAAGGTTGACGAGATTGCACAAGGCAGGATCTGGTCCGGTCTTGATGCCATTCAGATAGGGCTTGCCGACGAGAGAGGGGGAATAAAAGAGGCTATCAACAGCGCTGCCGCATTTGGTAACCTGGAGTCATACAGAATTGTAGAATATCCTGTAAAGAAGACTCAACTGGATAAGCTAATGGAGACACTTTCAGAAGGGGCAAACAGTGCCAAAGCAGTTTCAAATCCTGCTGCCATGATGGAGAGCGCCTATGATTATCTGCGCAAAGAGAGCGGTATAAGACATTTTGCAAGATTGCCTTTCAGTCTTTCTTTTGACAATAAGTGATAAAAAGCAAACAGGAGAAAGAATCAGTTTATTATAGTGATTTCGAGAATATTTCTGGTATGAGCGGTAATTTTATACCGCTCATCTATTCTCTGACCTACCAGAGCAACAATCTTATCTGATGATACAATTACAGGCTGGATTCCCTTGCTCACCTTATCCATTTTTATATCTGTCAGAAAATCACTTATCTTCTTGTATCCTGTCATTCCGAATGGCATAAATCTGTCTCCGTCAGACCAAATCCGGCAAATAAGTGGAAATTCAAGGAGATCGGCATCAAGTAAAAGCGATGGTTCGTTCACAGGATAGTTTCTTCTTAGAACAGGTATAACAGGAGAATCATTTCCTCCGAACAAGTCTGCTGTAAATTCTATTTTTCTTGCGGTATCCCTGACCTTGAATCCTGCTGGTTTAGGATATACCGATATTCTTAAGAGAAAACCGGATATTGAATACTCCTTTAACTCTCTGCTACCTTTTAAGGTTACCTCAAATTCCTCTTTTACCTGTACTTCAGAAATATTATTGCCCGGATTAGATTCAATAGTATCTATATCTTCGTCAGAGGCAACAACACCTTCAGAATCAGCATCACTATCAATATGGGTTTCACTTTCAATGTACACTGCTTTATCATCTTTCAAATTATCTGCGAACTCTTCAAATTGAGAAAATGATAAATTAGAAGCTGCTGCCACCTCACCCGGTTTTACACCTTTGGGATATATCAGAATAAAATCCCTGTCTTTCAATACAAGATGGCTGTCTGAGTGAAACTCTTTACCCGGCTGACCTTCCAGTGCATTAAAAATCTGTTCTGTCTGATCTGCATTAAATCCATATTCAGATAGAATGGCATAAAGCCAGTAATCAGGCCTTCTCTCTTTTAATAATTTGATAACATCAATTTTACCACTCTCTGCATCCAGCAATTCTTCTCTTTTAACTCTATAGAGATCTTCCAGGATATCTGCAGCAGCCTCAACATTGGCCATATCCTTTTCTACGGTATTCAGAAAAGAGGCATTAATCATCTCAAATTCAGGGAAAACCATATTACGGATTCTGTTACGGGAATAATAGCTCTGTGCATTTGAACTATCCTCTCTAAATGGAATTGCCTCTTTTTTAACATATTCTGCAATCTCACGTCTCGTTATCCCAAGCAGAGGTCTTAATATTGCACCGTTTTTCCTTCTTATTCCGGTTAGTCCCTGTAAACCGGTACCTCTTAGAATGTTAAGAAAAAATGTTTCAACAGAATCATTCAGATTGTGAGCCACGGCAAGATATTCAAATGAATGCTCCTTCATCAGGGCATTAAACCAAGCATATCTAAGCTCTCTGGCTGCAACCTGTGTGGATACTCCCATCTGATTACAATATTCCTTGGTATCAAAGGTTTTGGAAAAATACCTGATCCCTCTCTCTTCTGCCCAAAGCCTCACCAGCTCTTCGTCTCCATCACTCTCTTCACCCCTCAGTGAGAAGTTTACGGTGGCAATTGCAAAATTAGCATAGAAAATCCGATGAAAAAGGTGAGCCATACACATCGAATCAATACCTCCGCTAACAGCCAGTAATATGGCAGGATTATCGGGTGAGGCCGGATGTAGCTCTCTGAGTCCTGTAAGCTGAGACAATGACTCTTTAAATTTTAAAAGCATCACTTCTTAAAGTTGCCAAATGTATAAGAGAATCCAATGGAAAATATCTCTTTCAACTGTAACCTCGGTGCAAGATTGCCATCATTATCGGCAATCAGGATATCATCATCATAAATAAGGTTTGTTCTGAGGTTTACAGAGAAGAATTTGTTAATCTTGGAATCTACAAGGAGATCCCAATACACCTTAATATTCTTTGGAGTACCAAGATAATCTGAAAAGAAATTAAGGGTAGTTGTTACGTTGGTATTTTTAAAAACTTTGTCTTTGTATTCTATTTTCATCTGAGCTCCAAGTTCGAGCTTTGCTCCCTGATCAGCCTTGTTACCATATCTGGTTCTGAGTTCAGGAATTCTTACGACTACCAGATTTCCGGTAAGAGGAGAAAAGTTAATTGAGATAGGTTTTGCAGGTTTATAATCTAAACCCACACCGAGAGAAAAATAGGCGGGAGCCAATGGTGCCGAAACAAGCTTTGGATCTGCATTTGCAGGGTACGTAAATCCGTTGGCTATCTGAGTTCTGAGGTTAAAACTCGCGGAGGCAAAAACCTTTTCATATGCTTTATATCCTACTTTACTGTCAAAGATGAATTTATCGTCGCTCTTTTTGTATCTGTCTCCAAATGACTGAATAAAACCATACGCGAGCTGGAGTCTGTTTTCCCAGAACATCTGCTCATAAGTATAGTTTTTATAAATATTAACATATGCGTTAAGGGCAATATTGTCAAATCCTCCGGAAGCCCAGTTAGTTAATGAGAGCTGAGAAAATCCAAGTTGCAGAAG
This sequence comes from Bacteroidales bacterium, assembly GCA_036677745.1. Taxonomy (GTDB): domain Bacteria; phylum Bacteroidota; class Bacteroidia; order Bacteroidales; family UBA932; genus Bact-08. Next base: position 285,192 of record JAVBVW010000003.1, read on the forward strand.
TGTCCCTCCGTTCCATCTGCTGGGCGGAGGGGGAGGGGGAACAAGAACAGGGATAACAATCTTTGAAGCTACAATAACACTGAGTTCATGCCCGACACTTAGCTCTTTACTTTTACCAGTCTCCTGTGAACAGACAGTATTTATAAAAACAAAAAATAATGGAAGAATCAGAAAAATCCTCTTAAGCATGATTATTAACCTGTTTCTGTAAAAGTGTGCCGAGGTTTAATCCTCATTCAGAACATCATCTGAATTGTATTTATACCCCACCCTTTTACCTGTTTGTAACTTTGAACTCTCGATTTTATCGTTTATCTGCTCAACGCTTGCAACCTTAACAAGGTCAAACGGGGGAACCAGCAGATCGAATGAAAGGGTATACAGAACTGCAGTTTCAACAATTGAAAGCAGTTCGTCCCGTCCCAGGATTTTGGTCCCGAAAGTACTCACCACATTGTCTGCCTGTCTTTTACCCTCAACCAGAAAATTTTTATCCTTGTTGACAAATATTCTAGCCACCAGATAACCAAGGTCTTCCGATCTGTTATCCTTTAGCGAGTCAGCAAGAAAATTATATACGCTTATGATGCCACAAAAACCATTGGCCGGATCCTTTTTAACATATTCACTCTTCCACACGGCATGATCTCTGTCAAAAAGAAATATATCCGAATGCATACTGAATATAAGTACATCGTCGGCAAATTTAAGCTCAGCCTCGAATTTGCCTCTGTCACGATACTCCAGCCTTACTCTTCTGTCATTATTATCAAGGAGATCGTTAAGATCGTTACTCATCTCGCTGAGTATCTCCTTTAACTGTGAAAAAACCTCCATTGCCTGGTTAAAGACCCGGAGCTTAATTTGTGATTTGCTGTTTAATCCCGACAGAATATCCATTTGCCGGGACGGTAATTCTGATGCCATTTTCTTAAAAATTATACTGAATGGTAAAATTATAATTTAATTCGATAACTTCTAGTATGCCCTAGCAAAAATTACTCTCCCTTTTGAAGCTTTACCGCTGTACATACACTTACCCTCTTCAGAAGGTATTCCCTCAAGAGGTATACACCTTATAGTTGCCTTGGTCTCCTCTTTAATCTTTGCCTCGGTCTCTGCTGTTCCATCCCAGTGGCACATCAGGAATCCTCCCTCCTCTATCTTCTGTTTGAATGTTTCGTAGTCATCTACATTAATTGTGCTCTTTTCGCGGAAAGCGAGGGCTTTTGAATATATGTTCTCCTGTATCCTGTCAATCAGATCGGAAATAAAGACCTCTGAACCTTCAAATTCTTTGTATTCCTTAGTAAGAGTATCCCTGCGAGCAATCTCAATTGTTCCGTTCTCCAGATCACGAGGCCCCATAGCCACTCTTACAGGTACTCCCTTAAGTTCCCACTCGGCAAACTTAAAACCTGAACGAAGATTATCCCTGTCATCAATTTTAACGGTTAGATTAAGCTTTTCAAGCCTCGACTTAAGAGCCTCCATCTTCTCCAGAATTTTCGAGTGTTCTTCTTCTGTTTTGAATATAGGGACCATAACAACGTGAATAGGAGCAAGTTTTGGAGGCAGCACAAGACCGTTATTATCGCTGTGCGCCATAACCAGTGCACCCATTAATCTTGTGGAGACACCCCACGAAGTTGCCCAGACATAATCGAGAGAGCCCTCTTTGGTTGCGAACTGTACATCAAATGCTTTGGCAAAATTCTGACCCAGGAAATGTGATGTACCCGCCTGTAAAGCCTTGCCATCCTGCATAAGAGCCTCAATGCATAGTGTATCAAGAGCCCCCGCAAATCTCTCACTCTCGGTTTTGCGACCTACCACTACGGGTAAGGCCATATATTCACGGGCAAATTTCGCATAAACATTTACCATCTTTTCAGTCTCCTCAATAGCCTCCTCTTTTGTAGAGTGAGCAGTATGACCCTCCTGCCAAAGAAACTCAGCAGTCCTGAGAAAAAGTCTGGTTCTCATCTCCCATCTTACCACATTGGCCCACTGATTAACAAGTATTGGAAGATCGCGGTAACTCTTTATCCAGTTACGATATGTATTCCATATAATAGTCTCTGAGGTTGGTCTCACTACAAGCTCCTCCTCAAGTTTTGCATCAGGATCAACCACCACACCAGGTCCGTCAGGATTGGCCATAAGTCTGTGATGTGTTACAACTGCGCACTCTTTGGCAAATCCCTCAACATGTTCTGCCTCTTTGCTTAAGAAAGATTTTGGTATGAAGAGCGGGAAATATGCATTCACGTGTCCTGTCTCTTTAAACATTTTATCCAGCTGCGCCTGCATCTTTTCCCAGATAGCGTAGCCATAAGGTTTAATAACCATACATCCCCTCACAGCCGAATTCTCGGCAAGATCTGCTTTAATTACAAGGTTATTGTACCAAAGTGAATAATTTTCCTCTCTGTTGACAATCTCTTTTGCCATTTTCTTAAATTTAATAAACAATATTCTGATTAATAGTTGAAAATCTATGCCAAATTGGTATGATTTTTGACTACATTTGCAATAAAGGCACAAAAGTACAAAATAATTTAAAACAGAGGAGGTACACGATGAAAAAGCAAATTATCATTCCTATAATGTTAGGATTATTTCTAAGTTCATGCGGTACAGCAACAAAATATGCATCCGTGACCTTCGATGATGCAGTATACGAAAAACCGGGGTCAAACAAATATGTTGTTGTAAATACTCAACACGAAGAGGAGCTTGCGCAGTTAAGAGAAAAAACTGAGCAGTCTGAGCAGGTAATAGTTAACGGCCGGGTAGTAGAACCGCTGTACGCAGACGAAAACGGAAATGTAGAGGTTAATATTGATGAGGAAAAAACCTATATCATTCTTAATCCCGGAGAATCGTTCGAAGAGCGCCTTAAAAAATTTGACTCTCCCGACTACAGAATTAATATAACTGTTAACTCTCTATTTGATTTTCACTACGGTCCATGGGACTACTTCTGGAGCCCGTTAAGCTGGAGGATATATTCAAAGATGTTTAGATACCATAACTATATTCCATACGTTTACAGGCACTACAACCCTTGGTATTATGGTTATTATAATCCATATTACTACTATTCTATAGATCCTTTTATTGGCATAAATCATTTGAGATGGGCATATTACGATCTATGGCCATACAATGATTACCCATATTATTATTATAATGGTGGAAATTACTGGTGGTACTCTAGGATGGGGTTTAACTGGTACAATAACCGAGATTACAACTATTACCAGAACAACAGACCATACTACGGAGATCGCAGAGATCCTAACAGAGGTGCAATCAGAACAATTTCCGGAGAGAGCAATCTTGGTTCAACCAGTATGAGAAGGAGTACTGCCAGAGTAGAACAGATCAGAGGAGAAAATGTATACAGAGGTTCTGAAAGTATTTACAGAAGAGAAAACCGCTCTGAGGGTTTAGGCACAAACACAGGTAGCACCAGGACATCAGGTGAATATCAGAGACGTGGAGCAACAGAGGTTAACAGAACAGCATCAACCGGTACAGTAAGAAGAACTAATCCTGATATTAACAGAGGTGCTTCGGAGGTTAACAGAAACAATAATCAGGGTGCCGTAAGAAGGGCTAATACAGAATTAGACAGAAACAGATATGAAGGTCCTGTCAGGAGAACCAACAGCGAGATTATCAGAGAGGGATATGAGGGCAGGTCTGGTAACTCAAACAGTCAGATCAACAGAGGAAACGCCAGAGAGAATAATTCAACCAGACAGTCTGCTGTCACCGGGAGAAATACCAATACAAGCCGTAACAGCAATTCCGGTAGCGGTATAATTCAAAGTCGTAACTATCGTCCGTCGGCGGTTCAAACCCAAAGATCTTCATCCAGAACTTCGAATTACAGCCAGCCTTCAAGAAGTTCAAATAATTATGGAACTGTTAACAGAAGTTCGTCTTATTCGCCGCCGGCCAGATCAAGTTCATCTTCTAATACAAGTTCATCATCCGGTAGTTCGTCAGGTTCGTCAAGTTCATCAAGTTCAAGTTCATCATCAAGCGGAAGCGGATACAGAAGATAATTTAGAGATATGAAAAGATTGTTACTCATTACATCTGCAATGATTCTATCAAATATTATCGTTGCACAGGGGGCACTTGATGCATTAAACTATTCACTGGTAAGGTACGAAGGTACTGCAAGAACTATGGCAATGGGAAATGCATTTACCTCACTTGGGGGAGATACATATGCTATAAGCATCAATCCTGCAGCCTCCGGAATATACAGATATTCAGAATTTGCACTTACTCCGGGTCTTTCAAGCGAGAAGAATAATAACCTGTACATTGGTAATCGGGAGACTGAGAGGTGGACAAAATTCGGAATTTCAAATCTTGGTTTCGTAGGTCACATACCTGTTTCTGACAGGCCATACGGATTAAAAAGCATTAATTTCGGCATTGCAGTTAATAAGTTAAATAACTTCTCTTCACGCTCTGTCACCTCGGGCACCAATGCCGGTTCCAGCTGGCTAGGTAGCCTTGCAGAGAGTCTTGGAGGAGTCTACAACGGAAATCTTGATATAACAGATGACTGGGATCCTTTCTACGATTTCAGAGGTGCTCCATGGAAAGCAGTCCTTGCGTGGAACTCTAACCTTCTCGACCCGCTTCCCGATTCTGATGAAGATTACATAGGAGCCACCGAAAACATAACAGGTATGCAGATTGTTATGGGAGGCCCTGTAAATCAGGAATTTTACAGAGAGAAAACAGGAAATCTGTCTGAAGTTGTATTTAATGCATCAGCTAATATATCTGACAGATTCTTTGTTGGTGCAAACGTAGGTATTCAGACATTAAGTTTTAATGACTACCAGAGATATTCAGAAAGTGCTGTAAATACTGCTGATTTCGACTCAAAATTTGAGAGCTTCTCGTATGCATATCGCCTAAATTCCAACGGAGCAGGTATAAATCTCAAACTTGGCTTTATTGCCCTTCCGTTTAACGGATTCAGAATTGGGGCAAGCATTGCAACTCCAACATGGATGTTTGTTACTGATGAATGGGAGGAGAAGATTAATGCCAGCTATTCTGACGGATACAAAAGCAATGTGATGTCACCTTATGGCCAATACAGCTACAGAATAAACTCTCCCATGAGGTTTAATATTGGAGCATCATATGTAATTGGCAATTTCGGTTTAGTAAGCGTTGACTACGAAGGTGTGGATTACTCATCTGTAACATTAATGACCGATTCCGGCGATTCATATGAATTCAGAGAAGATAATAACTACATTAAGAATAATTTCCTTTATACAGGTACTCTCAGAGCCGGTGCCGAAGTTCGCCCGGTTGAATCCTTTGCAATAAGAGGCGGATATACAAGATATGATAATCCCGAAAAAAGCTTTGGCTCTGATCTTCAGTATATCTCTGCAGGAATTGGGTTCAGATCCGGAAAGGGTACCTTTATTGACTTTGCTTTCCAGAAAAGACTTGATACATCTGAAACATTTAAATTATACGAAGATTATACAAACCACACTGCTCCTGTAGCAACACAGGATATGTCAGGTTGGAAGGTTTTGGTAACGATGGGATTCCGATTCTAAGATATCTATTTAAGGTAACTTATTGAGTCAGGGCCTTCATTAAACAGAAGATCTATAACAGATAAGTTTTCAATAAAGTCATATTTATGGGCGAATACCTGATGGTATCGCCCTTTTTTATTTTCTTCCTGAAAAGGAGAGTCTATCTTTGGATGGATTGAAAAACGGAAATCTCCCTCTGAAACCTGTTTTTCAAAAGATCTGGTAAATTTAATCTCACGGTTTATACCCGTCAGTTTAAGCAATAGCTCTGTTAAAGAGGTATTAAAATCAAAAAGAAGATCGAATTTTTGCTCGTAATACGGCCTGAAATCCTCAATGTAGTATTCAAAAAAGGGGGATGACTGGTAGGCTGAAACTATAGCCCTCCAATGGCTTTTCTGCCATTGATTTGTATAATCAATCCTGACTTGCGTAACAGGCACAGAGAGCCCCTCTGAGCGATTTACAGGAATTGTCAAAGATAAAGGGCCGTTGGCACTTAAAATGTGACAACGGCTCCTGTAAGATTGTTTTTGATAATTTTCCCACCGTTCAATCTCAATATTTTCAGACTTTGCTATTATTCTGAAATAGTCTATCGGCGGCAGATATGCTGTTGTTAAGATTGCTTTATCTGATCTATTCATCTATTGTATCAACACTTCCTCTGATTATGCCCCTCTTCGAAGACCTGATAAAGTCAATAATCATTCTTTTCTCACGGGTCTCCTCGAACATCTCCTCTACCTTATCACATGCATCTGTAGTATTTAAGCCGTTATTATAAATAACCTTATAAATATCCCTTATCTGATCTACTCTGTCATTGGCAAATCCTCTGCGCTTCAATCCAACAACATTTACCCCGCCAAAGGCAAGAGGTCGCTTTCCGGCAATAATAAACGGAGGAACATCCTTGCCTATCATAGATCCGCCTGATAACATTGAGTGTGCACCTATTCTTGTAAACTGATGCGCGGCAGAATGACCGCCAATAATTGCATATTCATCTATGTCTGTAACACCTGCTATTCCAACATAGCTTACCAACACTACATTGTCTGCAATATGACAGTCATGTGCAATATGAGCATAAGACATTATCATACAGTTTTTACCAACTATTGTAGTTCCTCTTCCGCTTGTCAGTGTACCTCTGTTAATTGTTACATACTCACGGATTATGGTATTATCTCCTATCTCTACAAATGTTGCCTCACCTCCGAATTTGTAATCCTGTGGTTCACCTCCGATAATAGCTCCGGGATAAATTCTGCAATTTCTGCCAATCTTCACATTATCCAGAATTGTTGCATGGGGACCAATCCAGCTTCCTTCTCCTATTTCGACGTTTCCGGCAATGTATGAGAAGGGGTCAATTTTTACATTATTTCCGATTTTAGCATCGGGGTGTATATAAGATAAACTCATAAATAATTATTCCTTGTTTTTTATAACCTGGGCAACCATATCTGCCTCACAGGCAAGTGTATTACCAACATACACTTCGCCTCTCATAGCAACGATTGACCTTCTTAAAGGAGCTGTCAGAGTAAGTACAATTGTCAGGACATCACCCGGCACTACCTTTCTTTTAAACTTGGCGTTATCAATCTTGGCAAAATATGTTGAGTATTTGTCAGGCTCATCAAGATCGGACAGAACAAGAATTCCCCCAACCTGAGCCATCGACTCAATAATTAGAACCCCCGGCATTACAGGTTCATCGGGAAAATGTCCGATAAAGTAACCTTCATTTATACCAATTGTCTTTATACCAACAACTCTGTCGTGACCAAGTTCAATAATTCTGTCAACCATTAAAAACGGCGGTCTGTGCGGCAGAAGCTTTTTTATGCCGGCAATATCTATAACAGGCAGATCATCCGGATTGTAACGCGGAATTCCACTCTGTTTTACATTCTCTTTTTCAGCAGATTTAATCATAGCAGCAACTTTTGTATTTATTTTATGACCCGGTTTCACTGCAGAAACCTTACCAATTATTTTTACTCCTGAAAGTGCGAGATCTCCAATAAGATCAGCAAGCTTATGTCTCGCACATTCGTTGTTGAAAAGGGGTTCATCTATATTAACGTAGCCTCTATCAACAGTTTTAATATGTTCTTTCCCGAAAATCTTTTTCAGATTTTCCATCTCACTTTCTGAAAGGGGATTTTCAGCGATAACAATTGCATTATCAAGATCACCGCCCTTTATGAGGTTGTTCTTAAAAAGCAACTCCAGATCGTGCATAAATACGAATGTACGGCATGGAGCTATCTCTTTTGTATAGTCAGTATCTTTTGTAAATCTTGCAAATTGAGTTCCAAGCACCTTTGAGTTAAAGTCAATCATAACATCTGCAGAAAAAGAGTCATCGGGCAGAATTGTAATTTCTGAACCGGTAGATTCATCTCTGTAGTGTATTTTCTCTTTGACAATAAATATTTTAGCAGGAGCTTCCTGTTCTATAAGGCCATCAGTATTGATTGGTAAAGCAAACGGTGCAGTGCTGCCGTCCATAATGGGCACCTCATCGTTGTCTATCTCAATCAGAACATTATCTGCGCCCAAAGCATAAAGGGCAGATAAAACATGCTCTACTGTTGAAATACGTAATCCTGAATACTCGAGAACAGTTCCCCTGTCGGTAAATTTCACATAATCTGCAGAGGCTTCAATCAGCGGAGAACCCTCTGAATCAACCCTTCGGAATTTTATACCGTGATTTTCCTCTGCAGGTAAAAGACGCATAGTAACAAGATTCCCGGTGTGCAGTCCTTTACCTTTAAAAGTGTATGTGTTTTTGATTGTCTTTTGTTTCAATTGCATAAAGAATTGTTTCATTCTTAGTAACCCACAAAGGTAGAAAATTTCACTTATCTTTTGTGTAACTTTCTGAATATTGAATAAGCCTTCATATAATCCTTAGCATCGATTGCAGGGCTGCCCAAAAGAGTCTTCCCCTCCTCCTTAACATTTGAGATAATCCCGGCCTGTGCACCAATAATGGTTTTGTCTGCAATTGTGATGTGGCCGGCAACTCCAACCTGCCCTCCGAACATACATCCATCACCTACTCTGACAGAGCCCGCAAAACCCGTCTGACCTGCAACTACTGTATTCTTGCCGATCTCTACATTATGGGCAATCATTACAAGATTATCAATCTTAGCGCCCTCTCGTATAATAGTTGAACCTATTGATGCTCTGTCAATTGTTGTATTGGCTCCAATTTCACAGTTATTTTCGATTATTACATTACCTGTTTGAGGAATTTTCTTGTAGGAACCATCCTCCATTGGCGCAAATCCGAATCCATCAGCACCAATAACTGCATTTGCATGAATTATACAACCGGAACCTATCTTGCATCCTGAGTATATCTTAACACCGGGATAAATGATTGTATTTTCTCCTATTTCAACATCATCTCCAATATATGACTGAGGATAGATCTGGGATTTAGCCCCAATTTTTGCTCTCTTTGAGATTACTGCCCCGGCACCTACATAACACCCTTTTGCAATTCTGGCGCTCCATGAAATTTTAGCCCATAACGAACGTCCCATTTTTCTGTTGGATTTCATTAAGCTAAAAAGCTCAAGCACCTGAGCAATAGCTCTGTAGGCATCATCAACCCTGATAAGGGTTGCATTTATATTTTCACTTGGTTCAAAAGAACTGTTTATTATTATCACACTTGCTTTACATGTATAAATAAAGCTTTCATATTTTGGATTTCCAAGAAATGCTATCGTTCCAGGTTTGGCAGACTCAATGCGGGCTACAGAAGATATTTTAAGGCTACCATCCCCTGTTAACTTTCCATTAATTTGATCTGCAATAAATTGGGCTGTAAGTTCCATAATTCAGGATATTAATTTTGCTCTGCAAAGAAAATGCTTTTTTGTAATCTGAGAAAAGGCTTTTGCCGACAACATATCTGAAATCCTGTAAACATCATGAGTTTTCCCCTCTTTTGTCAGGATTTTTATCTCCCCTTCAGCCGAATCATAACCCTTATTGAAAACCTCTCCCATATTTACAAAATATGAGATTGCTTCATCAGATATATCCCTTTTATATCTGACTCTGTATTCATCCCTGAAGAGTTTGGCAGCACCGTTAAACTCACCGGAATCAAAAGGGCTGACAGATAAAATTAATTTTGGCAGTTTTCTCTCTGTAAGCATAATACACAAGGGAGCCAGAATTGAATCATCACAAAACTGCCATTGCTTTATTGCCGACATAACGTCAGTGTCATCCAACCTTGTGAACATTTCCAGCACCTCCGGTGTTTCAAAGCTTTCAGGAGTAAAATCGCCCGACAGAAAGTAGCAAATTGCAGGAGAGCCGGGAAGATTTTCGCCTCTTTTGGCCAGAATTCTCGCTCTTTTAAAGATTGACATTAAAAGCTGCTCGGCTGCTATTACAGTTTTATGGAGATACACCTGCCAATACATCAATCTCCTTGATATCAGGAATTTTTCGACGGAATAGATTCCTTTTTCTTCGATTACAAGATTATTGGAGGCGACAGACATCATCTTTATAATTCTCTCAAGCCCGATCATGCCTTCGGCCACTCCCGAGAAAAAGCTGTCTCTTTTCAGATAATCGAGTCTGTCCACATCAAGCTGACCCGATACAAGCTGGTGAAGAAATCTCTTATGATAGCTCCCCTCGAAAACAGAGATTGCCATCTCCAGTTTTCCCCCCAGATTTCTGTTTATCTCTCTCATAAGTGCCAGAGAGATCTCCTCGTGAGAAACTCCGCATATTATGTTGTTTTCAAGAGCATGGCTGAAAGGACCGTGCCCCACATCATGCAAAAGTATTGCCGATAGAGATGCCTCCTCTTCGCACTCTGTAACCTCAATACCCTTGAGTCTGAGTACAGCAATAGCCTCTTGCATCAGATGCATTGCTCCAAGAGCATGAGACAGCCGGGAATGAGTGGCTCCGGGATATACAAGATTTGTAAATCCCAGTTGTTTTATATCACGCAACCTCTGAAAGTACGGGTGTTCAATAATCTCCTGGACAGTACCCGAAGGAATATTGATGAATCCGTGTACAGGATCATTAATGATTTTGAATGTATTTATCATTTTGTAAAATTACAATAATATTAAAAAATTTTGCCAATAATCAAAAATATAAATATCTTTGCAACGGTTTAGAGAAACAGAGAGATAAGGGGACACGGATGTCCCCTTATTTATTAAATTTTATCGGCATGATTTTAAAAGAGGATATCCTGGCAATTATTGATGAGTACCTACGGGAGAAGGCTCTTTTCCCTGTTGACGTCACAATAAGTAAAGAGAATGACATTGAGGTAACGATAGACTCATTCGAACGAGTTGACATCGAAAACTGTGTGGCTATCAGCAAAATAATCGAAAGTAAATATAACAGAGAGGCAGAAGATTACTCTCTTACCGTAACATCTGCCGGTCTGGACCAACCATTTAAAGTGTTTGATCAATATAAAAAATTTCTTAACAAAGAGGTAGAGCTGGTATTCAAAAATGGTCGTAAAATGACAGGTTTGCTTACAGACGCCACACCCGATCAGATAGAGATTAAAACGTCAAAAATGGAAAAAGTTGAAGGAAAGAAGAAAAAAGAGAAGATAGAGGTTGTATCTGTTATTCCTCTTTCCGATTTAAAAAGCACAAAACCGTTTATTAACTTCAAGTAAAATTTAATAGAAATTTACCTAATATGGAAGGGTTAAATTTGATCAGCACATTTGCTGAATTTAAAGAGTTAAAGAATATCGATCGCCCGACAATGATGAGCGTTCTGGAAGATGTTTTCCGCAATCAGCTGATAAAGATGTATGGCACTGCCGATAACTTTGACATAATCATCAATATTGACAAAGGAGACTTTGAGATATGGAGAAACAGAGAGGTTGTTGAGGTTGTAGAAGACCCTAACACCCAGATCTCTTATGAGGAGGTATCAAAAATTGACGATTCTTATGAGATTGGAGAGGAGTTTGTAGAGGAGGTAAAATTATCCAGTTTCGGAAGACGCGGTATTCTAAACCTCAGACAAAACCTTTCCGGAAGAATTATGGATATCGAGAAGGCAAATCTATATACCAAATACAAAGAGAGAGTTGGCGAAATAGTTGTCGGAGAGGTATATCAGGTGTGGAAAAAAGAGGTTCTGGTTATGGACGAAGACGGAAATGAACTTCTGCTGCCCAAAACTGAACAAATTCCATCCGATTTCTTTAGAAAAGGCGATACTGTAAGGGCTGTCGTATCCACTGTAGAAATGAAAAATAACAACCCTGTGATTATCCTTTCAAGAACTGCCGAGTCATTCCTCGAAAGGTTATTTGAACAGGAGGTGCCTGAAATATTTGACGGTCTCATTACAATTAAGAAAATTGTAAGAATCCCGGGAGAGAGGGCTAAGGTTGCTGTTGAGTCTTATGACGAAAGAATTGACCCTGTTGGAGCATGTGTGGGTGTTAAAGGGTCAAGAATTCATGGAATAGTACGTGAGCTTCGCAACGAAAATATTGATATAATCAACTGGACTTCAAATATGCAGCTTTTAATCCAGAGAGCACTTAGTCCGGCAAAAATCATATCTGTAAAGATAAACGAAGAGGAGAAGAGAGTCGGTGTATTTCTCAAACCCGGAGATGTATCTCTGGCAATAGGTAAAGGAGGCAGCAATATTAAACTTGCCGGAATGCTTATTGGAATGGAGATAGATGTATTCAGAGACATCGAAGAGGAGGAGGAGGATGTACTTCTCACAGAATTTAGTGATGAAATTGACGAATGGATAATTGAGGCACTTAAATCAATCGGATGCGATACAGCAAAAAGTGTACTTGCACTGCCTGTTTCCGAGATTGTAAGAAGAGCCGATCTCGAAGAGGAGACAGTGATTGAGATCCAGAGAATTCTCAGAGAAGAATTTGAATAGTGTTTAACAAAGAAGGGAGGAATTATATGACAGTAAACGAAAACATAAGAATAAACAAGGTACTTAAAGAGTTCAACATAGGGCTGGGGACCCTGGTTGATTTTCTTAAAAGCAAAAAGATTGAGATAGAAGCCAATCCGGGGGCTAAAATTACCCCCGAAATGTATGATCTCATACAGAAAGAATTTGGAAAAGAGCTTCTTATAAAAGAACAATCAAAAAAAGTTGCCATTAAAGTAAAAGACATTACCGAAAAGGCAGAGACACATAACGAAGAGGATTCTGATACAGAAGAAGAACACCCTGTTAAAGAGGTATTCATTAAAACAACTATTGTCGAACCCCCTGCTCCTAAAATTATTGGAAAAATTGACCTATCCTCCCACGACAGGCCAAAACCATCACCAACACCGGAACCCCGTCCGGAAACTGTCATAAACAAAGAGCCCGTTAAACAAGAGGTTAAGCCTGAGGCTAAACCTGAGACTAAAGCCGAGGTTAAGCCTGAGATAACTCCAGTATCAAAGAGTGAACCTGTTCAAGAAGAAAAACAAGAAGCTAAACCGGAAGCTAAACCGGAGACAACATCCGAAACACGGCCAACTCAGACACCTCAGGTAACAAAAGAGACCAAACCTGAGATAAAAGAGGAGGTAATTGCCAAAGAGACTGCTCCTCAAGCAAAGCCAATAGAGGAGGTTAAACAACAACCAGCAACAGAAGTTGAAAAGCCGGCAGAAAAGACTGAATATCAAACTCAGGTAACGAGTGAGATAAAACAGGAGGTCCCTTCCGGAAAAACCTTAGAAGACAAAGAGATCCCGGAAGAAAAACCAGTTAAAGATCAAAACATAGCACCTGTGATTGAACACATTGAAACAAAAGTACAGAGGTTGGCCGGCCCGAAGATAAGTGGCACAATGGACCTCTCACAGTTCGAAAAGAAGAAAAGCGAGCCAAAACAGAATGGTGCCGAAAGTCATAAAGGCAAAAGAGAGAGAATCAGAAAACCTCATAAAGAGAAAGTAGACCTTTCAAAAGAGGCAAAAGACAACTCAGGAAGAGGCCCTGCAGACAGAAACAAGATTCAGAAAAAGAACGTCGGCGGAAAACCTGTTTCTAAAGAGAAGTTCAAACCCGTAAGAAACGAGGTTGACGAGGACGAAGTACAAAAACAGATTAAGGAGACCTATGCAAGGATGACCGAAGGCAAAGGAAAAGCCAAAGGTGCCAAGTACAGGAGAGATAAGAGGGAACATGCCTCTCAGAAACTTCAGGAAGAGCATGAGATGGAACAACTCTCAAGCACTACACTTAAAGTTACTGAATTCGTAACTGTAAACGACCTCGCAATGATGATGGATGTAGCTGTAATCAAGGTTATTGAAGCTTGTATGAACCTTGGACTTATGGTATCTATCAATCAAAGGCTCGATGCCGAAGCTATGGTTCTTGTTGCAGAGGAGTTTGGTTATAAGGTGGAGTTTGTTACTGCAGAAATTCAGGACTCAATTCAGGAGGACGAAGATGAAGATAACGATCTTGTTTCAAGACCTCCGATTGTTACCGTAATGGGACACGTTGACCACGGAAAAACATCTCTCCTGGACTATATAAGAAAAGCAAACGTTATCGCCGGAGAGGCCGGTGGAATAACTCAGCACATCGGGGCATATAATGTAAAGCTTTCAAACGGACAAAGGATAACATTCCTGGACACTCCGGGTCACGAAGCATTTACAGCAATGCGTGCCAGAGGAGCAAAAATTACAGATATTGCCATTATTATTATTGCAGCTGACGATGCCGTGATGCCACAGACAAGAGAGGCCATCAACCATGCACAGGCAGCCGGCGTACCAATGATTTTTGCAATAAACAAAATTGATAAACCCGGTGCAAGCGGTGATAAGATCCGTGAGCAGCTGGCCAATATGAATTTGCTGGTAGAGGACTGGGGAGGTAAATATCAGTGCCAGGAACTATCTGCGAAGCAAGGGCTTAATGTAGACAAGCTTCTGGAAAAAATTCTGCTCGAAGCAGAACTTCTCGATTTGAAAGCCAATCCGAAGAAGAGAGCGAAAGGAAGCGTGATTGAAAGTTCACTCGATAAAGGAAGGGGTTATGTTGCTACGGTACTTGTTCAAACAGGAACACTTCATTTAGGTGATGTTCTGCTGAGCGGAAGCCATACAGGCAGAATCAAGGCTATGTTCAATGAAAGGGGACAGAAAATTAACGAAGCTGGCCCATCCACTCCGGTTTCAATTCTGGGGCTCAACGGAGCACCCGCAGCAGGTGAACTCTTTAATGTAATGGAAGATGAGAAGGAGGCAAGAGATATTGCAAACAAGAGAGAGCAGCTGATAAGAATACAGGGGCTCAAGACACAGAAACACATTACACTTGAGGAGATCGGCAGACGAATTGCAATCGGAAACTTCCAGGAGTTGAACATTATTGTTAAAGGTGACGTAGACGGATCAATCGAGGCCCTCTCTGATTCACTTATCAAACTCTCTACAGAAGAGGTTCACGTGAATGTTATTCACAAAGCAGTGGGAGCAATATCTGAATCAGATGTATTGCTGGCTGCAGCATCTAACGCCATCATAATCGGATTCCAGGTGAGACCTTCTTCAAATGCAAGGAAGCTTGCAGAGAAGGAGCAGATTGAGATAAGACTGTACTCTGTTATCTACGATGCGATAAACGAGGTAAAAGACGGTATGGAGGGTATGCTTGCGCCTGAGCAGAAAGAGGAGATCACATCTACTGCAGAGGTAAGAGAGGTATTCAAGATATCCAAAGTTGGTACCATTGCCGGATGTATGGTTAAAGAGGGTAAACTCACCAGACATGCCAAGGTAAGAATTATCCGGGATGGTATTGTTGTTTACACAGGATCTCTGGGTTCACTCAAGAGATTTAAGGAGGATGTCAAAGAGGTTCAGTCAGGATACGACTGCGGGCTTAACATAGACGGATACAACGATGTTAAGGTAGGAGATATAATTGAAGCATACACTATTGTGGAGATAAAGAGAAAACTATAAAAGCCATATAGGCAAAAGATTACTATATAATGTTAACTTCGGGGTCAATTTTGATCCCGAATTTTTCATTTACACAGTTCTGTATCTCAGCTGAAAGTTCAAGAAGTTCATTGCCGGTAGCCCCTTCAAAAGCTACAAGCACAAGCGCCTGATTTGGATGCACACCCACATTACCCTTTCTGATTCCCTTGAATCCACATTGCTCAATCAGCCATGCCGCAGGAATTTTATTGAATCCCTGTGGTGCAGGAAAAAGTTTTAATGTGGGATAATCCCGCTGCAGCTCCAAAGCCCTTTGTGATTCAATCACAGGATTTTTAAAAAAACTGCCGGCATTTCCCATAACAGCCGGATCGGGTAATTTTCTTCTTCTTATATCTATAATTGCCTTTCTTACATCATAAAGTCCGGGATTTACTATACCCGCAAGTTCAGCAGCAACATCTGCATAGCGGGCATTAATTACCGGATACTTACTCAGACGAAAAACTACATGGGTTATTATTGTCTTCGATTTAAGTTCTCTTTTAAAAACACTGTCCCTGTAACCAAACCTGCAATCATCCGCACTGATTTGACACTCCTCAAGAGTTTCCAGATTAATATACTCCACCAATTCTATCGTATCCGACACTTCTGAACCATAGGCTCCGATATTTTGAACAGGCGAAGCACCTACACAACCGGGAATCAGTGATAGATTCTCGACGCCACCCCACCCCCTGTCTACACAGTAGGCAACAAACTCATCCCACTCTACCCCGGCCCCTGCCCTAAGATAAATGTAATTCCCATCTTCTCTGAGAGTTGTAATATCTCTTAAAACAGGATGAATGACCAAACCCTGGTAGTCTCCTGAAAAAAGTAAATTAGAACCGGAGCCAATAATCAATACCGGAGATCCCTTGAATTTATTATCAGATAGTAGTGCTATAATCGAAGCTTTATCTGAGGGCTCGGCATACCACTTAGCCTTAGCAGCGAGCCCCAGAGTATTCAGTTTTTTAAGATCTTTATTCTCCTCTGTTTTCATTTTGATTTTGAGTTTGGGCAATCCAATCTGATTCGGAGTGTTTGTGAATATATACAATCCTGCATATATATCTCATTATAACTATCATAAGCAATATGACAAATGCAGTGATTTCTGCAGTAAGCTGCTCATTAATACTGGATTTAGCAGCAAGAAGTTCGGGATCCTCTTTTAACAACTCATCAGTTTTTTTATAGGGAGTCCCGGCAGAAGACCACTTTTTGATTATAATCCCATCGTACAGATAAACAACACCTCCGTTAGATCTGTTGAGAGTGAGAAGAGTTTTGAAATCGGTATGGTAAATATCAATGTCAATCGCGGCCTCTTTAACGATTTCATTCGTTTTACTAATTTCTGAACCGGTTAATAAAACCGCAGGTATATTGAGAGATTTCAAACTATCAGTGAATCTCAGAATTCTTTGGGATCTCTTGTTACCGACCTCATCTGCAAAAGGTAGTGAGATAAAAAAGAGAGGCCCCTTAACAGAAAGTATCGAATCGGTAACGTAATTATTTTCTGAATCAGAGATCGCAAAATCCATTGGTTTGTTAAATCCTCTTCTTCTAACCTCTTTTGTACGTGAATCAACAAATGTATAGGATGAATCCGGCAGATTATCTATCGTAAACGTGTAATTTTTACCATCTTTTGAATAGATGAGTTCGGTTTCAAAATCACTTCCTCCCGAATCATATGACTGACTATCAAGCCTTGAAGCAATATCAGTTCCAACCTTAAACTCCATAAAATCTATTAATGGAAGATGCCTGTATGAGTATAATGATAGAAATATGATCATAACCCCATAAACACCTGCAAATCCCCACTCCCACCAAGCAGGAGCAATCGGCACAAATCTGTTTCGCTGAAGATAAAGAATCGTAGCAAAGATCATAAGTGCCAGATTTTTAAGAAAAGTTTCCAGGTTGGTTAGTTTAATTGCCTCACCAAAACAACCACAATCAGTTATAGGATTAAAAATTGCAAGAATTAGAGTTATACCTGTAAAGAGTGCCATAAACCAGAATGCCGCCTTAGCAGAATATTTCATTCTGATTCCAAGCAATACTGATATTCCGATAAGCAATTCAGCCCCGGACAGCATTACCCCGATAGTCTGATAGAGAAAGTGCCATTGTCCAAAACCGACAATTTTAAAATACTCCTCTATTATCAAACCTGCACCAACAGGATCAATAATCTTAACAAATCCAGAAAAGATAAAGGTCAGACCAATAATAAGTCTTGAAATTGCTCTAAGATATTTCATTGGATATCAGTTTAAAAATCTGATCAGCACTAAGCATATTACCCTTGTTGTCAGAGCAGTTTATCCTTTTTAAGTTCCCGGACTCACACTCTCTCAGGTAAACCTCTCTTACTTTTGATTGAAATGAGATGCTCTCTTCATGGATATCCTTCTTTCCCTTGAGATAATCACGCTCCTGCCCCTCTCTTACCTGATTTAACTTTTCATCCACAAACCTTAACGGTACATCCAAAAATAGATTTAAATCAGGCTTTGGAATTCCAAAGTGGTTATATTCAGTATCGAGTATCCAGTCTCTCAACTCCTGAGCCTTTGTATTATCATCAATTTTTGCACACTGAAAAGCAATATTGGAAAAGAGATATCTGTCAAGAATGACACAATATCCCTGATCAAGCCATTCTTTAATTACAGGTGCGGCATCTCGTCTGTCCTCGGCATATAGCAGGGCTGTGAGCATAGGATGTACTTGGTCTATTCCACCAAGATCTCCTCTTAAAAATCTTGCAATAAGATCTCCAAAAAGGGGAGCATCGAACCTTGGAAAGTGCATGAATTTTACTTTCAATCCCCTCTCTGTGAAATATTTCTCAAGCATAGCAACCTGAGTAGATTTACCTGCACCATCAAGACCTTCTAGCACCAATAACATATTTGTAGTATATTTGTGATTCCAAGCAAAGTTAGACAATTTATAATAAAAACAGTAAATCAGTTATGATCCTGAAAGACGCACCAAAGGTGATGGGCATCATAAATATGAGCCCGGATTCATTCTATTCCGGAAGCAGATGTCTTTCTGAGGATGAATTTGAACAGAAATGTGCACATATGCTCTCTCAAGGTGCTGATATAATTGATATCGGAGCATACTCAACCCGCCCGGGAGCAGAAGAGGTTTCCGAAGAGGAGGAGTGGGAACTGCTTAAACCGGCACTAAAGAAAATACTCAGGGTATTTCCTGCTTCAGTTATATCAATTGATACATTCAGGTCTTCTATTGTTGAAAGATCATTCGACTTTGTGGGAGATTTCATTATTAACGACATCTCTGCCGGTGAAGATGATCCGGAAATGTTAAAAATGGCGGCAAAACTGGAACTGCCTTATATTGCGATGCATAAAAAAGGGACACCTCAAACCATGCAGGACATGTGTCATTATGAAGATGTTACACGGGAGGTTACAGACTACTTTCTCCATTTTGTTAAGAAGGCAAAAGATATCGGTATAAAAGAGATAGTGATAGATCCCGGGTTTGGGTTTGCAAAGAATGCTGATCAGAACTATACTTTATTGAATAACCTTTCATCTTTAAAGATAGAAGATAATCAAGGCGGTTATTATCCAATTCTAGCAGGCATATCAAGAAAAAGCATGATTTACAAAACACTCTCCATTACGCCCGAAGAGGCACTAAATGCGACATCGGCCCTGCATCTTCTTGCTCTGATTAACGGGGCGGACATACTTCGTGTACACGATGTAAAAGAGGCAAAAGAGGTCGTAAAACTATATGAGATTATTAAAAAAAACAGATAAGTCCGGACTATTATGAAAAACGCTCAACTTAATGCCATCTCACCCATTGACGGAAGATACCGTCCTCAGGTAGAAGAGCTGGCTCTCTACTATTCAGAATACGCACTAATTAAGTACCGAGTTAAGGTAGAGATTGAATATTTCATAGCTCTCTGCGAAATTCCCCTCGACCGTTTAAGAGGGGTCAAGAGCTCAGTTTTTCCTGAATTAAGAGCTGTCTATGAAAATTTTAGCGAAGATGACGCTATTGCAATAAAAGAGATAGAGAAGGTTACCAACCACGATGTTAAGGCTGTTGAATACTTTATTAAAAAGAGATTTGATGAGCTATCTTTAAATGAATATAAAGAGTTTATTCACTTTGGATTAACTTCGCAGGATATTAATAATACCTCTGTTCCTCTTTCACTTAAAGAGGGAATAGAAGAGGTTTACATTCCTCAACTAAGGAGTATAATCACAACTCTTACAAATCTTTCAACCGAATGGAAAGATGTCTCTATGCTTGCCCGTACTCATGGTCAGCCGGCTTCTCCAACCAGACTTGGAAAAGAGATTAACGTTTTTACAGCCAGGCTTAACGAACAGCTTAAAACTCTGGAAAAGATCCCTTACGCTGCTAAGTTCGGAGGCGCGACAGGTAATTTTAACGCACACCATATAGCATATCCTGAAATAGACTGGAATAGTTTTGCCGTTAAATTTTTAGAAGAGCGGCTTGGCCTCAAAAGATCTTACCCGACAACACAAATAGAACATTACGACCATATTGCAGCACTGTTTGACAACCTCAAAAGGATAAATAATATTCTGATTGATCTGTGCAGAGATATCTGGACATACATCTCAATGGAATACTTCAAACAGAAGATTAAAGAGGGGGAAATAGGTTCATCTGCTATGCCTCATAAAGTAAACCCCATTGACTTCGAAAATGCCGAGGGAAATCTTGGCATAGCCAATGCTCTGTATGAACATCTATCAGCCAAACTTCCGGTTTCGAGGCTTCAAAGAGATCTCACTGATTCAACAGTGCTCAGAAATGTAGGGGTTCCTCTTTCTCATTCCCTTCTATCCCTTAAATCAGTAGGCAAAGGTCTTGGGAAAATAATTCTTAATGGAGCAGCCCTCGAAAAAGACCTTGAAAATAACTGGGCGGTTGTAGCTGAGGCAATTCAGACTATTTTAAGGAGGGAGGGGTATCCCAACCCTTACGAGGCTTTAAAAGAGCTTACCAGAACCAACACTACAATAACAAAGGAGTCAATTGCCACGTTTATAGATCATTTAAATGTTTCAGAACAGATAAAGGAGGAGCTTAAGGCAATCTCCCCAAAAAACTATACAGGAGTCTGATATATGAAAAGAGCAACGGCGAAAATTTTAACAGCAGCTATGCTGTTGATATCAGCAACAACATTCGCATCATCTCAATATGACAGTCTGTTCACGGGAGAGAGATTAAGGCTGGATGTAATTTTTGCAGGAGATGCCCTCTCACAGTCTGTATATCTCGAAGAGATTAGCAAAGAGCCCTATTGGAGCGGTCCAAGAGAAAATCTCACCGACCCTTTTAGCTACGGAGAGTATAAATATACCATAGAAGATAGTTGCGGTAAAGTGATTTTCTCGAAAGGGTTTAACAATCTGTTTCAGGAGTGGAGAACAACAGCCGAGGCAAAAACCGTCAGAAAAGCATTTAACGGTTCTTATCATATACCAAATCCGAAAAATAAAGTAAATGTAGTTTTTTACGAAAGGATAAAGCAGAATGGAGAATTCAGAGAGTTCGGACGATTCCCTGTAGATCCGCAGGACAAACTTATAATCAGAGAAAAGCAAAATAACTTTGTAACAGATACAATCCTATATAACGGAGATCCATCTGTCAAACTCGACATACTCTTTATCGCCGAGGGATACACCCTGAATGAGATGGATAAATTCAGAGAAGATGCATTAAGATTTTCAAGATATCTGTTTGATGAAGAGCCATATAAATCCAGAAAGAGCGACATTAATATATGGGCTGTAAGGTCTGTATCGGCAGAATCCGGCACCGACATTCCTCACAATAATGTATGGAAAAACACTGTTCTCTCATCCACTTTTTATACATTCAGAATCGACCGTTATCTCACGGCACCTAATCAAAAACTTGTCGCTTCTGCAGCTTCCGGATCACATTCTGACGCAATGTATGTGATTGTTAATACAGAAATTTACGGAGGAGGAGGCATTTATAATTTCTACGGACTTAGCATGGCTGACCACAAGTTTTCGGGGGAGGTTTTTGTTCATGAACTTGGTCATAGTATGGCAGGATTGGGAGATGAATATTACAGTTCGGCAGTTGCATACGAAGATTTTTACAACCTTGCAACCGAGCCATGGGAACCAAACCTCACCACACTTATCAACTTTGAATCAAAATGGAAAGATAAAATTGCACCCGGAACACCCGTTCCAACTCCAAATGAGGATCAATTCAAAGGGGTTACCGGACTATTCGAAGGTGGAGGGTATATGTCCAAAGGAATTTACAGGCCATATCTGGATTGCAGAATGAAATCAAATACAGCCGAAGGATTCTGCCCTGTATGCACAGATGCAATTAACAGAATGATTGACTATTATGCCGGCAAGGCATACTTGAGAAAAGAAAATTGATGCTAAAAAAAGATTACAGATACATCCTGTTCGACCTTGACAGAACACTGTGGGATTTTGACACCAATGCAAAGAACAACATATCTGAACTTCTGGACAGATATGGATTCACCGGTATTGACAAAGATATCTTTTACTCCAGATATGATCAGATTAACCACAAATTGTGGTCTGCTTATGAGAAGGGGGAACTATCAAAAGATCTGCTGAGGTCTGAGAGATTTTACAGAACATTTATTGAGTTTAATATCAATAACCGGGAGATAGCAATTGAGTTTGGTGAAGAGTATCTTAACAGGATGCCTTACCAAAAAGCACTTATGCCATATGCGTTAGAAGTGCTCACAGAACTTCACAAAAGGGGAGTTAAAATGGCAATAATATCCAACGGATTCCGCGAAGTGCAATATAAAAAACTGGATAACTGCGGGATATCCAAATTCTTTGATGCAGTTCTGATATCAGAAGAGCAAGGAGTACACAAACCATCTCCCGTTATTTTTAAGAGAGCTCTTAATGCAATTAACGGAGATAAAAATCTTGCACTTATGGTAGGTGACGATTTTGCCAATGACATTGAGGGAGCTATGATTTTTGGGATAGACCAGTTTTTTTACAACTTCAGATCTGTAGTGTGTGACGGAGGCCCTACTTATGATTCCGGAGATCTCAGGGATTTGCTCACTTTTGAATCTCGACAATAAAAACATCTTCGCTATCCTCCTTAAAGAGGTATTGCTCTCTTGCGAACTTTTCCAGTGAATCACGGTTAGAAGTCAGCTCATTGAGCTTCTCTTCGATAGATTTGATCTCCTCTCTGTAATACCTCTTCTGACTCTCCTGATCGCTTATATTAAACACTACTTTAGACCAGTCTATCAGATTGTTGGCATCAAAAAAGGTAATCCAGACCACAAAAATGGCCGAGGCAATAAGATATTTGTTACGTATAACTCTGGCGAACTTAGATTCTGAAAATTTTCGCCACCGCTCTTTTACTTCCAATTGTTCAGTTTTTTACAAAATTAATAATAATTTTGTTGAAGGATATTTAAATTATTAAACATAGCAATGAGCAGACCAACTTTATTGATCCTTGCCGCCGGGATGGGCAGCAGATACGGAGGACTTAAACAGCTTGACGGAGTAGGCCCTAATGGCGAAACCATAATGGATTACTCAGTTTTTGATGCTGCCAAAGCCGGCTTTAGCAGAGTAGTATTTGTTGTCAGAGAGTACTTCAGGAAAGATTTCGAAAACAGAGTTGCTGAAAGATATTCAGGAATAATAGAGGTTGATTTTATTGAGCAGGAGTTAGACCGACTACCATCGGGATACAAAGTTCCCGAAGGCAGAGAGAAACCCTGGGGAACAGGCCACGCTGTACTTGTTGGTGCAGCTAAAATTAACACCCCTTTTGGTGTAATAAATGCGGATGATTACTATGGCAGAAATTCATTCAGTGTTCTTGCAGATTACCTTAAAGGCTCTGCCGGTAAAAGCGGGGACTTCTCTATGGTTGGTTTCTGTACAGGAAACACTCTGTCTGAATCCGGAGTTGTTTCCAGAGGAGTCTGTACGGTAAACAGAGAGGGATATCTTACTTCGGTAGAAGAGCATCATAAAATAAAAAAAGAGGGGGGCACCATCTACGGAGATAACGCCGCAGGAGTCAGAGTTGAACTGGACGAAAACAGACCCGTATCGATGAATATGTGGGGTTTTACACCCGATCTCTTTACTCACGGAGAGAGATTATTCAAAGAATTTCTTGCAGAAAGATCTACGGAATTAAATGCGGAATTCTACATTCCATACATTGTAAATGAACTTATAAGACAAAACGTGGCCACTTGCAAAGTACTCTCCACACCCGACAAATGGTTTGGCGTTACATACAGAGAAGACAGAGAAGAGGTTACATCACGAATAAAACAACTTATTGAGGCCGGTGTATACCCGAACAAACTTTTTTAATTATTAAAAAGACAAATAAATGGCTGACAAATACAGCAAATACCTGCCCGATCTTACTCAATCGTGGATTCTGATAATTTTACTGGCAATAGTAGGTTCTTTGCTGAGCGGAGTGGTAACACTGGTTGTAAAACTAATATTTCCGGGCTTTTCGGGATGGGGAGAGTTGATTATGTACCCTCTTATATTTATCCCGCCTTTTATTGCAATCAACCTTTCAATTAAAAACAGACCTGCTTTACACTCACTCCCGTTAAACCAACCCGGATTCGGCAAACTGGGGGCTCTGCTTTCAATACTAATAATAATTCCTCTCGTCTTTACATTTAATATAGTAACAGAACCATTATCTATGTGGATGGGTGTTCCGGAATTTCTCAAACAGTTCATGGAACAGATACAGACCAATAAAATAAGCAGCCTTATTTCTGTTGTTATTCTTGCACCAATACTCGAAGAGTTATTTTGCCGAGGCATCATTCTAAGAGGATTACTTACCAGAATGAAACCCTCCAAGGCAATTATCTGGTCGGCGTTTATGTTCGGTGTAATGCACATGAATCCCTGGCAGGCAATACCGGCTTTCCTGCTGGGCCTTCTTATGGGCTGGATCTACTACAGAACCCACTCGCTGTGGCTTGCTGTTTTAATCCACTTTATAAACAACGGATTCTCGTATTTTATTACAGTCTTCTATCCTCAACTTCCACCCGATTCAAGTTTTTACGATCTGGTTCCGGGAATTTGGTATTATATTGTATATATCTTTGCTCTTGCATATACTGCAGCAGCATTTTATTTAATGAACAAATATTATGACAAAACTATATCCATTAAAATTCAGCCCGATTCTTAAAGAGAGAGTATGGGGAGGTGAGAGTTGGGAACTCAGCGGAGTACAAGACGATATCTCATATATTTCCAACGGATTTCTCGAAGGTAACGACATAAATGATCTTGTAGAAACCTACCTGGGAGATTTAGTAGGAGACAAAATTTATGAGAGATACGGAAATGAATTTCCAATTCTGGTAAAAATACTTGACATAAAAGATAAACTTTCACTTCAGATTCATCCTGACGACCAGACAGCACTGGAAAGACACGAATGCTACGGCAAAACCGAGTGCTGGTATATTATGGAGGCCTCGCCCGATGCAAGGATCTATCTTGGTCTTAACAGAACACTTACTGCCCGGGAGCTGTATGACAAATGCAACGACCAGACTATCGTCGATGCACTGAATGTTATTAAACCCGTTCCGGGAGAGATACTATATATCAAACCAGGAACACTCCATGCAGCTAAAGGTGATATAATTGTGGCAGAAGTTCAGCAGGTATCCGATGTAACATACAGGGTTTATGACTGGGGGAGAGAACATGACCCCGCCACTGCCAGGGAGATGCACATCGATCTCGCAATTGACTGTATAGATTACAACAAGCTAGATACCTCCAAAGTAATATTCAAAGATGGTAATGCAGAAAATCCCTATTTTAAAATCAAACGGTTAATCATTTCTGATAAATATTACAACCAGAGTTTCAGCTTTAGAAGTTTTGTAATCTACTTCTGTGCAGATGGGAACGGTGTAATAACAAACGGTGGATTTAAGGAGGAGATTAAAAAAGGAGAGGTGGTGCTTATTCCTGCACAGGCAGGTGAGTACTCTATTGAGGGGAAATGCACTCTGCTTGAAGTTACTGCAAAAGAGTAGTCAGTATCTTAAAATTCGCTGTCATACCAGTCGAAGAGTTCGTCCAGATCTCTTCTCTCTTTCTTTGTAGGCCTTCCTGTACCCCTTTCTCTGTAAATAAAAAAGCTCTCCTTTGGAGCGTTCAGTTTATCCTGCTCTTCCTTAGGGGTAAGATTTTCAATATATTCAGGAACCAGCTTTGCAGAAATTCTGTTTTCCAGAAGCTGAATCACCCTGTATTTAAAATTGACATTAACCTTTCTTACATCAATCAAATCACCCTCTTTAATTTCTCTTGAGGATTTTGCATCTGTTGAATTGACCTTTACTCTCCCGCTTTTGCACGCATCGGCAGCATCACTGCGGGTTTTAAAGATTCTTACAGACCACAGATATTTGTCCAGTCTGCTCATATTTAAATGAAAGATTATTATTTGGTATTAAAGACATTCATTGTCCTTTCGGGGCCAATGGTTACAAAAGACTTTGCAGCCTCAGAACATTTTTCGCAGATTTCGGGAAGCAGTTTTCTCTCTTCATCACTCCAGCTGCCAAGAACATAATCAACCTGGCGCCCTCTGGAGAAATTGTCGCCAATACCCACTCTTAACCTTGAATAAGAAGAAGTACCCAGCGTCTCATTTATATCCCTGAGCCCGTTGTGACCACCGTCACTCCCCTGTTTTCGCATCCTTAAGGTTCCAAGCGGAAGTGCAAGATCATCTACGATTACTAAAAGATTTTCGAGAGGAATTTTCTCTTTCTGCATCCAGTAACTTACAGCCTTGCCACTAAGATTCATATATGTAGAGGGCTTTAAAAGGATTATTTTTTTTCCCTTAAATCTTGTCTCGGCAATGCTCCCATAACGGGCACTCTGAAAAATAATATTGGATGCCTGAGCCCAGGCATCCAATACAATAAAACCGATATTATGACGAGTATCAGCATATTCAGCTCCGATGTTTCCTAAACCGACAATCAGATAGCTCATACCCGTAATTTTAATTATTTACCGGCAGCGGCAGCAGCAGCTGCAGCAGCACCGATAGCCGCACGTGTCATCTTAACAGAGCAGATAATAGTTGTCTTTGGAGTAAGAACCTGAATTTTATCCACTTTAACATCACCGGCAACAATTGACTTACCAATCTTTAGATCTGTGATATCCACCTCGATATTGTCAGGCAGATCGTTAAGCGCCGCAGAAATTTTAAGTTTTCTGGTAATAAGCATTAATTTACCACCCTGACGAACACCCTCTGAATTACCTTTTACAACAACCGGAACATTTATAACAACAGGTCTGTCTTCTGAAACGGCAAGAAAGTCAATGTGAAGAGGTTCATCTGTTACCGGATGAAACTGAGCACTGTGATAAACTGCTTTATAAGCCTTACCGTCAACATCAAGATTGATGATGTATGAGTTTGGTGTGTTAAGAATCTGAAGGAGATCTCTGTCTGAAAGAGAGAAGTGGAGGTTTTCTACCTTTGGTCCGTAAAGTACGCAAGGGATCTGTCCCTCTCTTCTCATAGCGTTAATTGCGCTTTTTTTGGTAATCTCTCTTGTTTTACCTTGTAATGAAATTGATTTCATATTATTAATTTAAAATGTGTTACTCAACCCGGAACCGTTCCGGATCCCATTGCACCAAAAAAGTTTCCTTTTTTAGAGGTCGCAAAGATACAAAAAAAATGTACCCGCACAATATGTGATCTACTTTATCATTTCTGAATCGAAATTCCAGTCAAAACCCTTGTAAAATGTATCAAGAAAGGAGTTTGAGGGATTCTGAATATAGGTGCTTATCCCGGAAAATTTATCAATTTTTATATCAATAAAATATTCAGTATTCAACTTTTTAATAACAACTTTATTAAGAGCGTTCGTGAAATTCTGAAACTCAGAAGGGGTTGCTATCTGTTCAACCAGACTTCCAAGATCCCAGAACCACCTCTTATTCAACCTGAAATAGGGTTGTATGCTACCCATGTCAAGCGTGGCAATTTTATCTCTGTGACTATTGAATATCGAGTTGGTAACGGTAGCGAGTTGCCTGAGCTGATCTGTTTTATACAAAGCTATAGTGGCAGACTGATGGACACCCGTGAGTGAATTGTAATATTCATAAAAAAGATCGCACGCCTCTTCGAGATTGGATTTACTTTGAAAGAGAGGATTCATAATATCTCTGTATGGGAATCCGTAAGCAAGTATCTCCGTTGGCGAAGCAATAATGTAATTAGCCTTATCTCTGAGTTCGTAAACTGACTCTATTCCCCCCATGAAACAGCAATCAAAGATTATAAAGTTGAAATGAAACGGCAAAGCAGATTTTAACTCTTTAATCTCCATTTCAACACCCCTGTCTTCTCCGAAACTTTTTACCAGACCCTCGTACGGATCTTGAAAATAGGTTCCCTGAAAAGTAGAGTTGTAGTATCCCTGTGGCAACCAACCAGTAGCGTGGGACCACAGAATAAGACCGTACTCTTTAGCGGGAAAAATGCTTTTGACTTTGTTAAGCACAGCTTTTAAGACATCTCCGTTAGCAGAGTTCTGATCTTCATAAGCAGCAACAGGGTCCTCTATAACAGTACCGTCTGTATCTTTGTACAACCTTACCAGTCTGGGATTTCCCTCCGCAAGATGAGCATACAAAATAAGGATATCTTTGCTCTCCTTATCCGGAATAAATCCACCTTTCATGGTAGCGATATTCTCCTGAGCATAAGTGCTTAAATTATTGTTAGCAGCCATATAGAGAATAATTACCTTCCGGTAGTCATCGCCGTTAAAAATATTTTTTTCACACGAACTCAATAGGGCCAGGGCCGCAGTAATCAGAGTAAGAGCTATATATCTTAAAAATCTAATATTCATATCCAATAATTGATAATCCAAAAATAACTAATTTTTAGCAAATTTGTGTATGATATTAAAAGCCGATATTGAAAAAAGCATAGGCGAACCGATTATAAATCTGCCGGATATGATTTATAATGAGTCGGTTATAACCACTAAAATAATTACCTCAGGCGGTAGGTCATTTTTTTTAAAATATGGCCCGCAGAGCAGCAGATATCGCTGCGAAGCAAACGGTTTATCGGAAATAAGAAAATCAGGATCAATTGCTGTACCCGATATTTATGCATGCAGTTCTACATATTTGCTGACAGAATTTATTGAAAGATCTTCTTATTCAAATAATTTCTACTGTGATTTCGGAAAATCATTTGCTAAAATGCATAAAAAACAGGCTGTCAGCTACGGCTTTTACGAAGACAACTACATAGGAAAAAATATTCAGCCAAACATACCGGATGGTGATGAAAAGAGCGACTGGTGTACATTTTATTTAAATAAACGACTGCTGTTTCAGTACAGACTGGCAGAATCAAACGGCATGATATCCAGAGAGCTTAAAAGATCATTTATAAAAATCGAACAAATTGCACATAAAGTTATCGGATCATCAGACCAACCGCCTTCACTTCTTCACGGGGATCTTTGGAGTGGTAATTACATATGTGGTAAATCCGGAAAAGTCACACTTATTGACCCGGCTGTATATTACGGTAACAGAGAGGCCGATCTGGCTATGACAATGGTTTTTGGCAGATTCCCCGACAAATTCTATGAATCGTATAACAAAGAGTATCCTTTAGAAAGAGGTTGGGAAGACCGATCAGGCCTGTACAGACTGTACCACATTCTTAACCATCTTAATATTTTTGGAAGATCGTACCTTTATGAGGCAGAAAGCATTGTTAATAATTATATTTGCAACAAATAAATCCGCTATGAAACAAATCCTGTTTTTTATACTCGCTCTTATTACCTTCTCATGCAACATAAGCAGAATGGACAGTCCGCAAGAGCAAATAAGCTGGAGACTCAGGAATCTGGACAGACAGGTATATCAGTCTCCCGGGATGGTTCTTGACTCAGTAAAAGTAATAAGCAGTCAAAGCCTCAATGAAAGGAACATTGCATATAGCAAACTTTTAATGACTATTGCATATGAATATGCCAATGGTACAACTCTTACAGATTCGGCCAGACTCATTCCCGATACATACTTCAGAGTAAGCGAAGACATTTATAATCACACAAGAACACTCCTTTATAACGGTATCACGCTATTTAACAAAGACAAAAATGACTCCACTGCATATATTATGGTTAAAGATGCAGAAAAGCTTTATCTAAACAATCACATCAGGGATTATAATCTGGGAGGAACATTATATCTATATATTGGCAGAATTCACAGAGCGAGAGCAAACAGAATTGAAGCAGAAAATAATTTACTTAAGAGCCTTGAATTTAGCCAGAAAGCAGCAAACAGAATAAACCTGCTTAATGCCAGACTGGAACTTTTCTGGATCTATCTGGCACAACAAAGATATGGAGATGCACTTGCTCAGTCAGCTTACTTTGGTGACGAACCCGAGATACCCTCTTATATGGCCTATAATCTTTATAACGGACTCTTTTCATATCACTCTGCCAAAAGGGATAACACAATCGCTATTGAATATCTTAAAAAGATGGTAAATACAGCAAAAGCTGCAAAGCTTAATGTAAATTATCCTAAATTGAATGGTATAATAGCTAATTTTTTTAAAAGAGATAATAATAAAGACAGTACTCTCCATTACAGCAAACTTGCTGTTGCCTCAATTACAGATACTCTTGAAACCGACAGTCACTATTACTATAAATACCTTGCTGAACTATATGCCGAAGATAATAATTATAAAGAGGCTCTTACAAACTATAAATTGGCATATACTACCTATATGAAGGCATTCACTAGAATGTCTATCAACAGAGTTGCAGAAATCGAAAGAAAATATGATATCACTAGCAAAGAGGCAGAGATAAAATCGCTGAAAAGCCAGAGAACCGTACTTATATTTATAGTAATCTTAATAACAATCCTTTCGCTTACAACAATATATATTATTATGAGGCTCCTTAAAAAGCATCATAATAAAGCAGTTATGGCGGTAAAAGAAAAGGCACACTACAAACAGGATAACAGAAGGTTATGGATAACATCAGAGATTTTAAAGACAACCTCGTATGTACTGCCTCAGCTGATTGACAACGTGTATAAGGAGGCTTTAAGAAGCAGGCGTGTCTCTTCTGAAATATTTGACAGTCTTACTTCGATAATTGAACAGACCAATCTTATGACCAGATCATCTCTGGCATCAATAACATCAAAGGAGGAGTTTTCTGAGATGTACAGCTATCATCCGAATCTTGACAAACTAACAGACTACGAAAAGCTGGTTTTTATACTAAGCGAAGATGGTTTTTCAAATCAGGAAATAGGAGATTTTCTTAACACAACTCAGTCCAGCATACGCTCATTAAAGGGCAGAATTCATAAAAAAGTGTTTCAAAATGAAGAATAATCCGATCTCTCACACTGAAACATTTTGCGACAGATAATTACACACACCTTGTATATCTGCACTTTACAAATAGCAAAAACGAAACAATTTATAACAGCAACCGCAACAGAAGCATTCATGAGTTTTATTGCCTAAGTTTGGGTTCCGCAAAAATCATGAGACTTCGCTGCAGTTTGTGGGGGTTAAATTAAAATTAAAGTAGTTTCAAATTCATAGTTTCAAAAAGCATAAACTGCAGCGCAGTTTTTTGAAAAAAGAGGGTGACTGAAAATTCAGACACCCTCTTTTTTTTAGTTTAAAAATGCATCTCTATCTCGGAGCACTTTTATCCGGGAACTGCGGTATAACCGGTTTCAGATATTTGAAATCTTTCATCTGTGCCTTAATAACCTCTATAGCTTTATTCAGCTGTTCGTCCTCACCCATAAAATCTTTGTACGGGTCATTTGATATTTCTATATCCGGAGTTACTCCATCTCCTTCAATAATCCATCCGCTTCCGTCTGCGGCAAATGGAGCATAAGATGGGGTTACAATTGAGCCACCGTCAACAACAGGAATAGTACCACTGTAACCTACAACTCCACCCCAGGTGCGTTTGCCGATAACAGTTCCCAGACCATTCTTTTTGAATCTGTAAGGGAAAAGATCCCCGTCAGAAGCAGAATATTCGTTTACAAGCAACACTTTAGGCCCGTGGAAGGTTCCTACCGGATTAAGTGAACCCTCTGTCTGATTTGTATGCATTGTAAAGAATGTAATTGTTCTCTGCAGCCTCTCAATTATCATCGGAGATACATTTCCTCCGCCATTGCCTCTGTCATCAATAATCAGAGCCTTTTTACCAAGCTGAGGATAGTAGTGTTTTACAAACTCATTCAGCCCGGCTACCCCCATATCAGGTATGTGTATATAGCCAACCTCCCCGTTGGTGGCTTCTGAGACCTTCTTAATATTATTTCTCACCCAATTAAAGTAGTATAACGAAGATTCATCTGAAATCGGCTCGACATACACTTTTTTAGCACCCTCAACTTCCGGTTTAGAATTGACTGCCAGCTCAACAAGTGTTCCGGCAGTACCAACAAGAGTCTCATAAATATCCTTCACTTCATTTAGATTTTTCCCGTTAACAGCAATTATAAAATCACCCTCTTTAACCTCTACACCAGGCAATGTTAGCGGAGATCTTGTCTCTTTACTCCAGTTTTCACCCTCAATTATCTTAACAACTTTGAAAAAACCAGATTTGTCTTTGGAAAAATGAGCCCCAAGCAGACCTGTTTGTACTCTTGATGGTTCCGGCTTCTCTCCATTTTGTGAATAGGCATGACCCACATTCAGTTCACCAATCATCTCTCCTAATATATATGTAAGATCTGATCTGTGATTAACGTGAGGAACCAGAACAGAATATTTTTTATAAACATCATCCCAGTTAACACCATGCATATTTTTGGCATAGAAGAAATCTCTCATCTGTCTCCAGGTCTCATTGTAAATCTGCATCCACTCCTCTCTGTAATTTACAAGTTTTCTTACACCAGCCATAGATATTGGCTTATTGACTGTAACTGCCCCTTTTGGAATATCAATCACCTGAGCATTTGAACCAGATATTGCCAAAGCTTTTCTGTAACCGTGGCTGAAAATTATTCTTGCTCCAAGATCAATCTCTTTTTTTGCATCTGTATCATAAATGTAGGTACCGCGTCTTGAACTGTAATAAATTTGATTTCCTATCATGTGAAGGTCACCATAGGAAGATGCTGCAACCGGAATTTCGACAAGTCTGTTCTTTATGTTATCGAAGTTATAAACCATCTCTCCCTTTTGTCCGTTACTGCTTTTTGGTTTTTCGACCTCTGATCTGACTACAGATACAGTATCATTTTTTGCAGCAAAAGGTACAAATGCATCGTCTGTAAGAGGAAGAAGATAAATCCGGCTCATATTTGTATATGCGTGGTTCCATTCCGTATTGCTGTAAGTAGGATTAAATGTTCTGCTTGAAACAAATAAAAGATGCTTTCCCTCTTTACTGAAATTTCCTGAACCGGAAGTATACCACTCATCAGATATCTGAAACTTTTTACCATCTTTCAATTGATATACCATTACAGTGCTCAGTTGCTTTCCCGGACGGGTATAAACAATATATCTTGAATCCGGAGACCAGTTATAGTCATTTATGGGACTGATTCCCGACTCCTCAATAACGACATTTTTACCCGTTGAGATATCCAGCAGGTTAAGTGTATTTTTCTTTTCGCTCCAGAGAATCTTTTTTGAATCCGGAGACCACTCAAACCCAAAGATATACCCCTTAATATCAGTAAGTTTTCTCTCTTTTTTTGTAGCATTGTCAAAAAAGTAAATATTAAACTCACCATCTTTATCAGATATATAGGCATAACCACTGCCATCCGGAGCCCAGTCTGCTCCTTTATCATTTGCATCACTTGAATTTGTGAGATTAAAGGTAACACCACTTTTTGCAGGAACTGAGAAAATATCACCCCTTGCCGTTGCAAGAATTCTCTCACCGTTTGGTGAAAGAGACATAGCTCTTACGCTTTTTGAAAGATCTTTCCACTCCGGTCTTGAATAGTTCTGATCGTTCCTGACAAATATTTTTAACCGTTCATGTTTATCAGCTGTAATATCATATTTCATAAGATAACCGCCATTTTCATAAACAATAAAATCTCCTCCCGCCGAAGGGAATTTAATATCATAATCTTTATAATGAGAAAGTTGCTTTGTAATCCCGGATTTTATATCATATCCGTACAAATTCATATATCCGTCCCTGTCTGAAATATAGAATAGTTTATCTCCCTTAGAGTTCCACATAGGAAATACATCCTGATTTTTATTATCAGTTACTTTTTCAGAACTCTTAGTATTTAGGTTGAATATTCTGATATCATCCGCCATTCCTCCCGAATATCGCTTCCATGTCCTGAATTCCCTGAAAATGTGATTATATGCTATAAACTTACCATCAGGGGAATAACTTGCAAATCCACCATTTTTCAAAGGGACAGGAGTTGAGATACCCCCCGACACAGGGACCGTCATT
Organism: Bacteroidales bacterium; assembly: GCA_036677745.1. Taxonomy (GTDB): domain Bacteria; phylum Bacteroidota; class Bacteroidia; order Bacteroidales; family UBA932; genus Bact-08. The sequence continues at coordinate 319,535 of JAVBVW010000003.1, forward strand.
AATTGACCCGTGAAGTCATTAAACGAGAATGATCTTGTTCTGTACAGAATATTTTTTCCATCTGCCGACCAGTCCATTACAATGTTATTCGGCCCCATTCTGTCTCCTACATCGTCTCTTCCCAGAGTTGGGGTGAATGTCAATCTTCTTGGCTCACCACCCTCAGATGATATTACAAAAACCTCAGTATTACCATCATATTGGCCTGTAAAGGCAATCATACTACCGTCCGGTGAAAATTTTGCAAACATCTCATAGCCGTTATGAGAGGTAAGCCGTCTGGCTAAACCATCACCTGTTGCAGATATATAAAGATCTCCGGCATAAGAGAAGACAATTTTATCTCCGTGAATATCCGGAAACCTCATAAGTCTGCTCTCAGGCTGCAACTCTTTGGAAACAGCAAAAGCATTTCCGGCAAAAGTGAAACATACTATTGTTAACAATAGTAAGCTTCTTAATTTATTTTTCATATATAAAACATTGATTTGTTAATAAAAACGTACAAAATCATTTGATTCTGACAAATTTAAGAATATCATTTCCAAAACAAAACAGTTAGCATTATTATTTGTATCTTTGTAAAGATAAAATTCTTCATATACTCTTCTTATCTGTTCAGATTGTATATGTATAACTAAAAACAAAATATGGCAAAATCACAAATTACATTCAACAAGAGAGAAAAAGAGAAAAAAAGAATTAGTAAAAGGCTGGAGAAACAGCAAAAGAAAGAGGAGCGGAAAGCCAACTCTCCGGGAGGCTCCTTTGAAGATATGCTTGCTTTTGTAGATGAAAACGGGATGCTTAGCAGCACACCGCCGGATCCTGCAAAAAAACATAAAATCAAGTCAGAGGAGATTAATATTTCAACACCTAAAAGAGAGGAAGAAGAGATTGATTCAGTAAGGAAAGGCAAAGTAGAATTCTTTAACCAGTCAAAAGGTTTTGGCTTTATAAAAGAGACAAGCACACAGGAGAAATTTTTTGTTCATGTAAACGGCCTGTTGGAACCGATAGAAGAGAATGACATGGTACAGTTCGAAATTGAAAGAGGTCAGAGGGGAATGAACGCCTGTAATGTCAAAAAGGTGAAGTAAATTAACTTATAATTGCATGATAAACATTAATCAGGCAAATATAAAAGACATTCCAATAATTCAGGAAATTGCCAGAAAAACCTGGCCGGAAACCTTTTCGGCAATTTTATCACCTGAACAGATCTCATATATGCTCAAAATGATGTATAGTACAGAATCCCTCATTGAGCAGATAAATCTGAGCGGCCACAAATTCCTCCTCGCCGGATTCACTCCGGATCTTAACAATGAAATTCACGCCGGGTATGCATCTTACGAACCCAACTTCCATTGTAAAAGGGCTACAAAAATTCACAAAATATATATACTTCCCGAATTTCAGGGCGAAGGTATAGGGAGTGCATTGATGACCAGCATAGAACAACTGGCAAAAAAATCGGGGGACATCTATCTCACACTAAACGTAAACAAGAACAATCCGGCAATTTCATTTTACAGCAATCTGGGCTTTGAGATAATTCACGAAGAGAAGATCCCTATCGGCCATAATTTTTTTATGGACGATTTTGTAATGCGCAAAGAGATCTGACAACACTTCTCACACTAGAATTTCATACATATTGATTAGTATCCTGATTATATTTTGTAACTTTATTCGGGGAAACAAATTATAGTTTATGGATATTAGCAGTTATCAGACCAGCTTTCTTAAGGCAATACTTTCAGGCGACAGAAACAACGGTGCTGCGATAGTAGCCGAACTCTATGACTCAGGGAACTCTGTAAAAGATATTTACGAAAAGGTAATCAGAGAGGCTCTGTACAAAGTTGGCGAAATGTGGGAAAAAGGAGAGATTAGTGTTGCAACTGAGCATCTGGCATCGGCCATAGTTGAATCTGTTCTCAATGAACAATACTCCAAAATTATTGCAGTCGAAAAAAGAGATCAGACTGTTGTGGCGGCATCTGTAGAAAACGAAGTACATCAGATTGGCCTGAAAATGGTGTCAGACCTTTTTGAGATGCATGGGTTTAATGTTCACTATCTTGGTGCAAACAATCCGCTGGATGATCTTGTAAATTTTGTTGAATCTGTTAAACCTGATATTCTGGCTGTCTCTGTAAGTATAAATTACCATATAAAATCTCTTGAGAAACTGATTGAAACAGTACACAACTCCTGTCCAAACCTCATAATCTTGGCCGGCGGTCAAGGCCTTACAACAGGTTCGAAAGATTTGCTTAAGAGATATCCCAATATAATATATTTACCAGATCTTTATGCATTGGAAGAGTTCCTTAATAGCACAAAAGAGAATTAATCTGAGCGTTAAATAAACAGTATGATAGAATCTGTACTTAACAAATGGAGCAGAGAAATCGAATCCAACATTACTGACAGTAATACCCTGTGTATTGCCATATTTAACAAAGACAGGTCTCTTATTTTTGCTAACAGTGCAATCAAGGAACTTTTTCGTGACCTGGATCCTGCGGACAGTCTCTTGAATCCATCATTTGATAAATTGATAATAAAAGATTGTCCTGACTGTAATATCTACAAAGGCTATATAACAATCGGAGATTACTCGGCAATAAACAACTCCATACTGGGTACAGTTTACAGAAAAGACGATCAGATGCTTATTATCGGGGGAGCCGATTCTGCGCAGTTAATGCATCAGAATCTTATGATGCATAATCTAAACCGTGAGATAGGCAATCTGCAAAGACAGCTTATAAAAGAGAAGAGAAATCTGGAAGAGACTCTTAAAAAACTTAATGAGGTAAATAAAGAGCTAAATGATGCCAATGCTACCAAAGACAAGTTCTTCTCCATTATTGCTCACGACCTCAAGAATCCATTCACTGCACTTCTTGGCTTCACTGAGTTTCTAAGGACAAATTTCAGAACTCTGGATGTTAAAGAGGCAGAAGAGATGATAGAGATGCTATACTCATCAAGCAATACAACATACAAGCTGCTGGAAGACCTACTATTATGGTCAAGATCACAGTTGGGTAAGGTAACATTTAATCCGGAACCTGTTAAACTACAAGAAATCTGGAAAGAGCTCTCGGAGCAACTATCTGTTCAGGCAGAAGATAAAGGAATCATATTAAACTTTAAAGATACTCTCGGAATAGAGCTATACTGTGACAGAAACATGGTAAAAACAATTATAAGGAATCTCGTTTCTAACGCAATTAAATTTTCATACAAAGGATCTGACGTTGACATAAAAGTTCACCTTAATGGAGATATGGCTCAAATAACCGTTTCGGACAAGGGTGTTGGTATTGAAAAAGAGAAAATCGAAAAACTCTGGGTTGTTGGAGCACATAACTCTACAGCAGGGACAGAGAATGAATCCGGGACAGGTCTGGGCCTTGTACTTTGCAAAGAGTTCATACAAACAAACGGCGGAGAGATCAGAGTAGAGAGCGAAATCGGTAAAGGGAGTGATTTCATATTCACAATCCCCGTTAATAAATGAGAAGCATATTTAAAAGCTGGAGATATCATGAAAAGACTAATTAAATATTCGATTTATACTATTATTGCCTTATTAATTTTAGAATCAGCTGCTGCACAAAACAACAATATAGAATATGACCATAAACTTGCGACAGAGTTAGGAGCAGATGATTACGGAATGAAGAGTTACGTTCTGGTTATATTAAAAACCGGAAGTAATAATACTACCGACAAAAAGCTATTAGACTCACTTTTTGCCGGTCATATGAGCAATATGACAATTCTCTCTGAACAGGGTAAACTTATTGTGGCAGGGCCTTTCCAAAAAAACCGGAATAACTTCCGGGGGCTCTTTATCCTTAATACTTCGGATACTACTGAGGCAAGAAAAATGGTTAGAACAGATCCTGCTGTAAATGCCGGTGTACTGGATGCAGATCTATATCCATGGTACGGCTCTGCAGCACTACCAGTTTATCTTGAAACACACAAAAAGATTCAAAAATCTGCTATTAAATAAAAAAGCCCCGGATTACCGGGGCCTTCTGCGATTCGAAAAGAGTTATATATATTACTTTTCAGTGATAATTTACTACGCTAATTTAACATTTACGGCGTTTAATCCTCTTTTTCCTTGTTCCAGGTCAAAAGTAACCTGATCGTTGTCTTTAATTTTTGATTTCAGTCCGGTTACGTGTACAAAATAATCGGTTCCTGATTGCTCGTCTTTAATGAAGCCAAAACCTTTAGTCTCATCAAAGAATTTTACTGTTCCTTTATTCATGTTGTTTTAAAAAAATGTGGCTCAAAGGTATGCAATAAATACCAATAAAAGCAAATTATTTTTAATCATTTCTCATTTCTTCCATTAAAAGCCTGATTGTCTCCTTTACAGTGAGTATTTTTTCAGCCTTATATGCATTACTCCCGCAAAAGGCATAACCTCTGTTGAAATTTCCCCTGAAAGCATTGTACAGAGCCATTATTATGCAATATGGACTCTTTGTGTAATCACAGGTTTTAATGCAATGGAAACCACATCCCCCGGGCTTTTCCAGACCCTTTTTTACCCTGTCAAGAAATTTTGATCCTATAGCCCTGCCGGGAAGCCCTACAGGACTTTTTATAATCTCTATATCACCCTCGACGGCATTAATGTAACTATTTTTAAATTCAATCGAAGCATCACACTCTTCTGTTGTGACAAATCTTGTACCCATCTGAACTGCAGATGCTCCCAAGTCCAAAATTCTTTGAATATCCTTACCTGTATAGATACCTCCACCGGCTATTATAGGGATCCTTTTATTATACTCCTCTTCATATTTTTTTATCTCAGCAACCATCGGTGGTAGAAGCTCTTCGAGAGAATAGTGTTTATCTTCTATCTGATCAGATTTAAATCCAAGATGCCCCCCTGCTTTAGGCCCCTCCAAAACAATTGCATCGGGAACATAGTTATAATTTTTAATCCACTTTTCACAAATAAGAGCTGCCGCTCTCGCAGAAGAGACAATAGGAACAAGCTTTGTCGTACTGTCCTTTTTAAGGAAAGAGGGTAAATCGAGAGGAAGGCCTGCACCTGCAAAAATTATATCGGCTTTAGATGCAATGGCTGTTTTAACCATATCTGAAAAATTGGTGAGTGCAACCATAATATTTACACCTATAACACCCTTTGCTTTTTCTCTTGCTCTCCTGATCTCCTCTTTTAGACCAAGTATTGATGCTTCGAAGAAATCCTTCGATTGCTCTTTATATAATAATCCTATACCTGCACATGATATAACACCTACTCCACCTTCATTGGCAACCGCTGCAGCAAGTCCCGACATCGAAATACCAACACCCATTCCTCCCTGAACAATCGGTACCGAAAGATTTAAATCTCCAATAGAAAAACTCTTCATTCTTTTTGCTGAAAAGATATGAAGAAAATTGTTACAAATTAAAATTGTATATTTTGATTTAAGATAATGAAATAACATCTTGGTTATGTACATATTAAAAAAAAGCAATAATTACACTTAATTACTGCTTTTGATATAATCGATAATAAATTGTTAAAATTTAATTAGGAAAAACAACCGGTTTATACTCTATTTCAAAACTGAATCTGCTCCCTTTACCAAGCTCCGACTCCAGTGTTACAACTCCTCCCATCAGCTCAACATAAGCCTTTACAATAGAGAGTCCGATGCCTGAACCCTCATAAGGCCTTGTAAGACTCTGATCTGCCTGTACAAATCTATAGAATACCGATTCATGGCGCTCTTTAGGAATACCTATGCCTGTGTCCTCCACAAACAGTTCAATTTTATTTCCCTTTAACTCATAACCGAATTTAACGCTTCCCCTGTAAGTGAATTTTATTGCATTTTTTATAAGGTTGTTAAGTATGGAGTTTAATTTTAGTCTATCTATTTTAACAAATGCCTGATAGTTATCCAGCCCCTTTACAGATAAGAGTTCCAGACCTTTTTCCTCTGCATCAGAATTAAATCTGGAAATGAAGTAATCAAGTGTTTCATTTAGATTAACACTGCTCTCTTCTAATTGAATCTGACCCGCTTCAATTTTCGAGACCTCAATAATATCATTCAGGGTAGATAGAATTCTTCCGCTGCTCTTTCTAAGTTGCTCAATATAGGTTTTCTGCTCCTCAATATTTACATCATCACTCTGCAAAAGCTCCAGAAAACCTGTAATAGAATTCATCGGGGTCCTTATCTCGTGGCTTAGGTTAGTGAGGAATGAACTCTTTAGATTATCGCTCTCCTCTGCCCTCCTTTTGGCTATTAAAAGCTCCTCATGGTTGAGTTTTTCCTGCGTAATTTCCCTCGCGCTTCCCACAATCCCGATCATTATTCCCTCTGCATTAAATATCGGCGCCTTATTAACATCCATAACACAGAATCTGCCTCTTAAATATCCCTCCTCTTCGAATCTTGCAGGTTGTGCAGTATCAATAACAACCTGGTCTGAATCTTCACACATCGACCTGAAAGTATGCCATAGTTTGTTTTCGGGGTTTGACAAAACCTCTCTGTCGGCAAAATATGTATTTGTCTTTCCAATTGGTTCATTTAAATCTTTCGCAAAGAGGAAATTACTGCACATTGCCTTATTAACAAATATAAATCTCTTATCCAGATCTTTAGCCCACAACATATCCTGCATATTATCAGACATCATTCTAAACATATTGTATAGCTGCTGGTAGTTGTCATTACTCAGTTTAATCTGCTTTTCTCTTAATATTTCGTTAGTTATATCTCTTATAATTATAAGGTTGCTTCCCGGATAATCTTTGAGTTTCTGCTTTAAAATAACATAAGTGTATGTACCCAGCTTACCGGACACATCAACTCTTGATTCTCTGTGATCTCCAAGTATTGCATTAACAATACTCTTTTCTCTTACCTCCTGTGTTTCAATATTTACACCTGTAATATTTTTTGAGGCGATACCCAGAAACTCACGGGCAGTATCATTTATATCCTGAATTCTGTTATTGGTATCAAGTACAATTATACCTTCGGAAAGGGTCTCAAAAAGTGTTTCCCTTGCTACAGGTATAAGATCAAGAAAACGGTTACGCGAAATGGCAATTGCCATAAGAATTCCGCTTATTACCATACTGTGAGGCACAAGGTCAAAGCCCGGAACAGGGTTTTTTGCAGTTACATAAAAGATACTTGCTATCCACGGGCATAACGAAGCTGCAAGAAGGTAAATTCCCTGGGATCTGAAAGTAGATATCTTTTCAAAAATAAATGTGAGCAGATATGCAGAGGTTATTACTAAAAGAAGGTAATTATATAAAAGATTACCCAACCAAAAAGCAATTCCGTGATAGTACTGAGTCAGATTTGTATCAGGCGATATTGGTGCATAGCCGGTCCATACTAAATTATGATATTCGTTTGTAATAGTGAGTATAAAAGTGATTACCGGTACAGTCCATAGTGCGATCTGGTATTTTGTTTTAAGATATTTGTCTTTCCCGACAAAACGTAAAACCAGAATAAGAAAAAGAACAGGGGTTGATAATGCACCTATATAGGCAACCTTCGACCAGAATATTTTAACATCAATGGTGGTTGCCGCAGTCTCAAAGATTACAAAAAAAGACCAGAGACCTGCCGAAAGCATCAGCATCGCAAGTTCAGAAGCTCCCCTCTCCTTTTTTCTCTTCCATGCAAGCGCAGCCACACCAAAAGAGACCATACTGGAAAAGAAAAAAAGGAGTGAAATTAAAGTAAAAATATAGTTCATATAACAATTAACAAACTGACTGACTATAAAGTTTATTCCGTTAAATTTTGAGTGAATGCAACTTTAGAGTAATTTAATCCGTAAAAATCGTACCTTTTGGCAAGAATCCTTAATCTGTTCAGAAACTCTTCATAACTTCTCTCTGCTTTCGGACTCCACACAACCTCCGCCAATGCTGCTGCACGAGGATACACCATATATTCAACATGGTCGCTTGTCTTCATATACTCTGTCCAGACATTTCCCTGAGCTCCCATTATATATTTTGCCTCATCAACAGTCAAAGTATCAGGAACAGGTTCATATGAGTAAATCTCTTCAAGAGGTGTAAATCCGCCAATCGCAAGTGGCTCTGTTTCAGGATTACCTTGATAGTGATCAAGATAACAATGAGAACCCGGTGTCATAACTACATTATGCTGCTGTTTAGCTGCCTCTACACCTCCATCTACTCCTCGCCAAGACATAACAGCAGCGTTTGGTGCAAGCCCTCCTTCCAGAATTTCATCCCATCCAATCAATTTTCTACCTTTTGAATTCAGAAAACGCTCCATCCTTTGTATAAAATAGCTTTGTAGTTCATGCTCATCCTTCAGCCCCTCATCTTTGATTCTCTGCTGACACAAAGGACACTCCTCCCATTTTGTTTTAGGGCATTCATCTCCTCCAATATGGATATATTCAGATGGGAATAGTTCCAGAATCTCAGATAATACATTTTCCAGGAATTCAAATGTTGTCTCCTTTCCCGCGCACATTACATCATGAAAAACACCCCATCTGGTAGCAACCTCATAAGGCCCTCCGGTGCAGCCAAGTTCAGGATAAGATGCAAGTGCCGCAAGTGCATGCCCCGGCATTTCGATCTCCGGTACAACAGTAATAAATCTGTCGGCAGCATACTTTACAATCTCTTTAATATCTTCTTGTGTATAGAAACCACCATGAGGGGTACCATCATACTCCTTTGAGGTTCTGCCATGGCCCACAATTGTCTCCTTTCTAATTGAACCAACCTCAGTTAGAAGCGGATATTTTTTTATCTCTATTCTCCAACCCTGATCTTCTGTCAAATGAAAATGGAAAGTATTATATTTATGCATTGCCATATAATCCAGATACTTAAATATAAATTCCTTTGGCATAAAATGGCGGCAGACATCAAGATGGAGGCCACGCCAACTGAATCTTGGATAATCCTCAACAGCGGCAAAAGGAATCTCAACGCTCTCAAACATTCCACTCTCTGCAGGCATCATCTGAATTAAAGTCTGTACTCCGTAGTACAAGCCATTCATTTCCGACGCTTCAATTTCAACTCCGCGCTTATTAACTGAAATTTTGTAGCCCTCTTTTGGCATTTTCGATTTAGGATTTAAGTTTAAGAAAACCGAACCTTTAGCCGCACTGTTGCTATATTCAGATGGTATTCCAATAAATTGGTAATAATTTGACAGATGTGCTGATAATGTTTCAATTATTAACCCGCTCTTTTCAATATCGAAATTATAAAGAACAGGGGTAGTGGATGATAGTGTGAATGCCCCATTAAATACTTTTACAGATACTGGTTTCGGGATAATGTTAAGGGTGTCTCCCGTGTTCACTTTACAACCAAACACGCTTAACAAAGAAAATATACACAAAGACATAATTTTCAAATATTTCATAGCTTAAGTTTTATATTTTTACATTTTTAATTTACTTACAATTTATAAAAATAAATCATATGGAGGTCAACATTACCTTTTTTTTATTATATTTCGTTTACTTAAACCAATCATTATGAAAAAGATTATTCTCATTTCACTTTTCTTAGGCTTAACAGGTTTTGCCTCGGCACAAGCCACATCAGAAATTAAAGAAACCTCATATGGATCTTCATATCAAACAGATACCGAAGTTAAGCAGCAGATGAATCTCTTTAAAGTAAATCTGACAGCCATACCAATCAGAAACTACTCATTTCAGTTTGAAAGAGTGCTCACCAAAAAACTTTCGGTTGCACTTTCGTATAAAACAATGCCTTCAGGAAACATACCATTTAAAAATTCAATTATCAGTATGTCAGATGACGATCCGGATGTAGAGGATATGCTCAACAAGCTTACACTATCTCACACTGCGATTACTCCGGAAGTCAGGTGGTATGTTGGTAAAAAAGGGTATGGCAGAGGTTTTTACATTGCGCCTTTTTACAGATATGCAAAATTTAATGCTTCAAACCTGAGCGTATCATATGAAGAGGGAGGCCCAACCCCTACTGAAAATACAATTACATTGGAGGGATCAAACTCTGCAAATACATTCGGAGTAATGTTCGGAGCTCAATGGGCATTAAGCAAACATCTTGTACTTGACTGGTGGATACTTGGCCCTCACGTAGGGAACAGCAAAGGAGAACTTATCGGGAACTCTTCGTCACCTATGTCAACTGAAGCTCAGAACGAAATCAGAGACGCCCTTGAAAGTATTGACATACCATTTATTGAAAAGACAGTAACTGTAACATCCAATAAAGCCAGTGTTGCATTTGATGGATTATGGGGCGGACTCAGGGCAGGTATTTCTTTTGGATTTAAATTCTAAATATCGGGCCGCGACTGAAATCATATCGAATCTTGAGAGAACCTTTGCGGGTTCTCTCTTTTTTTATGTTAAGAATTATCTGATTTTTGAGTAAAAAATAGTATTTTTACATAAACGAAAAAATCACCCAATTAATCTGTTGTTTATGAATTATGTTCCAAAGAGTGCAGTGGAAATGGTAGCCGTGGGACTGCTTCCGCACCCTGTAGCAGAAATTGTAGAATTGAGCAGCGGTCTCATTAACAATTCATGGAAAGTCATTACCAAAGACCCATACCATCCCAACTACCTGTTACAAAAGATTAATCATCATGTATTCAGGGATGTGGAAAGCCTGCAATACAACATTAAACTGGTAACAGATTTTATTCGCAATAAGATTATTTTAAAAGGCATTCAGGATATTGACAGGCATGTTCTCACACCTATAGCAATAGGGAAAGGAGAGAGCACAAAACTATACTACTGGGACAGTAACGGTGACTACTGGAGAATTTTTCTCTTTATTGAAGATAGTCACTCATATGATAAGATGGAGACTCCTGCGATGGCAGAGGTTGCGGGAAGGGCCTTTGGTCAATTCCACAAATATCTCAAAGATTTTCCGGGGAAAAGACTATGCGAAGTAATTCCCAATTTTCACAACACTCCGGTAAGGATAGAGAATCTTCGCAGAAGAGTTGCAATTAACCCTGCAGGCAGATTAAAAGATGTTAATAAAGAGGTAGATTTCCTTTTAAATAAGAGTCACGATTTTCTGATGATAGCAGATCTCGGAGAAAAGGGAATTCTGCCAACAAGAGTTGTACATCAGGACACAAAATTCAACAACATCCTTTTTGACAAAAATGACGATGTTTTATGCGTTGTAGATCTTGATACGGTAATGCCGGGTTACGTTTGCTACGATGTTGGAGATGCCATAAGAAGTGGGGCCAATACAGGCAAAGAAGATGACACAGACATTAAAAATGTAGAACTGGATCTTGATCTTGCTAAATCATTCATTAAAGGATTCCTTGATAAAACAAGGATGTTCCTCAAAAAATCTGAGGTAGAGACACTTGCATTTGGAGCAAAACTCCTGACATACGAGCAGGCTGTCAGATTTCTGGACGACTATCTTGATGGCGATAACTACTACAAGACAGACTATCCCGAACACAACCTCGTAAGGGCAAGAGCTCAGATTAAACTACTGCAGAGCCTAGAAAAGCACTACAAAGAGCTTGACGATTATGCAAAAAAATGCGGAGTTATCAAGTACTAACTGTAGCGTAGCCATTTCGAAGGTAATCAAAATTAACTTTATGAATAAAGAGCCTGTAAAAATATTTCGAGGTACATACCTCCAGTGCGAAATGGTAAGAAGCCTACTCGAAAATGCCGGAATAGAGTCATATCTAAAAGATGAACTATTGGGGACAATCGCTCCTTGGTGGGCAGAACCGGGTGGAGCAGGTGCTGTTAAACTTTTTGTAAACCCCGAAGACCAAGAGAATGCTACGCTTGTTGTCAGGGAGTACGAAAACAACATTAACTCCTGATTAAGTAGCAACATATGACTAATAAAAAGATTATTACTAAATCAACACTTAAATGTCCAGATTGTGGTTTTCAAAAAGAAGAAGATATGCCGATTAATGCATGTCAGTTCTTTTATGAATGTACAAACTGTAAAACAATATTAAAGCCTAAAAGTGGAGATTGCTGCGTTTTCTGTTCTTATGGAACAGTCAAATGCCCTCCAATTCAAGAAGGAAACGATAATTGCTGTAATAAAAATTAGTTGATATTATTTATTAAAGCAATTTAAGTGCTATTGCTGCACAAGCCTCTGCATCGGCAAGTGCATTATGGTGATTTTCAAGATTAAAACCACAATACTCCGCCACAGTATTCAATTTATGATTAACCAAGCTCTTTCCAAGAGTTTTCCTTGATGCCTGAAGAGTGCAGTAAAATTCATAATCAGGATAATCCATACAATATGTTCTGAAAGCAGCCTTAAGGCAGCCCTCATCAAAGCTTTTATTATGAGCAACAAGCGGCAAGCCCTCAATAATAGGCTCAATATCTGCCCACACCTTTGAAAAAACCCTTGCCTCCTCTGTATCCTCCCTCGTCAAACCATGAACACAGCTGTTACCGTAGTTATAATAATTTGGCTCAGGCTGAACAAGGCTGTAATATTTATCAACCACCTCTCCTCCCCTGACAATCACAACACCTACGCTGCAAATACTAGATAAGCTTTCGTTTGCTGTCTCGAAATCTATTGCCGCAAAATCTCTCATTTTATTTTTATTATCACGAAATTATATGCAAATATGCATCAATTTTAAAAAGATTTGTAGATTTACACCGTTTTTCATTCAAAATTTCAGCTCCAATTCATAACTTATACCATTGCATATGAAGATATTGGCAATCGAAAAAGAGATCGAAGGCACCAACTGGGAACATGCCAAAGAGATCTTAAAATCTGAAGCTGAGGCAGTTTACGAACTAATAAAGAAAAATATAATACGGGAAATATACTTTGACGATCTTCACAATGCCGTGATTATTCTGGAATGTAAAGATAAACAGGAGGCAAAAGATATACTTGGAAGGCTTCCTATAGTCAAACATGGGTTGTCTCTGTTTAAAGTGAGCACCCTGCAACCATATTCAGGTCTTGAGAGACTTTTTGAATCTGCAAAGTAATTTTTGATATAAAATATTCCTATTTAACTGATTACATTTCCGACACTCCGGGAGTGTCATATTATTAATTCTATTTATCATGTCAGACAAATCAAAAGAGCTGTCAGCCTCAATCAGGCTTATTAACGACAGGTTAAACTTCGAAGGTTCGGTAGAAGGCAATTTGCCTGTTTCAATCGACTACACCCCTCCTCTTGGTGACAATCTTGGTTACACCTCCCTTGAACTGCTTCTAATGAGCATCTCGTCGTGTCTTGGTACATCACTTTTAACATTTTTAAGAAAGATGGGTAAAACCATAACCGGTTTAAAGATTGACTCTAACGGAATACGAAGACAAGACCATCCTACAGGATTCAGCAAAATAAATCTTAAAATTGAGATCAAGTCACCTGATATAACCGATCTTGATATGAAAAAGATAATTCAGCTCTCAGAGGAGACCTACTGCCCGGTTTACGCAATGGTCAAGGGGAATGTAGATATAGAAACTACTTTTCAAATATTTAGACCCGATTAAAGATATTATCAAGGCATAAATACATTAGTAAATAATCTTCATGTATCAATCGCCATTTTAAACACATCTAAATCATGAGCACAAAAAATTCAGATGAACAATGCTGCCCAAAATTTATCCCCGAAGATTGGGACGGCATAACATTTAACTGGAGCGAAAAACAGTTTGTAAAAACTAAGGTATTTACCTTTATGTACATGCCTGTCGGATTCGGCAAAGTGATGACCAAAGCTTACACCAAAATAACCGAAGCCGGAGCAGAAACAGAGGATTGGATGTGTCTTTCCGACCACACCTCTTTATGGAATATGAATCTGCTGATTGCCGTTAACAAAGAGGTCCCGGGAGTACAGAACGAAAAGCTGAGCGGCTCTTTTTTCTGCAAAGTATACGAAGGAAATTACAGTGAAACAGGTAAGTGGCACAAAGATTTTCAGGAGATTCTCAAATCAAAAGGGAAAAAAGCTGAAAAAGTATACGAATGGTACACTACATGCCCTAAATGTGCCAAAAAGTATGGTAAAAATTACGTCGCCCTGTTTGCAAAAATCTCTTAGTTAATCAACAATAATTCAAAAATTTTGTTTATCTTAAACTGTTATTAATAATAAGTTTATGAAAAGCAAAATACTCTTTATTTCAGTAATGGCATTAGCAGCCATTATCACAGTATCCTGCTCTCATCGCCTCACAGGTACTTGGAACGTGGATCGCTACGAGACAATAAACCCTGCAGAACAGGGAGTATCTGTATTCAATATCGGAACCTTTGTTTTTAACAACAACGGAACAGGTGAGAAAAATCTTAAATATACGATTCTGGGCATTACCCGTGATGACAGCTTTCCGTTCAAATGGACATGGGAGAAAGACAAATATGTAACGATTGAGAGCGAAGGCTCTGACTTTTCAAAAACCTGGATAATAAGTGAATCTAAAAAGAAGAGCCAGAAGTGGAAGTCTACAGACGGATCCAACACAATTCAGGTACTGGAATTCAGCAAGAGATAGCCAAAGGTAATATTTAAAAACAGAGAGGTTAGTCTTTAAATATAAAGAAGACCGCAAGCACCAAAAAGACAAAAGCAATAAAGTGGTTCATCTTAAAACTCTCCTGTTTAAAAAACACGAGAGAAAAGACAACAAATACCAGGAGGGTAATAACCTCCTGTATTACTTTTAATTGCACCAACGAAAAGGGACCTCCGAACTCTTTATAACCAATACGGTTGGCAGGTACCTGAAAAATATATTCAAAAAGCGCTATCCCCCAGCTTATTAGTATAATTCCAAACAGCCCCCATTTTCCTATCTTACTTTCTATATTAAACCTCAGATGGCCGTACCATGCCATTGTCATAAAACTGTTAGAGACAATCAGAAGCAGAATGCTCAGCAAACCTCTGTTCATAAACCTTTTGAATTAGCGCAGGCAAAAGTAGTCAAAAAATCATATCTTTGTCTCAAACAATATTGTAAATTTTATAACCAATGAAGTACTTAAAAATTATGCTATTTGCATCGGCTTTCGGGCTCCTTGCGGGCTCATGTCAAACAGGCAGCAAAGGTGTACAGGAGGAGAAATTCAGATACCTGGCAGACGAATTTGCCGACCTGAGAGTTATCAGATACCGTATTCCGGGTTGGGACTCTCTAACATTTAATCAGAAGGAGTATATATATCACCTGAGCGAGGCAGCAAAGAGCGGCCGGGATATATTCTGGGATCAAAACTTTAAACATGGTTTAAAAATCCGTAAGGTACTCGAGACTATCTTTGACAACTACGCAGGCGAAAAAGAGAGCAGCGACTACGCCGATTTCCTTGTATACGCAAAGAGAGTATTCTTTAGCAGCGGAATTCATCACCACTATGCCGAGGATAAATTTATCCCCGGATGCAGCCAGGAGTATTTTAAAGGACTTATGACTGCCAGCGGTCAGGAAGAGCTTATTGAAGAGATTGTCCCAATGCTTTACGACCCGGCACTCTACCCACAAAGAAAGAACATCTCCGGAGAGGGTGACCTGCTGTTGGGTAGTTCTGTAAATTTCTATGACGGTGTAAGCAGAAAAGAGGCCGAGGAGTTTTATGCAAAGATGGAGGATCCGAAAGACCCTCGTCCGATTTCATACGGCCTTAACTCTAAGCTGGTTAAAAAAGACGGCAAGGTTTACGAAGAGGTTTACAAAGTAGGCGGTCTCTACGGGGTTGCTATCGAAAAGATAATTTATCATCTGGAAAAAGCAGCAGCGGTTGCAGAGAACGACACACAGAGAAACTACATAGCACTTCTGATAGAGTACTACAAAACCGGCGACCTCCGCACCTGGGATCTATACAATGTTGCCTGGGTACAGGATACTCAAAGTCAGGTTGACTTTATAAACGGATTTATCGAAAACTACAACGACCCTCTCGGAATGAAGGCCACATGGGAAGCTGTAGTAAACTTTAAAGACATTGAAGCATCTAAAAGAACAGAAATTATAAGCCAAAACGCACAATGGTTCGAAGACAACTCTCCGGTTGCTCCTCAATTTAAGAAAAAAGAGGTAAAGGGAGTTTCGGCAAAGGTTATCACTGTTGCACAACTCGGTGGCGACTGTCATCCAACATCACCGCTTGGAATTAACCTCCCTAATGCAGACTGGATTCGCAAAGAGTACGGTTCAAAATCTGTTACCATTGCAAACATAAGCGAGGCTTATAATATGGCAGCAGAGGAGGCCCCAAAAAGCATGACGACTGAATTTTCATATGACGAAGACGAGATAGCTCTCCTCAAGGAATATGGAGCTCTTACCGGAAACCTTCATACAGACCTTCACGAATGTCTGGGACACGGATCAGGCCAGCTACTTGAAGGCACCTCATCTAATGCTCTGAAAGAGTTCAGCTCACCGCTGGAAGAGGCACGTGCCGATATCTTTGCACTATACTATCTAGCAGATCCCAAGCTTGTAGAACTAGGTGTTCTTCCAAACGAAGAGGCATACAAAGCATCATACATCTCATACATCCGCAACGGTATCTTCACACAGTTTGTAAGAATCGATCTTGGCAAAAACGTTACACAGGCACACATGCAAGGTCGTAAGCTGATAGCTGAGTGGTGTTACGAAAACGGCAAAGCAGAAAATGTAATTGAGAAAAAGGTACGCGACGGCAAAACCTACTTCGTGATCAACGACTATACAAAACTTCGTCAACTCTTTGCAACTCTACTTAAAGAGCTTCAAAGAATTAAATCAGAAGGCGATTACGAAGCCGGCAAAAACCTTATAGCCACATACGGTATAAATATTGACCCCGAACTTCACAAAGAGCTCAAGGAGAGATATGCAGCACTAAACCTCAAGCCTTACGGCGGATTTATAAACCCGGACATCACTCCTGTTGAAAAAGATGGTAAGGTGATTGACTACAAAGTAGAGTATCCGACCGACTTTCTGCAGCAAATGCTCGATTACGGTAAAAAGTATTCTACTCTCTAGAGAAGGTTAAACTGCACTTTTAATACTGCACAATAGCTAATGCAACAGCTAATGCAAAACAGCTAATGCAAAACAGCTAATGCAACAGCTAATGCAAAACAGCTAATGCAAAACAGCTAATGCAAAACAGCTAATGCAAAAAAAGCAAGTGCAAAAAAGCAAGTGCAAAAAAGCAAGTGCAAAAAAGTGTACAGATAGCAAAGGGCTGCCAGATGTTTGGCAGCCCATTTTTTCTCCGCGCCAGTTTGGTGCAACTGTTTATTTATTAGCGCTTTGCAAATAGAACATTTTATTTTTTTACAGACCCATCTTAAAAGTACTTATTGTAAATACTTAGTTATTTGATATATACACCAAACTGGCGCGGAGATTTATGCACATTCAGGGTCTTCGTCGTCAATTTTGCCCGACCAGAGGTACTTGTTGGTCTCTTTGACCAATACTCTGGATAGCAACAAGAGTGCAATCAGGTTAGGAATTGCCATCAGAGCATTCATACTGTCTGCAATACCCCACACAAGAGCAAGGTTTAGTACAGATCCGGCAAACACAGCAACAATCCAGAAGAGCCTGTAATATATTATGAGTTTCTTACCTCCAAGATACTCCACAGCCTTCTCCCCATAATATGACCAGCCTAAAATAGTTGAGAATGCAAAGGTGATTATTCCAACAGTAAGAATCAACGAGCCTACATAAGGGATCTTTGAAAATGCCGCCTTAGTAAGAGCAGCCCCCTGAGTATGGTCAATATCAGGGAAAGCGAGAACAGAGCTAACTAAAACAAGACCTGTAAGGGCACAAACCACAACAGTATCCCAAAAAGTACCGGTAGAAGAGACCAATGCCTGTCTCACAGGATTGCGCGTCTGAGCAGCCGCAGCCACAATTGGTGCCGAACCCAGACCCGACTCATTTGAAAATAGACCGCGGGCAATACCAAAACGTGCAGCCATCATTATAGTCGTACCAACAAATCCTCCGCCCGCAGCTTTTGCAGAAAAAGCAGAATCAAAAATAAGTTCTACAGTTTGTCCAAGATAGGCAGAGTTAAAATATAGAATTACCAAACATCCAAGAACATAAAACAGAGCCATGAAAGGGACCAACGTTCCGCAAACCTTAGCAATTCCCTTAACTCCGAACAATATAACCAAAGCAGTTGCGAAGCTCAGTATCAGGCCCGTAATGTAAGGTGAAACCGAATAGGTCTCATTAACCAACAAAGCTATTGAATTTGCCTGAACAGTGTTACCAATTCCAAAAGCAGCAACAGCGGTAAAAATGCAAAAAAGAATTGCCATCCATTTAAGCTTTAAACCCTTCTCTAAAGCATACATAGGGCCACCCAACATAGTGCCATCGGCGGTCTTCACTCTGTACTTAATTGCCAGCAACCCCTCGGAATATTTAGTAGCAATACCAAATACACCGGTTATCCAGCACCAGAAAACAGCACCGGGCCCTCCAAGGGCAACCGCAGTTGCAACCCCGACAATGTTACCGGTACCGATTGTTGCCGCAAGAGAGGTAGCCAAAGCACCAAACTGGCTCACGTCTCCGCTGCCTGATTTGTCCTTGACCACCGAAAGTCTGATTGCCTTGAAGATTTTCCGTTGAGGAAATTTTAGAATTACTGTAAGATAAAGGTGTGTACCCAGAAGCAGAATGATCATCGGCCAACCCCACAAAATCGCGCTCACCTGCTCTACGATAGCAGAGAAGTTTTCCATAATTGAAGTTTAAAGTTTGTGTTTAAGTAAGTATCTTTGCAAAGTTAAAAAAATGAGCGAACCTCGCAAGATTATTTGCTTTCAGGCGGTTTAGAGATAATCTCCACGCCACTTTTGCTCAACACATTAATATTAAGAATAATACAAAACACACTTTCTATATATTGGAAGTGTTTTAGCTAAAGCCGGTTTTTCAAATATTTGTAATACAGATATATGCACAAAAGTGGCGCGGAGAATTTAAATTTGAAAAAACAATTATACGTAGTATTGGCAACAATTTGTGTAGGGCTCGGGGCACTGGGAATCTTTTTGCCGCTCCTGCCTACGACACCGTTTTTACTTCTTGCAACCTACCTCTATATGAAATCGTCACGAACCCGTCTCAAGTGGTTGCTCAGGCATAAGCACTTAGGCCCTTATATAAGTTCATACCTATCTAAAGAGGGAATCCCAATGAGGTTAAAAGTCAGAACTATTATCCTTTTGTGGGCAACAATGATTACTACAATGATTTTTGCTACTGATAAATTATTTGTTCGGGTGATGCTGGGAACGATTGCTACCGCTGTAACAATTCACCTTCTTCTGAAGAAGACCCGTAAAAAAAGTATATAGGCTTATCAAAAAGAGCATATGGGCTTATCTAGTAGAATATATGAGCTTATCTAGAAGAGTATTTATGTCAAGCTGTATTTAAATGATTAGTCAAATCAGTAGCTAAACGTTTGGACTTATAAGTTAATAAACGTTTTGGCTTATTAGTTATAAAGCGAATGGCTTATCAGTTACTAATCGTTTGGGCTTATAAGTTATTAAGCGTTTGGCTTATCAGTTACAAATCGTTTGGGCTTATCAGTTAATAAGCGTATGGCTTATCAGTTACTAATCGTTTGGGCTTATAAGTTAATAAGCGTATGGCTTATAAGTTAATAAGCGTTTGGGCCGGGAAAATTCAAGTGCGATTATAAAGTGCTGTCTATTTGAGTTTTGTAGAATTGATAATTACTAAAAAAGAATTATCAAAAATATAATGCACTAATATTATGAGCTTTACGATAAGACTTAAAAAAAGGGAGGCAGTATCCTGCCTCCCCGCTCCATAATAGTTCCAAACCTACCATCTGTCATTTGATCACCTAACCTAAACCACACCTTTGGTCTGTAATTACAGAGCTTTAACTTCAACACATCTTTACACGAGCGCTTTTACTGCAGCAATTGCCATGTCGTAGTCCGGTTCAATTGTGATGTCTTTGGTTATCTCTACGTATTTTACGATTCCGGACTTACCGATTACCACCACACCTCTTGCCAGTAGTTGGTTCTCTTTTACGAGAAAACCATACTCCAAACCAAATTTAGAATATTTGTAATCTGAAAGAGTGTGGACATTATTAATACCTTCAGCTGCACAGAAGCGGCCCAGGGCAAATGGCAAGTCTTTTGATATTGTGAGAATTACAACATCTTCAGACAACTCTGTTGCCCTCTTGTTAAAAGCTCGTACCTGGTTTGCACACACCGGAGTGTCTATCGACGGGAATACGCTCAAGACAATAATCTTTCCATGGAAATCGGAAAGTTTAACATCTTTAAGCGTCAGATCCGATGCTACTATTTCTGGAGCATTGTCACCAACTTTTACAGGATTACCCAATAGAGTAACGGGATTCCCCTTTACCGCAAAAACATTTTTTCTTTCAATGGTTGTCAGGTCAATCATAATGCCATCATTTAAGGTGTTTCTTAATTTAAGTCGCTTTTTATTAGAACACAATTTACGAAAAATTGTTTAGATTTGTGTTAAATTTTTATATAAAATGGCCAAATTTTTCAGGTTTAGAATACCATTAATGCTGATATTAATAATGTCGGCATCATATATTTTTGTATCATGTGAAAAGGAGAATGTTCCTGATGATGATCCAAACGTAAATGTAGATCCTCTTGCATCCGTAAAGTCATACACTTACGCCATAATGAACGACATTTATTACTGGTATAAGGATATTCCAAAGAGCATAAACGCAAAACCCATAACTACGATTCAGGCGTATTTTGACACACTGCTTGTTCCTCAGGACAGATGGTCATGGATGATGACAGGACAAGAGTATCTCAACTCAGAAGCCGGTGTTTCGGAATCATACGGAATCAGCTTAAGTCAGCCGATTGATTACTACAATGATTACAGCGTAAGGGTCAGGTACGTACACCCGAACACACCAATGGCAGAAAATAATGTAAAGAGAGGGTATGAACTAACACACATAAACGGCACTCCTGTTAACACACTTATATCAAACGGAACATTTAACGCCGTTTTTGCTCAGAAATCAAATCAGTTTACTTTTAAAAAGCACGACGGTCAGTCGTATACATTCACTGCATCTGCAAGGGTTATCACTACAAGATCTTATCTTAACAGAATGGTTTTCACAGGTGAAGATTATGAAGGGCTTCCACACAGCGTAGGTTACTTTAACTACCTCTCATTTAAAGCCACTATGTTAAATGACATTGACGAGGCTATGGCAATGTTCAAAGCGGCAAATATTAAAGAACTTATTCTGGATTTAAGATATAACGGAGGAGGAGACTCAAGAGCAACATCTTTACTCGCAAATTACATTGCACCAGTTTCGGCTGAAAATAAAATACTTGCCAAAAGAGAACACAACGACAAATACCGATCATGGGATAACGATTTAGAAACTCAGACCATTATTAAAAGAATTTCCGGTTCTCTGGATCTGGACAGGGTCTATATTCTAACCACAAAAGGGTCTGCATCTGCCAGCGAAGTATTGCTTAACGGACTCGATCCCGTAATGAGCGTAGTTCACATAGGATCCACTACATACGGCAAACCAAATGGTATGTATGTTTTACCTTACCCCGAAGGAAACTACACCAGTCCGCAATATGTGTTTCTGCCAATATGTTTCTTTAGTGTGAATAGTGTAGGATATGGCCACTACCTTGACGGAATCATACCCGACCACTACCGTCCCGATGATCTTTATCACGATTTTGGGCTTAATGATGACTGGATTAAAGCAGTGCTACAATATGTTAAAACAGGGACATTCCCGCCGCTACCCGCAAAACCTCAAACCGCATTCCCATTTGCAGAGGGTATGAAGTTAAAGGTTGAGGAGGAGAGAGCAGACTGGGGAGTTTACACGGCAAAAGCGCCTGTGAAGTAAATTCAAAATGCCTGTGAAGTAGAATTTTCAACAACTGCTTTTTAATAGCGAATTTTGATAATATAAAATGACCGCTCCGATAAAACTCAGAGCGGTTTACTTTTATGAGCAATATACTGTTTAATGAGCTAGAAGCCGTTTAGCTCTAAGAAAACGGTTGGCAGAAGAAGCAGGAATCCTACAACTATCAGCAGCAGTATAAACGGTAAGATGAGTTTGAACCACTTTCCGTAAGGGACTCTTGCAATTGTTAGAACGGCAATAAGAATGCCCGAAGTTGGAGTTATCATGTTGGTGAAGCCGTCGCCAAACTGAAAAGCGAGTACAGTTGCCTGCCTTGAAACCCCTATCAGATCAGAAAACGGAGCCATAATAGGCATTGTAATTGCAGCCTTTGCACTTGCAGATGGAATCACAATGTTTATCATAGTCTGAATCATATACATCACCCCAAGAGAGGCACTCTTGCCTGCATCCTCCATTGCGCCTGACATCTTGTAAAGAAGGGTATCTACAACCTTTCCATCTTCCAGTATTACAATTATACCTGCTGCCAGACCTACCACAAGTGCTGCCGACAATATATCCTTTGCCCCTTCGGTGAGTTTTGCGACAATTTCATTGGCTGAGTATCCGGCAGCTACACCGCTTAGAATACCCAACGCAAGAAATAGAGCCGAAATCTCTCCTATATACCAACCATAACCCATAACTCCGATTACCAGAAAGATAATAGTGAAAAAGAGTAGGTACAGAACAAAAAAGTGGACAGATTTTCTAAGGCCTCTATAACCGGCAATTGCAAACAACAGAGTGATTACAGGCACAAGAAAAGGAACATCTATCACCGAACTGCCTATTTTAATTGTGGTGTGCCAGTGGAACAGAGAGAAGAGAAGCAGAACCACAAGTGTTGCAAAATAGCTGAACCATGCACCTGATGGGGTATGATATTCAATTGATTCCCCCTCCTGTTGTGCAATCTTTTCACGCCAGTATGAATCCTCATTATATAGTGGAGATTTTTGCGGATTTCTCTTTACCCTGTTTGCATACCACAGAACCAGCGATATTGTTATCACATTAAGCACAATCCAGCAGAAAAATCGGTACTCTATTCCCGAAAATATCGGCAAACCGGCGATATCCTGAGCAATCCCGATTGTGAAAGGATTCAGAATAGCACCAGCAAACCCCACATGAGCAGCAACATATACCATCGCCAGACCCGTAATGGAGTCATACCCCATAGAGACAGTAAGCGGAATGATAATAATTGTAAAGGCAATGGTCTCTTCGCTCATCCCGAAGATAGCTCCAAAAAGACTGAACATCAACATTATTAACACAATAACAACATTATTCACACCGATTGCCTTCAAAAACCTATGCTTTTCGAGCCCACGTGTAAAGTTTAAAAAAGAGTAAATACCCGCATCAATCGCCTTGCATGAATTCACAACCCAAAAAGCAGCTCCGATTACCAGAATAAAGACGATAATTCCTGCCTGACGGGTAAAACCCTCGTAAAAAGCAGTGAGAATCTGCCAGCTTTGCGGCTGACTCTGAGTATAGCTGAACTCAAGAGTCTCTTTATTGTATTCACCGCCGGGGACAATAAATGTTACAATTGCGCTCACAATTATAAGCGCGAATATTATCACAAAAGTGTGTGGTATTTTGAATCTCTTTTTCATAGGGTGCCAAAATTAAAATAAAATGCAACAGATTAAAAATATTTAGTAATAATATTAAATTTGCAACAAACCATATTACAAATGAAAAACATAAAACATACCCTTCTGGCACTGTCTCTTATGCTGGCATTGCCTCTCTCCCTTATTTCTCAGGAAAAAAGCGTCACCGATAAAATTATTGAGATTGCCAAACAAGATAACAGAACGATGCATCACCTTGATGTTCTGACCAACAGAATAGGAGGACGCCTGATTGGTTCTGATGCCTATGAAAATGCAACCTACTGGGCAGCAGGGCTGTTTGAGAAGTGGGGTCTGGAGGTACAGGTTATAGAAGTTGGAGAATTGCCTGTTGGTTTTAACAGAGGGCCTTGGTTTGGAAGGATGTTGAGCGAAGATGGAATGGTACTCCATTTTGCAACACCATCATATACAGCCGGCACAAAGGGTGTTCAAAGAGGGCATGTTGTAATTGAACCCAAAAGCAGAGGCGAGTTTGAAAGAATGAAGGGTAAACTTAAAGGTGCATGGGTGCTTATTTCAGGAGAAAGTGACGGATTTCCGGTAGATATTTCTGAATATGCCGATACATTAAGATCTCAGATTATTCAGGAGAATGACATGATAGCACGTTATAACGACTCTATCAATCGAATCAACAGAGCCAACCCAGATAAGCCAAGACTTGAGCTAAAAAAATATAAAGACGCCCCTGCCCTATTCTATAAAGAGATGAGAGCAGCTGGAATTTTGGGAATTATTCAATCATCGACGGTTCCTATCAGAGCTCTGTATGATCGCAAGAACGTGAATTACATGGATTTTGATAACCTCCCTACATGCCCTGATATTAAACTTAACGAGCATCAGTATAGAATAATCGAACAGAAAGTTAGAGAGAGGCAATATTTCCAGCTTGAGTTTGACATAAGAAACCACTTTAAACCCGGCCCCGTAAAATATCACAATGTAATTGGAATTATTCGCGGGACAGAGTTCCCTGACCAGCTTGTGATGTCGGGCGGCCACCTTGACGCGTTTGATGTTGCAACAGGCGGTGTTGATTGCGGAACAGGCGTTGCTCCAAATCTTGAGGCTGCACGACTCATTATGGAGGCGGGCGGAAAGCCAAGAAGGTCAATCGCATTCTGTCTCTGGGCAGGCGAAGAGTTTGGTTTGTTGGGTTCTAAACACTGGGTAGAGACCAATAAAGACAAACTGGACAAAATATCAAACTACTTTAACCGCGACGGAGGCCCGACCATTGCCAACAGCCTTACCGTGCCGCCCGCTATGTACGACGACTTTGTAAAGGCAACAGAAAATCTGAACAATATTAACCCGGAATTTCCCTTCACGCTCAACAAGCGCATTGGAGAGGCAAGACCAAAACCAACAACTGCCGGCGGTTCTGACCATGCCTATTTTGCACTTAACGGAGTCCCTACAATCAGCTTCGGAACCGCCGACCCTAAAGGTTACGACTTCAATTACGGAGAGATCTGGCACACCGAGAGAGACACCTACAATATGAGTATTCCTGAATATATGGAACACACATCGGTGGTAATGGCAATTGTACTTTACAATCTTGCAAATCAGGACAGCCTTCTCTCAAGAGAAGATCTGTACAAAGCACCCGAGCCGGTTAAAGAACAACCAGCCTCACGCCGCAGAAGATAAAAAAGTATTACGCCTATTCAACGCAGTAAAGACTACTCAGAAAAATAAAACACGAAAAACCTTATCAACTGGATAAGAAACGACTAAAAGAAATAAATAAGAAAAGTAAATTGAGCTGGTTTAACAATGTTAAATCAGCTCAATATCATTTAACCCTATCCAGCCCTGACGGCCATCGGCAAGCTCAATTCTGCACCAAGTACCAAACTCCTCTATTATTTGAGCTTTTGTACCCTCATGAAGTATAAATAGTGTTGTGCCCGACATATCTGGAGAGCTTCGCACAGTGCTAACGGGCATCATTATAACTGCCTCGTCAACTTTATGATATGCATTACGCTGATTCCATGCAAAAAGAGTGACCACTATCGCAAACAATAACGAAAGCATAGAGGCAAAGAACGATAGTTTACGGGCCTTAGGAGATGGTCCGTATCTGAAGTTCAAAAGCAATAATGCCACAAGCACAAAAAGTCCAAGCGATATCTTAACCCAGGTGTCAGAAGAGAGCTTATAGTTAATATCTCTCACCCAGGTTTTAAGAATAAATTCAGGCAGCTCCTCAATTTTGTCAACAGTAAACTGCTTAACGTGATTCAGGTTATTCTGAATATCCTTTTCAGATGGGTTGAGTCTGAGAGCCCTCTCATAATAGAGGACAGATTTACCCATTCTTCCAAGTTTAAAATGGCTGTTTGCAATGTTATAAAAGAGAGGCCAGGAAGCATATCCGCGCTTTTCAATCTCGGTATAATAATTTAGCGAACTCTCATATTTGCCCTGAGTGAAACTCTCGTTGGCCAGATCCCAAAGCTCCTGTGACGGCATTCCGGCAAGTTCGACAGAATTTTCACTCTGCTGTGTCTGAACTAAGTTCTGCTCAATCTGCTGAGACTCTGCCTGAGCAAATAGCGACACAGCCGACAATATGGTGATTAAAAGTAGAGTATATATTCTTTTCATAACTAAACCTCCATCTCTGAAATAAGTCTTATTGCTCTCTGATAGTTCTCCTCCATACCGGACCCACCCGGATCCGGTGCATAACGGGCATATTCGCATTGCTCAATAATTGTTAAGAGCTCATTTATGTTACCCTCCTGAACCATCTTCTTCTCCAGTTCAGCCTTAATCTTATCTCTTGACATATCGGCAAGAGAAAGGTTAAGTTTGTCTGATGTGTAACCCAGAATGGCCCTGTGCAACTCCTCGTAAAAGGCTGTGTAAAGACCCTGTTTAAGAAGCGACTCGGCATTTTTCAATCTTGCCCTTGCAACTTTATTCGCCCTGCGGTTCTTAACCCCGGCTACATCTCTGTTGCGCTCTACCCTCTTTGAAAGTATCTTCTCTGCAACAAAGAACATAACAGCTATCAAAGCAAGAATTATAAAATATCCGGCAGAACCAAACAGAAAGAGATTCCCCTTTCTTAATCCCGGGCCTTTTGTATAGATAAAACGAATATCGTCGGCAATACTCCTTACTGCCTGCCTGTTAACACCAGTCTGAACAACCCCCGAAGTTGCAGAGCCACCAGTGTCCCGGCCAACCTTCAGCTTAAAATCGCCCGACTTCTGAGTCACATACTTTCTGTTTGCAATATCGTAATAGGTAAACTCAATACCCGGAATGGTGTACTCGCCGGGGCCACGAGCAATTACAGGATACTCAAACTGCTTGTTCCCCGAAATCTTAACATCATAAACCTCAAAGCCTGCAGGAAACTCAATCTTTGGAGCCTCAATAAGATTAATATTACCGCTTCCGGTAATATTTACAATAAGCGAAAAGGCCTCGTTTGCATTTACGCTGTCACGAGATAGTTTTGCACTCATATTAAAATTACCCACAGCCCCCGCAAATGAAGCCGGGGCACCGCCGGGCAGCGGATCTACCACAACTCTTACAGTTGGAGCAGTTACACGCTTTCTTACCGTCTGGTATGAATCAAAAAAATCATCAAAAATACTTCTCGGAGCAGCCGCTGCTGCTGACCTAACCTGTACCTGACAGATAAGCTCGGCATTCTCTATTGGTAATGTGCCGCTTTGTTGAGGCATAAGGGTGTATTTTCTTATCAGAGCGGCATTGTAAATTTTACCGTTTACACTCTCTCTTACAAACTCTATACTCTGAGGAGTCTCAAGCTCCTGACTCCAAAAACCGTTAAAGGCAGGGAATTTAACATCTTCGAAACCCGCAATAGGCACACGAGTGTATAGCTTTATTGTTGCAACCAGCTGCTCACCCTTTACCACCCTGCCCTTAGAGAGCGAGACTCTTAAAAAGACATCATCGTTACTTATCGAAGGAGAAGAGCTATCATCGCTCTTTTTTGCATTCGGGTCACTCTTAATAACCTCTATTGTAACCGGTTGAGAAGAGTAGTTTTTACCATTAACTGTAACAGTAGCTGCGGGTATTGTAAATTTACCTGTCGATTTTGGCAGAAGTACATAAGTATAGCTAACCTGAAAGCTCTCAGTCCTCTTTCCGTTAACAATCTGAGTGCTGCTCATGGTAGAGGATGATGGGCCGATTAGTACATCAAATCCCGTAATCTCCGGCGGGCTGAACGAATCGGGCTGAGCGTTTACATTAAACACCAACCTGAACTGTTCATCTGCCTCCACAACACGAGGTGCATCAACGGTCACCGTAGTCTGGGCCGATAGCCTGAACCCTGTCAGTATCACCAAAGCGGTTATAAATAGTATCCTTTTTATGTATCTCATAAACTCCGGAATTTACCAGTTTTTCTCTTTTTGTCTTCCCTGAAGAACCTTCTCTTTCTCTTTGTTTACCTTCTCCTGCGTTTCACGCTCCTTATTCTGTATAGCCTGAAGCATCTGCTGGGCTGTTTGGGGAGTTATTGAAGGAGGAGGCTGTTGCTGATCTTTTTTATCCTGATCCTGGTTTTGGTCCTTGTTATCCTGATTCTGCTGATCTTTGTTTTGATCGTCTTTGTTATCTTTATTGTCTTTGTTGTCTTGGTTCTGTTGCTGTTTATCCTGCTCATTTTTAAGCATTTTTTGAGCATAAGCCAGGTTAGACCTTGTCTCATCATCATCGGGATTCAATCTCAGAGAGCTTTTATAATACTCAACAGCCTCGGAGTATTTCTTCTGATCAAGAGCGTAGTTGCCAAGGTTGTGGAACACTTTTGGAGCTATTGCAGCATCGGGAAGCGAATCCTTTATTGCAGATACCATCTTCTCTGCCTCAGCCGAATTGCCCCTTTTGTGAAGCACATTACCCAGATTGTATATAGCATGTACCGACCCGGGGTTCTGCTCCAGAGCCCTGCGGTAATCAATCTCTGCCCTTTCGAGGTTCCCTTTGGAATATGCTCTGTTTCCCGAACGGATCTCTCCCCTTTCGGGCTGAGCCGCCAAAGTTACGGCGGCAAAGGTAAACAGCATAATCAAACAATACTTCATAATAATAACCCTATTTAAAGAAATTTTTACCCCTTCTCTCTGTAATTAAAAACTCCAGTAAAAAGAAGAAGAGTGCAATTCCAAGAAAATACATATACTGCTCGTCAAAATCTTCGAAAACTACAGACTTAAAAGTCTGCTTATCCATCTCTTTAATCTGGCTTACAATTGTTTCCAGACCAAAATCACTGTTACCGGCCTTAACATAAGCACCTCCACCCGCCTCTGCAACACTCAGTAGAGTTTTATCATCGAGTCGGGTAACCACTATGTTTCCCTCCTTGTCTTTTAACAACTCTCCGTTAGGCATCGGAATTGGTTTGCCCTCGGCTGAGCCGATACCCAGAGTGTATATATTCACACCAAGTTCCTTTGCAGTTTTAGCTGCCTCAACGGGGTCATCTTCATGATCTTCGCCATCGGTGATTATTATCAAAGCCCTGCTGGTATTCGAACTCTCTACACTAAAACTCTTTACCGCCAGATTTATAGCATCAGAGAGCGAAGTGCCCTGTACCGGAACCGATCCGGTATTGATGCTGTTGAGGAATATTCTGGCAGAGACATAGTCGGTTGTAATTGGCAACTGTACAAAAGCCTGACCTGCAAATACTATAAGACCAATACGATCTTCCTTAAGTTTATCTGTAAGTCTGGAGATTGCAAGTTTTGCCCGCTCAAGACGGTTAGGTGAATAGTCCTCGGCCAACATCGAATTAGAGACATCGAGTGCAATCATAATCTCGACACCTTTACCCTCTGTCTCCTTGATTCTGGCTCCAAGCTGAGGTCTTGAGAGTGCAATGGCAAAGAAGAAGATTGCAATGCTAAGTATGGTCAGTTTTATCCAACCCCTCGAACGTGAAGCACGAGGCATAAGGGCCTCAAGAATCGCCTTATCGCCAAACCTCTCTATTCTCTTCCTCCTTATTCTCCTGTTAATCGCATGAAAAACAAAGAGAAAAGGAATAATTAATACCAATAATAAATACTCTATCTGTGCAAATTGTACCATCTCTTTACCTCTATGGAATTCTTCTAATCACAAACAATCTCAAAAACAGTTCAAGCCCAAGAGCTATCAAAGCAATAAGGGCATACTTCATAAAGAGCTCTTTGTAAACAGGAAACGAATCAACAATTGTGCGCGAAGTCTCCATCCTGTTAATCTCGCTGTATATCTCAAGCATCTTTGTGTTGTCGGTTGCGCGGAAGTAGCGACCTCCGGTCTGTTCTGCAATCTGCTTAAGAAGATCTTCGTCTATCTCAACCTGAACCTGCTGAATCTGAACACCAAACGGAGTCATTACCGGGTACGGCGCAACACCCATCGCCCCTACCCCAATGGTATAAACCCTTACACCATAAGTCTTGGCAATCTCGGTAGCCATAAGAGGAGCAATCTCCCCCCTGTTGTTAACCCCGTCTGTGAGCAGAATAATCACCCTGCTCTTTGCCGGAGAGTCCTTCAGACGGGCAATTGCCGTGGCAAGACCATTACCGATAGCAGTACCATCTTCTATCAGACCCGTCTCAACCTCCTTCATAAGGTTTATAAGTGTAGCCCTGTCGGTTGTAAGCGGACACTGAGTAAAACTCTCCCCCGCAAAGACAACCACACCCATTCTGTCACTCGGCCTCTGTGCAATAAACTCAATAGCAATATCTTTTGCAGCACTGATCCTGTCGGGGTTAAAATCCCTTGCAAGCATACTGGTTGAGACGTCAAGAGCAAATACAATATCAATCCCCTCGGTGTTAACCTTCTCGAAATCGTCAGACGACCGCGGCCGTGCAAGAGCCACAATCATTGCGGCAAAAGCAACAAAGCGCAAAATATAGGGAACGTGTCTGAAGTACCTCTTATACCTGCCACCCGGGCCGCTCCACGGCATCACAGACGAAACGGTAAGTGCAGGCGACTGACCCCTTATCTCCCTCCAGATATAGAGAGCAATAACGGGGATAAGCAAAAGTTCCAGCCATAGTATCTTAGGATATTCAAAAAACATCTCTAACCCCTCCTCTCTTTTTGTTTATCCTCTGACTCCTGCTCAACCTCCTGAAGGTAAGTAGCATTAACAAACCTCACAGCCGAAGGCACCGAACTCTCGCACTCCTGCTCCTGAGCGGTGTACTTAGCAAACTTAACCAGATCTGAAACATTAAGCAGCTCTGCAAGCTCTTTGTAAACCTTAGGCTCCATATTGACACCCGAAAGATCCTCGAGAATCTCTGCCGAGGTCTGCTCCATTGCCTGAATACCGTATCTGTTTTCGATATACTCCCTCAGGGCATCTGTAAGATCGGTGTAGAACTGTTTCTGGTTAGAGACCCAAAGCTTTTCGTTGCGGATCTTCTCAAGCTGCCTTAGGGCAACAATATGCGGAGGGTCAACAACTACCGGCCTTCCGAACATATCACGGTTGTTGAGTTTATTCTTTATAATTCTGTAAATCAGATAGACCACAGCTATTACCGCAAGAGCAATTCCTGCCCAGGGCAGAGCCTCCTTAACTGTAAAGGGGTAGTTCATCTGATCTTTAACATCAAACGGCTTATAACTGGTTGTATCTATCTGAATAGTGGTAACCTCCAGATTGCCACCGTCGAACCAGAGCGTATCTGTAGATCCGTCTGCCTTTTCTCTCAGAGCGTGAAACCTTGGCAAAGCATACGACCCGCTGTCAAAAGAGGTTATCATAATCCTGCTCTCCAGATTTACCAGACCATCCTTAATATTAAGAGTATCGGTCTTTGGAGTACCAATCATCTCAACACCCTGCATTATGGGGTTTTCGGGAGTGGCAAAGTGATATTTATCGCCCTGATTTACAGTTGCCTTAAATCTAAGTGTTGCCTGCTTTCCTATTAAAAGTGTATCCTTAAACTCTGTCATACTCTACCTCGATTTAAAGAGGGTCATAAGACCCTTAACATAATCCTGGTGCGTCCCAATAGAGACATTATCTACCTTGTATCTCCTTAACATCTGCATTGTCTTTTCAAGAACTGTCTTGTTCCAGTTGTTAAAGTGTTCGCGAACCTTAGGGCTTGATGTGTCTGCCCACTGCTCACGGCCCGTCTCGGAGTCTGCAAGCCTTATAAGCCCAACATCGGGAAGCTCCCGTTCGCGCGGGTCGTAGATGTTAACCACACACAAATCGTGACGGCCGGCGGCAATCTTAATGGCATCTTCGTACCTTGGCTTTAGATCTTTACCAACATCTATCATATCTGAGAGCAAAAATGCAGTGCAGCGCTTCTTGATTGCATTTGTTAGAAATCTCAGGGCCTCGGCAATGTCTGTACCCCTATCCTGCGGTTCAAACTCAATAAGCTCACGGATAATCCTTAACAGATGGCTCCTGCCCTTCTTTGGCGGAATAAACTTCTCGACTTTAGAGCCGAAGAATAGCGCACCCACCTTATCGTTGTTGGCCGAGGCCGAAAACGAAAGCACAGCCGCAATCTCTGTCATAAGCTCCTTCTTGGTCTTTATTGCAGAGCCAAAGAGGCGCGAACCGCTCACATCTATAAGCAAAACCACGGTTAACTCCCTCTCCTCCTCAAAGACCTTTATAAAAGGGGCGTTCAGGCGGGCGGTAACGTTCCAGTCCATATTGCGAACATCGTCGCCGTACTGGTATTCGCGTACTTCGCTAAAGGCCATACCCCTGCCTTTGAAGGCCGAATGGTACTCCCCGGCAAAGATCTGCCTTGAAAGACCCCTGGTCTTGATCTCGATTTTGCGTACCTTTTTAAGTAACTCTTTGGACATAATCTGTAACAGTTTCTAAAGGTTACGGAACCTCAATTGCGTTCATTATGTTAGTGATGATAGTCTCAGTTGTGATGTTTTCGGCCTCGGCCTCGTAGGTGAGACCAATCCTGTGCCTTAACACCTCGTAGCAAACCGCCCTCACATCTTCGGGAATCACATAGCCCCGGCGCTTAATAAAGGCATACGCCTTGGCAGCCATTGCAAGAGATATACTTGCACGAGGCGATGCTCCGTAAGAGATAAGATCTTTAAGGTTCGCAAGGTTGTACTCTTCCGGTGTTCTTGTGGCGTAAACAATGTCAACAATATATTTTTCTATCTTTTCGTCCATGTAAACCTCACGCACAACCTCCCTTGCACGGATAATATCCTCGGGCTTTAAAACAGGGTTTGCCTTAGGGAATGTACCGCTGTTGTTCATCCTTATGATAAGCTTCTCCTCCTCTTTCTTAGGGTAGGTTACAACCACCTTTAACATAAAACGGTCAACCTGTGCCTCAGGTAGCGGATACGTACCCTCCTGCTCAATCGGGTTTTGGGTTGCCATTACAAGAAACGGCTCAGGGAGCTTAAAGGTGGACTCTCCGATTGTCACCTGACGCTCCTGCATAGCCTCCAGAAGTGCCGACTGTACCTTTGCAGGTGAACGGTTAATCTCGTCTGCAAGAATGAAGTTGGCAAATATCGGCCCCTGTCTTATGTTAAACTTCTCGCTCTTCTGGCTGTAAATCTGAGTACCAATAAGGTCGGCAGGTAAAAGATCGGGGGTGAACTGAATACGGCTGAATTTTGCATCAACAATTGAGGCCAGTGTGTTAATGGCAAGGGTTTTTGCAAGGCCCGGCACACCCTCTAAAAGAATGTGTCCGTTGGCAAGAAGTCCAATCATAAGATTCTCTACCAGATGCTTTTGACCTACAATCACCTTGTTCATCTCCATAGTGATAATATCAACAAAGGCGCTCTCTTTCTGAATTCTTTCGTTTAGCTCTTTGATATTTACGGTTTCCATATCGTTTGATTTTGTATTTTTGTATCTGTGTAACTTACAAATTTAGCACATTTAGTTAACAATGCGTTTCTTTATTTCACTATCATATAACGGGGCTGCATTTTGCGGGTGGCAGAGGCAAAACAACGGACCTTCTGTACAGGAGCATCTGGAGAGCGCCTTTTCGGTCTATCTTAGAGAGAAGATAGAGATAACCGGGGCGGGCAGAACAGATACAGGAGTTCACGCCGTTAATTACATTGCACATTTTGACTCCGGCAACACCAGCCTTGCAAAAGAACAGCAATTGTTACTTTACAAAATAAATGCCATTTTGCCCGCAGGCATTGTGGTAACTGACATTTGTGCAGTTTCACCTGACGCACATGCCAGATTTGACGCCCTGAGCCGCACCTATAACTACTACGTGCACACCGTAAAAGATCCTTTCCTGACAGATTTTTCATATTTCTTCCCATACGATTTAGACATCGAGAGTATGAACCGGGCGGCCGCTCTGCTGATTGGTGAAATGGACTTTACCTCTATGGCCAAGCTGCACTCAGACGTTAAAACCAACATCTGCACCGTTACAGAGGCACTCTGGACCCCGGGTTCGCCCATGAACAACATCACCCCCGCAGGCCTTGCCAACTCGTACTGCTTTACCATTACCGCCAACCGTTTTCTGCGAAACATGGTACGAGCAATAGTGGGCTCACTCCTGGAAGTAGGCCGCGGCCGCCGCCAACCCGAATGGATCACCCAACTGCTCGCCCAAAAGGACCGCGCCGCCGCCGGAAACTCCGTTCCCGCCCACCCTTTGTGCCTCACAAAAATTGAATATCCCTACCCCCTATTCACCAAAACCCAATAACCACGGGCAATTCCCAAAATTCCAACACATTAGATAAAATTTATTTGGAAGCTATTATTTTTTATAATAACTTCACACCGCTTTGTGCATGACGGAGTTAAGGCATGTTTCAGCAAATCTGCACCAGATGCCGTTTTCAGGA
The DNA here is from genome assembly GCA_036677745.1 of Bacteroidales bacterium. Taxonomy (GTDB): domain Bacteria; phylum Bacteroidota; class Bacteroidia; order Bacteroidales; family UBA932; genus Bact-08. Next base: position 354,207 of record JAVBVW010000003.1, read on the forward strand.
GATTTAAGCAAAAAACCCCACGCTTTGAACTAACCTTCAAATCATATTAACGGCATTAAAACAGCCTTAACCTTACTTAAAATGACAAACGAATCACAAACCCAAAACCCGCAACCGGGTCAAACCATCATCATCAATCAGCAGGCAAATGAGAAAAACGGCGTCGGAACCGCCGGCTTCGTGCTTGCAATCTGCGCACTCATCTTAGGCTGGGTACCCGTACTCGGCTGGATCCTCTGGATTTTAGGCCTCATACTCTCAATCGTAGGCATCACACGCAACCCCAAAGGGCTTGCCATCGCCGGCCTCGTAATCTCCCTCATCGGAATCATCTTGCTCATTGCCGTCTTTGGAGCAATCCTCGGCGGAGCGGCGTTGCTTAGCTAACCAATAGATGAGGCAATTCCCCCAACCACTGAAACTCAAAGCTGCCTTCTCTTTGTGAGAGGAGGAGGTGGCTGTGGGTATGAGGGAAGTGGTTTAAATAAATATTACAAAAGTGGGGGTTATACAGTGGGAATGGGGGGATTAGTGCACTTTTGGTGAATATATAAACAAATTGTAAGGCATTTAAAAAAAGAAGATATGGAACAAACAACATTAAAGTATTTAAGAATTTTGATACCTGGGTTAATAATTCTTTTAGGATTGTATCCAATATTTGAATATAAATATTCTGAATTTTTTGATTTAAAAACACTCGACACCACTTATATTACATTTATTTCATTAATGTTTGGAGGTATTTATTATCAATTGAATATTCAACGATTAATAACCTATCCATCTCATTCTCTTATAAGAAAGAATATACTTGATAAATTAATTGAGGCTTCTAGATTAGAAATAGATGAAGTAAAAAGAAAAAAGTTAAAAGAACATTCTATTGCAGGAAAAGATGATGCATTTTATATGATTACTTTTTACAAAGTTATTGATAGTGATAATTCCTTAAAAAGGAAAGGGGAAAATGTTAGGTTTAATGGTGTTTTTTGGACTTCAACAGCTGATATATTTTTGATTAATATCTGCTTTTATTTTATCTATTGTATTTGGTTTAAAGAGATTCCATATTTTGCAACATATGAGAATTTATTTCTCTATTTTGCTTATACAGGGTTAGTATTACATATAATTTCTGTTATTAAACACATCAATCTATCTAATAAACAGCTTAATAGTATTATTAAAGTTGCAAGTTTAGCAGAAATAGTAAAAACCGAATTTAATCAATATTTGAGTGAATAAGGTTTTGAAAAATTCTACACTTGACAAAATCGCTATTGAAAAAATAAAACAAGAATATCAAAAAAATGATATTCCATGGTTTATTGGTTATAGCGGAGGAAAAGATTCTTCTGCCCTATTGAAGCTTGTTCTAAACGCTTTCCTTGAAATCGATAATTTTCATAAACCTGTAACCGTAATTTATTGCGATACAGGAGTTGAAAATCCAGTTGTGACAAAATATGTATTTGAAATATTTGAAAAATTAAAACGAGAATGTTCAGACCATAATATTCCAGTTAGGTTTAGTGTTTTAATACCTAAATTAAATGACCGCTTTTTTGTAAAAGTAATTGGAAAGGGATATCCAACTCCAACAAACATTTTTAGATGGTGTACTGATAAATTAAGAATAAATCCGGTAAAATCAGTAATTGATGATAATGATAGGGCTACAATACTTTTAGGAATTCGGAATTCAGAAAGTAAGCAAAGAGATAGAACGATTTCAAAACATTCTACAAATGATGAATATTATCTCAAGCAGAATGGTTCAAGGAAGAAACTTATTTTTAGTCCAGTAATTAATCACTCGTTAGAAGATGTATGGCTTACCTTAAGATATAATGAGTTTCCAAAGAGTATTGAATTCAAAAAGATAAGAGAAATTTATCAGGATGCTGAGTCAGAATGCCCTGTGTACAGAGAAACAAAAGGTTCGTCTTGTGGAAATTCTAGGTTTGGCTGTTGGATTTGTACAGTTGTAAGAAAAGACAAATCAATAGCTAATATGATTGATAATGGATATCCAGAGTTATTGGAACTGTATAAGTTTAGAAATTGGATTTCTGAATTTAGAGATAACGAAGAATATAGATGTGATTTTCGTAGAAATGGAGTAAAAGGATTAGGTCCTTTCACGCTTGAGGCAAGAAAGATTATTTTAGAAAATTTATTGATCGCAGAGAAAAAAAGTGGAATGAAATTGATAACAAGAGAAGAAATCAAAAGAATCTACGAATTATGGAAAATCGATGAAGAAAATGAAAAATATAAAGAAAAACGCCATACAACAACAAATATAATGCATGCCGCGGTTAGTAGTACATAGAAAGGAATAAGAAAGTTTGAAAATACAGAAATCAAAAAAAATATTGAATAAAATGCCGCACGCATCATATTCAAACCGTTGGCAGTAATTGTAAGAGAGACGACACCACTTTAATCGAATGAACTTTAATAAATATAAATATGAAAATTTTAGGCTTCAATTTCACGAAAAACGACTTTAGGTTTGCAATTCTTGACGGACAAACAACCCCGCCTGTTATAATTGAAAAAAATAAAATTGTATATCCAAACAATATGGAAACTGCAGACTTGATGGAGTGGTTTGAAACTCAACTTTCTCTCATTATTGATAAACACCAACCCAATCACATTTCATACAAGATTTCACTTAATATTAAAACTTTAGACCAAATTAAGTCATCTTGCTATCCTCAAGCAATATTAAACTTGATTGCTAAGAAAAAAAATACTCAGATTACATCATATTCAACACCAGCTATTAATGCAACTAAATTTGGACAACCAATGAAAACGGATGTTTTTGCATATGTCGACTCTATAATTGGAACTCATCCACCATATTGGGATAAGCCCACAAAAGAAGCAGTGTTAGTGGCATGGTTTAACTTGTTGTAATGAAAACAGATAAATTAGATAAGTTTCAAATAATTGACCATTTAGGAAACGGTGCATTTGGTCACGTTTTCCTATGTTTTGACCCATATTTGAAAAAGGAGATTGCAATTAAAGTTATCAAGGTTCCTGACCCCGATAGATTTGTAAATGCAGTTAAAGAAGGTCAAACACTTGACTTATGTCGGCATAAACATATTGTTGACGTGAAAGATGTTCGGGCAACTCTTTTTAATACTGAACCTGTTGTTATTATAGTAATGGAGTTTTTATCAAAAGGTTCAATACAAAAGCATATTGAAAAAAGGTTTATTTCTACAAAAGAAGCTTGCCGTATAATCCAACAAAGTTTATTGGGTTTAGAGCACGCTCATAACAATAATGTATTACATCGAGATATCAAACCTGGGAATATAATGTTTGGTGAAAATGGAGAAGCCAAACTTTCTGATTTTGGACTGGCTATTAATTACCATAGTGAGATAAGTGATACGTTTGGATATAGACCCCATCAACCACTTGAAGTTATTGAAGGTAATCTAATGGATAAACAGAGTGATATTTATGCAACAGGGATTACATTTTATAGATTACTGAATAATACCAATAATTTGCCTTTTTCATTCACAACAAAAAACGAATGGCTAAAAGCTGTTAAGAAAGACCTATTTCCGCCAAGAAACTATCTTCCTCACATTCCTGATAAAGTAATAAAAGTTCTTCATAAAAGCATACATAAAAACAAGTTAACTCGTTACTCAAACTGCACTGAGTTTAGACAAGCAATTGATAAATTAAACTTTTACATTGACTGGTCGTTCGTTGATGCGGATAATTGGACAGGAACAAATAACGGTGATACATATTCATTATGCAAACACAAAAAAAGGACAGGTTGGGTAATTGATTACAAAAAGAACGGAATACGCAGGACAGAATATTGTTGTGTTTATTTACCTGATGATAAAGTTGAAGAAGAATTTTATAAAATAATAAAGGAAACGACATTAAACTAATGATTAATAGCAAGATAAAAAACAACGAACCGCCAACATGTGATATAGTTAATTGCCTGTGCAGTGGGTATTAAAGCGGCACAACTCTTATCAAAAGTAGTTATAACTTGATAGGAAAGTGCTACGAAATCGGCAACTAACCATACCACCACCGTTAGGCAAAATATTAATAGACTGAAACTATGATACTATACGGAACAAGTTTGATAAAAAAAATACGGACAGAATTTGATAATGCAACAAATCGGATTTGGATTGCTGTTCCTTTTATTGGAGAATGGACTGCTGTAAAGAAAATCATGGGTACTAAATGGATTAGCAATAATAATCTGAATCTAAAAATACTCACAGACATTAGTAATGATGATTTTATTAATCCTGTGACCATTAAACAATTTTTACACAGAGGAGAAGTTAAAACGCTTTCAGGATTACATGCAAAAATTTACATAATTGATAATTCTGTTTTTATAACTTCTGCAAACCTGACAGGAACAGCATTTTCAAAAAGATATGAAATTTGTGAATATTTCACAATCACAGATAAACATGATATTCTAAACGTTTATATTGAATGGTGGAATGAATCAAAAAATGTTGAGAGTGGCTGGCAACCAACTAAAAACAAGAATACGAAACAATCAGATAATGATTCTGGAAACACAGCGGGGTTGAAAAAACTCTGGGATTTACCTGAAAGTACAATAGTAGTCCGTAATTTCAAAGACTATCAAGACAATATTGTATTATATAATCACTTTTTGAAAATTTATAATATGGACACCGATAGACTTCTTCCAAAATTGACAGAATATCACGAATTAGACGCATTTCTCAATTATCTTTTTCATGAAGATGAAGACAAACCATCTCATGAATACCTTGAAAAACAATTCCGCAAATTGACTGACAATAAAAGACTTTTAGAAGTCAAAAAATATAAAGCAAAGTTTAAAAAATGGTTAAAATCAAGACCAACATTTGAAGATTACAGAAAAGACAGAATTCTATCGGTTCAAAATAGACTAGACAAGAAAAAAATTGTACAACTCAACGATAAATCACTAATCGAAGTTGTTGACACTTTACATACAATGAATAGTCATGCGTTGAATAGATTTAGATTTTTGAATGCACAAAACAATAAATTAGAAACAATTAAGGACTCATTTAATATCTTATTGCATGACAGTGGTCCGATTGAAGAAAGAATGGAAAAATGCAATGAGAATTTAAAATTCTTCGGAAAATCCTCAATAAGAGAATTAGTATCTTGGTATTATCCTAACAAATATCCTATAATGAATCGCAATTCAAACTGCGGTCTAAAATTCTTTGGCTATGACATTGATACATATTGAGATAGAAAGAAACACTGTGCCTAACATCGCGTATATAACATTGGGGTTTAGGTGGTTAAGTCACGCGTTCTGTCCCGCCTCGGCGCTTGTATCAGCGGATAGGTACGAAGCCAGCAATCCCCAACGTTTCATACACGCAACCGCTAGCAGCTAATTTAATGGAACTTAAAGATAAATATAACACTGTACTTATAGTCGGAAACGGCTTTGATCTTAATCTTGGACTTAAAACAAGTTATTCAGATTTTGTTAAATCTCATGAATTTTTAGATTTGGTGAAAAAAGGCAATATGTTATCTAAATATTTAAACGAAAATCAAGAGCTAAATAATTGGATTGATATTGAAACTGAATTGAAATTATATTCAAAAACCCTACCACCAAATGACAGTAGTTTATTGCCAGAATTTAAAGAATTAACAGCGAGCCTTCAAAAATATCTAGAATCAATCACATATAGTGATATAAAGAAAGACAGCGAAGCTTATCGGCAAATAAAAAAAGTTACTAAAGATAATGTGCTGATATTAAACTTTAATTATACACATACATTAAGTATAATATTTGAAGATTTGGATGTACTAGTTAATACTCCGGGTTCAAACATTCATTTAGAAAGAATTCATGGCTCCATTGAATTTCAAAACATTATTATAGGTATTGAAGATCAAGTAAATATTTCACCCAATCATATTTTTTTAAAGAAATCAACAAACTCAAATTACAACACAAAAGACTTCAGTTCAATTTTAGAGAATTCATCAAATATCATATTTTTTGGACATTCACTTGGAGAAACAGACCACATGTACTTTAATGATTTTTTTAGTAAAGCTTGTATATCTTCGCTTCAACGAAAGTCTAAAAAAATTTATATCTATTATCATGGAGAAATAAGTTATTATCAGATATTTGCACAACTCGATGAAATGACTATGAAAAGAATTGCGAGACTTAGGCAGACCAATGAATTTGAAATGATAGATACTAAAAAATATAAAGAATGATTATCCGAAAAATAAATTTAAATGAGGTTTCGGCGTAGATAACCAAGGTTCATGCCCACTTCATCCTCGATACTTTTCTACAGGATACTTCTCCGATATCACAGCAAATTAATTTTTGGAAGTATAAATAACAGTTAAAAATAAGAAAATGACATTTGATACATCTGCATACAAAGAACAATTTTTGATCAATGAATATCTGATGTTAATTATAAATGCTGGACTTTAAACAAGGAATCAACAAAAACTGTCTGGAAGTATTAGACCATATCAAAATAATGCATAATAGAAACTTAGAAAATGATTTTTACTTCTTCACTACTGCTTTAAACTTAAATAATAATATTAATTCAATCTAAAGGAGGTGTAACAAATGACTTACAAGAAACCAAAAGTATTAGCACAAAGTACATCAAAGATGGCAGAATGTCGCCCAAACAGCAAACCAAGTGGAAGACCATGTAATCCGCCAAAGCCTGGTGGACGCTAATTAACAATTTTATCAGGTGGCGAGGTCATGGTATCATAAACGTCACCTGATTTTTTATTAGAAAATCTTATGTATTTCAAGCGAAAATCAAATATAATATTTAGAAACTATGAGTCCTTTGGATATATAACGGACAATAGAAACTTTAGATACGAACTAACTAGTAATAATGGAAATTACATCGGTGATAAAATTCTATCGGAAAGCGGTGCCGTTTTTTTTTCTGTCTTAGACATAAAACCACAAACAATTAACGAATTAGCAAAAAAAATACATAAACGGTACCAGAATGCTGACATTAAAACATTAAAAAAAGATGCTATAGATTTTTTTTCTAATCTTGAACAGGATGGGTTTATTGTGTCAGGTTTAACTTTCCAAGAGTGCGATAGAAAAGACTATCGGTTTTCATACAAGGGTTTAAAGACCGAATTAATCAAAAACTCTTCTCCAATAAACAAAAAAATAACAGAAACAACCCAGATTTTTTTTGAAAAGTATTATAAAAGAAAGCCTCAGCTCACAAATCTGCATGTTGAAATCACTAGCAGATGTAATGAAAGATGCATACATTGCTATATTCCACATGATAATAAAGTTAGCAAAATAGACACAGATTTTTTTTATGAATTACTAGAACAGTGCAAAGAGATGAAGGTGTTGCACTTGACAATAAGTGGTGGAGAACCAATGCTACACAATGACTTTTGCAATTTTCTAAGAAAATGTAATGAATATAATTTTTCAGTAAATGTCCTTTCTAACTTAACATTAATTAATGATGAAATTCTTAAAGAAATGAGGTCTAACCCTCTTTTGAGTGTACAAGCATCTTTATATTCAATGAACCCAAAAATTCATGATGATATTACACAAGTGAAAGGAAGCTTTGAAAAAACAAAAAGTGCAATTTTAAAATTGATTAAAAACAATATCCCATTGCAAATCAGCTGTCCAATTATGAAGCAAAATAAAAATAGTTTTACAAGTGTAATTAACTGGGCGAATAAGTACAATATTAATGTCGGTGTTGACTACGTCATCATTGCAAGTTATAACCATTCATTACATAATGTGACTTGCCGCTTATCAATTAATGAGATCAAAGAATTGATTGATAAGAGAATTACAATTGATGATGCATATTTAAATCAAATTGAAAAACTTGCTGATGAGAAAAAAAATATTGGACCAAATGATTATGTGTGTAGTGTTTGCCACTCCTCGATTTGCATTGCAGATAATGGAAGTGTATATCCGTGCGCTGGTTGGCAAGATTATGTTGTTGGAAATGTAAAGGAATCTTCACTATATGAAATTTGGAATGATTCTGAAAAAGTTCAGTTTTTAAGAAATTTACGAAACAAAGAATTCCCAAAATGTCTTGATTGTAATGATAAAATGTACTGCACAATGTGTTTGGTAAGAAATGCAAACGAAGATCCTTTTGGTAATCCATTAGTAGTTAATGATTATTTCTGCAAAATATCAGAGGTTAATAAAAAGATATTATTGGAATGGAAGAAATACTGAAAAAATTGACTTTTCAGTTTTAATTTATTTTTATATAATAAATGATTTACTTTCAGAAGTCCATTAGTTAATATTTACTTTACATAGTAATGGAAATCCCAACTTGCATGAGAACAGTTTTATATTCGAAAATGAGCAGAAAATTAAGTATCTTGCGAACAAAATTTTACAGAGTTAAACATGAAATTTAACGAGGATTCAAGAGTCAAAATACCAGCTATTTTACACCTATGCAGACTTGGTTATAACTATATTTCGCTAAATAATGCGGTTTGGGATACCGAGACAAACATTTTCACACAAATATTCAAAGAATCAATTTTTAAAATAAATCCTGACCTTGACCTTGACCAAGCAGAACGATTATTGGTTGACATTTCTCTTTTACTAAGCAATGAAGATTTGGGTAAAGCCTATTTTGAGAAATTAACCAGTGAATCAGGTGTAAAACTGATTGACTTTGAAAATTTTGAAAACAACACTTTTAATGTTGTAACCGAATTGCCTTACAAAAACGGAGACGAAGAATTCAGACCTGATATAACTCTCTTAATCAACGGAATGCCACTAGCATTTATTGAAGTAAAAAAGCCAAACAACCGAGATGGGATCATTGCAGAAAGAGAAAGAATAAACAAACGATTTCAAAATAAGAAGTTTAGACGGTTTGTAAACATTTCTCAGTTGATGGTTTTCTCCAATAATATGGAGTACGACAACGGAGATATTGAACCGCTACAAGGTGCTTTTTATGCTTCGCCCTCATACACAAACCCGATATTCAACTATTTCAGAGAAGAAGAAAAATTAGACTTAGGAAATCTCTTGGCAGATGAAGATGACAATTTAGAAAATTTCGTTTTAAAAGATAACAACCTTGCAGTTATCAAGAATTCCCCCGAGTTTTTGACAAATAAAAATCCAGCTACGCCAACAAACCGAATTCTCACATCATTGTTTTCAAAGGACAGGCTTTCGTTTATTCTAAAATATGCTATTGCATATGTGAACGAGAAAAAGGGTATCGAAAAACATGTTATGCGTTACCCTCAGATTTTTGCCACAAAAGCCATTGAGAAGAAATTAGAAAACGGAATAAAAAAAGGAATTATCTGGCATACACAAGGAAGCGGAAAAACAGCTTTGGCGTTTTACAATGTTCACTACCTAACTGATTATTTCCAAAAGAAAAAAGTAATACCCAAGTTCTATTTTATTGTTGACCGTTTAGACTTGCTTATTCAAGCAAAACGTGAATTTACAGCTCGTGGCTTGATTGTTCATGTTGTTGATTCTAAAGCTGACTTTATAGAATCAATTAAAACCACAACTGCCATTCACAACAATTCGGGTAAGGCTGAAATTACTGTGGTGAATATTCAAAAATTCAGCGAAGAATCCAATGTAACCCACAAGCAAGATTACGACATCAGTATTCAAAGAGTTTACTTTTTAGATGAGGTACACCGCAGTTACAATCCACAAGGCAGTTTTTTAGCAAATCTTACGCAATCCGACACAAACTCAATAAAAATAGGTTTAACAGGTACGCCTCTAATTACAAAAGATTATTACTCGAAAGATTTATTCGGCAATTACATTCACAAATATTATTACAATGCTTCAATTGCCGATGGCTACACGCTTCGGCTTATCAGAGAAGAAATTGAAAGCAATTATAAAGTTGTATTAAAGGATGCTTTAGATAAAATTAAGGTTCTTAAAGGAGATATTTCAAGAAAAGAAGTTTATTCACACCATAGTTTTGTAGAACCTATGCTTGACTATATTGTTAACGATTTTGAAAAATGCCGTTTAACATTTACAGATAGTTCTATAGGTGGCATGGTTGTATGCGATAGTTCCGAACAGGCCGAAGAAATGTACAGAATCTTCAATGAGAAATACGCTCTTAAATTGAAGCATGAAGGAGAATTACTCCAAGTCGCAGATCCTAAAGTAGAGTATAAAACAAAGCTCAAACACAGCTATAAGGTGAAAACGGCTGCTTTAATTCTTCACGATACAGGCACAATGGACGAACGGAAAAATATTGTTGAAGATTTCAAAGAGGGAGAAATTGATTTTCTGTTCGTTTACAATATGCTTTTAACCGGATTCGATGCAAAAAGATTAAAAAAATTATACATTGGGCGAGTGATAAAAAGGCACAATCTTTTACAAACTCTAACAAGGGTAAATCGAACCTACAAAAATTTCAAATATGGCTATGTGGTCGATTTTGCAGATATCCGGGCAGAGTTTGACGCAACCAACAAAGCCTATTTTGATGAATTGCAAGCCGAATTGGGCGATGAGATGGAGTTTTACTCCGACTTGTTTAAATCAAAAGAAGAAATTGAAAAGGAAATTGCTGAAATAAAGGACATTTTATTTTTTTTCGACACTACCAACGCTGAGCTATTTTCACAACAAATAACTCAAATTCAGGACCGTGAAAAAGTGTTGATCATTAAAAAGGCTTTGGGCAATGCCAAGAGTTTATACAACCTGATCCGATTATTCGGTCATTTTGATCTGCTGAAAAAAATTGATTTTAAAAAGTTGGCTCAACTTTACCGGGAAACCGAAAATCATTTAGCCCTTCTAAATACTCAGGAAGCTTTAAAAAACAACATAGACAACACCAATTTGCTCAATGTTGCTTTGGAAGATGTATTGTTTCACTTTACCAAAATTTCCGAAGAGGAGCTGATTTTAGCTGATGAATTAAAAGACACTTTGCGGAGAACCCGAGAATCTTTGGCAAGCAATTTTGATAAGAAAGACCCTGAATTTGTTTCGTTGTATGAAGAACTGAAACGCCTTTTCGACAAGAAAAACCTTGACGAGATTACACAGGATGAAATGAAACAAAACATTGGTGCATTGACGAAGATTTATGAGAAAATAAAGGAACTCAACCGCCAAAACAATTTATTGAAAGACAAATATGACAGCGACCCAAAATATGCCCGAATCCATAAACGTTTGGTTGAGAAAGGCACATTATCACAAAAAGAAAGTCAGATTTTTGAAGCTTTAAAAAGTGTAAAGCAAGATGCTGATTTGCAAGTATTACAAAACACAAGGTTGTTAGATAATGAAAGCTATTTCACAACACAAATGATGCGATTGGTTATTGACCAATTCAAAAACAAAAACAATATAAATTTGAACGCTGAATCATCGAAGTACATTAACAACTTGGTGGTAAACGAATACATTAACGAATTCTACGGAAGAGCAGTATGACAGATATAGATTTTAAAGAAAAAACCAAAACGCTTATCGACAGCCTTAAAAGCATCAGTGCAAACTATGGTTTGGGCAACGATGGTAACGAGTTTAAAATAATTACGCAGGTTTTCCTGTACAAATTTATGAACGACAAATTTGCGTTTGAGGTAAAAAAACTCGACAGCAAATTAAAGAAAGCCGAAAATTGGGAGAAAGTAATTGCTGAATGTTCCGAAGATGATTACGAAATGTTGCTTTTGCAATTGGGAGCAGACACCGCCAAACTAAAACCACAGCATTTTATTTCTGAGCTGTTTGGCAGACAAAACGAAAGCGATTTTGCCAAATTGTTTGATGATACTTTGATGGACATTGCCATTACCAACAACGATATTTTCTCGGTAAAAACCGATGGCGGTGCAAAAGTAGTGTTGTTCGACCGACTTACCGAATATATTAGTGATGGCAGTAAGCGTAACGCATTTGCAAAAGCCATTATCAACAAATTGGTTGGGGTAAGCTTTGAGCATATTTTTAACCAAAAATTCGATTTTTACGCCACCATTTTTGAATACTTAATAAAGGACTACAACACCAACAGCGGTGGCAAGTATGCCGAATATTTTACGCCCCATGCAGTGGCAAAAATTATGGCTGCCATTTTGGTAAACGAGCCTGTGCAAGATGTAACCGTTTATGACCCTTCGGCGGGTTCGGGTACACTATTGATGAACATTGCCCATGCCATTGGCGAAGACAAATGCACCATTTACTCCCAAGACATTAGCCAAAAATCATCAAGCCTTTTGCGTTTGAATTTGATATTGAACAATCTGGTACATTCCATTCAAAACATTATTCAAGGTAATACTATTTCGCACCCTTACCATAAAGACGATAACGGAGCATTAGAAAAATTCGATTTTATTGTTTCTAATCCACCGTTTAAACTCGATTTTTCGGATTACCGAAACGATTTGGATTGCAAAGAAAACAAAGACCGCTTTTTTGCAGGAATACCAAACATCCCAAAGCAAGCCAAAGATAAAATGGCGATTTACTCGTTGTTCCTGCAACACATTATTTTTTCGTTAAGTAAGAAAGGAAAAGCAGCCGTTGTTGTTCCCTCAGGTTTTATTACCGCACAAAGCGGTATAGACAAAAAAATACGTGAGAAACTGGTTGAAAGCAAAATGCTGGCAGGAGTAGTAAGTATGCCCAGCAATATTTTTGCTACTACAGGTACCAATGTTTCAATTGTGTTTATCGATAAAAACAACAAAGGTGATGTAGTTCTCATTGACGCATCCAAACTGGGCGAAACCATCAAAGAAGGCAAAAACCAAAAAACAGTATTAACTTCCGATGAAGAACAACAGATTATAGACACTTTCAAAAACAAAGTAGCTATTGAAGATTTTTCTGTAGTGGTAAGCTACGATGAGATAAAACAAAAAAACTACTCTCTGAGTGCCGGCCAATATTTTGAAGTAAAGATTGAATATGTGGATATTACCGCAGAAGAGTTTGAAGCCAAGATGAAAGGCTTTGAAGAAAACTTAAACATACTTTTTGCAGAAAGCAGAATATTAGAAAGTGAAATTCAGAATAACTTAAAGGGATTGAGGTATGAGAGATAATTATTCTTCAAAAATTTCTAAATCTCTAATTCCATACACTTTGCCTAGTAATTGGACATGGTTTTTTTGGTCTGATATAATGAAGTCATATCAACAGGGAATGATTAGAAGCAATCGTGAACTTGGCAAAGGCAACGTTTATTATTTAAAAATGGGCAACTTAAATGATAAAGGGATTGTAAACTTAACAGACTTATCATTAACATATGCTACAGAGAAAGAAATAACTGAATTTCAATTAAAAGAAGGTGATTTTCTAATCAATGTTAGAAACAGCAGGGAATTAGTTGGTAAAACTTGTGTTATAAGAGAAATTAACAAAACTATTTTATACAATCACATGCTTGTTCGGATTAACAATGGAAGTCCCGAAATGAACTATTTTATAAATGCTTTTTTAAATATACCGTCATCAAAAAAATTACTCGATAGAGTTAAACAAGGAACTACTACTGTTATCGCATTATATCAAAGGGAATTGAGTAAACTACCAATTCCATTACCTGATACATTAACATTTAATACTATTATAAAATTATATAAGTGTATAGACACCAAAATAGAACTAAACAACCGCATAAACCGTGAGTTGGAAGCCATGGCAAAAACGCTGTATGATTATTGGTTTGTGCAATTTGATTTTCCTAATGAGCAAGGCAAACCCTATAAATCTTCGGGCGGTAAGATGGTGTATAATGCCGAATTGAAAAGGGAAATTCCTGAGGGGTGGGAAAATGGTACTCTCGGTGATATTGCAGAGCTGATTCGTGGAGTAGCTTATGATTCAACTAATATTAAAAACGAGATTGATAATGATGTGATTCCAATATTAAGAGCGACAAATATTTCTGGCAATGTGATTGATTTGAATAATATGGTTTTTGTGCCTAAGCAAATTGTTTCACATAATCAGATTCTCAAAAAATTTGATATTTTAATGACAATGTCTAGTGGAAGTAAAGACCATATCGGAAAGAATGGTTTCTTCTATTATGATAAAGTAGTTGCTTTTGGAGCTTTTTGTGCAAAAATATTAGCAAAAAACAATTACAGATTTTTTGTGTATTTATACGCTCAATCAGATTTTATGTTTTCTACAATAAAAAATAAATGTTTAGGTACAAATATCAATAATCTTAATAGTTCACTTGTAAAAGGTTTTAAATTAGTTATACCTCCTAACGATGTAGTGAAAAAATTAAACGAAAAAGTAACTTCGATTTATGAAATGGTTAGTAGCAATCACAAACAAAACCAACAACTATCCTCTCTACGTGATTGGTTATTGCCAATGTTAATGAATGGTCAAGTAACAGTAAAAGAAGCAGAAGAAAAATTGAGTATGGCAGCCGAACCGAATGTTGAATATAAAAAAAGGGTAAAACATGCTATTTGAACAAAACAATTTTGCAGATGACAAATTCACCATTGATGAACTACTTCGTAGAAGTTGGCGATTCCGTAGTTCGGATGAGTTTACAAAGTTTTTTAAATTTATTGCTCGATTTCATCATTATTCAAGGTACAATACAATGCTAGTTTACATTCAAAATCAAGCAGTGACCTTTTTCGGTGGTGTATCTTTCTGGAAAAAAAGATTTGGCAGAACTATAAAAGAAGATGCCCGACCATACATAATTCTTGCTCCAAATGGTCCTGTGATGTTGGTTTACGATGTGTTTGAAACTGAGGGTAAAGAAAGCCCTGAAGAATTTATGAAAAATGGGTTAGGACGTAAACCCAATGAAGTTGCTGGCATAATTGAACCAAAAACTTATCAAAAGTCAATTGAGGAAGCAAAAAAATGGGGAATAAAGGTCTCTAAAAAACCATTTTCATATTTCAAAGGAGGTCATGTAACTACTATTTATGCAGGTTTACTTGAAATATGCTTGAAAGAAGGAGTAAGCGATGAAGAGAATTTTTCTGTTTTGATTCACGAGTTGGCTCATTTGTTTCTTGGTCATACCGGACATAAAAAAATCCATTATCAAGGAAAAGAAAAACCGACAGAATTATTGCAACGAAAAATGGCAAGAACTGCCGAAGAATTGGAAGCAGATACCGTAAGTTATTTGATTTGCCAAAAACTTGGTTTAATTACACAATCGGATGAATATATTGCAGGATACATAAAAAGCGAACAAGACTTATTATCATTTAGTTATGAAATCGTTATAAAAACAGCAGACAAAATCGAAAAGCTTTTTTTGGGTAAACTAGACAATGCCAAATCTAATAATTTGCTAGTCTGAATAGTGCTCTTGAATTTTAAACGTAATATCTCTTTCATTGATTGGATTATCTTTTAACAAATCTCAACTATATTAAATTAAAGTGCCTCCACTCCACAAATTCGGTTACAGAATTTCAATATTCACTGTAATAATCACTGCAATAACATTTGCGATTGCGGTGAGCACTCCTCCCCTTTCGGGGCCGTTTTGCAAGGCGGATTGCTTTCAGTATCCCTTTACCGATATTTTAAGCCGCTTTCCGCGTGACTACTACTGGATGTATCCGGCCATGCTAATGGTTCTTGGGTATATGGTTATGATTATTACGCTGCATCAGGCGGCGCCCGAGGGTAAGAGGCATCTGACTCTATCTGGGGTTGCGTTTGCGGTGATGGCGACGCTCACCCTTTTTGCCGATTATTTTATTCAGGTTTCGGTTATCCAGCCGAGTCTGCTCAACGGCGAGCATGACGGCATTGCGTTGCTTTCTCAGTTTAACCCGCATGGGCTGTTCATTGTGCTGGAAGAGATTGGGCTTACATTTATGGCTTTGTCGTTTCCATTTATTGCAGCTGCAATAGATCCGGAGTACAAAGGGAAAAGGGCCGTTCAGATTACAGCCCTTTCCGGAATTTTGCTTACTGTTGCTGCCTTTGCGGCAATCTCTGCTCAGTTTGGAATTTTCAGAGAGTACCGCTTTGAGGTTGCCGTCATTACAATCACCTGGCTGCAGCTCATTATCCTGGGCATCATGTTCGCCCGCTATTTCCGTCACTTATTAGTCAGTCAGAACTAAGCAAATTAATTCTGAGTGCATATTTTGCAGTTTAATTTTACTTTCAGGTATCGTTTACAAAAAATGTGTAATTTAACACAGCTATCACACATTTAATGTGTTTTATGTGATTTTAATCACATTTTCCACACCAAACATGTGTATTTATGAAGAAGAGGTTAAGTCCAAATTCGATTTTTATTAATTTCTTCTTTTTCACGAAAAGCTCTTTCTAAATCAATTCCAAAACGGTTTGCAATTGAACATATGTATATTAAAATATCTGCCAGTTCCTCGTCAACAGAACCGACTTTAGATTTACTATCTAATAATATTTTATTGTGCTTACGAATGGCTTTAAAGAGTTCGCCAATCTCTTCACCCAACAAAAGGCATTTGTCAATTTCATTTTGAGAATTAAACCCTCTTTGGATTTCAAGCTCAGAGACATATTCCTGAAAATCTTTAAGAGTAGGGTTTGTCTTTAAATATAGTTTATCCACTTTTTAGAGTATTTGCTGTCAATATAATTTATTTAATTAAAACTGCCTTTAATTCTTTGTTAAAAGGCTCGTGACTAAGTATTTTAAAACCCGCCTTTTGAGCTAACGATAAAGAGAAAATAAATTCCCCGGATTTTACATGCCCCTTTGGTTCAGCTATTAAGAGTATTCCGCCACTCTTGATCATAGAATATAAATGAGTAAAAAGTTCATGTTTATCAGAAACTTCATGAACCACTGCAAACAGTAATGCAAAATCTATTTTATCCTTTAACTTCTCTGGCTTATAATTACCCCCAACTTCAAGTAATGAAATATTTTCAGATACACCATTTTTTATTGCTCTTTCTCTTAATTTACTCAACATCTTTGGTTGAATATCTGCACAAAAAACCATTCCTTCAGGGGCAACCATTTTGGCCATTGGAATACTAAAATATCCCATTGCACAACCATAATCCAAGACTGCCATATCACTTTTCACATAAGGCTTTAATAACCTATATGGATTATTAAATATTTTTCTGGTTGGAAAAAGTAGTGCATAGCCTACCCACCATGGACTTAATCTACTTCTGTCTGATATCATTGTTAAATAAAAATTTTATGTGAGAATATTTATTCATAACCTCTTTAATTAGGTCTGAATCACGCTTCTTAATAGGATCAACAGTAATAATCACCCTATCAATATCAGTTTTCTCATATGGAAGCTTTAATAAAAACTCCAATTTTCTTAAACGCAATATTTTACCTGCACACTTGTCTAACCGTTCTTTTGTGTTATAATAGCAATTATCATCATCTGCAACAACAACGGTTGTTTTGGTACAGCTCTTTATTAAATATGTATTATACGGGTATTCAATATTAGGAATATTTATCAAATAAGATAGTTGATTTGAATTATTATTTGCAATAATTTCTATTCCTATGATTTTTGATAGCTTATAGCATATTGCTAAACCAATCCCAAACTCGTCTATGCTCTCATTTAGTAATTGATTTACAGACGGTATCTGGTTAACCTTTGTTATTAACCTCTCCGGGGAAACTCTATTACATGCATCTGATATAGTCATATTAATTGATAATGAACAACTATCAACACCAGAGGTAAAAGAGTACCCAAGTTGTACTTGAGACTTTGTGAAGAATTTACGAGCATTGTACATTAGTTGAAAGATAATAATCTCCAATTTATTCGCATCGGTAAATACTATTGGTTTAACTGTCTCTTCTGAAACTATCAATTCAAGTTCAAACTTATATTCCTGATCAGAATATCTGCTTTCGTTAAGAATAGATGTCAGAAATTCGTTTAAATTTATTTCATCTAAACAAATATCTTTTGAGTATTCAATTAAATTATAATCAATAATTGACTGGATTCTAGACACTAAGGATTGTCCGTTTTCTTTTATAATTTTTGCATATTGTTTAATATGACAAATAGACGTCTCTTCCTGTATAAGTTCTGAAAATCCTATAATAGCGTTTAAAGGTGTTCGCAACTCATGTGATATAGTAGATGCAATATTATGAATCTCTTGATCTGGAAATGACCCTTTATAATAATCCAATCGCTCTCGTATCATAAATAAGAATTTGATCAATATGTGACTAATCTATTTTATAATAAAGGAATTAGAGTTTATGCCAATGAGAGGTCTGTTTGTATACATTGTCATCAACTTTAATAATTTTAGAATCCCAGACATAGCTTTTTGGCCACTCCTTAAAAGGTTTAACCATTTTTAGCATTAATCTGATTAAGAGCCTATTTTCATTTGGAATCCATCCTTTATCAGGATGTAATTTTATTGAAAACTCTTTTCCTTCATGACTTAGCCAATAAGAACCATTAATAACTCCCGAATTAGTTGCAGATTTTATTGAAAAGGTTCCGCTTACATGTGTCCCGTCTTTTAATGAGATAATATCAGGAAATGGTGGAGTAAATTCGACAGATAATGAGTGCTTCTCTTTAGTAATTGATATTTTTCTTATTTCGGGATGACCTTGATTCCTTTTTATTTCATACTGTATATTATTTTCTGCTATGCTACTCTTTGACAATGTATTTATTAAACTAATATCAGATTCATTATCGGGATTGAAATCTACGTTGAAAGAATCCAGAGAATATCTGGTAAAGTAGTTATTTGAATTATCTATAGGCAATTTAAATATGTCTGGTTTATGATTTTTTCCACCAACTGATATTTCAATTTTAGTGTAGTTCTTTCTTGCAAAAGACATCTGATTCATAAAATAAACAGGCAGTGATTTTGGATTTTGTGATATCACTCCTACAGGAGCAAGAAGAGTAAATGGTTTCTTGCTTTCTCTGTTAATTTCAGTTAATTTTATTTTTACTGCTCGTCCATAGATATCACTAAAGGCAATGTCTACATTTAAATCTGATGGTGAAAAAGTAAAATGTGATTTCTCAAATTTTGTCTCAATAAATTTTGCATTATTTAAAATCGAGGATTGTGAAGCCAATGGATAATCGGTTTGATAATAAACATCTGCAGAACCATCAAGTTTGTAACCAAGGATTGCAATTGTACCATTGCCTCCTTGAAATACAGATTGTTGTATTTCAAATTGGTTATAATATATATCAGGATCTTTTTCAAAAGGTACAAGCATCAACTGGCTCATTAAATCTAACTTAAAACTGAATGGTACAATTAGAAGTCCATCTGAATTTGAGGAATAAATATCTTTGATAGTCATATCGTCATTTTTTAATTTATTGTTTTTTAATTTATTAATAAGACTAGAATTAATCCAGTATATATCCGAAAATCCGTTTTCAGGTTTGGAAAGCATCTCCTTAATGTAGTTAACAGATAAAGTGTCATTAATATTTATATACTCTCTTTTGCGAGTTGCCATAAAGAAAAGATATTTCATATCGGGTGATATTGAAAATGACCAGCCTTTTCCGGGGTTTGTATTAAGTAAGGGACCCATATTTACTGGTTTACTCCATCCCTTTTTACCATTACAAAAAGAGATATAGTAGTTTGTTCCATATACCTCATTTTCTACTCCTTCTGCAGGGATTACAATAAAAGTTTCATCGGGAGACACAAATGCATTATATCTATCTGTACCACAATTAATTTCATCAGAAAGCTTTATAGGATCACTATAAACTCCATTTTTAAATGCTGATTTAAAAATATAAGATGTCTTCTCATTCTTAATGTTTCGGGTAAAGTAAATAGAGCCATCTTTAGTTAGTGATGGGAAATATTCACCCCCATCTGTATTTATTGGATATCCGACATTAACCGGGGTTCCCCAGCTATTGCCTTCTCTTCTTACACTCCATATATCATTGTTTAAAGGTTCTCCTTCTCTACCCGATGGCATATTTGATGAGAAAAACAGGATAGAACCATCATGGTTAAATGCAGGTTCAACATATTTATATCTTGGGTCATTGGAGAAAGAAGCAACTTGAGGCTTTGTCCATACTCCATCTTTGAATCGTGTGTAAACTATTACTGAATATTGATAATCTGGCGTATATATACAATAAAAAATTTCGTCGCCTTTTGGAGAAATCGCTAAATCGCGGTTTGGCAAACCATCTGATATAAATCCGGGAGCAAAAAGTGAAGGAGAATTATTATTTGAATTATTGTTGTTTTGTAATAATTGCAGATAATCCTGAGCGAAATTACATGTTGTAGTGAAAAAGAATATTATGCTTATAACAATGCTTTTCATAATTAATTACCATTTTGATTGAATAAAATTAGCCGGGATAAATATGTTATCATTCAGTTCTCTAAAGGGGGTTACATCGAAATACATTTCAACCATTTCAAGATTGTTTCCAGAGTCAAAGAATTCAATTTTTGTTGCAATAGGTATCGAATTAATTATTTTAAAATCTGAAAGTTTAACTGTTCTTGCCCTGTTTGTGTTTTTAACTTGCAATTTCTTAAGCATCAGAGATTTCGCATCAAACCAAAAACAATTTTCATTGACATCTCCAATAAGATACATTTCCACACCATTCTGTTTAATTTTTTGAATCAAATCTAAATTATAATTCAACATTCTTAATTTTTGTATTGTAACATCAGGTGCAATATTGTAGATATCAAAGCATAGAAGCAATAGATCATGGATTCGTTTTTCCTGCGATACCATTTTACCATTCATAAATGAATAAATGCTGTCACTTCTAAAAAGTACTCCATCACCACTTTCCCAACTTTTAAATTTTAATATTAATTTACCCGGAACTGCATAGGCCTCATGCATAATCTCTCTGCTAAGCTCCATATTTTTCTCGTAACGAATTAAATGTTGAGAGAAACTTAATGTTTTAAAGAATTTCCCTGAATATCTATTGTAAATTTCATAAATCAACTCTTTTCCATTTTGCGGCAACAAAGAATCATCATCCTTTATTGCAAACAATAATAAAGTGATAATAAGTGCTTTATAAGGCATGTTTAACATTATGCTTTTTTCTAATTACAGTTATAAAAAGTCCAATAACAAGAGTGATAAAGACCCAAATCCAGTAACGATCCATTGATTTAGCTCCGCTAACATCTATTGTAGGAAAAACGGATACAAAAGCATTAGCAAAACCATGAGAATAGATTGCTGCAAATGGACGATTATTTGAAAGTTTATAAATCCAAGCCATAATAAATGAATAGCCAATTGATAATAATATGAATCCAAAGAAATTCATATAAACTTGATTAGTACCACTAATAAACCATAATGGAAGGTGCCAAAATGCCCAAATTATACCGAGTATTAAATTTGCTTTCCAAATTCCATATCTTTTTTCCAATCTGGGTAAAGCATATCCTCTCCAACCTACCTCTTCTTGCCCACCGCCTAGTATAATCATAAACAATACACAAGGGAAGAAAACCAGAAAAGATGGAATTAACATTTTTAATCTGTTCAAACCATAGAACTCAGGTATAATCCAGGCAATAAATGAACTAAGACCAAATATCAGTATTGGGACAGTATAAGCTTTCCAACCTAATTTAAAGTCAAAAATTTTTCGTAAGAAAATTGCTAAACTACCTGGTTGCTCTTCATTACTAATCGAAATAACAGCACCTACAAAAGGGCCAAAGGCTCCTAGCACGTACAAAAGAAAATAGACAATCTTATCTAAACCTTGATTAATATTGAGATATCCATCACATAGCATATAAAGCAATAACCATAATGACCATGACCAAATAATCGTTATCACAAAAAACCGAAATGGAATTTTTTTGACAGATCCATATCTAAGCTATATTTCTTCTAATCTTCTAATAGGCTCAGTTATTGATTAGCTTTGATAAATGACACAATGCAGTTAACCAATTCACTGTTAATAGGTAAATCCGGATTTATGTATGATTTTAAATTCTCATTCATGTCTCCTGAAATAGTTTTAAATATGTGGTTCATATCTTGAATTATCACATATTTACTTAATGGAGAAGCTTCATAAAGTAGTTGCGATTCGTTTAACCCAATTTGTATGTCTTTTGTTCCATGCACAATAAGAACTTGAGTTTTAATTTGTTTTAAAATTTCGCAAGGGTTATATTTAAACCAGGAGATAAGATATGGCTGAACAGTTGCTCTAAATAATGCATTTAACTGTGGAGGAAATCTTTTTACCGGATTTCCGTTTTTTAAACTATCTATTATCAAATCAGTTTGATCATAGAGTTCCTTTGGCAACTGTTTTATCAATTGACTTTTCAATAAGATATCTGCTGAGCTGCCTGCCCCACAAAGAGATATCAAACCTTTTACCTCTCTTTTAGATGATATAATCATACTCATCAAAGAACCCTCACTGTGACCTATTAGATATATTTCATCATAGCCCATAGATTCAAACTTATCAATCAGACAGTCTATGTCTTCAACAAATCTATCTATACTAAGCTCCGATTCAACTATTGAAGAGTCTGAACTCTTGGCAATTCCTCGTTTATCAAATCTTACTGTATGTATCCCATTTTTCACAAGCTCATTCGATAAAAGCAACATACTATTATTCATTACTTTTGGTTGATTTCCATTAAGGTCTGTTGGTCCCGAACCAGGAACAATAATTGCTAAAACTTTTTTGTCAAATGTGATTGGTTTTGATAAAACAGTATGAATTTTCACATCTCCAGATTTAACAAACAAAGTATCATTACTTTGCGAGTAATTAGGATTAAACAATAATAATGCACCCAGAACTAAACAAATTCTTTTCATTTCTATATAGTTTTTATCATTTCGTATTGTTTACCAGATAATTTGGCATTAAAAGAGGCTAAAAAACAGGATATATTTTCGAATGATGATTCGGTATTTATAATCTTAATTGTTTCTGAATTAATATTTAAAAGTGCTTGACTAATAAGACTTGTTGCGATGCCTTTTCTTCTATACTTATCAATTACAGCAACTTGACAAATATCTCCTGAATCAGGCTCATATATACAATAGCCGGTAATTACCCCATTCACAAACGAAGCAATAATCTTAAAACTCTCAAAGTCTCTCTTAATAGCTTCAATGCTATTTTGCCATGTAGGATTAAAGTCCCAAAACATTGATGGTTTTTCTAATAAATCAAAATCTATATGTTTTATTAGATAGTCAGCTGCTTTGTGATTGTTTGATGTGAATTTGTCTTTACTTTGGATATAATAATTTAACTCTCTTGTTATCCGGAACTCTTTCTTCTTATATAGCGAAACAGCATGTGTATTCTGCTGTAGAACTTCAAGCAAATACTGCTTAATGTTTTTGTTTTTCAAATTTTGCACTGAGTATTCAAATAGATTTGACGCTAAACCTTTACCACGGTACTTTTCAATTGTTCCTGTTCCTGTATCGTATGCAGTTAGGGTTCCATTATAACTACCGATACCGTTTAGGATAAAAGAGATTATTTCTCCATTTTCAAAGTATGCGTAAGACAAATTCGGGCTGAAACCTCTTCTTTTAAGCATTTTGATAAGCTGGCTCTTATCTATTTGTACATCATAGTCTTTGAAAGCAAGACTGAATGCGTTATATAATATATCAATATGAATCCCCTCTAAAGACCTAATTTCCATAAACCCCTTGTTAATTATAGTAATTGATAAAACTCTGTAATTCGCTAATCCTATTGCTGTTAATTATCTTATTATAATAGTTTTCACTAGTTTTAAATTGTTTATTTACAATCATTTTTAAATTAATTAAATTCTTTTCCCACCTATTAACTACTTTACTTGTGATATGAATTGAGGAGGTTGATTCAACTTCTTTATCAAGCACAATAACTTTTATGTTTTGGTTTTCTAACTCTTTTTTTACTCTTGATATATGATCCGCACCAAGGACAATAACAATTCTCTGACCACCCGCTAGTGATTTAATCGCATTGTTTGCGATCTCTCTGTTTCTTTCTCGCCAAAAACCATGAGCCATATTTGCAATTGAGTCGTTTTCAATAATTTCATATAATTTATCATTTGTATCAAGAGCAGGTTTGCTGTGTATATGATTATATAGAGAATTATTCCCTGAATATTCATAGGTTAATATAGGTTGCACAATAGTTGATATTTTCTCCTTTATATGTTTTGGATAATTTTTCTCTGCCTCTTGTTGTTTGAAAAAATCACATCTCCAGTCAACCGGAATGAATTTATACCCAATTCTAGGGGCCAATTCTGCTAACATTGCTGCCTCTGGCGGAAAATATCCTTCAAGAATAGTATTGTATGCTTCAGGTGTAATCTCGCCACAAACTATATTTGGATTTATATAGATGATCTGTTTTAATAAATCTTCTAAAGAGTATTTATATTTCTCGTTTAGATGATATGAATGTATGCTCCCAATAAGATAAACTTCATTTTCCTTTTGGCAGAAACAATGGCAAGAAATCAATAATGTAATTGCGACAAAAAGCCCTTTCATACTAGATTTTATTTGATAAAAAGATATTACTATAAAAGGATTTTAATTTCGATTATTTACAATCCTTCATCCTTAAAAATTTTGACAATTGTATTTATGAACCATGTCAAAAAGAAATTTATTTTTGAGAATAAATAAAAAAAAGGTTTGAATAATGAATAACCGAGCGTGAGTGAAATTACACTAAAATCTAAAATTATTAGATTTTTAAAAAGAAATTAAATACATTTACTTTGCTTAAATATTGTATGATTTAGCTGAGATAGCAAGCTATGCCAATCAATTCAAATAGAATAAGCAAAATTTCATTTCACAGAAATCTTTTTATACTCCTGTTGTCGTTTTCAATATGCATACAGGGCATTATTATCTTATTCAGTTATTTCAGGCAAAATGTAACTTTCAACAGTGCAGAGCATTTTTTCATAATTATATCATCGAGGGTTTTTATTGGGTTTTTATCAAGTCTGGTTGTAGCTTATCCTTTTTTATTTATTATAAAGTATTTAAATAAGATTGCACCTTGGCGAAATTCGTTATTTAAAAGAATACCTATTCAATTATTTACAACAATAATCATCACTGCAATTGTGTCTTTAGGTTCTAATGTTATTGTTAAATGGTTGTATCCCACTTATAAACTCGACCTAACGAATCTTTCCAATGACATAATGATTTATACTGTATCTAACATTATTCTTATTATCGTTCTGGAGGCTTGGCTATTCTATGTCTCAGTTGAAAAAGCTCGTAAAGAAAGCAGGGAGCTAAAAGAGATGTTAATAAAGACCAACTATGAAACTCTTAAAAACCAAATAGAGCCTCACTTTCTGTTTAATAGCATGAGTGTTCTGTCCGGGCTGGTTAGTCTCAATCCGGAAACTGCTCAAAAATTCATTAAGGAATACACCTCAATGTATAGATATATTATTGAATCATTAGAGAAGCCCGTTACTAAACTCTCAGCAGAAATAAAATTTGTGGAATCATACATATATCTTCAAAAACAAAGATTTGGGTCTTCGTTTAATTTTTCGATAAAGCTTGATATCGATGTTGATAAATATGTTCTGCCACCTATGTCTATTCAGGTTTTAATTGAAAATGCATTTAAACACAATACAGCTAGTAAAGACAATCCTCTTACAATATCTATTTATAATATTCAAACAGATATTTATATAAAGAATAATATTCAATCTAAGATATCATTAGATGGATCTACACATATTGGACAAAAAAACCTGATAAAAAGGTATGAATTAATCTGTAAAAGGATACCGTCCTTTATGGTAATTGAAAACTATTATGTAGGGATATTACCCGTTCTTAATCCCAACTTTGAATTATCAACATTTGCTATAAATATTTGAAGAAAATGTATAAGATCCTTATAGTAGAAGACGAAGATTCATCAGCACAGTATTTATGTAATATACTTCAAGATATTAACTCTGAATATAAGATAATGGCCATTTTACCGTCAGTTGTCGAAACAACTAAATGGCTTAAATACAATACTGCAGATCTGATCTTTATGGACATTGAACTATCTGATGGTTATTGTTTTGATATTTTTAAAACCATTCATATTAAAACACCAATAATTTTTACTACTGCATATAATAAATTTGCTATAAAAGCTTTTGAGTTTAACAGCATCGCATATTTATTAAAACCGGTTAGTAAAGAAGAGATCGAATATTATATTTCAAAACTTGATTCTCTGAGATCGTTTTATAATATTGATGTTGTAAATTTTCTCTCAACATTTAAAGATAACGAGATCAAACTACGCAACAGATTTCTAATACAGTTTGCAGATAAGCTGGTTGCGGTTAAAGCAGATGAAGTTGCATTTTTCTATATTTTTGAAAATAATGTCTTTATAAAAACGTTCAAAGGAGAAAATTATCCTCTTGAAATGTCTTTAAACAATCTTGAAACTGTTTTAGATCCTACATTATTTTTCAGAATTAACCGAAAATATATAATAAACTGCAATGCTATAATAAGTATGAAAAGTTGGTCAAGTAACAGAATAAAAATTCAACTTATTGGCCAATCGGTAGATAACGACGATGTTATTGTCAGTATATACAATGTTGCAGCTTTTAAAAAGTGGTTAAACTCATAAAACATCCTTGACAAATTTTGTACTCATGTCAAAATTTCAAGCACTCAACTTTTTTTATAATTCATTCAAAGAAAAAATATTTAATATCCATTTAATTTATACAAAACTTGCAATGTCATTAATGAATAAATCGGAAATACATCAAGCAATGAGTCTAAAATAATGATATGGTAACTAAATATTTAATATATGAATAGAAATACTAAAAGTAGTTTTGCAACTGGGCTTATATCAGGTGAACCCTCATTAAATGATACTGAAAAACTGATGCTTTATGGTCAATTTGTTGGTGATTGGGTTGCAAATGCAACTGAGTTTTATGATGATGGAAGCATAAAACAATCAAAATGGGATATCCGCTTTGAATGGGTATTAGAAGGAAGGGCTATCCAGGATCTCTGGATATCTCCAATAAGAGAAAGTAATGAATCAGAGACTAAAAGTGGGGCAAACAGATACGGTACTACATTAAGAATCTATGACCCAAATATTGATGGATGGCATATAGTTTGGGCTAATCCACCAAGTGGCACAGTAGTACATCAAATTGGCAGACTTGTTGGAAATGAAATTATTCAAGTGGGTAATTTAGATAATTTTGGCAATCAATCAAGATGGGTTTACAAGGAGATAACTCAAAATAGTTTTCGTTGGTGTAACGAAAAAACTTTTGATAACGGAAAAACCTGGAAACTTGTGCAAGACATGTATGCTGTAAGAAGATAAAATCAGCTCTAAAATGAATATATAAAACAAATGAATAAAATGGAAAAAATTACTGTTTCTGAAAAAATTATTGCAATGGAGACTTCTGCTCTAACAGCTTGGCATGAAGGCAATCCAACACCCTATCTGGATTTATATTCTCAGGATTTTACATACTTTGACTCAGTTCATGAATGGAGAATTGACGGCTGGGATAAAATAAAAGAGCTGTATGAGAGTTTGAGAGGAAAAATTAAGATGGATAGGTTCGAAATTTTAAACCCTGTAGTGCAACTTACAGACAAAATGGCTGTTCTGACCTATAATTTACACTCATATTCAGGCGAAAATGTATGGAAAGAGAATTGCACAGAAGTGTACAGTATGGATGATAAAAATGAATGGAAAATAATTCATAGCCATTGGTCTTTCACCAATCCTTCAATTAAGTAATCTTCTCTAATTATATGCAAATTAACTATGGTTAAGTCATTTAAATTTAAAGACAGACAAAGTTTTCGCAAATGGTTGACAACATTTGGAGAGGTAAGTGATGGTATATGGTTGCTTTTCAATAAAAAGGATAAAAATATAACATTAACTAGCTCTGAGGCTTTAGAGGAGGCACTTTGTCATGGTTGGATTGATGGTAAAATGCAATCTATTGACCATAATTATTACAAAAAGTATTTTGCAAGACGCTTACCAAAGAGCCAATGGTCTCCCAAAAACAAAGAACTGGCACAGGTTTTAATTAATCAGGGATTAATGACTACCATTGGTATAAAAGCAATCGAAGAGGCTAAGAAAAATGGGCTTTGGGAAAAAGCAGCCCGTATTAAAATAAATGATGATCAAATTGAAATGTTCAAAAAAGTCATCCAATCCTATGAACCAGCATATAGAAATTTTAATGCTTTTTCTAATTCAATCCAGCGCACATATACAGGCTTTTATTTTGATGCAAAAACAGATAAAAGCAGATGTTCCAGATTAGAAAAGATAATTAGCAGGTTAAATATGAATTTAAAACCAATGTAAAAAAATATATTGGTTCGCCCGCTATTTCCGTCACTGCTGCTTTTTCTGCCCAAAATAGATCCAGACACTCACCTCTGTAGCATTAATCAGGGAGTAGGTTTCAACTTCGCCAATGGTGTATTCGCAGTTGGTAATAGTTACAGACCCCACAGGGTTGTACCAGAGGTATTGACTGACTGTTTTACCGTCCCACTCATAGAGCCCCAGTCCGGAGAATGTTACACTTGCTTTAACAGCGCGATTAGTGAATGTTACATCGTTGTTCTGCAGAGATACCGATCCGCTTATCTTATTGTTTTTTGTATCAAATTCACAAACAACAGAATTTCCGCTGTACGATGCCGAAAAGACCTTGGTGGCAGGGCTGTATGTACCGCTTAACAACGGATAGTTTGGCCAGTCGTCACTCCTCACCTCTAACGGCACCTCAACCGAAATGCTGGATGAAATACCTCCTGAAAAGTTTCCTCTAATGTAGATTTTTGCCCAGACAGCATCAAAAGGCAAGCCTTTCTCTACCTGAAACTCCACAGTCTGCCTATCTTTAGTAAGCGAGGTGTTGGGCTGAACAACCAGTATTTTGGCATTGGCCTCTTTCAGACTCTTAAGATCCTGTACAATATATTCGTCATATGCCCTCCCCAAATAACTTATGCCGTTTATATCAGCCTTATATACAAGAAACTGCCCGAGTGCATTTGATCTTATGGCAAGAGCATCTCCGCTCTTTAGAGCATCATAGCTAAAGTTAACTCTGAATATTTTAGCAGAAAGCGCCTCGTATTCCCTCTCATAAGTTTTTAAGGTATCGGCCTCTGTAGATATACTGAATGTCTCGTCAGCACCCGAAAGAAGCCCCGATGGCTGAAAGTCTGAGTAAATCTTCAGAGCAAAATAATCTGCAAGAAAATCGGTGTACATCTGCTCAAAACTCTTACTGTGTGACTGATTTACTGCCTCTACAGGATTTGATGCCGATTGACTCTTTAAAAGGTTGAACATCTTTACAGGAGACTGGTTATCATTCTGCTGTACAAGATATTTCACAAAGGCAGCCATTCCGTAACCATAATGTTCGGCATTGTCGGAAGGCCCTTTATACACACCTTTAAGCGGCTCCATATGATGCCCCTGTCTTACCAAAGGATTATATCCCGGCTGCCCGGAGGCAAGTGATTCAAACCATACAGAAGTTGCCTCGTCCAGCCAGTAGAAAGGGTCGTCTCTTGTCATCATGTAAAAATTGCTTCTGTTCATGTAGAGCGATTTGGCAAAATGGAAAAATTCGTGGCCTGCAGTAACTTTAATTTCAGACTTAGAGGATAGTTTTAATGCGTTAAATTCCAGCCTTGAATAATCGTGAGACCACGAAGATTGCACAAAATAACCCCACACATTGGCTGCAAGTTTTTTGATAGTTACACTCATTGGCCACGATGTCCTGCCCTCATAGTTGAATCCCAAATCGTTTTTGACCATATCGTAGATAAGGTCCAGATTGTCTCTCAGATCAAAGGCATCGGGCTTATATTCAGTTGGGCAATACATTTTAAAATTAGAGGCAGCCTTTGTTGCCGGTAAGAGTTCGTAGTTTTTCACAAGGCCAAAGGTGAGCGAGATTGTAGTATCTTTAATTGTGCCCGGTATTGTGTATGGCGCATAGTCACATACATAGCTGTTGCCCGATTTTACCGCTGTTACAAAATCGGATGTCATTATTTTTTGCCCCAGGGAGGGAGAGTATCTCTCTTCTGTTACAGTCATTAGCAGATTATCGGGAGAGCCCGATGCAGGTGTGATTGTCACTTTAATTGGTTTCGAGAAGTTAAGCGGAACACCTTTAACCTCATAAAACACAGAGGACTCATACTCTCCGAAGTTTGCTGAGGCAGTTGCCTTCTTAACCTCAAGCGGGTAAGATTTTGTAAATGTTCCTGACTCAATATTTACTTCAAGTGTTACATCTGTGAGTTTACCTCCTGTGGTTCCTACTGTTGCCGAGGTGTTGTATGTAGGAGGAGGGTTCTCTCCGGGAGGGTTGTTGCCCGGCGGGTTTTCGTTGCCCGGTTCGGGCTTGGTGCACGAAAACATAGTCATCGATACAGCAAGCATTAATAAAACTCTGTATTTCATAGCTTGATTATTTAAGTGTATAATCAAAAATAGCACTTTAGTTACGTATTCGTAAAGTAAATTTTATAACTTTGCGTATATATTTACAATATGGAACTAAAAAATTTTTCTATTAAAGCTGTGGCTGTAATCCTTGCAGGAGCAATTCTCTTCTCAGGTTGTGCCAGTTCAACAATGATCTATTCAAGTCCCGAGGGGGCCAAAGTTTACCTTAACGGAGAGGCTGTTGGTACCACTCCCTATCTTCATACAGACACCAAAATAGTGGGCAGTACAACAACTGTCCGCCTCGAAAAGGAGGGCTATAAGCCTTTTAATACAACTTTTGCAAGAGACGAGGCTGTTGATGTTGGTGCTATTATCGGAGGTCTGTTTGTGTGGGTTCCGTTCCTTTGGACAATGAAGTACAAACCATCGCACACATATGAGATGGTTCCGCTGTCACTCGAAGAGATTGCAAAGTCAGATGCAGCTGAGCAGGAGATGAGCAAAAGCAATGTGGATAAGTTAAGAGAACTTAAGCAGATGCTTGACGAAAAACTCATTTCTCAGGAGGAGTTTGAGAAGGCCAAGAAGAAGATTCTTGAGCAGCCTCAAAATTAGTTCCGGTTTTATAAACCTTTTAAAATCAAACATTATGGATACCTCAGCAAACAAAGGTATTTACTCTCTTTTCCCTGAAAATGAGAGTAAATTTGACTTTGATACTACTGTTAACAGACTTGTTGCAGAGATCGGAAAGAGGTCATGGAACATATCATCTACCCACGACCTGCAGCAGACAATGAAGAAGCACGGCAGAGACGTTTTGCCTGTAAAGGTTCTTGCAATTTGTCACCCCAACCATTCGGGGCAGATTCTTGAAAAAGATGACGAGAGAGTAATCTCTTGTATGATGCCTTGCAGAATAAGCATCTACCAAAAGAGTGACGGCAAAACCTATATCTCAAGAATGAATCCCTCGATGATGGCTCAGATGCTTGACCCACTCACCTCTAAGGTGATGCAGGGCTCTGCTGCCGATGTTGAGGAGATTATTAAAACAGCACTTGAAACCATCTAACCCCAAATAGATAAGCTCCTAGTGTTAACCTATTTAACTCATGTATGACAAAATCGTTTGACAATCTTAACCCAAACCCCCTGATCCAATTTCTTAAAAAACCACAAAAAGAGTTCACAAAAGCAGACCTGATACATTACATAACGGCAAACGGAATAGAGATGGTAAATTTCCGTTATGTAGGAGGAGACGGCAGATTAAAAACACTAAACTTTGTCATACAGAGTGCAGAGCATCTGGATGGCATTCTCTCTACCGGAGAGAGGGTTGACGGCAGCAGTCTGTTCAACTTTCTTGAACCCGGGTCAAGTGACCTTTATGTTGTCCCAAGGTTCAAGACTGCGTTCCTGAACCCATTTTCTGATGTGCCTGCAGTGGACATTCTATGTTCATATTACGATAAGCACGGCAATCCACTCTCCAGTGCTCCCGAGAACATTATGCTAAAGGCGCACAAGGCACTTAAAGACAATACCGGATACTCGCTTGAGGTTATGGGTGAGATCGAATACTATGTAATAAGCGATAAGGATGATCTCTACAGAGCTACAGATCAAAAGGGCTACCACGAATCATCTCCATTTGTCAAATGGGAACAGATAAGAACCGAGGCGATGATGGCAATGGCTCAGGCCGGAGCAAACATTAAGTATGGTCACTCCGAGGTTGGCAACTTCTCTGACGGCTCTTTCGATTATGAGCAGAACGAGATTGAATTTCTGCCTACCAATGTAGAGGATGCCGCTAATCAACTTATTATTGCTAAGTGGGTACTTCGTGAAATTGCATATAAATATGGCGTTACCATAAGTCTTGCTCCCAAAATTACTGCCGGTAAGGCGGGCAGCGGACTGCATATCCATATGAGGCCCTTAAAAGATGGAAAGAGTGTGGCTGTAGAGAATGGTGTACTGAGCGATGTCTCTAAAAGGGTCATTGCCGGAATACTTGATGTAGCTCCCGCACTATGTGCTTTTGGCAACACAATTCCAACAAGCTATCTGCGTCTTGTGCCACACCAGGAGGCTCCTACAAATGTCTGCTGGGGTGAGAGAAACCGTTCAGCACTAATCAGGGTTCCGCTTGGCTGGGTCGGGACGGGTGATATGGTTGCAAAAGAGAATCCGCTTGAGCAGCCTCAGACCAGGGACTATTCGGGAAAGCAGACCTTTGAACTCAGAAGTCCCGACGGCTCTGCAGATATCTATCTGCTGATTGCAGGTATTTGTGCCGGTGCCCGCCATGGTCTTGAGATGCCCGATGCACTTGATTTTGCTCAAAGAACTTACGTAGATGTTAACATCTTTGACAGTAAGCACAAATCAAAACAAGACAATCTGCCTCAGTTGCCATATTCGTGCAAAGCTGCATCAAAAGCACTGCTCGATAAAGCAGATGTATTTAAAAAATACGATGTCTTTACAGATCAGCTAATTAATGGCATTGCTCACCAGTTGGAGTTATTCGACGATGAAAATCTCAGAGAAAAAATTTCAGGTAATAAAGAGGAGATTATTAAGGTGGTGAACAGATTTATTCATTGCGGTTAAAAAAGTTACCAATTTTTACATCTTATAAAACGGGCCGGTATGTTAGCTTTTGTCTATCATGCCGGCCTTTGCTGTTGTTTATATTTAAATTAAAAAATGTAAATTAGTAGCGAAAAACTTAAACTATGAACGAAGGTGATGACAAACGGGCAAGCGACCGTTACCACAAAAGGTATCTTCACTATCTTCTCTTTATTGCACTTCTTGCTACCACTCTTATCCTCTGGTGGTTTCTTTATGATGCAGAGAGAGAACAAAGAGGTCATCTGTTCAATGATGAGGCTGAACACATAGTTATAGAACTGGAAGATGCTCTTGTTTTGTACAAAATTCTGCTTAATGCAGGGGTTGGTGTATTCACATCATCAGATCAGGTAAGCAGAGAAGAGTGGCAGCTTTTTCATAAATATCAGCAAACAAAGGCTGAATTCCCCACTTTTCAGTCGCTATGCTATTTACCTTTAATCAAGGGAGACAATCTAAAGAACTACATCCAAAGTCTTTGGGCTCAGGGTTTCAGCGAGTACGAAATTGTCCCTTTAGGGCCTCGCGAATACTATGCTCCTGTGATGTTTATAGAACCTTTAGACAGTATAAACATTAAAAGGCTTGGGTACGACTATTTTTCGAGAACTGTCAGGAGACAAACAATGGAAATAGCCAGAGATGTGGGCGATGTGGTTGTCTCACCGGAGATTGGAATATTCGATGGCAAAGATACTGTTCCCGGTTTTATGATGGTGGCTCCTGTATATACAAAAGGTATTTTACCGGTCTCTACAGATGAAAGGCGCAGAGAGATTTCGGGATTTGTTGCGGTTAATATTAAAACCGGAGAGTTTGCCCGATCTGTATTCGAAAAATTCTCTCATCGCCTTAATGTTCGAATATGTGATATCCTTGAATCACCAACAGACACAACAACCAAATTTAAAGTATTATACCACTACAATCCAACAGCAGATTCAGGTATTGCTCAGCAAACATTCAAACCTCGTTTCACATTTGAAAGAATACTCGATGTAAATCACCACAACTGGAGAATAGTAATCGAAAGCACCCCCGAATTTGAGAAAGGAATTATTAAACTTAACCAGATTCTTGTATTGCTGCTGGGTATAATAGTCAGTTTGCTTACACTGTTCCTTTTAAATACTCTTTCGGCAACTGTTGTAAAGGCCAAAAAACTAGCCGGCCAGCTGGTCTCGTCGTTACAGGAGAGCGAATCTAAACTTAGAAAAATTACAGACAATATCTCCGATGTTATATTCACCACAGATATTAACCTTAATACCAACTATATAAGCCCATCTATTGAAAAGCTTACAGGTTACAAAGTAGATGAATATCTTAAATTAACTATGGAACAGCGTCACCCGAAAGAATCCATAGATTATATAAAGAGGCTCTATCTTGAAGAGATGTCAAAGGAGACAGATCCATCTGCCGATAAATCCCGCACTCGCGTTGTTGAGATGGAGCACATTAAGGCTGACGGTTCGATAATTACCACATCAATGCACCTTTCATTTCTGAGGGATTCAGATGGTAATTTTGCAGGCATTCAAGGTGTTACAAGAGATATTACTGAGCAGAAAAGGGCTCAGCAGGAGCTATACGAAAAAACTGCCTACCTCGAAAATCTTGTTAACTATGCAAATGCACCCATATTGGTATGGGATAGCAATAATGTGATCACCCGTTTTAACGGTGCTTTTGAACAACTTTCCGGCAGAACTGCCTCTGAGGTTATCGGCAGGAAAATTGACATCCTCTTCCCCGAAGAGTCCCGCGATAAACTAATTCCACTTATTAATCAAACAAAAAGCGGCGAAAGGTGGGAGACTGTAGAGATTGAGATTCTTTGCAAAGATCGTTCAGTAAGGACCCTGTTGTGGAATTCCGCCAATATCTACAATCAGAAAGACCAATCGCTTAATGCAACTATTGCCCAGGGATTTGATATTACAGATGTAAAGAGAACAAATGAAGCTCTTAAAATTGCAAAAGAGAGAGCAGAGGAGAGTGATCGTCTTAAGACCGCCTTTATTAATAATATCTCTCATGAAATCAGGACTCCGTTAAACGGAATTCTCGGTTTCGGGCAACTCCTTTCAGACAGCAGCACAACTGCTGAGGAGCGGAAAACATACTATTCACTTCTAAAGAGTAGCAGCGACAGATTGATTCAGGCTGTTACAGATAATCTGGATATTGCCTCAATTACATCTGGCAGCCTAATGGTAAACAATATAGATTTTCCTGTTAAACAGTTTCTTGACAACGTAATTGGGAATGCGATAAACCAGGCAAAGCCATTTAAAAAAATAGAGGTCAAAGGCGAAATCTCTCCTGAGGCTCAAAACCTTGTTATAAATACAGACAGAGAACTGCTTAGGAAAGCGATTAATCACCTTATATCAAATGCCATAAAATTCACAGATAGCGGCACTGTTACTATCGGTATTAATGTTGGAGATCACAGTCTTGAATTCTATGTTGCCGATACCGGGAGAGGTATTGCAAAAGATAAGTTTGAACGTATTTTCAATCCTTATGTGCAGGAGATTACCGAGATGACCAGAGGTTACGAGGGTACCGGGTTAGGACTTGCAATCGTCAAAGGGATAGCAGGGCTTCTGGAGGGTGAGGTTGTTCTTGAATCAGAAAAGGGAGAGGGATCGGTATTTTATTTTACAATCCCAAGAAGAGAATCCTCTGCAAAAAAAGAGTCGCTACTATTGTATATAAAGGAGGCCCACATCCCGGGTAATCCTCTTATATTGGTTGCAGAAGATGACGAGTCAAGCTATCTTTTCCAGCAGGTTGTACTAAGAAAGGCGGGCTACAATGTGGTGAGGGCAATAAATGGGATAGAGGCTGTAGAATTATGCAAAACCAACAATCAGATTGACCTTGCTTTAATGGATGTGAAAATGCCGTTAATGGACGGAATTGAGGCAACAAAAATGATTAAAAACATTCGAAAAGATTTGCCTGTAATAGCAGTTACTGCATATGCCCAGCCGGATGACGAGTTCAGAGTTATGCGTTCGGGTTGTGATGATTACATCACTAAGCCTGTAAAATCAGATCTTTTACTTTCAAAAATCAGCAAATTTTTAAATTAAAATATTTAACCGAAAATGTGTGACTATGAAAGATGAAAAACATTTATTGTCAGATTCGGCTGAATGGATGACAACTTCTGAGTTTGTAGATAGTGAGGGTAAAATTTTCAGAGCCATAGGAGAGACAAAAATTACTGCCAATTGTGAAACTGTAACCAACGAAAGCTGGGCCTGTATTGATGGAAGAAAGGTGTACAATACATACACAATTGCTAAGGAGAGCGAGCTTAAATACAGGTTTGAGTCTGAAAATCCTGATCTTGGCACACAAACCGGAGAGTTTAATATTGACCGCAATGTTGTTTATTCGAAGTTTACAGTTAAAGACACAGATTTCAGCGGATTCGAAGTTATCATTAAAGATGAGGATGAATGTAACGTGTACGGCACACTCTTTAACGGCAGCAAACTTGTAAACACATGGCGCACAATTATGGTTCGTTTACAATAATTATCATTTATAATATAGATCTATAATAAAATGAACAACGAAAATTACAATCGCAATGCAAAGTGTGGCGCACCAGGCGGAGCCTTTTACGGTCTGGGAATGATTGGGGCCGCAATCTTTTTTATTATGCAGGCAACCTCCTTCTGGACAGGAGTTCTTGGAATTCTTAAGGCCATTATATGGCCGGTATTTTTTGTACTTGAATCATTTAAACACTTCGCCTCCTAAACCATTATTATGAAATTTTTTAAATTTTTAACAGCTGCACTGCTTCTTAGCACTGCAGCGAGTGCTGCTACACCCGGCACTAAAGCAAACAACTCTTACTCTGCCGGGCATCTAAGCAGGCAATCTGTATCTCAACAAAATAACATTATGAAATCAACCGAAGAGGGTAAAACCGTATACCAACTCCCCGCACCCAACATAAAGGGGACCATATCTCTTGAAGAGACACTTAACAACAGAAGGTCAAGAAGAAATTTTCATCCCTACGGAGTTACCGTAGAACATCTTTCACAAATTCTATGGGCCGCATACGGTGTTACAAAACCTATGGATGCAGCTACACTGAGAGGAGGCCTCAGGACAGCACCTTCTGCAGGGGCACGTTATCCGCTTGAAATATATGCAGTGGTTGGTAACGTTCCGGGTATAGACCCCGGTGTTTACAGATATGATCCTAAAGATCATAAGTTAACAATGGTCATAGCGACAGATGTTAAAAAAGAGCTTACAGCCGCGGCACACAATCAGCGAATGATTAATGATGCCCCTTTCTGTGTCTTTTTTAGCGCCATATACGAAAGAATTACAGAACGCTACGGGGACAGAGGCCGCGAAAGATATGTATGTATGGATCTGGGCCATTCGGCACAAAATGTATATCTGCAGGCAGAGGCTCTTGGCCTTGGCACTTGTGCCATTGGTGCATTTACCGATAGTAAAGTATCGGAAGTAATGCAACTCCCCGAAAATGAAGTACCACTTTACATTATGCCCATAGGCCGCAGCAAGTAGAGGAATATCTCCGTACGGAGATATTCTTTTTTTTCCTACATTTGTTATCGAAACTACTTTAACGTTCCACATATTTAATTTAATCCATTCAAAATGAAACTAAAAGGTTTACTAGTAGTCATTTTGGGTTTTCTATCTTTGCAGCTTAACGCGCAGGATAAGATGCTCGACTTACTAAAGGGCGAGCTGAAAAGCCAAATGACAATTCTTCAGAAGGGTGAGTATCCACCGTATTACATGAACTACAGGGTAATCGACAACTACACCCGTACAATTCGCTCCGCAATGGGAGCAACAGTGAGCACCGACGAGGAGAGACAGATAATATTCGTCCCTCAGATCAGGATCGGCTCGCCTGAATTCGATAATTTTCACGAATCTCAAAACGGAGTTGCCATAAACAGGTTCTCCGGAGCACCAACCATCCTGCTCCCTGCCGATCTTCAAAGCGGCACCGAGTCATTGCGCGAGGTAATGAGGGAGGAGGTTAACACAAGGTACCGTTTTGCGGTAACCAGTTACGAAAGAGCCAACGCTAAGAAGGGAGTTCAGATAGAAAATGAAGACCAATCTCCTGACTTTACAAAAGCTGAGGCGGAAAAATATTTTGAGCCGGCACTCTCACAAGATAAGGTAGAGCTAGACACCAAAGCGTGGGAGGCTCAACTGAACAAATACAGTGCACTTCTTACAGAAAATAAAGATCTTATAACTGCAAACACAACCCTTACCTACAAAATATGGCGGAAATATTTTGTATCTACAGAGGGAGCAGAGATAGCAGAGAACAGAACCTATGCAGTATTAAGCGTAAGAGCATCAACAATGGCAGAGGATGGAATGGAGTTGCCTCTCAATAAAAACTACTTTGCCTTTTTCCCCGATGAGCTGCCTTCACCTGAGGTAATTATCGAAGATCTTAAAAACCTCTCGGCTAAACTTTCCGAACTTAAGGTTGCCCCTCTTGTACAACCCTACACAGGCCCGGCACTTCTTTCGGGATCTGCCAGCGGAGTGTTTTTCCATGAAATTTTCGGACACAGAATCGA
The DNA here is from genome assembly GCA_036677745.1 of Bacteroidales bacterium. GTDB lineage: Bacteria > Bacteroidota > Bacteroidia > Bacteroidales > UBA932 > Bact-08. The sequence continues at coordinate 393,197 of JAVBVW010000003.1, forward strand.
GGGTCAGAAGATGAAAAGCGAAAGAGATGGCCAGACTTTTAAAAATATGGTAGGCCAAAGCGTTCTTCCTTCTGCACTAAGTGTTTACTGTGACCCTACAATGCAAAACTACCACGGTAATGCTCTTAACGGTTTTTATATTTTTGATGATCAGGGTGTTCGTGGAGAAAGAGTTGAGGTTGTAAAGGATGGAATACTTAAGAATTTCCTAATGACCAGAACCGGCCTTGACGGCTTTCCAAGGTCAAACGGCCACTCAAGGGCAGAGTTTGAATATGACCCAACTTCGAGGCAATCAAACCTTATTGTTGAGACAAACAACTATAAAACAGATGCCCAGTTAAGACAGCTTCTTATAGATGAGGCTAAAAAACAAGACAAGGAGTATGGCTACTTCTTTAAAACTGTTACCGGAGGATTTACTCAGACTGGCAGAACAGGAGCCAACTCATTTAATGTAACCCCGCTGGAGGTTTACAAAATATATGTTGACGGAAGACCTGACGAACTTGTAAGAGGTGTAGATATGATTGGAACTCCTTTGAGCATGTTCTCAAACATTGAGTACGCAGGCGGAGAATTTGAGATCTTTACAGGAACTTGCGGTGCTTCTTCTGGTTATGTGCCTGTTACAGCAATTTCACCTACTATTTTTGTGAATAAGGTGGAGTTGCAGAAGAAGGCTAAACCAACTGTAACACCGGCAATTCTTTCACGTCCGTAATCAATTTCCAAGTCTCAACATTAATAAAATATAAAATGAAATATTTTAAAAATATATACAGGTTCGTTCTGCTTTTAGCAGCCCTTAATGTAGCCTCTGTGGCCACACTATCGGGACAGAACGACAACAACGTCCTGTTCAAAGCTATGCAGGATGAGATGAACCGAAGCAAGAACGAACTTATTCTGCCAAACTCCCCTGCCCCATGGTTTGTAGCATACACAGTGAGCGATCTTAGCTATGCCTCTGTTGTAAGTTCAAAAGGGACAATTTTATATTCTAAGGTTAACCCTAAAGAGAGACTGCACTCTGTTAATCTTTACGTTGGTGACAACAAATTTTCGAGTGACTATTCGTATACGGGTAATGGTATACTAACTACTTCATTTACAGTTACAGAGAATAACTACGATCAGCTGAGAAGAAGCTTCTGGCAGACGTCAGACCTGGCCTATAAAATGGCTGTAGAGGTATTCAACTCAAAGCAGAATGCAATTAAGAGTGCAAACCTTACAGAACAGGAGAAGAGTCTGCACGACATGTTGCCTCTGGTAAAACCTGTTATTCAGAATTACAAGGATTTGCAGAACAGTAAGTTTTTCAGTGTAAATTTAAATGTAGATACATACAAGGCACTTGCAAACAAACTTTCATCAAAGTTTGATAAGTTTCCTCAGATATTTGATGCCAGGGTAGAGATTGACGCTATTGAAACTGTTTACAACTACCTCTCTACCGAAGGTACCAAAACCACAGAACCTGCCGGTTATGTATCTGTAACCTTTAAGGGCAAAGTGAGAAATCAGAAAGGTCAGGTATTTAGCGACGAGCATGTAATTCTGTCAAGAACATTCGAAACGCTCCCATCAGAAAAAGAGCTAACAGCTTCTCTTGAAAAGTTTGCAGGTAATCTCGCTGCACTGTTATCGGGCAAAGAGATCGAAGAATATTACCTTGGCCCTGTGCTCTTTGTTGAGGAGGCTGCTGCACAAATTTTTGCTGAGAACCTGATTTCACCTGCGGGAATCTTTTCATACAGAAAACCGATCCAGGTTATGGCTACTGTAAGCAGACCAGAGAATGTATCCTCAAAGCGTGATGTTAAGCCACTGGAAGAGAGAATCAACAAGAAGGTTATAGACAGCAGAATCTCAGTTAAAAACATTACTGATGCCACTTCCTTTGCAGGGACTCCGCTTATCGGTTACTATAATGTAGATGCTCAGGGTATAATTCCTGTAAAAGAGTCATCTCTTATTGAGAATGGTATACTTAAAAAGCTGCTAAGCACACGTGTACCAACCAAAACCTCATCGGCATCTACAGGTAGCCTAAGATATGGAGTGAGACCAAGAGCACTTCCTCTTGAGGTTGCTCCCGGAAACCTTATAGTCTCTGTTAAAGAGGGCAGCAATTTCAAACAACTTAAGAGTGATCTGATTAAAGCTGCTGTAGAAGAGGGGTTGGACTATGCGTATATTGTTAAGAAAATAGCAAATCAGACAAGTCAGTATATCTACAAAGTATCTGTAAAAGATGGTTCTGAGACTATGGTTACAGGTGCCGAGGTAACACCTGTTCCTCTTACCAAGCTTAAGAGAGTACTTGGTCTTAACCAAAGTCAGAAAGTTTATAACTACCTGTATCAGTCTGCAGTTCCCGTTTCGGTTGTATATCCCGACGGAATTCTGATAGAAGATATCGAGATTAACAGAAAGCCTGTGAATGTATTGAAAAATTCACCGCTGATTTCAAAAATGTAAACTGAATTCTATTCATTTTACCCTTTATTAATGGGTATTGTCATTAAATTGTGGCGATACCCGTTATTTTTATAAATTGGTCGCCTGATTACTCAACTAATGCACATCAATAAATGAGAATAGCCATAATCGGAGGAGGTGCTGCCGGATTTTTTGCAGCTATTGCAGCAGCAGAAAAATTCCCCGGTGCAGTTATAACCATATTTGAAAAATCCCGAATAACACTTGCCAAGGTTAAGATTTCGGGGGGAGGCAGGTGTAACCTGACCAACGCATGTGACTCTTTACAGGAGTTCTCGGCAGCCTATCCGAGAGGTGGAAAGGTGATGAGAAATATGCTAAAAGAGTTTGGTAACAGGCATACAATGGAGTGGTTTGAATCAAAGTGTGTCCCGCTGGTAATTCAGGAAGATGGATGTGTATTTCCGGCATCACAGGATTCTCAATCGATTATTGATTGCTTTTACAGAGAGTGCCGCCAACTGGGTATAAAGATTAAAACAGAGAAAGAAGTTGATGAGATTGTTAGTAACGATGATGGTAGTCTGACAGTTCTCTTTAAAAATAGGGTTTCACCCGGTAAAGAGTTTGACAGAGTGATAGTAACGACCGGAGGATCACCTAAAAGAAGAGGGCTTGATTGGCTTGAAAAACATGGTCATAAGATAGAAAACCCAATCCCATCTCTATACTCTTTCAACATGCCGGGTGAGAATATAACCTCTCTTATGGGAATTGTTGCAGAGAATACATCTGTTACCATTCAGGGGACCAATATTTCGGCAAAGGGTGCATTACTGGTAACTCATTGGGGTGTAAGCGGCCCGGCAGTCCTTAAACTTTCATCTTTTGGTGCACGAATAATCAATGAGATGGGCTATAACTTTATCTTAAATATAAACTGGGTTGGGTTATCTAATCAGGAGGTTATTAAGGATGAACTCCGCAGCATCGTTAAAACACACCCCGGAAAACAACTTAACACCATACGCCCTTTTGATCTCCCGTCCCGCTTATGGAACCATCTTGTTTTAAAGTGTGAATTTCCGCCCGATATAAGGTGGGCCGATATAGGCAACAAAGGAATAAACAAACTTATCACAGCAATAACTTCTGATAGTTACAGGGTAAACGGCAAATCCTCCTACAAAGACGAGTACGTTACCTGTGGAGGAGTCAGCCTAGATAGTGTAAATATAAAAACTCTTGAAAGTAAGGTTATAAAGAATCTCTATTTTGCCGGAGAGGTACTGGATGTAGATGCAATAACCGGTGGATACAATCTTCAATGTGCCTGGACAACCGGATTTATAAGCGGTCAGCTTAGATAAAACACTTTTATTTATACCTTATACATCTATAAGCAAGGCCTTTATAATGGTTTTGCAATATTTTATCTTTATTTGATTTCCATTGCTTTTATTTTCCTTGTGAATATTTTTATCGCCTCATACTACCAATGTTATAGGATATATTATTTTTTATTATCTTTGCAAAAAATTAAAGCAGTGTAATTATGAAGTTAAACACCAAAATCAGGTACGGGCTAAGGACTGTCATTGAAATTGCGATGTCAGACAATCCCGAAGGAGTGCTTCAAAAAGATATTGCCGAAAAACAGAAAATCTCTGTTAAATATCTCGACAGTATCGTCTCTTCCCTTAAAATCAAGGGTATAGTTGTAAATTCAAAAGGAAGAGGCGGCGGATACAGGCTCACCAGAGCTGCAGAGGAAATTTCTATGCTGGACATATATACTGCATTCGAACCATTAACTGTGGTTGAATGCATAGAGAATAAAGATTTTTGCGACCAGGCTTGTGACTGTGTTTCAAGAGACTATTGGATTGAGTTTAGGAATAATTTCATAGAAATGTTATCCAAAAAGAGCCTGGCACAAATAATCTTAGAAAACAATAAAACCAACAATTATAAAAATTAAAAAACGGTATGTATAAGTTTCAATTTAAAAAGCTATTCTCATTTGCACTGGCGGGGCTTGTTCTTCTGTCTGCAAATAACCTTTGGTCGCAAGGTCAGAGGGCAACTGCTTTTACATCTTCTATTTCAATTAACGGAACATCTAACCTTCATGACTGGAACACCAAAGTTGAACAGTTAAAGGGGGAGTTTGTGGTTAGCGGAACTAACGTAATTCAGACCTTATCTGTTAAGTTCCCTGTCCAGAACATTAAAAGCGGAGACAGACTGATGGATAAAAAAACATATGAGACATTAAATTCAAGTAAAAATCCAACAATAAGCTTCACTCTTACAGAACCCTCTACGGCACTGATTAACAATAATGATGTACAGGTTACTCTTACTGGAAATCTTACAGTAAACGGCGTTACAAAAAAGATAAGCTTTAAATCTTCCGGGAAAAAGAGCAGCGATGGATATCAGGTAAGCGGAACAGTACCTCTTAAATTGAGTGAGTTTAACATGAAGGCTCCAACAGCCTTGTTAGGGATGTTAAAGACGGGTGATGCCGTTACGGTAAAGATTGAGGTCAATGTACCTGAAAAAAATCTGGTGGCTATTTATTAAAATTAGTATAAGCACAATAAAACAATCAATTACAAATTACAAATGAAAAAAAATCTTATTACACTAACGGTAATGATGCTGATAGCAGGAGTAACTTTTGCACAGTACAGACCGTACGACCAGCGTGGCATAAATGTTTTTGAAACACCTAAGGGAGATCTGAAACCTTTCGAAAAGGTTAAACTCAACATCGGAGGTAGCTTTACACAGGGTTTTCAGGCTTTGAGCCAAAGCAACACAGCACAACCAAATATGTCAGGAACAACTAATCTTAACAAGGTTGTTGAGATGGTTCCCGGGTTCAATACAGCATACGCAAATCTATACTTTGATACCTATCTTGCAGAGGGCGTATCACTTAACATGACTCTATACCTGTCGTCAAGGCACCATAACGAAACATGGGTAAAAGGTGGATACATTCAGTTTGACAAGCTTCCTTTCCTGAAGAGCAGCGTTATTGACAACATTATGAAATTTACAACCATTAAGGTTGGTCATATGGAGATAAACTACGGTGATGCTCACTACCGCAGATCTGACAACGGTAACTCTATCTACAATCCATTTATCGAGAACTACATTATGGACGCCTTCACAACTGAAATTGGTGCAGAATTTATCTTTCAGCACAAAGGTTTTCTTGGTGTAGCCTCTGTAACAAACGGTAAAATTAAGGGCGATGTAGTAAAAGCAACCCCTGTTCAGGGAGCAAGTGACGGTAAACACCACCCTGCATTTATCGGTAAATTCGGCTACGATGGAAATCTTTCAGAGAACCTTCGCCTTCGTGCTACAGTATCGGGATACCACACTGCAGGATCTGTATCGAATACACTTTACAGTGGTGACCGTGCAGGATCTCACTATTTTGGAGTAATGGATAATACAATTGCAACCTCTACATTTACCTCTGGTCGTTTCAACCCGGGTTTATCAGATAAAGTAAGCTCAGTTATGGCAAACCTGTTTGTACAGTTTAAAGGACTTGAGTGGTTTACCACACTGGAGAGTGCAAAAGGAAGAAACAAAAGCGAACAAGCTGAAAGATCGGCAAATCAGTTTGCTACAGATCTTTTGTACAGATTCGGTTCATCTAAAAACTTCTGGATTGGTGGCCGCTATAACACTGTGAGCGCAGAAATGGCTGCCGCAGATATAGATATCAGCAGAACAGCAGTTAGCGCTGGATGGTTCATAACCAAAAACATACTTGCAAAGGCTGAGTATGTAAGCCAGAACTACAAAGGATTTCCATCAACCGATATTCGTAACGGTGGTAAATTCAATGGTATAGTTTTCGAAGCTGTTATTGGATTCTAATCTTATTATTGATAAATTTAAACCGGTAAGCATCCCTTGCCGGTTTTATTTTTAATATTTCAAATGAGAAATTTTCAAAATAAATATATTGCAGTTTGCTTAAATATCTTGGTTACAATCTTAATAACCATAGGATATTCCTCTTCTCTTTATGGCCAACAGAGGTTTAGTGCAAACTTTGTTGAGAATAGTATTATTACAGTACACGGATCAACTAACATAAACCAGTTTAAACTTACCATAAACCAAACAGGTATTCCTATAAACAGATACAGCGGCTCCTTTATTAAAAACGGATCACGGATTTTAGCTATTGCCGACTCCGTTGCAATTCCGGTGAAAAATTTCAGATCAAAGGATCCTCTTGCATACAGCGGTTTTATGAAGCTGGTAAATGAAAAAAGAAATCCATATATTTTTCTCAAACTGAATTATTTAGATTTACCTCCCCTATCCTATTCAAACTCTCCTGTAACAATTAGTGCAAACGGAAATATTACAATCGCAGGCAAAACAAAAGGGTATGATTTTCCTCTTAAACTCTCACAAAATAAAACCGGAGAATATAACATAAAAGGGAGAATAAGGCTTACAATCAGGGATTTTGGGCTTGAGCCCCCTGTTGAGTTTTTTGGGCTTGTTAAAATTAGCGAATGGGTGGAGATAGATCTTGATACAAATATTCTGGTTTCATTGTAAAAATAATAGTCTAAATTTGCCGGGTATTCTTCTTCCATAAAAATGATAATTTCAAAATCCATAGCAGAAGCTGCGCAGATAATTAAAAATGGCGGTCTGGTTGCTTTCCCTACCGAAACAGTATATGGACTTGGTGCAAATGCCCTTGACCCGGATGCCGTTGCAAAGATATTTGCAGTAAAAGAGCGCCCATCATTTGACCCGTTGATTGTTCATATCGCAGATATCAAAGATCTTAAGAGACTTGTAAAATCAGACGACCTAAGAGTATATGCTCTTGCAGAGAGATTCTGGCCTGGTCCGCTTACTATTGTCCTGCCTAAAAAAGATACAGTCCCCGATATTGTAACATCGGGCCTTCCTACGGTTGGAGTCAGAATGCCGGATAACGATATAGCATTGGAGCTTATCCGAATGTCGGGGTGCCCTATCTCTGCTCCAAGCGCAAATAAATTTGGCAGAATCAGCCCCACAAAGGCAGAACATGTAAAAAAACAACTCCCCGAAGTAGAGTGCATTCTGGACGGTGGCCCAGCGGCTGTAGGGATTGAATCTACAGTTATAACACTTGATAACAATGGATTTATAATACTGAGGGAGGGTTTTATAACTGCAGCCGATCTTAAAGAGATTCTACCCGAATCGCCATCAAAAGTTGCAGAACATGAACCGGCATCTCCTGGATTGTTAAAATCGCATTACAGCCCTCTTAAACCAATCTTTATTGAGGGGCGATCAGAATTCAAAGGTGATATTTCCAAAGCAGGATATCTCTCCTTTGACGGATCTGTTCCGGCAGGTTTCAAAAAGGTTGATTTTCTCTCAAAGAGTTCAGATCTCAGGGAGGCGGCTATAAATCTTTTTGGTGTGCTGCACAGAATGGAGGATGATACCCAAGTTGAGTTTATTGTTTCTCAGCCTGTGCCGGAATCGGGCATTGGCAGAGCTATAATGGACAGACTTACAAAAGCTGCATATCAGTACTCCGATAAAGAGCAAGGCCACCATTAAAGAGTAAGGCCACCTTTAAAGAGTAAGGCCACCTTTAAAAAGAAAAGCCACCGATAAAGCACCGGGGACAAAAAAGTGAACCAAGATTCAAATAAATTAAGCATGAATCAGTGCATGAATCAGTGCAAGAATCAGTACATGAATAGTAACTTAAACCATAATAAAATGAAAACAGATTGCAGGTCAGTTTATAAAGGTGCTATTAGCGTAATTGTAACGGTGATATTGATTACAGCTATCTATTCTTGTTCTGTATTACGTATTGACAATTCTAAAAATCAGGATTATTCAGGGTTTGCCCCAAATGAGGTGGAACTCATAATGGCCGCTGACTCCTCTTTACCAATGAGGGTATTTAAAACTGATAATCAATTAGATTCCCTGGTTCTCAGATCACTTAGTAAAGATGTACTGAAAGATACATCAGACATTCACCTTAACAGACTTATCAAGAGAATGTACATCACCGTAAATGATACAGCTTCTCTGGGCGTTGGAATAGCCGCACCGCAGGTAGGTGTGCTTAAAAGAGTGATATGGGTTCAACGGTTTGATAAACCGGGAGAGCCTTTTGAAGTATATCTGAACCCACGCATAGTTCAGTACTCACAGCTTAAACAGGAGCGTCGTGAAGGTTGCCTCTCTGTTCCTGACTTAAGGGGAGACCCCAAAATAAGGGCATATGCGATTCTTATTGAATATAACAGACCAGATATGTCTTTTCACAGAGAGATGGTTGAGGGGTTTACTTCAATTATTTTTCAGCACGAAATAGATCATCTTAACGGTATCCTTTTTACCGATTATCTTAAGTAAATATCATTTTTTAGCTCACTGTTTAAATGTGGGGAGGGTAAAATAATTTTAAATAGTATTTGATATTACAGTAAAAGCATTTACTTTTGTTGAAGAGATTCACCTAAACTAAAATAAAACAACCTAAATAAATGATTATGAAAAGAGTTATTTTATCATCAATTCTTTTGATGCTTCCTTTGTCATTATTATTTTCTCAGTCCAAAGAGAGTAAATCACCACTGCTATTTGAGAGTGGAAACACAACTGTAAAAATCGGAGGTAATATCAGAGCTGTTGCTTTTCAGGATTTTAACGGTACTGTTATGAGTTACGATTTTAAAAATTCAACAATGGCTGCACCAAACAGCTGGGATATGAATTCAAGAAACAGCATCGATGCTTCTGCCTCTAGAATAAACCTTAAATTCACTCATAAAACGGAGAATATGGGTAATATTGACTTCGTTTTTGAATCTGACTTCAGAGGTTCTAACGATGCATTCAGAATCAGACATGCATATGTCTCATTTAAGGGATTTATCTTCGGACAAACCTGGAGCTTTATGACTGATACTCCCGCTAATGCTCCTACAATTGATATCCAGAATGTTAACTCACGTACATTCTTCCGCACACCACTGATAGGATATGTTGGTAAACTGGGTAAAGGATGGACAATGGGTATTTCACTTGAACTTCCTCAGATAAAGATAACTACAGCTACAGGATTTAAAGCTGTCAGCCAAAGAGTTCCTGACCTCCCGATTTATATTCAGTACAAGGGTTCTAAAGGGCACATCAAACTTACCGGTGCTGTAAGAAGTCTTCAGTATGGTATTACAGCCACAAGCGAAATTGAGACAGAAACTGGCCTCGGAATTCAGCTCAGCGGAACATTCAAGCCTGCAAAATCTCTTACTCTGTACTCTCAGGGAATATACGGTAAGGGTATAGGCAGATATATAAATGACCTTGCGGCGCAAAATATGGACCTTGTACCTTTATATGTGAATGCACTTGGTACTTTGCCTATGTATGGAGTATCTTTGGGTGCAAAACTCGATTTATCGAAATCGGTTTATGCGACAAGCACCTTCTCTGTTGCAGGTCTTGAAAAAAATGATGGTATCTATTTATCACGAGATACCGATTTCTTCCGTGGAAGTTATTTCTCTGCAACTCTTTTCTGGAACACCTATAAAAACCTTACAATGGCATGGGAATATATTCGTGGTTCAAGAATAAATACCAATGACACAAAAGGTACTGCCAACAGAGCTCAGTTTATGGTGTTATACAGCTTTTAAGGTTAATTAAACAATTTTGTCTGATTTTTATTAACTTGCCGGTCAAATTGATGACCGGCTTTTTTTACACCTTTAAATTTTAAAACTATGAATCTGCTTAAGAAATTCGAAAAGGTTGTTTTTACATTTCTGGTAATAGTTCTAGCAAGCTATATTGTTGTAGAGATTGTTGAACTTATGTATCAGTTTATTAAAGGCATAATCAGCCCTAGTTCAGACGGCAGGCTGTTTATATCACATGCGCTTTTAAAAGAGGTGCTTCCGGTTTTCTTTAATATTCTTATAGCTATAGAGCTGATCGACACATTTAGCGTGTATGTTCAGAAACATGCTATTAAAGTGTTAAATATCATGCTTATCGGATTGATTGCTATTGGAAGAAAACTTATTGCCTACGATTTTAACGATACTGATGGTCTTGCCAACCTGGGTTTGGCTGCATTGATATTCTCTCTTGCCGGCGGCTACTATCTGATAAAAAAGAATGAGTGTGATTAGTTTTTATTAATCCACTTGTTTTGCAGAGTTCATAAGATACTGCAAAAGATTTTCAAAAACTCTTATTCCTCTTTCAATATCTTCTATATCAACAAATTCATTGTAATTATGAATTGCATTGATCTGCTCAAAATCTACAATAAAGGGGTTAATTCCATATACAGGTATTCCCTCTTTTCTAAAGTAGACATTATCTGCTGATGCCGGGAAAAGCATTGGAATTACTGCTGCACCTTTGAATTCATCCTTTATGGCTGATGCGATTTGTTCAAAATAGTATTCGGGTACCGTTCCTCTTCCTCCCCCTTTGCCGTTACTGAGAACGGTTACACTCATCTCGGGATCATTAATGATGTTACATATATAATTGATCATATCATCTGCAGTAACTCCGGGTAAAAGTCTGCAATCCAGAAAGGCATTAACTTCAGATGAGTTCTGGTTCATACTTCCGTTATTTGATGAGACGCCGGACAGAGTTATTTTATTGGTAAACAAATCGTTTAACTCGGGGTTTTCAACAGAATACTTTTTTACAAATTTTTGAAATATCTTACCATTAGGCTTCATCATTACTCGTCCTACAATTCCGCCAATCTCCCGGCCAAGGGACTGCATCATTAACTCCGATTCAGGAGTCATGGTTATTGGCATTCTGGTATTCAGAAGTTTATTCAAGCCATTAACAAATAATAGTGTTGAGTTATTCTCCTCGGCAACGGATGTGTGGCCGGCATTCTCGGACCTCCATGTTAGTTTTAGCCATAAATGTTCCTTCTCGGCAATCGAGATTCCAAAAATCTTCTTCTTTTTAGGTGCAAAACTGAGTCCCTCCATACCTGAGCCTCCCTCGCCAATTACAACAACCGGGTTAAATAGCTGCTTAAAATTTTCGCTCACGATAATTGCCCCTGTCTCTCCTGAGGTCTCTTCTCCGGAAACCGAGAGAAGTGTTACATTATAGGGGAGATCCTCTGTGGAGGCCCTCTCTGTCATGCTCATAATTGCAAACAGCTGAACAATGGCAAGCCCTTTACAGTCTGAGGCTCCTCTGCCCCACACTCTTCCATCGGCAATTTTTCCCTCATATGGCGGATATATCCAAAGTGAAGAGTCGCCGGCCGGAACCACGTCTATATGATTCTGAAAAATTATATTCGGTTTGCCCGATGATAGTGGATAGAGTGATGCAGCAAAATTGACAGAGCCTGGATTATCAGTTATAAAGTGAACATTCAGGCCGGCCTCTTCACACTTTGATGCAAAAAAATATGCAGCTTCATTCTCATTACCCGAAACAGAAGGCACGGCAATATAACGGCTTAGCATTAATGCAGCTTTTGAAATCTCTGTAGTATCTCTCTTTAGTGTATCTGATTTAAAAGCAACAAGTTCTGCCGGGGTACAAAATACCGCCAGCAGAACCGATGTTGTTTTTATAATTCTGCAAAATCCTGTCATTTGAGAAGCTCTTTCAGATTCTAAATTTAGTGATTAGTAGCCAAACGACCAAAAGAGAGTCTCTGAATTGTAAGAAAATTTTACTTCAATCTGCCACTTCGCTTCTCATTCAGGTAATTTGAGGCTGCAAGGGCTGCTATGGTTCCGTCTCCAACCGCTGTTGTTACTTGTCTGAAACGTTTTGCAATGCTGTCTCCTGCTGCATACACCCCCATAATACTGGTAGACATATCACCCTCTGTTAAGATCTCACCCCATTGATTCATCTCAACTTTACCTTTAAGAAATTCTGTATTGGGTACATATCCGATAAATACGAATGTGCCGTCAGTTTTGAAATTCTCGGTTTCTCCGGTTTTTATGTTCTTGATATCAACACTATCCAGCTTTTCATCGCCATAGAATGCTGTAACAAGAGATTCCATTTTAAAATTAATCTTCGGGTTGCTTTTTGCCTCTGCTACAGCGTGCTCAAATGCCTGAAAATGGTCAAACTGATGGACTATCGTAACCTTGGTTGCATATTTTGTAAGAGATACAGCCTCCTCCAATGCAGAGTTTCCTCCTCCTACAACAACAATCTCTTTATCGGTAAAGAAATCGCCGTCGCATGTAGCACAATATGAAATCCCTTTGCCTTTGAATTTTTCCTCCCCCGTAACACCAAGTGTCCTTGATCTTCCTCCGGATGTAATAATGACACTATCGGCCGTATATTCATTCCCATCAGAAAGGGTGAATTTTTTAATATCCCCCTCTAGTTCTATTTTGTCTATCTTTATATTTGATCTGATTTGACATCCAAAAGATTTTGCCTGCTTTTTCATAATATTGGCAAGCTGATATCCGCTGATACTCTCAACTCCGGGATAATTTGCAATTTCGTGGGTCAGGACCATCTGTCCACCAACAACCCCTTCACTCAATATAAGCGTTTTAAGTCGGGCTCTGGAGAGGTAAATGCCGGCTGTTAAGCCGGCAGGTCCTGCACCAACAACGATTGTATCGTAATGCATATTGCTCTCCATAATTAAATTATTTAGATGGTTTGCCGAATTCTGCGTCCAGAATTGCAGTTACCTGATCTCTGCTCTGTATGCTCGATGTGGCCTTAACCACCTTCCCGTTTTTATAGTATATGGTAAAAGGAATCCCCATAAAACCTCTTACCTCCGGTAAATTTCTTATAACGTATGATTCGGGATTATCAAACTCCATATCAAAGAATTTAACATGTTTGTAATCCTCTTCGAGCTCTTCGGCAATTTCATAAACAGGAATGCACATTGGCCCCATTCTTCCGCATATTACCATTACGTTTTCGTTTTCGTTCAATATTTTTGAGTGATCGGCTGCCGATTCAATGTGTTTTAAATTTGTGTATAACATAACTTTAGTTTTAAAATGTTTTAAATTTGAAATATGATGCAAAATTAGAGGCTTTATGATTAATTACCAATAATTTACAATACAGGTACAATAGCTTTTAAGGTGATATTAATCATAAAAAAAGCTGATGTAACTGCTGTATAAAATGAGTATCTTTGCAGAGATAACAGAAAATCAGGTAGAATGGAACCAATTCTGGAAAATGACAGCCGATTTATATGCGAAATAGATGCTCCCTGTTTTGGGATGCTTTCGGCGGAAGAGCTGACTCTTGTCAGAAACAGCAAGACTCAGGTGCTGTTCCGTAAGGGCGATAATATTACTAAGCAAGGTGTATTTGCCTCTTATGTGCTATATGTAATAAATGGTGTATCAAAGCAATATATCGAGGGGTATGGGAATAAGAGTCACAACCTCAGAATTATGGGGCCCGGTGATTTTATCGGTTTATCAGCCCTTTTCTCATCAAATCTGTTTCAATATTCTGTTACATCTCTTACCGACTGCCACTGTTTTCTGATAGAGAAAGAGGCAATTGCATCTGTAATGAAATCAAATGCCCTGTTTACTACTAACATCGTAAAGCGCTATTGTCTTCATAACACTCAGCTTTACGAATCATTAAATTCTGTGCTTTATAAACAGATGAACGGCAGACTGGCCTCATCACTCATTTATCTGGACAGCCTCAAAAAAGAGCATCCCGATATATTTACCCTTCTTACAAGAAAGGAGATCTCTGAATTTGCCGGGATTTCAACCGAAAATGGCATTAAACTTCTTAAGACATTCGAAAAGGATGGTCTAATAAAATTAAATGAAAAAGATATCTCTTTAATAAACAGGTCTGTTCTATCAGAAATAGCAAAACACGGTTAATTTTTTCAATTTGAATGCAACATTTATCACCGCAATTTCGTCTAATTGAAAATTAGAATATATATATGAGATTTACACGATTTGCAATTATCACAATTTTTTCGGTTTTATCATTGGTTTCATGTCTTGAATTTGAGACCATATTCCCCTATGGTAATACAGTAGCGTACGAGAGACCTGTCAGAACATTTGACAACATATCGGTATCCAGCGGTTTTGAGTTGATCGTTACACAAGACAATAGTCAGGAGGTAGTAATTGAGGCAAAAGAGAACCTCCATCAGTATATTGAGGTAGAGGTAATAGGAAACACCCTTAGAGTTTACCGTACAAGAGGAATACTCTTTGGATGGGGAGCCAGTGTTAAAGTTTATGTATCTACCGATTATCTGGATCAGATATCTTCAAGTGGCGGAGGATCTGTTGTTTTCGACAATCTTTGGGTTGGGAACTCACTTGATTGTCACATAAGCGGAGGTGGAGACCTTTACGGGGATGTCGATCTGCTGTCGCTTTATGTCTCACTTTCAGGTGGGTCAAAAGCAGATCTCGCGGGTTATGCCGATGATCTAAGAATTAACTCTTCCGGCGGAAGTAAGTCGTGGTTCAATTATCTGGAATCGATTGATTGCGAAATAGACATTTCGGGTGGTGGCTATGCAGAACTTTATGTAAGACATAATCTTCATGTTAATGGTTCTGGAGGCAGCAGAGTTCTGTTCAGCGGAAATCCTTACATATCAAGCAATCTGTCTGGCGGATCGATTGTTTCAAAAATGAGATAAAAGTTAAATTTTGTTGTTTAATTTTTGTAAATATAGCCGGGTGTATTTTATATCCGGCTTTTTATTTACCTTTAATTCAGATAATAACACATTAAACAATGAAAAGTGTTGTCGTATTTGGTGCTACCGGACTTGTTGGCAGAAATGTTGTTGAACAGCTGCTATCAAATGACTTTATTTACTCTGTAACTATTGTTGTGAGAAAAGAATTCAAAAGTTCACACCCTAAACTCAAATGTCTTATACTTTCGGATTTTGAATATTTAGACAACCTTGCAGAATATCTCTTTGCAGATATCTTTTTCATTTGCACAGGCACCACAATAAAAAAGGCAGGTTCAAAGGAGATCTTTTATAAGACCGACCACGATTTACCGATCAAAATAGCAAGGCTTGCTGAAAGACTTAATATTCCGGTAGTATCTGTTATCTCGTCCATTGGAGCAAATAGCCGTTCCGGGAATTTCTATCTCAGGACTAAAGGAATGATGGAAAATTCCTTAAAAGAAGTATATAAAGGTGATCTGCAAATTATCCGCCCTTCACTTCTTCTGGGAAAGAGAGAAGAGTTTCGCTTTGGAGAGTTTGTCGGCGCTCTTATCATCAAGACATTTGGCTGGCTAATGGTTGGCCCTCTGAGAAAATACCGGGGAGTTAAAGCGTGTGATGTTGCCTCTCAAATGATTTCAAACTCCCTTTTATTAAAAGACAATCCCTAATAATAACTTACATCAAAGTTAACTGATATATTATTTGAGGTATGGCTCAATTATTGTATTTTTGTGGATTGACACACCCCGAAATAACAAATAATAAGTAATACAACCTCAAATCACTATGATCACTCATATTCTAATGGCTTTAGGGCAGGAGGCTGCCGAAACTGTTGCCCAGATTCCACCTGTAAAGGAGGAGCTCTCATTTTCACTTATAGAGATGGCTTTTAAGGGCGGATGGATTATGATCCCGCTGCTATTACTCTCAATTCTTACTCTTTATATCTTTGGAGAAAGATGGTGGGCAATAAGAAATGCATCAAAAACCGATGAAAATTTTATGCGGAATATTCATGATTACATTCATGAAGGCAAGATAAAGGCTGCAATTAATTTGTGCCAGTCTCAGGAAACCCCTATAGCTCGTCTTATAGAAAAGGGAGTTGAAAGAATTGGCCGTCCACTGAACGATATTCAGACAGCTGTAGAAAATATGGGAAATGTAGAGGTCTCTCGTCTTGAGAAGGGTCTGCCTATGCTTGCTACAATTGCCGGAGGAGCTCCAATGCTTGGATTCCTTGGTACGGTAATAGGTATGATTCAGGCGTTTTACAATATGTCCCAGGCCGGGAGTAATGTAGATATTACTCTTCTTTCAGGAGGTATCTATACTGCAATGGTAACTACAGTAGCAGGTCTGATAGTTGGTATCCTCGCCTACTTCGGTTATAATTACCTTACTGCCAGAATTGATGATATTGTTTACAAAATGGAGAGTAATACAATTGAATTCATGGATCTTCTTCACGAACCTGCCGGTAAATAAAACAAAAAACTATGGCAATCAAACGACGTTCAAAGGTTAATCCGTCATTTAGTATGTCATCGATGACAGACATAGTTTTCCTGTTACTTGTCTTTTTCCTTGTGACATCAACGCTGGTTAACCCAAATGCACTCAAGCTTCTTTTACCCAAAAGCACAAACCAGGTTGCAGCTAAACCTATGGTGAGTATCTCTATCAAACATTATCTTCAGTCAAATACTTTTTCGTACCACATAAACGGTAAAAATACCCCGGTACCTTTCGGAGATATTGAAAGACTTATTCAGGAGGAGCTGAAGGAGGAGGAGGAGCCTACCCTCTCTCTTCATGTAGATAAAACTGTTCCCATGGAACAGGTTGTAAACATTATGAATATAGCAAAACGAAATCAGTACAGGATTATTCTGGCGACATCGCCCGAGTAAGTCACTGAATCTTTTATTTTAACAAATGTCAAAATTACCATTTAAACCGACCAAAGAGGAGAGGCGGGCCAAATACATTGGTGCCGTGATGGCAGCAGGATTCCACATTCTGCTTGTCTCTCTCTTTTTCACAACCGGTTTTAAGGTAATTTATCCTCCGCCTGCTGAGACCGGAATAGAGGTTGATTTTGAGCTCCAACCCCCAAAACCTATTCAGGTTATGTCCGGGCATGAGCCCAGAGTTGAGAACCCAAACCCCAATGATGAGGTGAGACTTGTACAGAGGTCACAATCTCCAATTACGGGATCAGGTTCCAACAGAGGCGAGCAGGCAACTGCCGGCAATAAAGGGGATGTAGAACAGTACGAACCTCCAAGGCCTCCAATTGACAAAAGAGCTCTTTTCCCTTCAGCATCTAATGCCGATTCTACTGCGCCACAGGTTGCACGTGAATCAGGCAGAGAGGTTACTGCCGGCCATGCAGACGGGAATACAAAAACGGGTTCGGTTGATGGCGTTCCCCAGGCTAGACTTGCCGGAAGAAGCGTAATGGGCTCTTTACCGGAACCTGAATATACAGTTAATAAATCTGGAACTGTAGTTGTAAAAATTACAGTAGATCAATATGGTACTGTTATTAGCGCAACTCCGGGGTCAACCGGCACTACAGTCCAGGACAGAACTCTTTGGGAGGCAGCTAAAAAGGCAGCCCTCAAAGCCAAGTTTAACCTTAGCTCGAGTGCCCCAGCTGTTCAGGAGGGGACAATAACATATATCTTCAGGTTAAAATAGCGCTATTCGTATCTGAGCGCTTCGATAGGATCCAGTTTAGAAGCTCTTACGGCAGGAATATATCCGGATGCTATACTTACAAACAAACAGACCATTACACCGCTGAACATCCAGAACCAAGGTATTACAAACGGGCTCTTCATCAGCATTGCGGTCAGATTGCCTACGATTACTCCAAGAATAATCCCAAAAAGACCTCCCAACTGTCCGATAACTATTGATTCGAAAAGAAACTGCTGTTTAATTGTGGCCGAATTTGCTCCCAGAGCCTTTCTTGTACCTATCTCTCTGGTCCTCTCCTTAACAGACACAAGCATAATGTTCATAAGCCCAACCGCGGCACCAAGTAATGTAATTGCTCCTATCAGAAAAGCGGCAATTGTAACATATCCCATTATATTCATCACATCTTCCATCATTGCATCAGATTTTGTGATCCTAAAGTCTGAAGCGTCTATAGGGCTGAGTCTTCTGACAGAACGGAACAACTGCTCTGCAGCCTCCATTGCCTTAGCCTGATCAACACCAACTTCCGGTATAATTCCAATGACAAAAAAGGAGTTATCATTCAAGAAAATCGATCTGGCATTTGAAACAGGAATCCATACCTGATTATCAACTCCTCCCCCGAAAGTAGATCCCTGTCTTTCAAGAACTCCAATAACCTCGTATCTGACTGCTCCAACAGAGATAATTTTTCCGACAGGCTCCTCAGCATTCTTAAAAAGAGAGGCAGCAACTCCGGAACCAATTACTGCAGTGAATGATGCAGACTCAATATCACGGTTATTGAAATTTCTTCCCTTGGTAAACTTTGCCCCCATATAACCGGCATTTTTATCATCGATTGCCACTACCCTGATAATTGGATTGGTTTTGGCTGAACCATATTTGATGGTTGCATTATTGACAGCCGTGGCAGATATGGTTACAATAGATGGTATCTCATAGTTATCTGCAAAATCTACAGCCTGGCTGTAACGGATATTTCTGCGGTTAATTACCCTTGCCTTTCTGTTTGTAGTCTGAGTATCCGAAAAGTTTGAACGAATTGCAAAAGAGTTTGCCCCCATTCTGCCAAAATTTTCATTTAGCATAGCCTTGATTGAATCGGTAGCAGTAAGAATGCCAACAAGCGATGTTATTCCGATGGCAATAATCATAATAGTCAGCGAAGATCTTAACTTACTGCTTTTTATAGATTTTAAGGAGACATTAAAGTTTTCCTTAAGTAACGGATTATATCCGGCAAATCGGGAGATAATTCTGATCAGGCGTGACATTTGATACAAATTACATCTAATGAGTCTGTAAAAGTAGGAAAATAATAGTTATTAACATAACTTTGCAGCCGAATAAAATATTAATGAGAAACAATCAATCTACAAATCGCGCCGGAGCAAGAGCTACAGGCAGAGCAAAATCAAGCGATCGTAAACCATCGGACCGTACCCGCAGAGATGCGAAACCGTTTGATCGTGATCGCAAACCCTATGACCGCACCCGCAGAGATGCGAAGCCGTCTGACAGAGACAGCAAACCGTTTGACGGTGAGCGTAAACCTTACGACAGAGAGCGTAAACCATTTGACAGAGAACGCAAACCTTACGACAGAGAACGTAAACCATTCGACAGAGAACGTAAACCTTACGACGGTGAACGCAAACCTTACGACAGAGAACGTAAACCTTACGACAGAGAGCGTAAACCATTCGACGGTGAGCGTAAACCGTTCGACAGAGAGCGTAAACCGTTCGACAGAGAGCGTAAACCATTTGACGGTGAGCGTAAACCATTTGACAGAGAACGCAAACCGTTCGACAGAGAGCGTAAACCATTTGACAGAGAACGTAAACCATACGACAGAGAACGTAAACCATACGACAGAGAGCGTAAACCATTTGACGGTGAGCGCAAACCTTACGACAGAGAGCGCAAACCTTACGACAGAGAACGTAAACCATTCGACAGAGAGCGTAAACCATTTGACAAAGAGCAAACATCTGAAAATGGCAGGAGACCTTTTTCTGAAAACAAACAGAAATCATTCTTTAATGAGGATGATTTTGTGAGTGACCGTACACCAAAAATAAGAGGAAGAAAGGCAAAATCAGTCTCTGATTCTAGTGCAGGTACAGAATCGGTAAGGTTGAATAAATTTATTGCAAATTCCGGTATTTGCTCAAGAAGAGAGGCGGACGACTATATAGAGGCAGGTCTTGTATCTGTTAACGGAGAGATTGTAACTCAGCTAGGTGTTAAGGTATCATATAACGACGATATAAGATTTAACGGAGAGAGGCTTAAAGGAGAGGAGAAGGTTTATATAATTATGAACAAGCCTAAAGATTTTGTTACAACTATGTCCGACCCGAATGCCGATAAAACTGTAATGGATCTTATAGAAGGTAAGTGTAGTCAAAGGGTATTCCCTGTTGGAAGGCTTGATAAATCAACTACCGGGGTTTTGCTTCTTACTAACGATGGTGAACTCGCCGAAAAGCTCACTCACCCTTCGAATATGCAGAAGAAGATCTATCATGTTCACCTCGACAAAAACCTTTCAGCTACAGATTTCGATCAGATACTTAAAGGTGTAAAACTCGAAGACGGAGAAGCTCATGCAGATGCACTTTCATATGTAGATGGAGAAAAGAGTCAGGTTGGGCTTGAGATACATTCCGGTAAAAACAGAATTGTAAGAAGAATATTTGAACATCTGGGATATAAAGTAAAGCGTCTTGACAGAGTCTTTTTTGCGGGGCTAACTAAGAAAAACCTTAGAAGAGGTCAGTGGCGTTTTCTTACAGACGGCGAAATTTCAATGCTAAAAATGGGTGCCTATGAGTAATTCCAAGGATACCGGAAAAATACACAAATCGGGATTTGTCAACATTATAGGGAACCCTAATGTTGGCAAATCTACGCTTATGAATGCACTGGTCGGAGAGCGTCTCTCCATAGTTACAGCAAAGGCTCAGACTACCAGGCACAGAATAATGGGAATTGTAAACGGTGAGGATTATCAAATTGTATATTCCGACACACCGGGCATACTAAGGCCAAACTATAAATTACAGGAGAGCATGATGTCTTTTGTAAAAAGTGCCTTTTCTGATGCCGATATAATTCTTTACGTAACCGATGTTGTAGAAAAGAACCGAAAAAGTTTTGATTACATAACCAGACTAAAAGAGGTTACTACGCCGGTGCTTCTTGTTATTAACAAGATAGACCTGAGTAATCAATCCGAACTCGAAGAGATATTTGCCAAATGGCATGAGCTTTTGCCAAATGCAGAGATTTTCCCTATTTCGGCACAGGAAAAATTCAATCTTGAATCTCTTTTTAACAGAATTCTTGAGCTAATACCTGCAAACCCTCCATGGTACGATAAAGATCAGTTTACTGACAGAAACCTGAGATTTTTTGCCAGCGAGATTATCAGGGAGAAGATTCTGATAAATTATTCAAAGGAGGTTCCATATTGTACAGAGGTGGCAATTGAGACATTTAAAGAGGCAGATGATATTTATCACATAGAGGCAATAATCTATGTAACAAGAGATTCCCAGAAGGGGATTCTTATTGGAAGAGCCGGTGAGGCACTTAAAAGGGTGGGATCACAGGCAAGAAAAGATATGGAGAGCTTTTTTGAAAAAAAGGTATTTTTACAGATATTTGTAAAAGTAAATCCCGATTGGCGCGAAGATGACAGAAAACTCAGGCAATTCGGGTATATCCAGGATTAGACAGATTTTTAAAAGATGAGCAACCCAGATCTTGATTTCGATTTTGAGGCGGAAGAACCGTTGGAAATTTCCGAAGAATCGGCAGAGAGCAACAAGTACGACAAACTCATAAACGAGGGCGACAAAAGGTACAAAATCACAGGAATGTACAAAGAGTGGTTCCTTGATTATGCCTCTTATGTAATCCTTGAAAGGGCTGTTCCTCATATAGATGACGGCCTTAAACCTGTTCAGAGGAGAATTATGCACTCCATGAAAAGGATGGATGACGGCCGTTATAACAAGGTTGCAAATATCATTGGTCATACTATGCAGTTTCACCCTCATGGTGATGCTTCAATTGGTGATGCATTGGTACAGCTTGGGCAAAAAGATCTTTTGGTGGACTGCCAGGGAAACTGGGGAAATACACTTACCGGAGACAGTGCGGCTGCACCCCGGTACATTGAGGCAAGGCTGAGCAAGTTTGCCAACGAGGTACTCTTCAACCCCAAAACTACAGAATGGATGAAGTCCTATGACGGGAGAAACCAGGAGCCGGTTAGTCTTCCTGCCAAGTTCCCGCTGCTTCTTGCTATGGGGGTCGAAGGTATTGCCGTCGGACTTGCATCTAAAATCCTGCCTCACAACTTTAACGAACTTATTGATGCATCAGTTGCCTATCTTAAAGGGGAGGAGTTTGAACTCTATCCTGATTTCCCTACAGGTGGCCTGGCAGATTGCAGTAAGTACAATCAGGGGCTGAGAGGTTCTGCAGTTAAAGTAAGAGCAAAAATTTCAAAGCTTGACAAAAAGACTCTTGTAATAACCGAAATCCCGTTTGGTCTTACAACCTCAAAGTTGATTGAGTCAATTCTCAAAGCCAATGATAAAGGAAAAATAAAGATCAGGAAAGTTGACGATAATACATCGGAGGGGGCAGAAATTGTTGTTCATCTTCACAATGACATTTCTCCCGATAAAACCATTGATGCTCTGTACGCCTTTACAGATTGCGAAACATCTGTTTCTCCAAATGCATGCGTCATAGTTGACAATCACCCTCATTTTATTGGTGTAGATGTAATTCTCCGATATAACACCGATAAAACAAGGTCACTCCTTAAAATGGAGCTCGAAATAAGACTGGCCGAACTTAATGACAGCTGGCACTATACATCGCTGGAGAAGATTTTCTTTGAAGAGAGAATATACAGACTCCTTGAAAAAGATGCAAAAAGCTGGGAAGAGCAGCTCAACACAGTTGAGGCAGAACTTAAAAAATATGAGCCAAAACTTAAGCGTGAGGTTACAAGAGAAGATGTTCTCAAACTTGTTGAGAAACCTGTAAGAAAGATCTCTGTGTTTGATGTTAAACAGTTAGAAGATGCAATTCTGAAGATAGAGGCAGAGATGGCGGAGGTGAGTTTCAACCTCGAACATCTTACTCAATACACCATCAAGTATTATACACAGCTTAAAAAGAAATACGGCTCTTCGTTTCCGCGTAAAACAGAACTTACCAGCTTCGAAACAATCCACGCCACTAAGGTGGTAGCATCCAACGCCAAACTTTATGTCAACCGGACAGAAGGCTTTGTAGGGATGGACCTCAAGAGGGATGAGAATGCCGAATTTGTATGTGAATGTTCTGATATAGACGATATAATTGTATTCCTGAAAGATGGAAGGTATACAGTTTCAAAAATTGCGGAAAAACAGTTTGTCGGCAGAGATATCATTCATGTGGGAGTATTTGTCAGAAATGATGAGAGAACCATATACAATGCAGTTTACAGAAACGGTAAGGGGGGTGAGGTATATGTTAAAAGGTTTGCCGTAACCGGAGTAACAAGAGACAAGGAGTATGATCTGACTCAGGGTAAAGATGGTAGTCAGGTTTTATGGTTTACCGCCAATCCTAACGGTGAGGCAGAGGTACTCAAGGTATTCCTTAAACCAAGGCCCAAGCTCAAAAAACTCATTTTTGAATTTGACTTTGCAAATCTTGCCATTAAGGGAAGAGGCTCAATGGGAAATATTCTAAGCAAAAATCCTATTCATAAAATACAGCTTAAATCGAAAGGCGTTTCTCAGTTTGGCGGGCAGTCAATATGGTTTGACGTGGATATAAACAGGCTAAATTCTGATTCACGGGGAAAATTCCTCGGAGAGTTTATGACCGAAGATCACATACTTGTTATATGCCGTAACGGTGAATACTATACCACCAATTTTGATCTGAGCAACAGATATCAGGGTGATATTCTTTCTGTAGAAAAACTTGATTATCATAAAGTATATACCGCAGTATACTATGACGGAGAGCAATCATCATTTTATCTTAAGAGATTCTGCTTTGAGCCAAATGACAATACTGTTCAGCTTTTTATAAGCGACTCACCTGGTTCATATCTGGTACAAATCTCAGAGGATAAATTCCCGAGAATTGAGGTAAACTTTACAGGCAAGCACTCAAAGCGTATGCCTGAGCAAATTGATGCAGAAGAGTTTATTGGCTGCAAAAGTTTCAGGGCAAAAGGCAAGAGAATTACCACCTTCGAGGTTGGCTCAATTAAATTTATTGAACCTCTCGAAAAGGAGAGTAATATCGAAATCGTAGAAAACGGAGGTGATTCTTACACAGAATCATCAGACAATAGTATCTCTGATATTGAATCAGAGGAGCTTAATCATAAAGATTCCTCTCCCACTCTATTTTAACTGAGTTAACATGATTATCACCCTTACAGGTTTTATGGGGGTCGGCAAAAGTACCATTGCCGAAAGGATAGCCTCATTTCTCTTTTGTAAACACACAGATCTTGATAAACTAATTGAGCAGAGAAGCTCGATGAAAATTGAGGACATCTTTTCTACTCTTGGGGAGGATGCATTCAGAAAAATGGAAGAAGATGCTCTTGAGCACTTTATATCCACAAATAACGACAGATATCATATCCTTTCGCTGGGAGGAGGTGCACTTGTCTCTGCAAAAAACAGGAATCTCGTGAGAGAGAAGACATTCTGTATTTATTTGAAAGCCAACAAAGAGACACTCAGGGGCAGAATCGTTAAAAGCTACAAAAACAGACCTCTTATGCAAAATCTCTCAGAGGTGCAAATGCTTGAAAAAATCGACAGGATGCTTACCTCCAGAGAGCCCGGTTACATAGAAGCCTCCAATGCAGTAGTTGATGTTGACAATCTTACTGTAGGTGAGGTTACCGGAAAAGTTGTTGATCTTCTGTAATGATTTAAATAGGATCCTCGATAAGTTTTATATCCCTTACTCTCAATTGCAGATTGGCAATACCTCGGTAATAGTTTTCTGCTATAGAATAACAGATATCTACCGGATTCCCCGATTTAAGGTGTTCAAAATGTTCCGATCTGTTAAATGCAATTGCTGATATATGTCTGTGGAAGTCATCCTCCTGTATCAACTCAAGTTTTAAGTGGCCGGATTCAGATCCCACTTTTCTTCCGTTACCGTTATCATACACTCTTTCTGAAATAAATACCGGTGACAGGTTACCGGGGCCAAACGGCTGAAACTGCTTAAGTACATTAAAAAATCTTGGCGTAATCTGCTTAAAATCAAGGTATGTATCGATATTGATTACCGGTGTTAAAATCTCAGGAGTAATCTTTGAGGCGACAAACTCTTCGAATCGCTTACTGAACACTTTAAAGTTTTCCTCTTTTAGTGTAAGACCTGCTGCATACATATGACCACCAAAATTCTCCAGAAGATCAGAGCAGTTCTCAATCGCTTCGTAGAGATCGAATCCCGGAATGCTTCTGGCAGATCCGGTGATAAACCCGTTGGAACGGCAAAGAACAATTGTAGGTCTGTAGTAATTTTCTACAAGCCTCGAAGCCACGATTCCAAGAACCCCTTTGTGCCAGTCAGGATTGTAAACCACTGTTGATTTTCTTATTGCAAAATCTGCATCCATGGCAGCCATCTCGCTTGCCTCAAGGGTAATCTTTCTGTCTTCGTTCTTTCTGTCGTTATTGTGAGTGTTTATGGTATCTCCGATGATTCTCGCATCATTATCACTGCGCGAAGTGAGCAGATCTACAGCTGTTTTACCTGACTCCATCCGCCCTGCTGCATTTATCCTCGGCCCTATTTTAAACACAATATCATCTATTGTGATCATGTGCTTCTCGAGCCCGGATAATTTTATGATGGAGAGGAGCCCTTTTCTGGGAGATTGATTCAGCTGTTTTAAACCAAAATGTGCAAGCACTCTGTTCTCACCTGTTATTGAAACAAGATCAGAAGCAATACTTACAACAAGCAGATCGAGCAATGGCAGCAGACTTTCAAAAGGGATGCTTTTTGTGGATGCAAATGCCTGCATAAACTTAAATCCCACACCGCAACCTGAAAGATCGTCAAATGGATAGTTGCAGTCCATTCTTTTAGGGTCCAGAACAGCAACTGCTTCAGGCAGAAATTCATCTGGCAGGTGGTGATCACAAATAATAAAATCTATACCCCGTTCTCTGGCATAATTCACCTTTTCTACCGCTTTAATCCCGCAATCAAGAGCAATAATCAGGGTGAAACCATTCTCGGCTGCCCAGTCAATTCCTTTATAGGAGATTCCGTATCCCTCAGTATATCTGTTTGGTATATAATAATCAAGATGATCTTCACCATATTTTCTCAAAAAGGAGTATACAAGTGAGACGGCTGTTGTGCCGTCTACATCATAATCACCATATATAAGAATTTTCTCCTGTGATTCCAGTGCAGCTGAAAGTCTTGCTACAGCCTTATCCATGTCTTTCATCAGGAAAGGATCATGAAGCTGATCCAGCTGAGGTTTCAGGAAAGCCCTGGCCTCGGCTTGTGATTTAATATTTCTTTGTACTAAAAGGTTTGCAAGAGTCTGGTCAATCCCAAGCTCCGAAGCAAGTTGTCTTACCAGTGCCGGATTTCCCGGCTCTCTTACTATCCACTTTTTATCTATGGCCATATCCTCGCAAAGTTAAAGATTAATTTCGGGATATATATAAAAAAAGTTACTTTTGTAGCTTATTAAAATGTTTATAGTAATGGAATTTACTGAGTTTAACGAACAGGAAATCATCAGAAGAGAGTCGCTCTCTGCAATGAGAGAGGTGGGAGTCGAACCATACCCGGCAGAGGCATATGAAGTTAATATTACCACTCAGGAGATTAAGGATAAATACAATGCAGATGAGAAAAATCTGCAGGATATATCAATAGCCGGAAGGATAATGACCCGCAGAATTATGGGTGCGGCCTCCTTTATCGAACTTCAGGATGAGACAGGGAGAATACAGATTTATGTAAAGAGAGACGAGATTTGTCCGGGAGAAGATAAAACAATGTACAACACTGTGTTCAAGAAACTTCTTGACATAGGAGATATTGTTGGAATTAAGGGTTATGCCTTTATAACTCAGGCCGGAGAACTCTCTGTTCATGCAAGAGAACTCAGAGTCTTAAGTAAATCTCTAAGGGTGCTTCCTGTTGTTAAAGAGAAGGAGGGTCAGAAGTACGATGCCTTTACAGATCCTGAACAGCGTTACAGAATGAGGTATGTAGACCTCATAGTTAATCCTCAGGTAAGGGATGTGTTTGTTAAGAGAACCAAAATCATGAACACTATGCGTGAGTTCTTTAACAGCTATGGTTATCTTGAGGTTGAAACCCCGATACTCCAGCCAATACCGGGGGGAGCAACTGCCAGGCCGTTTATTACACACCATAATGCACTTGACATACCATTATATCTGAGAATTGCAAATGAGTTATATCTTAAACGCCTGATTGTTGGTGGATTTACAGGTGTATATGAATTTGCCAAAGATTTCAGAAACGAGGGGATGGACAGAACTCACAACCCAGAGTTTACTGTTCTTGAAATATATGTAGCTTACAAAGACTACTTCTGGATGATGGAGTTTGTTGAACAGATGATAGAAAAGGTGGCATTGGCTCTCCATAACAAAACTCTGCTTAAGCTTCAGGATAAAGAGATCGAATTTAAGGCTCCTTACAGAAGGCTCCCGATGCTTGATGCAATTAAGCAGTATGCCGGTGTTGATGTTGCAGGAATGGGAGAAGATGAGTTAAGAACTGTCTGCAATAAACTTAATGTTCCGGTAAACAACACTATGGGGGTAGGAAAGCTTATCGATGCCATTTTTGGCGAATACTGCGAAAAGCACCTTATTCAGCCAACATTCATCACAGACTACCCTGTTGAGACCTCTCCACTTACAAAAAGACATCGCTCTAACCCTGCACTTACCGAAAGGTTCGAACTTTTTGTTAATGGCAAAGAGCTGGCAAATGCATACAGCGAACTTAACGACCCTGTAGATCAGCTGGAACGATTCCGTGATCAGGTTAAACTGAAAGACAAAGGAGACGATGAGGCTATGTTTATTGATATGGACTTTGTCAGGGCACTGGAATACGGTATGCCGCCTACTTCAGGGATGGGAATAGGTATTGACCGTCTTACAATGTTTCTTACCGATACACATTCGATTCAGGATGTACTCTTTTTCCCGCAGATGCGTCCGGAAAAGGGAAGGCAGGAAGAACCTGATAACAAACAGGAGTAATGTACACAGAACAACTCTCTTCATTTAAAAATCAAAAGATTAAAGAGCTCATTCTGCTTAGGGAAAAGTCCAGAGAAAGAAGAGACAGGGGGTTGTTTATCGTCGAAGGAAGAAGAGAGATCCAAAATGCAGTAGAGTCCGGGTTCAAAATCGAAGAGGTATATTATACACCGGAGATATTTGATCAGCAAGGGATTACAGCTTTTAAAGCTGGCAGATACTACTCACTTACCACAGAGCTTTACTCAAGAGTTGCCTACAGAGAAGGCACAGAGGGCATTATTGCTGTTTTTCGGTACAGAGAGATGACTCTCTCACAACTTAAGCCGGGTAAAAACCCTTTGGTAATAGTCCTGGAAAGCGTAGAAAAACCTGGTAATCTTGGAGCTGTCATCAGAACAGCAGATGCAGCTGGTGCAGATGCAGTAATTATATGCGATCCTCTAACCGATCTATATAACCCAAATGTGATAAGGTCGAGTATAGGGGGTATTTTCTCCCGCAATGTGGTTGCCTGCAGTTCTCAAGAGGCATATGCATGGCTCATTGAAAATAATATTAAGATTTATACCGCCCAACTCCAGGATGCAGACTGGTACCACGAGAGTAATCTCTCAGGCCCGGTTGCAATAGTAATGGGTACAGAATCTGAGGGTCTGAAACCTTTCTGGAGAGAGAGAGCAGATCACAGAATTAAAATCCCTATGGGTGGAAAACTCGATTCGCTCAATGTATCTGTCTCTGCAGCAATAATTTGTTTTGAAGCACTCAGGCAAAGAGGCTTTAACGGAATTTAACAATGCAAAAATTTGCGCTTATAGGTAAAAATATATCTAAGAGTCTTAGTCCGGCTCTTTTTAAGGCTGCATATCCTGATTATAACGCCGACTACAGCCTTCTTGAGTGTAATAATGCAAAAGAGGCTTTTGATCGTTTTGTGAGTGGTAAATTTACAGGTGCAAATATTACTTCTCCCTTTAAAGAGGAGTTTATGAGTTTTTGTGACCTTCATGATCAAATCTCTGAACGTTGCGGAGTAACAAACCTGATTTTGTGGCAAGAAGGTGCATTAAAATCATATAATACAGATTATTATGGCGTAAGAGACCCTCTGTTGTCAAATAAGATTCCAGAGGGGAATGCTGTTGTTGTGGGAGCTGGAGGCGCTGCAAAAGCTGCCGTTCTGGCACTTAAAGATTCAGGTATGAATGTGACCGTTGTTAACCGCACAAGCAGCAAAGCCTCTGAGCTTGCCCAAAGGTTTGGAGTAAATTCTGCGTTGATGGAAGATTTAGCAGAGGCAATTAAAGTCAGCAACTTGCTGGTTTATACTATAGATGTGCCTATAGATAAGATATTTGAGGTCAACTTAAAAAACATTACTGTCTTAGAGGCAAATTACAAAACACCCGTTTTTTCTAATATAGATATTGCACGATATATCTGCGGCAGGGAGTGGCTTGTGGCTCAGGCGATACCCTCATTTAAACTCTTTACCGGGCTTGAACCGGATATACAGGCGATGAAAATGGTGGCTGAAAATTGCTAAAATTTTTTATCTTTGTCAGAACTATTAAATAGATTTTTATGTCATTAAACAAGGTAATGCTAATAGGCAACGTTGGGCGCGATCCGGAGATACGTCACCTTGCAAATAAC
This sequence comes from Bacteroidales bacterium, assembly GCA_036677745.1. Taxonomy (GTDB): domain Bacteria; phylum Bacteroidota; class Bacteroidia; order Bacteroidales; family UBA932; genus Bact-08. The sequence continues at coordinate 423,152 of JAVBVW010000003.1, forward strand.
TCATCGGTAGCCAGATTTCCACTGGCAACATCAGAAAAATTCAAAACAAAAACGGGAGATCTTCAGGAGCAGACTGAGTGGCATAATATTGTTTGCTGGCGCTCGCTTGCAGATCTTGCCGAAAAATATATTCACAAAGGGTCAAAACTCTATATAGAGGGGAGAATCAGAACCAATAGCTGGAACGATAAAAACACAGGTGAGAAGAGATATTCAACCGAGATTTTTGCAGATAGCGTAGTCCTTCTTGACAGAGCCGGAGATGATGGAAGAAGAGCTCCCGAGAGGGAACAGTTGCAGCCTTCGCAAAAAATTGACCAGATTATAAATTCTGCTAACAATAACGATTCAGATATTCCTATGGAGGATGATCTGCCATTTTAATTATTAAAAATTTGATATGAAAGTTGATGTAGTACTTGGTCTCCAATGGGGAGATGAAGGGAAGGGAAAAATTGTTGATGTATTGGCAACCGGTTATCCGGTGATTGCAAGATTTCAGGGAGGTCCGAATGCCGGCCATTCTCTGCAATTCGAAGACAAAAAATTTGTACTGCACACCATACCCTCCGGAATTTTCAGAAAAAACACCCAAAATATTATAGGGAACGGGGTCGTTATAGACCCTGTAATTTTCTATGACGAGTGTATGAAGCTCGAAGAGATTGGCGTTCCGGTAAAAGATAGGATAACAATCTCAAAAAAAGCTCACCTTATTCTGCCAAGTCACAGAATTATTGATGCTGCCTCAGAGCAGGCAAAAGGTGCCGCCAAGATCGGCTCGACCCTTAAAGGCATCGGCCCGGCATATATGGACAAAACCGGCCGTAACGGATTAAGAGTTGGCGATATCCTTTCCGATAATTTCAGAGAGAGGTTTGATGGTTTGAAAAACAAACATATCTCATTCCTTAAACAGTTCGATTTCGACTACAACATAGAGGAAAATGAAGCTGCATGGATGGATGCTGTTGAATATATGAAAGGCTTCAACCTGGTAGATGGAGAGTATCTCATAAACAATATTTTAGGTGAAACAAAAAGAGTTCTGGCAGAAGGGGCTCAAGGTTCTCTTCTGGATGTTGATTTCGGCTCCTACCCTTTTGTCACCTCTTCTACAACTACCTGTGCGGGCGCTTGTACAGGGCTGGGTATTGCACCAAAGCATATTGGTAAGGTGTCAGGAATCTTTAAAGCATATTGCACAAGAGTCGGTAGCGGACCTTTTCCAACCGAATTATTTGACGAAACAGGAGAGAAATTAAGGAAACTGGGAGCAGAATTTGGTGCAACAACAGGGAGGCCAAGAAGAACAGGGTGGCTCGACATGGTCGCTTTGAAATATGCTGTTATGATCAACGGCGTAGACAACCTGATTATGATGAAAGCAGATGTTCTTGACGCATTCGACACTATTAAGGTAGCAGTCAAATATAAGGTTAACGGAGAACTTACAGAGACACTCCCCTATGACACTTATGCCAAAATCGAACCTGTTTACAAAGAATTTAAAGGTTGGCTAAGAGACCTCACCAAAGTAACAAAAGAGGATGACCTTCCGTTTGAATTCATGAATTATGTGCGATTTATTGAGAAAGAGGTTGGAGTCCCAATCAAAATTATCTCACTGGGTCCGGACAGAAGTCAGACTATAATAAGAGGTGACGAGTAAAATCTTTCAATTATCAATACACATTAATCATTAACTTTTATGAAAAAAACTACCAATCTCAAGGATTCAGCCTTAATGCGCTGGTCTATGCTGTTGCTGGTGGCTCTGACAATGTTCGCAGCTTATCTGGCATCGGATATTTTTTCTCCGTTGAAAACAATGCTCGAACAGCATAATCAGTGGACAAGTACAGAATACGGATGGTTCAGCAGTTCATACTCACTGTTTAATGTATTTCTGGGATTACTTATTCTGGGAGGCATAATGTTAGACAGAATGGGAATCAGATTCAGCGGTATAACCTCATGTCTTTTTATGGTTGTGGGCCTTGCAATAAAATATTGGGCAATTTCAACACCTGAGCTTATTCAAACCACCTCAATCCTTGGTCTTAAAACACAGGTTGTATGGGTTGTAATAGGATTTGGCATTTTTGGCGTTGGCGCCGAGGTTGCAGGTATCACTGTCAGCAAATCAATAGTTAAATGGTTTAAAGGTAAAGAGCTTGCTCTCGCTATGGGTATGCAACTCTCAATTGCCAGAATGGGTTCTGCAGCTGCACTTATCTTCTCACCTATGATTGCTGCAAAATTCCAGAGCGTTTCACCTTCTGTATTTTTTGGTTTGGCCCTTATGGTAGCAGGTAGCCTTTCATTTTTGGTTTACTCTTTTTATGATAAAAAGCTTGACAATCAAATGAAGGTTGAGATGGAGGCAGAAGAGTCTTTCAACATGAATGATGTTAAGTCTATTCTTACCAATAAAGGATTCTGGTTAATTGCACTTTTATGTGTTGTTTTCTACTCTGCGGCATTCCCTTTTATAAAGTATGCCACAGACCTTATGGTAAATAAATTCTCAGTTGATCCTAAACTTGCTGGCACCATACCGGGAATGTTGCCTTTTGGTGCAATTATTCTAACTCCGCTTTTCGGAAGAATTTACGATAAAATCGGCCATGGTGCTGATCTTATGATCATAGGATCCTTTATGATAGTTATTATCCACACTCTATTTGCAGTACCATTTGTAAATCACTGGATTGCTGCGGTAATACTTATGATTCTGCTTGGTGTAGCCTTCTCTATGGTTCCGTCTGCCATGTGGCCGTCACTGGCCAAGATTATGCCTGAAAGGCAATTGGGAACAACATATGCCCTAACATTCTTTATTCAGAATATTGGTCTGTGGGGTATGCCAGTTCTTATCGGTTATGTTCTGGATAAGTACTGCATCATAGGCACACATGTTCTTAATGGTATTGAAGTCAATAAATATGATTATACTCTTCCAATGATGATTTTTGCCGGAATGTGCTCATTTGCAATTATTCTTGCATTTATGGTTAAAGTTGAAGATAAGAAAAAGGGTTACGGACTTCAATTACCTAACATAAAAAAGTAAACTCTTGTGTTGGTTAGTTGTTATAATGTCCTATGGAGTTACTAAGCAAAATCAGTTCGCCGGATGATATCAGAGGTCTGGGTACAGAGCAGTTGCAGATATTGTGTGCAGAGATCAGAGAACACATTATATCCTGCTGTTCACTCAATCCGGGTCATATAGGTGCCAGCCTTGGTGCTGTAGAGATTGCTGTTGCACTCCATTATGTTTATAATACTCCGGCAGATAAAATAGTGTGGGACGTAGGTCATCAGGCCTACGCCCACAAAATTTTAACAGGCAGACGAGATCAGTTTGTCAATAACAGAAAATACAAAGGGCTCAGCGGCTTCCCAAAAATGAGCGAAAGTGAATACGACTCTTTTGGAGTTGGTCACTCTTCTACATCGATTTCTGCCGCTTTAGGGATGGTTATGGCATCTGAGCTTAATAAGGTTAACAATAAAGTCGTTGCCGTCATAGGAGACGGAGCACTTACAGGGGGGCTTGCTTTTGAAGGGTTGAACAATGCAGGTGCCAAACAGTCAGACATTCTGGTTATTCTAAACGATAATCAGATTTCAATTGACCCAAATGTTGGTGCACTGCATAACTACCTGCTAAGAATAACCACATCTCACCTTTACAATAAGACCAAAAACAGAGTCTGGAATATTATAGGTTCTCAAAAACTTAGATCTCTGTTCCAACGTTTCTCTTTCAGCACTAAAGCGGCATTTTTCCGTACCGGTTCTCTATTTGAGTCGCTGGGATTCCGCTACTTTGGAGTAATTGACGGAAACGATCTGCCAAAAATGGTAGAGACATTAAAACACCTTAAGGATATTCCCGGCCCAAAATTACTACATGTAACTACTAAAAAGGGCAAAGGCTATCCTCCGGCGGAAAATGACCAGATTGTCTGGCATGCGCCGGGAACATTCGATAAAAATACCGGAAAACGAATATCTGTGCCGGATGAAAAAAGATCCAGATACCAGGATGTATTTGGCGAAACTCTTCTGAGACTGGCAAAAGATAATAAAAATATAGTCGGAATTACACCTGCAATGCCAACCGGCTCCTCTATGAACATCTTAATGAGAGAGATGCCTCACAGGGCTTTTGACGTTGGAATTGCAGAACAGCATGCAGTTACCTTTTCGGCAGGTATGGCCTCACAGGGGTTACTGCCCTATTGCAACATATACTCGAGCTTTATGCAGAGGGCATATGACAATGTAATTCACGATGTAGCTACCCAAAACCTTAAAGTGATTTTCTGTCTGGACAGAGGAGGAATCGTGGGAGAAGACGGGGCAACACACCATGGTGTGTTCGATATGGCCTATTTTAGGTGTATTCCTAATCTTACTATATTCTCTCCACTGAATGAGACAGAACTCAAAGACATAATGTATTCGGTTCAGTATCCATCATACGGGTCTACAGTTATAAGATATCCAAGAGGATACGGAGAGGGGCTTAACTGGAGGAATGGCTTTGAAATGATAGAACCAGGGAAAGCTCAACTGCTTAGAGATGGATCTGATATTGGAGTGCTTTCAATAGGTCCTGTTGGTAATATTGTTATTAAAGCTGCTGATAAGGCATCAAAAGAGGGTGTTGAGATACTTCACTTCAATATGAGGTTTGTAAAACCTATTGATAACGAAGCTATTGAGATGGCTATTTCAAAATGCAGGACAATTATTACCGTAGAGGATGGTTCTGTAAAAGGAGGCCTGTTCTCTGCTGTTTCTGAATATATTTCAGAAAAATCGGCTGATGTGAGAGTGGTTGGTTTGGGAGTACCGGACAGATTTATTGAACAAGGTACCGTTGATGAGCTAATATCCGAATGCGGATATGACTTTGACGGGATTTATAATACTATAGTTAATGTCTCACGAGAAAAAAAATAGACCAAAGGTGGCCTTTGACCGCCTTGCATACAATAATGAGAGAGAGAACCCACAAATGGGTCACCATGGCAGAAGGGAACACAGAAAAGATCATAAAGGACACCATCATCACAGAAAATACAGAAAGCTAAGAGAGTATTCCGACGAACAGACATCGCGGCTGGATTCTTTTTTCACGCACCCTGTTTGGGGTCTCGTCTCGTTTGTATTTATAATCTGGCTTATATTCTTCTTCACTTTCAGATTGGGGGCATACCCTCAGGCCGGAATCGAGTGGCTTATGGATCTCTCTGCTACTTATATAAAGAACAATATGGCGGAGGGTTGGTTGGCAGATTTTCTGAGTCAGGGTGTGATTATGGGAGTCGGTAGCGTACTTGCCTTTTTACCAAATATTTTAATACTGTTTTTCTTCCTGTCTCTGCTCCAGGAGACTGAATACATCTCAAGAGCGGCAACCATAATGGATAGGTATATGCACAGAATAGGTCTGCATGGAAGCTCTTTTATACCTTTATTAATGGGTTTCGGATGTAACGTGCCGGCTATTATGGCAACAAGGACAATAAAGAGAAAATCAGACAGGATCCTCACAATGCTAATGATTCCTTATATACCGTGCAGTGCCAGAATCCCAACATTTCTACTGTTCTCAGGAATTTTCTTCCCGGAAAATCAGGTGCTGACATTAAGTCTTCTCTATTTTGGAGGAATATTAGTAGGTATAGGAATGGCAATACTGTTCAAGAAGATCTTCTTTAATTTTGGAATAAAAGATTACTCGATCCCGCTTCCAAGATATAAAAGGCCCTCACTCTCCTATTCTGTATATAATATGTGGGATGCTGCATGGCAATATGTAAAAAAAATAGGTACAGTTGTTTTGCTCGCAGTAATAATAGTATGGGCTTTGGACTACTTCCCTCTTAAAGATAAAAACAATCCTGATCAGGAGAGGGTATCATATCTTGAACACTTTGGAAGGGTGGTTGAGCCGGCACTCAAGCCTCTGGGATTTGACTGGAAAATGAGTGTCAGCCTTGTAACCGGAATAACGGCAAAAGAATTTATAATAAGCACTTTAGGCGTTGTATACAAAGCTAACGAAAATGCCTCTTCAGAAGAGGAGATAAACACATCATTAATGGCAAGAATAAAGGAAGAGGAGGTTTTCAACAAGGCCAACGCTCTATCTTTTATGATATTTGCCCTTTTATATATGCCTTGTGTCGCCACTGCATTTACTATTAAAAAAGAGACAAAAACATGGAAATGGGCTCTTTTGTCAATATTCAGCACTATTGCAGTTGCCTGGATTGCAGGATTTTTTGCATATAAAGTGGGATTGTTGATTTTTGTATGATTTGGGTCTCTCACATTTTACTTAAAATTTTTTGGAGTTTAACCAAAAACATATATCTTTGCAGTCCCCAAAACGAGCAGGGGAACATTGAAATAATGCCGATGTAGCTCAGTTGGCCAGAGCAGCTGATTTGTAATCAGCTGGTCGGGGGTTCGAATCCCTCCATCGGCTCTTAAAGTTTTTTGAAATTTTTAGTTTTGGGGAGATACCAAAGTGGCCAACTGGGGCAGACTGTAAATCTGCTGGCGTACGCCTTCGTAGGTTCGAATCCTGCTCTCCCCACTTTTTTGTTATGTAAACGCGGAAGTAGCTCAGTCGGTAGAGCATCAGCCTTCCAAGCTGAGGGTCGCGGGTTCGAATCTCGTCTTCCGCTCTTTAGTAAGCCAGTGTAGCTCAGAGGTAGAGCGCTTCCTTGGTAAGGAAGAGGTCACGGGTTCAATTCCCGTCACCGGCTCTACAAGTGTGTAAAAATTTAATTATATTTTAAAATTCAATCATTATGGCAAAAGAAACTTTTAAAAGGGACAAGCCACACGTAAACATCGGAACCATTGGTCACGTTGACCACGGTAAAACCACTTTGACTGCGGCTATCACCATGGTACTGGCAAGAAAGGGTCTTTCTGAAGTTCGTTCATTTGACTCTATCGATAACGCTCCTGAAGAGAAAGAGCGTGGTATTACTATTAACACATCTCACGTTGAGTATCAAACTGAACATCGTCACTATGCTCACGTTGACTGCCCAGGTCACGCCGACTACGTTAAAAACATGGTTACAGGTGCTGCCCAGATGGACGGTGCTATTCTTGTTGTAGCTGCAACTGACGGTCCAATGCCTCAGACTCGCGAGCACATTCTGCTTGCACGTCAGGTAAACGTACCTAAGATTGTAGTTTTCCTTAATAAAGTTGACATTGTTGACGATCCTGAAATGATTGACCTTGTTGAGATGGAGGTTCGTGAACTTCTAAGCTTCTACAAGTTTGACGGTGACAATGCTCCAGTAGTTCGCGGCTCTGCCCTTGGTGCACTTAACGGTGACACTGAGTGGGAAGACAAAGTTGTTGAACTTATGAAGTATGTTGATGAATATATTCCAATCCCTCCACGTGATAACGAAAAACCATTCCTTATGCCTGTTGAGGACGTATTCTCAATCACAGGTCGTGGTACTGTAGCAACCGGTCGTATCGAGACAGGTGTTATCAAAACCGGGGAAGAGGTTCAGATCATTGGTCTTGGCGAAGAGCCAAAGAAATCAACCGTTACAGGTGTTGAGATGTTCCGTAAGATCCTTGACAGAGGTGAAGCAGGTGATAACGTAGGTCTTCTTCTTCGTGGTATCGACAAGAAAGAGATCAAGCGTGGTCAGGTAATTGCAAGACCAAACACAATTACTCCTCACACTAAGTTCAAAGCTGAGATCTACGTTCTTAAGAAAGATGAAGGTGGTCGTCACACTCCATTCCATAACAAATATCGTCCTCAGTTCTTTATCCGTACACTGGATATCACAGGAGAGATCATGCTTCCTGAAGGAACAGAGATGGTAATGCCGGGTGACAACGTAACTATTACAGTTGAATTGATCTACCCTGTAGCTATCAACCAAGGTCTTCGTTTCGCTATCCGCGAAGGTGGACGTACAGTTGGTGCAGGTCAGGTAACTGAGATCATCGACTAATTTGATATATGAATCAGGTTGGTCACCCCTTAAAGGTGACCGGCCTGTTATAATATAAAGGGGCATAGTTCAAGGGTAGAATAGCGGTCTCCAAAACCGTTGATGGGCGTTCGAATCGCTCTGCCCCTGCAACACCGGCAGTTACGTGCCGGGGTTAATAGTAACCGGTCAGGGCAACAGCTTCCAATGTTACTGGCCGCAATCATATAAAGATGAACAAGATTAAATTGTACTTCCAGGAATCGTACACTGAGTTAGTAAAAAAGGTGAGCTGGCCAACATGGTCACAACTTCAGAGTTCGGCCATCGTAGTGATGATTGCTTCTCTGATTTTCGCTTTGGTCATTTTTGCTATGGACTTTGGGTTCAGAAACATAATGACATTTATTTACAACATGTTGTACTAATCATATGAGTGATATTTCCAAAAAGTGGTATGTCGTAAGGGCAGCCGGCGGCAAGGAGAAAAAGGCCAAGGAATACATAGAGAACGAGATCAAGAGATTGGGTCTCGAAGACTATGTATCTCAGGTTCTTATCCCTACTGAGAAAATTTACCAGGTTAAAAATGGTAAAAAAGTTAGTATGGAACGAATCTTCTACCCCGGTTACATACTTATCGAGGCAGCCTTAACCGGAGAGATTCAGCATCTTATCCGTAATCTTCCTCATGTATCAGGTTTTCTTACCGAGAAATCGGGCAAAGACAAAGAGCCTGTTCCTCTCCGCCAGTCGGAGGTTAACAGAATTCTGGGTCGCGTAGATGAACTTGCCGATATGGAAGAAGAGAACATTACACCATTTATTGTCGGTGAACCTGTAAAGGTAATCGATGGGCCGTTCAATGGTTTTGACGGAACAGTGGAGGAGATTCTTGAAGACAAGAAGAAGCTCAAGGTGATGGTTAAGATTTTTGGAAGAAAGACTCTTCTGGAGTTAAATTTTGTTCAAGTAATTAAAGAATAATAATATAATCATTATGGCTAAAGAAGTTGCCGCTCTCATTAAATTGCAGATCAAAGGCGGAGCAGCCAATCCCTCACCTCCGGTAGGTCCGGCATTAGGTTCAAAGGGTGTAAACATAATGGATTTTTGCAAGCAGTTTAATGCTCGCACCCAGGATAAGGCAGGTAAGATTTTACCTGTTATTATCACTGTTTACAGCGACAAGTCATTTACGTTTATCGTAAAGCAACCGCCTGTGGCCGTTCAGTTAAAAGAGGCTGCCAAATTACAGTCAGGTTCAGCAGAACCTAACCGTAAAAAAGTGGGCTCTGTAACCTGGGAACAAATCCGTGCAATTGCTCAAGATAAAATGCCTGACATGAATGCGTTCACACTAAAGTCAGCAATGACAATGGTGGCAGGAACCGCAAGGAGTATGGGTATAACTGTTACCGGGAACTTTCCCGATGATGTAAACTAGATTAAATCCTGCGATAATGAGTAAGCTAACAAAAAATCAAAAAATAGTATACGCTAAGGTTGATCCTAACAAGCAGTATAAACTCGCAGAGGCTTGTAAACTTGTTAAAGAGTTATCTTTTACAAAGTTTGATTCTTCTGTTGATATTGCTGTCCGTTTAGGTGTTGACCCAAGAAAAGCGAACCAGATGGTACGCGGCGTTGTGACTCTTCCGCATGGAACAGGTAAAACAGTCCGTGTACTCGTACTGTGTACTCCCGATAAAGAGGCCGAGGCTACAGCAGCAGGGGCAGACTTTGTCGGTCTTGATGATTACATCGAGAAGATCAAAAACGGCTGGACTGATGTAGATGTTATCATCTGTACACCATCCGTTATGGCTAAAATCGGTGCAATCGGCCGTATCCTCGGCCCAAGAGGTCTGATGCCAAATCCAAAGACAGGAACTGTTACTATGGAGGTTGGAAAGGCTGTTACAGAGGTTAAAGCCGGTAAAATAGATTTTAAAGTAGACAAACAGGGTATCGTTCACTCTTCTATAGGTAAAGTTTCATTCTCACCTGAGCATCTGGTTGAGAATGCACTTGAGTTCCTCAATACAGTTATTAAACTGAAACCACAGGCACTTAAGGGTACTTATGTTAAGAGTATCTTTATCTCTTCTACTATGAGTCCGGGTATTAATGTAGATAGCAAGACTTTTAGTGCTGCTGAATAAAATAACTACTGTTTTATGAGAAAAGACGAAAAAACACAAATTATTGAAAGTCTGGCAGCACAGTTGGAGAAGACTCCAAATTTCTACATTGCAGATATATCAGGGCTAAATGCCGAAAAAACTGCAAAGCTGCGTCGTGCCTGCTTCGAGAAAGAGATTAAACTTATGGTAGTAAAGAATACTTTACTGCGTAAGGCTCTTGAGAAGACTGCACTGACAGACTCAGAGGCTCTGTTCCCAATACTGGAAGGACCTACAGCGGTTATGTTCACAGAGACTGTGAATGTACCTGCCAAACTTATTAAAGAGTTTGGAAAAGAACACGGGAAACCTGTTCTTAAAGGAGCGCTGGTACAAGAATGTGCATATGTTGGTGAGAATCAACTTGAAGCACTTATATCAATTAAGTCTCGTGAAGAACTCATCGGTGACATTATTGGTCTTCTCCAGTCACCTGTTCAGAACGTTATCTCTGCCCTTCAGGCAAGCGGTGGCGGAAAGATTGCAGGTATCGTGAAGACACTTTCAGAAAAAGAGTAACAGAAATTAATCATTTTAAAAACAAATATAATCATGGCAGATATCAAAAAATTTGCAGAAGAATTAGTAAACCTGTCTGTTAAAGATGTACAAGAATTGGCAAAAATTCTTAAAGAAGAATATGGAATCGAACCTGCTGCTGCTGCTGTAGCAGTAGCCGCTCCTGCCGCAGGTGGCGGAGCAGCTGCAGAGGCTGAGCAAACTCAGTTCGATGTTGTTCTTGTTTCAGCAGGACAAGCTAAACTACAGATAGTAAAAGTTGTGAAAGAACTTACAGGTCTTGGTCTTAAAGAGGCTAAAGATCTTGTAGACGCTGCTCCTAAGGCAATTAAGGAAAAAGTTTCTAAAGCCGAAGCAGAACAAGTTAAATCGCAAATAGAAGAGGCGGGCGGAGAAGTTGAAATTAAATAACTCCACAACCCGTTGATCGGGGAACACCATCAGGTTTAGAGTCAATTAAGGCTCTAAACCTTTTTGTCGTTATTTTAACATATTTTCAACTAACCCGAATACAATGTCGCAAAAATCAAATAATCAGCGAATTACATTCGCGACCTCTAAATCCCTGCTCGATTATCCGGATTTTCTGGAGGTACAATTGAAGTCATTCAAAGACTTCTTTCAGCTTGAGACGACACCTGAAAATCGTAAAAACGAAGGACTTTACAAAGTTTTCCAGGAGATATTCCCAATTACGGATACTCGTAATAATTTTGTCCTCGAATTTATTGACTACTTCATAGACCCACCTCGTTATGCTATTGAGGAGTGTCTTGACAGAGGTCTAACCTACAGCGTTCCTCTCAAAGCGAAACTCAAACTTTATTGCACAGACCCTGAGCATGAGGATTTTGACACAGTTATACAGGATGTATATCTGGGAACAATCCCTTATATGACTCCAAGGGGAACATTCGTAATAAACGGTTCTGAAAGAATAGTAGTTTCACAGCTGCACCGCTCACCGGGAGTATTCTTCGGGCAGAGTCTGCACGCCAATGGAACCAAGCTCTATTCTGCAAGAATAATTCCTTTCAAAGGATCATGGATCGAGTTTGCTACAGACATCAATAATGTGATGTATGCATACATCGACAGAAAGAAGAAGTTACCGGTTACCACTCTGCTTAGAGCTATCGGCTACGAGAGTGATAAAGATATACTTGATATATTCGGCCTTGCAAATGAGATCAAGGTCAATAAAAGCAATCTCAAGAAATGCGTAGGCAGCAAGCTTGCGGCAAGGGTTCTTAAAACATGGAACGAGGATTTCGTTGATGAGGATACCGGAGAGGTTGTGTACATAGAAAGAAACGAAGTAGTTATTGACAGGGAGACCGTTATTGAGGAGCACCATGTTGATCTTATCCTTGAATCAGAAGTTAGTACAATTCTGGTTCATAAAGAGGATGCCAACGTCAATGACTTTGCCATTATACATAATACTTTACAGAAAGACCAGTGTAACTCAGAGAAAGAGGCAGTCTTTTACACATACCGTCAGCTGCGTAATTCAGAACCACCTGATGAGGCAACTGCAAGAGATGTCATAGACAAACTCTTCTTCTCGGACAAGAGATACGATCTTGGTGAGGTGGGAAGATACAGGCTTAACCACAAGCTTAATCTGAATATCTCTGATGAGACAAGGGTTCTTACTAAACAGGATATCATTGAGATTATCCGCTATCTGATTCAGCTGATTAACTCTAAGGCTATTGTTGACGATATTGACCACTTAAGTAATCGTCGTATCAGAACAGTAGGCGAACAGCTTGCAAACCAGTTTAGCGTTGGTCTATCAAGAATGGCCAGAACTATTCGTGAAAGGATGAATGTAAGAGATAATGAGGTATTTACACCTATTGACCTGATCAATGCCAAGACACTCTCTTCTGTAATCAACTCATTCTTTGGTACAAGCCAGCTCTCTCAGTTTATGGACCAAACCAATCCACTTGCAGAGATGACTCATAAGCGTCGTCTTTCGGCATTGGGTCCGGGAGGTCTTTCAAGAGACAGAGCAGGATTTGAGGTTCGTGACGTTCACTATACACATTACGGCCGCTTATGCCCAATTGAGACACCAGAGGGTCCGAACATCGGTCTGATCTCTTCTCTTTGCGTATATGCAAGAATTAATGACCTTGGATTCATCGAAACCCCGTACAGAAAAGTAGAAGAGGGAAAAGTAGATATGACTCTCAAGGGTATTGTCTACATGAGTGCAGAGGAAGAAGAGGAGAAGATGGTTGCACAGGCAAACGTACATATAGATGAAGACGGTTTAATGACCGACGAAAGAATCAAATGTCGTTTTGAAGCAGACTACCCTGTAGTAGGTAAAGAGGATGTTCACCTGGTGGATGTTGCTCCTAACCAGATCGCTTCGATTGCAGCATCGTTGATTCCGTTCCTGGAACATGATGACGCCAACCGTGCACTTATGGGATCTAATATGATGCGCCAGGCAGTTCCACTTATCAAGCCTGAATCCCCTATAGTGGGTACCGGTCTTGAAGGTCCTGTCGTAAAGGATTCAAGAACACAAATCACTGCCAGAGGTAAAGGAGAGGTGGTATATGTTGATGCTAAAGAGATTCATATTAAATATGAGATGACCGAAAACGAACGCTTTGTAAGCTTCGAGCCGGAAATAACCGTTTACAGGTTACCTCTTTACAGAAAAACAAACCAGAATACATCTATAACCCTTAAACCTATTGTCAGAAAAGGTGAAAAAGTGACCGAAGGTAAAATTCTTACCGAGGGTTATGCAACCGAAAAAGGCGAACTGGCACTTGGAAGAAACCTTAAAGTGGCATTCATGCCTTGGAAAGGTTATAACTTTGAGGATGCAATTGTTGTATCTGAAAGACTTCTCAGAGAGGATGTATTCACATCAATTCACGTTGATGAGTACATAATGGAGGTAAGAGATACCAAGAGAGGTATGGAGGAGCTTACGTCAGACATTCCGAATGTCAGCGAAGAGGCTACAAAAGATCTTGATGAAAACGGTATCATAAGAATAGGTGCAAACATAGAACCCGGAGATATCCTGATTGGTAAAATCACTCCTAAGGGAGAGAGCGACCCATCACCCGAAGAGAAACTGCTAAGGGCAATCTTTGGTGATAAAGCCGGAGATGTTAAGGATGCTTCACTTAAAGCTTCACCATCCCTGAGAGGTACAGTTATCGATAAGAGGCTCTTCTCGAGAGTTGCAAAAGAGAACTCCAAAAAGGGTAAATCTGTTTCAAAAAACCAGATTCAGCACGCAGAAGAGAATTTTGCAAGGAAGGCCGGTCAGTTGAGACAAAATTTCCTTGAGAGGTTATTTGCACTATTGACTAATAAAGTATCTCAGGGTGTATCTGACCTTTATGGTGTAGAAATCATTGAAAAAGGCTCTGATTTTAAATACGATGTGCTTGATAAGATTGACTATGAAAACATCAATCCTACCAAGTGGACTGCAGATAAAAACACCAACAACCTTATTAAGCTTCTTATTAACAATTATCTTATTGCTCATAAGGAGTACGACGCCGAACTTAAGAGAATCAAATACAACCTTACAATAGGAGATGAACTTCCAACAGGCATTATGCAGCTTGCAAAAGTTTATATAGCCAAAAAGCGTAAGATTCGTGTAGGAGATAAAATGGCAGGTCGCCACGGTAATAAGGGTATTGTTGCAAAAGTCGTGAGAGACGAAGATATGCCATTCCTGGAAGACGGTTCAATTGTTGATATTGTACTTAATCCTCTTGGCGTACCATCTCGTATGAACCTTGGTCAGATATATGAGACTGTTCTCGGCTGGGCAGGTAAAGAGCTTGGTCAGAAGTTCAGCACTCCTATTTTTGACGGTGCAACTCTGGATGAAATCAGTAATCTTACCGATAGTGCCGGTGTTCCAAGATATGGTAAAACATATCTGCGTGACGGTGGTACAGGTGAACTCTTCGACCAGCCTGCAACTGTAGGTGTAATCTATATGCTTAAACTAGGTCACATGGTTGACGATAAGATGCACGCACGTTCTATCGGTCCTTACTCACTCATTACCCAGCAACCTCTAGGAGGTAAAGCTCAGTTTGGAGGTCAGAGATTTGGAGAGATGGAGGTTTGGGCACTTGAGGCATTCGGTGCATCCAATATTCTTCAGGAAATTCTCACAATCAAATCTGACGATGTTGTAGGAAGATCCCGCGCTTACGAAGCAATTGTTAAAGGTGATCCTATGCCTCAGGCAGGTATCCCTGAATCACTCAACGTATTGCTTCATGAACTTCGTGGTCTGGGCTTGAGCATAAACCTGGAGTAATTTGATAATAGTATTTGCAAATCTTTGAAACAGAATAATATGTCTTTAAAGAAAGAGATAAAGGTTAAAAGTAATTTCAATCAGATTACAATAAGCCTGGCTTCACCGGAGGAGATTCTCGAAAGATCTTCGGGCGAGGTACTAAAACCAGAAACTGTCAACTACAGAACATACAAACCGGAAAGAGACGGTCTCTTCTGCGAAAGGATTTTTGGTCCTTACAAAGATTATGAGTGTCACTGCGGTAAGTATAAGAGAATCCGCTACAGGGGCATCATTTGCGACCGTTGCGGAGTTGAAGTGACCGAGAAAAAGGTAAGAAGAGAGAGAATGGGACACATCTCACTCACTGTTCCTGTAGCCCATATCTGGTATTTCCGCAGCACTCCAAATAAGATCGGATACCTTTTAGGAATCCCTTCCAAGAAACTTGAGGCTATAATTTACTATGAGAGATACATAGTTATTCAGGCCGGAGTGAAGGCGGTTGACGGTATAAGAGAACACGACTTCCTTACAGAAGACGAGTATCTCAACATACTTGACTCTCTGCCAAGAGAGAATCAGATGCTTGACGACACCGACCCGAACAAGTTTATTGCCGGAATGGGTGCCGAAGCAATCTATAAAATGCTGGGAAGGATAGATCTTGACCAGCTCTCATACGACCTTAGATACAAAACAGAGACTGAGACATCTCAGCAGAGAAAAGCAGAAGCACTTAAAAGGCTTAGCGTTGTTGAGGCTTTCCGCGAATCTAAAGAGATTAACAAACCTGAATGGATGATTCTTAAGGTTATCCCGGTAATTCCACCGGAGTTACGTCCTCTCGTTCCGCTTGACGGAGGAAGGTTTGCAACTTCTGACCTTAACGATCTTTACCGCAGGGTAATCATACGAAATAACCGTCTTAAGAGACTTATCGAGATTAAAGCTCCTGAGGTGATTCTTCGTAATGAGAAACGTATGCTTCAAGAAGCAGTTGACTCACTCTTTGATAACTCAAGGAAGTCAAATGCCGTTAAAACAGAGGCAAATCGTACGCTCAAATCACTGTCCGACAGCTTAAAAGGTAAACAAGGACGTTTCCGTCAAAACCTGCTAGGTAAGAGGGTTGACTACTCTGCTCGTTCGGTAATTGTGGTTGGTCCTGAGCTTAAAATGCACGAATGCGGTATCCCTAAGGATATGGCAGCCGAACTCTTTAAGCCTTTTGTTATCCGCAAGCTGATCGAAAGAGGAATTGTTAAAACAGTTAAATCTGCCAAGAAAATAGTAGACAGGAAAGATCCTGTTATATGGGATATTCTTGAGAATGTGATGAAGGGACATCCGGTTATGCTTAACCGTGCTCCCACCCTTCACCGTCTTGGTATTCAGGCATTCCAGCCAAAGCTTATAGAAGGAAAGGCTATCCAGCTTCACCCTCTGTCATGTACAGCGTTTAACGCCGACTTTGACGGTGACCAGATGGCTGTTCACTTACCGCTGGGTAATGCTGCTATTCTTGAGGCACAACTCTTAATGCTCGGTTCACACAATATTCTTAACCCTGCTAACGGAGCACCTATCACCGTGCCTTCTCAGGACATGGTGCTTGGTCTGTACTACATAACTAAAAGCCGCCCTGATGTTAAAGGCCACGGAATGAAATTCTACGGTCCGGAAGAGGTGATTATCGGTTATAACGAGGGAAGAGTAGTTCTTCATGCCGAGATAGAGGTCAGATTACCTAATGACATGACAGATTTAACTAAAGGTTACTCTTTGGTTAAAACAACTGTTGGAAGGATCCTTTTCAATCAGGTTGTACCGCCCGAAGTTGGTTATATTAACGAGATCCTTACAAAGAAATCACTAAGGGATATTATCGGTAATGTATTAAAGGTTTCCGGGGTTGCCAGAACAGCCCAGTTCCTTGATGACATTAAGGAGATCGGTTTCAAGATGGCATACAAAGGTGGCCTTTCATTCAATCTGGAAGATGTTATTATTCCGGAAGAGAAAGCTGCTCTTATCGAAGATGGTTACAAACAGGTTGAGAATATATTGTTCTCATACAACAATGGTCTTATAACCAACAACGAAAGATATAACCAGATTATTGATATCTGGACCTCTACAAACTCAAAACTCACAAATATTGTAGAGAAGAGGATTGCAACAGACAAACAGGGATTCAACCCGGTTTATATGATGCTTCACTCAGGTGCAAGGGGTTCAAAAGAGCAGATCCGCCAGCTTTCGGGTATGAGGGGTCTGATGGCCAAGCCTCAGAAATCAGGAGCTACTTCTGCTGAGATTATCGAGAATCCTATTCTCTCTAACTTTAAAGAGGGTCTTTCGGTTCTTGAGTACTTTATCTCTACACACGGTGCCAGAAAGGGTCTTGCCGATACAGCTCTTAAGACAGCTGATGCCGGTTACCTTACAAGAAGGCTTGTTGACGTTTCTCACGATGTTATTATTAACGAAGATGATTGCGGAACATTAAGAGGACTTGTAGCTACTGCAATCAAGAACAAAGATGAAATTGTTGAGTCACTATATGACAGAATCCTTGGAAGGACCTCTGTTCACGATATTTATAACCCGCTTACCGGGGAAAAAATTGTTGAGACAGGCCAGGAGATCACAGAAGATATTGCCGCCCTTATTCAGTCACTGCCTATAGAACACGTTGAGATTCGTTCCGTGTTAACCTGCGAATCCAAGAAGGGAGTCTGCAGTAAATGCTACGGCAGAAACCTTGCAAACGGCAGAATGGTTGAGATAGGAGAGGTTGTAGGTGTAATTGCTGCACAGTCAATCGGAGAGCCCGGTACTCAGCTTACTCTTCGTACGTTCCACGTAGGGGGTACAGCTTCCAGCATAGCCTCAGAGAATGAAATTGTTGCCAGATATGATGGTAGAATAGAATTCGAAGAGCTCAGAACTCTTGTTAAAGAGAACGAATTTGGAGAAAAGAGTGAACTGGTTATTGGTCGTACAGCCGAAATGAAGATTGTAGATGTCAATACCGGTATCGTTCTGTCAAACCATAACGTTCCTTACGGAGCAACTCTCTACTTTAAACATAATGACACTGTTAAACGCGGAGATAAAATCTGTGAATGGGACGCTTACAACGCAATTACTATTGCTGAGACAGGCGGTAAAGTGGTATTCGACAACCTGATAGAGGGTGTTACATTCCGCGAGGAGGCTGCAGATGAATACTCACTGCACAAAGAGAAGGTGGTAATTGAGTCAAGGGACAAATCTAAGAACCCTACAATCAGGATTCTTGATGAAAACAAACTTGAACTCAGACAATACAATCTTCCTGTTGGTGCTCACATTATGGTTGAAAATGGTAAAAAGGTTAAGGCAGGAGATATTCTTGTCAAGATCCCGAGAGCTATTGGAAAATCAGGTGACATCACGGGTGGTCTGCCAAGAGTAACAGAACTCTTTGAAGCAAGAAATCCATCCAATCCTGCGATTGTATCAGAGATCAACGGTGAGGTTCAGATGGGTAAGATTAAAAGAGGTAACCGTGAAATTATCGTTAAATCAAAAACTGGAGAAGAGAAACGCTATCTTGTTCCGCTCTCAAAACAGATACTTGTTCAGGAGAACGACTATATAAGAGCAGGTATGGCACTCTCAGACGGAGCTATCTCACCAACAGATATTCTTGCAATTCAAGGTCCTACTAAGGTTCAGGAGTATATTGTTAACGAGATTCAGGAGGTTTACAGAATGCAGGGTGTGAAGATCAATGACAAACACTTTGAGATTATTGTAAGGCAAATGATGCGTAAACTCGAGATTGTTGATCCGGGTGACACCAGATTCCTTCCTGAACAACTTGTTGACAGATGGGAATTTATGCAAGAGAACGACAATATCTACGATAAGAAAGTTGTTCTTGACGCAGGTGATTCTCACGAACTTAAACCTGGTATGATCATAACTGTCAGAAGACTCCGCGAAGAGAACTCTACTCTTAAGAGAAGAGATCTCAAACCTGTTGAGGCAAGGGATGCAGTTCCTGCAACATCAAATCAGGTACTACAGGGTATCACCAGAGCAGCGTTACGTACCAACAGCTTTATGTCGGCAGCGTCGTTCCAGGAGACAACCAAGGTACTTAGTGAGGCAGCAACATTCGGTAAGACCGATACATTGGAAGGTCTTAAAGAGAACGTTATCTGCGGTCACCTGATACCTGCCGGAACCGGAACAAGAGAGTTCGAAAAGATAATCGTTACTTCAAAAGACGATTACCAAAGAGCTTTCAAGAGCAAGAAAGAGGAGTAATCCTGTTACGGTATAAATTGTTAACAATAAATAAAAACCTGCTTTATAAAAAGCAGGTTTTTTATTTTCAATAGTTCTAATATATGCATTTAACAAAGAATTAACTCTGTTTGAAAATACCTATCTTATATATACCGGTGGTGCAAGAGGTATAAATGTGAGCGGATTAAAACTTTTTGTCTGTAACAGAACTGCAGGTGCCGGTTCTTTAATAATATCCTTGTTAAGAAATGCATCCAGAGTGTAGGTCTCCCCTGCTTTAGCCAAAATTCTTTTAACGATTGCCTCCCTCGAAGGTGCATTATAGTATGCTAAATTATTAATCATACAGCTTGTGAGTTCGGGTCTCCAGACTCCGTAAGTGTAATAATAACCACCTTCAAATACCCCTACTCTGTCATAACCTGACCTTCTGAGAAGATGTCTCCACCTGATCTGGGTAGTATCTGATGTTAAATCAAGATTTGCTGCATGATTTTTATTAAATCTGTCCCTCAATTTTTGGGCATCCTCTGCTGTTATAGTCTTACCAGCATTGGCTGAACTTACATATTCATCGCCAAGCCTGCCAAAACCATGTCCCCCGGCTTCATGCAGAATTACCCCTTTATAGTGGTAATTAATAACTGAATGTCTGCTCACAGGAGTAATTGCTATTGTTTTGCCGTCCGACCACGTCCAGCAAGTACCTGCATATCTGTTCTCATTAACAATCAGAATTATAAGCATCTCCCTTAATTTTGCGTCATCAACTCCCGGAATTGTCTTTGCAAGGGCAAAAACAGCATCACTGTTGGAATTCATAGATGATCCTCCGCCAAATGTCACCGAAAATTTTGTGCTTTTAACGATATTTTTGTCAGTCTGTGTAACACCCTGATCTCTTGAATATCCGGCTTGCTTATAAACTTTGAAATACTGCTTGTAGGACTTATATGGCTCAGTACTAAAAATGTAGTCTATTCCCTCCTCTACCTCCTGATCAAACTTTCCTCCCTCAACATAATCTTCTGCTGTATAACCATCCCCTAAAAAGAGAATTTCAGATGGTAAAACCCCGGCACTATTCTCTAAGGCTACCTTGTATTCACCGTCAAAGTAGCTCGTTTTTGTACCTGTTGTAAAAGTATATACCTGTGAATAGGTTGACTCTCCCATAGTGTCCGTAGCCTTTACTCTCCATGAGTAAGTTGTATTTGCATCGAGATATGCAGAAAGATAGTAGAGTGTATCAGTAATATCAAGCGAAGAGGTCCATTCGCCTCCCGGTTTTGAATATTCAACTCTGTATATTACAGGATCGTTATCTGAATCTTTTGATGGTGACCATCTGAATGCGGGAAGCCTGGTAACATCCTGACTGCTGTTTAGAGGCATTTTAAGACCTGCAGATTCAGGAGCATTGTTTACGCCTCTCTGTTGGCTAATACCAATATTTTTTTCATTTTGTGCATATCTAATGACAATATCTGCCCCTCTGATAACTCCTGTATTAGGTTTAACTGTAACGTTAACCTCCATATTCATTGAACCGCTCATTGGTGAAACAGTTATCCAGTCTACTCCCTGAGGCAACAAAATCTGCCAATCTGTATTTGAAGTGATATTCAGTTTATTTGTAGATCCCTCTTTGGTAAAAGAGAGGGTTGAATTATCTGTATCAAGAAATGTTCTGCTTTGAGTTACCTTAACTGATTTTGTAATAGGACCTGTTGTCAGATTAATATTACCTGTCCTCTCCGATGTCGAAAGGTTTTCTGCAAATGTAATTGTTACCTCACCATTTCCGTTACCAAACGAGGGGGCCACAGTAACCCATGTTTCAGAAGATACGGCAGTCCACTTTCCGTTACATGTAAATGATATCGATTCTGTACCTGAGGCATTTGGCACAGCAACAGTCGATCTTGTAAGAGTTAATTCAGGTGCCGGATCCTTTTTACATCCGTATGTTGATAATAATAGAATTATTAAAAATATCCTTGAAATGAGTCCGAATTTTAAATTGTGTAATTTTATCATAAATGGTTAGTATTAAGCATATCAAAGATACGTTAATATTTATATTATTTCATCATTACCGGAGGTGCAAGAGGAACAAATGTAAACGGATTAATACTCTTTGTTTGTAACAGAACAGATTGAGATGGTGCTTTTTGAATGTCCTTCTGCATAAATATATCCAGCGAATAAGGTTCCTGAGCTATAGATAATATTCGTTGAACCATTTTCTCTCTTGACGGAGCATTATAATATGCTTCGTTGTACTGCATACAGCTTGATTGCTCCGGCCTCCAGACACCAAGAGGGAAGTAAAAGCCTCCTTCAACAGTACCGACTCTGTTATATCCGGGTAAATTGATAAAATGTTTCCATTTTACATTAGCCGGATCGCCTGTAAGGTCTACATTAGGATAAAATCCGGCATTTTTAAAGGTATTGTATTTTGATTTGTACTCTTCGTTAATCGTTTTTCCTGCATTTGCAGAGGTAATATACTCATCTGCCAGTCTCCCGTATCCATGACCTCCGGCTTCGTGATAAATCAGGTTTCTGAAATGTTGCCCTGCAGTATTTGAAGTACTTACCGGGCAGATTGCAATAGCTTTGCCATCTGTCCATATCCAGCAGGTTCCGGCATATCTGTCCTGATTTACAACCAGAATAATCAGCATCTCCTTTAGCTTCTGATCATCAACACCTGGTATCATTTTAGCGTATTTAAAGACCTCATCTGTATCTGCAGAAAGAGATGAACCACCCAGAAAGTCAACTCCGAATTTGGTGTATTTCATTACACTCTTATCAGTCTGCTTCACACCTCTGTCTATCGAATATCCGGCCTGTTTATATATTGTAAAATACTCTCTGTAGCTTTTATACGGCTCTATTTCAAAGAAGTACTCTATCCCGTTGTCTATATCGCGATCAAAAATGCCCCCCTCTTCAAAGTCTTCCGAAATATAGCCATCTCCGATAAATAATATCTCAGAAGGTCTTAATCCTTTTGTGTTAGTTTGTGCAACTTTGTACTGACCGTCAAAGTAGCTCTTTTTAACACCTGTTGTAAAGGTATATACATCCGACACACCTTTACCGCCATAAGCGTCCTGAGCAGTGATCCTCCAGTAATAGGTGGAGTTTTCATCAAGATAGTATGACAAATTATAAACAGTATCTGTCAATGTTATTACATCGGACCAATCTGCCTGATTTTTTGTGTATTCCAGTTTATATGTTAACGGATCTCCTTCTGGATCTTTTGATGCACTCCATCTGAATGTTGGTAATCTGTTTGCATCAGTGAGATTATCAACAGGAGATTTAATTACAGGGACAGCGGGATCCTGGTTTATGCTCCTCTCCTGATTTATTTTAAGACTCTTCTGATCTTCTCCAAATTTAAAGAAAATATCTGCACTCCTATGTGTTCCTGTGTTTTGCAGTAAAGATACAGTAACGTTTCCGCTGGCTGTCCCACTCATTGGTGATACAGTTATCCAGTCTATACCGGATGGGATCTCAACTGACCAACTTGTATTTGCATCTACAAATACCGTTTTAGACCCGGCCTCTTTAGGGAAAAGAAGTTCTAAAGCAGACACATCCAACCTTGAATAAGACTGGCTTATTCTCAAACTCTTTTTAAGTTCCCTTGAGGTTACAACCATATTTACAATTCTGTCAGAGCCGGTAAAATTGTTTACTGTAGTTATGGTTATCTCTCCGTTTCCATCTCCGCTTGATGGTGATATGGTACACCAGGTAGAAGCTACCGAGGCTGTCCACTTTCCGTTAGCGGTAACCTGAACCTTGGAGGTTCCATCGATATTAGCAATAAGAACTTCATTAACAGATAGCTCGAGAATAGCAGGAGGATCTTTTTTACATGAACCAATACCAACTGCTAACAATATGATTATAACAGGAATAAAATATCTTTTCATAAAATCTTTTATAACGGCATTATCAATACCGATTAAACAATCTTCAAATGTACAAAAAAATGGACAATTGCCTCTTACCTGATAGTCTCAAGAAATGATTTTAAATCATTCACTTTCACATCATTCATAATTATCTTATTATCCCTGCCAACCAGAAAAGCCCTGGGAATAAGTGTAACATTATAAAGAGATGCCGTTGGATTTTCATTTGCGTCTATCAGGTTTAAAAATGTTAACCCTTCCTCTTTAATTATTGCCTCCTTCTTCTTAATTTCCTGATCGGCTCCTGATAGTATAACACCTGTTATTTTTATTTGTTTACTATCAAATGCAGCAACAATATCTTTTATCTCTTTTGCAAACTTAATACTCTCTATACTCCAGTCAGACCAGAAAAGGAGAATTGTATAATTGGACTCGTGTATAATTTCACTAAAAACAGACTCTTTACCATTGATATCATTCAGTTTGAAGTCTTTTACTGGCTGCCCCGGTTCAAGAGATCTTTTGGCTTGAATAACCTCTCTTATCTCTGCCAGATGGCCGGAATTGGCAAATTTTGGATTTAGTTTAAGACGGTCATACCTATTTTGTAATGTGTCCGGATTCTCTCCCTGTGCAGATAATTTTGTGTGAAAAAGAAAAAACCATGTGTTTTGATTCTGCATAAGTATTGAGTCATAGAAATTTCTCATTCTAGTGTTGGCCGTATTAAACACAGAGATTATACTGTCTTTTAAAGCCTGTGGTGTGTTAGGGTCAGAGAAATCTTTCATTATTGAGTTTAGATTAAGTTCTTCAATAACCTCTTTGCTTTTTCTTTCGGCAAGATCAATCAGGTTTTGAGTTTCTCCTCCAATAACAACAGCCTCATTCAGATTATTAATCGGGGCAGATATTTTGTACTTTGTATTTTCGATGAAAATTGGGATATTGTTGGGTAATTGTGGATTGTATATAATAAATCTGTCGGGATCTTCTATTACCCCTCTAAAGACAAATTTGCCATTTTGAATAATTGCTGAATCAATTGCTCTGCCACCAAATTCTTGGTTTTTAAGATACATGGTTCCGGTTAAACTCTCTGAGCCTTCTCCGGTGATTTTCCCTTCAATAACATACCCACTTTCAGAAGTAGAACATGACATAATAATCATACCGGCTAACCATAATAATGTAACTGCCCTCTTTATCATTTTTTAAAATTTTAAAATTTCTACCAGATTATAAAATTACAAAAAAAAAGAGTGCACTCTTACAGAGTGCACTCAAAATTATTTAATTGCAAAATTAAGGCATAACGAAAGTTTCATCGTATGAACCGGTGAAAGCAACTCCACCTAGAGGCAGCACAAAACGGCTGTTCCATGTGTGTCTCTTTCCACTGATAGATGTAGTCTGAGGGCTTACATAAACATATCCGTATGAAGCACTGTAGAACCAGCCAATATTTTGCTGATCAACTTTAAGAACACCATTATCTACCCTGAACACAATGTCATAACCTGCATAGTAGCAGCCAGGGAGTTTATAGTAATCCAAAGTTGTTGATACATTGGCTTTAAATACAGGCTGTGCCCATGACTCTTCATAGAAGCCTGATTCGTAAGTACCTGTACCAAAGCTAACATAGTTCAGAGGTAATTGAGCCTCAACTCTTATTGCAGAAACTTTTGATTGAGAAATCATAGTGGCATCTGTAATTGTAAGCGTAACAATGTACTTGGTTGCAGGAGGAATCGCTGCAAAGTTATAGTTAAGGGTTGCATAGGCAGAACCTTCACCATCATTAAAAGTTACACTGTTACTTGCTAATGTAAGCTGAGTAGTTCCTGTACCTGATATTGAAATCGGAACGGTGGCCGCTCCTTTGGTGTTACCTCTGTACATAAGTACCTTAATTTGGCCATTATCAGACTGCTTAAGGTCATAAACAGCAACAGATGAAGAGAAAGCGGCATCAACAGCTCCTATGTTACTGCTATCGATAGTAGGCATTACTGCATCCTGGTTACAAGAAAACAAACCGAACAATAACACCAATGATATTATATATTTTAAATTTTTCATAGACATATCTAATTTATTAGTCATTATAGAGGATTCTGATCGGTTTCGATATCCATGTTTTCATTACCGTCAAACTCTTGCTGAGGTATAGGAAGTACAAACTCTTTCGAACCTGCTGCTGTAGAGATAGTCTTGAGCAACTGTGAGTGGTTTGTTCCTGTATAATCTCTGTTGAATCCTAGTTTAAGTCTCTTAAGATCGAACAGACGACCTGCTTCGCACCAAAGCTCAATACGACGCTGGAATAGTACCTCATCCATAAGAGTAGTAAGGTCAGCTTGTGTATCGGTGTTGTAAGTTGCAGAGTTTGTTCTTGCATCAAGTCTTGCTGCCATCTGAGGATCACGAACCGCTCCAAGTTCAAGAAGCAGTGTTCTTGCTGCGTCAAACTGGCTGAGTTTAACTCTTGCTTCGGCTTCTATAAGCAACATCTCTTCTGCTCTAAGGAAAATATAGTCACCGGTGTAGTCACTAATATTTTTGTATTTGTACTTAAACTGAGCATAGCTCTTATTTGGGCCTGAGCTTTGTTGGTTAGCAACAACTCCGTTCCACCAAGGTCTTCTAAGGTCGCTTGCAGGAATCTGGTTGTATAGCCATGAGCTGATACATTTTCTTGATGTAACACCGTATCCGTTTGCTGACTGAACTGCAGGAGTACTACCCGGATCCATGTGGCAGAAGAATGTTCCCCAACCACCTGAAACAGCTTCGGTAGCAATAACCTGACCACCCCACATAACTGATGAGAGAGCCACATCGTTGAATCCTGAATATAGTGCATTACCTGAAAGAAGAGTATAACCTGTTCTGGCCTCTCTTGCTGCGTCAGCTGCTCCTGCCCAGTTCTCCATTGTTAGGAATACTTTTGCCTGAATAGCTTTTGCAACGTTGTAATCTATGTGAGATTTGTGAGTTCTGGTAACACCTGCATCTTTTGCTGATTTCAAAAGAGTAGTACCTTCAACCAAGTCTGCTGTAATAAGGTCATATACATCTTTGAGAGTACCCCTTGGAGCACCTATAAGAGTAGGTTCTGTGTAGAGAGGAACGCCCGGTTTTGTCTCATTTCCAACATAAGTGTGCTGGAAGAAAAGAGTCAGATAGTAGTAAGCATAAGCACGAAGTGTATATGCCTGACCTATGATACTGTTGATTTTATTAGGATCGCCCTGAATAAGATCTTTAGATGCAATTACATAGTTTGCATTTGTAATGATCTTGTAGTAGAAATTCCAGAGGCCGTAGCATCTCCATGATGCACTGGCATATCTTGACCTAACATCATATTTATAGTCAAAATAGAACCATCCGTTACCCTGTTCGGCCTGTACAAAGTCCTCACCCATAAGGTCGGCAACCATATTGTGAGAGACAATACCAAAGTTCTGCTGAACGTTACCGGTTGTTCCGAACCAGGTGCTGTTAGGCAAATAAAGAGCTCTGTAAATACCGTTCATGGCAACCATTGCACTTTCGGTATTTGAGAAGATCAGTTGCCCGGAAACTGAGTCAGTAGGTGTCGTATCGAGGTACTCCTTTTCACAAGAGCTCAACACGAGAAGTGCTACTGCAAATAGTGTAAATATTTTTTTCATATTAAGTATATTCTTTTGTGTTGTTTAGTTAAAAAGTTATATCCAAACCTAATGAAATAGAGCGGGTAGGAACATAAACATAGTCAGTACCTCCTGAGAAGTTATGCTGAGGGTTCATTCCTTTAAGGTGTGAGAACATTGCAATGTTATCTGCAATTGCAGAAATTCTTACATTTTCAACACCCAGTTTTTTCATCCAGGCTTTTGGTAAAGAATAACCTAAAGTCACGTTCTTAATAGTGAAGTACGAAGCATTGATAAGGTTACGTGTAGATGCTGTTGTATTTGCACCAAGCTGAGCTATAGGAATATCGGTGATATCACCAGGTTTGCTCCATGCTCTTAACAGGTGAGCTGACAATGAGTTACCTTGATACAAAGGATCAAGAAGGTTCATGTAAAGGTTATCAAGAATTTTACCTCCGATTGAGTAGGTGGTCAAAATGCTTAGGTCAACACTTTCAAATAGTTTAAAATCGTTGCTGATTGATCCGAACAGATCCGGCATACGGTTTCCTGCTATTATCCTTGAAGCAGCAGCTTTTGATCTGTCTGCAGAGATGTACTCTTCGCTGCGTACTCCGTTAGCATCAGTATCCCATACCCAGTATAGCTGATATCCTGTTGCAGGGTCTACACCTGCTGCTCTTGGAAGGTAGAATGAGTTAAGTACCTCACCCTCTTTGGTAATATAGTTACCTGATGTAATTTCAGGTTTGTCAGCAAGGTTGAGAATCTTATTCTGAACTGTAGATCCCATCAGTGTAAGTGTCCACCTTAAATCTTTGTTGGTAATGATGTCAGTTGCAATTGTAACCTCAAAACCTGAGTTTTGCATACTACCAATATTCTTATCGTATGATAGGAAACCGGTTGACATTGCCAAAGGATAGGCCATTAGCATATCTTTTGTTACCCTCTTGTACCACTCGGCAGATATTGAAACTCTGTCGAAGAGTCTTGCATCCATACCTATGTTAAGGTTTTCGTTTTTCTCCCATTTGAGGTCGTTATTTGCAATTGAAGCAACAACTGCACCGTTCATACCTGCATTAGGGAAGCCAAGATCGTAAAGTGCCTGATAAGGATAGTATCCACCAACAGCGTCATTACCTTGTACACCAAAGCTGGCTCTGATGTTCATATTCTTAAGCCATGAGAGACCTTGCATAAACGACTCCTGACTAATTCTCCAGTTACCACCGACTGACCAGAAGTCACCCCAACGGTTTTCTGTATAGAAACGTGAAGATCCGTCACGACGGAACGATCCTGACAAATAGTATTTATCATCAAAGTTATAGTTTAACCTTGAAAGATATGATTCAATAGAGTAGTTATCCTCATATGAACCTGCAGTAATAACTGTAGCAGCTGCATCAAGCTCATAAAGACCTCCAAACGGGAATCCGGATTTGGCACCCATCAGGTAGTTGTATTTGTACTGATAGTTCTCATGACCAATCAGGATATCCAGATTGTGTTTATCTGCAAATGTTCTTTTGTAAGTCAAAAGCTGGTTGAATGTAGAAGAAAGTGTATTTCGGCTGTACTTGTATGCACGTCCCTGAGAACCGGCTGCGTTACCAAAATACGGGTTCTCGTAGTTGTGCTGCTCTTGATTGATAAAGTCAAACCCCAGGTTAACAGCAAGTTTCAGACCTGCTATCGGGCCCTCTTTAAGATCAAGAAGTTCAAAAAATGTTCTACCGCTTACGCTTGAGTTAACAGCCTTGAATTTATCATCATAAAGCGTAGCAATACTATTGTAGTTTTGCTGAGCACCTGATGCACGATTCTGACCATAGTCAAATTTCTTCTTGCCGTTTGCATCCAGGATTGGCTGATTATTGGCATCCAGTTCGTATATCGGATAAATAGGAGCCATCAACATTGCTGAATACCAAACGTTTGAAGTAGCTGAACCAGTTGCATTAAGGAAGTTGCTTGTTGTCTGTGCAAAGTTGGTATTAATACCAAATTTAACCCACTCAATAGGTTTTGCCTCAACGTTTGCTCTTCCTGAATAACGTTTGAATCCTGTTGTCATCAGAATACCTTTCTCATCCAGAAATCCGATTGAACCCATATACCTGGCTTTATCAGAGCCACCGGTAACTGTAAGTACGTGATCTTGTCTTAATGGATTTGAAGCTGTTACTTCTTTGATCCAGTCATCATTATAACGGAGTGTAGCATCACTTCTGATTTTACCAGTTTGAGTGTCAATCAGATCTGCCAGAGGGTAGTTATAAGGATTGTACTGCTCATTTAATCCAAACACCTTACTTGGACCTGTAAGCATCATCTGAATAGCTGTTTGTCCGGCAACTGCTGGGTTAACACCTTTAACAAGAATCTCTTCGTTTTTGAATGCCTGATACTGGTATTCAATCCATTGTGGTGCGTTAAGAAGATCATATGAAGGTATAGCTCTTGAAGATACTCCCCAAACTGTTCTGAGGTTTACCTTAACTCTTTCACCCTCTCTTGCACCTCTCTTGGTGGTAATCATAATAACACCGTTTGCACCGCGGGCTCCGTAAAGAGCACCTGCAGATGCGTCTTTCAGAATTGTCATAGATTCGATATCTGCAGGGTTGATAGCAGAGATACTTCCGTTATAAGGAATTCCGTCAACAACATATAGAGGAGTGTTTGATGCATTGATCGAACCGTATCCCCTGATAATGATGCTTGAACCTTCACCCGGCTGACCAGTACCCGATGTTACAAGGACACCTGTTGCTAAACCTTCAACAGCCTTTGTAACATTGGAAACGGTTCTTTTCTCAATCTTTTCTGATTTGAGAACCTCGGCCGATCCTGTAAATGATTCCTTTCTTGTTGTACCGTAGGCAACTACGAGCACATCCTCCAGATAAACGGCATCCGGCGACATAGTTACATTAAGTGTGGCGCGACCGTTAATCGGAACCTCCACTGTAGTATAACCAATAAAACTAAAGACCAGGATTCCGTTTGCCGGAGCACTTATGGTGAATTTTCCACCCTCATCTGTTGCTGCCCCTACAACTGTACCTTTCAGCATAACTGATGCAAACATTACAGGCTCTCCTGTGTTGGCATCAGTAACAGTACCCGTTACCTGAATATTCTGAGCGTTGGCAAAACCAACAGCCAAAACAAGCAACAGACCTGTTAAGATTAGTTTAAATTTTTTCATGTAAAAAAGTTTTGGTTAGTAAATAAGTTAGTTTTTTAAGTATTTTGGTTTATTGTCACATGCGGTTTTATACGATTCTTTATGGTTTAAAAAAATATGGGGCTAACAAATTTAACAAAATTTTTATTCAAAATACATTATTTATTCATCAAATAATAAATATTTTAGTAATGTGAATGAATTTTTAATTATAGTTCATTAGTAAATATAGTGAATTTATTTAAATATATAAGGCACTTTTTTTAAAGGAATAAAAAAAGTAGCTGCAATATGCATTGCAGCTACTTTTAATAATATCAGAAAAACTCTCTCTTAGCAGAGCCCTTGCTCAAGAGTTGCTCTTGCAACTTTCATAAAGCCGGCAATGTTTGCACCGTTAACATAGTTGATAAATCCATCACTCTGTTTTCCGTATTTAACACACTGCTCATGGATGTTTTCCATAATTTGCTTGAGTTTGTTGTCAACCTCTTCTGCAGTCCAGCTGATATGCATTGCATTCTGAGTCATCTCAAGACCCGAAACTGCCACTCCACCTGCATTTGCAGCTTTACCAGGAGCATATAAAACTTTTGCCTTCTGGAGTTCAGCTATTGCTTCAGGAGTACAGCCCATGTTTGATAGTTCACCAACGCAGATAACTCCGTTTTTGATAAGTTCTCTTGCATCGTCCCCGTTAAGTTCGTTCTGGAATGCACATGGAAGAGCAATATCTGCCTTAACAGCCCATGCTTTTTTACCCGGATAGAATTTTGATCCGGGGAATTTATCTGCATAAGGGGCAACAATATCATTGTTAGATGCGCGAAGTTCCAGCATATAGGCAATTTTCTCTTCTGTCATACCTGCTTCGTCGTGAATCATACCGTCAGGACCAGAAAGGGCGATAACCTTGGCACCAAGTTGTGTAGCTTTCTGAGCAGCACCCCATGCAACGTTTCCGAATCCGGATACAGATACTGTCTTACCTTTAATATCCATACCTTTGGTAGCGAGCATATGTGTAACAAAGTATACTCCACCATATCCGGTTGCTTCAGGACGAATAAGTGAACCGCCCCATGTTGCACCTTTACCGGTGAGTACTCCTGTATTTTCACGGGCAAGTTTTTTGTACCAACCGTACATAAAACCTATTTCACGTGCTCCTACTCCGATATCACCTGCAGGGACGTCGGTATCAGGGCCGAGATGACGCCACAGTTCAGTAATGAATGCCTGACAGAATCTCATGATTTCTGCATCTGATTTTCCTTTTGGATCAAAGTCAGAGCCACCTTTTCCACCACCCATAGGCAGTGTTGTAAGTGCATTTTTAAACATCTGCTCAAAGCCGAGGAATTTAAGAATAGAAAGATTTACTGATGGGTGGAAGCGGAAACCTCCTTTGTATGGGCCTATAGCGTTGCTGAATTGTACTCTGTAACCCAGATTTGAATGAACTTCCCCTTTGTCATCCTGCCAGGTTACTCTAAAAGTAAAGATTCTGTCCGGTTCTGTAAGCCTTTCGATAATTTTTGCCTTCTGAAATTCAGGGTGTTGGTTGTAAATCTCTTCTATTGATTCCAACACTTCGTGAACTGCTTGTAAAAACTCCTTTTCGTTACCGTGCTTCTTCTCAAGAGAAGCCATAATGTCTGCAACTTTCATTATTAATTGGTTTTAATGTTTGGTATGTTAGTTTTCTATTTAACTTCCCATGTGGCACCACTGTGCAGCAGTTCATCCATGTTGTGAATCTGTGCGTGCTCTCTTGCATCAATAACCTGATCACGAACATTGTCGTCATAGGTTTTATCCTTAACCGCGCGAATTACACCAAGAGCAACCGGTAATTCAGGATATGTCATATCTATAAGCATTGAGTGAATTCCAGGATTCTCTTCCTGTGCATCATGTACGAGAAGGTCTTTTTCGGTAATGCCGTTCTCTCCGATTGTAACGGATTTAATTTTATTGCCGTCCAGAATAAGGCCTTTGTCTCTGTTTTTACCATATATCATAGGTTCTCCATGCTTCAGAACTATTGTTCTGTCAGCACGGAAATCTTTATCTGATACTTGAGAATGTGTTCTGTCATTGAATATTACACAGTTTACAAGTATTTCTGTAACAGCAGTTCCATCATGTTTTGCACTCTGAACCATTATATCCTGTGTAAGTTTAAGCTCTACATCTATACTTCTGGCAAAGAAGGTTCCCCTCGAACCCAGAACTAGTGCACCCGGATTAAACGGATGCTCTACTGTTCCGTAAGGAGATGTTTTGGTCACCATTCCCAGCTTTGAGGTTGGAGAGTACTGACCCTTTGTTAAACCATATATCTGATTGTTAAAGAGAAGAATGTTAATATCGATATTTCTTCTGATTGCATGAATAAAGTGATTTCCCCCGATTGCAAGTGCGTCACCGTCACCTGTTACCTGCCATACTGTTAGTGTAGGATTGGCAACTTTTACTCCGGTGGCGATGGCAGATGCACGTCCGTGAATTCCGTGAAATCCGTATGTATCCATATAATACGGGAATCTTGAAGAACACCCGATACCTGACACAAAAACAAATCTCTCTTTGGTGTAGTTAAGAGATTCGCAAATTTCCGGCATTGCTCTCTGAACACTTGCAAGAATTGCATGGTCCCCACATCCGGGGCACCATTTAACCTCTTGATTACTTTTAAAATCCTGTGGTGTATATTTTAATTCCATAAAAATTCTGATTTGAAGTTATAGTATGGCATTTACTGCGTCAACAATCTCTTTCACGATAAATGGCTGACCTTGAACTTTATTCTTTTGATAATAGTGGAATTGCTGATGTTCAGCTCTCAGGTAGTTTGCAAACTGACCGCTGTTAAGTTCGCATACTATTATTTTCTTGTATTTAGAGAAAACATCAGCAGTGTTCTTAGGCAATGGGAATATATAGTCGAAATGGGCAAGGCTTACGCTTTTTCCTTCGCTCTGCAGCTCTTTAACGGCTGTATACAGGTGACCGTAGGTTCCTCCCCATCCTACAACCAGAACTTCGCCGCTTTGCTCTCCTATAACACTGAGATCAGGAATATAATTGGCTATTCTTGCAACCTTTTCTGCTCTCTCGTTAACCATTCTTTCATGTACCAGAGGGTCTGAAGATACGCTTCCGTCATTATTTTTTTCCAGACCTCCTACTCTGTGCTCAAGACCCGGTGTTCCGGGAAGAGCCCATCTTCTTGCATATTTCTCTTCATCTCTCTTGAATGGCCAGAAAGGAGTCTCCTCTGATTCGGTAATAATCGGAGCTTTAATTTCAGGAAAATCTTTCATTGATGGAATTCTCCATGGCTCAGAACCGTTGCCAAGAAATCCTTCGGTAAGAAGCAGAACCGGCATCATATGCTCTAGTGCAATCTTAGCAGAGTAGAAAGCTGCATCAAAGCAGTGAGATGGTGAGTGGGCTGCAATTACAGCAATCGGACACTCTCCGTTCCTGCCGTACAGTGCCTGATTAAGGTCTGTCTGCTCTGTTTTTGTAGGTATTCCTGTAGACGGGCCGCCTCTCTGTACATCAACAATAACTAACGGGAGTTCGGTCATTACAGCAAGACCAAGTGCCTCTGACTTTAAAGAAAGACCGGGGCCGGAGGTGGTTGTTACAGCAAGATTTCCCGCATATGCCGCACCGATTGAGGTACAGATACCTGCTATTTCGTCTTCACACTGAAGAGTTTTGGCATTAAGGTCTTTTCTAAGGGCAAGTTCCTCAAGAATGCTTGTTGCAGGAGTAATAGGGTATGATCCGCAGAAGAGAGGAATTCCCGATTTTTCTGAGGCTGCAAGAAGACCCCATGCTGTTGCCTGGTTGCCGTTTATGTTTCTGTAAATACCTTTTTCAAGTTTTGCAGGCTCAATCTTATAGGTATTAGGTATTGCGTGAACATTACCTGCGTAGTTAAAGCCATCCCTTAGTGCCTTTTTGTTGGCTTGAGCAACTTCCGGCTTTTTACGGAATTTTTTATCGAGATACTCCTCAGTAGTCTCCATAGGTCTGTTGAACATATAGTAGCACATACCGAGGGTGAAAATATTCTTACTTCTTACTATTGATTTTGGATCAAGGCCGCTATCCTTCAGACTCTCTTTAATAAGAGTTGTAATTGGGGCAAAAATTATATGGCGGTCCTGTATCTTGAGTTCTGCAATAGGATCATCAGTTTTGTATCCTGCCTTTTTGATACCCTTCTCGTCAAAAGTATCCGAATCAAGAATAATACTTGCAGTCGGCTTTGTCCACTTGGCATTTGCTCTTAGTGCCGCAGGATTCATCGCAACCAGTACGTCGCAAAAATCACCCGGTGTTCTGATTTCACCGCTGCCGATATTAACCTGAAATCCCGAAACGCCCGCAATGGTACCCTGGGGAGCTCTGATCTCTGCCGGAAAATCCGGAAAGGTAGATACATCGTTCCCATAAAGCGCCGATGCGTCTGCAAAGAGGCTGCCCGTCAGCTGCATTCCATCACCTGAGTCTCCTGTAAATCTGATAACAACTTCCTTGGTATCAATAACTTTGTGTTGCATAAAAATTAGTTTAGTTAAACTGGTGCCTTATTACTGTTTGTTATAAAATATTACACAAATGTAATTATTATTCCAATCCAAAAAATCTTTTTAAGGGAAAATTTAAATTTATTATCAAAGTAAGCAAATAACAGACCATATATTAAGTAAACAAGAATCCATACCTTATAATTTTTCACGATTTATACATTATTTGCTAAAAATGCTATAATAATTAATACTATCATTAACATTTTATCGGATTCACGGCAGGTAAACAAATTCCGGCATTAATCGTTTAGCATTATAACTCTATTAATTTATATATTTGCATTAGATAAATATTTGAGATGGCAATAATAAGAAAGCTTAACGGGATGGAGCCTAAAATCGGCAAGAACTGTTTTCTTGCAGAGAATGCGGTGATAGTAGGAGATGTGACAATAGGAGACGATTGCAGTATCTGGTACGGGGCGGTACTCAGGGGTGATGTTAACCCTATTATTATAGGTAACAGGGTGAATATTCAGGATGGTGCAGTTTTACATACACTTCACAAAAAATCTGTTGTTGAAATTGGAGATGATGTATCAGTTGGGCATAACGCCATTGTGCATGGGGCGGTTGTGGGGAGTAAGGTTCTGGTTGGAATGGGAGCCATACTTATGGATAATGCCCGGATTCCGGACAATACAATAATTGCCGCCGGAGCAGTAGTACTAAGCAATAACATTCTAGAGCCTGGAATTTATGCAGGTATACCGGCAAAGAAGGTTAAGGAGGGGTCTGATGAGATAGCTGACTCTGCTTTAAAGAATGCCAGAGGGTATATGATGTATAAGGAGTGGTATCTCAATTGCTACGAAGAGTATACTCCGGAAAATACAGGGTATGATTCAGAAAGGCTTACACAGGAGGTTAAAGCTGAAATGCTTAACAATTCAAAGAAGTAAAAATAAACACCAAAAAATAATATCAAGATGAAAAAATTTCTATTACTGGCCTCTATGGCAATAGTTTTTGCCTGCACTCCAAAACACGACGGATATATAATTGAAGGTACCGTTACAGGGGATAATATCTCTGACGGTAAAGCATATCTGACCAACTTCTCCAGAAGCGAACCAATAAAAGACACCGTTGAGTTTACAGGTGGCAAATTTACCTTCAAGGGAAAGGTTGTAACTCCTGAAAATTACTCAATTTCAATTGACGGGCTCGAAGGCAGAGTGAATCTGTTTGTTGATAACTCAACCATCAAAATTGAGATGAGTGCCGATGATATGAAAAATGCTGTGATTACAGGCGGTGTTACTAATGACTTAATTAAAGGCCTTAATGACCAAAAAGATGAGATTAAGAAAAAGTACAACCTTGATTCTTTACTGACAGAATTCTACAAGGAGGAAACCTCTAATGAGAGAAAAGATGAAATTATCGCAGTTTATGAAGAGGCTACAAAAGAGGAGAAAGTTGTAGACTCAGCGTTTCTTGCAAATAATCCTCTCTCTTTCTATACAGTTATAAAGGTTTATGAAAAAGCCGAAGAGTTCCCGATTGAAAAGCTTGATGCAATGGTTTCGGCATTTAAGGCTGCTCCTGAATTTGCAGGCAACAGATATCTGACTGAACTTGAGAATACATCAGAGATTCTAAAAAATCTTCAACCGGGAATGGTTGCTCCCGAGTTCTCTTTAAATGATCCGAACGGAAATGCAGTTTCGCTGTCAAGCGTTTATAAAAACAACAAAATTACAATGATTGACTTCTGGGCTGGTTGGTGCAATCCATGCAGGAAGTTTAATCCTGTATTGGTTGAGATTTATAAAAAGTATAATAAAGCTGGATTTGGCATCATTGGCGTTTCACTGGACAATGACGAAAACGTATGGAAGAAAGCCATTGAAGATGACAAGCTCACATGGGTACAGGTTTCAGACCTTCAATACTTTAACGGTCCTGTTACAAAAATGTATAATGTGAGATTTATTCCACAGAATATTTTTGTAGATCAGGATGGTAAAATTATTAAGAGGCAAGTAGAGAAAGATGATATAGAGCCGCTTCTGAAAGAACATCTGGGGCTATAATAAATTAAAAAATGACCGGTAAAACCGGTCATTTTTTTTTAATTGCATATCTATCTACAACAGGCTGAACGCTACTGTCAGACCTGCCATTACAATTGATACCATACTCATAAGTTTAATCAGGATATTGAGTGAAGGGCCAGAAGTATCCTTGAACGGGTCTCCTACTGTATCTCCAACTACATTTGCCTTGTGAGCATCCGAGCCTTTGCCTCCGAAATTACCCTCTTCTACATATTTCTTAGCATTGTCCCATGCACCTCCCGCATTGGCCATAAATACTGCCAGAACAAAACCTGAGCCTAGACCTCCGGCTAAAAGTCCCATCACCCCTGACACACCAAAAATAATTCCTGTAATAATTGGTACAACAATCGCCAGTATTGAAGGGAACATCATCTCTCTTTGTGCACCTTTGGTGGAGATCTCAACGCATCTGGCATAATCCGGTTTTCCTTTACCTGTAAGGATTCCCGGAATCTCTCTGAACTGTCTTCTTACCTCCTCGACCATCTTTTGAGCAGCTCTTCCTACCGCATTCATTGTAAGTCCGCAGAATAAGAATGCCATGACAGAGCCCAGAAATACTCCTACCAGCACTTTAGGATTCATTAGTGTAACCTGATAATACTCCATAAGATCGGGAATAGTGGCATCAGCAACATTAACAAGACGCCCTGCCACATCAATTGTAGTCTGTCCGATGTGTACAAGTCCGATTTTGATCTCTTCTAAATATGAGGCAAGAAGAGCGAGAGCAGTCAAAGCTGCACTTCCTATTGCAAATCCCTTACCGGTTGCTGCAGTAGTATTTCCCAAAGCATCAAGCACATCTGTTCTTTTGCGAACTTCGGGATCCAGATTACTCATCTGAGCATTACCTCCTGCATTGTCTGCAATCGGACCGTATGCATCTGTTGCCAGTGTTATTCCCAAGGTTGAGAGCATTCCTACTGCTGCAATTCCTATTCCGTACAATCCCATGCTTATGTTGTGAGCTTCCAGCATATTTGTTACATCAAATCTTATGGCAAACAAAAAAGACAGAATAATTGCAGTAGCTATTGCAAATACAGGAATTGCGGTAGAGATCATTCCTGTTCCGATACCGGAAATGATTACTGTTGCCGGACCTGTATTCCCGCTTTCAGATATTCTGCGGGTTGGTTTATATGAATGGGATGTGTAGTATTCGGTTGAACGTCCGATAATGATACCGGCAAGGAGTCCTGTAAGTACAGAAAAAGATATTCCAAGCCAGTTGTCAATTTTCAGTATCCAAAGTATAAAGAAAGTGAAGAGAGCAATCAGTACAGAGCTGAAATTAATCCCGATACCGAGAGACTTTAGAAGTTCCTTCATTCCAGCACCCTCTTTTGTTCTGACAGTAAAGATACCCAGTATAGAGAGGAGTATTCCGCCAGCAGCAATAAGCATTGGAGCAAATATAGCCTTGATCTGCATATCAGGGTTAATGTAAAATGCAGAGGCTCCGAGAGCTGCTGTTGCCAGAATTGAACCACAGTATGACTCGTAAAGATCGGCACCCATACCTGCAACATCACCTACGTTATCTCCAACATTATCCGCTATTGTTGCAGGATTTCGGGGATCGTCTTCGGGTATTCCGGCTTCAACCTTTCCAACAAGATCGGCGCCAACATCTGCGGCCTTGGTATAAATACCTCCGCCTACCCTTGCAAACAGCGCCTGAGTAGATGCACCCATACCGAAAGTAAGCATTGTGGTTGTAATAACAACCATTTTTTGAGAATCGGTCGCACTCTGAACAAAATTATCCAATATAATATACCATATAGAAATATCCAGTAGACCAAGGCCCACAACAACAAGCCCCATTACTGCACCTGATCTGAATGCAAGACGTAATCCGCTGTTCAGAGACCGTTTAGATGCATTTGCTGTTCTTGCTGATGCATATGTTGCTGTCTTCATTCCTATAAAACCTGCCAGTCCAGAGAAAAAACCTCCGGTTATGAATGCAAATGGGACCCAGGGATTCTGGACCTCAAATCCATATGCCAGAAGGGCAAAAAAGAGACTTAGTATAACAAAGACAATTAAAACAACTTTATACTGTTGTCTCAGGTAAGCCATTGCACCGCTTCTTACATGAGATGCAATCTCTTTCATTAGATCTGTGCCTTCGCTCTCCTTCATCATCTGTTTAAAAAAGTACCAGGCAAAGCCTAAAGCTGTTAATGCTGCCAGGGGTACAAAGTAAAATAAAGTTAGGGTATTCATAGTTTATTTAATTAGTTGTTTATCAATTTTTTATAAAATTTTTGTTTAAAAAAAAATGCCGCTATATATCAGCAGCATTAAAATTCTTGTCCTCTATTCCCGGCATTATTCTTCTTGCCATTTCCATTAGGGTATCTCTTTTTCCCGTAGTATAAAAAAGGGTTCTGTTATGTTGTCCGGTATAATCACAATCTGTTTCCCGAGGTTCCATATGTTGCAATATATCATATAGATGCTTTGCAACGGCAGGAGCAGGGTCAACGATCTCGATATTTTCGCCTGTAATTTTTTTAATTGTCTCTGTAAGGAATGGGTAATGGGTACATCCCAGGACTATTCTGTCTGCCCCTTTATCAACCATAGGAGTAATATACTTCTTTAAAAGCATTTCAGTCTCTTCACCCGTGAGTTGACCATCTTCGACCAGCTTAACCAAACCCTCTCCTACCATCTCTATAACTTCTACATCTTCTGCAAACTTGTTTTTTGTATTGTTATACAGAGTTCCGTTAAGAGTTCCTTTGGTTGCCAGAACACCTATCACACCACTTTCAGATGTGAGTGCCGCAGGCTTTACGGCAGGTTCCATGCCAATAAATGGTACTGAGAACTCTTGTCTGAGCGTTGAAATTGCTGCTGATGTTGCAGTATTGCACGCTATTACTACAATATCTGCACCTTTATTAACAAGGAAGGTTGTAACTGCTCTTGCTCTGTCAATAATTTCTGACTTGGGTCTGGGGCCGTATGGGCAATATGCATTATCTGAAAGATAATAGTATCTGTTTTGGGGCAGAATTTTGATAATTTCCCTCCAAACTGACAATCCGCCTACTCCGGAATCAAAAATTCCAATTGAAAAATTTTTCAAATTCTTTGCTTGCATAACATAAAAAAAGCCGCTTCTGAAGTGAAGCGACTTTAAAGTTATAAAAAATTATTTATTCCTTTAAAAAAATAATATTACTCAGCGGGTTGTTGTTGTCCTCCGATAGCCATCGGCTTTTTGTCTGCCGGAATCTTCAGTGCAGTTTTTGCCGCTGGAAGGATATCTTCGCTAAGTTCGGGGTTAATAAAAGGTATAGCACCCGAAGAGGTGTCAAAAATATAGATAAGACCTTTCTCTTTACCGATATTTGTAATGGTTTCGTTTGCCTTCTGAAGTACAGGTGCAAAAAGGATCTGTTGCATCTGCTGATACTCCTGCTGAGCAGTTTGCTGATACTGAGATATCCTTTGATCTATCTCCTGAAGCTCTTTTTGTCTCGCCTCGAGAACAGCTGCTGTCCAGGTTGCCTGTTTTTGCTGATAAGTGTTTAGTTTAGTCTGGAATTCGCTTCTCATCTCCTGAAGAGTTTCGTCAAGATCAGCTGCATATTTCTCAAGTTTAACCAAAGCACTGTCTCTGTCCGGCATCAGGGAGATCAACTCCTGACTGTTAATGTGACCGAATTTAAGATTTTGTGTGAATCCGGTTGAAGATGCAAGAACAAATAGTACTAATAGAATCTTTGATAAATGTTTCATATAGGTAATTATTATTGGTTTCTAATTTAACATAAGTTTTGCAATCACTTTCTGTGTGAGGTCGGCTTTTGGATCGGTATAGATAATCCCCTGAGTTGATGCAACATCAAATATCAAAGTAGTACCGGTCTCTTTAGCAACCTCATCAATTGCCTTCTGAACAAAGTCTTTGATAGGGTCAAGCAACTCTTTGGTCTTTGATGCCATAGTGCCTTCGGGACCAAAAATATCCTGTTGTCTCTGCTTTACTGCTCTCTCCTTGAGTATAATCTCATTCTCTTTAGCTTGTCTTTGAATATCGTTTAGTCTTGCTTTTTCTATCTGGTACTGGTTGTACATATTCTCAATAATTTTGACTTCGTTCTGAATCTGTGTGTCATACTGAGCTTTCATTCTTTCAAGCTGCTGTTGAGCCTGATTATATTCAGGAATCCTTGACAGGATGGTTTCTGTGTTTATATAACCTGCTGTCTGAGCAATCGCACTTGCAGAACAAGCGATAAATATTGCTGCGATGATTATTAACTTTTTCATAACCCCTGATATTTAATTATTAAAATTGTTGTCCTATAACAAAGTGGAAGTTGCTGCCTGAGCGGGCTTTGTCTTCGATAGGGTCAAAACCATATCCCCAGTCAATTCCAAGCATACCAACTATTGGCAGAAGCACTCTCACACCAAAACCAGCTGATCTTTTAATCTGGAAAGGATTGAAATCCCTGATATCGGTCCAGCTGTTACCTCCCTCAAGGAATACAAGAGCATAAATAGTCGATTGAGGTTGCAATACAAGAGGGTATCTTAATTCCACGGTGAACTTATCATAAACATTACCTGCGTAGCTGTTATTTATTCTTGGAGTAAGCGAACTGTTAGGGTATCCCCTGAGTGCAATAACCTCCGATCCGTATGTATTATAACCCGACATACCGTCTCCTCCCACTATAAATCCTTCGAAAGGAGAATAACCAAGTTTTCTGTCATAGTAGCCGAGGTATCCGAAAAATGCCCTTGACATCAACACCAGATCCCCTGCGATTTTGTTATATGTTGTCCCTTTGAACGTCCATTTGTGATACTCTATCCATTTGTATCTCTGAGCGTCTGTCATACTTTTATAGTCGGTATCGGCAGGTCTGAAAAGAGAATATGGTGGTGTCAGCTGCAAACCCAAGGTAAAATCAGATCCTGATCTTGGATAGATAGGCTGGTCGGTTGAGTTTCTTTGGAGGCGAATCTTCCAGCTTATGTTATTTGATAAACCTTCAGAGAAAATAAAGTAGTATTGCCAGTCTTTAAGTCTGTATGATTGTGCGCTGAGTTCATTGTACAGAACAAATCTGTCATCAGGCCATTTTAATCTTGTACCGATTCCCGCTGCCATACCGTACACCTCCATACTTTGGTCTGTATTCTGATAGAAGTAGTATGAATTTGTCTGTCTTGTATAGTACAAAGAAATATTTAGTGATGTTGGTTTGTTGCCAAATAGCCATGGTTCAGCAAAACTTGCCGACAGAGCAGTATAATAGGTACCGTTTGTCTGAAATCTTATAGACAGTTGCTGGCCATCTCCCAGAGGAACAGGCCTCCATGCACTTTTATCAAATATTTTACTTAAGGAGAAGTTGTTGAAACTTAGACCTAATGTTCCGACAAATGTATTTCCTCCCCATCCCCCGGCAAGTTCTACCTGACTGTTAGATTTCTCCTCTACATTGTAGGTTACATCAACGGTGTTGGTAACTTCGTTGGGGATCACACTTGTACCTGATGCCGATGACAGTTTTTCGGGATCAAAGTGCCCCATAGACGCAAGTTCCCTGACAGATCTTTCAAGAGCAGTCTGGCTGAATAAATATCCCGGTCTGGTATAAAGTTCCCTTCTTGCGATCTTTTCGTTAGTTACATTATTACCGTTAATTACAATTCTGTTAAATACCGCCGGCTTACCTTCGAACATTCTCATCTCAACATCAACGGAATCTCCTACGATAGTTTTTTCGACAGGCATAACTCTAAAAAAGAGGTAGCCTCTGTCTCTGTACAGTTTAGTAACATTACCCTCTTCTGCATCAAAGAGTCTTTTTTCCATAGAGACAACATCGTAAATATCTCCTTTACCTATTCTTAGTATGCTGTTGAGCTGTTCGGCTGAGTACATAGAGTTACCTGTCCAGGTAATATCTCTGAAGTAATATTTATTACCCTCTTCAATTTGGAAATCGATTGCAAGACGGCCATCTTCAATATAGTACATAGTATCCTTTACTATTTTGGCGTCTCTGTAGCCTCTTTCGCTGTACTTCTGAATAAGCAGTTTCTTGTCGTTCTGGTACTCCTTTTCGTTGAACTTTTTACTGCTGAAAAAGTTGAGGATTCTCATATCCTTTGTCTTTTTCATTGCTGAGGCAAGCTTTGAACTCTTTACATTCTCATTTCCTGAGAAGTTGATCTCCTTTATCTTTACCCTGCTTTTTCTGTCAACCACATAAGTAACCCTCACACCGTTAAGGATCATTGAATCGGCTTCGTGTTTTACTGTAACCTCTGCCTGAAGAAATCCTTTATCAACGTAGTATCTTCTAATTATCTCCGATGATGACGAGATAACATAATCTGAAAGCTCACCTCCTCTGCGGAGTTTTAACCTTTCGTCAAGATCTGTCTTTTCTCCGGCCCTTACGCCCTGAAAATCCCACCTGATTATTCTTGGACGCTCCTGAAGATGAAGGTTCAGATAGACTGTATCTCTGGATGTCGAGTCAATGTATATTGCCACATCAGAGAATAGTCTCTGTGCATAAAGCCTTTTTACTATTGAAGAAATCTCGTCACTCGGTATCTGAATTGTGTCACCAACAGAAAGGCCGGTCTGACCAATAACAGTGGCTTCGGGAGCAAATTTAATCCCGGTTACCGAAATGCCTCCAATGATGTAATTT
This sequence comes from Bacteroidales bacterium, assembly GCA_036677745.1. Taxonomy (GTDB): domain Bacteria; phylum Bacteroidota; class Bacteroidia; order Bacteroidales; family UBA932; genus Bact-08. The sequence continues at coordinate 466,674 of JAVBVW010000003.1, forward strand.
TGAGGTCTGTTGTAATCTACAACAGCAGTTCTTGTTTTGGTTGTATCTCTCTGTTGCGCGTTAACTCCCGATGGGATAAGAAATAATAACGATAGGAAAAGAATCAATGACTTCATCTGCACTCTTAAACTGTAAAGCTGCAAAGATAAGTTTTTATTTGTATCCAAGGTCTGTTAAATTGAATTATTAATCTGATCCCTTGTCTTTCCATACCTCCGTTCCCGCTCGGAATATGTATCAAGAGCCTTTCTGAAGTCATTTTTGCGAAAATCGGGCCAAAGAACATCTGTGAAGTAAAATTCGGTATATGCACTTTGCCATAGCATATAATTACTTATCCTTTGTTCGCCGCTTGTTCTGATTAGAAGATCCGGGTCAGGAATACCTGCAGTACTTAAAAGAGATGCAAAGAGATCTGAGGTAAGAGGTTCTTCAGGACTGACTACCCCTTTATTTACCATCGAAGAGTAGCGGGCAGCGGCCTGAAGTATATCCCATTTACCGCTGTAGCTAAGGAAAATAATCATTGTCAGCCCTGTATTTACAGAACTCATCCTTTCCATCTCATCTATCTTTTCATTTAAACCCCCTGAAAGTCTGGATTTATCACCGATGACTCTGAACCGGATATTATTATTCATAATTGTTGAACTCTCTCCGATAATGGCACCTACCATAAGCTCCATTAAACCCATAATCTCATTTTCAGGCCTTGCCCAGTTCTCTTCGGAAAATGCAAACAGACTCAGGAAAGATACTCCCGCTTCGGCCGCAAATTCTGTCGCTGCCCTTACTGACTCAACTCCGGCCTTGTGCCCCTCCAGTCTCTCCAACCCTCTCTTTCTTGCCCATCTGCCATTACCATCCATAATAATTGACACATGCCTTGGTACTTTGCTCATATAAGATATGTTTAGCTGTTTCTTTTATCTTTTCCCCACAAAAGCTTCTCTTTAAGAGCCTCAATAAAGCTGTCTTCTGTAAGTGATATATACTTTAACTCAAAGTCTGCCTTTGAAATGGTTACAGATTCTCCTGCTGGCAGAATAAAGGATCTGTTATCAAGACTCATAATGGCAGATCCTTTTCTTGATTCAACGTGAATCTCAATAACTGAATCATCAGAGACCACCAATGGCCTTACATTAAGGTTATGCGGAGCAATAGGGGCAAGTATGAGTGCCTTTACTCCGGGCAAAGCAATTGGTCCACCGACACTAAGGGAATAAGCCGTTGAACCTGTAGGGCTTGCAAGAACCAAACCATCTGACCAGTACGGAGGCAGCTCCATTCCGTTCACCTTTACATAAACCGCCAGCATAGAGGGATCCTTTCTCTGAAATGAGACTTCATTAAGGGCAAATCTGCAGAATTTGGGAGGAATTGCACCTGAAGAGACTGTAAGAACAGTTCTCCTCTCTATCTGATAGTTCTTGCTTGTCAGGGCATCAATCCAGTCTTCGTTCTGAGAATCTGCACTTGTAAGAAATCCAAGTCTTCCGAAGTTAACACCAGCTATTGGAATATCTCTGTCTCTTACCATGGTTACCGATTCAAGAAAGGTGCCATCTCCTCCAAGGCATAAAAAGATGTCAGTATCTGAAGGAAGATCGTGTTCTCCGGTAAAAAGGTCACCAGCGGGTATAGGAATATCGGTTGAGTTTACCATGTTGGTATAAAATGGTCTGTAGTATGTAAGTTCGACACCTCTGACATCCAGTTCTCTTAGCACCGACATCAGTCTGCTCCACCACTTTTCATTTATATCTCTTGCAAAAATTGCTATCTTCATTTTGAAGTAAAGAATAATTAGGAATAATAATCGTCAAAAATACATAAATTTGCATCCGTTATGACAAAACTGAGCGTAAATATAAACAAATTTGCCACACTCAGAAATGCAAGGGGTGGCAACCTCCCGGATGTTATCCAGGCGGCCAGGGATTGTGAGAGATTCGGAGCTGAGGGAATTACTGTTCATCCCCGGCCTGACGAAAGACACATCAGATACAGAGATGCTCTGGATCTTAAACCCATTCTTACTACAGAGTTTAACATAGAGGGAAATCCTGTAAAATCTTTCATAAAACTTGTTTTGGACATCTGCCCGGCACAGGTAACACTGGTACCTGACGCACACGATGTAATCACTTCGAACAGTGGCTGGAACACGAAAGATAACAGGGATTTTTTAAAGGATATATGTAAAACGTTCTCAAATGCCGGAATCAGAACCTCAATATTTGTTGATCCGGATACAGAGATGGTAAAATACGCTTCTGATACAGGTTGCGACAGAATTGAGCTCTATACAGAAGCCTATGCCAAAAATTACCATACAGACAAGGAGATGGCCATAGAACCTTATATAAAGGCAGCCGAATGTGCTGCAGAATATAATCTTGGACTAAATGCCGGGCACGACCTAAGTCTGGAGAATGTACGATATTTTAGGAAGAACATTCCTGGTTTGCTTGAGGTCTCGATAGGGCATGCTCTTATTTGTGAGGCTATATATCTGGGACTGGAGAATACCATACAATCCTATCTTAGGGAGTTAAAAAATTATTAATTATATTTGTCGTTTAAATAAAAAATTCAAATGAAAAACGCATCGATTATCACTAATGTTATTCTTTCAGTAGCTGTTATTGTACTGTTTATACTTCACTTTACATCTAAATCTGCAACTCAGGAGCCAGGTTCTGTCACAGAGGGTGCAACTGCGTCAGCAGGAGACATTGTTTACGTACAGATAGATTCCCTTGTAAGTCAGTATGATATGTTCAATGACCTGAAGTCAGAACTGGAAAGTAAAGCTCAGACTATTCAGAACGACCTTACAAAGAGAAGCCGTACGTTCGAAAATGATGTAAAAGACTTTCAGCAGAAGGTGCAAAAAGGTCTGATCACACGTTCACAGGCAGAGACTCAGCAACAGCAGCTTGCCCTGCGTGAACAGGAACTACAGAATTATGCTAACCAAAAGCAGGCAGAGATGCAGGAAGAGGAGCAGGTTCTTTACAGAAGAGTGTTCGATGCAGTAAATTCATATCTGGTTAAGATGAATGAAGAGAAGGGCTTTGCGCTTATAATCAGCACAAATTCTGCTACCAATACTATTCTGTTGGGCGACAAAGGTCTTGATATTACAGGTATGGTTGTTGCCGGATTAAACGACGAATACATCAAGAATAAAGCGAAATAATAAATAACAAAGTGTTGGGTGAAAATTGCAATTCTATCATGCTTTTACCCATACAGAGGTGGAATAGCCCAGTTCAATGCGAATTTGCATACAGAACTGGGCAAAAATCACCAGGTAAGGGCCTTTAATTTTAAAAGACAATATCCGGGCATACTATTCCCAGGTAAAACTCAGTATGTAACCAAAGATGATTTGGCCCTTAAGATAGAGAGTTCCCCACTTTTGGATACAATAAATCCATTGACATATATTAAAACAGCAAGAGAGATAAGAAAATTTGATCCCGATCTGCTGATTATTCGTTACTGGATGTCATTTTTCGCCCCATCGCTTGGTTATGTGGCAGGGCATATCGGCAAAAAAACAAAAGTGATATCAATACTCGATAATGTTATCCCTCACGAAAGGCACTTTTTCGATACCCCTTTTACCAAATACTTTCTAAACTCCAATTCACAGCAAGGATTTGTTGTCCTTTCTGAGTCTGTTGGCAAAGACCTGCTTAAGATAAAACCTGATGCCAGGTATATCCACATTCCGCATCCACTATATAACCACTTTGGAGCTAAAACTCCGGGTGACGAAGCTAAAAAAATTCTGGGTGTTGATCCTGCTAAAAAGACTTTACTCTTTTTCGGACTTATTCGGGAATACAAAGGGCTTGATATTCTTCTGGATGCATTTAATCTGCTTGATGATGACTACCAGCTGATAATTGCCGGAGAGCCATATGGTAGTTTTGAACCATACAGAACTAAAATCGAGAATTCTCCGGGTAAAGAGAGAATACATCTGCATACCAGATATATCTCAGACAGCGAGGTCTCTGTCTTTTTTGGGGCTTCGGATGTTGTTGTGCTGCCATACCGTACAGCTACTCAAAGCGGGATAAGTGCTATTTCGTACCATTTTGATGTACCGATGATAACAACAGATGTCGGAGGACTTAAAGAGGCAGTAGGAAAACCGGGCACGGGAGTTGTTGTCGATTATCCCGACAGCAATCTTATTGCACAGGGAATAGGTGATTATTTTAATAACAGCAAAAGAGAAATTTGCATAAAAAATATACAAATGGTAAAGGATTCGCTTTCATGGTCAGGATTTTCAGAGCGGATGCTTGATTTTTACAATGAGATTTAATAACCGAATATAAAAAACAGAGACAATGCAGGCAATAACCAGAACAGAGTTTGATTTTCCGGGTCAAACCGGGAAATACACAGGTAAAGTAAGAGATGTATATTCAATTGGAGAGGACTATCTTGTTATGGTAGTATCTGACAGAATTTCGGCATTTGATGTGGTACTGCCAAAGGGGATTCCTTTTAAAGGGCAGGTTCTAAACCAGATAGCATCAAAATTTCTTGATGATACCTCTGATATTGTTCCTAACTGGAAAATTGCATCTCCAGATCTTATGGTGACTGTAGGGCATAAATGTACACCTCTTCCTGTAGAAATGATAGTAAGAGGATACCTTACAGGCAGTTCGTGGAGGACTTACAAATCTGGAGAGAGGTCAATATGCGGGATTCCGATCCCTGATGGAATGAAAGAGCATCAGAGATTCGAAAAACCTTTGGTTACTCCTACAACAAAGGCAGAAATTGGTGAACATGATGAGGATATCTCAAAAGAGGATATTATTTCAAAAGGTTTGGTGAGTAAGGAGGATTATGAGAAAATCGAACAGTATTCTCTTGCTCTCTTTAAAAGAGGATCTGAAATTGCGGCAGAGAGAGGCCTTATTCTTGTTGACACAAAGTATGAGTTTGGAAAAAAGGGAGATGAAATATATCTAATCGACGAAATCCACACTCCTGATTCATCCAGATATTTCTATGCCGACACATATCAGGAACTGTTTGACAAAGGTGAAAACCAGAGGCAGCTATCCAAGGAATTCGTAAGAGAATGGCTTATGGATAACGGTTTTCAGGGCAAACCAGGGCAAAATGTTCCGGAGATGACAGATGAGATAGTAAAATCAATTTCTGACAGATATATTGAACTATATGAAAAAATAACCGGTAATAAATTTGAGAAAGCAGTCTATGATAACGATATTTATGAGCGTATAGACGCGAATATCCGTAACATGCTCGCCAGATTATGAGACTTACATTCATATTTTTTTTAGCATCATTCCTCTTTCTGTCTAATGGCTGCAGAGCACAGTACACTCCCGTTAAGGTTGATGTATCTTCAGAAATTACTGTAAATAACGGTGTGGAATTTTATGTCCATAAGATAGAGAAAAGGCAGACACTTTTCTCAATTGCACGTGCTTACAATGTGACTCCGGATATCATTATTAAAGACAATCCCGGTCTCGAGAAAGGGCTGAAAGAGGGGGCGCGGATCCTGATTAGAAAAGCCGGAAAGGTTATTGCCGGAGATACTGTACCATCGGTGCGAATACAGGCAGAACATACTGTAAGGTGGTATGAAAATCTATCATCAATTGCAAAAAAATACGGCGTAACAGAAGAAGAAATCGCTATTGTTAACTCCCTGACAGCAGGAAAAACAGAGACCAGACAGGTCCTGAAGATTCCATATCCCGGGGAGGCCTTTAAAAATCCTGCAACTGACAATTCCGGCAAATCAATTAATAAAGAAAATATAACAGATTCCGAGCAGAGGAATTCAGATCAGGACAGGCAAAAAAAGAGATTTTCTGACAACAGAAGGAGTGAGTATGCCGTCTCTCTGATAATTCCTCTTGGAGGTAAGGATACTGCCGATACCGAAAACATTTCAGGGAGTTTTGTAGAGTTTTATCAAGGCTTCCTTATAGCAATGGAGGACCTTAAAAGGGAATTTAGCGGAATAAACCTGCAACTGAATGTATTTGACTCCGACAAAGTTTCTCCGGCACAAATTGTCGCCCGCGGAGAGCTGGAAAAAAGTGACATGATAATTGGCCCTGTATATGCCGATCAAATAGAGAGTGTTCTGTTGTATGCATATGAAAAAAATATTTCATTAGTATCTCCGGTTGATCCTTCCGGAGACAGACTTACTGAACAGTATTCAAACTTCTTTCATGTTGGTACGCCAGTAACATATCAGCAAAAAGCTCTGATCGAAAATATTTCTCCTTATCAGAATATTCTGGTTATATATGAAGATGGAGGGCAGGATGGGCAGTTTGTTGAGATTACAAAAGAGATGCTGGAAAGCAGAGGGCTGACATACAAAACTCTCTCTTATGACATTCTTAAGGGCAGATCAATATTACCGCAATTTGAAGAGAGGCTTAATGTTGATTCATTAAATCAAATCGTGGTGGCATCAAACTCAGAAGCGTTTGTCTCTGATGTTCTCAGGAACCTCAATTTGCTTCAGTCAAGAGGTGGATTCAGGATGAAGCTTTTCGGTGCACCAAGATGGAGAAATTTCGATAATGTAGATATCAATCTCTATCACGGGATGGGATTAAATATTTCATTACAATACTATGTAGATTATAACGGAGAAAACGTAAAGAGATTCATTTCCAGATTCAGGGAGTTATACAATTCCGAACCTACTGCATATTCGTTTCAGGCTTATGATGTTGCCTATTTTTTCCTTGGCGCCCTGTTTAATTACGGACCGGAGTTTAGCGAACATATCGCAGAATACAACCGGAAACTTCTGCAATCCGATTATCGTTTTGTAAGAAGAAACGGCGATAAGGGTTTCGTCAATACAGGTGTCAGAGTAATAAAATACAGGCCCGATTACTCAACTGATACGGGAAGTTCTGGCTTTTAACCACACTCTCTCCTCGTTGTTTAACAGCGGGGAGATTTTTTTATAGACCATCTCATGATAATCGTTGAGCCACATTAGTTGCTCTTTATTAAGAAGAGAGAACTCAATTGCTTTTTTATCAACTGGCACCATTGTGAGTGTTTCGAAATTGTAAAAGGTTCCGTATTGATTGCCCTCATACTCTCTGCAAAGAATCAGATTTTCAATCCTGATTCCATAAGATCCTGTAATATAGACCGCAGGTTCGTTTGATGTAACCATCCCTGGTTGTATCTCCACCGGATTCTCCTCCATTCTTATACTTTGGGGCCCTTCGTGCACACAAAGATAGTGACCTACACCATGCCCCGTTCCATGCATATATAGTCTGCCGGTATTACAAAGAGGACCTCTTGCCAGAATATCCAGAGAGGAGCCTCTTGTGCCTTTAGGAAAGACAGCTCTGCTAAGGTCAATCATGCCTTTAAGTACCATCGTGTAATCTCTCTTCTGAAGCTCATCCGGTTCTCCAAGTGAAAAGGTTCTTGTTGTGTCGGTGGTGCCACAAATATATTGAGCCCCGGTGTCAACAAGAAGCATCCCTCTGTTTTGAATTTTCACATCATGTTCTTTTGAAGGAGAATAATGAGGGAGTGCCCCGTTTGCTTCATACGCAACTATAGGATGAAAACTCTCTCCTTTATAAAATTCAGATCCGGCGGCCCTTATCTGAGCAATTTTTTGAGAAAGTGAAAATTCACTCAGAGCATCCGGATTGTTTTCAAGTTCACTCTCCAAATACATTATAAACCTTACCCAGGCAACTGCATCATAAAGCATAGCTCTCCTGAAACCATCAATTTCTGTCTCATTTTTTACAGACTTTAGCATAGAGATAATCCCGCCTTTGGTATTATCTGTAACAAAACCTGCTCCTCCTGATATCGATTTGCGGTAAACTAATTCAGAGATCTTTTCATCAGGTGCCATAATAGTGTATGAGCTGTCAAAAGAGGCAAGAAAATCACCTAAGGTATTATAATCCAATATCTCTACTCCACTCTCGCCTAGCTCCTTGCCCATATCTTTATCTATTACACCTTTGTTCACAAAAAGAAAAGACGAAGAATCTCTTATAACAGCATATGCTGCAAACAGCGGATTGTAAGGGATATCAGACCCTCTGAGGTTAAACAGCCAGGCAATATCGTCACATGAAGTTACAACATACGCACATTTTTGTTTATCAGGAAAGTGCGAGACAACCCTTTTAATCTTCGAATCTATACTCTCCCCGGTAATATCTGTACTTAAAGAGATAACCTTATTGAATTTAAGCACAGGCCTATCCTTCCAGATAATTTCAAAAGGATCTCCTGTCAGGATAAGTTCAAGGGGATTCAATGACCTCCTTAATGACTCTGCATCAGATTTTGAGATAAGAGCACCATCTGCGCCAACTCTTCCTGTGACGCTACATTCAGTTTTAAGCCAGTCAGAAATTGAAGGAGTACCCTCGCTTTTCATCTTCATTAGAATTATTCCGCTACCGATGAGCTCCTTCTCTGCCTGAACAAAGTATCTTGAATCAGTCCACAAAGCAGCTTTATTGTTTGTAACCACAAATGTCCCTGCTGACCCGGTAAAACCCGAAATCCACCTTCTGCAGGCATAATGATCCTGGTAATACTCACCAAAATGGTTGTCTCCTGATGGGACGATAAATGCAGACAGAGACTCTCTCTCCATATATTTTCTGAGGGCAGAAATCCTCTCCTGAATATTATTCATAGTAATAGATTTTATGTAACAAATATACTCAGTTGCTTTGTAAATCATCTTTTAAAAACCTAATTTTGTACAGAACAAACTTCAATAACATTTGAATTATGGAAAAGAGCATTAAAGGAACAAAAACCGAACAGAATCTTCTTAAGGCATTTGCAGGAGAATCTCAGGCAAGAAGCAGATATGTATATTTTGCATCAGTGGCAAAAAAAGAGGGCTACGAACAAATAGCCGGAGTTTTTGCAGAGACTGCCGAACAGGAGAAAGAGCATGCTAAAAGATTTTTCGGTTTTCTTGAGGGCGGAATGGTTGAGATTACCGCCTCTTATCCTGCCGGTATAATAGGTTCAACTGCAGAGAATCTTGCTGCAGCTGCTGCCGGCGAAAACGAAGAGTGGACCGAACTTTATCCCGAATTTGCAGAAATTGCAATGGAGGAGGGCTTCCCGAAAGTTGCAACAGCATTTAAAATGATCGCTAAGGTTGAGGCAGAACATGAAGCCCGATACAGAAAATTACTTGAAAGAGTAGAGGCAGAAAAGGTGTTTGAAAGAGAGGAGGAGATTGAGTGGCAGTGCCGCAACTGCGGATATGTTCATAAAGGAAAGAAGGCATTGGAAAACTGCCCTGCATGTAACCACCCTAAAGCCTATTTTGAGCCTAAGAAAAATAATTATTAACAGTCAAAAACATTGACTATCTTTGCAGACTATTTCTTATATGGAAAAATCTGCAATTTACAGAGCCTGGGGCTCAATAAAAGAGATAATGCCAAAGACACTTAAAACGTGTCTTTGGCTTATTCGTATAACCGTATTGGTAACACTTGGGGTTCAATTCCTCGAGTATTTTAAAATCTTACCTGTAATATCAAAATTTTTGAATCCTGCGTTCAACCTTATGGGCTTACCTGGGGAGGCTGCGCTTGCGTATGTTTCAGGTTTCTTTGTAAATAACTATTCTGCAATTGCCGTAATGGCCACTCTCAATCTGGATGTGAGAAGTATTACAATTCTCGCAGTTATGCTTTTGTGCTCTCACAATATGATTACAGAGACCGCCGTTCAGAAAAAAACAGGATCATCCGGAGTAAGGATGTTTTTTATCAGGGTTTTAAGTGCATTTATCCTGGGTTTTACACTCAACCTAATAATGCCCGAATCTACCCAAGCTGTTAAGATAACAGTTCCCGTATCTGATCTTACATTTTTTGAGATGATGGAGGTGTGGTTTTATAAAACTTTGCGACTTATTGTTGTAATGTCTGTGCTTATATTTGCTCTATCTATTTTGCAGAAGTTACTATCTGAGTTTGGCATTATAAAATGGCTCTCTAAGGCTCTTAGACCAATTCTTGCAATATTCGGACTTCCTGCAAAGACTTCATTTCTCTGGATAGTGGCAAATACTCTGGGATTGGCTTACGGAGCTGCCGTTATGATAGATGAAACCGAAAGCGGTAAAATAACAAAAGAGGATGTTGATCTTCTGAATCATCACATTGGTGTTTCGCACAGCAATCTCGAAGATATATTTCTTTATGGCTCAATTGGTGCTATGCTTGGATGGATGCTGATATCCAGATGGGTAATGTCATTTATACTTGTATGGGAACTCAGGCTGGAGATGGCTCTAAGAAAAAAATTTTCTACCTTTGCGGGTTGAAACTGTAAATAATAATTTCAACTTAAAAAAATGACACAAGAAAATATAAAATGTCTTATTATTGGAAGCGGGCCGGCAGGTTATACAGCCGCCATATATGCATCCAGAGCAAATCTGAATCCCGTACTTTATGAGGGGATACAACCCGGCGGACAGTTAACCACAACAACAGAGGTTGACAATTTTCCCGGATACCCAAAGGGAATTACCGGCCCCGAAATGATGGAAGACCTTAAGGAACAGGCAATGCGTTTTGGTGCAGATATCCGTTTCGGGATAGCCACTTCGATTGACTTGTCACAAAGACCGTTTAAGGTTACAATTGATGATGAAAAGGAACTTCTTGCTGAAACTGTTATTCTTTCGACAGGAGCAACAGCCAAGTATCTTGGGCTGGAGAGCGAAGAGAAGTTCAGAGGGCAGGGAGTCTCGGCATGCGCTACATGTGATGGATTTTTCTACAAAGGTAAAGATGTGGCGGTTGTTGGAGGCGGAGACACTGCCTGCGAAGAGGCATCATACCTTGCAGGTTTATGCAACAAGGTATACATGGTTGTGAGAAGAGATGTCCTTCGTGCTTCTAAGGCAATGCAGGAGAGGGTAATGAATACGCCAAATATTGAAATTCTTTGGAATTTCAACACAAAAGAGATAACCGGAAGTCCTATGGGAGGAGTAAATGGTGCGATTCTTGTTAACAAGGATGGCAGTGAGAAGAAGATTGACATACACGGATTCTTTCTGGCTATCGGGCACCATCCCAATTCAGAACTTGTTTCAAAATGGGTTAAAACAAATGAAGAGGGATATATCATTACAGAAGGGAAAAGCACCAAAACCAATGTACCGGGTGTCTTTGCCGCCGGTGATGTACAGGACCCTCACTACAGACAGGCAATTACTGCTGCAGGATCGGGCTGTATGGCTGCTATAGATGCAGAGAGATTTCTTGCAGATAATAAATAAAAACCAATGAGATACATTAAACCGGCCATTTTGGCAACATTACTTCTTCTGACCTTCTCGTGCAAATCTGAATACGAGGCACTCAGAAATTCAAGAGATGTAAATGAACAATATCGTGGAGCATTCCGCTATTACAATGCAGGGAAATACCTTAAAGCAGCCGATCTGTTTGATCAGCTTTTGGTTGCCACAAGTGGTACTCCTCAGGACGATACCGTTCAGTTCTATCTTGGCATGAGTAATTTTAAACTGGGAGATTATGTTATTGCCGAGGCAAACTTCGACCGTTTTGTCAGTGTTTTTCCAAGAAGTCCCTTTACCGAAGAGGCTAAATATCTGAGAATTGAGTGCCTTTACAGATCAACATACAGGTACGAACTAGATCAGATGCCAACATACAAAGCGATGTCTGCAATTAATGTATTCCTTTATGAATATCCTGACAGTAAATATCTGAGACAATTAAGGGATATGCTTGTAGATCTTCAGGAGAGACTTGACAGAAAGAGTTTTGAATCGGCAAAATTATATTACACCATTGAGGATTATAAAGCAGCAGCCTTTGCTCTCAAGAATGTCCTTAAAGACAATTCAGAGAACCAGTACAGAGAAGAGATCATGTACTATATAGTTGCAGCCAACTATCACTACGCAAACAACAGTATTCCCGAAAAGCAGAGAGAGAGATTTTTATTGCTTGTAGACGAATACTACAATTTTATAAGTGAATATCCTGAATCAAAGAGAAGAAAAGAGGTTGACGGGATGTTCGAAAAAGCACAGACATATATAAAAAATTAAACAATATGGAGATAAGCAAAAGCGTTCCAACCAACACGATTACACGTGACCTGTCTAAACTTGCTGCACCTACAGGTAATGTTTACGAGTCTACTATTATTATTGCAAAAAGAGCAAATCAGATTGCTGCAGAACTAAAACAGGAGCTTAAACAAAAACTGGAAGAGTTCTCATCATTTGCTGATACATTGGAAGAGACGTTCGAAAACAGAGAGCAGATAGAAATTTCACGCTATTATGAAAGACTCCCTAAACCAACACTATTGGCTATTAAGGAGTTTGAAGAAGATAAAATTCAGGTTAGAAAAATTGAGGGCTAAATGCTCAAGGGTAAACACATACTTCTGGGGATAACCGGGAGCATCGCTGCATATAAAGCAGCCGTGCTTGCACGTTATCTGGTTAAAGAGGGTGCCGAGGTTAAGGTTATTATGACCGATATGGCCAAGCAGTTCATAACACCGCTGACAATGGCCACGGTTACAAAAAATCCTATACTCGTTGACTTCTATAATCCGGAAAACGGTGACTGGAACAGTCATATCTCACTGGGTATGTGGGCCGATCTCTATCTTATCGCTCCGGCGTCGGCAAATACAATAGCAAAAATGTCGGCCGGAATTGCAGACAATCTTCTTCTTACAACATATCTCTCTGCAAGATGCCCGGTTGCGGTCGCTCCTGCAATGGATATGGATATGTTTCTTCACGATGTTACCCAAAATAACATACTCACTCTTGAAAAAAGAGGTGTAAAAATTATTGAACCCGGGTCTGGTGAGCTTGCCAGCGGACTCGAGGGTAAAGGAAGGATGGAGGAACCCGAAGTTATTCTTCAATATGTAAAGGGTTTGATATCCTCAAAAGAGAAGGTCAGCAATTTTTCCGGTAACAAAATAGTTATTACAGCCGGGCCAACAGTAGAGAAAATAGATCCTGTGAGGTTTTTGTCGAATTTCTCGACAGGAAAGATGGGTTATGCAATTGCCGAGGAGTTTGCCACCAGAGGTGCATCAGTTACCCTGATAAGCGGGCCTGTAAATATTAAAACAGTAAATCCTTCTGTTAAGGTTATCAAAGTAACCACCGCAGAAGAGATGTACCGGAAAACAACAGAAGAGTACAATAAAGGGTGTAATATTGTAGTATTGGCTGCAGCCGTTGCAGATTTCACTCCACAGTCCAAATCAGAGTCAAAAATTAAAAGTAAGAAAGATAACCTAACACTCAACCTTGCTCCCACTAAGGATATCGCTGCCTCCCTGGGAGAGATTAAGAGAAAAAACACCATACACATAGGTTTCGCCCTTGAGACTGATGATGAGCTAATAAATGCCGGCAAAAAGCTTAAATCCAAAAATTTTGACGCCATAGTCCTTAATTCACTAAGAGATGAAGGTGCCGGTTTTGCAACTGACACAAATAAAATTACCATAATCGGGTCGGATGGAACCAGCCTCGCATTCCCCCTTAAAAGCAAAAGTGAGGCTGCAACAGATATCGTAGATTATGTCGAAAAGCTCTTCTTATGCTAAGATCTTTGTCGATATCCAATTATGCATTAATAGACACTCTTGAGATTACATTCCCTGAGGGTCTTGTGATTATTACGGGAGAGACCGGCGCCGGTAAATCTATTCTGCTAGGGGCAATGTCTCTGTTACTGGGGGCAAAAGCAGATAAAGATATTCTTAAGGATAACTCAAAAAATTGCGTTGTGGAGGCCGTATTCGACCTGGATCCGGATTTCTCAACAGATGAAATATTTCAAAGCAACTCAATCGACAGCACTAATGAACTCATAATTAGACGTATTGTTTCACCAAATGGCAAAACCAGGTCATTTGTTAACGACCAGCCTGTTGGTGTACAATTTCTTAAAGAGATATCAGATAAGATAATTGATATTCACGCACAACATGAACATCTTCTTATAGGAGATAGTCGTTTTCAACTCTCCGTGCTGGATTCTTATGCGAAGAACCGCAAAGAACTTGAAGCATACAGGATAGCATTCTCTACCCTCAAAGAACTTGAGGCAGACAGAGACTCTCTTAAAGACCAAATTGCCAGAGAGGAGCAGGAGCTTGAGTATAACAGATATCAGTTAAAACAGCTGGAGGAGGCAAATCTTTTTTCAGGTGAGTTGGAGGAGTTAGAGGCTGAATACAAAATTTTAGTAAATGCAGAGGAGATAAAGAGTGATCTCCATCAGGCTATATTGCATTTGAATCCTAACGAAATATCTGTTGTACAGGGATTACGGGAAATAGTATCTCTGTTGGGCAGAGTAGCAAACAATATTCCTGAGGCTAATGAACTTGCAGAAAGGGTTGAAAGCAGCCGTATTGAATTAAAGGATATTGAGTCGGAGTTGTCGCTGCTATCATCTAAAATAAATGTTTTACCGGAAAGGTTACAACAGCTCGAAGAGCGCATATCTTTACTGTATGATTTACTAAAGAAATTCAGGGCAGAAAGTATTGAAGAACTCATAAGAATCAAAGAAGAGATAGCCAGGCAGATAATTGGTACAGACGATAACAAAGAGAGGCTGGAAATTCTTAACAAAAGAATAGATGAGGTAAAGTCCGAAAGAGATAGCTGTTCTGCAAAGCTTACCTCCGCCAGAAAAGGCTCTGCAAAAGCATTTTCACAAGAACTGGCTGGGAAGATAAGAGAGCTGGAAATGCCACATGCCGAGTTTAATGTTAGTGTAACGGAAAGTACAGGATACCACCTTTTTGGCAAGGATGATGTAACCTTTACATTCTCTGCCAACAAAAACATTGTACCAAGAGAGTTGTCAAAAGTTGCTTCAGGAGGCGAACTTTCAAGAATTATGTTATGTCTTAAGGCCGCTATGGCAACAGAGAACAGAATGCCTACTCTCATTTTTGATGAAATTGACAGCGGCGTTTCGGGTAGTATTGCAGAAAAAATGGGTTTGCTGATAGACCAGTTGAGCCGCAACATGCAGGTATTTGCAATTACCCATCTGCCTCAGATTGCATCCAAGGGAGATTTCCATCTTTTGGTTTATAAAGATAGCGACAGTTCGGGCAGAGCAGCAACCAGAATTAAAGAGATAAAATCAGATGAGAGATTAAATGAAATTGCAAGAATGCTAAGCGGGACAGGACTGACACGAGCTGCAATTGAAAATGCAAAGGAATTTCTTAAAACTTAACATAAAACTTAACACATCTACTATATATGAGACTAATTATTCAAAACTCTTATGAACAGGTATCTCAATGGGCTGCGGCTCACATTGTAAAGAGGATTAAAGAATTTGAACCTACACCTGACAAACCTTTTGTACTTGGTTTGCCTACAGGTTCTACTCCATATGGAACATACAAAGAGCTCATACGATATCACAGAGAGGGTCTTGTTTCGTTCAGCAATGTTGTTACGTTCAATATGGATGAATACATCGGCATACCCAAAGAGCATCCCCAATCATATTTCTCTTTTATGTGGGAAAATTTTTTCCAATATGTCGACATAAAGAGGGAGAATGCCAATATTCTTGATGGTAATGCCTATGACCTTGATCTTGAGTGTGAAAACTACGAGAAGAAGATGAAATCATACGGGGGAGTCAACCTTTTTATGGGCGGAATAGGCCCTGATGGTCATATTGCCTTTAACGAACCGGGATCATCATTATCTTCCAGAACAAGGTTAAAGAATCTTACCACAGATACAATAATTGCAAATTCAAGATTCTTTAACAACGATATTTCACAGGTTCCAAAGACTGCGCTTACAGTGGGAATTGGTACAATAATGGATGCAAGAGAGGTTATGATTCTTGTTAACGGTCACCATAAAGCAAGAGCTTTATTTCATGGCGTAGAGGGTGCCGTTAACCATATGTGGACCATCAGCGTCCTTCAGATGCACCCTAAAGGAATCATAGTTTGTGATGACGCATCTACCGTTGAACTCAAGGTAGGTACTGTTAACTACTTTAAAGATATCGAACGCGATAATCTGGATCCCAGAAGTCTTCTTCTCAATTTAGTTTAAGTGAGAAACAAAGCAGCCTCTGCAAACACTTTGTCGAACCAGAAATTTTTCTCCACGAGGTTTACCTTTTGACCGTCATTCGGGAAAGGTACCTCGTGTGAGTATTTAAAGGGGAAATCCAGCTCTGTGAGTACTCCCCTCCATGCTCTTCCAAGAGCCCTCTTTATCCCTGCTGTAGGAATTACTGTATCTCTCTTTAATGACACAACTCTTATTCTGTGTCGGTTCTTTCTGTAGAAATCTGCCCTTTTGCTTGTGTTTAACTCATATCCTATGTGGGTTATAAAAGCATCCTCGATATCATCCCCTATCCTGCGACTCTCACCGCCCTCCTTAACAAAAACCTTTCTGTAATAGCTGTTAAGCACCTCAAACGACCTTCTGTCCATAATCAGCTTTGAACTGCCGTTCATCTCAGAGAAGAGAGCTCCGCCACAAAACAGAAATAATCTGCTATCCCTGAAAAAACCTCCCGGATCTGACATAAAAAGTACCTGCGAAAGCAATGCACCAATAGAATAGGCAAATACATCAACCTTACAATCCTTAGTCAGTAACGGGTGATTTCCCCCTCTGATCTCTCCTGTAAGCTGCTCTACATTAAAAATTGTCTCTCGTCCCGCAATATAAAACCTGAACGGGTCGGCAGCAATCCGTGTGCTTAACGCAAAATTAAAAAATGATAAATCCCTTGAATCTCCGCCTTCTGAGATGTATTTATTAACAAGACTTTGCATCTCTCTCGGATTACTCCATCTTGCCGGAGATCTGTTAATGTGTAATGATATAGGGAACATTATTACAGGTTTGCCTGTATTTGAAGAAAGGTACTCAGCCCAGGGACGATATTTATCCCAGCTCCTTTCATTTAACCCGTGAAAGAGTAAGATTGCAGAAGAGTATTTAATTTCTCTCTTTTCAGGAGTAACAATATAGTATTTAAAATTTCTGTTCTCATCAATGCAATTGTCATACTCGGGAAAGATCTCGGGGACTACAATATTATCCCTCACTTTGCGAATCTCATCGTAGCCCAGGCTCTCTTTAAAATCAATTGTAAACTCTCTCATTGTGCAATATTTTCAGCAAATAAAGAGATGAATCAGGGTGAAGTCAAATAAATGGTTTGCATGAGTGTATTTTGGGATAAAATTTAGATATGTGGGGCAAAAATTGAATATAAGTGGTGAAATTATTTTTAAATTTGCTTTTATATGAATATTCCGGAATATATAAACTACAAAAAGAATATTGTGAGACTGGTTGGTTTCACCGCCCTCTTTGCGCTAATATTTATCAATATTTATAAGCCTTTCAGCTCATCGGAGTGGTACAATGTATCGGAGTTTATGTTTCTGGTTTACTCCTCTATAATAATTCTCACCGGAGTGCTTGTTGTGGTTATCAGCAGGCTTATTATGTATTTTTACAGCAAAAGACACTCCGTATCATATCTGAAATACGGCATCTGGGTCCTTTTTGAGATTCTTTTTATGTCAATTTTCTATACCTTCTATACTCTGGTTCTTAATCCTGAAAAAGATGTAATGGAGGTTTTTGAGAGTTCGGTAACAAATACAACATTGGTTCTTCTTCTTCCATATGTTGTTTTATGGTTCTATCTGGGATGGCGTGAAAGTCTCCGAAAGCTTCAGGAGATAGAAAACCCGGATGACAGCATTACAGTTGTTTCGGGTAGTATTGCATTTTATGACGAGAAGGGAGTATTAAGACTGTCTCTTAACGGAACAGACCTTCTTTACATAGAGTCATCAGACAATTATGTTCTTATACACTATAAGGCAAACGAAAAGATAAAAAGATATCTTCTGAGAAACACATTGAAAAATCTTGAAAAAGCTTTTGAGAATACGCCTGTAATAAGATGCCACAGATCTTTTCTTGTAAATCTTGAAAGGGTAAAAGTTATCAGAAGGGAGAGGGACGGGCTGTTTATAGAACTGGATGCCAACGGAGCAGATGACTTGCCCGTATCTAAAAGCTACCACAAAAAAGTGAGCGAAAAATTTCTCGCCCACTCATTTGCAAATAAAAATTAGCTAAGTCTATTTGAGATTGGCTGTGATTGAAGGGTCCATAGGTTTAACCTTTGAAGGGTAAAATCCCAGCAGTTTCCCTTTTTCGTCTATCAGATATTTACCAAAGTTCCAGGAAGGCTCGGTAGTATTCCAACCGTTTTTAGCTTTATCTGAAAGCCATTTATAAACATTGTTTTTTGCAGCCCCTTTAACTGATGACTTTTCCATCATCATAAAGGTTACTCCGTAATTCATCTCACAAAATTCCTTAATCTGTTCGTTACTCCCGGGATCCTGTGCACCAAAGTCATTTGAAGGAAAGCCAAGGATAACCAGTTTGTCTTTATACTGTTGACTCATCTGCTCAAGGTCTTCAAATTGTGGTGTATATCCACATTTCGAAGCAGTATTGACTATAAGAACCTTCTTACCTTTAAGTTTGTCAAACTTGAAGGTTTCACCGGTGATGGTCTTAAATGAAAGAGTATAGAAATCTACAGGAGGGTTTACCGGATTCTGAGCTACTGTGGCTGTTGCAAAAAGTGATGCTATGGCCGAAAATATTGTTTTAACTATATTCATGATTATGTCGGTTTATTTTCTGCCAATTTAAACAATTAATTCTGATAAAAGTTTTCTTTAATATTAATATCCTATCCTGATTAATCCTTGCTGATCACCTTCGTCATCTTTTTTCTGGGGTCTGTTTTGCTGAATACGGTTAAGATTAAAGGTTAATCCAATCCATAATACCCGGCTTTGGTTTTTACTGTTATTGTTCAATCTGTATATAGAGTTATCTGAGGTTATATCCCATCTTTTGGTATTCAGCACATCTGACAGTACAAGAGATGCATTAAGTTTATCTTTAATCAGTACTCTTTTTAAGGCAATATCCATAAAATGTATGGCTCTGGTTTTAAACTGAGGATAGGTTGCCGGTGAGGTATAAAAATACTGGATTGCAATTTCACTCTTTTTACCGGGTATAAGATTTAGTGCCATATTTCCTGACCACATTACACTGCTGCTCGAAAGATCAAATCCATTGTAGCGACCTTTTGTTTCGCCGTAAAAAAGAGACATTCCTGAATTAATATTAATAGTTTTTGAAAATTTATGACGGATATTTATATCAGCCCCGGTTCTGATATTACTTTCTCCGTTAACATATGTAAGCATGAGCGCATCATCTCCATATAACGATGATACCTGGCTGATAAAATCAGATATTGTGCTGTAATATAGTGAACTGTTAAATGATGTTCCGTTCTTAGAATAGTTGTACATCAATTCAAACTTTGTTATCTGCTCTGGCTTTATATATCTGTTACCTGTCTCGTAAACGCTTTTATCCAGCATATTAATATAAGGATTGATCTGTATATAACTCGGTCTGGTTATACGTCTTGAAATACTGAAAGATAAAGAGGAGATATCACTTATGTCTTTTTTAATTAAAAGAAAAGGGGCTATAAAAAGGTTATCAGTCCGAATTTCTTCATTTTCTTTTACTATCCTTAAATCAGAAAGGCCGTACTCTGTTCTTATTCCTAATTTATAGCTCAATTTTGAATTTAATTTACCCGTAATGTTAAAATAGACAGATCCTATATCCTCGCTGTGGGTAAGGTCTGCACTGAAAAACTGGTTATAAATCCAATCATGCGATAATGTGTCATATTGGTAGGTATCAAACTTAAAGGTGTTGCCTCTGTGGAAATACCTTAGACCGGCATCCAGAAGAGTATTTTTAGAAATTTTGTAGGTGTAATCAGTCTGAAATGAATAATTGGTCGGGTGTCCTCCGCCAAGTGCTTTCATCGAAAAGAGTCCGTTTTCGTAATATTTAGATGGCCGCTGTCCTTTAGTTCTGGAAAAACTGGCTCTGAAGGTAATATCACTGATATCCTTTACAATAATCTTCTTATAATCGGCAATAACTTCCCCAAGATCTCTTAAGTGGTTAAATTCATTGACTCTGTTTACCAATATCATTTCAGATGCTGTGGAATTTATTCCGGATATCTGCTGATGGTTATTAATCTCGGGATTAAAATATTTAAGATTAAGGGTGAATTGATCTCCATTTTTCAATTTCTTTACTGCATTAAAAGAGACTGTATTCGTTTTTTGTTTCTGTAATGAAAATATCTTCTGTTCTATAGTGTTGGATGAGGAGTAAAACAGCCGGTCAAGCTCACTCTGAACCTCTTCTACGTGGTACTTTCCTGAATATCCGGCTCCAAAATTCCAGCCTTTAGCCGAAAACATCACATTTATATCACCGTTTACCCTATCTATAACGCCCCAGTTGAGAGATGATGAAAGCGAAAGACCCTCTCCCCTCTCCTTTTTAGTGATAATATTTATTATCCCTCCGGTACCTTCTGAATCGTATCTGGCATCTGGATTCGTTATAATCTCGATGCTTTGAGCAAGTGATGCCGGAATCCCATCCAAAGAGCCGATTGTTGACGGAATTCCATCAATAAGAATGAGAATTTTTGAGTTTCCCCTAATAGAAATTGAATTATTATTATCTATGGAAACCATTGATGCTGATCTCAGCAGATCTGTTATGGAACCACGAGAAGCAGCAATAGATGCAGACGGATTAATTCTTGTCTTCTCGATATCTGTATGCTTTTCGTTATACGTTGCTGTTACAGAAGCCTCTGCAAGTATACTGACTGACTGGCTGATTAATATCGGCTCTGAAAGTTTATTAACACCGTGTTTAACAGACACTTCTATATGTTTTGTGTTATATCCTACAAAACTAATTTCTAAAGAATAAGAACCAGGTCCGTTTGCCTTTAATCTGAAAATACCGGAACTGTCGGTCAGAGCACCTGACACAACAATGTTATTGTTGTTTTTTAAAACGACAGAAGCGAACTCAACAGGTCTTCCTGTTTCGATAACTCTCCCCTCAATTGTTGTTGGCACAGATTTGCTCTGAGAATAAATATTATGAGAAAAAAATGTGATTAGAATAATTGTAATAGCTGAAAATGTCTTTCTGAACATAATTATTGATTTTTATCAATTAATTAGACAGCAAACTTACCTTAATCCTACATCAATTTTGAAATTTTACTAAAGTATTTATTAATGTCATTACTGATTTAGAAAATCAACCAAGCTACGCACCGTTGATGGATTTTTAAAATCAACCTTATTTGCCCGGCAGTAGCTTTTTATATTTGAATCTTTAGCCTTGAGAATCTTTGAGAGTTGCTTAATATTCACAAACTTTTCCATTTTATATCCCTGCTTAATCCAGTAGTTAATATATGGCCGGGTTTTGTATCCGTCAGGCAATTTGAGTTCGTACATCATTCCTCCAGAATAGAGAGCCGAATATGCCTTTGTAGAAGCAGTCTCATTTGTTGTACCATAAGCAGAAGGTGTGCCCGGCATTATCAGACTGCATTTGTATTCTGCATAAAGATTTTTATCCCCTTCCATAAGCACCTCAATAAATTTGCCGTTAAATACTACAAACCTTCTCTCTCCAATTATTACCGAGTCTACAGAGTCAATAATATCCGCCCCTATTGCCAATATTTTTCCTCTCTGGTTAAAGAGCATCTCCTCGCTTAAAAGGTTATAATTAAGAACAGCAAAATTCTGACTCCTGTCTTTCATAATAACCGTACCGGGAGTGAATTCAGGCAGAAGGTAATGTGTGAGCTCGACGGTTCTGCTTTGTGCGAACAGAGTGGTAACCAGTAAAATAAATATTACCGATAAATACAACTTTTTCATGGCAAAGGAGGTTGGTTTGATGTGTAAAGGTATAATTTTGATTGAATTTACAACAAAATGTGAACTCTTTTAATATATTTGCATCTTTTTAATAATGTTCTGGTATTCAGAAGATACAGCGGCACAATAATTGAGATGAATCAATAAACCATACATCCTGATCACCAAATTATATTTTCAGACCTAACCAAACGATAATGAAAAGAGTATTAATTACATTCTTTCTGCTACTTCTGTTAGCAGAAAACACCAATGCACAAAAGGCAGACAATGTAAAAGTAACAATTACAGGAATTGTTATAGATGCTGCAACGGGAAAGACCATTGAATATCCAACGGTTGCATTATTCACCGACTCTCTGGAACTTATCAGCGCAACAGCCGGAGGAGTTGATGGTAAATTTTCGATTGAAGCTCCTTACGCTGGCAAATTCATTTTCTCTGCTGCAACAATGGGATATACCAACTTTAAAAAAGAGCTTGTTCTTGATAACGGGCAGAAAAAGGTTGACCTCGGCAAGATTGAAATAACCGAGGGGCTTGAACTAAAAGAGGTAACCGTTACCGGTGTGAGGCCACTGATAAAAAACGAACCCGATAAACTTACATATAACATAGATGCAGATCCTATGGCCTCTTCAAGTGTGATTGCAGATATCCTCAGAAAAGTTCCTATGCTAAGTGTAGATGGCGAAGGAACTGTCAGACTGAACGGTGAAACCAATTTTAAAGTGCTGGTAGACGGCAGATCTTCCGGAATGCTCGTAAAAAATTTTAAGGACGCAATAAAAGCGATGCCTGCCAATACAATAAAATCTATTGAGGTAATCACAAATCCCCCTGCAAAATATGATGCTGAGGGCGTCGGAGGGGTTATCAACATCATTACCAACCGTAAAACCACTCAGGGTTATAATGGTAATATCAACGCAGGCGTGAATACACTTGGCGGATATAATGCCGGAGGCTATATCTCGGCACAAGTTGGCAAGTTTGCAATAAGTACTAATATATATCATGGTAGTGAGGTCTCTAAAAAAAGCACTCACTCTTCTGAATCAGAAAATTTCATAAGTGATATTTACCGTTATTCAGAGTCTTTTGGCAACTCAGACTCTTACACCAAATTTACCTTCAGTAACATCGAAGCCAGTTATGAAATAGACAGTCTTAATCTTATAACACTTTCAGGCGGAGGTTATATGGGAAATTCCACAAATGAGGGTCTTTCTACATTTACAACTATGAATCTGAACAGAGAGATTACACGCAGATACACCAGTTCAAACAACTCAGATAACGGGTTCGGCTCTCTTTCGGGAAGCATATCTTACCAGAAAACCTACAAGAAACCGGATCAGAACCTCACCTTCAGCTATAGTGTTGATGCCAGTCCAATGAGTACAGATATTATGAGCATAATTGATCCCGAAGTTAACTTTACAGGTTACAAACAGCATTCAGAAAATAACGCCAAAGGGATGGAACATACCGTTCAGGTAGACTATTATGATCCTTTGACCAAGAAACACCTCATAGAGGTCGGAGGTAAATATATTTTAAGGCAGAACACCTCAGACACAAAAGTCGAGAGATTTGCAGATAATGTCTGGACAGATGACCCTTCAAAGGTAAACGATCTGGATTATGACCAGCATATAGGAAGTATGTACGGAGGTTATGCATACAAATACAAGACGATAACAGCAAAGGGAGGATTCAGGGCTGAATACACCTTTAATGACGGATTATCAAAGAGTTTTGAAGGCAATATACCTTTTACCAACAAACAGTTTGATGTTGTTCCCTATATTAACTTCAACATGATGTTGAAAAAAGGGAACATGATCTCAGCAGCGTTCACACAGAGGCTTAACCGCCCAGGTATTTGGTATTTAAATCCTTATGTTAATGATGCTGACCCAATGAATATTTCATACGGAAATCCAAATCTTGAAACTGTCAGAAGAAACTCAATTAACCTGAGTTACAGAAAAGCATCACTCAAATGGAATTTCGGAGTTAATGTAAGCGGAAATTTCTCAGTTAACAACATTGAACAGATTCAAAGAATTGATCAGAACGGCGTAAGAAGCACAACATATGAAAATATCGGGAAAAACAGCAGTTACCGTATGAATCTTAACTACTCATACAGAGAGGGTGAAAAGATAAACATAAATGTTAACGGAGCGGTTGCTTATACCACAGTCAGTTCGGCTGATATGAATCTTGAGAACAACGGCTTCAGCTTTAACGGAGGGATGAGTATATCGGGAGCACTTTGGAAGAAAGCGACATTATCTTTTGATTCGTACATTTTCGGAGGAGATGTAATGCTTCAGTCGAAACGTCCTGTAATGTTTTTCAGTGCTATTGGTTTCAGACAAAGACTTCTTAAAGACAAATTGGTATTCTCATTCTCGGTAAGAGATCCTTTCAAGGCCACAAAGACATTTGAATACGAATCAAGTGATCTGACATACAAAATGAATACAAAATCAATTATGTATTCAAGATCAGCTAATTTCAGCCTGTTCTGGAGGTTTGGAAAATTCAATGTTACTGTAAGAAAGGCACGCAAGAGCGCAACCGACGATAAGATAGGCGGAGGCAATCCTGCTGCTACCACAACAACTGCAACACCATAGCATTATACATAAAAAGAAGATAATCAACGCAGCGAATTCCGCTGCGTTTTTTTATTACTGGTATCTTAGATAATTTGAGCATTCCCGAAAGGTGCTTTTAAGTATTTGTCTTAATATCTATATATCTATGACTTGCAAATGTTACAATTCAAAAAACGGGCAATATTAATTTGTATATCCCTCTTAGTATGATAGTTATTCAAACACTTAAATTCCGAAAACGGGCACTCCCCAAATAATCTCGCAAACCCTCAACTCACAGGCAACACGCAAAGTACCAGGAAAATTGGAGGGCACCTCAAAACAATCTGTTGCCGGAGTTGAGGAGTTGGAAATGCAAAACTGATTTATAGTTATGGAACTCAAGCTTGATAAGTGCTTATTTAAAAACAAAAGCCGCATGCTTTGAAGCTATGCGGCTTTTGGGTGGTGCCACCAGGAATCGAACCGGGGACACAAGGATTTTCAGTCCTTTGCTCTACCAACTGAGCTATGGCACCGTTTGGTTTGGGAGTGCAAAAGTAGCACTAATTTTGATTTTTGCAAAAAAATATCCCCATTTATCTTATCTTTGCGCCAAATTAAATTTATCTATATGGCAACTACAGCTGATTTTAAAAACGGATTATGTATCGATTTCAATGGTAAACCATGTTCAATAGTTTGGTTCCAGCACGTGAAGCCCGGCAAAGGCGGAGCATTCGTTAAGGTTAAAATGAGAAATCTTGAAAACGGAAGAATTCTGGAAAACACCTTCACAGCCGGAGAAAAAGTTGATATAATAAGCGTTGAAAGAAGGCCTTATCAGTTTCTTTACAAAGATGACATGGGTTTTAATTTTATGCACAACGAAACCTTCGAACAGATTTCTCTTGAGCCGGATATGGTAGATAATTCAGATCTTATGAAAGAGGGTCAATATGTAGAGATGATGTTCCTTGCAGATCAGGAGAGAGTACTCACTTGCGAACTTCCGCCATTTGTAGAGATGGAGATTACCTATACAGAACCTGCAGTTAAAGGTGACACAGCATCTACAAACGCAATGAAATCTGCTACAGTTGAAACCGGAGCAGAGATTATGGTACCGCTTTTTATCAACCAGGGTGAGCGTATTAAAGTCGACACACGTACAAGAAGCTACGCAGAACGCTGCAAATCATAAGCAGAGAATCAATTCTCTAAACTTAAACATAAAAATATGAGGAACATATCCTTAATTATTATCTCCACACTGCTTTTTGCATGTGGAGATTCTTTGTCTTACAGAATGCCGGACAAAGATCTCATTAATAATACTATTGAGAAAGGCGAATTCACTGAGGCATCAAAGATGATCAGACTCTACCTGGCAAGCGACACAATTTCGGATACCGAGCGCTGGCAGATGAATTTTCTTCTTGAAAAACTTGACAGAATCAAAAAGGACTTTTCGAAGCGAGATACCTCTGTGTTAAATTATATCCGCAAATATCATCCCGAAGTAACCTCTGAGGAGATAGCATTATGGGAGAAGACAAATGCACTTGAAAATATGATTATAGACGGAGAGAAGCTATACTTTAACTCCGCTCCCAGAAATCTGTTCAGAATAGACTCAGTTGCTGCTAAATATTTTGAACTACCTAACGGAGGCCAAAGTGACTCCCTCAACAGATTTCTCACCTGGCATATACCGGAATTGGTAGCAGAAGCAAAGAGAACAAAAAAGGAGTTAGTATCTCCTGTTAAAATGAACGTAACATATACGCTTACAGTCAAACCGGGGGAGGTCCCTGCCGGAGAGGTGGTAAGAGTTTGGATGCCTTATCCAAGAACAGATAACAAGGCTCATACAGGAATTGCACTGCTTTCGGTTTCACAGCCTGAGTACTTAATTTCTCCGGACACATACGACCACAAAACCATTTATATGGAGGGGATAGCTTCCAAAGACCAGCCGCTTACCTTTAGTTACAGATTTACATATACATCATATGCCCAGGTGCACCTTTTTAAAGCAGATGATGTTGCTGAATATAAAGCAGATACTCCCGAATACATAAAATACACATCTGAGAGAGACCCCCACATTATATTCAGCGAGAATATCAGAAATGCAGTTAAAGAGGCAGTTGGAGAGGAGTCAAATCCATACCTTAAAGCCAGAAAGATTTATGAATGGATAGATTCTAATTTCCCATGGGCGAGTGCAAGAGAGTACTCTACAATTGACAACATTCCGGAATATGTACTTGCAAACAGACACGGGGACTGTGGACAGGTATCACTGCTGTTTATTACTATGGCACGTTGTGCCGGTATTCCTGCAAGATGGCAATCAGGATGGATGATGCACCCTGGCAATATGAATCTACACGATTGGGCAGAGGCCTATTTCGAAGGGATAGGATGGGTTCCTGTTGATCAATCTTTTGGACGTGTAAAAGAGAGCAAAGGAGATGACGACTCATTCTATTTCTTTACCAAAGGGCTGGATGCATACAGATTGATTGTAAATAATGATATCTCTCAGCCACTTTACCCTGCCAAGATTTATCCGAGAAGCGAAACTATTGATTTCCAACGCGGCGAAGTTGAGTGGAGAGGAGGTAATCTATACTTTGGAAGGTGGAGATATAATATGGATATTGAATATCTAAAATAATTATATTCTGAAAGTATCTATAACTTTTTAATAATGTACAGACCGTCGCGAAGAGGGAGAATAAAGCCCGAAACTCGACGGTCATTTTTTACCATCTCATTAAATTTTAAAATCTCTTGCGTCTGTGCATCGGCAGAAGGTTTCGGATCAGCAACTTTTCCATACCATAGAACATTATCAGCCAGAATATACCCTCCCGGCTTAACCAAATCAAATGCTAAATTATAGTAAGAACAATACTCCCTCTTATTTGCATCAATATAGACCAGGTCGTACGGCCCTTCCATTTTAGGTATCAATTCAGTTGCATCCCCAAAATGAAGTACAATTGCAGAAGAGAGGCCGGCCCTTTCAAACCCCTCTCTTATCAGCCTCTCATGTCTTATGTCTTTCTCCAGAGCATCTAGTATTCCACCCGTTTTAAGACCCTGCGCAAGACAAATAGCCGAATATCCTGTAAAAGTACCTATTTCCAGAATTTTAGAGGGAGAGATCAACCTTGAAAACTCTATAAGGAATCTGCCCAACTGCTCCCCTGCTAACATTTTTGAGTGGTGTCCGGCATTAATCAATGTCTGCTCCTTAAGCCATTCAAGAACCTCCGGCAAGCCGCCGTTATGATCTTGTATGTAGTTTTCAAGTAAAGTCTCCATCACTAATTATATATCAGAGTAAACATACTTTCTGTATTGAGTATCTCATTCGCAGCACGATGTATCTGGGAAGCCTCAATTGATGCAATTTTCTCTCTTATCACCTCTATAGGTTCTACCTTTCCGTAAAACAACAGAGATTTTCCAAGCGAGAGACATTGTGACTCAGCATTATCTGTAGAGATGGCAAGCTGACCAAGCAACTGTTTTTTGGCAGCCTTAAGAGTGGCCGGAGAGAGTTCTCTCTCTTTAAGCAGATTAATCTCTTTATTAACAACTTCGCGGCATTTTTCAAGATTACTCTTGTCGGATCCGAAATAGATTGTAAACAAACCTGTATCGGTATAGGGAGTGTAACTTGCATCTACAGTATAGGCAAGTGCATGCTTCTCTCTCAAAGACTGATTAAGACGCGAATTTAAGGCAGGACCTCCAAGTATATTGGTTAAAAGAGCAAGAGGCAGACGCATATCGTTATACATAGAATAGGCTCTCGACCCTGTTACACAATGGACCTGATAGGTTTTGCGTGTTATGCTTTTTATCCCCGGGTTTGACGACGGCAAAAGTGGTAGTTCGGACTTTCTTAATCCGTTTGGTGCATGTCCGTTATTAATCTTTTTGCCAAAATGTTTCTCTACGAGTTTCGCTCCTCTTTCAGGGAGCATATCTGCAACAATGCAAAAGCTCATATTGGCAGGACGATAATAGCTATCGGTAAACTCCCTTATATTTTCTGTTGTTATCTTTTTAACACTTTTTGGTTTACCAAGAATAGGCATTGATAACGGGTGTCCATCAAAAAGATACTCATCAAAATCATCAAATATCTGCTCAGACGGGGTGTCTTTATATGAGCTGATTTCGTCCAGAACAATCTCCTTCTCTTTTGCCAGCTCCTTTTCCGGGAAAAGCGAGTTAAAAGCAAGATCACTTAAAAGTTCCACAGCCTTGGCCACATCCTCTTTAAGCACGGTTGCATGAATAACGGTTTCCTCTTTAGTTGTGTATGCATTCAGCTCTCCGCCGAGACTCTCCAGAAAATTATTAATCCTTCTTGCACCACGGCTGGTAGTTCCCTTAAACAACATATGTTCTGTCAGGTGAGCTATACCGTTGATCCCGGGTAATTCATCCCTTGTTCCCGCTTTAATGCTAAGAGCACAATATGCAACGGGAGATGATATTTTTCTGAATACGTACTTTATTCCCGAATTTAATTCTGATGTAATAATTGTCATTTTTAAAACTGAAACGGAACAGAAATTTTTCTGATATCCTCTTTTGTGAATCCTGCCGGAAGGAGCAGAGATATTTTATGTCTTCTGAAAAAAAGCAGTTCGTGGCTATCTGTAGAGACGAGCATTTTATAGCAGTATGATCCTCTGCTGTTACCTCTTGGTTTAATGAGAACAGTGACAACTGTATTCTTTTTATTGCCAATTATTGCATCCTCTACATCCTCCTCTGAGACGAGTTTTGCTTTCCCTTTAAAGAGATCTGAAATCTCAGAGTTTCCAGGTGTATATGATAGGAGCTCAGATGCAATCAGAAGATCCCTCCCTATTACATCTGTTACTTTATCGGCATAAAACAGGTTCCCTTTGAATGCGAGAGAGACATCATTCTGAATTTTATATATATGATTCTGAATTATATCGATATAGATAGGAATCAGATGCAGATTTGCTCCCGAAACGTCTCCGGTCTCCTGTATAGGCAGTGTTACTATGTTTTTATTGCTGTATGTCCCTCTTTTAACTTCGGGCCCTCCCTGAATAAGGGTAAGATATTCAATCTTAGGCTCAAGTTCATTTTTAAAACGACCATCTACCCTCATAAGAAAAAAGTAGCTTGTATCATTTTTAAGGGCTTCATACTCCTGAGAATCACAGAATTCAAAAGGCGATATCCTCCACCCTTTATTAACAGCATCCCTTAAAACCATATCGGCAAGAGTTGTAGAGGGGATAACAACCTTTGTGATTTTTGTTCCAAAACTTGTAAATGTGTTTCTTGTCTCCCTTATAAATTTCTGCGCAAACAATCCCGATGAAATGGAGAAAGAGAGAATAAGCATTATCAGATACCTCATTTTTCTAATTTTTTGTACCGATGCAAAATTAGATAAAAATTTGTACTTTTGTCTGGTATGGAAAGATTTATCGTATCTGCAAGAAAATACCGTCCTGACAGCTTTGAAAGCCTTATAGGACAAAGTAATATAGCTACAACACTCAAAAATTCCATCTTGAGAAAGCAGCTGGCTCATGCATATCTGTTTTGCGGGCCAAGGGGTGTGGGAAAAACAACTACCGCCAGAATTTTTGCAAAGACTATCAACTGTCTTAATCCGGGTTCAAATATGGAACCCTGTAACAATTGTGAGTCGTGTGTATCATTTACAGAGGGCAGATCATACTCCATTCACGAATTGGATGCAGCATCAAATAACTCGGTTGAAGATATCAGACAACTTAACGAACTTGTAAGAATTCCCCCTCAGATAGGTAAGTACAGCGTTTATATAATTGATGAGGTTCATATGCTCTCTTCATCTGCATTTAATGCGTTTTTAAAAACACTTGAAGAGCCGCCTGCTCACGCAATATTTATACTTGCCACAACAGAGAAGCATAAAATTCTTCCTACTATTCTCTCAAGATGCCAGACATACGATTTCAACCGCATTTCAGTAGAGGATATAGTTAAAAATCTTACCGCAATTGCAGAAAAAGAGGGTGTTACAATAGATCTGGAAGCTCTTCATATAATTGCTCAAAAGGCAGACGGAGCAATGAGAGATGCCCTAACAATATTTGATCAGGCCGTTGCTTTTTGTGGAGCCACCATTACTTATGAAAATGTAATCTCTACTTTAAATGTACTGGACTATGATTATTATATAAGGCTGACAGAACATTTTCTTAAAGGGGAACACACAGAGGTGCTTCTTATCTTTAACGAAATATTAACTAAAGGCTTTAACGCACTCCATTTTATTGGCGGATTAAGCAATCACTTCAGGGACCTGCTTATATGCAAAGACAAAAACACTCTCCCTCTGCTCGATCTTGCACCATCTGTAACTGAAAAATACAGTCAGCAATCACAGCACTGTTCTCTTAACTTCTTATATGACGCACTCAATATAACATCAGCATGTGAAGCAGGATATAAAAACAGCGGCCATCCAAGGCTGCATATAGAGATTGCCCTTTTAAAACTATGCAAAATTAACTCTCCCACCTGGGTTGGTGAAGAGCCACAAACGCCATCTAAGACTTCACATGTAGTTGAAGATACAGCACCTAAAAAGGAGAATAAAAAAACTACTGAAAGCACCATAGCTACTGCAACAAAAGAGGATATTGCTACAATAGCCACAAGTGAAAACCAGGAAAAACCCGAATCAAAACCGGTTAAATCAAACGGGAATGGAGGTGTAGCCTCAATTTCAATTAAAGATTTACTCAACTCAGCAGGCAAAAACGGGATTAAGACAGGTCCAGGAAGTGCCAACAGAATTGGTTCAGATAAAATCGAACAGGATAAATTGAGCGAGGTTTGGGTTAAAATGGCTCAATCAGAGAGTTCACTTCCGAGGCTATCTACCACTATATCTCAGGCTACTCCGGTAATAAAGGGGGATTCTCATATTCTTTTCAATGTGAAGAACGAACTTCAGAAAAACTGGATTGTACAGCATTGCAAGGTCAGGCTTCTTGAATTCCTGAGAGTTAATCTCAATAATAAAGATATTACGCTCGATATTGAGGTCACACCTGACGAGGAGACCGAAGATAAATTATATATGCCGCAACAAAAGGCAGACTTTTTGAAGGCAAATAACCCTGAGGTAAAAAAAATAATTGATGATCTCAATTTAGAACTTAAGTAAAATGCGATTACACTGCAGCAATCTTGTTAAAAAATACGGAGCCAGGACAGTTGTTAAAAACGTCTCTATAGAGGTAGAACAGGGAGAGATAGTGGGGCTTCTGGGTCCTAACGGAGCCGGTAAAACAACAAGTTTTTATATGATTACCGGCCTGATTAAACCTAATGCAGGTAAAATTTTCCTTGACAACGAAGAGATCACAGAACTACCTATGTATAAAAGAGCACAAAAGGGTCTGGGGTATCTAGCTCAGGAGGCATCTGTATTCAGGAAATTATCTGTAGAAGACAACATTATGGCTGTTATGGAGCTGTCCGATCTTACAAAAAGAGAGAGGCACGATCGACTTGAAGAGCTCCTGGATGAGTTCAGCTTACATAAAGTGAGAAAAAACCTTGGAGTACAGTTATCAGGGGGGGAGAGAAGGCGCTGTGAAATAGCAAGGGCATTGGCGATAGACCCCAAATTTATACTGCTTGACGAACCATTTGCCGGGGTTGACCCGATTGCAGTAGAGGATATCCAACATATAATTGCAAAACTTAAATTAAAGAACATAGGTATAATAATTACCGACCATAATGTTCACGAAACACTTGCAATTACAGACAGAGCTTATCTTCTTTATGAGGGTAGTATCCTTGAAAGCGGTACTGCAGAGGTTCTTGCAAATAATCCTGAGGTAAGAAGAAAGTATCTTGGTCAAAACTTCGAACTCAGAAAAGCCGTCCTCAAAAAGAAGCAAAAAGAGGAAGGCACCGAAGCTCCTCATATTGATGTCAAATCAGACAAAGACATCAAAAGTGGTTCCGGTGCCGATATGGCCGATTACAACAATCGGGCAGGTGATCTGGAGAGAGGAGTTTAATTCTCCTTCTGCTCAGTATTGCGCTCTTTGCGCATCTGCATAATTCTGATCTCTCTTTGACCGTTCTGCATCATTTCACCTCTTTTTAATCCCTCACCGTTTTGCATTCTGAAATGCATCACTGCCGGAGAAGCACCTTTATGCATATTAACCCTAAAGTTACGGTTATGAATCTTACCTGCTCTAGAATCAAATGCAACTCTCTGCTCCTCGGTCAAAAGTGAGCGTACTTTTGCCCTGTTGGCAACCGAGGCCTTCATCTTCTTGTTCTGTAGAGATGTAATCTCATCAATTTTTGAGTTAATAGCCTTCATATCCGGTTTTTCTACCTGCTCAAGAGTTTTGAGTTGAGCCCTTTTTTCTGCAAGCTGATTATCAATCTGAATCATCTCTTTTCTTAACTCTAGTCTTAGATTTTTAATTGATTCCTGCTGTTCAGCTGTCAGTTGAGGCTGTAGTTTTGCAGGGTTAGCGCCCATAAATCCTTTGTCTCGTACAGGCATATTCTGTGCTGATAGTGATATGGCAAAAATTGCCATAGCTAATGTTACATAAAATTTTTTCATCATCTTAACCTTTTTAATTGTTCGTTTCATCTAAGACTAAACATACCTTAAAAGGTTTAATATTAAGGAAAGATTTATACCTTTGCGAATTATTTTGAAACACTCAATAAACAAAAATAATAGATATGGCAAAACAACTATTTGCTGAGTTTCAACCTGTTTCCACCACACAATGGGAAGAGGTCATAAACAAGGACCTTAAAGGTGCCGATTATGAAAAGAGACTCGTATGGAAGACAATGGAGGGGTTTGCAGTACACCCTTATTACCGCTCCGAAGATCTCGAGAAGCTTAACCACATGGGAGGCACACCGGGATCTTTTCCATTTGTAAGAGGGGTAGAAGAGGGCAACAACTGGCTGGTACGCCAGGGATACTGTGCCTGGGAGAGCTTTGAAAAAGCAAATCGACAGGCCGTTGACGGTCTTAAAAGAGGAGTAGAATCGATAGCTTTCTGCATCGATGGGAATGCTTCAATCTGTATGGGAGAGATGTCTGTTTTACTGAAAGATATAGATCTTTCTAATACAGAGGTAAATTTTGAAGGATGCTCGTGTGCAACTGCAGACATTATTGAATCATTTATTCATGTTGCTAATGCAGCAGGAGTAAAACCAAATGAGATTAAAGCTTCATTTGATTTTGATCCTCTCAGAAAACTCACAACCACAGGCAATTTCTGCTGTGCTGATTTCGGATCAACAATTAAAAAATGTATGGATCTGGTAAAAGATTACCCCGGAATAAGAGTTATCGGAGTTGAAGGATATGCATTTAATGATGCGGGATCGACAATAGTACAAGAGCTTGGTTTTGCTATGGCAGCCGGAAGTGAATATATGAATATGCTCACCGAAATGGGATACTCTGCAGATGAGGCAGCTTCAAGAATTAAGTTCACAATGGCAATAGGCCCTAACTATTTCATGGAGATAGCTAAATTCCGCGCAGCCAGAATGCTTTGGGCCAACATTACCAAAGAGTATGGTGCAAATGAAGCATCTTCACAGAAAATTTCGGTACACGCTGTAACAAGTCAGTGGAATATGACTGTTTACGATGCATATGTTAATATGCTTCGCGGAACAACCGAGGCTATGAGTGCAGCTCTGGCAGGGGTACACTCACTTGAGGTACTTCCGTTTGACTATATCTACCGTGAACCGGCCGAGTTCAGCAACAGAATTGCCAGAAATACTCAGATTATTCTTAAAGAGGAGTCCCACTTTGATAAAATTACAGATCCTGCTGCCGGTTCATATTATATCGAGACTTTAACAGCCTCTATAGCTGAACAGGCATGGAAACTCTTCACAACAACAGAGCAGAAAGGTGGTTATATAAATGCCTTTAAAGAGGGTTATATTCAAGGCGAAATTAAGGCTGCATCATCAAAGAGAGATCTTAACATAGCTACCAGAAGAGAAATTCTCCTTGGAACAAATCAGTACCCTAACTTTACCGAAAAGGCAGACAAAGAGGTAACACTTGATGTTGTAACCCGTGGTGCAGACTGGGAGAAGAGCGAAAACCCGATTGCAGAACCACTTGAAAAATACCGCGGAGCACAGGCTTTTGAAGCGCTACGCTTTACAACAGAGGGAATGGAGAGAACTCCGTCTGCATTTATGTTAACCTTCGGGAACCTTGCTTTTGCGAGAGCCAGAGCTCAGTTCTCGTGCAACTTCTTTGCAGTAGCCGGGTTTGAGGTGACCGACAATAACCGTTTCTCATCTGTTGAGGAGGGTGTTGAGGCTGCTCTTAAAGCTAATGCAGACATTATTGTTGCCTGCTCATCTGACGATGAATATGCAGAGGCAATGCCTAAGATCAAGCAACTTGCAGGTGATAAGGCCATTATTGTAGTTGCAGGAGAACCTGCATGCAAAGACGAACTTATTGCAGCAGGAATAACCAACTTCATAAGTGTTAAGAGCAATGTGCTTGAAACTCTTAAGCAGTATCAGGAATTAATGATGAGTAAGAAATAAATAATATCGGCTATGCGACCAAAATTTACAGATATAAAATATAACGGAGGCGCTGCACCTGCAAAAGGTGAGCAGCCGGTTTGGATGACACCCGAACAGATAGGTCTCAAAGGCACATACACAGCCTCTGACCTTGAAGGTCTCGAACACCTTAATTATGCTGCCGGGATTCCGCCATTTTTACGCGGACCTTACAGCACAATGTATGTTATGAATCCATGGACTGTAAGACAGTATGCAGGATTTTCAACTGCCGAAGAGTCAAACGCATTTTACAGAAGAAACCTTGCTGCAGGGCAGAAAGGACTCTCTGTTGCTTTTGACCTTGCAACACACCGCGGATACGATGCCGACCATCCAAGGGTTGTGGGAGACGTAGGAAAAGCAGGTGTAAGTATCTGCAGTGTAGAAGATATGAAGGTTCTGTTTGACCAGATTCCTTTGAACAAAATGTCGGTATCTATGACAATGAACGGTGCAGTACTTCCTGTGCTTGCATTCTATATTGTTGCCGGACTTGAGCAGGGTGCCAAACTTGAAGAGTTATCAGGAACCATTCAGAATGACATCCTTAAGGAGTTCATGGTTAGAAATACATACATCTATCCACCCGATTTCTCAATGAGAATCATTGGAGATATATTCTCATACACGGCCAAAAATATGCCTAAGTTCAACTCAATCTCTATATCAGGTTACCATATGCAGGAGGCAGGTGCTACTTGCGATATCGAGATGGCATATACCCTGGCCGACGGTCTTGAATACCTCAGAACAGGAATAGCAGCCGGAATGGATGTTGACCAGTTTGCACCAAGACTATCCTTCTTCTGGGCTATTGGTATGAATCACTTTATGGAGATTGCCAAAATGCGCGCTGCAAGAATGATCTGGGCTAAACTTGTAAAACAGTTCAACCCTAAAAATCCGAAATCGATGTCTCTGAGAACCCACTCACAGACTTCGGGATGGTCACTTACAGAGCAGGATCCGTTTAACAACGTTGCCCGCACATGTATTGAAGCAATGGGTGCAGCACTTGGTCATACACAGTCGCTTCACACCAATGCACTTGACGAGGCAATTGCCCTTCCAACAGACTTCTCTGCTCGTATTGCA
The DNA here is from genome assembly GCA_036677745.1 of Bacteroidales bacterium. GTDB lineage: Bacteria > Bacteroidota > Bacteroidia > Bacteroidales > UBA932 > Bact-08. Next base: position 503,093 of record JAVBVW010000003.1, read on the forward strand.
AGAAACACACAGATATACCTTCAGGAGGAGACGAATATTACCAAATCACTTGACCCTTGGGCAGGTTCATACTATGTAGAGAAGCTCACAGCAGAGATTGCAGAACGTGCATGGGGGCATATAGAAGAGGTTGAGAAACTGGGCGGAATGGCCAAAGCAATTGAGACAGGTATTCCTAAACTGAGGATCGAAGAGGCTGCTGCCCGTAAACAGGCAAGAATCGACTCCGGTACTGATGCAATTGTAGGACTTAACAAATATCGTCTCGAGAAAGAGGATCCTTTGGAAATTCTTGACGTTGACAACACTAAGGTAAGGGAATCACAAATTGCAAGACTCAATGAACTTCGTGCAAACCGTGATGAGGCCAAAGTTAAGGCAGCTCTTGCAGCTATTACAAAGGCAGCGGCAGAGAAGAGCGGCAACCTTCTGGAACTTGCCGTTGAGGCAGCCCGCGTAAGGGCTACTCTGGGAGAGATCTCAGATGCATGCGAAGAGGTAGCAGGAAGATATAAAGCAGTAATTCGTATGAATACAGGCGTTTATTCAAGCGAGGTTAAAAACGACAGCGATTTTGAAAAGGCTAAGAGCCTTGTTGCCGATTTTGCCAAAAAAGAGGGTCGTCAGCCAAGAATTATGATTGCAAAACTTGGACAGGACGGACACGACCGCGGAGCCAAAGTTGTAGCAACAGGCTATGCAGACTGTGGCTTTGATGTTGATATGGGTCCACTATTCCAGACTCCGGAAGAGGCTGCAAAACAGGCCGTTGAAAATGATGTTCACATCGTAGGAGTTTCATCGCTTGCTGCGGGACATAAAACTCTTGTTCCTCAGATTGTTGGTGAACTGAAAAAACTTGGACGTGAAGATATTATGGTAATTGTGGGTGGTGTAATTCCTGCTCAGGATTACGATGCACTTTACAAAGCAGGTGCCGTTGCAATATTCGGCCCGGGAACCTCGGTTTCGGGAGCAGCAGTTAAACTTATGGAGCTTTTATTACAGAAGTTTGAATAACAAATAATTGCAAATAATAAAAGGCTGTCATTATAAAAATGGCAGCCTTTTTATATATTTTAAAATCTCAAATAAACTTATAAATGAGCATATAGGATACCATCACTATCATTGTAATTACAATAATCTGATAAATAAAGAAGGCAGCAGTCATACGCAGAATAATAGTCCTCCATTTTGCCTTGTACAATTTTCTTCCTCCCGAAATCAGATATACAGGAAAAGCCAGAAGGAGCCAAGCTTCGTACAATGTCTGTTTTTGAGGGAACAATAACTGGAATATTATCAATATGGATAAAATCACAAACAAAAATGCATGCTGATTCAACGAAAAGATAAAGTGAGCAAGGTAATGCCTCTGGTGTTTTTTAAATAATAACCATAAGAAAAAGGCGTAGAGGGGCATCATCACAATAAGTGCCCACGATAGGTAAGTAAAAAATCTTGAGACATATAACTCCTTATTTGCCTTAATCTCCTCTTTAGCCTTATTTTGTTTCTTTATTTCTACACCCTTCTTTTCTTTAACAGCAACTTCTCTCTCTGATGAATTTGCACTACTGTTTATACTCTGTTCAGTCTTAACTTCTTCGTCATTGTCACTGACAGATATAAGTTTAATATTTGAGTCAGTATTCGCGGAGAGTCTTAACAGTATAAAGAAAATGAAGCTTATAAAGAGATAAAGTCTGAAAGGAGGCATGTATCTTACCCGTTTACCGGCAACATATTCAAGAGCCATCTCACCCGGCTTAAATAAAATTGACTTAAGAGTTTTCCAAAGTCGTGTATCAAAGGCCCACATATTTGACATTGCATCAACAATCAACAAGCTTACAGGTCTGTCAAAATCCTTGGCAGATTGCCCGCAGTTATTACAGAAATGTCCTGTAAAAGTGTTATCGCAATTTTTACACGTAATTACCTCATCGGAGAGTTTACCGTTTTCGTTTATCATATAGTTTATGTGGATTTAATCAGAACTCAATTACCTCAAAACACCCTCTGTCAGCAAGGGTGATATATGCTTTCTTATAATCTGTTGAAAAGGTTATGTTACTGCATAACTTACCTCTAAGAGTATACTCCGCTGTTATAGTACCCGATGGCGAGAGCTTAACTACTGTACCTTTGCCGTGACGGGTAATATAGAGATTCCCCGCAGGGTCGCATCTCATACCGTCCATCCCATAATCATTGAATTTATAGAACAGTCTCTTCCCCGATATCTTTCCATCCGGTAAAATATCATATACCCACACATTTCTTTGGATAGACTCGTTCACATACAGAAACTTCCCATCCGGACTCACCTCTACCCCATTGGTTGTGCCCATGTTTTTTTCTAAAAGGGTTATTATACCATCCGTTGTAACCATCCACAACATTCCTGTAGAGTCTCTCCAGGCAGGGTCGCTTGCATATATTATCCCTGAAATGGGAGATACGGCAATGTCATTTGGTTGATTCATCTGAGAGTTGTGAGCAAAAACCGTAATATCACGGGTTTTCATATCAACTTTTAAAATATTGTGCTTTGTATAATCGGCAATATACATACTGCCATCTTTGCTAAATCTTATTCCATTGCCTATTGATCCTTGAGGCAGTCTTACAAACTCAGATGCAATACCATCGGGGGCTACTATCCCAATAGTGCCCTGCTCTTTGTAATTGACTGCGTACAGATTACCCTTTTTATCAACTGCAGGCCCCTCCATTCCCTTAGTGAATGTCCCCTCCGGCAATAGATCAGAGACTTTATAAAGTGGATCTGAACACGTTTCGCAACCATCACCAACAATACCCTTTCTGATACTCGAAAAGTTGCTCTCCTGTCCGAAGAGAGAAAAAGAGGTGTTTATCACCAGTAAAAAGATAATCGGAATGGTGACAAAATTTCTATCTAAATAAAATTTTTTCATAGAATTCAATCCATTTAAACAACTGACAAATATACCAATTAAACAGCAAAGTTAACTTATCAGGATTTTGAATGCATATAATAAATTTGGATTTTTTGATTACAATCCATAACTTTGCCGCCGATAGATCAAAAAATGCTAAAAGAGAACAACATACAACCTTGTACAAGCAGAACACACTCTGCCGGCTTCTCTTTTTTACCTACAGGCATTACGATTTTCACATCCACAACGATGATGATGCGAATGCATCGCAAGATGCATAGCTAGTTTCGGGTTCTTACGCAGAACCATTGGGCAGTGCCCATAAATCCCCTTCAAGAGATTTCGTAACCCTTAAATCATCATCAATCAATGAGTATAAAACATTTTGACACCCTTCAGGTGCATGCAGGCCGTGATATAAGTGCCTCAAATTCACCATGTGTCACGCCTATATGCCAAACATCATCGTTTCTTTTTGACAGTACAGAACACGCAGCATCGCTGTTTGCCCTTTCACATCCCGGTCATATATATACCAGATTATCAAACCCAACCACAGACGTGCTTGAGAAGAGAGTTGCAGCACTCGAGGGTGCTGCAGCTGCTGTTGCAGTCTCATCGGGCCAGGCATCCCAGTTTCTCGCAATCCAAAATATAGCATCGGCAGGCGATAATATTGTAAGCGCAACTTCACTTTATGGCGGCACTCACAATCAATTTAAAATCAGCTTTAAACGACTCGGAATTGAATTTCGGTTTGCCTCAAATGACAATATTGCAGAGTTTGAATCCAAAATTGATAACAAAACGAAAGCAATTTTCATTGAGACAATCGGAAATTCAGATTTTTATATCCCTGAATTTGAAGCATTTGCCGAACTAAGTAAGAAATATGAGATTCCGCTAATTGTAGATAACACATTTGGTGCCGCCGGATATCTCTTCCGCCCAATTGACTACGGTGCAGCGGTGATAACTCATGCGGCAACAAAGTGGATTGGCGGACACGGAACATCAATTGGAGGCATTGTAGTTGACTGTGGCAATTTTAACTGGGCCAACGGTAAGTTTCCGCAATTTACACAACCATCGGAATCGTATCACGGACTTAGCTTTTGGGAGAGTTTTGGAGAGGGATCTCAGCTTGGGAACATAGCTTTTGCAGTTAAAGCCCGCGCCGAAGGGCTACGCGACTGGGGTTGCTCTTTAAGCCCATTTAACTCATTTCTGATACAACAAGGTTGCGAAACTCTTTCACTTAGAATGGATAAAATTGTTGGCAATGCACTTGAACTTGCCCAATGGCTTGAATCTCATCCAAAGGTTGAATCTGTAAACTACCCGGGACTTAAAAATAATCCTAACCACCAAAGGGCAAAAAAATATTTCAAAAACGGCTTCGGAGGTGTTCTCACCTTTACACTTAAAGCCTCGGAAACAGGGAAAAACGGTCGCCCTACGGGAAAGACACCAGATTTTGTTCATGCTCTTGAACTGATAAGTCATCTAGTAAATGTCGGGGATAATAAAACCCTTATTAGCCACTCTGCCTCTACAACACACGCTCAGCTAAGCAAAGAAGAGCTTGAGAGAGCAGGTATAGGGGAAAATATGCTTAGGGTTTCATTGGGAATTGAGAATATCGGGGATTTAAAGGCTGATATTGAGCAGGCATTGAGGAGGATTTAGTGTATGGAGAGAGAGATTTACAAATACAACAAACCATTTAAGCTTGAGAGCGGCAAAACAACGGACTCTCTGGAAATTTGTTATCACCACAGCAGAAGCTATGTTCCCGGTCAAAAGGTAATCTGGATTTGTCATGCCCTTACTGCAAACTCCAATCCACAAGAGTGGTGGAGTGGTCTCGTTGGCCCGGGGAAGCTGTTTGATACAGAGAAATTTTACGTAATTTGTGCAAATATGCTCGGTTCCTGTTATGGCTCCTCGGGACCTGCCTCACCGGGGGCTGACGGTAAGCCTCTTTTGTTAAACTTTCCTGAGGTCACAGTAAGGGACACTGTTGTTGCTCATAACCTTTTAAGAGAGCATCTGAAGATTGATACTATAGATCTTATAATCGGAGGTTCGATTGGTGGATTCCAAGCACTTGAGTGGAGCATAATGTATCCTGATATTGTAAAAAATATGGTACTTATCGGTTGTAATGCACAGGTCTCACCATGGGGAGCCGCATTTAATGAGTCACAGAGAATGGCACTTAAGGCAGACCCCTCTTTTGAGAAACAAGAGAGTCTGAGCGGAGGAAAGGCAGGGCTTGAGGCGGCCCGCTCAATAGCACTTCTCTCATACCGTTCTTATGAAGGTTATTCAAAAAGCCAGTCAGAGGATGAGAGTGATTTCCTCTTTGCAGATAAGGCATGCAGCTATCAAAGATATCAGGGAGAGAAGCTATCTGCAAGATTTGATGCATATTCATACTTCTACCTCACCAAATGCATAGACAGTCATAATGTTGCAAGAGGCAGAGGTGGCTTGACCAGAGCTCTATCATCAATTAAGGCCGACACCCTTGTTATTGGGATAGATAACGACAATCTATTCCCTATAGAGGAGCAGATTTACCTGAGCAGGATGATAAGGGGGGCAAGATTCGCTATTGTACATTCGCTTTACGGACACGATGGCTTTCTTCTGGAATGGCAGCAGACCGAGAGGATACTCAGAGAGAACTTTCAACTTTTTAACAATAATTAACAATGCAGGTACTTAAATTCGGCGGGAGCTCGGTTGCAGATGCAACAAACATTTCAAAGGTTACCTCCATAGTAGCGGAGGCGGTGAAAAGAGACAGAACAATTCTGGTTGCTTCGGCAATCGGTGGTTGTACAGACAAGCTCATTCTGACGGGAAGACTTGCATCCTCCAAAGACACAGGTTACAAAGAGGTAATTACACAACTTGAGGTCAGACACAGCCAGATTATTGAACAACTTATCCCTTCAGGCTTCAGAGAGCCCGTTACAGCAAGGTGTGCCGAGCTTTTTCAAAAGCTCAGGGAGATCTGCGAAGGGATCTCGCTTGTGGGAGAGTTAACACCGGCATCGTCAGATGTGGTTATGAGTTTTGGAGAGCTGCTCTCTACATCAATAATTTCTGCCAAACTCACATCACTTGGCATAAATAATGTATGGACAGACGCACGCAACTTTATTAAAACAAAAAGAGTCAATTCATTTAACATAGTAGATACAGATGAGACGTACAGAAGAATGGGAGAGTATCTTCAGGCAAACGGAACAAGGTTATACGTTGTCCCGGGCTTCATTGCCAGTGACTATGAGGATAGAACCACCACCCTCGGCAGAGGAGGTTCAGATTACACCGCCTCGCTCTTTGCCGTGGGAACAGGGGCCAGGGTTCTAGAGATATGGACAGATGTGAGCGGAATGATGACAGCCGACCCCAGAATTGTTCCCGAAGCAAGAACTATTGAACATATTTCGTATAAAGAGGCACTTGAACTTTCGCATTTTGGCGCAAAGGTGGTTTATCCGCCTACTATTCAACCTGTTGTAAGAAAAGGGATTCCAATAATTGTCAAAAACACATTTGACCCTCACGGGGCATCAACCACAATTGAGAGATACCCCCCCGAAAACAAAAGCAAAATCAGAGGGATCTCAAGCAGTAACAGAATAGCACTTCTTTCACTTGAAGGGAGCGGAATGGTAGGTATCCCGGGATATTCGGGGAGGTTCTTTACAGCGCTGGCAAATGCTGCAGTAAATGTGATTCTCATAACTCAGGCCTCATCGTTACACACGATGTGCGTTGCGGTTGAGGAGGCAGATGCAGAGAGGGCAGGCACAGCAGTAGATGAGGCATTTGCCTATGAAATTAGCATTAATAAAGTTAACAGGGTAGTTGTAGAGAAAGGATTCTCTATAGTCACTCTTGTAGGAGACGATATGAAGAATCAGTCGGGAACCGGGGGAAGAATGTTTGATGCCCTCGGCAGGGCGGGCATCAACCTCAGAGCAATAGCACAGGGCTCTTCTGAGAGAAATATCTCCACAATAATTGCTGCAGCAGATACCTCAAACGCAATAAAGGTGATTCATGACGAATTTTTCGGAACAAGAAAGAGGAGGATTAACCTCTTTATTGCCGGATTTGGAAATGTGGGCAGAGAGTTGGTTGCATTAATCGGAGCACAGGAGAGTGAGCTTTTTACCCGTAAAAATGTCTCAGTAGTAATCACAGGAATATGCACAAGCAGGAAGATGGTGGTTTGCAAAGAGGGTATTGACCCGAAGTTGGCAAAGGAGCTGCTTGAAAAGGGAGAGAAGGCCGACATAAACTCCTTTATCCGTCAGGCATCATTTGTGGCACCAAGAAATGCTGTCTTTGCCGATTGTACTGCAGATGCCACAGTGGCATCACTTTACGGCGAAATCTTTTACAAAGGGATATCTGTAGTAACCTGCAACAAGATAGCATTGGCATCCGAAACAACAAACTACCATTCACTTAAGAGAGGTGCAAACGAAAACGGAGTGAGGTTTCTTTACGAAACAACAGCAGGGGCAGCACTCCCACTACTGGCAACAATTGAAAGATTGAGCGAGAGCGGCGAGAAGATTATCTCTCTTGAAGCAATCCTTTCAGGAACACTTAACTACCTCTTTAGCAACTACGACGGTTCAAAAACCTTTGCGACCCTAATCAAAGAGGCAAAAGAGGCAGGCTACACAGAACCCGACCCAAGAACAGATCTTTCCGGAGGCGATGTTGTAAGAAAATGTACAATAATTGCCAGAGAGTGCGGATTCAGGATTGAGCAGAGTGAAATTGAGGCAGAGCCGGCGATAGAGAGCTCTCTAATGCAAGGTAGCACTGACGACTTTTACAAACGTGTAGAGAGAGCAGAAAAGAGCATAGCAGAGAGGTTCCGGGCAGCTGCCGAAAGAGGAGAGAGATTGAGATATATCGCCACCATTGAGGAGGGCAAGTGTACTGTAGGGGTAAAAAGCGTAGCCTCTGACCATCCGCTTTACAATATTTGCGGAACCAATAATTCGTTGATGATTAAAACATCAAACTATCCGGACGGAGTTGTTATTTCTGGGGCAGGCGCAGGGGCAAGAGTCACTGCAGGCGGCGTTCTTAACGACATCTTACGAGCAGCAAACTAATACAAACCATTTAATAAGTGTAATTTATGAGAATAGCAGTAGTAGGAGCCACCGGACTGGTGGGCACAAAAATGGTTGAAATACTTGCTGAGAGAAATTTTCCCCTTACTGAGTTTATTCCTGTCGCCTCCGAAAGATCGGCAGGAAAGAGTATTCTGTTCAAAGGAAGAGAGTATAAAGTTGTAACCCCACAGGAGGCTGTTAAGATGAAGCCACAGATTGCACTCTTCTCGGCAGGTGCTGCCACATCGGATGAGTGGGCACCTAAGTTTGCAGAGGCCGGATGCAGGGTGGTTGATAATTCGTCCCGCTGGCGAATGGAGCCTGATATTAAATTGATAGTACCCGAAGTAAATGGCAACACACTCACAGAGAGCGACATGATAATTGCCAACCCCAACTGCTCTACAATTCAGATGGTGGTGGCACTTAGTCTGCTGCATAAGAGATTCATACTCAATCGGATAATAGTCTCAACATACCAATCAGTTACAGGTAGCGGAATCAAAGGTATAAATCAGCTCAACCGGGAGAGGGCGGCAACTCTAAAGTCAATGGGTATAAAAACAAAAGACTTGAAGACGCAAACTTCAGTCAAGCCAAACTCCTCTGCCGGCCAAATTCTCTCTGACAGCCAAATTCTCTCTGCCTACCCATATCAGATAGATATGAACCTGATTCCTCAGATAGACACCTTTCTCGAAAACGGATACACAAAAGAGGAGATGAAGATGGTAAACGAGACAAAAAAGATACTGGGTGACAACTCAATTGCCGTAAGTGCAACCACAGTGAGAGTTCCGGTTGTTGGCGGCCACTCCGAAAGTGTCAATGCAGAGTTTAAAAAACCATTTGAAACGGAAGATATTATTCAGACATTAAGAGAGACACCCGGAGTTATCCTTTGTGATCCCGAAAGCGACCTCCCCTACCCGATGCCACTATATGCACACAACAGAGATGAGGTATTCGTAGGAAGAGTCAGACGAGACCTTTCGTGCCAAAACGCAGTAAACATGTGGATTGTAGCTGATAACCTGAGAAAAGGGGCCGCCACAAACGCAGTTCAGATAGCTGAACTTTTTATCTGATTTGTTCTTATTTTGTTTATAACCCGTGCTGCACTGTGTACTCAAAAGCGTTTAAATTTTTAACTTTGTACAAAATTCCCCAAAACCCATATGAGTACATATACAGAAAAAGAGGTAAAAACCCTGGAGTGGAACGAGCATATCCGCAGAAGGCCGGGTATGTACATTGGTAAACTTGGAGACGGATCTTCACCCGACGATGGTATTTACGTGCTTCTTAAAGAGGTTATGGACAACTCCATTGACGAATACGCAATGGGTTACGGCAAGAGTATAACTATTACCATAGATAACAGGGTTGTAACAATTCGAGACTACGGAAGGGGAATTCCGCTGGGTTCACTGGTTGATGTATCAAGCAGAATGAATACAGGCGCAAAATACGATAGCAAAGCCTTCAAGAAATCGGTAGGTCTTAACGGAGTTGGTATAAAGGCAGTAAACGCACTCTCGGTAGCATTCTACATACAGGCATTCCGTGACGGAGAGAGCCAGTATGCCCGCTTTAGCAGAGGAGAGCTTATTGAGGAGAGCCGTGTTCTCTCAAATGAGAAAAACGGAACCCTCGTACAGTTTACCGCAGACGAAGAACTCTTTGGCAACTACATCTTTAACATGGAGTTTGTAGAGAGCATGATGCGCAACTACTCTTACCTTAACACAGGGCTTCAAATAAAACTTAACGGAACAGAGTTTATCTCAAAAAACGGTCTTCTTGACCTGCTTAACGAAACACTCACAAAAGAGCCGCTCTATCCGCCTATCCACCTCAAGGGAGACGATATTGAGATAGCACTAACTCACGGCAACGACTACGGCGAGGGCATATCGTCCTTTGTTAACGGACAGTTTACCACACAGGGGGGGACACATCTGGCGGCATTTCGTGAGACTGTTGCAAAGACAATAAAGGAGTTCTTTAAAAGAGACTTTGATCCGAGCGATGTGCGCCAGAGCATGATTGCCGCAGTAAGCATAAAGGTTCAGGAGCCTGTATTTGAATCACAGACCAAGACAAAACTTGGCTCAAAAGAGGTTGCCCCGGGTGGTACCAGCATAAAAAACTTTATAGGTGACTTCATAAAAGAGCATCTTGACAACTACCTTCACAGGCACCCAGATGCTGCTGACACAATGCTGCGCAAAATACTTGATTCAGAGAAGGAGCGCAAAGCAATATCTGGTATCCAGAAGCTTGCAAGAGAGAGGGCAAAGAAGGCCAACCTGCACAACAGAAAATTACGCGACTGCAGGGTTCATTACAGCGATAAACACGAGAGAGCAATGGAGAGCACCTTGTTCATTACCGAGGGAGACTCTGCAAGCGGTTCAATAACCAAAAGCCGTGATGTTGTAACGCAGGCAGTCTTCTCTTTAAAGGGGAAACCACAGAACTCATACGGTTTAAGTAAGAAGATCGTTTACGAAAACGAAGAGTTTAACCTGTTGCAGGCAGCCCTTAATATCGAGGAGGATCTTGAAAACCTCCGCTACAACCAGATTGTAATTGCCACCGATGCCGACGTTGACGGTATGCACATCCGCCTGCTTCTTCTAACCTTCTTCCTGCAGTTTTTCCCGGACCTTATCCGCCAGGGCCATTTATACATACTTCAAACTCCGCTATTCAGGGTGCGAAATAAAAAAGAGACAATCTACTGCTACTCAGGCGAAGAGCGCGACAAGGCAATCCGGAAACTCGGCACCAATCCTGAGATTACCCGATTTAAAGGTCTTGGTGAGATCTCCCCTGATGAATTCAAGTACTTTATTGGAGAAAATATTCGTCTTGAGAAGGTGCGCCTTGGCAACGACGACAATATTCCGGAGCTGCTCGAATTCTATATGGGTAAAAACACTCCCGACAGACAGCACTTCATCAAATCTAACCTCCGTTCCGATGTTATTGTAGAGGAGGCGGTGTGATTCTTTTTTGAATTTTAGTTGCCTCTCTTTTGTTTACCAACTTCTCGACTCCGGCAACAGATTGTTTCTGTAATGTTAACCCAAATCCTCAACTCCGGCAACAGATTGTTTTGGATTTATTGACCCAACTCCTCAACTCCGGCAACAGATTGTTTTGGGGTGCTCTCAAATTTTCCTGGTACTTTGCGGCGACTGCGGAACTCCTCCCTTTGGTCGTCAGTCAGTCCTCGTCGTGCCCGCAAAGTAGCAGCGGAAAATTCTCGGAAAACAAATGTTGCCTTTAAGTTGAGGATTTGTGCAACAGGTCACAAACTCTTGGAAGAAAAGATATTTCTATAAAAATATTCAATTTTTAGGAAGTTGTGATTTTTAAGTTGCTTCTCAAACGACTGATTTGCTTACAAATACAAAATTGGCTTTATTGTTTTCACCTTTGTCAATTTTCTAATACGCTTATTAGCTTCAACTTACGACGCAACTTAAAATTATTTTAGTCGCACCATCAACCCCTTCATATACTGTCCCGGGGTAATCCCCTCTATCTTCTTGAAGTAGCGGATAAAATTGCGTTTGCTGCCAAAGCCAGATAATAGTGCAAGATCTTCTGTGGTTAAATCCGGGTCGCTTTTTCCATCTATAGCGTTAGTAATATAAGTCTGGATACACTCTTTTGCATAGCAGATACGTCGTGAATTTACATAGTCACTAAAAGAGACCCCCTTTTGCAAATGTATTGCCCTGGAGAGGTAGGTACGATTGGTACCTACCTCACGAGCAAGCATCTCAATAACAAGATCATTTCTAAGAAAAAGTCTCTTCTTATCAAGGATATCATCAAACCTTATTATAATAAGAGAATTCCTTTCTATCTCATTTATTCTTTTGTGCTTTTTATAAATCCCCTTTTTAAAAAATGAGAATAGAGAATGATTAAGCCTCAATAAAATTTCATTAGCGCCTATGATCCTTTTCATGACCAAGTTTAGCTTTTTGATCCTTACACCAGTCGGCAGGAGACCTTCCTACAAAAAAACGAAATGCAATAGTAAAAGTTGCCATGGAACCAAACCCTGAGAGGTCGCAAAGTTGTTGAATATTAAGTTGCGTGTCATTAAAGAACAGCTTTTTTGCCTCTTCTATCCTGTAATAGTTTACAAACTGATTGAAGTTGTGACCAAAACTATCATTAATTACCCTGGATATATAAGTTTTATTTGTGTAGAGATACAAAGAGACTTCCTGAATAGTTAAATCTGATCTGAGAAATGGTTTGTCTGATTCAAAATATGCTACTAGCCTCTCTTTAATTTCATCATTTTTATTCTCTTCCGCTATCCTGCGTTCAATTGAAAATGACCTCTCAGATTCGTTTACAGATGACGAATCAGATATTTCAGATTTGAGATATGGATTCAGCATTTTTAATATAAAGAATAGATTTAACGCAGAGAGAATTATCTCAAATCCATTGATTTCATATTTGATTTTTTCTTTATAGAGATAAAATAAGTAAGCAAATGTTATTATCCCCAGAAGAATTAGCAAAAACGTATGATTTACAATTGTAAAGGATATTATACTATTATGAGACTCTTTTGACTTATAAAGCTTTATTATATTAACAATTATAATTGACAATATAACCGCGCCGGTTAAAGATATTAGTGTGTTTTTAAGATAACTATGCCCATAATTGAGGTTATATAAAATAACAATTACAAAAATGTTTGTAATTAGCATAAGTGAGTAAATCAGCAGGGCAGCATTTACATTTAATTCCTTATTCACAACCTTTATTTTGTTGTATAAATGCGCAGGAGCTATTAGAATCAGAAGATTAACCGCTAAAAATGGTTGTAACTGTTCAATGACATCGTTGCTGACAAAAAATGGCATTAAAATCCTGATAGTCATTAAGATTGTAATCAATATTAAACTTAACGACAATACAACAAGATAACGCCTCTCTTTTTGAGGCAACTCCCTTTTAAGAAAACATAGATAGATAATGTAACATGAAATAACGAGATAGATCAGAGGTACAAGTGATTCTGCACGTTGAAAGATCTCCCCCCACAAATTGAAGTTTACCATAATGTTTTAGTTTAAATTTCTTTCTACCAATTTATAAAAAATTATAGAAACAAAAAACTAAACATCTATGAATCTGTAATTTATCTGATTCTAGGTTTATTTTCCGATGCTGAATGTGTAAATCCCGCTCTACTTCTTCATTTCATCGAATCCCTGGCCATAAACGCCCATAACGTTGCCAACAGATAAAAATGCGTTTTTATCAATTTCTCTTACGATTTTAAAAACGAAATTGCTCTCGGTGCGTCTTACTATCACCATTAACACCTTGCCGTGCTGTTTTGTGAACCATCCCATTGCGTCAATTACGGTCACTCCGCGGCCGATTGAGGTAATGCGGTCGGCAATCTTTTCGTGCTCTTTAGAGAAGATAAATATCTGGATAGATTGTCTTGCTCCCGATAGTATAAGGTCAATTGTGTAACCGGTTACGCCTATAAGAACGTAGCCGTAAATAATGGTTGCAACGCGGCTGCCTAGCGACCCTTCGGTTGGGATAATTATTGCGCTGCCTATGATTAATATGTCCATCATCAGGATCAGCCGGCCTGGAGAAATGTTGCGGTATTTATTGATAATGAGTGCTATAATATCGGTTCCGCCTGAGCTGCCTCCCTGGGTAAAGGTTATGGCTATGCCGGCCCCTGCGCAGGCTCCGCCAATAATAGCACTAAGCAGTTTGCCGTTTTCTATTGCAATATCCTGGATAAGGTCAGCAGGGATAATGCCGGGCAGAAACTTAAGGAAGAGTGTTACGGCAAAAATTGCGTAAACAGTTTTTAATCCGAATGTCTTGCCCAGTATCTTAAGCGCAAAGGCAAGCAGAACAATGTTGATGATAAAGAAGGAGTAACTCACGGGGAACCCGGTCATATAGTAGAGTATTGCCGATATACCGGTTACTCCGCCGCCTACAAGGCCGTTAGGTATCAGGAATACCACCCAGCCGAGTGAGTAGAGCAACAGCCCAAGTGCTATTAAAATGTACTCTTTTACCCCTGTTAAGATTGTTTTTGTTCTCTTCTCCACGTTATTTTCCCTCCTTTAATCTGATCGAAGCCTTCGCCGTAAACACTTGTTATTGATGATACGGTCATAAAGGCATTTCTGTCTGTGTTTTTAATAATCTCTGTAATTTCCGGCATTTGTGATTTTCTCATCACAATTACCAAAACCTTGCTTTCGGCTTGTGAATACCAACCCATTGAGCTAAGTGCGGTAACTCCCCGCTTCATCTCTTTTGTCACCTTCTCTGCAATCTCGGCATATTTAGATGAGAAAACAAGTACCTGCACCGATTGTTTATTTCCGGTAAGTATCATGTCTATCACATAGGAGAATGATACCATCACTATGTAACCGTAAATAACATCTGAGAGCTCTTTGCCCGGTATAAAATAGACCGATCCTATAATCACAAGGTCGCACATAAGAAATACCCTGCCGGGTGATGTCTCTCTGAACTGCCCTATTATCAGGGCAATGATATCGGTTCCTCCGGTGCTTCCCCCTTGCAGGAATATCATTCCAATTCCAATTCCGCTCAATGTTCCTCCCAGAAGTGCATTTATAAGTTTATCTTCGATATCAGATACCCAAGGTATTAGTGGCAGAAACTCAAACATAAGGGCTGCTACTGCTATACAGTAGATGGTTTTAAATCCGAATGCCTTGCCCAGTATCAGAAATCCTATCAGAAGAAGGATTGCATTAATTATAATGTAAGAGTAGGCAACATCAAATCCGGTTGCGTAGTTGATTACAGATGCAAGTCCGCTCACTCCGCCGCCGGCTATCTGATGTGGAATCAGGAATGCTGTCCAGCTGAAGACAAAAATAAATAGTCCTATTGTCATTATAACATAGGACTTTAGTGTTTTATATATGCCGTTATTCATCTGAATATTTTAAATAAATATATGCGATTTGCTGTATGTGACTGCTTTGCCTTTGATAATTACCCTTTCCTGTGTAAGGGTGAGGTAGAGTGTGCCGCCACGCTCAGATATCTGCCTTGCGTGGAGCTCATCTTTTCCCAATCTTTTTGCCCAGTAGGGGGCAAGGGTACAGTGTGCCGAACCGGTAACCGGATCTTCAAGGATTGTGGCCTGTGGTGTGAAAAATCTTGAGACAAAATCGCAATCGGTGCCGGGGGCGGTAACAATCACCCCTCCCGGGTTTATGTTTATCTCGTCAAATACTCCTCTGTTTATCTCCAGATCTTCTATCTCTGCTTGTTTGGAGTAGATTAGCATAAAGTCTCTGGCTTTGTAAACCTCCTGGGGTTTTCTGCTGAGGCTGTCAAAAATTTCGGCAGGCAGTACCGCTTTATGCCCCTCCCGTATAGGAAAGTCGAGGTGGTACATGCCATTGTCGCGCTTTACGGTAAGTTCACCGGAGAGTGAGCTGAATGTAATTTCATCACCCTGAAACCCCTCCTCTGTAAAGAGTACGTGTGCCGAGGCGAGAGTTGCGTGTCCGCAGAGGTCCATCTCTATATCGGGGGTAAACCAGCGGAGGTTGTAGCCACTGCCCTCGGGTAAAATGTATGCCGTCTCGGGAACGGCGTTCTCCCTGGCTATCTTAAGCAGGGTCTCGTCGTCCGGCCTTGATTCAAGCATAACAACAACAGCAGGGTTTCCGCTAAAAACCTTGTCTGTAAATGCATCAACCTGATAAGCCTTAAGTTTCATCAGCAAACGATGTTAATAATCTTTTTAGGGACAACAATTATCTTTTTAATTGATGCTCCTGCAAGGTATTTGGCTGTGTTTTCGTTCTCTCTTGCAGCGGCTTCAATCTCTGCGGCTGTGAGTGATGCCGGCAGAGTGAGTTTATACCTGAGTTTTCCGTTGAAGGATACCGGGTATTCGAATGAGTCCTCAATGGTGTATTCTGCAATATATTCAGGGAACTCAACTGTAGATACACTTTGTGTGTGACCCAGTTTGTTCCAGAGCTCTTCGCTTATATGTGGTGCAAAAGGAGAGAGCAGGATTACCATCGGCTCGAGTATCTCTCTCTTATTACAGTTTGTTTCGTATAACTCATTAAGCGCTATCATAAAGGCGCTTACACAGGTATTGAACGAGAAGTTCTCTATATCGTCCTGTACCTTTTTTATAAGTTTGTGAAGAACCTTAAGCTCGGATGGTGTTGCCTTTTCGTCGGAGACAGAAAAGAGTCTGTTTGGATAGAAGAGTCGCCAGAATCTTTTAAGAAAGCGGTGTACTCCGTCTATTCCGTTTGTATCCCAGGGCTTTGACTGCTCAAGCGGCCCGAGGAACATCTCGTACATTCTTAGTGTGTCGGCTCCATAGTTGTCGCAGATAATATCGGGGTTTACAACGTTGAACATAGATTTGCTCATCTTCTCTACTGCCCATCCGCAAATATATTCGCCCTCTTCGAGTATGAATTCGGCATTTGCGTAATCGGGCATCCATGCCTTAAAGGCCTCCATGTCCAGTTTGTCGTTATGTACGATATTTACATCTACGTGAATCTCGGTTGTTTCGTATTTGTCTTTAAGGCCGAGTGAGACAAATTTATTGGTTCCCTTAACTCTGTAAACAAAGTTAGAGCGGCCCTGAATCATCCCCTGGTTAATCAGCTTTTTAAACGGTTCGGCCTCACATACTCTTTCTGTATCGTAAAGGAATTTGTTCCAGAATCGTGAGTAGATAAGGTGCCCTGTGGCGTGCTCGGTTCCCCCTATGTATAGATCAACGTTTCTCCAGTATTCGTTTGCCTCTTTCGAGACAAGTGCACTGCTGTTCTGAGGATCCATATATCTCAGGTAATAGGCGCTGCTGCCTGCAAAGCCGGGCATTGTGCTCTTCTCCATAGGGTATCCGTTGTATGTCCAGTTCTCTGCTCTTGCAAGAGGTGGTTCTCCGCTCTCGGTTGGAAGATATTTGTCAATTTCAGGAAGTTCCAGCGGAAGTTGCTCGTACGAAAGCGGAACCGCCACATCGTCTTTGTAGTAGATTGGGAACGGCTCTCCCCAGTATCTCTGGCGTGAAAATATGGCATCTCTGAGTCTGAAGTTGACCTTTCTTTTGCCAATTCCTCTCTTTTCTACCTCTTCAATTGCTGCAGGAATCGCCTCCTTAACTGTCATACCGTTAAGGAATCCTGAGTTGCACATCACCCCCTCTTTGGCATCAAAGCTCTCCTGTGAAATATCACAGCCCTCAATCAGTGGGATAATTGGCAGATTAAAATGTTTTGCAAAGACATAGTCCCTGCTGTCGTGTGCCGGTACCGCCATTATTGCTCCTGTACCGTAACCAGCTAGCACATACTCTGCAATCCATACAGGTATCTTCTCAAGTGTAAAAGGGTTAACGGCGTAGCTTCCGCTAAATACTCCGGTCACCTTTTTGGTCTCGGCCATCCTTTCGCGCTCTGTCTTTCTTGATGCACTTTTCAGGTACTCATCTACAGCCTCTTTTTGCACTGCTGTTGTGAGCTTCTCTACCCACTCGCTTTCTGGCGCAAGTACCATAAAGGTGGCTCCGAATACTGTATCGGCTCTTGTTGTAAATATTTCAAGATCAAATTCTTCATTACCATTACTCACCTTAAAGATCATCTCTGCACCCTCCGATCTTCCAATCCAGTTTCTCTGCATATCTTTAAGTGAGTCTGTCCACTCAACAGAGTCCAGATCACTTAGAAGCCTTTGTGCATATGCCGATACTCTAAGCTGCCACTGTCTCATTTTGCGCTGCTCAACAGGGTGACCTCCGCGAAGTGAGATACCCTCCTTTACCTCATCATTTGCAAGAACAGTACCCAGTGCCGGACACCAGTTAACAGATGTCTCACCAAGGTAGGCAAGACGATAGTTCATTAAAGTATCCTCTCTCTCCCTCTCTCCCATAGACCTCCACTCCTCAGCAGTGAATTGTGCCACCTCTGAGCAGGCTGCATTGACAACTGTATTGCCACTTTTCTCAAATATCTTAATAAGATCTTCTATCTTCTCTGCCTTTTGTGTTGCATTGTTGTACCAGTGGCCAAACATCTCGAGGAAAGCCCATTGAGTCCATTTGTAATATTCAGGATCACATGTTCTTACCTCTCTTGACCAGTCGTATGAAAAGCCTATTCTGTCAAGCTGTTCACGGTATCTTGCAATGTTTTTCTCTGTTGTTTTGGCAGGATGCTGGCCGGTCTGTATGGCATACTGTTCTGCGGGGAGGCCAAATGCATCGTAACCCATCGGGTGGAGTACGTTGAAACCTCTGAGTCTTTTGTATCTGCTGTATATATCGCTTGCTATGTAACCTAGCGGGTGCCCCACATGAAGGCCTGCCCCCGATGGATAGGGGAACATGTCAAGTACATAGAATTTTGGCTTTGAATTATCTTCGGTTACCTTAAAGGTTTGCTCCTGCGACCAGCGGGTTTGCCAGTGCTTTTCGATCTCAAGAAAATTATACTCCATTTTGCAGCTTTTAAAACAGCCACAAAAGTAATAAAAAATGCTATCTCTTTAGCCTGAATTCTACAGGAAGGGAGATTTTGCTCCTCACCGGTTTGCCGTTAATAAGGGCTGCTTTCCATTTGGGTGAGACACTTATTACGCGTAATGCCTCTTTGTCAAGAAGAGTGTCGGCAGATTTGTTGATTGTAACATTTGAAACCTCTCCGTTCTTTTCAATAATAAAGTCAACAATTACACGGCCCTGTATTCCGGCAGATATGGCCTCTGCAGGATATTTAAGGTAGTGGTAAACCCATTTTGTAAGAAATGTCCTTTCGTCACCCTTATCGTAAATAGCTCTTCTGTCAACTTCATTTTGTGTATACACCATATCCGGATCATCCTCCTCTTTACTGTTACTGTCTGCAAATGCAGTCTTTTCTAGCGGTTTATTAGTATTAGCCGCCACAGATGCCAGATTAAATATATAATGTGACAGATCTTCCATCACATCAAAATTGAGTTTTTCGGGAGTATCTCTTACTGAGTGATAATCTCTGTGTAAAAGCGTTGTAAAAAGCACTGTAGGAATCCCCAGAGATGCAAATATTCTGTGGTCACTCGGAAAATAGTCGGCTGTATGTATTTTAGGAGATATCATAAGAGGCATATCCGAAACATCTTTTAGTATTGTCACCAACTGTGCATGTGGCATCACAGTATAAGCCGAAACGTTCTGTCTGCCTGCTGCTCTGCCAACCATATCAAGGTTAATCATAAGTGAAATACTGTCTGTAGGGGCAAATGCTCTGTTTGCAAAATACCACGAACCCGTCATACCCCTCTCCTCTGCACCAAATGCTGCAAATATCACAGACCTTCTGAACTCCATATGATTCTCTTTAATCATTCTGGCAACCTCGAGCATTACTGCAACCCCCGAAGCATTATCATCGGCACCTGCAAAAACCATAAGGGAATCTTTGCCGTTAACACTAATAACAGATGTTCCCAGATGGTCATAGTGAGCACCAATTAAAACATACTGATCTCTTAATTTTGGATCCCACCCCTCTACTATTCCGATAATATTGGCAGACTTGAGTGTGTCTCCCTCTCCGGCAATGATAGAAAAATCCTGTCCTGGAGATGGATAAAGTAATGTAACCCCCGCTTTTGAAAATTCGCTCTCAATATAACGTGCAGCCCTCTTTTCGCCAATTGTTCCGGCCTCTCTTCCTTTTAGCGAATCGGCTGTTATAACAGCAACATCCCTCTTAAGTCGATTTATTGCCGGCGATTGAGAGAATAGCCCTGCATAACATACCGTCAGCAGAGCTATTGTTATTAAAAATCTTTTTATCATATCTGTTTCTTGGGAGGTAAAACCTCAAGCCAGTATCCGTCGGGATCGTTTATGAAATAAATTCCCATTCCGGGGTTTTCGTAACATATACAGCCCATTTCACTGTGCTTTTTGTGTGCTGCGTCAAAATCATCGGTACGGAAGGCCAGGTGAAACTCATTATCTCCCAGATTGTACGGTCTGTCCCAATCTCTGAGCCAAGTAAGTTCAAGCTGGTGCTCCGATGCGCCGTCTGAGAGATATACAATAATGAAAGAGCCGTCTGCAGGAGTGATTCTCCTAACCTCCTCCAGACCAAGAGCCTCTTTGTAGAAGGCAAGACTCTTACTAAGATCCTTTACATTAATGTTGTTGTGAACAAATCTGAACATACTAATCTCTTTTAAAATGTGGCATCTCTGAAGGCAGTTCAATTGAAAATTCTACCAGCCCTGCTACTGCTCCATCTTTGTACCACGGTGTTTGATGAATAAGTTTTTTTACTCCGTTTTTCTCAATCGTATAAGAGTTGGATGTGCCTTCTTCAATCATCTGGCTAATCATAGCCCATGTTTTCTCTGTGTGACAATCTTTTAAGCTCCTCCCTACTACATTGCCATAAGACTCAAAGGTTTTGACTGCCTTTAAATTCTGCCACTGTATTACGCCCTCTTTGTCACATACTGTAACTGCACAGGAGAGCTCCTCTGCCCAATCAAAATTATACATTCAACCCTTTACTTTTTATAAAATGGAGTTTTAACAACAATGGCCTTAAGCAGTTTATCTCTAACCTTAATGAAAATTTCACTACCGGATTTCGAGAACTCAGGTGTGACATAAGCCATACCTATCGCCTTTTTCACTGCCGGGCCCATTGTTCCTGAAGTTACAACACCAATTTCCGTGCCGTTTGCATCACAAACAGGATAGCCGTGTCTTGGAATTCCTCTGTCAAGGAGCTCAAAACCGATTAGCTTTCTTGATACACCACTCTCTTTTAATTTCAGCATAAAGTCACGGTCGATGAAATCGCCTTTAGCCTCACTGAATTTTGTTATCCAGCCCAGACCTGCTTCAATTGGAGAAGTGGTATCATCTATATCATTACCATACAAACAGAATCCCATTTCAAGGCGAAGGGTATCTCTGGCTCCCAGGCCAATTGGCTTAATATCAAATTCTTTACCCGCCTCAAAAACTGCATTCCAAAGTTTATCAGCATCTTCATTTGCGGCATAAATCTCGCATCCACCCGAACCTGTATAACCTGTAGTTGAAAAGATTGCATCCTTAATACCTGCAATGTTCAGCTTTTTGAAAGTGTAATACTCCATATCCTCTACCGGAACATCACATATCTTTTGCATAGCCTTAAGTGCCAATGGCCCCTGAACCGCAAGCTGGCAAATTTCGTCAGATGCATTATACAGCTCTTTGCCCGGAGTAATCCCAAACTTTGGAGCATGTTCACACAGGTGTGCATAATCTTTATCTATATTGGACGCGTTAACAACCAGCAGATATGTAACGTTGTCTATGCAGTAAACAAGCAGGTCATCTACTATTCCGCCCTTCCCGTTGGGAAAACAAGAATACTGAACTTTTCCGGGAGCAAGTACTGCAGCATCGTTTGATGTCACATATTGTACAAAGGCAAGTGCATTAGGCCCCTTTACCCATATCTCTCCCATATGTGAAACATCAAAGACACCAACTTTTTCCCTTACGTGGTTGTGTTCCTCGTTAATCCCTACATATTCAACCGGCATATTGTATCCGGCAAACGGCACCATTCTGGCACCGAGTTCGATGTGTTTTGCAGTAAATGCAGTAGTTTTCATAACTATTATAATAGTATTATTTTATGTGTAATTGTTGTCTTATGTCATATATCCAGATATCTCCGTCAAGATTGAATTTTGTGTCCATAAGATCGTACATACTGTCGTATGCCGCAGACAGATTTGGGTGAGATGATACTGACACAAGACGGAATCCGTTTTTGAAATCAATAGTTAAAGGTTTGTATCCGCTTTTTGTAAGTTTATCCACCATACCTGCTGCATTTGAAAACTCTCTGAAACTGCCGCATATTACGTGATATCTGTTGGTGTTTGACAGGTCAGCCATGCCTGATTTTTGTGCCAGAGCCAGACTATCCTGAAAAGCTCTGCTAACTGAATCCTCCTTTGCCCTCATAAGAGAGTCTGCTGCTCTTTTTTCGGCTATTGCCCGCTCCTGCTCTCTTTTGAGAGCTGCAATGTCTTCTGATGTAGCCATTCCCAGCTGCTTTCTCACCCAGTCACATCCGGTAAGAAGCAATGTAACAGCCATCAGCATTGCAAAAAATTTTGCCGTTCTCATAATTGATTAGTGTTAAGGATTTTTGTATAGTGGCAAAAGTAACATTTTTGGTTCAAAGAGAAAAATAAATGTATATTTGATAGCTGTTTTAAAACATTAAACTATGTCTTCGATATACCAACAATTTAAAGATATTGTCAACTTTTCTGAACATATAGATATTCAGGGAACTACAGAGACAATAAAAAAGGGTATTGACTTTAAGGGTCCAAATGCCTGGATTCTTTTCTTTGCAATAATAGTTGCATCGGTTGGTCTTAATGTTAATTCTATTCCGGTGATAATAGGTGCTATGCTTATCTCACCTCTTATGGGTCCGATAATGGGTGCAGGATTGGCCATAGGGGTAAATGACACTGAACTTCTTAAAAAGTCCCTTAAAAATCTAACAGTAATGGTTGTTATAAGTGTCTTTGCATCAACCGCATTCTTCCTTATTTCTCCACTTGCTCTTGCCGAACCGACTGAGTTGCTGGCCAGAACACGGCCAACAATATATGATGTGTTTATTGCTCTGTTTGGCGGTCTTGCAGGAATTGTAGAGGGATCAAAAAAAGATAAAGGAACCGTTATTGCAGGAGTGGCTATAGCAACTGCACTGATGCCTCCTCTATGTACTGCAGGATATGGTCTTGCTAACGGTAATATGTCTTTTTTCGGTGGGGCACTATATCTCTTTGCAATAAACTCTATGTTTATTGCTTTGGCTACATATCTTATGGTAAGGTATATGAAGTTTCCTCATGTTCAGTTTGCAGATCCGATTAAACAGAGGAGAGTTAAAAGGACTATAAGCCTGTTTACTCTTGTGCTGATTGTACCAAGTATATACACAGGTGCAATAGTAATTAAGGAGAACTCATTCAATCAGGCTGCAAAAAGATTTATAGCAGAAAATAAAACTCTTGCCAACGGTTATATATATGATTATTCAATTAATCACAAAATTAAGCCATCTCAGTTGGAGATTTCGATTGCGGGCGAAAAACTCACAGATAATCAGCGTGAAATTTTGTACACAAATCTGGAGCGCCATGGTATAATGAGAGGGCAGGTAAATCTTAAATTCAATGCACTTTACGAAGAGGGTAGCAGGGAGACTGAATTGCTCAGAGGCCTGTTTGAGAGGACAGATTTAGAGATCGGCAAAAAAGATGAACTGATAAAAGCTTTACAGGTAGAGCTTGATTCCATTAAATCAAAAGAGATTCCATACGAACAGATTACCAAAGAGATTCAGGCTCAGCATCCCGAAATTGTCTCTCTAACACTTGCCAGAGGAGAGGAGATTTCTACAGCCCCATATGCTTCGAAAGATCAGTTTGTTGCAATTATTAAATGGACAAATGAACTTTCCCAGGAGGAGGTTGAAAAACTACAGGACTGGCTGGCTGTAAGGCTGGAGGTTTCTAACATTAAAATTGTACAGCTTAAGTAGATGAATTTTTTTGCAATTATCTCATTTCAGGTTCTCTCACTGCTGTATGGCGGCAGTTCAGATACTCTGAAGATGATATTCATTGGTGATGTAATGCAGCATTCGGCACAGCTTGAGTCTGCATTCAAAGGTGGAGACAAAACTGATCCTGCATCATACAGCTATTCTGAATATTTCCGTTATCTGAAACCATTTTTCCAAAGTGCAGATATTGTTGCAGCCAATATGGAGACTACATTTGGCCCTGCACCATTTAGCGGTTATCCTGCATTTTGTTCTCCTGCATCACTTGCAAATGCAGCAAAGGAGAGTGGAATAGATCTCTTTTTTGCATCAAATAATCACTCCGTTGACAGAGGGGCTGCAGGAATCAAAGGGACTATAGAACTTTACGAGAAACTTGGCATACAGTTTACAGGTGTTTACCGAGACAGCATAGAAGAGAGTTCCCGACACCCGCTAATTGCAGAATCAAAAAACATAAAGACAGCTTTTCTGAATTATACATACGGAACAAACGGAATTAAGGTTCCCGAACCATATATTGTAAAGCTTCTGGATTCTGCTGTAGTAAAAAAAGATATTCAAAAGGCCCGTGAAAGTGATCCCGATTTTATTATTATATCTGTGCACTGGGGTGATGAGTACATGTTGTCACCCTCAGCCAATCAGTTAAAATGGGAAACATTTTTTTATAAAAACGGAGCAGATATTATCATAGGTTCACATCCTCATGTTCCTCAGGGTGTTGTAACCTATAAAAATTCAGAAGGCAGCGTTGAGCGGATAACCGCCTACTCTTTGGGAAATGCAATCTCCAATATGACCGCTGCAAATACCAGAGTGGGAATAATGCTTGAATTACAACTAGTAAAAAATTGCTTTGGGCTAAAAGAGATAACTGAACCCAAAGTTCACTATATTTGGACGTCAAGACCTGCTGCAACCGGGGGTTATTTTACAATCATCCCAATGAAGCACTTTCTTGATTCTCCTGAAAATTACCAAATTAATGGAGAGAAAGAGTTGATCGAGAGATATTACAATACTTTTAGTTACAGATGATAGAGAAGATTTTCACACTTGAGGAGATTGATCCCGTTGATATTTACGGAGTAAAAAATAAAATTATCGACCTATTGGCAAGCTATTTTCCCAAAATGAAAATTGTAGCCAGAGGGTCAGAAATGTATCTTAAGGGGAGTTCGAAGGATATTAAACTTTTCGAAGAGAAGATTAACCGATTGATAGAGATCAGAAGTAAGAAAAGTCGACTTAACGAAGATGATGTTAACTCTCTTTTTGTGACATCGCCTACAGGGGAGATAATTGAAGAGTTACCTGAAAACGAAATAATTGTCTATGGAACAGAGGGAAAGGTAATAAATGCACGAACCGTAAACCAAAGACGTCTGGTTGAGTGCTATTCAAAAAGTGATCTTATTTTTGCAATTGGCCCTGCAGGTACAGGCAAAACATACACAGCAATTGCACTGGCAGTAAGGGCATTAAAAAACAGAGAGGTTAAAAGACTTCTGTTAACCAGGCCCGCTGTCGAGGCAGGAGAGCGACTCGGGTTTCTGCCGGGTGATATGAGGGATAAACTTGACCCCTATCTGCAGCCTCTTTATGATGCCCTCAGGGACATGATTCCTGCCAAAAGGCTTGCAGAGTTAATGGAGGAGGGAATAATTCAGATCGCCCCTCTGGCATATATGCGTGGCCGCACACTCGAAAGTGCTTTTGTTATCCTTGACGAGGCTCAGAATACTACAATGGGGCAGCTTAAAATGTTTTTAACCAGAATGGGCAATAACTCCAAATTCATTGTTACAGGTGACGCAACCCAGATTGACCTTCCAAAGAAGAGCGATTCGGGCCTCTTGAGAGGAGTGAAGATGACCGGCAAAATTAAGGGTGTTTCGGTTGTAGAGTTCGATAAAGGGGATATCGTAAGACACCCCCTTGTAACTAAAATTGTTCAGGCATTTGAAGAGAACGAAGAGTAACTCAACTGAAAGATTTCTACATTAACATTTAAACCCTTCTGAGAACTCCTCCACCCATCTTACCGGTTGGAGCTCCTCCTGATATAGTCCATATTCCGTTAACAAGAACTTCATTTATTCCTGCTGCAAATTGATGAGGCTGTTGGAATGTTGCTGTATCTAAGATTTTATTTTCGTCAAAAATTACAATATCTGCCTGGTAACCGGGAATCAGCAATCCCCTGTTTTTAAGCCCCAGCCTTTCAGCCGGCATCATTGTACACTTTTTGACAGCCTCTGCAATATTCATAAGAGATTCATCCCTGCAGTACTTCCCGATAAAACGGGGGAATGTACCATAAGAGCGGGGATGTGGCATACTCTGGCCGAGAGGCCCCTGCGGTGAGTATACACTCCCGTCGGAGGCGGGCATACCAAGAGGGTGTGACAGGAACATCTTCACATTCTCTTCTGTCATGGCAAAGCCTATTATACTTACAGATACCCTCTCTTCTATCAGAAGATCCCGGATAAAAGGCCAAGGCTCTTTACCTGTCAGTTTGCAGCACTCTTCTACATTTAATCCGATGAATTTTTTATTATTCTCCTCTCTGCATGAGGTGACTACTACGTTCTGGGGCCCACCAAGTCTTTTAATTCTGGACATGGCATATTCCCCGATTTTAATTGAAACCGGCCCATCTTTAAGCCTTGCGATTATCTCATCTTTACTGCCCTGCCTTTCATTAAGCGGAATAAAGCTCGACATCCCTGTAGAGAATGCAATGTACGGATATCTGTCAAAAGCAATGTTAAGTCCGCCTGATCTGGCCTCTTCAATTTGCTTTAAAAGTGCAGGGGCCTTGTGCCAGTTTGCTGCATTTTGAGCCTTGAGATGTGAAATCTGGAGCCTGACTCCGGCACTTCTTGCAATATCAATAGCCTCATTAACTGACTCTTCTACACGGTCATCCTCATTTCTCATATGAATTGCAAAAAGACCGTCATACTTTGCAACAACCTTGCATAGCTCTGCAATCTCTTCGTTTGTGGCGTACGAACCAGGAGTGTACTCAAGACCACACGAGATCCCCATTGCCCCCTGCTCCATCTGAACTTCGAGAATTTTTTTCATTCGGGTTAACTGCTCCTCTGTAGCCCTTACATCATTCTCTCCAACAACATATTCTCGTAACTGACCCTGACCTACAAAACAACCGAAGTTAATTCCGTTCTGCTGTGCAGAGAGGTCTGAATAAAAATTATCGATATTTTCCCATTTTTTCCCAGGGAAAGGAGAGCTTCCGCAGTTTCCACCGATGTCTGTTGTAACCCCCTGATATATGCGACTATCACCAAGTGGTGCTGAAAAAAGGTTATCATCTGTATGGGTATGGATATCTATAAAACCCGGAGATACTGATGCACCTTTAGCATCAATAATTGTGTCCGCCCCTTCACCCAATGAGGTAGCTATAGCAGATATCTTTCCATCTTTTATTCCTACGTCACCCGGAAAAGGTCTTCCTCCCTCTCCGTTATAAATCAGCCCCCCCTTTATGATTGTGTCAAAACGATTATTGGCCCTTATTAATTTCCCTCCTGCGAAACCAAGGCCAAGAGCTGCTCCTGTAATTACAGAGGTTCTGATGAAATCCCTTCTGGAAATTTTACTGCTCATAATATTTGATTTAATTAGGTTTAGCGCTTAATTTTCACCCCTTTGCTTTTATATACTTTATACTCACCATCTTCTGAGTAGATCAGATATCCCTCTATTCCGGGTGTTGCTTCGATAATCTCTCTTGCCTTGTCAAATCCTGCAACCATAAAATATGTTCCGTAAGCATCAGCAGTCATTGCATCTGCCGCAATAACTGTTGCACTTAAAAGCTTATCTTTCACAGGGTAACCGGTTTTTGGATTTATTGAGTGCGAATATTTCTCCCCATTCTCTTCGTAAAATTTCCTGTAATTACCCGAAGTGGCCAATCCGCCGCCCGATAACGATATAACGGCCTGAATTTCCTGACCCTGAACCAAATTGCCTTCAATTGGTTTATCAATACCTACACTCCAGCTCCTCCCCTTTGGATTAATCCCTTTGCAGTATATTTCACCACCAATTTCTATTAAATAATTTTCAATCCCTAAATCATCATAGGCTCGTCCAATAATATCTGCGGTATATCCCTGAGCGATTGCATTAAAATTCAACTGAACACCATGTAATCTTTTTTTAATTGTTGTTCCGTCTAAAATCACTTTATCCATCCCGATAAATTGCATTACTGAATCGATAATTTGCTGATTGACTTTAGATTTATTTTTAAACCCGAATCCCCAGACATCAAACAGAGGTGCAGCTGAGACATCAAACAGCCCCTCTGAAATAGTGTACATCTCCAGAGAGCGCCTGAAAACATCGGCAAACATCTCATCCACTTCAGCTGTATCGCTGTTGTTAACTTTGGTAAGAATCGATTCAGGATTGTAGCCGCTCATCGAAAAATCAACTTTTTGCAGCAGATAATCGGTAATAGAATCAAGAGCAAAACCGGCATCGTCTGAGTAAACAATATGGAAAGTAGTACCCTGAGTGAATCCATCGATGGTTTTATACTCTCTCTCTTTGCAACCCGTTGCAATGACTGCGGCCACAAAAAAGCTTATGAGAATTTGTATCCGTAGGCGGTAATATTTCATTGTGAGCATCATTTTGGCACAAATTTAGAATAAAAAAACATATCTTTGTCCACTAATCCGACAGCGATTATAATATGAAAAAATATTTTAGCACTCTTCCCTTACTTTTAATTTTAACACTTATTTCCCTCTCATCCTGCAAAAAAGATGATCCGGTAGACGATACCCAATATATGGAGGGTTCATTGGTCTTTTCTCTGCCAAAATACATTATTGCAAATTCCCAGGTAAATCTGGAGGTCAGTGGTATTACTGAACCTGTATCCGGTATTACCTATAAGTGGAATACAACCGGATTTTCAGTTGATTCAATAGCGGGTCAGAGTGTGTCGGTTTCTGCTCCTGCAGCATGGGGTGATTACTCAGTTATCGTTACCGCAAGTCATCCGGATTATGCTTCTGCAGTACAGACCAAATCAACAACAGTTATTGACCCTCTTTCACCTTCTGGCTTTTATGGTGTTGTAAAGACAAATGACTCAATTACAGACACAAGAGATGGTAATGTATACTACTATAAAATGTATGATAAGCTCTACTGGTTCGTAACCAATCTTAAGTGGAGAGGTGCAGGCAAGGCTTATGAAAATGAAGAGGCTCTTTCGGAGATTTACGGAAGACTTTACTCGTGGAATGAAGCCACCGGCGGCGTTACATCTGCCGGTCTGGGTAATGGACCAAACGGGATTTGTCCCGAAGGGTGGTCTGTACCTACAAGGGAGGACTGGGAGAATCTTGGAAGTACTTTGAAGGGAAGTCCGGTTTCATTTGACGACAGCTGGGCTGGATTAGGGTCAGCGGCCGCAGTAAATGCTAAACTGAACGAAAAGAGTATGTGGAGATTCAGTCCTGATAACATGAAAGAGAACGGCTCCGGATGGAATGCGCTTCCTGCCGGCAGCTCAACAAATAATTTCACCTACTACACCAATATTAATCAGTTTGGTTTCTGGTGGAGTGCATCTCAAAAAGATTCTAAAAACGGAGAGTACCGTTTTATTCACTTTGACAGCTCTAATTTCCCCTACAATTATGCTGACAAATCATACTTCGGGGCATCTGTCAGATGTGTTAAAATCGCTCAATAATAGTTTATTAACTTAAATAAAAGAATTATGAAACTGTCAAAAGGCATCATAGCACTGCTGGTGGTAGCCGGTGTGCTCTTAGTTACTTTCCTCTGGGCTAAAAATGGCTATAATAAAATGGTCGGACAGGAGGAACAGGTAACAACAGCTTGGTCGCAAGTTGAAAACGTATACCAGAGAAGGGCAGATCTTATCCCTAACCTTGTTGCAACCGTAAAGGGTTATGCATCTCACGAACAGGAGACTCTTGAAGGTGTTGTTAATGCAAGAGCAAAAGCTACTCAAACCACAATAGATCCTGCTAACATCACTCCTGAACAGATGGCACAGTTCCAGCAGGCACAGGGTGAACTCTCTCAGGCTTTAGGCAGACTAATGGTTGTGGTCGAGAGATATCCTGACCTCAAAGCAAACCAGAATTTCTTAGAACTTCAGGCACAGCTGGAAGGTACAGAGAACAGAATTACAGTAGAAAGGCAGAAATATAACGAAACCGTAAGGGTGTTCAATACTACTATCCGCAGATTCCCTGCGAATATACTTGCCGGAATTTTCGGTTTTGAAAGAAAGGTTAACTTCGAAGCAAAAGAGGGTGCTGATGTAGCCCCTGTAGTACAGTTCTAGCCGTGGCATCTACAAAATTTCTGTCTGAAAGTGAGCAGGACAGAATCGTTAAAGCAATTGAATCTGCCGAGCTCAACACATCCGGAGAGATAAGAGTCCATCTGGAATCAACTTGTAACGTAGACCCTGTCTCACGTGCAATATATCTCTTTGGTAAACTGGGAATGCACAAAACCAGAGAAAGAAACGGTGTATTAATATACATTGCATGGAAATCCAAGAAGTTTGCAATAATTGGTGACAGCGGTATAAACTCCAAAGTTCCGGAAAATTTCTGGGAGGAGGAGAAGGAGCTGTTGCTGGGGTTCCTTAAAGAGAACCGGGTTGCAGATGGTCTTACCCAAGTTATAACACTTGCGGGTGATAAACTGAAAGAATTTTTCCCATATAAGCAGGATGACATCAATGAGCAGAGTAATGAGATATCTTTCGGCGAATAGTTTCAAAATTGCAACTATCGCCCTTTTACTTTTTACGGGAACTCTCTTTTCACAGATTCCTGCCAGACCGACCCCGCCTGTACTGGTTAATGATCTTGCCTCGGTTCTCTCTCAGGATCAGAAGTCAGAACTAGAGCACAGATTAGTTGATTTTTCAAATAAAACATCTAACCAGATAGTTGTTGCTATATTAAACTCTCTTGAGGGATATGACAAAGCTGAGGTTGCATACTCTATTGGTGAACAATGGGGTGTGGGAGATTCAAAGTTTAATAATGGTATTGTAATCCTTATAAAACCAAAAAAGGGATCTGAAAGAGGAGAGGCCTTTATTGCTACCGGCTACGGACTGGAGGGGGCTCTTCCTGATGCTGTCTGCAAAAGAATTATTGAGTATGAAATGATTCCACAGTTTCGGGAAGATAGGTACTTTGAGGGAATTAATGCTGCTTTACAGGTTATTATGCCAATTGCCGCAGGAGAATACAGCCATGAACAATATACAAAAGGGGCAGAAGGTGATCTTATACCGGCACTGGGTGTTCTCTTCTTTATAGTGATATTTGTAATAGCAATGATTGCCAGGAAAGGTGGCGGAACAACCAATATCGGCGGAGGTAACCGCAGAGGGCCAAGTGCTTTTGACCTGTTAATTCTTGGATCAATTCTCTCTTCAGGGGGGAGAGGTCGTTCAGGTGGTTTCGGCGGAGGTGGATTTGGTGGTGGTAGTTTCGGAGGCGGAGGATTCGGAGGATTCGGAGGTGGGAGTTTTGGCGGTGGTGGTGCCGGAGGAAGCTGGTAATGCCTCCCCCGATACCAATTCCTACTCAATATTCCATATTCCCATAGCGGTCTCCAGTTTTACGAGGGCCATGGATTTATCATAAATTACAGAATAAAACGAGAGTAAAATATCATTGTATGTTCTTTGAGCATCAAGCACCTCTATGAGATGAATCTCTCCGTTATGGTACTCTTTTCTCTTTTCATCCAGAACCTCTTTGGATGTTCTTACTATACCGGCAGTAAAAAATTTTAATTTTTTATCCGCAGATAAGTATTCGTTATAGGCATTAATCGCTTCTGTTGTCACCTCTCTTTCAGCTTGCAGATACCTAAGTTCTGCCTGCCTTTTTTGAGTCTCGGCCGAGGCTATTGATCCCTTTGTTTGATTAAACAGCGGTATCGGGAAAGATACACCAAATTCAATACCGCCATGTTTGGGTGCCGGAGCAAGTTCGTTTTTAACTTCGGAATTGAATCCATATCCAAGAAATATGTCGAATTCCGGAATTCTCTCCTTCTTAGCTGCAGCTATTGTATATTTTGACACATCAATCTCTTTCCTGGCAACAGCAATATCGGCTCTTCTGGCAATTGCTGTCTGTACAACCTCGTCCTTTGAAAACTCTTTTGAATTCCAGATATTTCGAGTTTCAGGAGTGTAAAGAGTGTCTTTTCCTCCGTCTCCCAGATAATTTGAGATTTCTAGGTAAAGCTGCTTTAAAGTAAGCTCCATATCAATTATTTCGCCATAAAGGATACCGGATTCGACTCTGCTCTGCATCGCATCCAGATCCTTCTCAAAACTATCAGCTCTGTTTATGCTGTCACTTACAATCATTTTGATCTGATCATGATAGCTGTTTTTCCTGATATCCAGAAGTTGCCTCTGTTTTACAGCCTCTAGCCAGGTAAGGACAGCACTCTCCCTTAGTTTTCGCATAAAGTCTGTGAGCATTATCTCCGACAACTCTTTTTCGCTTTTAGCAATATTCATTGCAGCTCTCCTTCTACCGGGAGAAATTGTTTTCCCGATCTCTACCATTGCCCCCTGCCCCATCTGCATATTGTTAAACTCATTGGTATAATATCCCAATGATATATATGGATTTTGAAAAACTGAAGCCGATATAATCTCAGCATCAGCAATATCCATATTAAGTCTCTCTGCAGCATATTCAAGATTATTCTTTCTCACTCTTTCAAGATATTCATTAAGAGTGAGCTTAATATAAGTCTGCCCCGTAAGAGGAACAACAGCAGAGAGGGTGAAAATTAATACAAGTAGTCTCTTTTTCATAATGGGTTTATTTAAGTTTCAAAAATAATCGTTAACTGCTATTTCATTTTGACAACTAAAAAATTGATTTCCTATTTTAAAGGGTCTGTTTTTTTAACTTTCCCGGGACAATATCAATTACAACAATTTCTGTCTGAGATCCGATTCTGATTTTCGGCCCCCAGATACCCGCTCCCGATGTTACATAAAAGTGAGTATTTCCCTTTTTCATGTATCCGTATGCAAGTTCATACATACTTTTTACAATAAGGTTACCGGGCCAGAACTGACCCCTGTGTGTATGCCCCGATAACTGAACATCGATCCCCTCTTTAACACTCTCATCAAGGTTATATGGCTGGTGATCAAGAAGTATCACTAGCATATCTCTGTCTGCATCTTTAAGAAGTTCGTTCAGCGTCTTTCTTTTTGAATTTGTCCTGTCTTCTCTTCCTGCTATCTGAATCTGGCCATTTATGGTCACTACAGAGTCAATAAGAATATTTATTCCATTATCATTTAGCACCTTAAAAATCTGCCCCCTTTCACCCCCATAATATTCATGATTTCCGCTTATTGCATATATCCCGTGCTTGGTTTTAATATTACCCAGCATCTCTGCAAGACCCCACTCCTTTAATGGTTTTAAACTTCTGTCGGTAATATCTCCTGCAATAAGCAGAACATCCGGGTCAGAGAGTTCAATTTTCTCAATAACCTTTTTCAGGTGACCCTCCCTGATATATGAACTTAGGTGTAAATCACTTATCAAAACTGCTCTTAACTTACCCGGTTCAAAATGCTTTTCTGTAGTGATTTCAAGATTAACGGTTTTAATATTATTAAAATTAAAATACCCATATAAAAGTAAAATTGCAGTAACAGAGACAGAGATGGCTGCAGTAATTTTGTGTGCCGCTTGATAATTCTCTTTTATAAAATCGGGCCAGATATCAAAAAAATAATTTACAATTCTCAGAATATCTATCCCTAAAGAGATTAATGCAAGATATATTACTGCTACTATCCAGGTAAACCCTGCAGCATTTATTATTCCTGAAAAAGATTCTGAGAGATTCTCTCCCATTGTCATCCTTATGATAAAAAAGGAGGTGAGAATCCAGAAGATAATTGTGTAGGCAATCTTAAGCCAAAAATTTTGGGGCAGTACCTGCAACCCTCTTGCGTATACATAGCCGTTGATGGAAAAATATATCCCAAGAACCAGCAAAAAAAATATCCATTTCATATATAAGTAACAAATTTAACACTTATCTTTAAGCGATTGTTTAGAAATTCTTTGCAAAAAATGGAAAATCGGACAAAAATCGCAAAAAGAGTAACTATTGTAGGTTTTTTTGTAAATCTTCTTCTGACTGCAGCCAAACTTGCTGCGGGAATTATAGGCAGAAGCTCTGCTATGGTTGCAGACGGGGTTCACTCTTTATCTGATTTTGCAACAGATATTGTGGTTATTGCTTTTGTAAATATTTCGGGTCAGGAGAGTGACGAATCTCATCGGTACGGGCACGGGAAATACGAAACATTTGCGACCCTCATCATATCGCTTGTACTTTTTGGTGTCGGAGTGGGTATTCTGATTAACGGTACTGAACAGATTATTGCATCACTTGACGGGAAATTGCTGGATCGTCCCGGAGCTATTGCCTTTTGGGCGGCCATAGTTTCTATTGTCTCTAAAGAGCTCCTTTATCAGTACACAATAAAAAAAGGGAAGGAGATTAAAAGCGACGCAGTTATTGCAAACGGATGGCACCACAGATCAGACGCTTTCTCATCATTCGGAACAGCCCTTGGTATCGGGGGTGCAATCTTTTTGGGGGAGTCCTGGAGAATTCTTGACCCTATAGCAGGGGTATTAGTAAGTTTCTTTATTATGAAGGTTGCAATTGATCTTGCACTGCCAAGCGTTAAGGAGCTTCTTGAATCCTCACTGGACCACGAAATAGTTGATGAAATTGAGTCAATTATAACCAACCACCCTGAGGTTCAGCTATATCATCATCTTAAAACAAGAAAAATTGGCAGCATATATGCCATTGATGTACATATAAAACTTGACCGAAATCTCTCATTTGTAAAATCTCATGATGTTGCAACTGATCTCGAAAGAGAGCTTAGGAAAAGATTCGGAAAGGGCACTCAGATAAGCATTCATACCGAACCTATCTGAGCGCCTTAAAATTCACTATAACAAACCTCTGAAAAAATCGTTGCCCTTATCGTCTACTAGAATGAAGGCAGGGAAATTCTCAACCTCAATTTTCCAGATAGCCTCCATACCCAGTTCGGGGTATTCAAGAAGTTCTACCTTTTTGATATTTTCCTGAGCTAAAATAGCCGCCGGTCCGCCAATGCTGCCAAGATAAAATCCTTTGTGCTTTTCACACGAATCTGTCACCTGCTGACTTCTGTTTCCTTTGGCAATCATTATACGGCTGCCTCCCATACTCTGGAAAAGTCCGACATATGAATCCATTCTGCCGGCGGTGGTAGGGCCGAAAGAGCCGCTTGCATAACCCGAAGGTTTTTTTGCCGGCCCCGCATAATACACAGGATGATCTTTAAAGTATTGCGGCAGATCTTCTCCTGCATCGACTCTCTCTTTGAGCTTGGCATGTGCAGCATCTCTTGCTACAATAATTGTTCCTGTGAGCAGTAAAAATGTTGATACAGGATATTTTGACAACTCTTCAATCACCTCATTCATAGGCCTGTTAAGATCAATCTTAACTCCACCCTGATGTGTTGCACCGGCTGTCATATATTTCTCAGGTATAAGCCTCGAAGGATTTGCGTCGAGTGTCTCCAGCCATATTCCATCTCTGTTGATTTTGGCTTTTATGTTTCTGTCGGCACTGCAGGATACTCCCATTCCTACCGGACAAGAGGCACCATGTCTTGGCAGCCTTATCACCCTTATATCGTGGGCGAAATATTTGCCTCCAAACTGAGCTCCGATACCTAGTGAGTTAGCAGCCTTTAAAAGCTTGGCCTCCATATCAAGATCTCTGAAAGCGTGTCCCTCTTCTCCTCCTTTTACCGGAAGTTCGTCAAGATATTTAGCAGAGGCAAGTTTGACTGTTTTCATACACTGCTCTGCAGATGTACCACCAATTACAAATGCTATATGATAAGGCGGACATGCAGAAGTGCCAAACAACTTCATCTTTTCGGTAAGATATTTTTCAAGAGTATCCGGATTAAGAAGGGCTTTAGTCTCCTGAAAAAGATAGCTTTTATTTGCAGATCCTCCACCTTTTGCTACAAAAAGAAATTTATACTCATCCCCGTCTGTGGCATAAATATCTATTTGAGCAGGCAGGTTGTTGCCTGAATTCTTTTCTGTGTACATATCCAGGGCAATGGTCTGGGAGTATCTCAGGTTGTCTGTTGTGTAGGTATCGTATACTCCTTGGGATATTGCCTCTTCGTCTCCCCCTCCCGTAAAGACAAACTGCCCCTTTTTTGCGACTATGGTAGCTGTGCCTGTGTCCTGGCAAAACGGAAGGACTCCTTTTGAGGATATATGTGCATTCAGTAACATGGTTAGTGCAACGGCTCTGTCATTTACACTGGCCTCCGGATCACTTAGAATTTTTGCAACCATCTCGTTATGTTCGGGGCGCAGCATAAATGCAATGTCGTGCATTGCCTTTGCTGCCAACATTCTTAAACCTTCGGGTTTTACCTTTAAAATATCCCGTCCGTCAAAATTTACTATACTGGTAAACTCATTTGTCAACAGATGGTACTCTGTCTTGTCTTTTCCCATGGGAAACATCTCGTGAAATTTAAATTCCATCTCTCTCTGCTTTTTAATTTGATGCGTGTGAGTTCTGCATCAGAAATGCACGCATGAATTCGTTAATATCTCCGTCAAGAACCGCCTGAGTATCTGAGGTTTCATAATCGGTTCTTAAATCCTTTACAAGTTTATAGGGGTGCAGTACATAGCTGCGTATCTGAGAACCCCATTCAATTTTCATCTTCTGCCCCTCAAGTTCAGCCTCCTTCTCCCTTCTCTTTCTAAGCTCCAGTTCATATAAATGAGACTTTAGAATCCTGAGTGCATTCTGTCTGTTGTCAAGTTGAGAACGACTCTCTGTATTCTCAACAGTTATTCCTGTAGGTAGGTGCCTTACCCGAACCCCGGTTTCAACCTTGTTTACATTCTGTCCTCCCGCACCACCGGATCTGAATGTGTCCCATTCAATATCTGCAGGGCTTATTTCAATCTCAATAGTGTCATCAACAGCGGGGTACACAAAAACTGAAGAGAATGTTGTTTGCCTCTTTCCCTGGGCATTAAAAGGTGAAATTCTGACAAGACGATGTACTCCGTTTTCTGCACGCAGATATCCGTATGCATACTCCCCTTCAAACTCAACAGTAACAGATTTAATTCCGGCCTCATCACCTTCAATCATATCATAAATGTGAACCTTGTAGCCGTTTCTCTCTCCCCACCTCACATACATTCTCATTAACATAGACGACCAGTCATTACTCTCGGTTCCTCCGGCCCCTGAGTTAATCTTCAGTATTGCACCAAGATTATCTCCCTCTCCCCCGAGCATACTTCTCAGTTCGAGGTTTTCGAGTGCTCTGGTAAGAGATTTATACCCCTCATTAACATCTGCCTCGGCAGACGGGTCCTCTTTTGCAAAGTCAATAAGAACCTCAAGATCATTACTCAGAGATTCAATCTCGTTGAAATTTTTTACCCAGAATTTAACCGAGGAGATTTTTTTCAGATATTTTTCGGCTTCGGCAGGATTGTTCCAGAAACCGGACTCCTGAGTCTTAAGCTCGGACTCAGTTAAATTCTCTCTCTTTTTTGTGATGTCAAAGAGACCTCCCCAGCGCCAGAATCCGCTGACGGATCTCTTTGAATTGATCCGTAGTTATCATTATTCAATCATTTATTTCTGAAACAAAGTTAGCCATTAATTTGTTTACATTGCTAATAACATCTCCATAGTCAAAACCTCTTGAAATTCCGAATCTTATCAGCTTGGCCTTAAGTTTTTGCTTATCGCTTTCCTTTTCAATGGATTTAAGTTTACGGTTGAGTATCTCTTGCAGCTTTTCCACTTGTTTCTCTTGAGAAACCTCAGCTAAGGCCTCTTTAATTATTTGATCCTCTATCCCCTTCTTTCTGAGCGACCATGCAATTTTTACCGGCCCCCAACCGCTAAGTGATGATTTGTCTCTGGTAAAAGATCTTGCATATCGGTCATGATTAAGAAATCCATCCTTTTCAAGTGATTCTGTTATCTCATTTAAATCTTCTTCTGTAAGGCTGAACCTTTTTAGACGAGATGCAATATCCTGCCTGCAGAGCTCCCTGCCCGAGCAGGCTCTCTGAACAGTCCAAAGTGCTCTTTTTAATCTCTCTTCCAACTTTAAAGTTCTGTGATATCTGTATATTACTCAGCAATCAGAGAGTCAACAAATGAAGTAAATTCCTTTACAAAATTTCTGTAATGAATTCCTGTCCCCGGACCTGAGAAACCTGAGTGAATTTTTCTGATATTACCTTTTTTGTCAATTATGAGAGAAGTTGGAAAAGCTCTGAAATTATCAAGTTCGGGCAGTGCGGTCTTCACGTTGGCCGGAGTGTGTCCGGTAATCAGCACAGGGTATGTAATTCCGGCAACTTCAACTAATTTCATTGCCTCTCTCTTAGCTGTTTCAAAATCATCTGATCTCTCAAATGTCAGGCAAATTACCTCCATATTCTCATTGTATCTCTCGAGCATCTCCATCAGAAATTTACTCTCATCAAGGCAGTTAGGGCACCACGACCCACTTATCTGTACAACTGTTATTTTGTTTTTAAATCTTTCATCAGAGAGTGATACCGGATTGCCATCCATATCAGGGAAGGTAAAACCAAGTGTGGTATAACCCTTTTTGAGACCTGTAACAGAATATGCATCAGGGAGTGCAGCATCAGGATTTCTGAACCCGTTGCCCTCTTCCAGAGAACTGAATCCCGAGTGCATCTTAATGTTACGAAGAGTGTCACCGTCAATTTCTGCGGTAAATAATCTTATGAACCCTCCATCAAAGCACGACATCATCAGTTTTCCATCTTCATTTACTATACCTTCGAAAAATCTGTAATCTCCGCTAGGTGACAGAAATGACCCTGTAACCATATTCTCACTCTCTTCAAATTCTCCGATTAACTCTTTATCACCTAAAGTAATCTGCCACCTTCCTGCAGCAACTCCTTGTATTGCATGTTCCTCTGAAAATCTCTTTGAGTTGTTGGCTTCTGCTTTAAATGGCATTACATAAGAGCTGCGAATCAGACTACCCTCCAGCCCTGCTTTTGTAATCTTAAGATTAAATGTAGAGCTGTAAAGAGGCATATTGATAAACAGAGAGTCCTCTGCAACTTTAATGTCCTTAACCTCGTATCTGTGATCTCCGGTAATTATATCAATCAGGGTATCGTCAGCAGATATTTTTACTTCAAAAACAAAGGGAATCTCAACACTGTCCTGAGTAAACAGGGATGCCCTCCATAAACCTGAATTGAGCTGAGGAGTTGTCTCTTTGCATGAATTGAGTGCAATAAGAGTCACAAATGTAAAAAAGAAAAGTTTTTTCATATTCATAATATTTTAATATATCCGGATTATTTTTTTGATGTAACATTTCCCGATCTGACTCTCATTACAAACCTGACTATCTCTCCTACCCACAGAACAACAGATGTACCGGCGATAATTTTCACCCAGTCAATTAATGAAATCGGTACAGTTCTGAACATCTCACCGCCAAACCTTACAATTAAAATCTGTCCTGCAACAATCAAAAAAGAGACAATAAGAAAACCTTTGCTTGATTTCATATTTATAAATGCCGACCTGTTTGAACCATGTGCTTTGGCGTTGAAAAGATTCCAAAACTGAAGCATAACAAAGACTGTGAAGTACAGAGACAGATTATAGTCTGAGATTTCTCCGCTTTCATTAGTAAACAGATAGAGCAATCCAAGCATCAATAAGGTAAAGAGGGTACCTGTAAAAAGAATATTTGCCCTCATCGAATCGGTAACAATAAATGATCCGGGTTTGCGCGGGTTGCTTTTCATCACACTCTCCTCGGGTGGCAAAGATGCAAGAGCACCGGCTGCGAATGTATCCATAATCAGGTTCACCCAAAGCATTTGTGTTACTGTAAGAGGTATTTCGTGTCCGAAAATTGATCCCAGAAGCACAATTATCAGTGCAGTAAGATTAATTGTCAGCTGAAAAATGATAAATCTTTGGATGTTCTTATACAATGACCTGCCCCAGAGAACAGCAGAGACGATTGATGTGAATGAGTCATCAAGAAGCGTTATATCGCTTGCCTCTTTTGCAACAGATGTTCCGGATCCCATAGACAACCCCACATGTGCGAAATTCAGCGCAGGTGCATCATTTGTTCCGTCTCCTGTTACCGCCACCACCTCTCCGGCTCTCTGCAAGAGCCTCACAAACCTCTCCTTATCAGAAGGTCTGGCTCTGCACATAACTTTAATGACATCTTTAAGCTCAATGACTTTATCATCATCCAGTTGTGAAAAGGTGTCACCTGTAATAATTTCGTACTCAACCTCAAATTCAGATACAATTCCTATCCTTTTTGCTATCTCTCTTGCAGTACCTGCAGTATCTCCGGTTACCATCTTTACCTTAACCCCGGCGTTAATACATCTTTCCACAGCGTCTTTAACATCTTCTCTTAAAGGGTCTGATATTGCAACTATCCCCAGATATCTGAGCCCCTTTCTTAGTACCAGCGCTTCAACATCAGTGATATCCTCATTATCGCCAAGCTCTCTGTAGCTGAATCCGAGTGTCCTCATAGCTCTGGCCTGAAAATCTGCAAGTCTTTCTTTAGCCGATTCCGGGTAGTTTTCAGTAAAACCGGCAATTATCTCAGGAGCACCTTTTACAAATAAAACTCTTCTGCCCTTTATTTTACTGTCGGCAATTGTCGCCATATATTTTCGCTCAGTGGAAAATGTCAGCTGACTCAAAACAGTTGATTGTGATCTTATTTTAAGGTAATCCCAACCTTTATCTTTCATCCAGATAAGTAATGCGGCCTCTGTAGGGTTACCAAGGCTTCTTATGTTCTTAGAATCTTTAATCTCCAGATGTGCTGTTGAGTTAACGGCTATCCCTTCATAAACCAGCTCGTACTCTCCATCGAAATACTCCTCGGCAACCCTCATCTGATTCATAGTAAGGGTTCCGGTCTTGTCTGTGCATATAACCGTTGCTGCACCGACAGTTTCGGTAGCATGCATTTTCCGAACAAGATTATTGCTGGCAAGCATCTTACGCATACTCATGGCAAGTGCCAATGTTACAGCCATAGGAAGCCCTTCGGGAACTGCAACAACTATAATGGTGACCGATACCATAAAGTATCTTAATAGTCTGACTGCAATTTCACTGTCTATCCATGATTCTACTTTAAGTGGATTATACCCTGCAAAATATGAAATTATAAAGATAAAAACGGATGCTGCGATTCCGGTCATCAGCCAAAATAACCAACTTTTTGAAGCAATGCTCTCCGGAATTCTGATCTTGATTCTTAACAGTTCAATGCCATCTTCCAGGATAGGCATCCAAACTTTTGACATGGCAACAAACGCTCCTGCCATAACTGCAACAATAGTATAAACATTGGCAGAAGAGAATAGTATGCTTCCTGTAAAAATATCTTTTAAAAAGAGAATCGCGAATGTAAGAACAGAGATTGTAAAGCCTGCAAATCCGATAAATTTAGCAAGTTGCTCAAGCTGGTGGTTAAGTGGTGTGGGTTCGTTTGTAGCTTCTGCAGATTTTCTGGCAACTTTGCCGTACTCAGTGGCATCTCCAACAGTAGTTACTTCATAAACACAGTATCCCTCCAGAACAGATGTACCTTTTAGTAACATATCCGTCGGATAGGTTGACTCTCTTCCAGAAAAGGTTTCAGGCATGCCTTTCCTGGTCATAGGCTCTCCGGTGAGCGCCGATTCATTAACAGACAGAGAAACAGCCTCCTTAAGTATACCATCTGCGGGAATCTCGTCACCTGCCTCAAGAATAACAATATCCCCTTTAACAACATCTTTTTTGGGGATTTCGGTAACCTGGGAATCTCTTATAACCTTAACAGGGGATTCGTCATTTACTTTATTAAGGATATCAAATTTTTTACCTGCATCTGCTTCAAACCAAAATGCAATTCCTGTAGCCAAAGCAACGGCAAATATAATTCCTATAGTCTCAATAACCTCTCCTGTTTTAAAGGACATCAGAAGAGACAACAGGGCAGCAATTAATAGTATTCTGATTATGGGGTCGGAAAACTTCTGGAGAAAAAGCCTCCAGAGAGGGGTTTTCTCAGGAGGGGTCAACACATTACTTCCGTATAATCTGCGGCTCTCTTCTGCCTCTGCCCAGGTTAATCCCTGAAATTTAATATCAGATTTGCTACCCATTTTCAGACTTATTTGAAGTAGTAAGGTTTTTGCTGCTAAGCATCCCGCATGCAGCAAGTATATCCTCTCCCCTTGACGCTCTTACTGTAGTTGTAATTCCGGAGTTATTGAGGCGGTTTTTAAAATTATCTATGATAACATCAGGTGATGTCTTTAACGGAAAGTCGGGAATCTGATGAAATCTTATCAGATTCACTCTGCACTCAAGGCCGCGAAGCATTCTTGTAAGGGCATCAGCGTGCCTTTTTGTGTCATTCCATCCCGAAAACATAATATATTCGAAACTGACTCTTCGCTGTCCTGTAAAATCATATTTTTTAATAAGTTCAATAACCTCTTCAATGGGCCATGCCTTCTGTACAGGCATAAGTTCCTCTCTTTCGTTTGCAAATGGATTATGCAGCGAAACAGCCAGGTGACATTTTGAGTTGTCTAGAAATTTTTTGAGAGCAGAGGGAACCCCTATGGTAGAGACTGTAATCCTTTTCGGACTCCATGCGAACCCCCAGTCAGATGTTAAAATTTCTGTGCTTTTAAGAACATTTTCAATATTATCCATAGGCTCTCCCATACCCATATAGACAATATTTGTAAGATTGTCAGCCTCATCAATTTTAATAATCTGAGAAATAATTTCTCCTGCAGTTAAGTTGCCCTTAAAACCCATTCTCCCGGTCATGCAGAATCTGCACCCCATTTTACATCCGGATTGTGAAGATATGCAAAGCGTTGCCCGA
Source organism: Bacteroidales bacterium (assembly GCA_036677745.1). Taxonomy (GTDB): domain Bacteria; phylum Bacteroidota; class Bacteroidia; order Bacteroidales; family UBA932; genus Bact-08. The sequence goes on from JAVBVW010000003.1 coordinate 546,048, forward strand.
TCTTCTTCGGGGATCATTACAGCTTCTACGGGCGTATTATTGAGGGCCGGGAAAAGATATTTTTTAGTTCCATCCTTTGAAACTGATTTCTGAATCGGAGAGAAGCCACCCGCCTCGTAAGCCTCAGAAAGCGCATCTCTTGCATTCGCAGAAAGGTTTGTCATCCGGGCAATTTCAGTCACCCTTTTCTTATAAAGCCAATCCGCAATCTGCTTTGCGGTAAACGACGGAAGTGACAGACTTCCAGCTATATTTTGCAGTTCAGGCAGGGTATTCCCGAGTAACCATTTTTTCATTTTGCAAATTTAGAGAAATTTGAAAATCATTTGCTATTTTTGCAGTAATTAAAACACAAACATTATGGCAAAGGAGAGTGAAGAAATTAAAAAAGGTGCTGAAATCAGTCCCGAAAAGCTAAAGGCCCTGCAGGCCACTTTGGACAAGATTGAAAAAGATTATGGAAAAGGCACCGTAATGAAGTTGGGAGAGCAGCCAAAATGGGAGGTCTCTACAATACCATCGGGTTCTATCAGTCTGGACCATTCACTAGGGATAGGCGGATATCCAAGAGGCAGAGTAGTAGAAATTTACGGGCCGGAATCAAGTGGTAAAACAACGCTGGCTATACATGCAGTTGCTGAGGCACAGAAAAGTGGAGGGATTGCTGCAATTATTGATGCAGAACACGCATTTGACAGGACCTATGCAAAGAAGTTGGGTGTTAACGTAGATACACTGCTTATCTCTCAGCCTGATAATGGCGAACAGGCTTTGGAGATTGCAGACCATCTTATCAGAAGCGGAGCAATCGATATTATCGTAATTGACTCAGTTGCAGCTCTTACACCTAAGGCAGAGATTGAAGGAGAGATGGGCGACTCAAAAATGGGGCTTCAGGCAAGGCTTATGAGTCAGGCACTCAGGAAACTCACCGCCAACATCAGTAAAACAAATACCTGCTGTATATTCATAAATCAGCTGAGAGACAAAATCGGTGTTATGTTCGGCAACCCGGAGACCACTACCGGGGGTAATGCTCTTAAATTCTATGCATCTGTAAGGGTAGATGTCAGGCGTATAACTCAGCTTAAAGATGGTGAGGAGGCTACCGGCAACAGGGTAAGGGCAAAAATTGTAAAGAACAAACTTGCACCGCCATTCAGGAAAGCTGAGTTCGACATCGTTTTCGGAGAGGGAATTTCAAAAATTGGTGAGATTATTGATCTTGGCGTAGATTTCGGAATTCTCAAAAAAAGCGGATCCTGGTTCAGCTATGGTGACACCAGGCTTGGTCAGGGAAGAGATGCCGTTAAACAGATAATTCTGGATAATCCGGCACTTATGGATGAAGTAGAACAACAGATCAGAGCAAAGCTTCTGGAGGTAAACGAATAAATCTGAAATTATTTAAATGGAAATTGTACTAAGCGGAATACGCTCAACGGGTCACCTGCACCTTGGGAATTACTATGGTGCGCTCAGAAATTATATAAAGATGCAGAATAACTATGATTGTTTCTTCTTCATAGCAGATCTGCACTCTCTCACTACGCACCCCCACCCTGATGACTTTCATGCAGGGGTCAGAACCATACTTGCAGAGTACCTCGCATCAGGCCTCGATCCCGAAAAATCTGCAATTTTTGTGCAAAGTGATGTGCCGGAAATTTCTGAACTTTATGTTCTGCTTAACATGATATCTTACAAAGGGGAACTTGAAAGAACAGCCTCATTTAAAGATAAGGTAAGGCAAAATCCCGACAATGTCAATGCAGGCCTGCTTACCTATCCGGTACTTATGGCTGCCGATATTCTGATTCACAGAGCAAATCTTGTACCTGTAGGAAAGGATCAGGAACAACATCTGGAGATTGCAAGAGTATTGGCAAGAAGGTTCAACTCACTGTACAACTGCGAGGTATTCCCTGAACCAAAAGCCTTTAACTTTGGTAGTGATCTTATTAAAGTACCTGGTCTTGACGGGAGTGGTAAAATGGGCAAAAGCGAAGGCAATGGAATATATCTTTGTGACGAAGAGTCAGTTATAAGAAAGAAGGTAATGAAGGCCGTAACTGATGCCGGCCCGGTTGAACCAAACAGCACAATGCCAGAAGCCGTTGCCAACCTCTTTACACTACTCAATATAGTCTCCACTCCGGAAACCGTTCAGCACTTCAAAGAGAGCTATAATAACTGCACAATAAGGTACGGTGATCTTAAAAAGCAGCTGGCAGAAGATATCTGCAGACAAACTCTTCCGATAAAAGCAAGGATAGAGGAGATTTATAAAGATGAGGCCTATCTTAAGAAGGTTGTCAGCAGAGGTACTGAACGTGCCAGAGAGAGCGCCTCTTCAACTTTGAAGGAGGTAAGGAAGGCTGTAGGATTCAGGAGCTTCCTTGGTTTTGATGATTAGTAAAGACACTATAGACAAAATACTGGATGCTGCACAAATAGAAGATGTTATCGGAGATTTTGTGGCATTGAGAAGAAGGGGGGCAAACTTTACAGCTTGCTGCCCTTTTCACAATGAGAAGACACCATCTTTTTCTGTATCGCCATCTAAGGGGATTTTTAAGTGTTTTGGCTGTGGAAAAGCTGGAAATGCCGTAAATTTCATAATGGAGCATGAACAACTCGGTTACGTTGATGCTCTCAAATATCTTGGAAGGAAATATGGAATTGAGGTAACCGACAGAGAGGAGACTAAACAAGAAGCAGATAATCGCCTTAAGGGAGAGTCTCTTATGGCAGTCTCTCAGTACGCTCAGGAATTTTACACCAATGTACTCTGGAATACAGACCAAGGCAGATCAGTGGGGCTGAGCTATTTTAAAGAGCGCGGTTTCAGTGAAGAGATCATAAGAAAGTTTATGCTAGGGTGGGCTCCCGGTGGCAGGGACAACATGAGCAAAGCTGCACAGAAGGCAGGGTACAAGCGGGAGTTTCTTATTGGTTCCGGGCTGTCGGTAGAAAAGGAGAACGGCGGTGAACTAACTGACAGGTTCTACGAAAGGGTGATGTTTCCGGTACACTCTATATCTGGAAGGGTAATTGCATTTGGAGGAAGGACACTCAGAGGTGAAAAAAATATTGCAAAATATATTAACTCACCTGAGACTGAAATCTATACTAAAAGCCGCTCTCTGTACGGAATATATTTTGCAAAAAGCTCCATATCCAAACTTCAGAAATGCTATTTGGTTGAAGGATACACCGATGTTATCTCTTTTCATCAGTGCGGAGTTGAGAATGTTGTTGCATCAAGCGGGACATCTCTCACCACCGAACAGATAAGACTTATAAAAAGATTCTCCCCTGAAGTTACTGTGCTTTATGATGGAGATGCAGCGGGAATCAAGGCTTCGTTAAGAGGCATTGATATGATTCTTGAAGAGGGTCTTAGGGTTAAAGTGGTTTTATTCCCTGATGGTGAGGACCCTGACTCTTATGCAAGAAAATATGGTGCTGATAAACTAAGGTCTTTTCTCGAAGAGTCAGAAGAGGACTTTATCGAGTTTAAGACGAGATTGTTGTCTGCCGAAACAAAAAAAGACCCTGTTAAAAGGGCACAACTTATCTCAGAAATTGTAGCAAGCATTGCTGTTATCCCGGATGCAATCTCTCGTGCTGTATATATTGAGGAATGCTCTCTCAGACTTAATATTTCGGAAGAGATATTATCTTCTGAGGTTAAAAAATTACGAAGAAAAAGACAATACGGAGCATATGCCTCAACACCGGAAGAATACTCAGAACCTGGAGTTCCAAAATATTTTCCTCCTCTTGAGACTGGGGAGCGTTTGCCCCATTTTATAACAGATACATATTGTGAACCTGCAGAAAGAGAGCTGCTTTACTATCTTATTAAATTCGGAGAGCACCCTTTGTACGGGTCAGATGAAGAAAATCCTGTATCTGTAACAGTATCACAATTTATACTAAGTGAGCTGCAAACGGATGATCTTGAACTTCAGAATCTGGTTTATAAAAGCATATTCAACGAATACTATCAGGTGAAAGACAAGGAGCAGAAAGAGATTCAGAAACATTTTCTCAATCATGAGAATCAGGATTTCGTAAAGGTTGTACTTGATCTTCTCCATCAGGAACACAGTTTGACCATCAAACAATTTGTAGCAGAAATCCCTCCTGAAGAGCACCTTTTGTCAACTATTGTCCCAAAATCAATACTAATTTATAAAGCAAAAATTACTGCAATTGCATATCATAATCTTTGCGAACAACTGGAAAGCGCAGAGAAGGAGAAAGATGCAAATTTGAGAGATACTCTCATGCAACAAATTCAGATATTAATGCAAATCAGGAACTCCTTTGCCAAGGAGCTTAAAAGACTTACCATTTAACATTTTTTTTAACTTTGTCGCCTAAAATTTCATAAAATGGAGAGCACCTATAAACGACATCTTATTACAGCAGCTCTGCCCTATGCAAATGGAGCAGTACATATTGGACACCTTGCCGGAGTATACATTCCTGCAGATATCTACTCTAGATATCTTAGAATGCGTGGCCGTGATGTCCGTTTTATTTGTGGCTCTGATGAGCATGGCGTTCCCATAACAATCAAGGCAAGACAGAACAACTGTACTCCTCAGGAAATTGTTGACAAATACCACCTTATAATAAAAGACTCTTTCGAGAGACTTGGGATAAGTTTTGATATATATTCCAGAACCAGTTCTCAGACACACCATAAAACTGCCTCTGATTTTTTCAAAAAAATGTATGAAGAGGGTAAATTTATCGAAAAAGAGAGCGAACAGTATTACGACGAAGAGGCAAAACACTTTTTAGCAGACAGATACATAACCGGAACCTGTCCCAAATGCTTTGCAGAGAACGCCTATGGTGATCAGTGTGAAAAGTGTGGCAGTACTCTCAGCCCTACTGAACTCATTAACCCAAAATCTACTCTCAGCGGAAATACACCTGTGATGAAAAAGACCTCACATTGGTATCTTCCTCTCGACCAGTATGAACCTTGGTTAAAAGAGTGGATTCTGGAAGGTCACAAAGAGTGGAAGGTTAATGTATACGGCCAGTGTAAATCATGGATTGACGGTGGTCTTCAGCCAAGGGCAGTAAGTCGTGACCTTGACTGGGGCGTTCCTGTTCCTGTAGAGGGGGCAGAAGGGAAAGTTCTTTATGTATGGTTTGATGCACCTATTGGCTATATATCCAATACAATAGAACTTATGCCGGATGATTGGCAACTTTGGTGGAAAAATGAACAAACAAGACTTGTACACTTCATTGGTAAAGACAATATCGTTTTTCACTGCATTGTCTTCCCCGCTATGTTAAAGGCATATGGAGACGGATTCATCCTTCCTGACAATGTACCTGCTAATGAATTTCTCAACCTGGAGGGAAATAAAATTTCTACCTCCAGAAACTGGGCTGTGTGGTTGCATGAATACCTGGATGAATTTCCCGGACAGGAGGATGTTTTAAGGTATGTACTGTGCGCAAACGCTCCTGAAACAAAAGATAACGATTTTACCTGGAAAGATTTCCAGACCAGAAATAACAGCGAACTTGTAGGAATTTTCGGCAATTTTGTAAACCGTGCTGTAGTACTTACTCATAAATACTTCGAAGGAGAAATTCCTGCCCCTGTAAAGAATGAGCCCCTGGATGAAGAGACCCTCGCCCAGATTCCACAGATAAAGAAAAACATAGAAGAGAGCCTTGAGAATTTCAGGTTCCGAGATGCCCTTAAGGAGGCAATGAATCTGGCCCGTTTGGGAAATAAATATCTTACTGATACAGAACCATGGAAGGTTGCAAAAACCGACATCGAAAGGGTTGCATCAATACTTAATGTCTCACTTCAGATTTGTGCCAATCTTGCAATTGCATTTGAGCCATTTTTACCTCATACCACAAAAAAACTTCGTTATATTCTAAATATGAAGAGCAGTCAGTGGGAAGAGTTCGGCCACGAATCTATTCTTCATCCGGGACACAAAATAAATGAGGCAAGATTGCTGTTCGATAAAATTGAGGATAGTGCTATAGAGTTCCAAATCGCAAAACTTGAGGCAACAAAAGAGATAAATCAGGAAAACTCCCCGAAAGAGGTCTCAGAATCTCCGGAAGAGGAGAAACCTCAGATTTTACCGCTAAAGGATGAATGCACCTATGATGATTTTATGAAAATGGACATCAGAACCGCTACCGTTCTCGAAGCAGAGAGAGTTCCAAAAACGGACAAGCTCCTGAAGCTTACAATTGATGCGGGAACAGACATCAGAACTATAGTATCCGGAATCGCCGAATACTACTCACCCGAAGAGATGGTAGGGAAACAGATTTGTATCCTTGCTAACCTGGCTCCGCGAAAAATTAAGGGGATAGAATCCAACGGGATGATTCTTATGGCTAAAGAAGAAAACGGAAAGATGAGAATCGTCACACCCGAAGAGCGTCTTGGAAACGGAAGCACAATAAGCTAAAGTTAAGTGCTTGCCATACAATTGCTCAATAGAATTATCTGAAGATTACTTAATCAATTCATGTAATATCTCCCGCTCCTCTTTGGTATAAAGCAGCCACTCCCAGAAAGGTCTGAGGTCGTCCTTGAAGATAAAGAGCAATGCAATTACTGTTATTACTAAGAGAATAATGGATAATATTACTATAAATCTCCTGACAAATTTTGAGCTACTTCCCGTTTTGTCATTGGCAACCTTATCAGGAAGTTTTGTATCAACTTCTAAAGCCTCTATTATAACAGTTGGTTTCTGTGGTTTGTTTTTTTCAGACTCTGTCATTTTGGTGCTCTCCTGAGAATCTGGTTTAAGTTCAGAAGTAGTTTCACTTATTAACTCCGGTTTTACCTCGTCATTTGCCTCAACAGTAATTTCCGGTTTCTCCTCTGTTTTTGCCATTGGTTTTTGCACATCAGATACATCTGTACTTGCACCGTCCGGAGGTATACTGAATGGAACAGATTTTCCGGTTAAAGTTTCAACAACACCTTTTTTACTCAGAACTTTAAGATTAATCGGTTCCAGGCCAAAACCCTCAGGATAATTAAAAAGCCCTTTATCAGCCACAAAAAAATAGTCGTTTTGTTCAGTGGCTCTCATAGTTCCAAAATCAGGAATTTTATAACTTTTAGATGCGTTTAATTCAGTCTTTAGCCATTTTACAAACTCTGCAATTTCTGCAGATGCATCATTTATGCTTATACCTCTTTCAATGGCATATCTGTTCTCCAAAAGTCCGTCATTCCATACCTCGGCAGTACGGAACAGAATTCTTCTGTATGGAGGGTGAATAACCATTGCTCTGTCAGAGAATACAGATGGTGCCATTTCTGCAATAAAACTGCCCATTCCGGGCAATGAAACTCTGTCGTGTTCGAGTATCAGTTCTCTAAGTATTGATGATATAAGATTAAGTTCCATTTAAAAAAAGCTATTGTACAAAGTTAAAAAAAGTGGTAAACAATTGCATTATTTATTTTTATTGTAAAATTGATGCAAAAGATTTGCAGTTTTATAATTTTCACATTACATTTGCAGTCCCAAAACGGGAAAATAAATTCCTCGTTAGCTCAGTTGGTTAGAGCACCTGACTGTTAATCAGGGGGTCCTAGGTTCAAGTCCTAGACGGGGAGCAAAAAGGTTGTCTGAAATCAGACAACCTTTTTTAATTCCTGCCAGGCTTGAAATTCAGAAAGATGCATTTATATTTTTAAGGATTTTATATACCTTTACAATTCGTTAGCCCCATATCAATATCTAAGCTTTACTTAATGAAAAACAATTTCTGGAAGGCACTGGGTCCCGGAATAATCTGGGCAGGTGCAGCAGTAGGTGTATCTCATCTTGTACAATCAACACGTGCCGGTGCCGGTTATGGATTCGATCTGGTTTTAATTGTAATTCTTATTAACATCGTTAAATATCCATTTTTTGAATTCGGACCCAGATACGCAATTGCTTCCGGAGAGAACCTTATTGACGGTTATAAAAGACTGGGGAAGTGGGCTGTCTGGCTATTTATGCTGCTAACTCTCGGAACAATGTTTACCATACAAGCAACCGTAACATCTGTTACAGTAGGGATACTCAGCTCTGTATTTCCTAATGTTCTTAGCTTTCAAGGATGGATTATCCTTGTTTTTGCACTTTGCCTGTTTATTGTGGCAATAGGTAAGTACAAAGCTTTGGACAGAGTGGTTAAAGGGATAATCCTGGTTCTCTCTTTGTCAACTGTAATTGCTGTGATTGCTGCTTCGGCAGGCGGATTTAATCCAAATCCTGAGTTCACTGTTAACTTTACATGGAGAGCAGCAGACATTGCATTTCTTATAGCTCTCGCGGGATGGATGCCAAGTGCAATAGATATCTCAGTATGGCACTCCGTATGGACCATAGAGAAGGTCAAGAGCACAGGTTATACACCAAAATTACGAGAATCTCTTCTTGATTTCAAAATAGGGTATTTCGGTACAACCATACTTGCATTATGTTTTCTGGCACTCGGAGCACTATGTATGTACGGAACCGGAACAACCTTTGCTGTTAATGGTACAGAGTTCTCAAATCAGCTTTTCAATCTTTACACGCTATCTATAGGCAAATGGGCATACCCTCTGATTGCTTTGGCTGCAACTGCTACAATGTTCAGCACAACTCTTACGGTTATGGATGCATACCCCAGAGTTATGAACCCGGTAACAAAAATTGTGATTCCTTCGCTAAACAGACAACATTACGATAAGATAATCAACTACTTTTGGCTTACAGCCCTTATAGTCATCTCATTTTTAATCATGACTGCATTTGCAAAAGAGATGAGAGTGTTGGTTGATATTGCAACTACACTATCCTTTATTACGGCTCCTGTTCTTGGTTATCTTAACTACAGAGCTGTTACCGGAGATAATATCGCTCCGGAAAATAGACCGGGGAAATTATTAAAGATAATGAGTGTAAGTGGTCTGATTATCCTGTCACTTTTTGCAATCTACTTTCTGGCAATGTATTTTATTTAAGAAGGCCTATTTAACAACTCTTTCAAAGGGCACATTCTCAGCTCTGCTTACAGAAACTGTGAAGCCTGTAACTCTGCCTCTTTTGTCTCTTTTAAACCTATATCTTCCGTTATTGGATGATAAAAATTCGTCCACATCTACAGCCTTTAATTTAAATGTATCCCCGGCCATTCTGTATATCCTGAGACCGTTTTCAAAAACATCAATTTCATATATAACATCTATATCACAGCTATAATATTTTCCTGTATAATCTTTTAATGATTTCACCTCAACAAGCATAGGTTTAGTGTTTTGCACCGTCTGGATTATCTTCTCTGATCCCTGAGGAGTCCCGAGAAAAACAGAGGCGATATCTCTGCCTGCACTAACAGGGCTGAACAAAGCATAGTTACTGAGGATGGCAACTGAAAGCCTCTTTTCGGGATACCATGCAAGCCATGCCCTGTAACCTGCTGTGCTACCGCTATGACTAATCTCTTTGTAACCATTCAAATCTCCAATTATCAAACCTGCTGCATATCCCGATGATGAGCCATCTGTCAGATTTCCCGGGGTTATTCTTAACTTTGCAATACTATCAGTAAAAAGTACTCCGCTCTCCAGTTCTCTGTTCCATTTTAACAAATCTTCCGTCGTTGTCAGCAGTCCACCCGGCCCATAAACATTTTCAAAGGGCATATCCTGGAAAAACATGCCATTTTTAAGTGTATATGCAACAGACCTACCCGGCACAATCTCATTGTAGTCATCTCTCCATTGTGTTTTTGACATTCCCAGAGGTTTAAAAATCCTTTCAGAAGTAAAATCAGCCAGAGACATTCCCGAAACCCGTTCCGCTATCTGTACAAGCATTACATAATTTGAATTGCTATATGAGTATCTACTTCCCGGTGTAAAATTCAGGCTCTTTTGTCTGAACACAATGTCGGCACTTAAAGACTGAGTATATGCTCTAGTCGTTCTTGGCCAACCTGTGAGTGAGTATAGTGCACCCCAGTCTTTTAATCCACTTGTATGACTAAGAAGGTGTCGTATCGTGATTATCTGATCATAGACTGGAAGCTCCGGAATATACTTTCTTACGTCATCATCAAGGGAGATCTTACCCTCCTGAATCAACAGCATTACAGCTGCTGCTGTGAATTGCTTTGACACCGAACCGCACTCAAATATTGTTTGAGTTGTATTTGGCACTGTCAACTCAAGGTTCGACAAACCAAAAGCCTTATTATACAAAACTTTACCATTAAAGGATACAGCCACGGCAACTCCGGGCATTTCATTATGATAGGGAGCAAAGATTCTGTCAATCTTATCACAGAGGGAATCTGATTGAGAAAGTAAGGGCAGATTAGCTGAAATTAACAAAGTCAGACTAATTAAAAGTTTTAATAAAATTCTCTTTTTCATTGGATTTTATGCTTTATGTGGTAAGTATGTTCTTTTCATATTGTCAATTATACAATATGGTTATAAGTATTAAAGAATGGTAGTAAAAAAACATCTAAATTTATGTGGGGATACAGAATAGCGGCGCTTTACGAGTGTAAATATACATCAAACACATATATTATGGACTCACAAAAAGTTGATATGTTTATTCTGACCAACGGCAGGTTTTTCGAAAGCTACCATCTGGGACAGATAAGAGACAGACTTCTTGCAATGGATGAATCAAAATGGTTCATTATTCAGACTGTCCAGTTTAAGGATCCTACCATCAGTCTAATAGTATCGTTGATCGGAGGCCCTTTTGGAATTGATCGTTTTATAATCGGTGATACAGGATTGGGAGTAGGAAAGCTTTTAACCTGCGGAGGGCTGGGAATATGGACAATAATTGACTGGTTTCTGATTATGCGGGCTACAAGGGAGAAAAACATGATTACCCTGCAGCAACTGCTATACTGATGCCGCTGAAAGATAACAGATTTTATCCTTTGGCACTGACAGCAGTTATTGCAGGATACGGCTGGTTAACAGTAAATCTTATAATGTTTGGAGATACTTCAGCCTCTGCAATTCCGGGAATGTGTCTTTTCAGAAATCTGACCGGTATTCCCTGCCCCTCGTGCGGCTCAACCCGATCAGTGATTTCTGTAATCAGAGGCGAATTTTATGAAGCACTACTCTGGAACCCTATAGGTTATCTTCTTGCAATCCTGCTTGTTATTGCTCCACTCTGGCTCATTTTCGATCTGACAACAAAAAAGAGAAGTTTATATAAATTTTATCAAAGTTTGGAGAAATTTTTAAGGATTAAACCGATTGCCATATTCCTCATTATTATAATTGCCTTTATATGGGCCTGGAATATTATAAAAGGATTGTAAAAAAGAAAACCTAATACATAAACTATGAAAAAAAGCCTGAAAATTAAATTGTTGCTCATAATCTGGGCAACAGTTGCTTTTGTATACAGCTGTAAGAAAATTATCTTATTGCTGGCAGCAATTTCAACGGCATCAGTGACAAACATCTCCTCTACGGGTGCTACATCAGGAGGTAATGTCACCAGCGATGGTGGTGCCTCGGTAACATCACGAGGGGTTTGCTGGAGTACTGAGCAAAATCCAACTGTTAATAATTCCAAAACCAGTGATGGTTCGGGAATTGGAACTTTTTCCAGTACATTAAGCGGACTAAACCCCGGCACAACTTACTATGTTAAAGCATACGCTATTAACAGTGTCGGAACTGCATACGGCACTCAGGTTTCATTTACAACTGCCGCTATTTTGTCTACTCTAACCACCACAGCTGCCTCTTCTATAGCTTCAACTACCGCTGTTACCGGTGGAGTAATTACAAATGACGGTGGAGCAGCTATTACTGCCAGAGGCGTAGTTTATAGCAGAAATCCGAGTCCTACAATGACAGACTCAAAAACAACAGACGGCTCAGGTACAGGCACATTCACGAGCAACCTTACCGGACTGATTCCCGGTGCAACTTATTATGTTAAAGCATATGCAACAAATAGTGTGGGCACATCACTTGGTAATCAGATCCAGTTTACAACCCAGACAACTGCACCTGTACTGACAACTACAACAGCAACCAACATAACCTCAAATACTGCATCAAGCGGTGGAAATATCACAAGTGATGGCGGAGAGCCTGTCTATACCAGGGGTGTATGCTGGAGTACATCTGAAAACCCAACAACATCTGATTCAAAGACAGTAAACGGAACAGGCACAGGTACATTCACAAGCTCCATAACAGGTTTACTCCCTGGCAGAGTTTACTATGCAAGAGCATATGCAACAAATAGTGTTGGTACAGGTTACGGCAATCAGATAACATTTACAACCACCGCAACTTTACCTAGCATTACAACTACCTCACTTTCAAGTGTTACCGCAACATCATTTGTTTCAGGAGGTAATGTAACCAACGACGGAGGATCTGATGTGCGTGCAAGGGGCGTATGCTGGAGTACCTCCCCCAACCCTACAATTGATAATTCTAAGACTACAAATGGAACAGGAGCAGGGTCTTTTACCAGTTATGTTACAGGGTTAACCGCTGGAGTCACATATTATGTAAGAGCTTATGCAACAAACGGAGTTGGGACAGCTTATGGAAACGAACTTAGGGCAAACGGACTTACCGAGGATATTAATAATATAGTTCCTGAAACTATTCTTGATGAATTAAAAAGATTGGGGATGCCAATAAATACAGGTAACACTCCTCCTATTATTAACAATATTTACAGCATCTCACCTTTGAGGCTTAAAGGGACAAATATTCCTGATGACTGGCCTCTTGAGACAAGGTTTAACGATACCAGGGTACGATTCCATAGTCAGAATAATACTAATCTTACAATTGGCTATGAAAGCGTTTCGATAGATTATACTACCGGAACCGAGACGCAACATACAGACGGGATTTCCGGATTTATAGTCGGATCTAACAATAACTTCACCACATTTCTTAAAGTTGTTTCTACAAGAAGTACAGGTGAATACGCTGATCTTATATATGTGTATTCAGGTACTCTGGCTGGGAACGGGATAAACAACATGTATTATTCACTATTTATGCTTGATAACCACGGATTTTCAGGATATATCCAAAATGAGCAAGGAAGAGTTTTTTATGACTCAGATCTTTTCTCTCAGATAATTGCCTCTTTAAGAACAGAATCCGTCCTTACAAAAGGAGCTGTTGTTATAAAATCGCCTGCATCTGAAGATAAAAAGCGTTAATAAATATGGCAAACAACTAATACTTTAAGTATAACTAAACTAACTAAACTCTATGAAAAAGACTCTCTCTATAATTCTGGTATTATTATTATTTTCAATGCCTATAACCCTGCTCTATTCTCAGAATCAGAACGGAACGGAGCAGTTTAAATACAGGAGAAGCTCACTCCATACAATCTTAATGGAGCTTGACAATTTCCCTAAAAAAGATACTGTTATCAAGGCATACTATAATGCCCCATTTCCTGATAAATATAACGACCATACTATTGAAATAAAGTCGTTCAATCCAAAATTATACCCGATATCAGATGAAGAGAGAGCCTCTTCAGGAGTAAAAAAGACATTCGGAGGCGCTTTAAGGCAAGGGTTGTTTGCAAAACCAGGAGAAGCAAATGACGATCCTGCCAGTTATGATGACACTCTGGTTATTCGCAAATTTTTTAACGACCAAAAGATAGCGAACAAGATGGTTGCCAAATGGTTTAGCCGCAAACCGGATGGTAGTTTTGATATCAATTTAGTTGCAGAAAGAGGTCTTTTTGACGCCTCATTTCTTGATACAAGAACGGCCATGGCCTCATCGGATGGAATAAATCTGCTGAAGACAGCAGGTCTTGATCTTATTTATAACACATTTGTAGTTGTCTCAAAGATGAATTTCCTTAGCAATGAGATACCTGCTGCTGTAATCAGAGAGGGTGCTATTCTTGCCGCCAAGGAGATCAAAAATCAACTCCTTCAGGCAGCTGCCATAACAGCAGCAGAAATAGCATACAATAAAGCAAAAGAGGGATATTCAGTCTGGACAACATCATATCTCTACCAACTTGTCTGGGATGATTCCGTTCAGCATGTTTTTTACAACGAACTATATTATGATGATGCAAATATTGATTCTCTCAAAAAGGAGAATTTTGATACCACATCTCTATTTAAACTAAAATTTATAGGAGCTGAAAAATCGCGCAGTCTGGTCACTTTTTCACTAAAAACAAAGAGAACTGAGGAGCAGATTGTAGAGCTGGCTACCATACGGAATATTGACGCGGTTTTTGCCAAACTTCAGAAAAGCTACGACATATTTATGCCAAAAACACCACTTTACACCGGTTATCCGATTACTGCCAAAATTGGCATGAAAGAGGGTCTGGAAGGTGGTGAAAAGTTTGAAGTATTTGAACAGGTTATGGATCAGAAGACAGGTCTTATCACATACAAGAGTATGGGGAAAATTGAGGTAGACAAGAAACTGATCTGGGACAACAGATACAGCCTGGGTGTTGATGACCCAGATAACGGAGAGAAAAAAGGTAATAAAGAGAACAATCTTGACAGAACTACATTCAAAGGCGGGAAGAATTACTATCCCGGATTGCTTATCAAACAGATTAAGTGATATTTATAAAACAAACGAATTTATAACCAAACTTTATAATACCTGCAAACTATGAGAAAAATCGTTAGACAAACCGGCACAGCTCTGATTCTTTTGTTACTCTTTTCATTTACTGTAACTGAGTTGGTCGGGCAATCAAGAAAGAAAAAGGATAATACAGATATCTGGAAATACGAAATCGAAGGAGTTCAGACCGGAGTTCAGGGCACATACCTGATTAAGGTCTGGTCATATTCTCCTAAGGCAAATCTTGCAATAGAACAGGCAAAGAAAAATGCAGTTCATGGTATAATATTCAGAGGATTTGCCGGTTCCCAGAGAGTTCCTGGCCAGAGAGCATTGGCAGCCAACCCTAATCTTGAAGAGGAGAAGCAGGATTTCTTCAAACTCTTTTTTGCCGATGGGGGTAAATATATGAAGTTCGTATCACTCACAAATGATGGAGCAGTTGCAGCCGAAGACAGGCTCAGAGTTGGTAAAGAGTACAAAATAGGAGTGATTATGTCTGTAAATGTAGATGCTCTTAGAAAAGACCTGGAAGAGGCCGGAATAATCAAAGGATTGGGAAGAGGATTTTGAAATAGACAATAAAATATGAAAAAGATTATACAATTTATTCCGGTTATTGTATCAGTATTGATACTCACCGGATCCTGTGCAGTACCGGTTACAGTTGCAGGAAATTATACATACAAGACTGAATGTCTTGGCAATGATTTGGATGGGACCCAGATTGTAAAAGCCTGGGGTAGTGGCAAAAAAAGAGCAGAGGCTATAGATCAGGCCATGAAAAATGCTGTGAACGATGTGCTTTTTAAGGGTATCACAGAAGGTGTTAACGGATGCGAAATACGGCCTATTGTTTCTGAAGTTAACGCAAGACAAAAATATGCATCATATTTTAACTCCTTTTTTACTGATGGGGGGGCATATCTCAACTTTGTTGAACTTCGATACAAAAAAATACAGGATGGCGATTTAAAAGCTACAAGATCGGGTCTAACCGCAGGCATGATTTTCAGAATTTACCATGCCGAACTTAAGCAAAAGATGGCAGAGGACGGAATAATAAGATACTACTAATAAATACCAAAAAATATGAAAAAACTTTTATTGACATTTATATTTATACTCATTGCATGTTTCGCATATTCACAAGCAAAAAAACCAACTATAATGGTTGTTCCCAGTGATTTATGGTGCAACACCAATGGCTATATGATGGAGTTTGACAATCAGGGCACAAGAGTGAAATTACCTGATTATAAAAGAGCAATGCAGGAGAGTCCGGAACTGATGGTTGTCATAAGTAAGATCAACGAACTGATGACTCAAAGAGGATTTCCATTAAAGAATCTTGAATCTTCTCTGAAATCTTTGGAGATTGAGGCAGCGGAGACTGCCATGTCATCGAGCAGAAGCGGCTCAGAACTTAGCGAAAGCCCGGTTGATAAACTCAAAAACATTGCAAGAGCTGATATCTGGATCCAGATGACATGGACAATAAACACAATGGGGCCTAGAAAATCTGTAACATTTATTCTTCAGGGATTAGATGCTTATACCGATAAGCAGGTTGCCGGTGCATCAGGAACCGGAAATCAATTAATTGGTGCTGAATTGCCGGTTATGCTTGAAACTGCGGTACTGTCACATCTGGACAATTTTAATGGTCAGCTTCAGCAACATTTTGACGACATGTTTCAAAACGGAAGAGAGATTTCTCTCAGGATAAGAAAATGGGACTCTTTTGATGGCGACCTTATGAGTGAATATGGTGGAGATGAACTTGGTTTCCAGATTGAAAACTGGATTTCTGACAATACTGTACAAGGAAGGTTCAGTACAGTAGATGCATCCGAAAACAGAATGATATTTGAACAGGTGAGAATACCTCTTTATGACGCAAATAACAGGGCTGTTGATGCAAGAACATGGGTGCGAGGTCTTCAAAGATATCTCAGAGACAGATTTATGATAGATTCACGAATCACAATGAGAGGGCTTGGTCAGGCGACACTTACTGTAGGTGAAAAATAACTATTTAGAAAATGAAGATTATGAAAAAAATACTGTTTATTATCTGTTTTGCATTATTCAGTAATTACGTGATTGCCCAGAATACTTACGGCAGTTCGGATGATGAGGCAAGAATTGTGCTTAACACCTATATACCGGAACAGGTTGAAGGTATCTCGTCTGTAACAAGAAATGCTCTTGCAAATAAGCTTAGTCAGATCGCATCACAAAATGGCATGGGTGGCTCATCATATAATCCAAGGTTTATCATAACCGCAAATATTGTAGCTGCAACTAAAAATATCACCCCGACAGTTCCCCCGATGCATGCCTACAATCTTGAAGTTAATCTTTACATCGGAGACGGAATCGACGGAATTTTATTTGCATCTCACTCCGTAAGTGTGAGAGGAGTTGGTGATAATGAGACTAAGGCATATCTGGACGCAATTAAAAACATCAAATCCAGAGACCCTCAATATCAAAGATTTATAGATGATGCAAAAAGAAAAATTATTGAATACTACAATGCAAACTGCGATCTTATAATATCAGAAGCAAAGGCACTGGAAAGCATGCATGAATACAATGCAGCCCTTGCCACACTTTTCAGAGTTCCAAGTGTATGCAAAGAGTGTTATGAAAAATGTATGACATTGCTAGGCCCGATATTCGATAAGAAGATCAACCATGAATGTCAGATTTTGCTTGCACAGGCTACAAACGCATGGAATTCAGGGCAGGATTTTAATGCAGGTCAAAGAGCAATAAGATTTCTGGCAGCAATAGATCCACAGGCAACTTGTTTTCCAAGTGCAATGGCACTCTCAGAGAAAATAGCAAAGAGAATTAAAGAGGTAGATCAGAGAGAGTGGAACTTTCTGCTTAAAGTACAACAAGATAACGTAGATGTTCAAAAACTGAGAATTAGAGCAATGAGAGATATCGGGGTGGCATACGGGAGTAATCAGCCAAAGGTTATTTACAACATTCGCGGCTGGTGGTAGAGATATAGCACTCACAATTTTACAGAGAGAGATTGCAATTATAAATCCATTGGTTTCAATTTGCACTTTCTCTCTTTTTTTTATTATATTTAACCCATCAATTTGATTAACTAGAATAATCTACCCCGATAGATGATCAGGTCAATGTACCTTTTATCTATGGCGTTGAAACGGCCTTTTAAAAGGCATTCTTTAACAATGTCTCGTGCATAGAAAAGCAGAGACGACTCTAGTCAAATCTTTTTACTTACAAAACAAACTTGGATGAAACCAATTATTGAGCTCATCAAAGACCTTGCTGATAAACATGGTCGTGAGAGGCAAAGCCTTTTACCCATTCTGCAGGGCGTTGTAGAACAGGAGAAGTACCTTTCGGAGTACTCTATGATTGAAATCGCCAGAGAATTGGATCTGCCGGCAACCGAGGTTTTCGGAACGGCAACTTTTTATTCATTCCTGGAACACAAAAAAATGGGTACATACATAATCCGTGTGTGTAAAACCATTACTTGTGCGATGAAAGGGGAAAAACAAATTCTCCTTACAATTGAAGACATGCTAAAAATCAAAGTAGGTGAAACTACTTCGGACGGAAAATTCTCACTTCTCCAGACCAATTGCCTTGGATTTTGCCACAAAGCTCCGGCAATGTTAGTCAACAACGAGGTCTACACCGATCTTACACCTGAAAAAATCAGGGAGATTCTTACAATGTACATGAATAAAAAAGAGGGAGGGGAAAATGTCAACTAATTATCTGCTAAAGAGAGTCGATTTCATTTTCAAAAATGAAAATGACTGGGAAGATGTTTTAAAGAAAAGCATCAGTCGTCCTCCCCAGGAGCTTATTAATGAGCTTATAAGCTCTGAATTAAAAGGTAGAGGAGGAGCCGGATTTCCGACCGGCCTCAAATGGAAAGTAACCTCAGAAGAGAAAAGCGATGTGAAGTATGTTATTTGCAACGCAGATGAGGGTGAGCCGGGAACGTTCAAAGACAGGGAGATACTCTCAAGGGTTCCTTTTAAGGTTCTCACTGCAATTGCAATTTGCGGATATGTCATAGGCGCAAATAAAGGATACATATATCTCAGAGGCGAATATTACTTCCTTCAACCGGAACTTAACAAGGCAATAAGTGAATTCGAATATTTCTGCAAAGAGATTAATTTCGATTTTTCCATAAAGATATTCATGGGAAGCGGTGCCTATATATGCGGAGAGGAGACTGCTCTCTTTGAATCCATGGAGGGCAAACGTGGTGAACCAAGAAACAAACCACCATATCCTTCATCATTCGGATATATGGGGAAACCAACTGTTATCAATAATGTCGAAACCCTGGCACACACATATACAATTTTCAGATATGGTGCAAAAAGATTTTATGATCTGGGAGTTCAGTATTCCAGAGGGTCTAAGCTATTTTCCGTATCAGGTGATACTCCCAAACCCGGCATTTACGAGCTTGAACTCGGAATGAGTCTTGCAGACTTCGTTGAAGAGTTTGGAGATGATGATACCAAAGCGGTACAGGTAGGTGGTGCATCCGGATTCCTTGTACCAAGAAAGAAATTCTCTGAAACAAACATTGGCTATCAGGGTAAACTGGTAGGCATCTCACTTCCAACAGGAGGTTCAATGATGCTTTTCAATAGCTCGAGGTCTATGTTCAATGTATTGGACAACTATTTGAATTTCTTTGCAGAAGAGTCTTGCGGGCAGTGTACTCCCTGCAGAGTTGGCTGCCAACAGCTTTTAATGGGTATTAAAGCAGTTAAGAGGGGTGAAAAAAACGCCCAATATCTTGATAAACTCCTGAAACTTGCCGAGACCATGCAGATTACTGCTAAATGTGGTTTAGGGCAATCCGTTGCAAACTCATTCTCTTCTATAGTGGAGAATTTCAGAGAAGAGATGATTTATTAATGCCGAAATTACATTATTATGGGAAATAAAATTAGTATTACTATAAACGGACAAAAGGTTGATGTTAAGCATGGCACGTCTATTTTAGATGCAGCTACCCAGGCAGGTGTAATTATCCCTACCCTTTGCTACCATAAAGACCTTTGTATTGCCGGAAACTGCCGCGTTTGCGTTGTAGAGATAGCAGGGCAAAAGAGACTTGCCACTGCATGCGCCACTCCATGTGAAAGCGGAATGGAGATTCTTACAAATACTTTGAAGGTAAGAAATTCCAGAAAGCACATTATTGAACTGCTTCTTACCGAACACAATGCAGACTGTACAAGCTGTTATAAAAACGGCAACTGTGAGCTGCAAACACTTGCCTCTGAGTACAAGATTATGAATCAGGATTTCATACATCTTGTACCATTTAAGAACTATACTATTGATATGTTTTCACCATCAATAATTAAAGATGACAGTAAATGTATCAGATGTCAGAGGTGTGTTAGAACATGTGCAGAGTTGCAAAGTGTCAATGCACTTACAATGGCATTCAAAGGA
The DNA here is from genome assembly GCA_036677745.1 of Bacteroidales bacterium. Taxonomy (GTDB): domain Bacteria; phylum Bacteroidota; class Bacteroidia; order Bacteroidales; family UBA932; genus Bact-08. The sequence continues at coordinate 566,203 of JAVBVW010000003.1, forward strand.
GAACATGCCAAAGTTACTACCTTCTTTGAAAAATCTATGAGTGAAGTTGTCTGTACAAATTGCGGACAATGTATAAATCACTGCCCTACCGGAGCTTTAGTAGAGAAAAACTATATAGAAGAGGTATGGAGTGCTATATCTGATAAGACTAAACATGTTGTAGTACAAACAGCTCCGGCGGTTAGAGTCGGACTTGGAGAAGAACTCGGTTTTGACCCGGGTATGAGAGTGACCGGCAAAATGGTAACTGCACTTAAAAAGCTGGGTTTTGATGCGGTAATGGATACCGATTTTACAGCTGATCTCACAATTATGGAGGAGGGGACAGAGCTGTTAACAAGACTTAAAAAGGCTCTTGTAGACAATGATCCTTCAGTAAAATTGCCAATGGCTACCTCATGTTCTCCGGGATGGATCAAGTTTATTGAGCATATTTATCCTGAATATCTGGATAATCTATCAACTTGTAAATCTCCTCAGCAGATGTTTGGTGCTTTGGTTAAGACATATTATGCCAAAGCACGAAATCTTGATCCCGAAAGTATCGTATCAGTCTCTATTATGCCATGTACAGCAAAAAAATTCGAAGCCAACAGGCCTGAGATGCATGACAGCGGCTACAGAGATGTAGATTACGTACTTACAACAAGGGAACTTGCTATTATGATTAAACAGGCCGGAATTGATTTCCTTAAGCTAGAAGATATGCACTATGACAGGCTGATGGGAGAATCAACAGGAGCCGGTGTGATTTTCGGTGCTACAGGAGGAGTTATGGAGGCTGCATTACGAACAGCCTACGAACTCGTTACCGGCAGAGAGGTTCCATTTGAAAATCTTAACATAACTCCTGTTAGAGGTATGGAGGGAGTTAAGGAGGCCTCTGTGAAAATTGAAAAGCCACTCAAAGAGTGGGCGTTTCTGGATGGGGTAGAACTTAAATGTGCCGTTGCCCATGGCCTTTCAAATGCCAAACTGGTCATGGATGCAATAAAGGCAGGGAAGTCAGATTACCACTTCATTGAATTTATGGCGTGCCCGGGAGGATGCCTTGGCGGCGGCGGACAACCTATCCCTACAAATCCTGAGATAAGAGCCAAACGCGCAGCTGCCATTTATGCAGAAGATGCAGGAATGCCTTTGCGTAAGTCACATCAAAATCCTGAGATAGTAAAAATCTATGCAGATTTTCTGGGTAAGCCGCTGGGAGAAAAATCACACCATCTGCTGCACACAAAATATACACCTAGAAAAAGATATTAATTCTTTGGAAAATATTTAAAAAAAGAGGCCTGCATAAGAATTGCAGGCCTTTTTCGTACACAAAACACAATTTAATACACTCCTCTCTCCTGATAGTGAGTGTGCAATAAATCGTGTGAAAGATGTCCAAGAGGCTCATTCAGAAACTCTTCATAAATTGCTTTAATAGCAGGATTTTCGTGAGATTTTCTTATTGGCATCAACCTGTCTTCTTTGTAAATTGAATCGGCACGTTTTTGCCTGATCTCCCAGGTAGTTGGAATTGCCTGTCCACCTCCTCCCAGACATCCTCCGGGACAAGTCATCACCTCTATGAATGCATATGGTGATTTCCCATCTTCTATCTGATCAAGAAGCGTTCTTGCATTTTTAAGAGTATGTGCTACTGCCACCTTAATTTTTGTTCCTTTAATATCAAGTTCAGCCTCTTTAATCCCATCAAATCCCCTTACTGCTGTAAGATCAATTTTACTAAGAGCCTTTCCTGTAAGAACTTCATAGGCTGTTCTGACAGCAGCCTCCATCACTCCGCCAGTTGCTCCGAAAATTGTTCCGGCTCCGGTAGAGATTCCTAATGGCTTGTCAAACTCCTCCTCTTTGAGTGTACAAAAATCAATACCTGTCTGCCTGAACATCTTAGCAAGTTCTCGGGTAGTAAGAACATAATCAACATCATAGAAATTATCCCTCTCGGTCAGATTGAGTATATCCTTCCAGTATGTATATGCAGAGTTCATTTCCGGTCTCTTACACTCAAATTTTTTGGCAGTACATGGCATTATCGATACAACAACAATCTTTCTAGGGTCAACATTTAACTTTTCGGCATAATATGTTTTTGCTACTGCACCAAACATCTGCTGAGGAGACTTACATGTCGAAAGATGGCTGAGAGACTTCGGATAGAAATGTTCAATAAATTTTATCCAGCCCGGAGAGCAGGATGTTACCATCGGAAGGGTACCTCCGTTTTTAATCCTGTTGATAAGTTCATGACCCTCCTCCATAATGGTTAAATCAGCAGTAAACTGAGTATCAAAAACTTTATTGAAACCAAGTTTTCTCAGAGCTGCCACCATCTTGCCAGTAACAAGGGCGCCCTCTTCCATACCCATAGCTTCACCTATACCAACCCTTATAGCAGGTGCGGTTTGAACAATTACAATCTTATCGTTATTGTAAATATCTTCAAAGACCTCTTTTGTCTCATCTTTTTCGGTAATAGCTGCTGTAGGGCAGACAAGTGCACACTGTCCGCAATTAGTGCAGGCAACGTTGCCCAACCCTTTGTCCTGATATGTAGAGACAATACTTCTGAGTCCTCTGCCTACAAAATCGATAGCGTGCACAGATTGAACCTCAGCACAAACTGCAACACATCTCCCGCAAAGAATACACTTTTCAGGATTCCTTACAAGAGAAGGAGATGTATCATCTATTTTCTCTACAGGTTTTGTTTTTGCGTATGGTGTCTCTTTAATTCCGAGGGTAGCAGAGAGATCCTGAAGTTCACAGTTACCGTTTCTCTCACAAATAAGACAATCTTTGGGGTGATTTGCCAGTAACAGTTCCAGATTAGTTGCTCTTGCCTGGTGTATTGCAGGTGAATGGGTAGTAATCTCCATGCCTTCGTTAACCTGTGTTATGCAAGATCTCACAAGTGATTTTGCTCCCTTTACCTCAACTACGCAGATTGCACAAGAGGCATTGCTCGAAACATCTTTCAGATAACAAAGTGAAGGGATCTTAATTCCTATCTCTTTGCATGTCTCAAGAATTGTGGTACCCTTAAGTACCTGATAAGGTCTGTTATCTACTACAATATTTATAAATTTATTTTCCATAATTATTCCTCCTCGGTGTTTGTGGTAATACGGACGTCACAACGTAAACATCTTGATGCCTCGGCATATGCCTGCTCCTTTGAATATCCGAGATTAATCTCCTTGAAGTTGCCGGTTCTCTCTTCGAGAGGCCGTTTGATTGCGTAGTGACGGTTTCCGCCTTCGGGTTTTAATGGCACATCGTCACTATAATCAAAACCTCTGTTTAATTTATGGAAACGTCGTTTATTCATTAATTTATAGTCTACCACCTCTGCAGCCTTTTTGGCAATGCCCATAGCTTCTGCAGCAGTTGCAGGGCCGGTAACTGCGTCACCTATTGCATAAATCTTAGGATGGTTAGTTTTGAATGTAAAGTGGTCTGCACTTATCACACCGTCTGCAGAGATCTTAAGACCAAACTCTTTTGCAAACGGAGCTTCAACCTCCTCTCCTACAGCCATTATAACCGAATCACAACCAATTATAAAAGATTCTCCCGTTGGGACAGGTTTCCTTCTGTTTGAGAGGTCGATGTCACCGCACTCCATCTTCATTAACTCAATCCCTCTTACCCTGTCGTTTGCATCGGCAAGTATCTCCTTAGGATTGCACAGGAACAGGAAGTTTACACCCTCTATTTCTGCCTCTTTAATCTCATCTTTATTTGCAGGCATATCGGCTTTTAGTCTGCGGTAAACAACTGTGACATCTGCACCATATCTGTGTGCTGTTCTTGCAGCATCAATAGCCACATTACCTGCACCAATTACGACTACATTTTTACCCAAATCAGGTACAATACCTTTGGCAACATCTTTCAGAAAATCCATTCCCGAAACGACACCTTCAAGCTGATTTCCTTCTACACTAAGGATTATATCTTTATGAGCACCAACTGCAATCAGTATCTTGTGATAATCACGCTCCAGTTCCTCCATAGAGATATCTTTGCCGATTGTTGTATTAAAGACAAAATGAACTCCAAGTTCTTTAATAAAATCAATCTCCTGCTGGAGTGTTTCTAATGGCAGACGGTACTTTGGAATTCCCCATCTTAAAATTCCTCCGGCATCCGATTCACTGTCAAAAACAGTTACGTCATGACCGAGTCTTACAAGGTAATATGCTGCAGTAAGACCTGCAGGACCTCCTCCAATGATCGCGATTTTTTTATAGGTCGGAGGCAGTTTCTCTTTTATCAACCTCGCATATACCTTTTGTGCGGCTCCTGTTTTGTATGCAGTATCAGCAATGTATCTGTGGATATCGCCCTGCGATACAGGAGCATCTATTGTCTCTCTAAGACACTTCATCTGACAATGGAAGTGGCATATTCTGCCAAGAGTTCCCGGAAGAGGATTATCTCTGAGAGTGGTCTCAAATGCATCATCCAGTCTATCCTCTTTAAGAAGCTGCAGATAACGAGGAATATTCATATGCAAAGGACAACTGTTTTCACACAAAGCGGTAAACAGACTATGACAAATACCCGGTTCACACTTCTTCTCAATCATATGATGGTCATATTCATCTCTGAAATAACGTAGGGTAGTCAGAACCGGATTGGGAGCTGTCTGCCCCAGACCGCACAATGCAGTACTCTTTATAACCTGACCTAGTTTAATAAGTGCATCAATATCTTCGGGAGTGGCAATCCCCTCTGTTACTTTATTCAGAATGTGGAGGGTCTGTGCAAGCCCCTCTCTGCATGGTGTACACTTTCCGCAAGACTCTCCATTCGAAAATTCAGTGAAATATCTTGCAACGTCAACCATACAGTTGTCCTCATCCATCACCACCATACCTCCTGAACCCATAATAGCTCCGAGGGAATTCAAAGATTCATAGTCAACAGGAGTATTGAGATACTCTACCGGAATACAACCACCTGATGGCCCTCCCGACTGAACGGCTTTTACCTTCTTTTGAGTCCCTGTACCCTCTCCTATTTTGAAAACAATTGTTTCGAGTGTAGATCCAAGTGGCAGCTCAACTAATCCTGTATTTTTCACCTTTCCGACCAATGAAAAGACTTTTGTTCCGGAACTCTTATCTGTTCCGGTGCCAGTGAGCCACTCTCCTCCCTTTGATATAATAACCGGCACATTACACCAGGTCTCTACATTATTAATATTCGTCGGCTTGCCATACAAGCCTCTCTCTGCAGGATACGGAGGTCTTGGAGAAGGTCTGCCGGACTTGCCCTCTATACTATGAATAAGTGATGTCTCTTCTCCGCAGACAAATGCACCTGCACCTTCTACTATGTCAATATCAAAATTGAATCCCGAATTTAAGATGTTTTCGCCAAGCAGACCTAGCTCTTTCGCCTGTTTTATTGCTCCTTTCAAGCGCTGAACTGCGAGAGGATACTCCGCTCTGATGTAAACAACACCTTTGCTTGCACCCATAGCGAAAGCTCCTATAGTCATTCCCTCAATCAACATAAAAGGATCACTTTCTATCTCATTTCTGTTCATAAAAGCACCAGGGTCTCCCTCGTCAGCATTACAGATAACATATTTCTGGTCTGCCTCAACTTTAGCCATAAGATCCCATTTTACTCCGGTAGGGAATCCGGCACCACCTCTACCGCGAAGTTTTGACTTTTTAACCTCGTCAATAACAGCAGATGGAGCCATCTTATGAAGCGCACTGTAAAGAGGGAAGAAACCTCCTACTGCAATATACTCTTCGATATCGTCAGGAACAATTATACCACAGTTACGTAATACAATTTTCTTTTGCCACTTAAAGAAAGGCACCTCATTCCAGAGAGGATATTCTGTAAGACCTCTGCCAAATTCAAATTTCTCAGTAATAAAATCCCACTCCTCAATTCTGCATAGGACATTTCTGTATGGCATTATACCCTTTTCAATTCCGATTACCAAAGGGACAACATCATTCTCTGTAACTCTGTGAAGAATAATCAGAGGTTTTCCGGGTATATAAATATTTACAAGTGGTTCTTCTGCACAAAAGCCAAAGCACCCTGTCTTTTTAAGAATAACATCCAGTTTTCTCTCGGCAATAACCCTTTCAAAACTGTCAAATAAAACCTCTGCCCCACGTCCAATACCACAAGTTCCCATACCTATTGCTACATATGGCTTATCAGGAAGTATTTTTTTTGAGGCTTTTTCTTTTATCTCCAGTAACTTAGTATAGTCTGATATTTTCATCTTTCTTATCCTCCTGTAAGTGTTGCAGTAATTTCTTGATTTGTTCTGATGTCACATTGCTGTAGATAATTCCATCTACGGCTACAACCGGAGCCAAAGCACATTGGCCAAAGCATGCAACGGTTTTTACCGTAATAAGTCTGTCTTCTGTCGTAAAGCTTGATTCTCCGGCATCAAGGGCCTCTTTACATCCTGGAAGGGTTGAGAGGTCATCAAGGAGTGTCTTTGACCCCTTTGTATGACATGCAGTTCCTCTGCACACAATAATAGAGTGCTTTCCCTGTGGCTTTAGATTAAAGAAGGAGTAAAAAGTTGCAACACTGTAAATTTGCGACAGCGGAACTTTAGTTTGTGAGGAGAGATAATCCATCGAGAGTTTATCCAGATATTTAAATTCACTTGCCTCCTGTATCTCTTCCATTACAGTAAGCAATTCACCCGGTTTACCCCTGTGTCTTGAGATTATCTCGTCGATAGTAGTCCTATCAACTTGACTCTCATCAAAATTATTCATAGGTTCGTTTTTAAAAAGTTAATATATAGAGCTTTGTATTTTCTATGAAAACAGGAGCCTTACATTTATAACTTGCAATCGACCTCTACAAGGATAATTCTCTCTCTAAGTTATGATTTGATAATATTGCATTCAAATATACTTATTTTTAGTTATAAATTTAAATTTTTATGGTATAAATTCATTCGATAGACTTTCAGATCTTTAGATACTAAATATAACTGCCGGTATATTTTTATCTGATTAAGGCAATATTAAATGTGGTTTGTTAAAATGATTCACATATTGAGAATCTTTTATTAAATTTGTATCGCACTGCAAATTATACGACAATGTTAAGGTTCATCGTAATCACTCTGCCGATGTTTGTCACTTTGTTCTGGGCAATATCATTGGTTATCGATGCCGGAAAAAAAGATAAACCACGTCTCTTTTTAGGTCTGTTTATGTTTGTGGCAAGCGTTCTATATGCCTCTCATGCTGCATTCTTCTCGCTTGATTACAGTTTATATTCAATATTCGACCCCATATATACACTTACCTCTCTATCTGTATTTCCGCTTTTCTATCTTTATATAAAGGGGATTGCAAAAGATGGAACAATAAAAATATCTGGCTTGTGGCTTATTACTCCGGCAATATTTTTCTCGTTAACTACGCTAATCTCTTTTATATTAATGCCTCCTGAAGAGTTCTATGCATATATCCACAAAGTAATATACAAAGAGAGAGTAACATTTTCATTCTCTATTATAGGGCAAATACAGATTATCCTTTACAGATTGAGCAGGATTGTATTTGTTCTGCAGCTCATCCCATCTGTTTACTACAGTACTAAACTTATTAAGGTTTATGAAAAACAGATAAACGAATTTTACTCTTCTACAGAAGAGAGAACTATCGGATGGACAAGAGACATTATGATAGCAATGGTTGGTGTCTCTGTTTTTGCTGTTATTGCAAACATTATCGGCAAAGCCTTTTTTGTTAATGAAATAGCTTTGATTACAATACCATCACTGCTATTTAGTGTTTTTCACTTTGCTATTGGTTTTCTGGGATTTAAGCAGAAATACACGGTAGCAACTTATAAAATTGATATTTCAAAGGATATCAGTCCTGGTACAAAGCTTCCTGGTGAGGGTATGAGGCAGAAGTTAAAGGCAGATCTGGTAAATCTGCTTGAGAATGAGCAGATATTCAGACATACTGACCTCAGGATTACAGATATTTCCAAACAACTAAACACCAACCGATCATATATTTCGGGGATAGTTAACAATGAGTTTAATTCAACATTCTCAGACCTTATAAACCATTACAGAATAGAGTTCTCAAAAGAACTGCTTAAAGATAAAAAGATGTATATACTTGAATATGTGTCAGAAGAGTCAGGTTTTGCATCAATTAACTCCTTTTTACGTGCTTTCAAGAAGGAGACCGGTATAACTCCCGGCCAATACAGAAAGCAAAATATGAATTAAATAGGCATTAAGATGAAAAAATTATTTACAGTGGCGTTAATGCTTGGCTGTGCAACTCTCTTTTCTCAGGAGAAAAACTTTATAGACCAGAACTACATTGAGGTTTCAGGAAGAGCAGAGAAAGAACTTTCACCTGATGAAATCTATCTGGATATTACAATAACAGAAAAAGATAATCGCGGTAAGGTATCGATTGAACGTCAGGAAAAGAGTCTTTTTAAAAGATTAACCTCAATTGGAATTGATATTTCCAAGAATGTCCAAATATCTGATATTAGCAGTACACTTGAAAAGTATTTACTTAAAAAGAGCAGTGTGCTAATGACAAAATCCTACATAGTGATGGTAAACGGAACACCACAACTATCTGCTCTCTTTGAGCAACTTGAACAGGAAGGTATTACAAACGTAAAAATCACACGGACAGCATTATCAAATTTTGAGGAGGTGAGCAGGGAGATTATGGCAGATGCTGCAGTCAATGCAAAAAAGAGTGCAGAAGCCATTGCTGTTTCATTGGGAAGATCACTTGGTAAAGCTTTGTATATCCAGAGTTATGCAAGTTTTCCAAGGTCATACAAAGTTAATACCGGTGTCAGAATGATGATGGATGCTGCAGGAGAGGCGGCAATGCCCGAAATTAATCCGGATTTTCAGAAAATTAAGATGGAGCATCAGGTTGTTGTAAGATTTGCACTTGATTAAACAGAAAGACGAGTCCCAGATTTCTAACCCCCTGAACTGAGACTCGTCTGTTCGGACAATAGTCCGAATTCAAAGTAAAGATAAAAAATATTTTTGAATTATAATCAATTTACCGTTTTTAATTCGATTTTGTTTGTACATCCAACAATTTACTTACAGTTGTTAACATATGCAGAAATTGTTGAGTATTAAGCTTTCAGAGTACAATCTCTTTTGTTATTTTTGAATCATGAACAAAAGAACAAAAAGAGGATATTCCTCAATTACTATAATCACACTTTCGGTAATTCTTGCAGCAATAATTTTCTTTGGTTTTTCCGGAGTAGATTTAATCTCACCCGATGAATCCGAAATGAATGAAGAGATTCCTGTTGCAATAAACCACTTGATTACAAACGAACTTTCTGAACTCCCCGAAACCGAGAAGATGGATGCTCATATTGAACGTTTTATGCGTCAGTGGGAGATTAAAGGAGCATCTCTTGCTGTAATGAAAGATGAAAAATTGATTTATGCAAAAGGTTATGGCTGGGCAGACAAAGAAAAAAGTGACAGCACAGATGTAAAACACATTTTTAGAATTGCTTCTATCTCTAAACTGATTACTGCTGCAGCAATAATGAAGCTCGTAGAAGAAAAAAAGCTGAAACTGGAAGATAGACCATTTTCAGAGGGTTCAATCTTAGACCTGCCTCAATTTTCAAACATCAGAGATAAAAGGGTCAGGAATATTACAATTGAGTACCTATTACGGCATAAAGCCGGTTTTTCCAACAGGGCAGGTGATCCGATGTTCAGTCTTACATTAATTTCAAAAAGGATGAATCTCAACGGAGCTCCGGGGACGGATGATATAATTGCGTACTCTCTAGGGCAGAGGCTTAGTTACACTCCCGGGCAAGGTACACGATATTCCAATCTAGGGTATGTTATATTGTCAAGAATAGTTGAAATCGTATCCGGACTCTCCTATGAAGATTATGTTAAACAAAATATATTTGCCCCTGCGGGTGTTTATGATATACATCTGGCCCACAATTTATATCAGGAACGTTTTGTTAACGAAGTAAAATATTACGAGCCTTCAAATCAGGAACCTGTTGAATCATTCACAGGAAGCGGAGAGATGATGCAAAGATGCTATGGTGGTAACGATATCAGAGGCCTTCTGGGTGCAGGAGCCTGGGTTGCCTCACCATCGGAACTTTTAAAATTTACTGCTGCAATTGACGGAAGAGATAACGTACCCGATATTCTGTCAAAAGAGAGTATAAATATTATGACCAGTTCAAATCCGTCTACTCTACCGATTGGTTGGGCAAAATGCACATCCTCAGGAGATTGGTCAAGGACAGGAACCCTGTCCGGGACCAGTGCTTTGCTTAAATACAGCAGGGATGGATTCTCCTGGGTATTTATAACAAACACAAGCTCCTGGAAGGGTTCGAATTTCCCTAAACAGATTGATGCGCTGTTCAGAAATGCATTTAAACGGGTATCAATGTGGCCGGACAGAGACCTGTTTGATCTCTAAAACTCGATAGTTATACCCAATGTTGGAAGAATCAATCCTTGTTCCAACTCAACATTTTTCATTTCATACCTCTGCTGTTCGTATGGTGCTTCAGGATTTACAATCCTGCCGGTGCTTACAAGAACATCTGCATCTTTATATTTTGTATTCAATGCATTCTGAATATCAAGGTAAAGCTTTAATGCAAACTTATTAAAATAAAATTCTTTATCAATTCTTATGTCAAGTTGACTAAAAACCTTAAGATACTGAGCATTATACCTGGAATAATCTCTATATGCCCTACCTGAAGCGTCCCATGCTGCAACAAGGGAAGATTTTTCAATATCCAGAGGTGTAAAGGGAGCCCCTCCTGAATATCTGAATTTTGCACCGATTATGAAATCCTTAGGTAGTTTATAACCTCCTGAAATGGTCATAAGCCTCCTGTTATCCCAAGGCTGCGGAGTCCATGATCTAAGTGGATCATTATACTGACTCCGGAAAAGAGTAAGTGAACTTATCAGGTTGAATTTATCTTCTAAATACCATCTGAATGAGAGTTCCGCACCGTATGCTCTGCCCTTAAGTTCAGAAGAGACCTCTTCGTTACCCACTACTCCGTAATTTGTGCTCTTTCCCTCTACGGGGATTGAATCCGTTACGGAATACATCCCGTTAAAGTTCCATTTATGAAACAGTTCAACAGATAATTGAATCCCATTATTGTTCCTGTAGTCAAAACCAACTGCAAGTTGATCTGATCCAAGATACTTTATATCTTTATTCAAAAGAATACCGTCTCTGTTTCTGTAACCCATAGCAGTAAGAGGAGGGAGCTGATAATACCTTCCGGCTGATGCATTAAGGTAAAGATCACTCATTACTTCATAGGATACAGATAATCTTGGCGAAAATTGGTTTAGAGGATTGGACATAAAATCAGAGTAAGAATTCGCATCCATTCTTATTCCAAGATTTGCCGAAAATCTTTTATCCGGGGATGTGTAATTTGCATTCCCAAAAAGTGAATATTTAAGAAAACCGAGGTTACTTTCATATTCTATCGTTACTGGTTGATCAAGAAAAATCTTCTGATAAGTATCATTTGAATATTGAGGTAATTCAGCACCCAGTCCGGCTGATAAAGTAAAATCAGATAATCTGAAAAGATTTTCCAGACGGAATTTTGTCTCATTCTCAACAGATCTGTATAGTAAAGAGAGGTTTTCCGGAGAGGAGTCATCATTATCGGTATATTTAGTATTTCTGTTATTCAGATAACTATGGCTTAGAAACAGACTTAGTGAATTCCTTTCGTAAAAATATCTGTATACAGCACCAAGTGTAAAAACCTCTTGCTGAATAACCGGGAAATACGCCAATATATATTCATTTGACTCCTTTCCTCCTGAATCATCATTAAGAGTCATATCATCAAAGCCTGCTATTCCAAGAAAAGTTAATTCATGTTTATTGTCGAATCTTGTCTCTACTTTAAACTGAGCATCTGTAAATGATGGAAGAAAAGGTAAGCCTATGGCTTTAAACAGAAATTCCAGATATGATCTTCTAACAGAGAAGAGATAATTCGTCTTTTGAGAAAGGTGGCCGTTTGTACTGAATCCTGCCTCTGAAGCACCTACTGTGAATTTATATCTGTTTTCAACAGGATCTCCATCTTTAAGTCTGAAATCCAGAACAGAACTCAATGCCCCACCTCTTGAAACAGGGAATGAACCCGAATAGAAATTTACCTCTCTGATAAAATCGGCATCAATTATCCCAACCGGCCCCCCGCTGGCACCCTGTGTACTAAAATGGTTTACAGTAGGAATTTCTATTCCGTCAAAGAAAAATTTATTCTCAGAAGGGCCTCCTCCTCTGACAAGCACATCGTTTCTATAACCACCCGCATTGATTGTTCCGACACCAGGCAGAGATGATACCACCCGGGAGATATCTCTGTTTGCTCCCGGGTTTCGCTCAATCTCTCTAACTCCGAGATTTCTTTGAGATAGAGGGCTTTCAGGTAATCTTCTAAAAGGATCTGCTTTTGGTCTTACTGTTGCGGCATCAAGCAATCTGCTCTCCTCTTCAATTTCTGCTCTTATGAAGTTTGCCGAAACTGAAACCATCATCTCCTCTGAGATGTATTGGGTATAGCCCAGCAAATCTACCTGAATTCTGTATATTCCAGCTGGAATATTTTCAAAACTGAAACGGCCAAGCGAGTCTGTTGTTGTAAATTTGTCTCCTTTCCAAATTGATACAACAGCAAACTGAACCGGCTCCCTCGAATTTTTGTCTATCACGACTCCGTTGAGGGAATACCTCCTCTGCTCTTCTGCATTCACAGTAAGAGAGATAAGAATTAGTACTGCGCTGAGAATATATTTTATATATCCTCTTATATGCTTATTTTCAGATTGTTTAATCATATTAATACATCATGTGGTTTAGTGATGTATAAAAAACAACAATCTCAAAATAATGTTCAGTGGAAAATATTAATTGTTGAAAAGTTTACCTGATATAAGCAAAAGAGTTATCTCTGAGACCTTTGCCTGATATAATGTGTTCATTTTTCTGTTCGAAGCATCCAGATAAGATAGTTGATAATCTCTAAACTCTATGCCCGACAGAGAGCCTAATCTGTATTTTTCCATCGCAGCTTCAAGATTAAGATATGCAGACTCTCTGCTCTCTTCTTCGAAAGCTATCAGTCTCAGATTGTTATTGTATAGATTGTAAAGCTGTCTCAGCTCACTTTCAATACTTTGACTCTCTTTTTCGATGGAAAGTCTGGCGTTCTCTTCCAGTATTTTCGCATTTTTTATCTTTCTGTTTATCTCATTCCCGTTAAACAGCGGTAAAGAGAGTGTGAAGCCCCAGTTCAGACCGTTACTTTCGTTATATTTTGATGGGAAATACTGATTCCTGTTAATGTTGTAGTTATATCCTGCCGAAAAATCTACTGAAGGCAATTTTGAAGACTTTGCAAGTTTCGTGTCAAGTTTTGCAATTTTCTCACCTGCTCTTAAAGAGTTAAGAGTTGTATTGTCTCTTTCGGCAGATTCCAGAAGTTCTTTTAAATCCAGTTGCGGTTCGGGAATAATAGTGTCAAAAATAGAATAATCAGAATCAAGTGGCACATTCATCATGGTATAGAGCTCAATGTAAGCGTTTCTGAGGTTTTCCTTCTGAAGCATTAACCTGGATGAGTCACTATTCAGATATATTTTTGCCTGTTTATACTCCAACCCGGAGTCACTACCTATATCATATCTTGTAAGTGCTTGATTATATCTAACTTGAGATATGGCCACGAGTTCAGTTAGCAGATTCACCTGATTTTGGAGACTGATAATCTGATAATATTGTGCAGAAATCTTCATCACCAGATTCTCTACAATCGATTTAAAATTATACTCCCCCTGTGCAAGCAGCTCTTGCTGTTTATCTCTGGTTGCAAACATAGAAAATCCATCGAATAATCTCCAGCTCAAATTTGCACTGCTTATTACTGAGGCATTTTTAACTACACTGTTTTCACGCACCTCCTCAGCTGTGTAGTTTCTTTGATCTGTCACAGAGGAGCTTTGTCTTGACGATAAATTCACACTTGGCAAAAAGGGAGCCAAAGTCACATTATTACGTGTGATGTCAAGAGTATTGCCTGAAATTATAACGGAATAGTTTGACTCAACTGCTCTCTCTACGCACTCTTCCAGAGTTATTAAACGCTTACTATCACCTCTTTCCAATGAAAACTGTTGTGATCTTCCCTCAGAGAAAAAAATAGAAAAGATAAGAGCGGTAATTATTGTTTTTCGTTTCATACTTTATTAGTAAAGTTTGCTTTAGAGGATGAAATATATGAATACATGGCAGGAATAATATACAGAGTAAACAGAGTTGAGAAAATCAATCCTCCTGCAACGGTAAGACCCATTGATATTCTGCTCTCTGCACCTGCACCTGTTGCAAATGCCATGGGGGCCACACCAAGAATAGTTGAGAGACTTGTCATAAGAATCGGCCTGAACCTTGATGCCGCTGAATCAATAATTGCGTCTAATTTCTTTAATCCGGCTATTTTTCTCTGATTAGCAAATTCCACCATTAAAATACCATTCTTGGAAACGAGACCAATAAGCATAATAAGACCAATCTGGCTGAATATATTCAGAGTTTGTCCGTTGGCTTTTAATGTTATCAACGCCCCTATCAATGCAAGCGGAACTGTAAGCATAATAATGAGGGGATCTCTGAAGCTTTCAAACTGGGCTGCAAGAACCAGATATATAAGAATTAAGGCAAGAACAAATGCAAACAACAAACTGGATGTGCTCTCCACAAAATCTTTAGACTGACCGGAAAGAGCAGTTGAAAAGTTATTCGGATTTAAAACATCGTCAGCTATACGATCCATTTCTGCAATACCTTGCCCGAGGGTATATCCTTTGGCCAAAGAGGCTGATACTGTTGCAGAGACAAATCTGTTGTATCTGAATAACTGAGGAGGTGTGCTGCTCTCCTCCATTTTAATCAGATTATCCAGTTGTATGAGCTCTCCCATATCGTTTCTTACATAAATATTTGCAAGGTCAACAGGTTTGTTTCTCATACTTTGATCTATCTGACTTATTATTTGATATTGCTTACCGTTTCTTATAAAATAACCTATTCTTTGTTCACTCATCGAAAGCTGAAGTGTCTGTGCAATATTCTGAATTGAAACACCCATTAATGACGCTTTATCACGGTCAATACTGATACTTAGTTCCGGTTTGGTAAACCTGAGATTTACATCTGAATTGGCAAATACTTCGCTTTGTGCCACCTCGGACATAAATAGAGGGATTGCGACCTTGAGAGAATCGAGGTTTTTTGCCTGAATAACGTATTGAACAGGCATTCCGCCTCTTCTTCCTCCGAATGTCTGTTGCTGAGTTACAAATGTTCTTGCTCCTGTAAGTCTTGCTACCTTTGGAGCCAGTTCATCTGCGATCTCCTGTTGAGTTCTTTCTCTTTCAAGAGGAGAGATGAGTGAGACCTGGAAGTTTGCCCTGTTTCTTCCTCCCATTCCCACCATCTGCATTATTCTATCTTTCTCTTTAACATCTGAATCAAGCAGTTCATACATCTGATCGGTATATTTTAACATATAATCAAATGTAGCCCCCTCCTGAGCTGTACTAGATACAGATATCATCGATCTGTCTTCGAGCGGTGCCATTTCAGAAGGTATGGTTGTCCACATATAAAGGATAAAACCCAGTGATCCGGCAAGAAAAACTATCGCAAGCCATCTTTTCTGCATAAAAGCATTCAAAGATTTGGCATACAATCCGTTAAGCCAGTTGAAGAATGGCTCTGAGAATTTATAGAACCTACCTTCACTTGCCCCTTGTTTGAGGAGCTTACTGGAAATCATCGGAGTAAATGTAAGGGCTACGAAACTCGAAATAATTACAGCTCCGGCAATAACTACAGAAAACTCACGGAATAATCTCCCGGTAACTCCTTGCAGGAATACAATTGGAAAGAATACAGCCACCAGTGTAATAGTTGTTGCTATAACAGCAAAGAATATCTCTTTAGACCCTTCAATAGCAGCCTCTTTAGGACTTATACCCCGTTCTATCTTGGTATAGATATTCTCCATCACAACTATAGCATCGTCAACAACAAGACCAATAGCAAGAACTATCGCGAGGAGGGTGAGAATATTTATCGAGAATCCGGCAAGGTACATCACAAAGAATGATCCTACAATCGAAATAGGAATTGCAATTATCGGGATAAGTGTTGTACGCCAATTCCTAAGGAAGAGGAATATGATAAGGACAACCAAAAAGAATGCCTGAAGTATCGTCATCTCAACCTCTTTAATTGAGTCTCTGATAAAAATGGTATTATCAAATCCAACGCCCACTTCTATATCATCAGGAAGACTCTTTTTAAGCTCTTCAACCGCTTTAACGGCATCATCAACAATATTTATATAGTTTGCTCCCGGCTGAGGAATAAGCACAAGTGCTACCATAGGTACTCCGTCTCGCTTGAGAATAGATCTTGTATTCTCAGCTTCTACTTCGGCAGAACCAATGTCCGAAAACCGAACAACACGTTCTCCACTTCTTTGGATGATAAGGTTATTGAAATCTTCAATGGTCCTGAGCCTCCCCAATGTCCTTACTGTTAACTCCATTGTAGATCCTTCAATGGTTCCGGAAGGAAGTTCAACATTCTCACGCGATACAGCCTGCCTAACATCCAAAGGTGTTATTCTGTATGCAGCCAGAAGAATAGGATCCATCCTCATCCTTACTGAATATCGTTTAGACCCCCAGACACCAACATTACTAACTCCGCTAATGGTCTGAAGTCTCTCCTTGAAATTTACCTCTGCATATTCACTAAGGTCTATTATATCTCTGGTTTTACTCTGGAGAGTAATTGTATAAATAGGCTGTGCATCAGCATCGGATTTTTCTACAACCGGAGGGTCAACATCCTGCGGGAGTCTCCGCATAGCACCTGAAACTTTATCTCTTACATCATTTGCAGCGGTTTCAAGATCCACTTCAAGGTTAAACTCAATGTTAATTGAACTTGATCCGTCACGGCTTGTACTGGAAATCGCTCTGATGCCCGGTATCCCGTTAACGGCTGCCTCGAGAGGTTCTGTTATCTGCGTCTCAATTACATCGGCATTTGCTCCGGAAAAGGAACATCTTACAGATATCACCGGATTGTCTACACTGGGATAATCTCTGACACCCAGAGATGTATAACCTATAGCACCAAAAATCACTATAAGCAGACTCATTACCGTTGCCAGAACCGGTCTGTTTATTGTTGTGGTAGATAAACTCATTTTCTGAATATTAAAGATTAACCGGATTGACTGTAAGACCTTCTCTCAACTGCATAAGACCGGTAGTAATAATTGTATCGCCCGGTTGAATTCCTGATAGAATTTCGAGCATATCAACCGTTCTTGTTCCTGTCTGAACAGGAATAAGGGTAGCCTTACTCCCTCTTAAAACCCATACTGAACGACCCCTTACATCTGGAACAACAGATTGATTGGGAACATAGAGATTTTTTTCACCTGCACCGGTATTCAGAGAGACACGGGCAGACATACCAGGCCTGAGATTGCCGGATCTGTTGTCGTATCTGGCCCTGATCATAATTGTTCTGGTTTTTATATCTATCTGGGGATCTATAGCATAAACATGTGCTTTAAAATCCCTGCTTATACCCTCTACATTAAATTGAATATCACTTCCTAAAAGTCTGTCCGAGATATATTTTTCAGGTATTGCGACCTCAACTATTAAATTTGCAATATCTACGAGAGTGGATATTTTTGAATTTGGCTGAAGAAAAGCACCAAGACTAATATCCCTGAAACCCAGCACCCCATCAAAAGGAGCTCTGACGAGCATCTTTTCGATTCTTATTTTCAGCTGTTCGATGTCCTGTTTAAGTACATTGTATTCCGTAAGTACTTTATCATAATCCTCGCGGCTTACAGCATCTTTTTCGAGAAGAATTCTCTGCCTTTCAAGCCTCTGCTTAAGAAGAGTATATTGATATTCTGCTCTTGTAAGTTGTACCTGAAGTTCATCATCATTCAGTTTAACCAGAATGTCTCCCCTTTTAACAAATTGCCCCTCCTGAAAATTAATACTTGTAACCCTTCCCGATAGTTCACTTACGATGTCAACTCTCTCTCTTGCCACCAGATTACCAATCCTGACGGAGCCATCTTCTCTCTCCATTTTTTCGGCAATATAAACAGAAACGGGTAGAGAGCGGGATCCACCCTGACCACCTCCCCGTTGAACTGATGCAGCCTCTGCTGCCTCATTACCGGCAGGGCCAACGTCATTTTTACGAATAAAAGAGTTATATACAATCAGCGAAACAGCTAAAAGTGCAGGAATGCTTATATAAAGCAGAATCTTTTGTGAATTTTTCATTTAAGGTTTCGTTTATCATAGTTGGACAACCTTAAACAAAAAAAGTTTAAAAGCGGGAAGAAAAAATGAGCAAATTTTATTTAGCATGAGACCCGTCACACCAGGGTTTGTTCTGAGAACGTGTGCATCTGCATATATAACACATGTTTTTATCCTCCTCTCTCCCGTCAGGGTGGATTACTGTAACAGGGCCCTCAACTTTAGCAGGGCCTTTTTCTATCAGTTTGATTGTAACTTTGCCTTGTGCTTCCATTTTTATTCGTTTTAGTTGAAATGTTTATTCCCTATATTTGCAAATATAATAAAATTAAGGGGGATTTGTGTATAAAAAATTGCAGAACAGCCAACTTGGCCGTATAACACCGGAACAGTTTAAAAAGTCAGATAAAGCACCTGTCATACTGATACTTGACAATATAAGGAGTCAGCATAATATTGGTGCTGCATTCCGAACTTCTGATGCCTTTGCAATTGAGAAGATCTATCTTTGCGGCATATGTGCTGTACCTCCCTCTGCCGAAATAAGAAAAGCGGCACTTGGTGCAGAAGAGAGTGTGGAGTGGGAGTACAGGGCGGACACTCGTAATCTGGTTGATGAGCTCAAAAAGGAGGGAATTATTCCATTGGCCGTAGAACAGACCGAAAATTCTCTTTTGCTTAGCAGATTTACTCCTCAAAAGGGTGTAAAATATGCACTGATATTTGGAAATGAGGTTAAAGGTGTAGATCAGGATGTGGTAGATATATGTTCGGGGACAATTGAGATTCCTCAATACGGAACTAAACATTCACTTAATGTCTCTGTAGCAGTGGGTGTTGTATTATGGGATATCCTGTCTAAAATTGGGAGGATTGTTTGAAATGAAAGATTCTTTTGGAAGAGAGATTAACTATCTTAGAATCTCTGTAACAGATAGATGCAATCTCAGGTGCAGTTACTGCATGCCGGAAAGTGGAGTTAAACTACTTGACCATTCAGAGATTCTCACATTTTCAGAGATAGTGGAATTCACCCGGGCGGCAGTTTCTATGGGAATTAACAAAGTGAGAATAACAGGAGGAGAGCCTCTGGTAAGAAGAGGTATTGTCACTCTTGTTGCGGATATAGCATCTATTAAAGGCATTAAAGATTTATCCATGACAACCAACGGCATACTTCTGTCCCAGTTTGCAAAGGAGTTGAAAGAGGCCGGCCTTATGAGGGTTAATGTGAGTCTGGATACTACAGATCCGGAAAGATACAGATATTTGACAAGAGGTGGTGACATAAAAAAGGTGTTTGAGGGGATAGAGGCCGCACAAAAAAATGGTCTCAATCCGTTAAAGATTAACTGTGTAGTTGATAATAACAGAGATGAACCTGATGCCCTGAAAGTTTCACAATTTGCTTCAGAAAAAAATCTTGAGGTAAGGTTTATCCACAAAATGGATCTTAAAAAAGGTGAATTTGGTGTTGTAGAAGGGGGAGATGGAGGTAACTGCAGCAAATGCAATCGTCTCAGGCTTACACCCACCGGCAAACTCAAGCCTTGCCTGTTTAGTGATCTGGAAACAGACATTAAAAAAGTACCACCTGCCGAAGCAATTATGATGGCACTAAAAATTAAACCAGATAGAGGGCATGAAAATCACAAAGGAGATTTTTTCAATATCGGAGGATAAACAGATGGTAAAAAACAGAAAAGAAGGAGAACAGTCAGAGAAGAAACCCACCCTTAGTCACCTCAATACGGAGGGTTCTGCAAATATGGTGGATGTCTCTGACAAACCAATATCTCTCAGAATTGCAAAAGCTTACGGCAAAATATCCTTGAATCAGGAGGTTATCGCCCTGATTAAAGAGGATAAAATAAAAAAGGGTTCAGTCCTTTCTACTGCACAGATTGCCGGAATTATGGCAGCTAAAAGAACCTGGGACGTCATCCCCCTGTGTCACTCTCTGATTTTAAATAAGGCAGATGTTACTCTCACCCTGAAAGAAGATCATATCAGTGCTGAGAGCTATATAAGCTGTAACGGAAACACAGGTGTTGAGATGGAAGCACTACATGCGGTAACTGTTGCCCTTCTTACTGTATACGATATGTGTAAAGCTGTGGATAAAAATATGGTCATCTCAGATATCAGACTTATAGAAAAATGGAAAAAGTATTAAAAGTAAAATCGGTAAATATTTCTGTTAAAAAGGGTACTATTAAGTTACCCGTTGACAAAATTAGCCTGACACAAGAGGGTATTATTGGTGATGCACACTCGGGCAAATGGCACAGGCAGGTAAGTCTGCTTTCAGAAGAGAGCGTAAGAGAGTTTTCGGTAACTACAGGAAGAGAATATAATTATGGAGAATTCGCAGAGAATATTACACTCAGCGGAATGAAGATGAATGAGTGTCGTCCCGGAGATATTCTTGAAGGAAATGGTGTAAGTTTGCTTATTACTCAGATTGGGAAAAAATGTCATGGGACCGGGTGTGCCATATACAACGAGACAGGGGCATGTGTAATGCCCAAAGAGGGAATATTTGCTAAAGTTGTCAAAGGGGGATCTCTTAAAGCGGGTGATGAGCTGTTATACAGACCATATTTCTGGAACATTGGAGTAATAACATTAAGTAACCGTGCCTCCGCAGGAATTTACGAAGACAAAAGCGGTCCGCATCTGATAAATACAATAGAGAAATTTGCAGCAGGAATCAACAGAAAAGTTGAGTTTATTTATCACCTTATTCCCGACAACGAAGATAGTCTTATGGCAACAATCGATGATCTTCTTGACAAAAAATGTGAAATTATTTTCACAACAGGAGGCACAGGAATAGGCCCTCACGACATAACTCCTGACGTTGTTAAGAGATACCTGGATAAAGAGATACCCGGAATAATGGAGTTTATCCGGGTAAAGTATGGCTCTCAAAAACCAAATGCTCTTCTGAGCAGAGGTGTGGCCGGTATTGCAGGTAATACTCTTATTTTTACCCTTCCGGGCAGTCTTGGAGCCGTAACTGAATACCTGGCCGAAATTTCACCATTGCTCGAACATCTCATTCAAATGAGAATGGGTCTGGACACACATTAGCGTGAATTCATAAGCACCCTTTAGGCAGGTGGAGCATCCAGACTCTTTTCGATATATCTAATCAGGTACTGATTGTGAGCATTTGTTGCGTAGTCTCTGCTGGCAGTTCTTTGAAGTCTCGTTAGCAGGTAAGAGAGTTCTCTGTGTGCTATTGCAGAACACTCGGTTATATCCTTTGGATTTGAGGTAGGTTTCATTACAGCGCCCATTCTGGCAACTGTTGCCGCTCCGGTAAACAGATCTACAAGAGTTGTTACATAAACCTTCTGAAGTACTCTCTTATATGGGTCTACGCCTCTGCCAGTATTTAGATTATCCCAGACAGAGGTGTTCAAATCTTTAAACATATCCTCGGCAGTATAGGCATTTTTACCCTGGGCAGTTTCGGCAGATACCAGGTTCATCAGCACTCTTCTGCTAAGAAGAGAACTTAGTGCTGTTGAATAAGCCCTTTCGAGATATGTCTCATTTCTGCTTACAAATTTGTTCATATACTCATCAGGTATTAACCATACCGGAGGAGTGTCAAAAAGGTGTCTTTTAAGGAAAGCCATTGCCTCTGCCTGTCTAGCCTTCTCTACAATAGCATATACATCGCCCGGCATTTCAACCGTTTTTGGATCCTGATAAATACCACCTACCCACTTGGCAACATGACCAATGTATCTTCTGAACTGATTGTTAACCTCACCGTGCATCGTTCTGAGGTTTTCGTAATCTTTATTCGGTTCTTTTGTCCACTCATTAAGATTAGACATAACAAACTTCAGATTTTTAATACCCAATTCATTTGCTTTCATCTGATTCTCTCCTAGATCTTCGGCCTGCAATCTTGGATCATTTGCGCTGGACTCAGTGCCAAACCAGTATCTCTTATCCTTTGTTTTCTCAATAATCCACTGATTAATCTTAGGAAGCTCCTTTACAGGATCATCAATATCAGGAAATCTTCTGTAACCCCATTCTATGCACCAGTTATCATAATGGTTAATTCTCGGGAAAAGAAGTTCTCTCGGAATATTGTCTCCTGGCTGAGCTACATAGTTAAATCTGGAGTAGTCCATAATTGAGGTTGTATGTCCATTTTCAGCAAGAAACTTTGGATCTCTCAATTGTTCAACAGTATATGATGCAGTACCTGCAAAATTGTGTCTCATACCCAAAGTGTGACCTACCTCGTGTGACGATACAAACCTTACAAGCTGCCCCATCAGTTCAGTGTCAAAAAGCATCTTTCTCGCTCCCGGGTCAACTGGTGAACACTGAATAAAATACCAGTTTCTCACGAGTGACATAACATTATGATACCAGTTAATATGGCTTTCGATAATCTCACCTGATCTTGGGTCATTAACATGAGGTCCGCTGGCATTTGGAATATCAGATGGCTTGTAAACTATAGCAGAAAACCTTGCATCTTCAAGCGACCATTCAGGATCTGCATTCGGAGATGTTGTCTCTAACGCGTAAATGGCATTTTTAAATCCTGCTTTTTCAAAAACAGACTGCCAGTCATTGACTCCCTGAATAAGGTATGGAACCCACTCCTTTGGAGTTGCAGGATCGATATAAAATACAATAGGTTTAGCAGGCTCAACCAATTCGCCTCTCTTATACTTCTCTATATCTTCGGGCTTTGGCTCCAACCTCCAGCGGGTAATCATTCTTACCGGCTTAATTCCCTGCGGATTAAGGTCAAAATCGGTATAGCCTGTAGTAAAATACCCCACCCTCTCATCGGCATATCTTGGAGTCATCGGAATTTTTGGAAGAAGAACAAAAGAGTTATTAAGCTCATAGGTAGCGGTTTCGCCCCTGTCTGTCGTAATGTAAGTTTTTACAGTCTTAACCTCGGTATTAATCGGATAGGTGGTTACAGCTGATATATAACTACTCTCTTTCTGGATAGCACCAAGTTTAAATGAAGCCTTGGAAGATTTTCTGAAGAAGAGAGTTTCTGAATCACCGCTAAAGAAGTCCGTAATATCAATAATATTATCCTTTTTATCGGCAGATTGCGCCTTTATATCAAAAGATCCTACGATTGCTGCCAGATTTGACCTTTGAACAGCCTGAAACATCGCCTGTGTACTATCTTTAGACCTCTCTCTGTTCAGGATTTTCCTGAGGAATATTTTATTATTCGGACCCTTTTCAAATCTGAACATTCCGGAGTTAAGCTGATCTCCGGCATATCCGTCAAAACTCGATCTTATTCCAGCTGCTGCTTTTGAAATTCTTGTTACCATAATGATATCCCTGTCAAAAAGGGTATCATTAATATTAATGAAATACCTACCATCCTGATTATAGACAGTGGTCATGCCCTTCATCGATTTGGCATCACTTTTAATAAATTTTTCAATTAAAACAGGCCCTTTTGCAACAGGCTGTTTAACTGAATCCGACTGATTCTTTTCTGCAGTATTTTGCTGTTGTGCTGCTGCAGGACGCACTCTCTGGCCTGACATCACCTGTGGAGAAACCACTATGAACAAGGCTAAGGAGATTATTAACAGAGTTCTCATTTTTTGCATAAATTCTTACACTTTGGTTATTATTCTGATAAAAACAAAGATATAAAAATTGTCTATCTTTGCTCTGATGAGATACAGAAGCTTCTATACTAACAGCAGGATTATTTTCATTTTACTTGGGGGATTGCTCCTCCTTTTTCTAATTGCTCCTTTAACCGGAATGTTTCTTTCTGTCAAGGCTCCCCATCTTTTTGATACAATCAGAGATCCACAGGTAACTTCAAGCATATACCGTACTCTACTAATATCATTCATTGCAACATCTCTTTGCTCCTTTTTTGCACTCCCTCTGGCTTATATTCTTGCCAGAAGAAAATTTCCTCTGAAAGGAGTTATAGAGGCTATTATTGACATACCTATAGTGATACCTCACTCTGCGGCCGGGATAGCAGTTCTTGGCTTTATTTCCCGTGAATCAGTACTTGGATCTGTCGCCTCTTCGTTTGGGTTAAATCTTGTGGGTTCTACAGCAGCTATCGGTATTGCAATGGCATTTGTCAGTATACCTTTTTTAATCACCTCGGCCAGAGACGGTTTTGCCGCTGTACCCCAAAGATTGGAAAAGGCAGCTGAAACACTTGGTGCATCGCCGTTTAAAGTTTTTACAAAAATTTCATTACCGCTTGCAAAAAGGTCAATTATTTCGGGAATGGTACTTATGTTCGCAAGAGGTATGAGTGAATTCGGAGCTGTGGTAATAGTTGCCTATCACCCAATGACAACACCTGTCCTTATTTTTGACAGATTTAACTCTTTCGGGCTCGATTATGCCAGGCCTGTGGCAGCAATATTTATCGTAGTAACGGTTATTATATTCTTATTAATGAGAATTTATCAGAAAAGATAGAGTATGCATCTTGAGGTAAAAGGTTTAGTATGTTCAGCCGGAGATTTCACTCTCGGGCCGGTAAATATATCACTTGAAAAAGGGTCATATCTTGCTCTATTCGGACCTTCCGGCTCCGGGAAATCCCTCTTTCTTGAGACTATTGCAGGCATCAGAAAATCCTCAGGCGGATTAATTTTTGTAAATGGCACTGATTGCACCAATTTGCCTCCGCAGAAAAGAGCTGTTGCAATGCTTTTTCAGGATTATGCCCTTTTCCCTCATATGAAAGTGTCCGAAAATATAGCCTTCCCACTTAAAATGAGAGGTGAGAGCAAAGAGAAACAAGATCAAAAGATTGAGGAATTATGCAAGTATCTCTCTATCGAGGGGCTTACCGAAAGAGAACCCGATTCACTCTCAGGCGGAGAAAAACAGAGAGTGGCTCTGGCCAGGGCAATTGCATCTGAACCACAAATACTTTTGTTAGACGAACCCCTTTCGGCTCTTGATCAGGAGCTTCGCGGAGATGCTTCGGAATTGTTAAAAAAAGTAAACTTACTTGGGATTACAATAATACATGTAACACATAACAAAGATGAGATTGCAGGTATTGCCACTCAAACTATTCACTTTCCACCTGAAACTCAAATATAACTAACCCATAAAATGAAAATCTTCAAAAAAATCAGGTTTGCAGCAACTCTGTCTGCAGCCATCTTGTTCGGTACTGCCACCGTTGCCCAAAATAAAAATTTCTCTGCCGAGGCCTTTGACAAACTTTGCAAAGATGTATTAAAAGAGTGGAACCTCCCCGGGATGGCGGTTGTAGTAGTCAGAGGAGATGAAACAATCTTTCTGAAAGGTTTCGGCACCACTGCACTTGACTCAACAGGAACTCCTGTTACACCAAAAACACAGTTTGTTATAGCCTCTACATCAAAGGCAATGACTGCTGCACTTCTTGCAACAGTTATAGACCAGGGTAAAGTAAAATGGGAAGATACAGTGGTTAACCATCTCCCCGATTTTAAACTTTATGACCCGTGGGTAACTGAAAACTTTCAGGTAAGAGATATCATGGTGCATAAAACAGGATTCCGTGCGTATGCAACCGACGATCTGCCTCAGTTCGGTTACGACCGTGATCAGGTTTACCGTCTTTTAAGGCATATCCAGCCAACATACAGTTTCAGGACAACATATGCGTACAACAATGCCATGTACACTGTGTCAGCAAAAATTATTGAAAAATATACAAACATGAGTTGGGACGATGCAATTGTTGAGCGAATTTTCAAGCCTCTTGAGATGAACTCAAGCACAACCGGAAACCGTTCATACTTCAGCTCTCCTGCCCTGGCCAAAGGCCACTCGCACTTTATGGATAAAGACACAATAAAAGCTGTTATCAGAGCAGACCGCGACAGAGCCTTCAGATGGCTATCCGCTGTGGCTCCTGCCGGATTTGTAATGTCAACAGCCGAGGATATGGGCAACTGGCTTAAGATGCACCTTGGCAAAGGTAAGTTCAACGGCAAGCAGGTAATATCAGAAGCTAACCACCGCTACCTGTTCGTTCCCCAAACCATTAGCGGCCATGACTCCGTAACATTGAACAACTATGCACAGGGGTGGACTGTTGAGCAGAGCAGCAACGGAAGATTAATAAGACACACCGGGCTGGCATACGGATATACAGCATTCGTCGGGATAATGCCCGAAATGGATATGGGCATTGCAATTCTCACCAATGCAGGAGCCACCACAAATCCGCACATGGCTATTACACGTGAGATGATAGAGATGCTTAAAGGTGAAGATAAGAGAGACTGGAGAGAGTTTTACCTTAGCTCATTCACACGCCCCAGACCCGCCAGAGAGCAATCTAAGATTGACACAATACCTCAACTGGCAAACAGTGAGTACATCGGAGCGTTTTATAAAGAGGATTTTGGCACTATTACAATTTCGGAAGAGGAGAGTAAACTGGTGTTTCAACTGAACAATGTAAAATCTGAACTCAGGCACAAAACTGCCAACACATTTAACATAAGATCTGCCGGGAATATCGAGCTTGAGTTCTTCACTAACCCGGGCAACAAGATTGATGCGCTCACCCTCAAAATCGGAGACCCTATAGGTAACTTTACCCGCGTAAGATAAGGGACTTTCAAGTATTTGCTATAACATCTATATATCAATGACTTGCAAACATTACAATTCAAAAAACAATCTGTTGCCGGAGTTGAGGAGTTGGGTAAACAAAAAAGGTGGAATTTTAAGTTGCTTTGTAAATTACAGCTAATAAGCATATTAGAAAATTGACCAAAATGAAAACAGCTAAGTCAATTCCGTATTTATAAGCAAATCAGTCGCTTGAGAAGCAACTTAAAATGACAACGTCTGAAAAACAGAATGTTTTATGGAAATATCATTTTTTCCAAGACTTTATTAACTACTGAGAAACTCCTCAACTCGAAGGCAACATTTGTTTTCCGATAATTTTCCGCTGCTACTTTGCGGAAACGACGAGGAGTGTCCGACGACCAAAGGGAGGAGTTCCGCAGTCAGGAAAAAAGCGAAGAAAATAGCGTTAAGAAAAACTGCTTTACTGTTGCTGAACAGATCGCCAAATAAAACTAATCACTCAGCAGTTAAAGCAGCTTAATCGCAGCAATCTGTTCAGAAAAAAGCAACATCTGTTCAGAAAAAAGCAACATTTCTGTTGCAGAACAGATTAAACCCTACGGGTTCATCATATCGGTATTCTGGAATCGAAGTATTTCGTAAATGTGCTCAATCGCATGAGCGGCAGGGCCCGCAGGGTCCAGAAACTTAGCCTTATTAAGCGCGTTAATAGCCTCGCCCCACTGCTGCTGACGCCTCAGGATACCACCCATAAGGTACCAACCCTGTGCATTTTCCGGCTCCTTTTCCAAAAAAATCTTAAGTTCATTGTGAGCCTTTGCAATTTCACCCTCCCGGAGTAATTGCTCAATTTCAAGTAAACCTTTTGCCATAATATTATACCAAACCGGCAAACCCCATAAAAGCAAGAGCAAGTATTCCTGCTGTTATCAATGCAATCGGAGTGCCCTTAAACTCTTTAGGAACGTTTGCAAGCTCCAATTGTTCTCTAAGACCGGCAAAAAGTATCATTGCCAGACCGAATCCCAAAGCATTTGCTATTGCAAAAACAACAGCCTGAGCCATGTTAAGCATATGAGGATCGCCACCAAAGGTGAACTCTTTTGATACAACAAGAATTGCCACACCCAGTACCGCACAGTTGGTTGTAATCAGTGGAAGAAAAATACCTAAAGCCTGGTACAGCGCAGGGCTGATCTTCTTCATAATAATCTCTACCATCTGAACCAACGAGGCAATAACCACAATAAATGTTACTGTCTGCATAAACTCAATTCCTAGCGGAACAAGAACATAATACTGTAAAAGGTATGTAACAAGAGTTGCCACAGCCATTACAAAAGTTACCGCACCCGACATACCCGCAGCTGTGCTCACCTTGTTTGAAACACCTAGAAAAGGGCAGACTCCCAGAAACTGTGACAGAAGAATGTTATTTACAAATACTGCCGAAATGATTATTAATATATATTCCATACTGTAATCAATTAAGAGATTCTGGTTTTAAGTTTATTAAACAGCACCAACAGGTAGCCGAGAGCAATAAAGGCACCGGGAGCAAGTACAAACACAAGCATTCCGTCACCATCAATAAGTTTAAATCCAAACAGCGATGCACTGCCTAGCAACTCTCTTACGGCCCCCAGTACAGTAAGCCCTAATGTAAAGCCAAGCCCGATTCCTATTCCGTCAAGTGCAGAGTCACCAATGCTGTTTTTTGATGCAAACGCCTCGGCTCTTCCAAGAACTATACAGTTAACAACAATCAGTGGAATAAACAATCCAAGTGTCTCGTAAAGCCCTGGTGTGAATGCCTGCATAAGAAGCTGCAGAATGGTTACAAACGATGCAATAACCACTATATAAGAAGGGATTCTAACCTTGCTCGGAATAAGTCCTGCAATAGAGGATATTGCAATATTTGACATTATAAGCACAAATGTTGTTGCAAGGCCCATCCCAAGGCCATTTATGGCAGATGTGGTCGTTCCGAGCGTCGGACACATACCTAAAAAGAGAACGAATATAGGATTCTCTTTTAATATACCTCTGGTAATTAATGAAAGTTTACTCATCTCCCTTCTCCTCCTCAGATTTTTGGTTATTACAGAGTTTAAAAACCTCCCAGGCAGCAGTAACTGCATCACAATATGCCCTTGAGGTTATTGTAGAGGCTGTAATTGCATCAACATCGCCTCCATCCTTTTTAACAATAAGTTTAAAATCATGAGGGTCTTTACCCTCAAACTGAGTACTGAAACCGCTCTTTGCCGGTTCAATTTTATCTCCAAGACCGGGTGTTTCGGCATGCGATAAAACCGATATTCCCTTAATAGTTCCGTCAATATTAAATCCCACCATAAGCGCAATTCTCCCTCCAAATCCCGACGCAAATGTCTCTATTGCAAATCCTACAGAATTACCGGCCATTTTAGCAGGGTACACCCTATAGCTTTTGCCGGAGCTCTCTATGAGAAACATCTCTGCTGAGGGATCGTTGTCAAATTCCGGAGATACGCTGGCAATTGCATTGTTAGTTTTAGCTGTCATTGCCATATCAATGGGCTTTTTGGTCAGAGCATAAACTACTCCCAACAGAGCCGAAGTTATAAGGGTAATGGCAGATAGTGTCATTACCATATTTTTTAGAGTTGAACTTTTAGCCATTCTTCACCTCCTTACCAAATCTTTTTGGTTTATAAAAGCTGTTTAGCAACGGAACTGTAGCATTCATTATAAGAATTGCAAAGGATATCCCCTCCGGGTACGCACCAAAGTTTCTTATTAGTACTGTAATAACTCCGATACCAATTCCAAAGATTACCATCCCTTTTGTGCTCATTGGAGAAGTTACATAATCTGTGGCCATGAAAATAGAGCCAATAAGAATACCTCCTGTAAGAACAGTAAATATCGGATCGGGATTATGGCTTGGATCAATAATCCAGAAGATTCCGGAAAGGAGCATTACAGAACCGATTATCGAAAGTGGAATATGAGGTCTGATAACCTTTCTTATAAGCAGATAAACAAGTCCTACAAGCAAAGCTAAGGCAGAAACCTCTCCGACAGACCCTCCAATCTTACTGAACAGCATCTCGGCATAAGAAAAATTATTTGCCTCAAAAATCTGATCCATTGTCATCCCCTTTGAGAGACCCTCTTTTACAATAGAGAGTGCTGTTGCTCCCGAAGTGGCATCAATGCCTTCGCGGAACCATGATGCAGGAATTGTCCAGTCTGTCATAATCACGGGGAATGAGACAAGCAGGAATACACGACCTACAAGAGCAGGATTGAAAAGATTCTGGCCAAGCCCGCCAAAACTCATCTTTGCAACACCGATAGCTACTACCGCCCCGATAAATACTACCCAGGCAGGTGAGTTAGGCGGAAGATTGAGGGCTAGCAGCAGACCCGTGAGGGCTGCTGAGTAGTCATTAACTGTAACTTTCCCTTTTATTATATACTTCTGTATTGCAAATTCAACCAACAGGCAGGTGATCGCCCCAACAAATGCCAGTTTAATGGCAGAAAAGCCGAAGAAATAAATCGAAACCATAAGCGATGGTGAGAGTGCGATAATTACGTCTCTCATAAGTCCCCTGGTACTCTCCTTGCCATGAATATGCGGTGCAGGTGATACTAGTAGTTTTTTCATAAAGTCTATCTGTTACTTTTTAGGTCTGCTTCTCATTATTTTCAATACCTGACCCTTTGCAAGCCTTATTGTATCCAGCAAAGGAATATTTGACGGGCAGCTGTAAAAACAACTGCCACATTCAATACAATCCTGAATCATATTGTTTTCCAGATCATCCATTCTGGAAGCTCTTGCAAGTCGATTGAGGAGGTATGGTTCAAGCCCCATAGGACAAGCCTCTACGCATTTGGCACATCTAATGCAGTTGCCCTCTTCTCCTCTCTTTGTCTCCTCTTCTGTAAGGAGCAACAAAGCAGATGAACTTTTAACAGTTGCGGCATCGAGCCTTGTAACAGCTTTACCCATCATAGGACCTCCACTGATAAGTTTAACTGCATCTTTCGGAAATCCTCCGATTGCAAACATTATCCTCTCGAAGTTTGTCCCTACCCTCATCTTAAAGTTTCTCTGCTCAGTCATACAGCCACCTGTAACAGTTACAATCCCGTCAATAAGGGGTTTGTTTTTCTGAACTGCCTCATATACAGCAAGTGCTGTCCCAACATTCTGAACTACAACACCAACATCTATGGGCAGACCTAATGAAGGAACTCTGCGATGAAGTATTGCGTCAATAAGTTGTTTTTCGCCACCCTGGGGATATCTTTTCTTTAAAGAGACAATTTTTATATCCTTATACTCTTTAGAGGCAATCTGCTTCATTAACTTTATTGCCTTAGGTTTATTCTCCTCAATCCCCACATATGCCTTCTCTACACCTAAAGCCTTCATCATTATTTTTGTTCCGATAAGTACCTGATGAGGATATTCAAGCATAACCCTGTAATCCGATGTAAGGTAAGGTTCACACTCCGCTCCGTTTATCAGCAGATACTCCGCCTTTTTACCGGGAGGTGGAGATAACTTTATATGTGTGGGAAATGCGGCACCTCCCAAACCTACTATACCCGACTTGGCAATTATATCTATAATCTCTTTTGGTGATGCTGTAATCTCCTTTACAATATCCGGAGTGCGGTCAATTGTCTCTTCCCACTCATCACCCTCTACTTTAATAACAATATGGGTAATAAGGTTTCCGGCAATATCGGGTAACGGCTCAACTGCTGTTACTGTTCCTGATACAGAAGAGTGAATATTTGCCGAAATAAATCCTGAAGCTTTTGCTATCAGCTGCCCGGTCTTAACTAAATCTCCTTTTGCCACTACAGGTTCTGCAGGTGCTCCCAAGTGTTGGGATACAGAGATATAGGCCATATCCATTATAGGAAAATCCTCTATGGCAGCGTTAACTGATATTTTATTGTCGTGAGGGTGAATCCCTCCTGTTGAAAAAGTTTTACTCATACCAGATTAATATTACTGTTCTGCAACTGTTGATTCCTCTTTCTTTGGTACCCTTACAGGGAAGTTAACCTCCCAGATTGCATGAGTAGGACATTCTGTTACACATTTCCTGCACAGTTTGCATTTGTTATAGTCTATATAGGCAAGGTTATTTGCAATGGTAATTGCATCAAATGCGCAGGCTTTCTGACACTTGAAACAACCAATACATGCAACGGCACAAGCTTTTCTTGCAATACCGCCTTTGTCTTTGTTTACACAAGAGACAAATATTCTGCGATTCTTCGGGCCCTTATTTCTAAGCTCGATAATTGCCTTTGGGCATGCTTTCACACAAGCTCCGCATGCAGTACATTTATCCTGATCAACTTCGGGAAGACCTGTTCTGGGATCCATCTTAATTGCATCAAAATTACATACAACCACGCAATCTCCTTGCCCCAGACAACCGAAACTGCAGGCGGTATCTCCGGTAAACAGCGATGCCATCACAGCACACGAAGAGTACCCATCATAATGGCTGGTTTTAGGTCTTACATCACAATTGCCGTTACACCTGACAACTGCAACCTGAGGTGCTTTTTCGGCAACCTCCATACCAAGATAAGATGCAACATTTTTCATAGTGTCATTTCCACCAACGGGGCAGTAAAGAGAGTCCAGATTATCGGCTTTGACGCACCCTTCGGCAAATGCACGGCAACCTGCAAATCCGCAGCCTCCGCAATTGGCTCCGGGCAGTATCGCCTCAACATCATCTATACGGGGATCCTCTTCAACCTTGAATTTTTGTGCAACCAGATACAGGACGAGGGCCAGAAGAAGGCCCAAAACAGTAAGGCTGACAATCGTAAAAAGAATTGTAGTAGTCATCAATTATTTAAGTTTTTCTATCATAAATATAAAATCTCTCTTTATCCTGTCTTTTAACAGCCAAATTATTAAATAATAAAGAGATATGCCGGATAATATCGCAACACCTGT
Organism: Bacteroidales bacterium; assembly: GCA_036677745.1. Classification (GTDB taxonomy): domain Bacteria; phylum Bacteroidota; class Bacteroidia; order Bacteroidales; family UBA932; genus Bact-08. Next base: position 599,277 of record JAVBVW010000003.1, read on the forward strand.
AACAGGTTCCGAGAATCCGGCAGAGGTCAAAGATACTAATAAAACGAGGAGTATAACAAGAGGAATTACATAGGAAAACCAAAGAGCCCTGTAACCCAGAGTCTTTTTAAGTTTTACATTAACTACCTCTCCCGGTTCATAAAGCTGGTTGTAATTATACTCTATCTCAATAATTTTTGCCTTAACATCACCCAGTGAACACGCTGATTTAGCATGACACGAGGCACACGCAGATTTGTTGAGTATCTCGACGGTTACAAAACCGTCTTCTGCCGATATTACAACACCCTGGTGATCTATGTAATCTGTCTTTTTGGACATTTTAACGTATTTTACTTGTTAGTGGGTATTTTAAATTCCTGAATGACGACAAAGTTCCTACAACTCTACCTACTTTAATGGGAGTTTCGAACATAAGCGGCACTCTGTTTTTATCGTCTGTTACCCATATTACCAACTCCTCTTTGCCTGAAAAAACCTCACCGGCCACTACTCTTGCTGCAAATTTAAGAGTTCTGTACTGACCCAGACCCGGAATTCTTTTTATTTCCGGTCCTATGAGACGGTAATAGAGATCAAATATTTCATTGTCAATTGCAAATGAAATAGGTTGTTCTACACCTGCCGGTATATGTGTAAAGTCAATATTCCTTGAGAAATAAAACAGAGATACCAGATCGAATGTGCACTCTCTGCCGGGAAGCAAAGTATCAATTACAGGATCACTCTTTCTTTCTACTTTTGCCTTAATTGAGTAATCAGGCTGGAAGTGGAATGTGTTTTTCATTCTGTATTTTCCTTCGTGGATATCTCTGTGAAAATAGAAAGGTCTCCCATTCTTTGTACTGAATTTTGATTCAAAAAGATCTCTCACTTTAAAAAACACATCATAGAACTTATATGTATATCCGTTTATTACTGAGTGAAAATACTCCCCTCCGGAGGAGTCTCTTTTTTTATACAGATTAACAACAGCCTCACCAACATCTGTATTTACCAGCCCCCATTTATAATTGATTACATACACAAGATTTTCACCGTGGTCGTAAGCTCTCTGGTTCTCCGGAATATTTTTAACCGGTGTACAAGGCTTCTCTTTTGACACAGCAAAAAATGATACTGAGATAAATACTAATATGATAAATACCCTTAGCTTCATCAGAACTCTTTGTCAAATTCAGAATTTGTTTCAAACTCCTGTCTGTTCATCTTAGATGGATAGGTCTCAAAGCCTCCGGCAAACGGATCTTTTGAAAGTGAAGTATCAGTAAGATCTGTAAATTTAACTTCGGAGTTTCTGAATCGCAGCTGTACATCGCACACAGCTCCGTTTCTGTGTTTAGCAATAATTATATCGGATATCCCTTTGAGAGCCGGATTATCATCACCAAGATTATAATAGTCCTGCCTGTGGATAAAAACTACAATATCAGCATCCTGCTCTATGGCTCCGGACTCCCTGAGGTCGCTCAACTGCGGTCTTTTTGTACCTCCGCGGGTTTCAACAGCACGACTAAGCTGTGACAGTGCTATCACAGGAACATCAAGCTCCTTTGCGATTGCCTTGAGTGATCTTGAGATTGCAGAGACCTCCTGCTCCCGCATCCCTCTCAGTTCCGGAGGACCGGTCATCAACTGCAGGTAATCAATTATTATAAGTTTAACTCCATGAATCAGCACCAGTTTCCTGGCCTTTGATCTTAGTTCATTTATTGAAAGAGACGGAGTGTCATCAATGTACAATGGTGCCTTAACCAGTTGTTTAAGCCTTGCATGCAATTGCTCCCACTCATAATCTTTAAGTTTTGAACCACCTTTGATTTTATCTCCATCAAGCCCTGTTTCACTAATCATTAACCTTTTGACAAGCTGTACGGAGGACATCTCAAGTGAGAAGAAGGCTACCGGAACTTTGTGTTCAACCGCCATATTTCTTGCCATAGTAAGTACAAAAGCTGTCTTTCCCATTGATGGACGTGCAGCAATAATGACAAGGTCAGAAGGTTGCCAGCCAAGAGTTACTCTGTCTACAGATGTGTATCCGGAAGGAACTCCACTTAGGCCGTCAGCTCTTAACTGATTCTTCTCCAGATCATCAATTGCCTGATTTATCACATACTGAACAACCTGAGCCTCTTTGCGCATATTCCTGTCCGCAAGAGTAAAAATTTTCTGCTGCGTAGTGTCAAGCAGGTCGTCAACAGAGACAGCATCATCAAAAGCATCTTTCTGTACTCCGTAAGAGATGGAGATCAGCTCTCTCTGAATATACTTCTGGAGCAATATTTTTGCATGGTAATCAATATGTGCTGCAGCACCGATTTTCATGCTCAGTTGACTCAGATAGGATACACCTCCTACAGACTCAAGATCTCCATAGCTCTTAAGTTCATCAGAGACGGTAAATATATCAACCGGTGCATGTTTAGCTGCAAGAGAAGATATTGCAGTAAAGATTTTTCTGTTTGTCTCTTTATAGAAGCAATCGGGGCTAATTATATCGAGCACATCAGTAATTGCTGTTGGTTCAAGCATTAAAGCTCCAAGAACCGCCTCCTCTATATCAACTGCCTGAGGTGGCCTTTTTCCCATCTCCAGCCCTAAAACATCAAGATTTGTATCAGATGAGGTTTTGCCTCTGCCTGTCTTTTTTGCCATACAGTTTATAAACTATTTATAGTCTGTTAAGCGCTTTGAGTACCATTTGGGCAGCCTCCTCTGCCTCTAACTTTTCAATACTGAGGGGAGGAGCAATCCTGAATGCTGTCGGACAGAAGAGAAACCAATCACTCAGCACCCCCTCATCAAGTAACAGGGGAAGAATTCTTTGTGCATAATCCTCATTTACAAGATCTACAGCTATCAGAAGGCCTGCCGCCCTAACCTCTTTAACTTTGGGGTGATCTTTGAGCGCCTCTACAAATATAGCACTCTTTTCATTAACCTCATCTATCCATTTCTCTTTTAAAAGTAATTTAAGAGAGGCCAGAGCGGCTGCACATGAGACCGGATGTCCTCCAAAAGTTGTAATATGCCCAAGCACAGGGTTTGACTGCCACTCCTTCATCAAATCCGAAGATGCAGCCAGTGCTCCAAGCGGCATTCCTCCACCTAAGGCTTTTGCCATAGTTAGTATATCAGGAATAACGCCGTACTTTCTGAAGGCAAACAGATCTCCTGTCCTTCCGAATCCGGTCTGGATCTCATCAAAAATCAGCAATGTTCCTGTTTTTGTACATCTTTCTCTTAAAGCATCAAGATAACCGGGGGCAGGAATAATCACACCTCCCTCAGCCGGTACGGGCTCTGCAATAATACAGGCTGTTTTTTCTGTGATGTGTTTAAGATCTTCAAAAACATTGAATCTTATGTGTCTTACATCAGGCAGGAGTGGTCTGAAAGAGTTTTTAAAGTCCTCGTTGCCCATAACGCTGAGAGCTCCATGAGTGCTTCCGTGATATGAGTTGTAGAAGGAGATTATCTCTCTGCGACCTGTATGTCTTTTAGCAAGCTTAAGTGCTGCCTCATTGGCTTCACTTCCTGAATTAACATAATATATATTGTTAAGCGATTGGGGTAACTGATCTGCTAAAAGCTTTGCATGCAATACCTGAGGGCTTTGAATGACTTCACCATACACCATAAGGTGCATATGTTTGTCAATCTGCTCTTTTACACTTTCGATTATCTCTTTGTTTCCGTGACCGGTATTGGAGACTGATACTCCTGAGACCAGATCGAGAATCTTTCTGTTTTCGGGTGTATAAAGAAAAACCCCCTCAGCCCTTTGGATTTCAATACCTAAAGGTGAGGAGGATGTTTGTGCTACATGCCTGAAAAACAGCTCCCTTATTGTATAGGGGACACTGCTCATTTACTCAGCTTCAAAATCGGCACTAACCAGAATACGTCCGCAATACTCACACACAATGATTTTTTTGCTTGATGCAATATCCATCTGTCTCTGAGGTGGGATCTTATTAAAACATCCTGAGCAGGCATCACGTCTGACTGTAACAACAGCCAAACCGTTTCTTGCATTTGATCTTACCTTTTTATACGCTGCAAGTAGCCTTGCATCTATTTGTGACTGAATATCTTCTGAATACTTAAGGAGTTCATCCTCCTCTTTAGCTGTCTCGGCAATAATTGAATCAAGCTCCTTTTTCTTGTTTTCAAGATCCAGCGCCCTCTCTTCAAGGGCTTTCTGAGTTTCGCTCAGTACGCCCTTTTTCTCAGCCAGTAACAGATTATTCTCTTTTATTCTTTTTTCGGAAAGCTGAACCTCCAGCCCCTGGAACTCAATCTCTTTTGATAGAGAATCGTACTCTCTGTTATTTTTAACGTTATTCTGTTGAGAGGTGTATTTTTCGATAAGAGATTTTGAATTCTCAAGATCGATCTTTTTTTGAGAGATTGACTTCTCTATCTCTTTTATCTCTGACTGAAGATTTTCCAACCGGGTATTCATCCCCAGAATTTCATCTTCAAGATCCTGAACTTCAAGCGGAAGCTCTCCTCTAAGCAGGTGAATCTGATCTATTTTGGAATCTGTCAGCTGTAATTTGTATAACAGGTTTAATTTCGATTCCATGGTAAGGTCACCCTCAACGGAGCTCTTCTGTAATGATATAAATGTACCGCCGTCCAACGGGGTTTCAATCGGTGCTTTTGTTTTGGCTGCTGACATAATCAATTATAGATAATATATAGGATTTTTACTTCTTTCACTTCTGAGAACGGCAAAGGTAGGAAATTTTTTCAATATAATTGAAATCAGAAGGTCTATGACCCCTATTTCACTCTCATAGTGGCCAATATCAATAATCATAAATCCCTCTTCACAGAAAAAATTGTGATATGAAATGTCTCCTGAAATATATACATCGGCGCCTGATTTAACGGCACCGGAAATAAGAGACCCGCCACTTCCGCCGCAAAGTGCAACTCTTTTTATACACTTTTGCAAAGGAGCAGAACTTTTTAATACAGATAGGGAGAAACTCTTTTTAACTAATGAAATAAAGTCATCTGAGGTCATCTCTTCACGGAGATTCCCAACAATACCAAGACCGCTCCCCTCCTGATCTGATTTAGCAAGCACCTCTCTTTCTCCTAAATTAAGTTTGTCTGCCATAATGCCGCTTACGCCTTCAGGTACCTTATCGATATTTGTGTGTACAGAGTATACTACGATGTCATTTTTAATGATTTTATTAATCATCTTCTCCTGCTGACTCTCTACCCCGATTTTATTTAAGCCTTTAAATATTAACGGGTGGTGAGTAACAATCATCCCACAGCCTCTCTCAATGGCCTCATTAACAACATCCATTGTACAATCCAGAGCCAGCAGAGCTGAGGTTACCTCTCTCTCTGTGTCACCTATCATAAGGCCGGAGTTATCCCAGTCCTCCTGAATGTGCCCTGGAGCAAACTCTTCAATTGCTCCGATTATATCTTTTGCCTTTATCATTGCAGTGAATCAGTAACTTCGAGAAGGCGTTCCTTTATGCCGGTAAGAATCTCAACAACATCTACCCTTCTGTCAACTCCGCTTTTGTTGTCTTTCATCCTTTTTGCCGCTCCTTCGAGTGTCATTCCCCTCTCCTTTACAAGATAATGAATAAGTCGGAAATTGGTAACATCATCTGCTGTAAAGAGTCTGTTCCCCTTTTTATTTCTTGCAGGTTTTATATATTCCGGAAATTTCTGGGCCCAAAACCTGACAAGGGAGGTGTTTTCTTCCAATATCTCAGCAACTTCACCAATAGTGTAGTAAAGTTTCTCAATTTTAAACTCTTTGTATGGCATAGTTCGAATAATTAAAGGGTTAATTATTGTATTTAGTCCATTGACTGACCACTGTTCAGTGCAATTATCATAATCTCTCTGTAAGTAGCGGGTGTAAGTTCAGAGAAAAAAAAGTTTACCGGATCCATAGGTTTTCCGTTAAGCATCACCTCATAATGCAAGTGTGGTGCGAACGAGAGTCCACTGTTGCCTACTCTGGCAATTACAGAACCTCTGTTTACAGTCTGACCGTTTCTGACAAGTATCTCACCAAGATGTGCGTAGTATGTCTGATATCCACCTCCATGGTTAATTGTTACCTGATTCCCTCTCCCTCTGTCTGACTTTGATACCTGGCTGACGGTGCCTCTTGCAGTTGCTACAACCTCGGTACCTATTCCTGCCAGCAGATCTATACCGGTGTGTTTAGTCATTGTTTTGTAAAACGGATGTATTTTATCGCCTATACTGGCCCCGGTCTGCGAAACAGTCATTCCTTTTATGGGCATAACGGCCGGTATAGTATTCATATCTTCTCTGACCTCAAGAGCATTGAAAATTGATGCAAACTTAGTATTGAGTTCTCCGGCAAGGAACTCCATAAATCTCACTCTGTCTGACGCAAATGCAACCAACGCAATATCAGAAGAGGTATCAAGCTGTGCATAGAGTCTGGGATTATATTCACTTAACAATTCCGGAGGAGAGGATTTGAATATACTCATATAAATCTCTCTGTCTCTTTGTTTAAGATCTGAAAGAACGCTATCCAGTACATCCATCTTCTCAAGAGCTCTCCTATATTCAAGGCTCAGCATCTGATTTTCTGTTATCAGCCTCTCTTCCTGACCGGTATTAAAAATCGATGCAAAAATAATATAGTACAGAATTGCAAGTAAAAGACTGCCGATAACATACTTGAAAATAAGTGCAACTCTTCCCCTCAGTCCGAGTTTCTCCTCTACGAATCTCAGCTGCTCCCTGTTGAATTTGTACTTGCTCATAGCTTTCTAGCCCTTGGGAGTTAATAAATTGAAGAACTCGCTCTGATCTATGTCTCTGTTATAGTAATTGAGAGGATTAACAGGTTTGTTTCTGTATATAACTTCGTAATGCAAATGTGGGCCTTTAGATCTTCCGGTATTTCCCATTATTCCAATCTCTTCACCTCTTCTTACAACCCTGCCTATTGTTACGGTAGCGCTCTTGAGGTGTGCGTACCTTGTTTTATATCCGTAACCGTGGTCAATCAGAACAAAATTCCCATAACCAAAAAAGTCATACCCAACCTCTATAACCTTACCATTACCTGTAGCGTATATCTGTTCACCCAACGGGCCGGAAAGATCTACGCCGGTGTGCATTCTGAAATCTCCGTGAAAAGGATCTCTTCTGTAACCAAAACTACTGGAATATCTGACTTTTGACGAAGCTATGTTTACAGGTGGAATAGCCGGAACACAAAGGGTCATTTCATCTGCATTTTTTGCAAGAAGTGACACATCATCAAAAGATTTGGATTGTACGAAGGCTTTTTTGTAAAGGACATCCAGATTGAAAGCGGTTTTACTTAATATCCCCGATCTCTCAAAATTTTCCAGATGTGAATATCTGTCAACTCCACCAAATCCGGCATTTCTCACCTCCTGAGGTATCTCTTCCATACCGAAAATTGGCCTGTACACATAATTATCCCTCATTTGCAAAGTTATAAGGGTTCTGTTCGCACTCTCAAAGCGTCTGTTTAAAAGTTCCAGCCTGTTGGCCATCTCATCGTTGCTTCTTTTAAGTGACAGAAGTTTAGGGGTTTCCAGGGAAAAATATTGAGTATAGAGGTAATAATATCCGACAGACATGGCAATACTCATCAGAAAAAGAATAAATCCCTTTGAAAATCTGGCTCTTATTGGTATCTTGTGAATCTCATAGGCCAGAGTTTCAGGGTTAAACTTATATCTTCTTTGTTTTGACATAGGGAAAATCAATCTTTATTTCGTGCAAATTTATATAATTTTAATAAAAAACCTATTTTTGTGATTCATTTGAAAATCGATAAACAGCCTTAATATATATGACATCAAAAGAGATAAGAGATAATTTTTTAAAATTCTTTGAAAGCAAAGGACATGCAATTGTTCCGTCGGCTCCGATGGTTGTAAAGGATGATCCCACCCTTATGTTCACAAATGCAGGGATGAACCAGTTTAAAGATTGGTTTCTGGGAAATGCCATCCCAAAGCATTCCAGGATTACTGACACTCAAAAGTGTCTGAGGGTAAGCGGGAAACACAATGACCTTGAAGAGGTTGGGCACGACACATATCACCACACCATGTTCGAAATGCTTGGGAACTGGAGTTTTGGAGATTATTTCAAAAAGGAGGCAATTGAATGGGCATGGGAGCTTCTTACAAAAGTTTACAAACTAGACAGTAACAGGCTTTATGCTACAGTATTTGAAGGCAATCCGGATGAGGGCATAGATCCTGACAATGAGGCTGCTGCTGAATGGAGAAAATACCTCCCCTCTGAAAGAATTCTGCTTGGAAATAAAAAAGACAATTTCTGGGAGATGGGAGATACCGGACCGTGCGGACCATGCAGCGAAATCCATATTGATATACGAAGTGACAGTGAGAGAGAAAAAGTTGACGGAGCAACACTGGTTAATCAGGGTCACCATCTGGTAATTGAGATATGGAATCTGGTGTTTATCCAGTATAACAGAAAGGCTGACGGGCAACTTGTGCCACTGCCACAAAAACATGTAGATACCGGTATGGGGCTTGAGAGACTCTGTATGGCAATGCAAGGCAAACAAAGCAACTACGATACTGATGTTTTTTCCGGGATGATCGGTGAAATTTCAAATCTGACCGGAAAAGACTACAATCAGTCACCGGAGACAGGAATCGCAATGAGAGTGATTGCAGACCACATAAGAGCAATAAGTTTTTCAATAGCAGATGGCCAGCTCCCCTCAAATGTTAAAGCAGGATACGTTATCAGAAGAATATTAAGAAGAGCCGTAAGGTATGCATACACATTTCTTGGATCATCAGAGCCACTTCTTTGCAGGCTTGTACCAAAACTGGTATCAGAGATGGGATCTGCATTTCCTGAGCTGGTATCACAGCAAAACCTTATAGAAAAGGTTATAAGAGAGGAGGAGGAGTCGTTCCTCAGAACGCTCGAAAAAGGTATCAGGCTACTTGATACTCTTATGGAAAAACAGAGAGATTCAAAAAAGATATCCGGAGAAGATGCGTTTGTGCTTTACGATACATATGGATTCCCTATCGACCTTAGTGAGCTGATAGCAAGAGAGAAAGGCTATACTCTCGACCATAAAGGGTTCGAAGAGGAGTTGGAAAAGCAGAAAGAGAGAAGCAGAAAAGCAACATTTGCGCAAGAGGGAGACTGGGTTGAAGTTAGACCATACAGTGAACCTCGTTTTACCGGTTATGAAAAGACTACAGACAATATTCAGATAGTAAGGTATAAAAAAATTAAAACGAGTAATAAGGAGTACTTCCATATGGTCTTTGACCAAAGTCCGTTTTATGCCGAGAGCGGAGGACAGGTAGGCGACACAGGTACCATTACCTCCGATAGCGGAGAGGTAATTCATATTACCAATACCATAAAAGAGAACAATCTGAGTATTCATATTGCAGATAAACTTCCAACTGACATAAACGGAACCTTTACTGCGAGTGTTGATTTAGAAAAGAGGCTTTCAACCGCAAACAATCATACTGCCACACACCTGCTTCACAAATCATTGAGAGAGGTCCTTGGCACTCACATAGAACAAAAAGGTTCTCTTGTAAGTTCTACATATTTCAGGTTTGACTTCTCACATTATGAAAAGATATCTGAAGAGGATCTCAGAAAAGTAGAGAAACTGGTAAACAGATATATCAGGGAGAACTCTTCAAGGGATGAATACCGGGATGTCCCTGTTGATGTTGCAAAGAGCATGGGAGCAATAGCCCTGTTCGGAGAAAAGTACGGCGATACAGTAAGGGTAATCCGCTTTGGTGATTCAATTGAATTATGCGGGGGTACTCACGCAAATTCCACAGGTAATATCGGCCTTTTCAAAATTATATCAGAGTCTGCTATAGCTGCCGGTGTCAGGAGAATCGAGGCTACTACCGGGGAACATGCAGAAAACCTTGTAGAGAATACAGAAAACACACTTAAGACAATTAAACACCTCCTTAATAATACTCCAAATATTTTAACTGCTGTTCAGAAACTTATTACTGAAAACGAGACTCTTGGCAAGAATCTTGAAGAGGCAATGAAAGAGAGGGCAAAGTCTCTTAAAGAGACAGTTGTTCAGGATATGGAGGTAGTAAAAGGTATTAAGATATTTATTCTCAAGGGAGATCACAATTCCGAAGTAGTCAAGAACATCGCATTTATGATACGCAATGAATTCAGCTCTGCAGCTTTCATTGCCGGTTATCAAAATGATGGCAAACCATCGTTGGCACTGATGTATACAGATGATCTTGCTTCACACGGGCATGATGCCTCAAAAGATATAAGGGAGGCAGCAAAATTAATTAACGGAGGCGGCGGTGGACAAAACTTTTTTGCGACAGCAGGAGGCAAAAATGCCGGCGGTATTTCCGATGCGATAAGCAAGCTTATTGAACTTGTTACTAAATAGTCAATTTTGAAAAAATTAGACCTGTTTATAGTAAAGTCCTTTTTAGGACCATTCGTTCTTACCTTTCTGATAGTCATCTTTTCGTTAATGCTGCAGTTTCTGTGGCTTTACATAGATGAACTTGTGGGTAAGGGTCTGGGTGTAATGGTCATCCTTGAATTCCTCGGATGGGGCTCTGCAACTCTGATTCCTCTGGCATTACCCATTGCAACTCTCCTTGCATCAATCATGACTTTGGGAGGAATGGGTGAGAATAGTGAACTCCTTGCAATGAAAGCTGCAGGTATCTCACTTCAGAGAATAATGACTCCTTTGGTGATTCTCTCTTTTATTGTAAGTATCGGAGCTTTCTTTGCGTCAAATAATCTTATTCCTGTATCCTACAATAAAATCTATTCACTAAGGGACGATATAAGCAAAACAAAAGAAGAGATAAGAATACCCACAGGAATTTTTTACAATGGAATTGACGGGTATAGTATCAGGATAGGAAACCGCGACGAGAACACAGGTTCTATATATGACGTAATGGTTTATAGCCATAAAAACGGCTATGGCAATACAAGCCTTACTCTTGCAGACTCAGGAGCTATAAAATTTACGGCAGATAAAAAGAGCCTTCTCTTTACTTTGTATGACGGTTATTCATACGAAGAGGAGCCAAGAGATCCCGGCAGGATGGACGACCCTTTTACACTGCAGAGAATCGGCTTTAAGAAACAGGAGATGACAATTTCCATTGCCAACTATGCATTCCAGAGATCAGAAGAGGATAGATTCAGTAACGAAGTTATGACACAGAATCTGGCTCAGCTAAGAATTGCCAGAGACTCTATAGATTCAGTGTACCATAAAATCAGGATTAATCAGTATCGCAACCTCGTAAGCGGAGGAGGGCTGACCTTCTCCAGAGAACTGGACTCGACATACAGCTCAAGATATAAAGGAACACTCAGTTACGATTCACTCTATCAGTGGAAATCTCTGGACGATAAAAGAGAGAATATAAGGGTAACAATCGGGCAACTCGAAAATGCCACAACCCTGGTAGATAACTTTCAGATTGAGGAGTATCAATATGTATACCCTTTACGAAAAATAGACATAGAGAGTATAAGAAAGTTCACACTGTCAATTGCCTGTTTTATATTCTTCTTTATCGGAGCCCCTCTTGGGGCCATTATCCGTAAAGGGGGACTCGGAACACCTGTAATTGTCTCTATGCTCTTTTTTGTCGTTTACTGGGTAGTAGACATAAGTGGTAAGAAACTTGCCACCGATGGAGTTGTATCACCTGCAATGGGAACTTTAATCTCCTCTATGGTTCTTTTTCCTATTGGAGTTTACCTTACATGGAAATCGACAAAGGACTCTTCTCTATTCAATGCGGATGCATATTTACAATTCTTCAGAAAAATCTTTGATAAATTAAACAGATATAAAGGTGAGAAAGCCGAGTGATATAAGATTGGTCTTTATGGGCACTCCTGAATTTGCGGTTTTGCCGTTAAAATCACTTAAAGAGTGCGGTTACAATATATGTGCAGTAGTTACTGCTCCGGACAAACCTGTAGGACGCGGATTAAAAATATCACAAAGTGCTGTTAAGCAGTATGCCCTTGATAATAATATCAAAGTTTTTCAACCTGTCTCATTAAAAGAGAACTCATTCCTGAACGACCTCAAAGCTCTTGATGCACATATCTTTGTTGTTGTAGCATTCAGGATGTTGCCCAAAGAGGTTTGGTCGATGCCTGAGTTTGGGACCTTTAATCTTCATGCATCTTTGCTTCCCCAATACAGAGGAGCAGCCCCGATTAATCATGCCATAATGAACGGAGACAAAGTCAGCGGAGTCACCACGTTTTTCATTGACGAAAAAATTGACACCGGTGCAATTCTTCTGCAAGAAAAGTGTGAGATAGGCGAATTTGATACTGCCGGTGATTTACACGACAAACTTATGAAAATAGGTGCAGAATTAGTTTGTAAGACAGTAGAACTGATAATTAGCGGTAATGCCAAAACAGTAAATCAAAATAGTCTTGTTGCAGACGAAACTCTTAAAGATGCTCCCAAGCTCACAAAAGATACAGGCAGGATATGCTGGGGAAAGGATAGCGGTGTAATTTTCAACCTAATCCGGGGGTTAAGCCCATACCCCGCTGCATATTCAAACCTGAAATATGGCAACTCTGATATTCCTGTAAAGATATTTTCGGCAACAGAAATCAGCGACATCCCCGGATTAGCTCCCGGAGAGATCTCGACCGATGGAAAAACATTTCTACATGTTCAATGTGGTAAAGGCAGTATATCTGTTCAATCGATACAGGCATCAGGGAAGAAAAGATTAAACATAAAAGAGTTCTTAATGGGGTTCCGGGACATAGGTCTCTGTAAATTTGAATAAAATGAAAACGATAGTCATTCTGGCAGATGGCGAATATCCGGTTCATCCAGAACCACTTGGGCTGATAAAAGAGGCGAATGAAATTATTTGCTGTGACGGCTCCGCAGGCAGATTGGTATCAGAAGGAGTTATACCTGATGCAATAGTGGGAGATATGGATTCCCTCTCTGATGAGCTTAAAGAGAGATTCTCTTCAATAATACACAAAGATGATTGTCAGGAGACAAATGATTTAACAAAGGCATTCAGATATGCCGCGTTGGCTGGTGCCGATAAAATTATAATTCTTGGAGCAACGGGTCTCAGAGAAGATCACACCCTTGGAAATATTTCACTTCTGTCGATGTATCAAATGACTAGTGAAATACCTGTGGAGATGTGGACAGATCATGGAGTATTCTATGCAATAAACAAAAACAGTTCGTTTAATTCTCATCCCGGATGTCAGATCTCAGTTTTTGCACTGGATTGCGGTGTAAGAATCGAATCGTACGGATTGAAGTTCCCTTTGCACAATGTAATTTTTGACTCCTGGTGGAAAGGAACTCTCAACGAATGTACATCTGATACATTTTCTCTCAAATTTATAAATCCGGGAAGGGTCATTATCTTCATAAAATATCAATAAAAAAACGCCCCTGTGCAGGGCGTTTTCCGATACCTTAACAGTCAGATGTTAGTTGACAACGTCATTTAATTCTGCACCTGCTTTGAATCTAACCACCTTCTTAGCGGCGATTTTAATTTTTAAACCAGTGCGAGGGTTTCTTCCGCTACGTGCATTCCTTTCGGCTACCGAAAATGAACCAAACCCAACGAGAGTAAGTCTCTCGCCCTTTTTCATAGTCTCGCTGGCTACATTGATAAATGCGTCAAGAGCTTTTTTTGCATCAACTTTTGTTAATTCTGCCTGAGCTGCGATTGCTGCTATTAATTCTGCCTTATTCATGATTTATAGTTTAGGATGTTGAGTTAACTGATTTCTATACAAATGTATGTTTTATAATTGTTTCTGACAAATATTAAAAACCTTTTGTTAATAAAATTTATTTATTATTTTTTGAAGAATTCCGGAGCAACATATATTTAAAATTCTTTGCCTTATGATACTCCTGTTTTTAGAGGCTACCAAATTTAATAAAAAATTGTAACTAAAAAAATTTTTTCAGCTATTTACAGCCCTTTATCGGCAATTTTCGCCTCTAACTCCTCTATTTTCTTTAAAAATTGCCTATAATCTTTACTTTCAGGGAAAAGAGGCCTATGTTGCCTCATTTTATTTAAAGATGCAATTAATGACATAACCGGCTCACATGAAGCATCTATTGCAAATTTTATGAATCTTTCCCAAATATAATTCACAGATTGAGCAGATGGATGAATCATATCATCTGCATAAAATCTGTAATCACGCAATTCATCCATAAAAATTTCATAAGAGGGAAAGTAAAATGTATTAGAAAACCTTTTTAACAATGCATGACTTGCCACAATCAGACCAGCCTTACTCAGCATATTTCCGGCAGCACCATCTTTCCAATGCCTGACAGGACTTACAGTAATTATCCACCTCTTATCTGGAAAACGTTCAATTATTTCTGCAAGGGTATTTTCGATGTCATTTGGTGACATCGACTCTCTCAAAAAATTATCTGAGGGTAGTTTGTGACAGTTAGAGACAACCAAACCGCTCTTCTTCTCTCTGTATATCCAGGATGTACCCAAAGTAAGGATAATCCACCGGCTCTCTTTAAAATGGATTGAGGTCGTTTTAAGTATGCGGTTGTTCTTTTCCAGAAACTCCTCTTCTGATATCGAAGCAAATTCACTCCCGTGCATAAAGCTTTTATATATATCACCCGATTTTATCAGATCATCCGATGTAAATGGGATGCCTTGATCAAGGCGTTCAATCGACCCTGCAATTGAGGCTGGATTAAAAAGGACACCAAACGGATTAACAACAACTTTAAATCTCATATCCTTCATACGTGATCCAATCTCTGAGGCAAAGCACGAACCTGCAAAGAGAATTTTATCATCATATAATATTCGCTCCTTTAAAGGGTCAACTTCAACAAGAGTTTGCCAATTTTTTGCCATAACTATATATTATTGAGATTATCCAGTACCTTAATATAACCGGCCCTGCTTATTGGGGAGTTCTTGAATATACAGTTAAACTCTTCCTCTTCCAGTGCTGACCAATCATCTTTACTAAAATCTATAATTGATTTTTCTCCGGATGTATTAAGCGGTATAAATTCCTCCCAGTCAGTAGCCATTCCAATCTTAGACCAAGGACAAATCTCCAGACAGAGATCACACCCGAATATCCACCCCGCTCTATCAACAATATCGTCTCTATTTAAGTATAATTGCTTATCTTCTATAGTTCTATATGAAATACACCTGTTTGAATCTAGCGTATATTCTTTTACCAGCGCACCGGAGGGACATATTTCGATACATCTTCTACAAGTGCCACAACCACTCTTAACTACATCGTTATTATAATAAACACCGGCATTTGTAATAATAATACCGATAAATGTATGTAGTCCGTGCTCTCTGCTTATTAAAAATGTATTTCTTCCGATAAATCCGAGCCCTGCCTCTTTGGCAGCAGCTCGTTCGAAAATTGGGGCAGAATCAGTAAATACCCTGTACTTTAATCCGGGTATATGCTCTTTTATTTTTTCTGCTACATGATGTAGCCTGGCTTTTATTACAGGGTGATAATCCAGGCCATAGGAATATGATGCAATCTTTGGCTTAGACTGCGATTGTTTTATTGCCGGTTTGTATGGTGCCAGAAATACCAATATGCTTTCAGCCCCCTCAAGAAGTTGTGCCGGATTTTCCCTGATTTCTGTATTTCTGGACAGGTAACCCATAGAAGCGTTATAACCGGCTTTAATTGAGTTATTAAGAAAAATTAAATCCTCTGAGAATTTTTTAACAGGAATTGCTCCATATGCCAGAAATCCGGACTCTTTGGCCGTTTCAGCTATAAAGTTATGAAGGTTCTCAGGTGACATAATGCAAAAGATATTAACAATGAGATTATATTTTTAATAAAATTCTTACTTTTGTTGCACTTTTAATTACAGAATATACTCAAATTTAATAATAGATGAACATTTTAGTAGTAGGAGCCGGCGGACAGATCGGAACTGAACTTATCCCTCATTTACAATCGTTATATGGCGAAGATAATGTAATAGCTGCAGATCTCAAAAAGGATATCGTTGAAAAGCTTTCAGAGGGATGCAGATCTGTTGTTCTGGATGCGCTGAATATGGATGCATATCGTGAACTTGTCAGGAATAACAAGATCGGGCGCATATACAACCTTGTTGCTCTGCTCTCCGCTACAGGTGAGAAAAATCCTCAACTGGCCTGGGATATTAATATGGGAGCCCTGATTAACTCCCTGGAACTTTCAAGAGAGTTCGGATGCTCGCTTTTCACACCAAGTTCAATCGGCGTTTTTGGCCACTCTACTCCCCACAAAAACACTCCTCAGGACACGGTTATGAGACCGAATACAATTTACGGTGTTTGTAAGGTTTCCGGTGAATTAATGAGCGATTATTATTTCACCAGATTTGGTGTTGACACAAGAAGCGTGCGATTCCCCGGCATTATTTCAAACGGAGCTCTTCCGGGAGGGGGAACCACAGATTATGCGGTGGAGGTATTTTATGAGATACTCAAAACAGGCCACTACACATGCCCTATTCCTGAAAACACGTACATGGATATGATGTATATGCCTGATGCTCTCAAAGCCTGTACAGATCTCATGGACGCACCTGCAGAGAGGTTAGTTCACAGAAACAGTTTTAATGTAACCGCTATGAGCTTTTCTCCTAAAGAGCTATTTGCCTCAATTAAAAAGCGGATTCCTGAAGCTACCTTCAGCTATGAGGTTGATCCGGTAAAAGATAAAATTTCGGCATCATGGCCGGATAACATGGATGACTCATGTGCAAGAAGTGAGTGGGGATGGGAACCTCAATGGCTTCTTGAAAATATGGTTGATGATATGTTATCTGAGGTAGGGAAGAAGATAAGAGGATAAGGCTTCTCCTTTAGGCAATCTATTGTATATATCTTATTTTGGTGCAGCTCTGTAAAGGCCCAGGGCTATAAGCAAGTATAGCATATTTGGTATCCACAAGGCAATCCACGTGGGCAACACCCCTGCGTGTACAAACATTTGGCTGAACCTCAGGAAAAGAATGTAAGAAAAACTCAGCATCAATCCTATTCCGATATTGATGCCTATTCCACCTTTTTTCTTCTTCGCAGATAATGACACTCCTATCAATGTTAATATAAACGCAGAAAATGGAAGGGCGAATCGTGTGTGTTTTTCGATCTGAGAATACATAACTCTCTTATCTCCTCTTAGTTTTTGCAACTTAATCAGATCATTCAGCTCTTTATAGTTATACGACTCCACAAAATTGTCTCTTTTATTGAGGTCATCTACAGATAAATTTATGACTGTATCTATTTGGTGACCCGTCTTTATCTCCTGTTTGTCGCCTTTATTTGTCCTTATATAATAACTGTATAGTTTCCATCCTCTTGAAGTTGAATCCCAGACAGCAGTTTCTGCAGAAAGTTTTGATTCAATTGTGTGACCTTTGATAGTCTCCAGAGTAAATCTTGTTGCAATGTTGCTCCAACTGTTGAAAGATTCCATATAGACATAATTACCCGGTGAGAGTTGCATATGGATATCCTTGTTGGTATTAATAAACTTGTCCTTAATGTATTTATCGGTAAATTCAAGTCTCACTCTGTTGGCCGGTGGTATTACAAACAGGCTGAGTAATAAACTCATTACAGCAATAATGGCGGCAGATAAAAAATAGGGATACATCAGCCGTTTAAAACTTATTCCCCCGGACAACATGGCTACAATTTCGCTGTGAGAAGCAAGTTTTGATGTAAAGAAAATTACCGAAATAAATACAAACAGGGGGCTGAACATATTCATGAAATAGGGAACAAAGTTGCCGTAATATTGAGTAACAATTGCCTGTAGAGACGCCCCTTTTTCAACGAAATTGTCAATTTTTTCACTCACATCGAATATAATAATAATCCCGATGAAGATGACTATGGCAAAGAAGTATGTACCTATAAACTTCTTTATTATATATTTATCCAGTATATTTAACCTTAAGCCTTTCATTAAAGTTTTGTCTCCAGCTTTTTAACCATTGCCCTCTTCCAGGTAAGAAAATTCCCTGCACAAATCTGTTTTCTGGCCTCTTTGACCAGTGACAGATAAAAAGCAAGGTTATGTTCACTTGCAATTTGTGCACCCAGAATCTCTCCTGAGATAAAGAGGTGTCTCAGATATGCCTTTGAATAAGAAGCATCAACAAAGGATGTACCATAAATATCAATCGGAGTATGATCGTCTGCCCATTTTTTGTTTCTTATGTTAATCATCCCTTCTGATGTAAACAACATTCCGTTTCTTGCATTACGTGTAGGCATAACACAGTCAAACATATCTATGCCACGCTCTATAGCCTCCAGTAAATTCGCAGGAGTTCCCACTCCCATCAGATATCTTGGTTTATCTTTAGGTAAAATCGGGTCCAGTACCTCTATCATCTCATACATCACCTCTGCAGGCTCTCCCACAGATAGACCTCCTATCGCATATCCCTCTCTGTTAAGTGAAACAGCATGCTCCGCAGACTCTCTTCTGAGATCAGCATAAACACACCCCTGTACAATTGGGAAAAAGGTCTGAGAGTATCCATAATGTGGCATTGTGGCATCAAAATGCTTCACACCTCTCTCCAGCCACTCCATTGTCAATTTCAGGGAATTTTTGGCATAAGTGTGGTCAGAATCACCAGGAGGACACTCATCAAGAGCCATTATTATATCAGCGCCAATTGTTCGTTGAATATCTACAACATTTTCAGGAGTAAAAAAGTGTTTTGAACCGTCAATATGAGAGCGGAACATACAACCCTCTTTTGTCAGCTTTCTGTTGTCTGCAAGAGAGAAGACCTGATATCCCCCGCTATCAGTCAATATCGGCCTGTCCCATGAGATAAATTTATGCAATCCCCCTGCATTTTTAATAATCTCCAGACCCGGCCTCAGATAAAGATGGTAAGTGTTACCCAATATTATCTGTGCTTTAATATCTTCTTTAAGATCTCTGTGATAAACGGCCTTAACAGAACCTACGGTCCCTACAGGCATAAAAATCGGAGTTTCAACAACTCCGTGGTCAGTATATAATAACCCGCATCGTGCCGAGGAGCCGGCATCCTGTGCTGTTTTTTCGAACCTCATATTAGTAAAATAACCCTCAAAGATAATAATATAATAGCTATATTTGCCCACTAAAGCATTTACTAATTTAAACCAGGTGAAAAAACTCTTATTTATAATTACGCTTACCCTCTTTACATTCACAATCCTGCAAGGTCAGGAAAACACCGGGGGTTCACATTCAACTCAATCAACAATAACACAAAATTCTCAGGAGGTTCAGGATACCTTGGTTGCAGAAGGAAATGAAGCCGGCATTACACCTGCTCCGGTTCAGGAGGTTTCGCAGACACCTGAAAACCCGTACAAGGATATTCTTGCAAAAAAAGAGATCAGCCTTAATTTGTGGTCAATTTTAAGAGGAATTCTCGGAATGGCATCGCTGGTACTTATTGCATGGCTATTCAGCCTTGACAGAAAAAAGGTAAACTGGAGAACTGTCGGTTTCTCTCTTCTGATACAGTTTGTAATTGCAATATCAGTGATTGCATTTCCTGCCGTACAGAGCATTTTTGAATTTTTAGGGAGTCTCTTTGTGGCTGTTCTTGACTGGACAAAAGCCGGTTCTACGTTCTTGTTTGGCTCTCTTATGAATGTAAACAGTTTTGGATTTATATTCGTTTTACAGATACTTCCAACCATAATATTCTTCTCTGCTCTTACCAGCCTCTTCTTTTATCTGGGAATACTCCAGAGAGTTGTA
Organism: Bacteroidales bacterium; assembly: GCA_036677745.1. Classification (GTDB taxonomy): domain Bacteria; phylum Bacteroidota; class Bacteroidia; order Bacteroidales; family UBA932; genus Bact-08. The sequence goes on from JAVBVW010000003.1 coordinate 619,191, forward strand.
TGGGCTATGGCATGGCTTTTATCGAAATCTCTTAAATTGTCCGGAGCTGAATCTCTTTCAACTGCAGGTAATATATTCCTCGGACAGACAGAGGCTCCTCTTATGGTTAAGGAGTATATCCCTAAGATGACTAAGAGTGAACTTATGCTGATTATGACAGCCGGTATGTCTACAATGGCCGGAGGAGTGCTTGCCGCTTATATTGGAATGCTAGGAGGCGGGGACAGAGTTATGGAACTTGAATTTGCCAAACACCTTCTGTCTGCTTCAATAATGGCTGCACCAGGTGCTATTGCAATTTCAAAAATTCTCAAACCACAGACAGAAGATATTGACAATTCTGTTGAGGTTCCTAAAGAAAAAATCGGAAAGAATGTTCTTGATGCTATTTCAAACGGAACAACAGAGGGGCTTAAACTGGCTGCCAATGTGGGAGCGATGCTGCTTGTATTCTATGCACTTATTGCTGGGTTTAACGCAATATTTATGAAAGTTGGAGATTTAACATCTCTGAATCCTGTAATTGCTGATCTCACAAACGGGAGGTACGACAGCCTCTCGCTACAGTTTTTACTTTCATATCTGTTTGCTCCCATAATCTGGCTCACAGGAGTTTCGGGTGCAGACCTTGCACTTGTCGGCAGATTGCTTGGAGAAAAATTAATTATGACAGAATTTATAGGTTATCAATCACTTGCAGAAATGATTAAAACGGGAGCGTTTGAATCCTCAAAATCGGTAATAATGGCAACCTATGTTCTTTGCGGGTTTGCTAACTTTGCATCAATAGGAATTTTGATTGGCGGTGTTGGAGGAATGGCCCACAACCAGAAACCTGTGCTTAGTGCATTCGGATTCAGAGCACTGCTCGGTGCAACATTGGTAGCTCTTATGTCTGCTGCCATGGTTGGAATGATAATCGCCTAGATTAGAGTTATATCATAATACAAAAAAAGAGGTCATTAATGACCTCTTTTTTAATTTATGCATTAGTATAATATTACTCAGCTTTTGGCTCTTCTGCTTCAGGAGCTTCAGTTGCCGGAGTTTCAATCTCAGGAGCTGTTTCAACAACCTCTGCTGCTGGAACAGCTGCAACTTCTGCCTTTGGCTCGGCTTTAGGCTCTTTTTTTGCTTTTGGAGCTTTTGGAGCTTTTGCCTCTGGTTTAACCTCTGTAGCTGTCTCTTCACTCTTCTTTGCACGGCTACGACGAGTTGTGCTCTTCTTAACCTCTGGTTTTGCAGAAGCCATTGCAGTTTCGTTATAGTCAACAAATTCAATCATTGCCATCTCAGCAGCATCTCCTTTACGGAAACCTAATTTGAGAATTCTGGTATATCCTCCCGGACGATCGGCAATCTTAGGGGCAATGTTACGGAATAATTCTGTAACGGCCTCTTTTTGCTTGATGTAAGAGAATACTGTACGGCGTGAATGTGTGGTATCGTCTTTAGATTTTGTAACCAGTGGTTCGATATACATTCTGAGAGCTTTCGCCTTCGCCAGTGTAGTCTCAATCCTTTTGTGGAGTATGAGTGACGATGCCATGTTTGCAAGCATCGCTTTACGGTGCCCGCTTTTACGGCCCAGGTGATTTATTGTTTTATTATGCCTCATTTTTCAAAACTTTCTTTTCAATATTAAACTTTGTTACATCCATGCCAAAGTTGAGTCTGTATCGCTCAACAAGATTGTCAATTTCAGAAAGAGATTTCTTTCCAAAGTTTCTGAACTTCATCAGCTCTGATCTTTGGAGCGACACAAGGTCTGCCAGTGTGTCGATATCTGCTGCCTTAAGGCAGTTTAATGCTCTTACTGAAAGCTCCATGTCTGCCAGTTTGGTCATAAGCAGATGACGCATACGGAGCGACTCCTCGTCAAGTTCGTTGCTGATAACCTCAACAGGTGTTTCAAGTGTAATCTTCTCGTCTGAGAATAGCATAAAGTGATGTATGAGAATTTTCGCTGCCTCTTTTAGAGCCTCCTTTGGATGGATAGAACCATCAGTTGTAATCTCCAGGTTAAGCTTCTCGTAGTCTGTCTTTTGCTCAACGCGCCAGTTCTCTACAGAGTATTTTACGTTCTTTATCGGAGTGTAAATGGAATCTATCGGGATAAGACCTATTGGGGCATCCTCGATGCGATTCTCCTCTGCAGCAACATAGCCTCTTCCCTTTCCAATTCTCAGTTCAATTGAGAGTGACACAGCCGGCTCCATAGAGCAGATGTGCAACTCGGGGTTGAGTACCTTGAAAGAAGACAGCTGTTTTGAGATATCTTCTGCGGTAAACTCCTGCTTTCCACTTACCGAAATATTTACAATCTCTGTCTCTTCTCCCTCAATCATTCGTTTAAAACGAACTTGTTTAAGGTTGAGGATGATATCAACAACAGTTTCGATTACACCGGGAATTGTAGCAAACTCGTGGTCTACACCCTGAATCTTAATTGCTGTGATAGCATGGCCCTCTAAAGATGATAATAGAATGCGGCGCAAAGCGTTACCAACTGTTATACCGTATCCCGGCTCCAGCGGACGAAACTCAAAGCGACCAAATGTATCGGTTGCGTCAAGCATTATTACCTTATCGGGTTTCTGAAATGCTAAAATTGCCATTATATTATTATTTAGAGTACAACTCAACGATTAACTGCTCATTAATATTTTCAGGCACCTCACTTCTGATAGGCATATTTAAATATTTGCCTGTAAGTGTGTTGCCATCCCACTCAATCCATGAGTGTTTTGCAGTACCACGTGAAATATTGTTCTGAACAACTTCGAGACTCTTTGATCTCTCCCTTACTCCTACAATATCTCCGGGTTTAATAATTGTCGAAGGTATACTGTTGATTTCGCCGTTAACTACTATGTGACAGTGTGTAACAAGTTGTCTTGCTGCTGCACGGCTTGGAGCAATACCCATTCTGTAAACAAGGTTGTCCAGACGTGACTCAAGCAGCAAAATGAGGTTTTCACCTTTACGGCCCTTCATTCTTGATGCTTTATCATACAGGTTGCGGAATTGTCTCTCCAGCAAACCATATGTATACTTAACTTTTTGCTTCTCTTTCAGCTGAATACCGTACTCAGAAGTCTTTTTACGTTTCTTTGCCAGCCCGTGTTGTCCGGGAGGGTAATTTTTCTTTTCGTAACTTTTATCGGGTCCAAAAATTGGCTCTCCAAATTTGCGGGCGATTTTTGTGGTAGGCCCTGTATATCTTGCCATGTTAAATCTGTTATTATGATTTTAAAAGGGTTAAACTCTGCGGCGTCCCTTTGGACGGCATCCATTATGAGGAAGTGGGGTAACGTCTACTATCTCAGTTACCTCAATGCCTGCTCCGTGAATAGTACGGATGGCAGACTCACGGCCGGCTCCGGGTCCTTTCACAAAGACCTTAACCTTACGCAGTCCTAAATCATAAGCCACTTTGGCGCAATCTTCAGCTGCAGTTTGTGCAGCATATGGAGTGTTCTTTTTAGAACCTCTGAAGCCCATCTTACCTGCAGAAGACCAGCTGATAACCTGACCTGTACTGTTAGTAAGGGATACAATGATATTGTTAAAGGTAGATGATATGTGTGCCTGACCGTAGGCTTCAACCTTTACAACCTTTTTCTTATTTGATGTTCCTGTCTTTTTTGCCATGATCTAGGTTCTATTTAGTTGCTTTCTTCTTGTTAGCTACAGTTTTCTTCTTACCCTTACGTGTGCGGGCATTGTTTTTGGTCGACTGACCGCGAACAGGCAGCCCAAGACGGTGACGGATTCCTCTGTAGCAGCCGATATCCATCAAACGTTTGATGTTCATCTGAACTACCGAGCGAAGCTCACCTTCAATTTTGTACTCCTCTGCAATGGTTCCCCTTATTGCAGCAATCTGATCATCGTTCCAGTCCTTAACTTTTGTGTTTAAATCTATACCATTCTTGGTAAGGATTTTCTGAGCAGAACTGCGTCCGATCCCGAAGATATAGGTCAGACCTATCTCTCCTCTTTTGTTTTTTGGTAAATCAACTCCGGCTATACGTGCCATAATTTATCTATTCTCTTTATTGTTTACAATTAAAATTTATCCCTGACGCATTTTGAATTTTGGTGTCTTTTTGCAAATAACGTAAAGACGTCCTTTACGCTTTACTATTTTGCAATCTTCGCTGCGCTTTTTAATGGATGCTTTTACTTTCATATTTTCTAAGTTTTATTTGTATCTGAAAGAAATTCTTCCTTTTGTTAAATCATAAGGGGACATCTCAACTCTGACTCTGTCACCCGGTAAAATCCTAATGTAGTGCATTCTCATTTTTCCGGATATATGGGCAATAATAACATGTCCGTTATCCAGCTCTACGCGAAACATCGCGTTTGACAGAGCCTCGATTATTGTTCCCTCTTTTTCAATAGCAGCTTGTTTTGCCATCTGAATTTAACCTTATAATTTAAATATTTGTCTTCTCTATGTACCCGAATGTCGATAAAACGTCAGGTTTGCCCTTCTGAATTGCCACCATTAGTTCGAAATGTGCGGAATTCTTTTTGTCTGCAGTGCTTAATGTCCATCCGTCGTCGTGCATATGTACAGCTCTGGATCCCGCATTAACCATAGGTTCGATGCAAATCACCATTCCCTCTTGCAGTTTCTTTCCGTCACCTCTCCTGCCGAAGTTTGGAACTTCAGGTGTTTCATGAAGTTTCCTCCCAATACCGTGACCCACCATCTCTCTTACAACTGAGAAGCCGTTTTTCTCTACATGCTCCTGTATTGCAAACGAGATATCACCTATTCTGTTTCCGATGACCGCCTGTTCAATTCCAATGTACAGAGAATCTTTGGTGACCTTAAGTAATTTTTTGGTCTCTTCTGATATCTCTCCAACAGGAAAAGTGTAGGCAGAGTCTCCGTAAAACCCTTTATAGATGGTACCGCAATCGACCGAAATAATATCACCTTCGGCAAGTCGGTACTGTGATGCAAATCCATGAACAATAACATCATTCACAGAGATGCAAAGGGTGAAGGGGAATCCTCCGTAACCAAGGAATGCCGGCTCAGCACCGTGATCGCGGATAAATTCTTCTGCAATATTGTTAAGCTCAAGTGTTGTTATACCTGGAACAATATGCTTTCCGACCTCCGCAAGAGTTTTTGATACCAAGAGAGCATTCTCTCTCAATATCTCAATCTCTTCCCTGGTTTTCAGTTTTATCATTTTCAAAGAACTAAGATATAGTATTACATACCCGAACGGCCTTTGAGACGTCCGGTCTTCATCAAGCCATCGTAGTGACGCATCAGCAAGTGACTCTCAATTTGCTGCAGCGTATCTAAAACCACACCTACAAGAATCAGCAACGAGGTTCCCCCGAAAAACTGGGCAAACTGATTGTTGACTCCCAACATGGTTGCAAAAGCCGGCATGATAGCTATCAGGGCAAGGAAAATCGAGCCCGGTAAAGTGATGCGAGACATAATTGCATCCAGATATTCTGTGGTTTTTTTACCTGGCTTGATCCCCGGTATGAATCCACCGTTTTTCTTCATATCTTCTGACATCATAGATGGATTTACCGTTACTGCTGTATAGAAGTAGGTAAAGGCAACAACCATAAGTCCGAAAATGAAGTTATACCAGAATCCCATAGGATTGGTAAGGGTAGATGCAATTCCGCGGGTCGCGTCAAAGCCTGCAAAAATAAGCGGGAACATCATCAGTGCCTGAGCAAATATAATCGGCATAACACCTGCCGCATTAATTTTCAAAGGTATATACTGACGAACTCCGCCATATTGCTTATTACCAACAATTCTTTTGGCATACTGTACCGGAATTTTGCGTGTTCCCTGAACAAGTGCGATTGTGGCAACAAAAACAAAAAACAGTACCAGAATTTCAACTATGAGCATTAGTAATCCACCTCCCGCTGTCTGGCTTATTCTTGAGCTACCCTCGGCTAAAAGGGCAAAAGGCAGACGGGCGATGATACCTACCATGATTATGAGAGATATACCATTACCTAAGCCGCGATCGGTAATACGCTCTCCTAACCACATTATAAACATAGTTCCGCCGATAAGAACCATCGTAGCGAAAATATTGAACGAGAATCCTTTAAACAAGAATGCAGCTTCAGGTAACTGTACATGGAGGTTAGCCATGTATGCAGGTCCCTGCAGTGCAAGAATGACAATTGTCAGATACCTTGTCCATTGGTTCATTTTTCTTCTTCCACTCTCTCCCTCTCTCTGTAACCTTTGGAAATATGGTATCATTATGCCAAGAAGCTGAATTACGATAGATGCCGATATGTAAGGCATTACACCCAGCGCAAAAATTGAGGCATTACCAAATGCACCCCCTGAGAACATATTCAAAAGGCCCAAAAGACCTTCTGAAGCCTGCGACTGCAGATTTCCAAGCTGGGTGGGGTCTATACCCGGCAACACCACATAACTTCCCAAGCGGTAAACTAGCAGCAACAGGATAGTGTATACTATCCTTTTGCGCAGTTCTTCAATCTTGAAGATATTACTTATTGTATCGATCAGTTTTTTCATTGTCAAGTTAGATTATTGTAGCCTTACCTTGCTGAGCTTCAATCTGTGCAATTGCAGACTTTGAGAATGCATGTGCGGTAACATCAAGTTTGATGCCGAGTGATCCGTTTCCAAGAATTTTAACTTTATGATTCTTTGAAACAAAGCCTGACTCAATGAGAGTGTCAATCGAAATCACATCAGTTCCAATCTTCTCACTAAGTGCCTGAAGTGTAGAAAGATTGATAGCTTTGTATTCCACTCTGTTGATATTATTGAAACCAAACTTCGGAAGTCTTCTCTGAAGTGGCATCTGCCCTCCTTCAAATCCTTTTTTACGAGAGTAACCCGATCTTGACTGAGCACCTTTGTGACCGCGGGTAGATGTACCACCGTGTCCCGACCCTTCGCCGCGACCGATTCTTTTCTCTCTTCCCAAAGATCCTGATGAAGGTGTAAGATTATGTAATTTCATTTGTAAATCTCCTATTAGTTTATTTCTTCAACTTTTACAAGGTGCAGAACTTTATCCAGCATTCCTTTGTAAACAGGATTCAGTTCAATTTCCACCGTTTGATGTATTCTGCGGATTCCGAGGGCTTCCAAAGTTGCAGCCTGCTTCTTTGTAGCTCCGTTCTTACTTTTTATCTGAGTAATTTTAACTTTTGTCATCTCCTCTCCTCCTTATCCTTTAAATACTCTGTTCATTGGTATTCCGCGAAGTCCTGCTACAGTATATGCATCGCGCATTTCTAGAAGAGCTGCAACAGTAGCCTTCACAAGGTTGTGAGGGTTCGAAGACCCTTTAGATTTTGCAAGTATGTCGTGAATTCCCACTGACTCAAATACTGCACGCATCGCACCACCCGCTTTTACTCCTGTACCTTCGGCTGCAGGCTTCATGAAAACTCTTGCACCGCCGAATTTAGCCTCCTGCTCATGAGGAATTGTCTTTTTGTTAAGAGGAATCTTAACAAGATTTTTCTTAGCATCCTCTATTCCTTTTGAGATGGCGGTTGTAACCTCATTAGCCTTTCCAAGTCCGTAGCCTACAACTCCCTTTTCGTCTCCAACAACAACAATTGCTGCGAAACTGAAATGGCGTCCACCTTTGGTCACCTTGGTAACTCTTTTTACTGCAACCAATCTGTCTTTCAGTTCCAGATCGGTAGTCTTAACTTTTTTAACGTTTGTACCTATCATACTCAAAATTCTTAGAATTTAAGACCACCTTCACGGGCGGCATCTGCTAAACATTTAACTCTTCCGTGATAAAGGTAGCCGCCACGGTCAAATGATACCTTCTCGATACCCTTCTCAATCGCACGCTTTGCTGCCAGTTTACCTACCAGTTTTGCAGCTTCGCTAGCCGGTTTTCCTTTGCAATCTGCTGCAATCTCTTTGTCCAGAGAGCTCGCAGAAGCTAAAGTTATACCGTCTATATCGTTAATAAGCTGAACATAAATCTGTTTGTTGCTTCTGAATACACACATTCTTGGTTGTTCCGGAGTACCGTTTACAACCTTCCTGATGCGGAGTCGTATTCTTTTTCTTCTTTCTATTTTATTTAAAGCCATAAATCCTCCACTTATTATTTAGCGCTGGCCGACTTACCGGCTTTGCGACGAAGTTGTTCACCTACAAACTTAATACCTTTACCTTTATATGGTTCAGGTTTGCGCAGAGAGCGCAGCTTAGCCGCAACCATTCCTAAAAGTTGCTTATCGTAGCTGGTTAGAGTAAGCACAGGGGCCTGACCCTTTTTAACAGCTTCGGTAACTGCTTTGATTTCATTGGGCAGCATAAAATGAATATCGTGAGAGTAACCAAGGCTCATCTCAAGAAGCTGACCTTTTGCCTCAACACGGTAACCAACACCTACGAACTCCTGTTTAATGGTAAATCCGGTTGAAACTCCGGTAACCATATTTTGTATCAGAGCACGATAGAGACCATGCATTGAACGGTGACGAGGCTGATCTGTAGGTCTTGTTACATTAACCACATTTCCCTCTACGGTAACTCTAATATCGGCATCCACCTTTTGCGAAAGTTCTCCGAGCGGGCCTTTAACCTTAACCACGTTGTCCGAACTAACATTGATAGTTACTCCGGCCGGAAGGTTTACAGGTAATTTTCCTATTCGTGACATTATAAATCTTTATTTAATATTTAATTAATAAACATAGCAGATAACCTCTCCGCCAACATTAAGTTCCCTTGCCTCCTTATCGGTAATCATCCCTTTTGAAGTGGAGATAATGGCAACACCAAGTCCGTTAAGAACCCTTGGCATATTCTGAACATCAACATACCTTCTGAGACCCGGACGGCTTATTCTTGAAATCTTCTTGATAGCCGATTTTTTAGTTTCAGGATGATACTTAAGAGCTATTTTAATTGTGTTGAAAGGGGTACCTTCAACAAGTCTGTAGCTAAGAACATAACCCTTCTCATGAAGAATACGGGTCAGCTCCAGCTTAACTTTTGATGCAGGAATCTCAACCACTTTGTGTCCTGCCATAGATGCATTACGCACCCTTGTTAAAAAATCTGAAATTGGATCAGTCATTTTAATTTGTTTTTAAGTTTATACGACACCACAAAGTGATGCCCGATATCCAACTAATTATAAATAATATGTTGTCTGTGACTCGCGTCACAAATTTTCTACCAACTTGCTTTGCGAACGCCCGGGATAAGACCCTTACTTGCCATTTCGCGAAACTGTATACGGCTGATACCGAAAATACGCATAAATCCTTTTGGACGACCGGTTATAGAACAACGGTTGTGCAGGCGGACAGGGCTTGAGTTCTTTGGCAGTTTATCCAAAGCAGCATAGTCACCTGCCTCTTTTAGGGCTTTGCGTTTTTCTGCATATTTGGCACTTAATTTTGCGCGTTTTCTCTCGCGTGCCTTCATTGATTCTTTTGCCATTATCTATCTTCTATTTTATAGATTATTTCTTGATGTTTTTGAAAGGCAGCCCGAATTCACGAAGAAGAGCAAATGCCTCTTCGTCCTTCTCCGCCGAAGTAACAAATGTTATTTCGATACCCATAATCTTAGTGATTTTATCAATGTCGATTTCAGGGAATATGATCTGCTCTTTGATTCCTAGTGTGTAGTTACCTTTTCCGTCAAACTTCTCGTTGATACCTTTAAAGTCTCTGATACGAGGAAGTGACACGGCAATTAGTCTCTCCAGAAACTCGTACATCTTTGCAGAACGAAGAGTTGTCTTGACTCCGATAGGCATTCCTTTTCTCAGTTTGAAGTTTGAAATGTCTTTTCTCGAAACAGTCTGAACAGCTTTTTGTCCTGTTATAATTGTAAGTTCCTGTTGTGCAATATCAACAAGTTTCTTGTCTCCTGTAGCAGCACCGATACCCTGGTTAACAACAATTTTAACAAGTTTAGGTACCTGCATAACTGAAGAATACCCAAACTCCTTTTGCAGTTTGGCAACAATCTCCTCTTTATATCTCTTTTGAAGAGTAGGTACATAGCCCTTGGCAACCACCTGGGCTCCTTCTGTCTTTGCCGCTTTCTCGACTTTTGCAGGCTTATTATTGGCAGCTGGCTTCTTTGCAGCTCCTTCTTTTGTATTTGCCATTATTTAATCTCCTCTCCAGATTTTTTCGCGTAACGAACTAATTTTTGCTTGTCATTTAAACGACGGCCGATGCGTGTAGGGCCTCCCTTCACAGGGTCAACAACCTGCAGGTTTGAAACATGAACCGCTGCCTCTTGTTTGATTATGCCTCCCTGAGGGTGCTTTGCATTTGGCTTGGTGTGTTTGCTCACCAGATTGATTCCTTCTACGATGGCACGATTCTTATCTGTAATCACCTCAAGAACCTTACCCGTTTTACCGCGGTCGTCTCCGGCATTAACATATACTGTATCGCCCTTTTTAATATGTAATTTCTTATTCATATCTTTTACTTATAAAAATTATAACACCTCTGGTGCTAAAGATACAATCTTCATATAGTTGTCACGCAACTCCCTTGCAACAGGGCCAAAGATACGGGTTCCGCGAACCTCTCCCTGATTGTTGAGCAACACACATGCATTGTCATCAAAACGGATATATGAACCGTCTGCACGACGGATCTCTTTTTTTGTACGAACAATTACCGCTTTGGAAACTGTTCCTTTTTTGGTATCACCACCCGGAATAGCACTTTTAACGGTAACCACTATTTTATCGCCAACTCCGGCATAACGGCGGCGGGTTCCCCCTAACACGCGGATACAAAGAACCTCCTTTGCTCCACTGTTGTCTGCCACCAATAATCTCGATTCTTGCTGTATCATGGCTATTTAACTTTTTCTACGATTTCTACTAGTCTCCAGCGTTTTGTCTTACTTAAAGGACGAGTCTCCATAATGCGCACTTTGTCTCCCTCACTGCACTCGTTCTTCTCGTCATGAGCAACAAACTTAGTGGTTTTATTTACGAACTTACCGTAAATAGGGTGTTTAACTTTTCTTTTAACGGCAACTACGATGGATTTGTCCATCTTGTTGCTTACCACCATTCCTATTCTTTCTTTACGAAGATTTCTTTCCATGACTTCTTAGTTGTCCTTCTTATTTTCCATTTGGCTCAATATTGTGAGCATTCTGGCAATGTTTGTTTTTGCCTTTTTTATCTGAGATAAATCATCTAAAGGAGAAATAGCATGATTCATCCTAAGGCGCACCAGGTTTGCCTTTTCAGTTTCGATGCGTTCCTTCAGGTCTTTAATGGATAATTCGCGTATCTCTGTTGCTTTCATATTATTTCTGCATTTATTATTCCTGGTAATCTCTGCGGACTACAAATTTTGTAACTACCGGCAGTTTCTGTGCACCCAGACGAAGAGCCTCTTTAGCCACCTCGAGCGGAACACCCTCTGCCTCAATTATCATACGACCCGGGGTTATCGGACATACAAATCCCTCCGGAGCACCTTTTCCTTTACCCATACGAACCTCTGCAGGCTTCTTGGTAAACGGCTTATCGGGGAATACGCGAATCCAGATCTGACCCTCACGCTTCATATACCTAACTACGGCCTGACGGGCAGCTTCGATCTGTTGTCCGGTTAGCCAACACGCCGCTGTAGTTTTAATTCCGAAAGATCCAAAAGAGAGCTGATTTCCCCTCTGTGCGATCCCTTTCATACGGCCTTTCTGCTGCCTTCTGAACTTGGTTTTTTTTGGTTGTAACATTGCTTTTTTTACAGTTTAACGATAACAGTAAATATAATTGTGTGCTTTGGTCAAAAAAAATTTAGGGTTATTTTCCTAAACCTCAGCTAAATACATATATTGAATAGATATTTAGCGGGTTGCAAATATACCAAAAAAATTAAATGTGCAAAAGGAAGTTGAAAATATTTTACAAATTCTGAACTTTCAGAAATTTAATAAAATTGCCCCCCCAGAATAACTCAAGTTCCTCTGAAGTGTATCCTCTTTTGAGAAGTTCTATAGTCAGGTTTTTCATCTTTGAGGCATTCTCCATTCCCACAACTCCGCCACCACCGTCATAGTCTGTTCCCAAGCCTACATGTTCTATACCAACAAGATTCTTAACATAATCTATATGGTCTGCGATATGTGATACAGTAACAGAATCTTTTGGCAAATCAGAGAGAAAGAATCTGCCTGTTGCAACCTGTATCAATCCTCCTGCCCCGGCAATAGCCTTAATCTCTTCATCCTTAAGGTTCCTGTTGTGATTTTTAATAGCCCATACTCCCGAATGGCTGGCCATTACAGGCTTAGTACTCACCTTTAATATATCAAATACACTCTCTGTTGAAGCATGAGATACATCTATAATAATACCTAGCCTGTTCATCTCCTTTACAACTTCTACACCAAATTCAGACAATCCATGATGTTCCGGACCTTTATCCATTGATGCATCGCAAATATCGTTGTTAAGATTATGGCATAAAGTAATAGCCCTTACTCCCATATCTCTGAATCTTTCCAGATTTGATATGTTTTTACCGATTGCATACCCGTTCTCAATTGCCAGAACCACAGATGTTATTCCCTCTCTTTTATTTCTCAGCAGGTCATCAGAGTTATATGCAATTGATGCTCCGTTGTAATCTTCGACATACTTACGAAATTTCATAAGATTATCTTTCACATAGCTTTCAGCCTTAATCAGAGATTCTTCGTCTCTTTCTCTCTGAGTGATAAAAATTGCAAACAGAGCAGCATCAAGTCCACCCTCTTTCATCATGGGAAATGTGACCTGTCCCTTTGTAACCCGGTATTCGGCGTCGGGATTATTTATATGGAGAGCCGTATCGTTATGAGTGTCAATTGTAAAGAAATTCCTGTGAATTTCTTCTGCTTTTTGCTCATGTGTCTGAGCCGGCAGTGTGCTCAGTGAAAACAATAAGGCTAACAGTGTCAGTCCGGTTCTCAGATAATCTCTATTACTTTTCATATTAAATGTTTTATGCTTTGGTTTTTGACGGAGATATCCACCACCCCATTCTTTTTGCAAGTATAATTATCAAAACAGATGCAGCAAGGGCTGCAATCAGAATCCATGCACCAAGTCCGTTGTAAAACATGACCGGTACAAAAGTTATCAAAAGTATCTCGACGGGAGCGATGGGAAGATATGCAAGAGCATAATCATCCATGGCCTTGCTCTCCATTTTCGGATCAACTATCCTGATAAGGGCTATACCCATAGCCATAGTACCTGTCCACCATCCCCATGCAAATATTGATCTTTCGAACCAATATGTTTTGCACAATCTTTTACCAAGTAAAAATGTAATAAGCCAGACAACAACTATGCCTGCTAAAATGAGAATTATCAAAGGAACAGCATACTTTACAACAACACTTAGTTTAATTGAGGCTACTCCGCAGGCTACGAGCAGGTCTGTAAACGTGCTGCTCAGGCGCGAAGTCTGGTTAGGACAGATATAGTCTGATACGCCTGTAGCATCAAACACTTTCTTAAAAATCAGACCTATTATAAAAGAGGCCGAAAAGACAGGGATCTCAAGTTTGGGGTAATAGTATTTAACCCCCTGACTTAACAGGTATCCTATTAATGCAACAACAAATACAAAAGCAAGATGGAATGCCAAAGAATCTATTGAAATAGAGGATGTCGTTACAGTTCCTGCACTCTCTCTCTTATCCGAAGGTATCAGTCCGGTTCGCAGGTCATCCGGGAGATCAGAAAAATCCTTAATAAATTTAGTTTCACCTCTTGCAGCGGCCCATTTTACCATAATAAGGCCGAGAATTATGGCAACGACAACACCTGTTGTTGCTGTTGTCATCCCCAGACTCTTTGCCTCGTCCCAGCCAAGACCTTCAAATGCACTACCTATTGCCGCAGCAGTTCCGTGACCACCGTAAAAACCTGTCGGGAGCATTATTCCGAAAGCAGGATTCAACTGAGGCCATATTACATTCAGGACAAAAAGACCAAACAAACCCATGACTGCCCACTGAATAAGCATACCAAGCTGAGCATATGCCCATATAGGCCCCACTCTCCCAGACACCTCTTTAAAAGAGAATTTTGGAGATGATAACGGAAGGGCAGCAAATACCAATGCAATCAGAATTCCTGCGTAAGTCCCGAGCTGACCTGAAAACGGTAAAACACCAAATCCGTTCGGACCAAGTGCCAGACCAAGAAAGCCGGCAATCAGAGATGGCGGAATAAAAAGTTTCTGAATAAATTTAACTTTTACCCGGATCAGCTTTCCGGCTAGTAACAGCGCAAAAATAATCCCCAGATCGGTAAAGAGGGTCCAGGGGCCATAATCAGAAGAGAACATAGTTTAAGATTTTGACCAAATATAGTGTTTTTGGTCTAATTCTTGAACATGAACGCAAAAAGAGATACTTTTGTTTTCTATGAATAGAATAGTCTTATATATCATACTATTTTTGATCCTTCCTGTTTTTCAACCAATTCTCTACTCTCAGCATCAGGGTTACAGAGTTGGATATAAAATTGAAGGAAGAGATACTGTTTTCCAGATTAATCTTGATGCTGTTTATCACTTTGCCTGGGATAAAAACAGGATGAAAGGCAGAGAGTGGCGTGAGTTTTACCGGCTTGTATACAACTTCAGGAAAACTTACCCTTATGCACTTATGGCAAAAAACAAAATTCAGGAAGCAGACAGCGTTTTAAACAGCAAACGGTTTTCGGCAAAAGAGAGAGAAAAGTATATAAAGAATTTTGAATCTAAACTTTTCACAGAATTCGAAAAGCCTCTGAGGAAGATGACTATTTCACAGGGAAAACTCCTGTTAAAACTGATAGACAGGGAGGTAGGCCAGACCTCCTATTCTCTGATTAAGGGCTATAAAAGCAATGCGGCTGCTGGTTTCTGGCAGGGTATTGCAAGATTGTTCGGGTCAGATCTTAAGAAACCCTATGACAGGTTCGGTGACGATAAACTTACGGAAGAGCTCGTTCAGATGTATCAGAGAGGCTCTTTTGACTATCTGTACTACTCTCTGTTTTAGCATTTGCCCAGGAAAGTTCTCTTTTATCTGAATCAAAAACCAGATATTCGCATCCGTGAATCCATTCACCAAGAATATAGAAACCTGCACCTCCGGGAGTTTTTATATCACCCGGTGTATGCATGTGGCCAAATATGAAGTAGTCAACATTGTGCACCTTTTCAAATCCGGCAGCAAAATTGTATAAAGGATCCTCTTTGCCTCTGAAACTAAACTGCATCCCTTTGGATAACCTGTTATGTCTCGACCACCTCAGGGCAATTGCAAAGGCCACTCTTGGGTGTAATGAGCTGAAGCATGACTGCAGAAATTTGTTGCGGAATATACTCTTCAGTATTTTTTGCCCCCTCTCTCCACTAAGTTCATCTCCATGTGCAAGACAAAATTTTAATCCTCCGATTTCTACCAGAGTCGGCTCCTCCAATATTTTTATGCCTAACTCTCTTTCAAGAAATCCAAATGTCCACAAATCGTGGTTGCCTTTTAGGAAATATACCTTAACTCCTCTGTCAGTCAGACTTGCCAGTGCGCCAAGCGTTCTTGCAAATCCCCTGGGAATAACATATTTGTACTCGTACCAAAAATCAAAGATATCTCCTAAAAGATACAACGAGTCGGTTTCCTGAGGCAGATTGTTTATAAAAAGTGCGAATGCCTTCTCTCTGGCTACCGGATCAAATGCCTTTAAGCCGAGGTGAACGTCAGAAAGAAATATATGAAGATTTTTTGGCATTCAATATTAAAAAAGAACATATAAAATACTTAACATACCTGCCAGAGCACAATAAACGGCAAATCCTGTCAATTTCGCTTTTTTAACAATAGCAATCATTGTTTTACATGCAAAAAGTCCCGCAAGAAAAGCGGTAACAAATCCAGCCATCAGAGGTAGTGCTCCTATTCCCGACTCAGAACTGCCAAAATCTCCTGAAACCAATTCCAGAAAGCTTTCTCCAAGAATCGGGACAAGAACCATCAGAAAGGAAAACTTTGCAATCTGCTCTCTTTTAACACCCAGTAATAATCCCGCAGAGATAGTTGCTCCCGATCTTGATAATCCCGGTAACACAGCAAAGGCCTGAGCAATACCTATTAAAAAGGCATTCCAATAACCTATCTCTCGCTCCTTAGGCTTTATCTGCTGAGATAAGAAGAGCAGTAAAGATGTAACCAATAGCGAGATTCCAACTACAAACAACCCGGAACCAAATACCTTTTCAACAGCCTCTTTCATAAAAAGGCCGACTATCAGAACCGGAATCATACTAACTATTAGTTTAATTATGTATGAACTCTCCTCGTTATATCTGAATTTAACCGAAGATACTATAAGCTGATAAATATCTTTTCTGAAGGCAACAATTGTACTTAAAACGGTTGCAGCATGAACAATAATTTCAAAAGTCAGATTATTTGCTTCTATACCAAGAATTTCCTTTCCAATGGCAAGATGTCCGCTGCTGCTCACCGGAAGAAATTCGGTAAGACCCTGAACAAGACCAAGTATCAGCGCCTCAATTAAATTCATTTCGCTTTTGGCTTATACATTATAGCAAAAATCTCTGTTGCAAAACCGACAAGAATAAACAGAGGAGCTAAAACAATCCGTCTGAAACTAAACATCTCTTCTCCGGTAAATACCTTCGGATCAGTTGTTCCTCCACCTGTCATAAGAGTATATCCGATAATCATCAGTGCCAGACCAGCCACAACAAAAATCAAATTTTTATAAGGAATTGCATACTTTCCTGAATCCATATCTCTGTAATTTAAAATTTTAGTAATAAATATCATCCCCCGACATCGAAACCAATCTGTTAACTATAAAAAAAGTGCTTAACAGACACAGTAATATCCCAATTGCTATAACTCCGGCAAATACTGCTAATACCATATTAATATCAAGAATATTAAAAAGTTCTGGCAGATCCCGGTAAACCAGATAGACACCAGTCGAAAGAATAGCTACAGACAAAAGCCCCGAAACAGTGCCCTGCAAAAGAGCCTTTTTAAGGAAAGGCTTCCTGATGAATGATCTTCTTGCACCAACGAGTTTCATTGTGTGCACAGTAAATCTTTTGGCAAACAGGTTAAGTCTTACCGTATTATTAATCAACACAAATGATATAAAAAGAAGCAAAAGAATTATGACACCTATAACATAACCTGCCCTCTCCATATTTTGATTAATTGTATTTACCAGTGACTCCTGATATACGACCTCTTCTACTCCACCAATGTCAGCAAGTCTGTTTTCAACAACTAAAAGAGAATCAGGATCCATATATTGTGCTTTCAGAAACAGATCCATTGAAAGAGGTATAGGGTTGGTTTCAAAAACAGTCAGAAAATCTGCACCAAGAATTTCGGCCATCTCTGCAGTACCCTGTTCTTTGGAAATAAAATTCACCTCTTTAACAAAGGGTTCGTTTTTAAGTAAAGAGGCAACCTCCTTGGCATAACTCTCTTCTGTTGATCCGGAAAATAAAACAGAGAGTTTTATATTCTCTCTGAAAAAGTCCGAGACAGAGTGCGCATTAACGGCCATTAACCCTGAAAGGCCTGCCAGCAACAGCACCATGCTGATACTTATTACCGACGATAAATAGGACTGAATAAGCCTTCTGTATATGATATTTTTCTCTCTTTTCTTCATTGGTAAAATGATCCCAAAGATACATAAAATGTCCAATTAAATTAATTTTATTATCTTTGTGAACAATTTGCCATTAATTCTTTCACGAAAAATGAGTGATCCCAAAAGAGTCCTTTATGTAAGCTCCGAGATATTTCCCTTTCTGCCCGAAACCACCGTTTCGAGAACCGGACGCTATTTACCACAGGGGGTACAGGAGAGGGGATACGAAATACGTTCTTTTATGCCAAAATACGGCCTGATTAACGAAAGGAGAAATCAGCTTCACGAGGTAATCAGACTTTCAGGCATGAATATAGTTATCAACGATATTGACAGACCACTTATAATAAAAGTATCTTCGATATCATCTGCCAGAATGCAGGTCTATTTTATAGACAATGAAGATTACTTCTACAGGAAATACATCAGTAAAGACGAACAAGAGTGCTATTTCTGTGACAATGACGAAAGGGCATCTTTTTTCGCCAGAGGTGTGCTGGAGACAGTTAAAAAACTCAGGTGGAAACCTGATATTATTCACTGTCAGGGCTGGATTTCTCACTTCCTCCCGATGTATCTTAAAAAGATATATCACGATGACCCTATTTTTACTGACAGCAAAGTAGTACTATCTCTTTATAACGAAGGTCTGGAACAGGTTTTCGGAGAAGATATAAAATCAAGAATATCAGTTACCGGCATACGAGCCAAAGATATTGAGGTATTAAATCCTGCCAATGGCATAAATCTTGCAAAACTAGCAGTACAGTATTCCGACGGAATTATTTACGGTGAGCGCGAACTCAACCCTGAACTTGACCAGGCAATTACAAAAAGCACACTGCCTGTTCTGGAGTTTACAGACACATCAGATCCTGATTCCACATATATAGAGGAATACATTCAGTTTTACAATAAAATTCTGGCAAAAAAATGACAATTAGGAACACTTTCCGTTCTGCTGCAGCAATCCTGACCACAGCTCTTCTCTTTTCATGCATCGATACCGACAAAACAATAGGATCGGGATTATTGCCCTCTGACCATATCATTAAAGTATCCGTTAAAGACTTTAATATGCCTGTCGAGATGAAATTATCCGACAGTATGCAGACAATTTATCCTACAAGTCTTATTGTAGGAAGTTATAAAGATACCGATCTTGGACTGGCAGAGGCATCTACTGCATTTCAGTTTATTCCTCTTAGTGATTCTCTTACATTTGGAGAGAATCCGGTTCCCAAGTCATTTAAAATGTATATGGCAATCGGTGAAAAATCATATTTTTATGAGAGTGATGCTACCATACCGCAAAATTTCAATATATACAAACTTAATGTTGACCTTGACTCAAATGTAGCATACAATAACTCAGTCAAAGCGGGAGATTACGATCCTGTTCCGTTAAATATCGGGGGTAATGTTTATTTTGGCGGCGACAGTCTTAATATGAGTCTTTCTCTTGATTATGCTGCAGAATTGCTTGCTGCAACTCAACAGGAGGGTGATTCAACAGAACTGTTTTTAAAGCGATATAAAGGGTTCTATATGACCACCGATCCCCTGCCAGGGTCTATTGGAGGTGGCCGATTTAATATGATTACTCCATCCGGTATCTATTTTCTGCTTCAATACCGCCATGTGGATACTCAGAAAGGGATTGACAAAGACAGTACAATAATGTACTATGTAAACGAGACTCTCTCTGCAGTCAACTCGTTCAGCCATGCCTCAGAATCTCTTGAGACATCTCAGCCCTCCGGCAATATTTACCTGGAGGGATTTGCCGGAATTAAACCTTACATTGATTTTTCAAATGTTAAAGATCAGATTTCGCTATGGGCTCAGTCAGAAAATATTGATATTTCAAAGCTCATTATAGCTAAAGCCGAGCTTAGATTACCATTTGAAAATCCGGCTGACTTTACCAGATTTAACTACTTCCCTTCGCAACTTTTTCTTGCTACAAGAGAGACCTCAGATCAAGATCATTTAGTTCTCTATGAGCCGGTTAATGACCTGAGTGTTTTTGAAAGCAATGGATCTATTAATCGCTCCCTGCTATATTATACTCTTGATATTAGTTCATATGTACAGAGATTGATACAAGGTAAAATTACAGGCAGTATACTCAAAACATGGATCACTCCTGTGCTTAAAAAGAGCGACTTCTACTCAGGTGTAACAACATTCCATGTTCAGAATCTGCTATATTCAAAGGCCATCCTTAACGGTCCTGCGGCAGGAAGAAATCCAAAACTTATTCTGACCTATTCTGTTATGCCATAATGGTGTCAGGCAGATCAAAATAAAAAAGAGCAGTCCATCGGGCTGCTCTTTGTGTTTATCCTTTTATTAAAACCTATTTTACCTTTTTAAAGACAATACAAGAGTTATGACCACCAAACCCGAAGGTGTTGTTCATAGCCACATTTACCTCTCTTTTTTGAGCTTTATTTAGCGTAAGGTTTAACTTGTAGTCGATATCCGGATCCTCAGTTTCGAAATTTATTGTAGGTGGAACCACTCCGGACTCAATAGCATGGATACAAGCCAGAGCTTCTACAGCACCGGTTGCACCAAGCAAATGCCCGGTCATTGATTTGGTAGCACTAATATTCAGCTTGTAAGCATGTTCGCCAAAAAGGCCCTTTATTGCCTTAAGTTCAGCGATATCCCCAAGAGGGGTTGCAGTTCCGTGAACATTAATGTAATCCACCTCTTCCGGCGATATATTGCCATCTTCGAGTGCTAATCTCATTACGCTCATTGCACCCAGCCCTTCCGGGTGAGGTGCTGTAATGTGATAAGCATCTGCAGACATACCACCTCCGCCAACTTCACAATAAATTTTTGCTCCTCTTGCCACAGCATGTTCATACTCTTCAAAAATCAAAATTCCTGCACCCTCTCCCATGACAAATCCATCTCTGTTTTTATCAAAAGGTCTTGATGCTGTTTTGTAATTTTCATTATTTGTCGATAGAGCCTGCGACGAGTTGAATCCGCCTATACTAGGTACAGTTATTCCGGCTTCTGATCCACCGGTAATAATAATGTCTGCCTTGCCAAGTCTGATGTTATTGAAGGCATCAATCATAGCATGCGTAGATGAAGCACAGGCAGAGACGGTTGTATAGTTTGGTCCTCTGAATCCATATTTCATGGAGATCATTCCTGGAGCAATATCCGGGATCATTTTAGGAATCAGGAAAGGGCTAAAACGAGGAGTACTGCCCCCTTCGAAAAAGCCCATTACCTCTTGAAAGAGGGTATCAATCCCTCCTATTCCTGTTCCAAGTATAACGCCTGCCCTGTCCGGATTGACCTTTTCGATATCAAGAGAGCTGTCGGTTACAGCCTCGTTTGATGCAATGAATGCATATTGAGTAAACCTGTCAAGTTTCCGCTCCTCTTTTTTGTCTATTCCGTATTTGGCCGGGTCATAATCTTTTATTTCACAAGCAAATTTGGTTTTAAAAAGGGTAGTATCAAAACGGGTAATCAGGTTTGCCCCGCTGAGACCTTTGTCAAGATTGCCAAAGTATTCGGCAATACTGTTTCCGATCGGATTGATGGTCCCAATACCTGTGACTACAACTCTTTTTAACTTCATAAACCTGTGTAAAATTACTTGGTATTGTTCTCGATGTAAGCTATAGCATCTCCTACTGTAGAGATTTTCTCAGCTGCCTCATCAGGGATTGTAATGCCGAAAGCTTTTTCAAACTCCATGATGAGTTCTACAGTGTCCAAAGAGTCGGCACCCAGATCGTTAGTAAAACTAGCTGTAGGAGTTACCTCCGATTCCTCAACGCCTAACTTGTCAACGATGATGGCTTTAACCTTTGCATTAATGTCTGCCATGATTCTAAATAATTAGTTAATAAAAAAGTGTTTGTTATTTCAAAATTAGTTTGCAAAGAAAGCTAAAAAATTCAAAAAATGAAAAAAATCTATAAAGTGAAAACATATCTTACTGATTGACTGTAATATATTTTCTTAAAGTATAAATATGCTCATTTTCTTTACAATCCTCTATTTTTCTTATCTTTGCATACTTAAAGAGTCAAATACATGGAGAATGTAAATATAGCAATATTTGCTTCCGGTAACGGAACTAATGCCGAAAATATAATCCGGTATTTCTCCGGCAATACTAATGTCAGTACAAGACTTGTTCTTACCAACAAAGCGGATGCCTTTGTCATTAAAAGAGCAGAGAAGCTTGGTGTAAGAAGTGTCGTGTTTAATGCAAATGATTTGAAGAACGGGACAATGGTTGACTCCATTCTTGAGAATGAAAAAATAAATCTTATTATTCTTGCAGGATTTCTACTTAAGGTACCGGACAGGATTGTAGCAAAATACAGGGGCAGAATTATAAATATTCATCCGGCTCTGCTTCCGAAGTATGGTGGAAAAGGGATGTACGGGTCTCATGTTCACCAGGCTGTGGTTAATGCCTCTGAAAAAGAGTCCGGAATAACCATTCATCTGGTAGACGAGGTTTACGATAATGGTGAGGTACTGTTCAGAGCAAAATGTCCTGTTTTACCTGAAGATACTGCCGACACTCTGGCTGAGAAAATCCATCAGCTTGAGAGTGAATTCTTCCCGCAAATCATTGAAAATTACATTAATTCCCGGAAAACAACTTAATCTCTGCTAATTACTTCAACTGGGATAATATCGGCAGTTCAATCCTGAATGCTGTACTTTTAAAATCTATCCCATCAAACCCCGCAAAGATTCCGACTCTTGCAAGCCCCTTAATTCCAAATGAGTATCCAGCCTCTGTATGAGAAATTTTCTTATCGGGAAGCCACAAGGTTTTAAAATGCAGAGCCTCATATAAAAAGAGACTATTTAAAAAAGAGAGTCTGTTTAATAGTAAGTAATCGGTTCTGTACTCCGCTGAAAAAGTTACCCAGCTTTCGGGAGTCGAGAGTCGATAGCTGTCAAGAAGGTTGAATGCTCCGGAAAACCCATTTTCTGAAACCATAATACCAGAGGCTGCAAAATGTCTGTAGTCTGTCAGAAATACCCTTGTTCTTTTATAAAATCCTCCAATATCCAGATTGTATAATACTGCCCCGTACAGGCCGACGGAGAATCTTTGAGATACACTAAACCCTGCGAGGCCATAATTCGAAAAGCCATTTTCAGGTGAAATGAGAGAGCCTCGCCAGTACAAATTAAAAGTGGGATACCTGCTTTTAATATATAATTTCTTTCCATTTCGTATTCTGTAATAATATTCAGGAGTATACGATAGAGATGCTGCCAGTGAAAGCGACCTGTGCTCTTCTACATCTGCACCATAGATATTATCGGGTGTATTGGGGCCCGGTATATCTCCGAAGAGTGATTTTACATCTCCGTTTTCAAGGGGGGAACTTTCTTGGTATTTAATCCCGGAATTTATTCTCAATCCATTTGCGAGGTCAATTCTGTTTTCTGCAAAAATCCACCTATTATTGAAAAACTTTACAGGATTCAAGCCAAAAAGGAAAGAAGCGTAGGAGTTAACCATAGGAGAAACTCCCGGATTATTGCTTATATCACTGCTTTTGTTGCCAACGCTCAGATAAAACCGGCCTCCTCTGAGCGGTGAGTATGAAAATAAAGCATCCGCTTTCCATAGTAATCTGTCTCTTTCGGTTGAATAGTAAATTTCAGGTGTAAGTTCAAGCAATACATTATTGTTTATGCGATATGAGGCATACAGATTTTGTCCTATAGTATAACCATCAATAAAATTAAAATCACCAACTACTCTGGTCAATCCACCATAACCAAAAGTGATCTTTTTCCCGATTTTAAACCTGGCATCATAAAAAATTTTATCGAGAATTTTATTTCCGGTTGATCGATTGATTTTCCTGACCGAATCCTCATCAAAAACTCTTTTAAATTCCTGTTTGAGTGAGTCTGACGCTTTATATGCGAGTTGTTCTTCGTGGCTGAGTGGCAGTCTTCTCACATCAGCCCAATATACACTGTCTCTAACTTTTGCCAGGGTGTCAACAATCCTTTTATGGGTGGTGTCTCTTTTTATTTCCAGATCTCTTTTCGGGTTTTTAACCTCTGAATCGCGGATGGCTCTTTCTGTTTTAGCTGCAATCTTTTTAGCCTCTTTCGAAGAGAGCTCTTTGCTTTCACTTAAAGCAACAGGAAGTTCAGGAGCACTTTCCGCCAAACTTACCTTGTTGTATGTTATAGAAGAGTTATACCGGCCATCAGCATTAATACCCAGAATATCTACCTTAACATCTACAGAATAGGCTGTAGGCACCATGACAGATGACTTAACTTCATTGAATGAAATTTTCACATCCATTGTCACACCTGCCTCCTTAGTTGAAAACTCTAAATATGAGACATTCCAGATATTGTCCTGGATGTAAATATGACCTGAAATAAGCTTTGAATCACCCTTTTTGGGGACTATTCTGATCTTATTAATTATTCTGTCAGACTCATTCGATATCCCCTCATATATAAATCTGTAATAATTAAATGCATTTGGTGCCAAAGGAGATAGCTTTCCAAAAAATTCCCTGTTATAAACAGAGGCCCTTATTACTCCTGACATACTACCCGGATCAATTTCAGAGGGAATCGTAGATGATACCGCTCTTATTGTCTCAAGGTAATTATCCGGATAATTATAAATTATTTCTGCTCCGGACTCTATCATAAACAGCTTATTAAGAACCAGTCCGGTCTTCTTTTTCCCCGCCTGTAATTTGAGTATTGCTGGTATTTTGGTTATCTTCATCGTCCCTTTGGTATAGACTGCAGATTCATAACTTCTGACCTGTTGTCTGTGAAAGGGAGCCTTTGCTATCGCCCTTCTCATTACCGACAAAGCTCTGTCCTCTCCCCTTCCCTTAAAGGTTACATCATTTAATAGATAAATCTCCTCTTTCAGAATTATTTGTCTGTGATAATGCCCGGAGTCTATCTTAACCGTAAAACGCTCTCTTTTATACCCGAGCGACGACACTTCACAAGTGTACTCTCCGTTTTTAAGAGATATCCTGAACTCGCCATTTATATCTGCGCTGACTCCTGTAGAAAGTTCATGAATATAGACTGACGCATAAGGTACCGGCCTACCCTTTTCATCTGAGATCTTACCGGAAAAGAGTGCGCCGCTGACCTTAAATGGCAGTGCAATAATCAAGAAAAGGAGCAACACTTTTTTCTGTATCATCCAGATCAGGGATTACCATTTATTAAGGTGGACTTTAGATTCTACCCACTTATCTTTAGGTTTCTGTTCACCTTTTGGATAGCCTACCGGTATCAGACATAACGGTAAATATGGTTTTGGTATCCCAACAGCCTTGGATATAATATCCATCCTGTCTTCATATGGATAACCAGCTGTCCATACAGCTCCAAGCCCCATTGATTCAGCTGCCAGAAGTATATTTTGGGCTGCTGCAGAACAATCCAGATACCAGTATACAGATTTTTCAGGATTTCCGATTACAACAATAGCTGCCTGAGCCTCTTTAAGCATTCTTGCATATGGTATTTTTTCGGCTAAAGATGCCATAAGGGCTTTGTCCTGAACTATGAAAAACTCCCACGGCTGACGGTTCATGCCGGTTGGTGCCGCCATCCCTGCCCTGACCAGCATCATAAGCTGGTCTACCGATACAGGTTGCTCTGTGTATGTCCTGACGCTTTTTCTGCTGAAAATGGTCTCAAGGGTAGGATTCTGTGCTGTAATAATTGACATTTGTGACATCAGTATTAACAGTGAAATAAAGAATTTTCTCTTCATCGTCATTTTTGTATTTTAACATCATATATCAAGCTTGTATAGATATTTAAGGCACATTGAATTATTTCAGGCGAAAATTTGTATCCTGCTGTGTGAATATCTGCACCTTTCCCGTTTCCGATATCAAAATATGACGATATTGCAGATGTTGCAAAAAAAGCAAAATCATCTGAACCTCGCCCTGGCTCTTTGGCATAAATTATTTGCAGATTATCCTTTTTTGCAGCCGATACAATTAATTCATTGGCTTTTGTATCATTTACAGTTGCAGGGAACTTATCAAAATAGGCGAAATTTACCGAAAGACCATACTCCGAAGCCTTCTGTCCTGCAAAATCCTCCATTAGTTTACACAACTTATCAAGGTCAGAATCGACAAACGAGCGAAGTGTCATTCTAAGATATCCCTCACCGGGAGTAACCCCGTAGTTAATCTCCCCCAGAACCAAATTTACTACTGTTCCAAGAATAAATCCTTCAAAAACATCCTTTGAACAATTCAGAGACCTCATGTAGGCGGCAGTTTCTGTAATTGCATTATAGGGTGATACGGCCTGTTCGGGATATGCTGCATGTGAAGGAGATCCTTTGAAATGAATTTCCATTCCCACAGAACCGGCAGCATAGACTCCCTCGTGGATAACAATCGTGTTCAGATCATAACCCGGATTATTATGAAGTGCAAATGCATAGTCAAACTTTAAGCCTGATGACTCCATATCCTTAACCATGCGGGCTGCACCCTCACCTATCTCTTCGGCAGGCTGAAACAAGAGGTAGATTGTCCCGTGAAAGTCTCTGTTTCCGGAAATAATCTCTGCAAGGCCTAACAGAATGGTCATATGGCCATCGTGCCCGCAAAGGTGTTCATATCCGTTTTCTGTTTTAATGGCATCAAGTTCACTCCTGAACATAACAGAGGGGCCGGGAAGATTCCCTTTATAACCTGCAATCACTCCATATCCCCCGACATTTTTTTGTAGTATATCAGGATTTGTCTTTTGAATGTGATTAAGCACAATTTCTGAAGTCTTTTTTTCCTGATTTGAATATTCAGGAGAGCTGTTAAGCTCGGCTTTAATTTTATAAAGACGATCCAGCATAGCCTTGTCTGTTTTAATGGTTTGAGATGTTGCAATTGTCCACAGAAAACTAAACGACAACACAAGAAAGTTCCTGATTAAAATATCCGTTTTCATATTGACTCATTTATTCAAAAGTAGCAAATTATTTGGAGGATATGTACAATAATCCCAATTTTGCGCCTCGCAAAATATCAATTATATGTTTGGAAAGAGGGAGAGAAAGACTCTTATCTGTTTTAAGAGGTGGAAGAGAAGACCCTGGGCTGCTTTTGCCTCTCTGGGTAAGGTGATAATGATCGGAGTAGTTTCGGTTACATACTCCCTTTTAGTTTTAAAAAGCCAGCCTTTATCGGCACAGACAAAAAGTGCAAACGACACACTTATTCAACTGGAAGAGCTTGTCATCAACACCGAGCGACCCACACCATTTCAACCTCTGGTCAGGGTTGTTGCGGTTATTCAGGCTAAGGAGATAGAGCGGGCGCCGGTTCAGAATCTGCAGGATCTTTTGAGATATGTTCAGGGAACAGACATCAGGAGCAGGGGAGGTGAAGGCGTACAGGCAGACATTAATATTCTGGGAGGGACATTCGACCAGACTATAGTGATGATAAACGGAGTAAATTATACCGATCCGCAGACGGGACATCATTCACTAAATATTCCGGTTGATATCTCTCAGATTGAACGGATAGAGATCCTACATGGCCCCGGAGCATGGAGTGAGGGGTCAGCTGCTTTTTCAGGAGCAATTAATATAGTAACAAAAAGACCACAGCAAAGGAGCGTTTCGGCATCTGTTTCCGGAGGCTCATACGGCTATTTCAGAGGTTCAGCAAATACAGGTTTTGGCGGCGGATATCTTTCAGAAAACTGGAAAATATCCGGACAGGCTGGAGGAGCATATAGCAGAGGAGACGGTTATACAAATAACACAGATTTTAACATCCTCAATCTCTATTCAAATCTAAGCCTGTCAAATAGTTCGGGTCACTCTATAGATTTTCAGGCCGGATACCAGCAAAAGGCATTTGGCGCAAACAGTTTTTATACAATAGCCTATCCTGAACAGTTTGAAAAGACCAGAGCTCTCCTCTCCTCTCTATCATATTCATGGCAGAGCAGAAGCATAAAATTATCAGCTACTATTTATCAAAGAAGGCATTTTGACAGATTTGAACTCTTTCGCTATGATTCACCCCAGTGGTATAATGGACATAATTACCACATGAACGATATAGCCGGAATTAATATCAGGGCGGCATACAGATGGAATAAATGGGGCACTTCGATGATCGGAGCTGAGTACAGGTTTGAGCATATATACAGCACAGTTCTTGGTGACCCTCTTGAAAATCCTGTTCCCGTCCATTCAGAAGATAATATCAATTACACACGTTCAAAAGAGAGAGAGACTGTATCGTATTATCTTAAACATATCATTCAGCTTGAAAAATGGAGATTTACGGCAGGTGTTATGACAAGCAGCACCTACAATAATACAAGAATATATTCTGGTATAGCAGCAGCCTATCAGATAACACCAAACCTTGAGGTAAACAGCTGGTTACATAACAGCTACAGAAATCCCACTTTCACCGATCTGTATTATAAAAGTCCGACGCAGACCGGGAACATGAACCTTAAACCAGAAGAGGCTATTGCAGCACAAATCGGGCTAAGATTATCCGCTCACAGGTTACGGGGAGGTATTTCTGGATTTTACCGATACGGATACAGGATAATTGACTGGACAAGAGAGCCGGGATCTGACCAGTGGGAGGCAGGGAATCTTACAAATGTGGTAACTACCGGCATTGAAATTAATACAGGTTACAGATTCCCGGACAGCTTTTTAAAGAGTATAACTTTCTCATATGCCTGGTTAGATGTGAAGAAAGAGTCCGGAGATCTTACCTCGTTGTATGCAACAGATTTTCTGCGTCACAAGCTGCTTATAGGAATTGGCCACTCAATATTTTCAAAACTCGAAGCCCGATGGGATCTCTCATATCAAAAAAGAGAAGGCACATATCTTGGCCCCGGCAACACAGAAATCATGTACAAACCATTTTTTCTGACAGATGTTAAACTATTGTGGAGTGGTGGTGCGGTAAGTCCATTTGCAGAAATTACCAATATTTTTAACACGGAATATCTGTATATAGGTAATCTTAAACAACCCGGAAGGTGGATAAAACTGGGAATTAGCGTAACTTTATAGCTTTAATTTTGTTATTTTAAAAAACAATCATAAAATGAAGGCTATAATTACTATCGCAGCGCTTTTTGGTGCTTTGACACTTCAGGCCCAGAACACATTTACATTTAAAACAAAAAATGCAGAGATTATTCTGCTTTCTGAAGGGCAACATACTAATGACCTCACCAAGTTAATTGGAATTACAGAGGAAATTATC
This sequence comes from Bacteroidales bacterium, assembly GCA_036677745.1. GTDB lineage: Bacteria > Bacteroidota > Bacteroidia > Bacteroidales > UBA932 > Bact-08. The sequence continues at coordinate 648,208 of JAVBVW010000003.1, forward strand.
TCAAAATCAGCACCTAATGAAAATTTCAAAAGTGCAGTCAATGCATTTCTTATCAGAACAGAGGGTAAAAACATTCTTGCAGACACAGGTCTTGGAAGGGAACTCTTTAAAAATCTTGATAGTTTCGGAGTGAAACCTGAACAGATAGACGTAATAGTTTTAACCCATCTTCATGGTGATCATATTGGCGGGTTGGTGGCTTCAAACAAAGCAACATTCCCGAATGCCAAACTATACCTGTCGAATGAAGAGTATAAAAGTGCAAATGAGAATGCAAAGAAAATACTTGCCCATTACTCCGAAAATATGATCCTGTTTGAACCAGGAGACGGGAAACCCTCAAAACTGGCCTATGGTTTAAAATCTATGCAAGGTTACGGCCACACTCCCGGCCACACTCTGTACTTTATTGATGACCTTATTATATGGGGTGATCTCACACACGCTATGGCAATTCAGATGCCATATCCTAAAGTTGCAATTACATATGACACAAACCAGGAAGAGGCTGTTAAAACGAGATTAAAAATACTCAGTTACATCACCGGAAAAAACCTTACTGTAGCCGGAATGCACATCCCCTATCCAGGTATTGGAAATTTGGAGCCCGATGGTAATGGTGGCTATATTTTCACTCCTGTTAAATAGTTTTATAATTTCACTGATTTTCTTTCATTTTTATTTATTTTTACGAGATTGTTTCGTAAAAAAGTGATAATTATATATAAAAACTACATTTTATGAAGAGTAAATTACTGGTTATGTTGATTTCATCTGCACTCCTTACCTCTGCCTGTGCAGGAGTGGGAGAAAAAACCGAAGAGGGAACTCCGATTGCAAGGAGCACTATCAAGGTTGAAAATGGTTTGCTGACACCTGAAGTTATGCACAATATGGGTAAAGTGAGCGACCCTCAAGTCTCTCCGGACGGCAAAGAGATTCTCTTTGGGGTTTCTTATACCGATATAACTCAGAATAAAAATAACCGGGAGTTATTTATAATGGATGTCGATGGCAGCAATAAAAGGCAGATTACATCAACTGTAAAGAGCGAAAACAACGCCAGGTGGATAAACGGGGGAAAAGAGATTCTGTTTCTCGTAAGCGGGGAGATATGGAAGATGGACAGAGATGGCAACAACCGGGTGAAGATTGGTGAATATGGAAACGGAATTTCTGAGTTCAAAATCTCTCCTGCAGCAGATAAAATACTGTTTGTTTCTAATATTAAATCTGCAGACAAGGCGGTTGATGTCTGGAGCGATCTTGACAAGGCCTCGGGAAGAATGATAGATAAACTTATGTACCGTCACTGGGACCATTTTGTTGAGGAGATTCCTCATCCATTTATTGCCGATTTTGATGGCAACAGTATTTCTAATGTTTTTGACATACTGGAAGGAGAACCTTACGAAAGTCCTACCCTGCCATTTGGAGGAGCAGAACAACTTAACTGGAGTCCTGACGGAGGAAAAATACTCTATGCATCCAGAAAAGTAGTTGGCAAGGAGTATGCATATTCAACAAATACCGATATCTATCTTTTTGATATTGAAACTAAAAGCCATACTAACTTAACTGAGGGAATGCCCGGATACGATACAGACCCCGTTTTTTCTCCTGACGGGAAACATATTGCATGGTTAAGTATGGAGAGAGCAGGATTTGAGGCTGATAAGCACCGACTATTTGTAATGAATCTTGAAACCGGAGAAAAGAGAGATCTGACCCAAAATTTCAAATACAATGCTGAGAGCCCTGTCTGGCTTAATGACGGATCGGGCCTGTATTTTAACTCTTGTGCAAATGCTGTAACCGGTATTTACAGAGTAACCCTTACAGATGAGGAGATTGAAAGAATTACTGAGGGTTGGTTTGACTTTGGAAAGGTAGAAATTGCTGGTGATAAACTGATCGCACTTTACAGAAGTATGTCAATGCCAAACGAGATAGTGTCTGTTGACCCTGTCACAGGCGAGTATATTCAAATTTCCAAAGAGAACGAACATCTGCTTAGCCAGATAACAATGGGTAAAGTGGAGGAGAGATGGATTAAAACCGTAGATAACAAGGATATGCATATGTGGGTAATATACCCTCCGGGTTTTGATCCGGCAAAGAAATATCCTGCTCTGCTTTTCTGCCTTGGAGGCCCTCAAGGAACTCTGAGTCAGAACTGGTCTTACAGATGGAATTTCCAGCTTATGGCTGCAAACGGTTACATCGTGATTCTGCCAAACAGGAGAGGAACAACAGCTTTCGGACAGGAGTGGACAGATCAGATATCAGGAGACTATATCGGTTTAAACATGCAGGACTATTTTTCATCTGTTAAGGAGATGAAAAAGGAGAACTTTGTTGGAAAGGTTGGTGCTGTTGGTGCCAGCTACGGCGGTTACTCGGTATTCTACCTTGCAGGAATTCATAAAGGGATGTTCAGCGCTTTCGTTGCACACGCAGGAATATTTAATCAGGAGCACATGTACATGACAACAGAGGAGCTTTGGTTCCCACACTGGGATAATGGCGGTGCACCATGGGATGATAATCCTGTAGCAAAAAGACACTACGCCAACTCCCCTCATAAATTTGTAAAAAACTGGGATACACCAATATTAATAACTCATGGTGAGATGGATTACAGAGTACCGGTAGATCAGGGAATGGCTGCATTTAATGCTGCTCAGGCATTGGGAGTTCCATCAGAACTTTTACTCTTCCCGGAAGAGAACCACTGGATTTTAAAACCTCAGAACAGCGTTCAGTGGAACAGAGTTTTCTACAGATGGCTTGATAAGTGGCTCAAAGAATAATAAATAACAAAACCAAACTACAATAATTTAACCACCAAAGAATGAAAAAACTAATAACAATTGTTCTGATCTTGTTGGCGGTGTCACTTCAGGCACAGAAGAAGCCTCTTGATCACAGCGTTTACGATAACTGGAAAAACGTAGGCGCATTCAATATGACAGATGACGGGAAGTTTACCACCTTCCTTGTAAATGCACAGGAGGGAGACGGATATATGGTTGCCCTGAATCTGACCAATTATACTAAAGATTCAATCGCAAGGGCAGTACAGCCAAAACTTAGTGCAGACGGGAATTTTGTCATTATGACTATTAAACCTCTTTTCGCTCAGACAAAAGAGGCCAGAGTAAAGAAACTTAAACCGGATCAATTTCCTAAGGATACTCTTGGTATTTACAACCTGAGGACCAAGGAGCTTAAAAAAGTCCCTTATCTGAAGAACTTTAAAATAGGCAAGTACGGTAAGGACTTCATTGCATTTCAATCAAATCCTCCTGCAGATACCAGCAAGAGTAAAAAACCTGTAAAAAAGGATAAAAATGAGGGTGAAGATTTAATGGTTATGCAACTCTCTACCGGTAAAATTGACACTCTGAAATTTATCTCTGATTATGACTTTAGTAAAGGAGGAGACTCTCTTTTTGTTATAAGAAGACCCAACGCCAAGGATACAATTAGCACCCCTGAAATGATGCTTTACATTCCAAAGACAAAAGCTACAACAAGCATCTATAAATTTAATCTTAAGCAAACAGTAAGATTGCCAATTGTAAGCGAAGACAATAAGAATCTGCTTTTTTATGCTCAGCTTGACACAACAAAACAAAAAGACAAAATTATCTCTATACTCCACTACAAAGAGGGATATCCTCAGGCCAGAGTTGTTGTAGACAATAGCCTTAAAGGATTGCCGGAAAACTGGAGAATCAGCGAAAACAGAGCTTTACAGTTCAGCAAACAGGCAGACAGGATTTTCTTCGGGATTGCACCTGTCTTGCGCGAAAAGGATACTTCAATAATAGATTCAGAAGTTGCAAAACTTGATATCTGGCATTACCAGGATACATATGTTCAGCCTTTCCAGCTTCTTAACATGCAACGAGAGCTGAGAAAATCATACCTTTCCACAATAGAATTAACCGAAGAACCTTCACTTATTCAACTGGCAAAAGAGGAACATCAGTTGGTACAGGTTGCCGGCGAATGGAGTGCAGACTGGGGCTTCTCTGTTTCTGATTACAAATATCAGATTGAATCACAATGGTCTGCAGATCCGAGAAGTGATCTCTACATTGTGAACATTAAAGATGGCAAGAGCAAACTTCTGCTTGAGGATGTTTATATAAGCGGAGTAAGTTCCTCACCTGATGCAAAATATCTGGTATGGTACAATAATGCTGAAAAGCAGTGGTATTCATATGAGATTGCCACAGAAAAGATAGTCTGTCTTACAAAAGATATTAATGTCTCATTTGCAAACGAACTTCACGACTCACCACAGATGGCATATTCTTACGGTCACGGAGGATGGGCATCAGAAGATAAAGCACTCTTCCTGTATGACAGATATGATGTATGGCAGATTGACCCAATGGGGATAACACCTCCGGTTAGTCTTACAGATGGATTAGGCAGAAACAGCAATTTTACATTCAGAATAGTAAGACTGGACGATGTACTTCTTCCTCCGGGCACTCCTGGTGTTAAAATGGAGCCGATTAAACCTAAGGAGACAATTTTCTTCTCGGCTTTTGATAACAGCACTAAGAACAATGGGTACTATTTTAAAGAGATGGGCAAAAGGAAGCCTGAGATGAAGCCATGGATTGTTGAGCCATTTACATTTGTTTATCTTAACAAAGCAAAAACAGGTCCGGTTATAACTTATGTTAAGCATAACTTTATGAACTCCCCTGATGTGTGGGTTACAAAGGACAACTTTAAAACACAAACTAAAGTAACTGACATCAATCCTCAACAAAGAGATTACAACTGGGGAACAAGTGAACTTGTAAAGTGGAAATCAGCAACAGGGCTAGATATTGACGGAATCCTCTACAAACCAGAGGATTTTGACCCGAACAAGAAATATCCGATGATAGTATATTTCTACGAAAGGACATCCGATATGCTCCACTACTACAGAGCTCCTGCACCTAGCCGTTCAACCATAAATATTACATACTTTACCAGCAACGGTTATCTGGTATTTTTACCTGATATTTACTATCAGATTGGTCACCCGGGCAAGAGTGCACTTGACTGCATTGTTCCGGGAGTTAAAATGCTTTGCGAAAATCCTTGGGTCGACAGTGAGAATGTAGCTATCCAGGGGCAGAGCTGGGGCGGATACCAGGTTTCTTATATGGTAACAAGACCTGACCTATTCAAGTGGAAAGCTGCCGGAGCAGGAGCCCCTGTTGCAAATATGACCAGTGCCTATGGAGGAATCAGATGGGGTTCCGGTATGGTAAGACAATTCCAGTACGAACACACTCAGAGCCGTATAGGTAAAACCTTATGGGATGGTTTCGATCTGTATATTGAGAATTCTCCTCTGTTTTTTGCAGATAAAGTTGAGACACCACTCCTGATTATGCATAACGACGAAGACGATGCAGTTCCATGGTATCAGGGAATTGAGTACTTCACTGCACTCCGCCGTCTTGGGAAACCGGTGTGGATGCTTCAGTACAATAAGGAGAAACACAATCTTGTAAGCAGAGTTAATGCAAAAGATTTGAGCGTGAGACTTTCACAATTCTTTGACCACTTCCTTAAAGGCGCACCTATGCCTGTCTGGATGAAGAGTGGTGTCCCTGCTACTCTTAAAGGAATTGACTGGGGATTTGAACTCACAGAAGATTAATTCTTAAAAATTACTTAATAAAAGACCGTGCAAAATATACCTTGCGCGGTTTTTTTGTATATTTATAGCTGTTAGTTTTTTGATTCTCTAAACATTATTAATTAAAATACATCCGGAATGAAAAGAGTTTATATGTCATTGGCCATGATTGTCATGATTTCATGCATCGTACTTTCATGTAAAAACGAAAAAAATCTACAAGGTGATACAATAACTCTTAGAATCAAAGATGCTTTGAGTAACGAAAGGGATGTCTATCTGAGTGAAATTGCATCATCGATAGAATATATCCCCCTTGAAACATCAGGTAAATCTCTGATAGCAAATCTTTCACGACCAATTTTGACAGATGGAACATTTTACATTATTGATAACAAATGGAAAGATATTAAGCGTTTCAGCCGTGACGGAAAATTCCTGGGTTACATCGGGGGTTTAGGTCGTGCAAAGGGGGAGTTTACCTCTGCAAACCCACATAATTTCTACGCAGATAATGAAAAAAAACACCTGCATATTTTTGACAACAACAAGATTATTGAATATGACAGAGAGGGAGCCTTTATCAGAGATATGTATGTACCTGATTTCAAAAATTCAAATGTACACGTAGTCAAAATGGTGCAATTCAGCGCTCACTATTTTATAAATGTTATAGAATTTTCGACAGCCAAAAGTCATATTATAATCATTGATTCACTGGGATCTCCGCTTAATCAAATGCCGGATTTTGATAAGCCTGAAAAATTTGAAGAAAGAGAACAATCTGATGGACCGGTTGAATTCCGAGCTGCAACACCTGCACATATTTATCGTTATAATGATTTATTAAGGATTATTACACCTGCCTGTGATTCAATTATTTCATATAACAACTCCTTGGAAAGGAGCATTGCTTATGTTATTGATTATGGTAAAACGCCTTCAGGGGCAGAAGAGAATGCCCGTGAGAACAGCATATCCGCCATCACAGCCTTTACTACTGAGTCCGATAATGCAATCTTCTTTTCCCTGAGAATCGGAGAGAATATTATGAGTTCAGAATTTGGTGAATGGTACAGGGCATTATACAATAAGAGTACCGGGGAATTTAATTTACTTAAGAAAAGAGAAAAGAGAGATGCTATACTAAATGACATTGACGGAGGTGTCGCTTTTTGGCCAATCAACCACAGCCCCCAAGGAGAGCTTGTAATGCCGCTTTCTGCCATTGAGTTTATTGATGCCGCAGAAAAGAGCAAATCCCCCGAAATGAAGCGTATTGCAGCTACATTGAATGAGAATTCCAATCCGGTTATGGTTGTCGTAAAGTTGAAGAATTGATCATTAAAAAAGGGGATGTCTCACGACAACCCCTTTTCTTTACATAACACAAAATACTTAACCCACACTTAACCTATTGATGCTTTGCAGCACTTCACGCCTCAAATCTTCGGGTGTGGTCCCATCATTCATTATATTATTGAGAGTATCAATAATCGTACCTTTCTTTATACTCCAGTTAAACCAGCCAAGAGCTTCAGCAAGGGTAATCCTTACCTTAAGGTCATCGGTATTGTCTGAAAGTACTTTAAGTAAGTCTTCTGTCTGGCAATGGTTATTATAATTACGCAACATTCTTATAGCAGATATCCTTTTTGCCTGATCAGCATTCTTATCTCTGATTGTCACTAGTGAATTTACCCATCTTTTATCCTGAGATTCATAATAGGAGATCATCTGCTTAACAATTTTGTCTTTCCTGATAAGGGTTGAATTCTCTGTCTGTTTTTTTATCTCGCCTTTTACCAGATTAATATCAAACATATCCAGCGAATTCTGTGCAGCATACTGAACTCTCTGACTTTCGTCAGAGAATAGAATTGTGTGTACAAGGGGCTCTATCAGTTTGATGTCACCTTTATATCCGGCAAACCTTGCAGCATTTCTTCTGATAAGCTCATAAGGATCCCTTAGCCCCAGAACTAATGCTTCAGTCAGGTATTTGTCATTCCTGTCTATCATGCGCTTTAGTGCCTGCATTCTCACTATGTAGCTTTTACTCTCCCTGAAAGTCTTAATCAGCAGATCGGAGAAACCCGGAGGTGGGTTTTTAGCAAGCTGCTTAAGCGCAATGGCCTGCAAATTAGGATTGTCACTTTTAAAATAATCCATCCATATTTTTGACTTATTTACGCTTTGAGCAAGATGCTTATTAAGTAATTTCCCCGCCTGTGCAGCAGCCGGATCTCCTGACCCTGCAGTAAAACGAAAAGTGGGATCACCAATCAGATGTGATTCAAGTGTCTGAATCTCCTTTTGCCAAAATCCGATTCTTACCCCCTCTGCAATCATGCCAACAAGTTCCATCGACCATTTATCCTGCAATACATTTACAGTATTTCCCTGTGTTACCACGGTATTCCCGTCACCAAAAATATGATATCCTGCAACATATCCCGGACGGTGAAAAGATGCATTGTAACATGCATCAAATATTGAAACTCTAGGCTGGAAATTTAGCGGAAGTAAATCAGGCAATTTGATATTTATATGAGCTCCATATAGGGAATCTGTGTATTTAGTCTCATCCAGAGCCTTCTGGTCAAAAAACTCCTCATTAAATCCATAGTCATTTATCATGCTCTTTCTGAAGTTTTCGGCCCTCTCACCTTTGTATCTCCTGTAAATATTTCTGATACTTGCTGAGGCCGCCTCAATAGGCCCCTTAGGGATAAATACGGCTGAAGGTGTTGCAGAAGAGGAGACCTTTCCGGGAGTAAATCCCAGTGCATTCGAAGCAGGGAACTCTCCGTTTATATATTGAGTATCGTAATCTCCATGCTCGTGGAAGACAAAAATATCTGTTCCCTCTTTTTGCATCCTTTCGTAAAGTTTAAACTTCATGAAAGGGTCTTGTCTGAAGTTGTAAAAAGCATTCCCCCTTGAATCAGTGAATGCCGCAGGGAATTGCTCTTTTATTGCAAATTGCTGGTTCTGCCATGCAGTAAGACAATCAGAATTATACCCGTGACCGTTAAAAAATATGATTCTGTCGGCATAATTTGTCTCATTGTGTGCGGCAGCTGCCTTTAAAAGATACTTTGCCAGTAATTCATGCTCCCCCACCCCATAATCAGATGGTGGTAATATGCGGGCAGAGTAAAACTCGCTTGAAATTTGCTGAGGCGAACTCTCTTTTAGCTTATAATAGAAATGAAGCGGATTATTATCATCCTGCTTTATAAATTCAAACTCCAGATCCAGATCATCGTAAAACCTGTCGGATGTAACTGATGATTCAAACATTGGAAAATTCTCTTCATCCATTTTGAATGCCGTTGTTGCATGCTGGAAATTTCTTACTCTTACAACCGGGACCTTACCAATGAAAACAGCCCCCTCCATTACAGGTTTTTTATTGTAAATCTCTTTAATCTCCTCTCTCAGTACAACGGGATTATTCCACTCTCCTATAAGAATGACAACCCCCAGTCCATCTCTCTCTATTGCTTTTTTATACTCAGTTATCTCCTTTTGAACAGCGTTGTAACTCTCATTGTCGATAACAATAAGGAATCTTGAATCAAACCGTCCTCCGGCAGGTATACTCCTGCTACCGGCCTCTGCCCGGGAAATTGTTAATACAACAATAACCAACAGAGATATAAAATTAACTACTCTTTTCATTATCCTTCAGTTAACGCATATAAATTTCAATCCTGTTAACGCTTTTTAAAAGCTCTTCTCTTAGCAACTTATCCGTATCAGGGTCAGCTGCAATATCTCTGAATGCATTAATAATAAGCCCTCTTTTTTCGGAAAGTGTAAACCAGCCAAGTGCCTCGGCAAGCCTGACCCTTAATGTTAAATCCTCTGATTTATCCTGCAACACCTTAATAAAATCATCTACCTTGGTATGGTATGCATTATTTCTGAGCATTTTAACAGCTGAAATCCTGGTCTTAACCGGCTTTGCCTTGTCAGTTACGGCATCTGCCATTTTTGCTATACTTTTTCTTGAGTTAAGTGTTTTCTCAAAATTTTCAAGAGCAGCAACTTTATCAAAATAACTCCGGTTATGGGCAAACTGATTTTTAACCTCCTGAGAGAGTTTATCCATATCCATCATATCAAAACAGAACATTGAGTTAAAATAAACCCTTTCATCCAGATAATCGTTTACATAGACTGAAGCAACATATGGAATATAATCATCGCTTCCGATTCTGGCCATTGAAAACAGACTTTTTCTTCTTATGAATTCGTACGGATCATAAAGAGATTTTTTAATCAGATGTGCAAAGTGGTCAGTATTGTAGTATTGAAGAAGATGATAGGCCTGTAATCTAAGCATATAGCTTTTTGATTGGCTATATGTCTTCATCAGAAGTTCCGGCATATCGCTGTATTTCAGATTGAAAAGCTTATGTAGCGCAAGTCCCTTAAGATCGGGCAAAACAGCTGTTTTAAATATATTTAACCAATATTCCGATTCAGTCGAATAGAAGTCAATCTTAGAGCGTTCATCTCCTCTGAAAGCAAAGGTTGGATCTCCTATTATATGTGACTCCAGAATATTTGTCATCTGAGCCCATTCACCCACACTGAATCCCATTCCCAGCATGCCCATCAGATCTGAAGATGATTTATCCTGCAGCACATTTACGCTGTTTCCGAATGAAACAAGTGTTTTCCCCCCGGCAAAAACATACTCCCCGGCAATGTATCTCTCCTCTCTGAAGTCGGCATTGTAACAGGCATCAAAAATCACCATTTTTGCGTTGGGATTTATTACATGAACATCCTCTATCACTATTCCTGTTCTTATATCATCCAGCGAGTCCTCTCTCATCTGCACGGCATCGTCAACTCCTTCAAACCAGGTAGAGTCAATTTTGTAATGGTTCATCCAGCCAGTCTTTAACTCTTCTCTTTTTGCCGGGTCACTCTCCTTTCTGAGAGCATTTCTGAACAGTTGTCTGGCAGAACTTGTATATTCATCTATCCCTCTTGAAAGAGGAGTTGCAGTGAGATATTGCCGGTCAGGCATCCCATGCTCATGAAAGATCATAAGATCGATATCATCTCTGCGAAGTTGGTCGGTTACTATATCCTTCATATAAGGATACATATTGTAAAGCAGAAATTTTACAGAGTTCTTATCATAGAATGCCTGAGGAAACTGCTCTCTTAGTGTATACCCCTCCTCTTTCCAGGCAGTAAGGCTGTTCGAAAAAGAGCCTTCTCCTGTATATGAGGTTATTACATCAAGTTCGCTCTGCTCTTTTTTCCAGGCAATTAATTTTTTAAAATACCACCTTATCTGGGCATAGCCCTCCTCCCCACTGAGTGTAGGTTTAAGTCTGCCACTGTAAATATCAGAATCAATTTTTTGCGGAGAATCCCATCTCAATGAGTAATAATGAAACAGCCCGTTAACAGAATCTTTGCCCAGATAGTCAAATTTGAGATCAAAATCATCATAAAATCTGTCGGATGGAACTGAGGAGCTCTTGTAGGGAAAGAGCTCCTGGTCCATCTTAAAGGCAGAAGTAAAGTGTTGAGCGTCCCTGACCATTGCAATGGGAATCTGACCGATAAATATTGCACCTTTCAGATTATTGCTTTGATACATTTTGTACAGGACATCCTTAACCTGTACAGGGTCGTTCCACACCCGGGCAACCACTACAGCTGAGAATCCCTCATTCTCAAGCACAGTTCTGTAGTTATCAATTTCGACTTTGCAAGCCGTATAGGTTTCGTTGTCAACAATAATTGCAAACCCTCTCTCTGCACCTGACAGAGATGCAGAGAGCAGAATTGCAAAAAATGACAGAGTCAGTCTCTTTATAAACATAATTACAGTATCCTAGAATGTAAAGCCAAGGCCGAAGTTTGTCCATACACGGTTAGTCTCCCCCTCAGTCGGTTTATAGTAGTCAATAGCGGCTTTAACATAGAATCCTGCTCTGGAGGCTTTACGAACTGCTGTGTGGAATGTAAGTTCTCCTCCGATTTTGTAGTAACTCTGCTTAAGAAATTCGAAATCAGGAGTCATAAACTGTGTAATTACAATTGATCCCGGGTCGGCACCTCTGTATCGGTATTTACCATCAAAATTATTCTTGTAGGTAAATCCTGCTCCGGCCAGCAACCTGCTATCTCCTCCAAGGTTAAAGTTTGCCTTCACATCTCCACCATAGTACATATTTTTAACAAACATCCTTGAGTGTGGCATTATGTAATTATCATCATTTGCTCTATAGGTTGTAAAGAGCCCTGCTCTCCATTTATAGTCATGGTCTGCACCTCTGAAGAAATCCAGTTTCGCCCCCATCTCCTCCTGATTATAGGTTGATCTGATACTGCTGTAAAGATCTACCCATTGCTGAACTTCGTATGTGTTGTCAAGTACCTGAACATGCTCGATACCATCAGCATTTCGCTTATTGTAATACAATTCAAGTCTGCTTAAGTTGTCACATTTTCTCACAGCAGTAAGTTTTGCAGATATTACCTCTGTCACTAAGCTCCCCTCTTTCTTAGGCTTTGTAGGAGTGCTTATTACATCCTCTACGCCATAGTCATACCTACCCTCCAGAAGGAACTTAATATCTGAGAATGAATATGAATACTGTAGTGCAGCACCAACTTTATTACCGTTGTAGACAAAACGTCCAAGTGACTGAAGCCCCCCTACAACTGCAGGATAAAGATTCCCTAAGCCTTTCATCACATATACATCCTGATTAACCTGAGAATTGCTGTTTGTAGTCCCGGATTCCTGTACCAGGTTTTCATACAAAAAGTTTACACCTACTGCATGGTTGTTGAATACAGCAACAAAGGCCGGTTTAATGTTTATATGATAGTAGTATGTTTCAGCCCTCGGGTCTACCTGCTTCGCTCCTGTATATGCAAAATATTGTCCCTGAATACCCAGAATAATCTTATCCCATAATGGCTGGCTTGCAACCTTCATTTCAAGAGTATAGTTCTGTTTTTTCCAGTCACTTAAGTTTGCATCAACAGTATAGAAAGGCATTCCTCTGTCTGTATCGAGCATAGTTGTATTGAACAGAGTGTTTCTTTGCATCTCGTTGTTGAAGGAGAATTTACCCCAGGCGTATCCTGTTCCAAGCTTTTGCCCTCCTTCAGTTGAGACACCAAAGATTCTCTCCTTATCGCCATCCTGTGTCTTTTTAAAATCTCCGTTTTTAAGATTGTACATAAAGTCAACACTGCTAAAGTTGTACATCTTATCCAGAGTAAGGCCCGCGCTGTTTGCAGAATGGAACCACAAAGAGCCTGCCTTAAGCAGCTCTACTGATGCCGGTGAATTTTTCACCACCGCATTCTGGGCCGATGCCGGTTTAACGGCAATCAGAGCAACCATAAGTACTCCTGCCCAGTATATATATTTAACTTTTCTCATTTTCATAGTTTTGATGATGTTAAACATTATTTCCAAGTGTTCCATGATGGGGCAAGAGCACCATATCTTCTTATTACCGGAGGATTCATAACCTCAAAGTCTTCTGAACTGTTGTTGGTGTCAAAAAGAATAACTCTTCCACCTTCGACAGTCTCTTTAACTTTTCTTGCAACACTGACACTGAGGTAAGTACCACCTACAGTTGCAGCACCTGCGTCAAGAACAGCAGGCATCCTCTTTAATTGCACCTGAGTTGGATTACCAACAAGTTCCAGTGCATCAACAACATCATCTACCTGAATTCTGTAATGCTTTGTAGTAAGCCCTACAGGAGTTACATAATCGTTAGGATCTATAGGTTCTGACGGAAAGTAAATAACAAATGCTCCTCCAAATACTGTGGTGAGCCATTGAGGAGTTGGTGAAGGCCAGAAAGACATCACCATATTTATAGCCGGATTATCCTGAATGAGCGATGTTGTTCTTACCAAAGTTTCAAACTCTGCACTTAAAAGGTTAACCGGAGAATTTGGATTCAGATTCGATTTCTGGTGGTCATCAGCCATTTGTGCAATTATAATTGATTCTCCCGGATTTAGAGGATAATCTTTATCATCAGGAACGCTCCAAATCTGCAGGGCATACACAAACTGAGACGGATCCTCATCCGGCCATACGGGTTTGTTAGCTGTAGCCGTCATCGGGGCAATCATTGCTATTGAAAGATTCCTAACATTTTGGATAGTTTCGCTATTGTTATAAATCTCGTAAAACTGATCCCTGAAATATGAACCTCCTGTAAGCGTCCTTGATCCGCAATAATATACCTCTTTTAATACAAGTGCTCCGGATTTGGATGCACCTACATCTACAGTAATCTGTTTATTATTTGTAACAACATCCACATTAACTACGTTACCACTGTAATTATATGTAAATCCATCCTGAGATTTTTCAGATGTTACGGTAACTGTGTATATTCCGGGAATTACATCCGGAATTGTAACCGTTCCGTTTGGATTCATTGTTGTGTTAATTTCATACCTTTCGCTATAGTTAATCATCTTAACATTTAGCATATCAGGCACAGGCGCAGAACCCAGATTGAGGTTGACACCTATCACGGCATTCAAGGCCTCAACCTCACCGATTTTGGACACATCGCTGAACTGCTGGCATGAGTTTGCCGAAAAGATAGCCAAAACCGCAATCAATAATATTTTGTATCTGTTTTTCATATCTGACATTTTTTTAGCTATTTAATGGTTAATGCCAACTCAAATCCAAAGAACATAGGTATACCCAATCTTGTGAAAGAGCCTGGTGTTCTCTTACTTTCATATAGAGGACGGCGGTTGAACATGTTGTTAGCATAGAACGAAGCTTTAAGATTTTCACCTATCTCTTTGGTAAGATTAAAGTTGAACAGAAGCGTAGGGAAGTATGATTCAACAATCCTTCTGGTAGAGCTTCTGCTTGAGAACATATAAGAAAACTCAGGATCATCTTTAAGGGATGGATCGAACTGTTTTACCTGACCGTCAATTCTTGATATATAGGCTACAAACATTGTATCGTTGTCATATCTTGTCCATGATTTGTTAACCCAGTTGGCCTGAACGGTTGCCGTAAGAACAAAACCGATCGAAGGTATATTGTGAGTTGCTCTTAGAGTGGTTACAAAACGCTCTCTTTCGTCGCGGGAATACGGATCATAAATGGCAATATTCTTTTCAAGACTGTTGAGGTTTCTGTTTGTGCCGAAAACCGGACCTTCATTCCACTCTGAGTTTCTCATATATGCTCCGTTTACAACAAATGAAGTTCTGATGGCATCAATCCTTCCGAAATCAAAGTCAAACTCGACTCCGCGGTTATTTGCCCTTACATTGTTCATAGGCGTAGCATAACTTATAAACACCTTACTTGATGTCTTTTCTTTAAGTGCCGGAATAGAACCCGGATTTTCCTGACCAATTTCATACTCGATGTAGTTAATTAGTCTGAAGTTTTCTACTGCAGATCCTAGATTATAACCATTAACAAGATTCTCGTTGTATGCAGTTATTGAAAATCTCATCTTGTTTATTCTTATATCAAAACCAATTTCACTTTTGGTATTTGTGGCAATTTTGAGATTTCTGTTTCTTGTGTCAAATACTCTTGTTGTAGAGAGCAGAAGTTGTTCTGCCTCAGGGACAGAGGTGCTGTTAAGAGTATTAAAGTGCACAAAGTCGAAATAGGCATTTTCGGGATAAAGGTAAATTGTTGACGGAGCCTTTGCATTCTGTCCGTATCCTCCCCTTATCCAAAGTGAACCGGGAAGAATTTCAAATGAAGCATTAAACCTTGGAGTTACTTTATTTATTCCCTGTATATTATCATATCTGATACCTGCCTGTGCTGTAAAATCTCTTTCACCAATATTCCAGGTAAGATTCTCTTCAGCATATGCTGAAAACTGATTTATAAAAGGTATATCAGAGTATTTACGAGGTCTTGGCGAAGAGTTTTCTGCAGAAAGAACCCTGTAAGGTGGATTATTAAGGTCGTAAACCTTACCATCACCCAGATTTCCATCTGATTTCAGATCTGCTCCAATAATAATTCTGTTTGTTATATTTCCTGTTCTTTTCGAAAAGGTTGCATTTACCTTGGCATATACATTCAACTCTTTACCATAAATATCATAACGGCTGAAGTATTCATTCGGAAGGTAAGTAGCATAGTAGGTGCTCTCCCCCGGAGGAATATTTGTAAGTTCCGTACCATCGATATGGTAAACCTTTTGCCCCGGTCTGTTGCTTAATACAGCACCGTCTGTGTTAGACATTGAGTATGCTGCAAATGCATTACCAAGCAGTTGTTGAGTATAAGAATGCTTATCTCTGTAGCTGCCCGAAAGTGTATATTTAACATTGTTCAGCCAACCTTTGTTAACATTCCATGTACCATTGGTGTTAAAGCGGAGTCCTACATCTCTTGCACCGGATTCCAGCTGACTTCTTTCATCGTCAGGATTTCTCTCTCTGGTATCTTTTCCTAAAGAGAAGTCAAAAGATGTATTTGTCGAAAGATTCCTGAAAACATTTGAATACAAAACCTTTGCGGTAGCTCTCTGATAATAGTTATATGATTCAGTCTGTTCTGAAGTACTGTATGCATAATCACCACTTATATTTAAAAATCCTCTCTTTTCGCCTAAACTCAGACCTTTGCTAAGAGATGTCTGATAAATAAACGGGTCTGTTTTGAATCGAACCATCAAAGGCTCTCTGCCGGCTTTTGATCTTACAATTACAGCTCCTGATGTAAGGTCTCCATATTCAACAGAAGGGATACCTCTGATTACCTCAACTGATTCAATATTATCTGTTGAGATTGACCTGATATCTATACCGGAAGCTGGAGATGAGCCACCACCAACTGCTCCTGCAGATCCCGAAATTGTAGGAGAAAGAGTCTGTAGGTTTGCATTGTTTGAAACAGGTGCTCCGTCAACATATATTGCAGTACCCATACTGTTCATATTGGTAGCCGCACCACCAAGACTTCTTATAGAAAATGTCTTAGCTGTTGATAGATCCGGATTAATTGTAACCCCTCCGGGCAAAAGCTGAAGAATATCAGAAAGCGAACTTGTTTGCAGGTGATCCATAGCCTGTCTCGAAATATTCGACGCAGTTGCCTGGCCCGCTTTACTCTCAGTTGCTACAACCGATACTTCATTCAGGCGGAATGAACTGTATTTCATTTTGAATTTCAGCTCTGTTACTCTTCCTGCAATTAAGTTGAAAGTAGTATCGACAGATTCCATACCCAGGAAGTGAATCTTCAGCTCGATTCTTCCCGGAGCCAATCTTTCGAATGTAAATTCTCCCCTTGAGTTTGATGTTGTCACCGAACCTTGAGGAAGAATGTGAATTGTTGCAAATTCGACCGGAACATTTTCTGTTCCGAACTCAAGAACAACACCTTTCAGCGTAGCATAGTTTCCTGACGGAGATTGTGCAGAGAGGTCTGTACACAATCCAATCGCAAGAAACAAAGCTATCGCAGACAGAAACAGTGCCTTTGCACCTCTGCCTGAAACCTGGATTTTGTCTCTCTTCATAGTTTATTTAATGTTAGTTGGGTTAATCATTAAGTCTGTTAGTCTGTTAGTCTGTTTATGGTTCTTTTTATCTCATTTTTTACATTAATATCTTTTTCTATAATAAGCTGTTCATTAAGAAATTTAATAATATCATGTTTTTTCCACGAGTTTGTATACCATGCAAAAGCCTCTACAAGTGTCAATCTTAACTCATTATCATCTGACTCCCTGAGAAATTTAAACAATGTATCCAGATAAGCAACCTTATTAAGATTTCGTAAAGCTGTAATTGCAAAGCGTTTATTTCTTGATGTTACTTCGGGATCCAGCAAGTCTTCCATCTCTTTTTCTGCTCTGCCCAATGTATATTCCAGATTTTTTTTCTCCTTGGCTCTGTTTATATACCACTGATCTTTACCTGTATCAGCATATTTTGCAAAGGCTGCTAAAGCCTCTTCCTTGCCGTAGGACTCACAGGCTGATTTTAGCTGAAATTCTACTCTTTTAGAGGTCCCTGGAGCATATCTTATCTTAAAAATATCATCTAATAGTTCCGGTGAAAGATTGGTTGATGCCTCTTTTGCACTCATTCTTCTGATCAGTTCATAATTATCATAAAGACCCGCCTTCAAAGATTTTACGATATTATGGTTATACTTTTTATTGATCAGATAAAAAGCCTGCATCCTTACTACCGGGCTTGGATCTGTAGTCTGAATTACCAAAAGTTCATCTGTTGATATCTTACTCATATTGTAAAGCATCTTCATAGATAGTGCCTTCATTTCGGGAACATCGCTTTTGAGACTCTTTCTCCAAAACTTCTGATTGTTCTTCTCAATTACAATCCTGGAATCAATTCCTTCAAACTCCTTGTTATTCGAATAAGATGATTCATATCTGTATGTAGGATCTCCGATAAGATGAGACTCAAGAGTCATCTGACCCTTTGCCCAGTTACCAACACTTACTCCAAAATCAAGTATTCCAATTAATTGATTTGTCCAGGTATCCTGCAGTGTATTAACAGAGTTTGCTTTAACCACAACAGTTTTACCCGGGCTGAAGATATAATGGCCGCTGATGTAGTCATCAAGATGGAAAGAACCGTTAAAACATGCATCAAATATTATTACCCTGGCACCAGGTTTATAACCGTAAAGATCCGGGATAGATATATTAAGTGAAGCATCATCTATGCTGTCCTGTTTCATAACCTCCTGATTGAATGCATTTTCAACCCAGGATTCAGGAACATTATAATTTTCAATATAGTATTGTTTAGAAGCTGCTGTATCACTTGCACCTCTGATTTTACCCCTGAAGAATTTTTTGGTCATATCTATCCATCTGTTAGGCATATTGGTAAGTGAAGACCCATTCAGCAACTGTTCATCTTCTGAGCCGTGATGGTGAAGGATTGCAAGATCGAGGTCTTCTCTGGAGAGCTCTGACATAAGCCTGTGTTTTACAAAATCATCAAATGTAAAATCAATGAAATTTAGCGTACCCTTGCCATCTCGGAATATCTTAAATTGCTCATTCAGGGAGAGTCTCTCGTCACCTCTGGATACCAGACAATTTGAATTGTAACCGTGACCTGCAAAATAGGTAAGTGATTTAATCTCTCTCTTATCCTCTTTTTCATTAACAGCCTTATCAAGAAATTCACCTATTAGTGAATATTTATCTTTCCCCGGCACTAACGGTGGTTTTATTCTCGCACTATATATATCACAATCAATTTTTTGGGGCCCGTCAGAAGCAAGGTTATAATAGAAGTAATTTGTATATGCTGAATCTCTCATCAGGTATTCAAATTGAAGATCAAAATCATCATAATATCTGTCAGAAGGAACAGATGATAAATTCCAGGCTCTGCGTTGATCCATCTTGAACGCAGTGGTCAGATGCTGAGCATTCCTTATCATTGGAACAGGGATATCACCTATAAATACAGCCCCTTCCAGATTATTATTTTTATATAGTTTGAACAACTCTGCCTTTATCGAGTCAGGAACGCCCCATCGATCCAGCACAATAGTCGGGTATAGGCCATCTCTTTTTATTGAGGCAGCATAATTTTCAATGGATGTTTTGCAATTGTCCCAGGTTAAAGGGTCAACTACAATTGCCACTCCCCTGTGTGCAGGATTTGCAAAGAGCACTCCGGCAAACAAAGTCGTGAAGGTTAAAAGGAAATATGATACTAAAACTTTCATCGCAATATTTTATGTTACATTATATAAGAACTATCTCCGCAACAGATCAGAGTCACGAAAATAAAACAACAGCCTTTGGCAGGCACACACCTACCTCAACTGATCATAAAATCAATTGGCGATTTTTTTCGAATATGGGCACCAACGCCGATCGGAACAGTGCCTGAAAATTTTTGATTCTTGGCCGCTGAATCATTGAGACTCCCAGACATATAGTGCTTATCGGCTGAAGCATCAGATAGTCTGATTGTATAAAATCAAAAGATGTGTGGAGTAAATTCTGATCTGATTTCAGAAAGTAGTAAGAGACAGAACAACAATCCTCTCTGCTTGTCTCTTTTGCCTCAAGATGTGCCCCGCAAATACATTTGTGGTCATGATGCTCATGATGAGGCTGGTTTGTGCATGAACACCTGGTATGAATTCCCATAAATGCAATTTGTGAAGCATGATCGCAGTTACATGAATATCTACCAACCCCCATCAAAGTAAAAAGATAGGCAAATATGGACAGGGAAGCTATTATGATGTTCGATATCCTCACAAATTATTATAAGCGGTTATTTTGCGAATTTAATAAAAATATTTTACTAAAATTCAAACAAAATAAACCCCTCCCCCTCAAAAAATGAGTCTGAATCTGCTAAAGAGCTCTTTAAACGAGCAATAGATTCTTTGTTTTTTGAATAAAAAAATGCTTTAGAAAGACTTGAATTTTCTTCTTTCAGAGTCCATAGCTTATAATCCGTAATGTTTTTGAAGTAATCTGTAAGTTCAGGTGACGCTGCAAACATACCCAGCGGGCCTTTCATATACTTTAAATTTCCAGAAACCCTTTTAACAGACTCTCTTACTTCTTCAGGAAAATCGATATAGGCTGATCTCTTCTGGGCATCAGAATAATAATTTATAAGTTCAACTGCATTATAGTTAATTGAATCTGAAGGTTTTTCAAAAACAACAGAATAATATGTATCTCCTAAACAAGTTTGCAACTGCATCGAAGAGTGGCATGAATATCTGAACAGGGTGTCTTTAAACAGAGCACCAAAAGTGTGAACTGAGTATATTCCAAATGCATCCTCGGGTGATTCCATTTTATAAATTTCCACTGTATACTCCTCACCCTTGTATGTTAAATCAATTGCCTTCAGCTCCCGGAATGAGTACTCCAGATAGAGTTCACTTCCACCGTTCATAAATCCATAAAGGGCTTCGCCCTTAAAAACCCTCTCTCGTTTAACCTGAACAGAATCACTTTGAGTGCTCTGTGCTCCTGCAGCAAGAGGAGCAGAAAGAATTAAGAGAGAGAAAATCAGAATTAATTTAAGCTTACACCTCATTACATTGATTTATTTAAGTAACCTAAATTTCTATAAGATTTATCTTATCTCTTTCACCTACTCCAAGGTTAAGTTCCTGTGCAAGGTCGATAAACCTCGAAGATTTTGGATTATCCTCTTTTTGTATCCCCTTTTCTATACGTTTTGCAATAATTACATCGTGACCCACCCGGTCTACTGCCACAGGATCTGAGCCTACTATCAGCATGTTATAATTGCAGATAAACTGAGGCTTTGCAGAGGGGCCACCATCAAAGCATCCGATAAGACCATCAGCAATATTAAGAACCACTTTATCTCTGACAGGAGGAAAGGCGCAGACATAGGCACAGCTCTCGTGCCATATCTTATGAAGTCTTGCTGTATTTGTAATTGAGCCATAGGCAAGATTTTTTAATGCAAGCGTGGTTGTGGCCCCGGCATTTTTAAGGATTGGGATATTAATAATTTTAGTTACCTCCTGGGTGCATATTTTAGTAAAGTATGAGTACTTTCCTCCGTTCACCATATAAGGCAGAGTATAATCATCATGAGTACCCTCAAGATCAGCATAGAAAAAATGCTCTTTATCAATTCTGGCTTCGCTGTATAACCTGCCTTCGTTATCGTAAAATCCCCCCTTTTCGTCCATACACTCTGTCCCGGTGATTCTTATTCCCGGATAATTCTCTGAATTATAGCCCGTTTCATGCAACTGCATTTCGCGTCTGTCCCATATTACAATATTCTTACGAGGAATCCCTGACTCTTCGAGCTGCTTTATTACAGATTTTGTAACTGCATGAGATGTTGTTAGCAGTTTCCCGGCAACAGGATTTACCTTAAGACCTATTATATCCTTTGGTGAGACAAATTTTCTCCAAGCCTTTTTTATACTCTTCTCACCGGTTAGGGTGAGCATTGCATTTTTTAACATATTGTATGCTGCCTCTTCACTTGGTTTACCCTCAGTAACGGAATCAGGGTCTGTTACCTTTACAACTTTACCGGGGTATAGTCCGGGCATAGAGTTTTTAGTTCTGGGAACTTTTATTGCATCTGTAATATTTGTCTCCGGTCCTTCATCAAGGTTAAATAATGGCTTCATTTCAGTTGCCTTAATAACAGGATTTAAAGCTAAACTAACGCCTCCCATAGAGACGATTTTAAAAAAATCTCTTCTTTTCATAGAGCAGTTATTTATTGTATTTTATTCCTGTCTCTAAAGGGTCCATTCAGTACCCTCTTTGGTATCTTTAATTGTGATACCCAATGAAGTGAGCCTCTCTCTGATTTCATCACTTCTGGCAAAATTCTTTTCGGCTTTTGCCTCCCTCCTCATCTCAAGAATCAACTCAACTACTTCGCTAAGAATCTTGCTGTTGCCGCCTGATGCCTGATCATCTGCCAACCCAAGAACCCCTTCTGCAATTTCTTTGAAGAGTGAGTTTAAAACCTCTTTATCCTGTAAGCTTATCTTATTACTACCCTCCTTAACCTGATTAACAATCCTTACTGCATCAAAAAGATGCGCTATAGCCACAGAGGTATTAAGATCGTCACACAGTGCATCGTAAACAGCTTCCCTTAAGGCCCTGATTTCATCACTTAACTCACCGGGTACAGCGTTAAGCCCTGACACATCCTTTGATGCCTGCATCATCTTCCTGTAACCCTTTTCTGCAGCAATCAATGCCTCATTTGAAAAATCGAGTGTACTTCTGTAGTGTGCCTGCAATATAAAGAATCTGATGGACATAGGCGTGTACGCCCTCTCCAGAATTTTATGACTGCCAGTAAAAAGTTCTTCCAAAGTGATAAAATTACCTAATGATTTGCCCATCTTCTGCCCGTTGATGGTAATCATATTGTTATGCATCCAGTATCTGACTCCACCCTCACCTCGTGCAGCAGTATTTTGAGCAAGTTCACATTCATGGTGAGGGAAAAGAAGATCCATTCCACCTCCGTGAATATCAAATTTATCTCCGAGATACTTTGCACTCATGGCAGAACACTCAAGATGCCATCCCGGAAACCCGTTGCTCCACGGAGAGTCCCATCTCATGATGTGTTCCGGTGAGGCCTTTTTCCATAATGCAAAGTCAAATGGTGATCTTTTATCATCAGCACCATCCAAAACCCTGGAATTACTGATTACATTCTCGAGCGTTCTGCCTGAAAGAACCCCGTATGGATGTTTTTTATTATAAGATTCCACATCAAAATAGACAGAACCATTGCTTATATATGCATACCCCGCATCCAGTATTTTACTTACAAGTGATATCTGTTCCGGAATGTGTCCTGAGGCCCTTGGCTCAATACTTGGAGGAAGAGTATTCAGCATCTTCATTGCCTCATGGTATCTTATAGTGTAATGCTGCACAATTTCCATAGGTTCAAGCTGCTCAATACGAGCTTTTTTTGCAATCTTATCCTCTCCCTCATCCGAGTCGTTTTCAAGGTGTCCAACATCAGTTATATTTCTGACATATCTTACCTTATAACCAAGATGTATCAGCAATCTGACAAGCACATCATATGTAATACCCGGCCTTGCATGCCCAAGGTGTGCGTCTCCGTATACTGTAGGCCCGCATACATAAATACCTGCCATTTGTGGCGTTATCGGTTTAAATAACTCCTTTTTTCGGGATAATGTGTTGTATAGAAAAAAATCTCTTATCATAAATCAGCCTGTAAAAGAGGGGAGAGTTCCCCTCTTGTTTATCAAGGCCAAAATTAATGAATATTTTCTATTCATCCCCATCAAGAGGTAGTTTTATACTATAGGCAACTATCTCATAAGTATGTTTATCAGCCCCTGTTTTTGTTT
This sequence comes from Bacteroidales bacterium, assembly GCA_036677745.1. GTDB lineage: Bacteria > Bacteroidota > Bacteroidia > Bacteroidales > UBA932 > Bact-08. The sequence continues at coordinate 671,787 of JAVBVW010000003.1, forward strand.
GATATTGTACAGGCTTTATTCTTCCGGTAACAGATAAAAAGCTTCCCTTCTTGATCCGGCTGAATTCGGGCATCCCTTTACCAGACCATGCCACAATGTTGTGCCATACGGTATCTTCTACCAATTCTCCTTTTCTGTTTTTATAACTTTCGTTAGTGGCCAGTGAAAGTCTCATTACTGCCCCACCCTCTTCAAGGTTATTAATTCTGGGATCAAACCCCACATTGCCTTTCAGTTCAACTTTGTTTAGTGACTTTTCCATGACTTTAATATTTTTAAGTTAGACAGCATAAAGTAATTACAATAATATTTAAGGCATGACCAAAAAGGGATAAAACAAATTTAAAATAAGATATTTTTTATTGTAAAAATCTTAATATTCAATAATTTTAAAGAATTTACATTTGATTTAAAATAATGTATACATTTGAGGAATATTTCACTTTTACAAAACAAACATAACACACTAATTTTCATTGATATGAAAAAATTAACAGCCATTTTGGCCTTTGCATTGCTTGTCGTCTCTCTTACTTCTTGCGTTGAAAGCTCAAGAAAATATAAAGATCTTCAAGCCAGACTTGATTCACTTTCTGTGAGTTCGGCGGCTCAATCTGCAGAACTCGAAGAGGTGTTTGCAACACTAAACGAGGTTGAAAACGGCCTCAGGAATATCAGAGAGGCAGAGAACATTCTTGTACTCCAGTCTCAATCCGGAACAGAACTTAATGCTAATAAAAGAGAGCAGATGAAATCTGATGTTGCCGCCATTGGCGAGGCAATTGCAGGTTACAAACAACAGGTAGAAAAACTAAAAAATGATGCACGATATCAGTCATCTCAATTTAAAAAGAGACTTGATGCTCTGACAACCGAATTGGAAGAAAAATCGTTATTAATCACTGATCTGCAAAAACAACTCGAAGAGAAAGACAGTCAACTTCGTATAAAAACTCAGCAGATTGCAACTCTGGACAAGACAGTTGCCAATCTCAAAAGCGACGTAAGTGCACTTGCAGAGGAGAGAGAGGCCAATAAAGAGACTATTGCAACACAGGATGAGCTGTTAAACTCTGCATTTTACATTGCAGCGCCCAAGAGTGAGCTGATAAATGCAAAAGTTTTGTCTAAAGGGGGTCTTTTCCGCTCGGCAAAAATCTCATACGAAGCCGAACAATCTGCTTTTGTTAAGATAGATATCCGCAATGTGAAAGAGATAAACCTGAATTCAAAAAGGGCAAAAATTCTTTCCATCCATCCTGCAGGCACATACACACTTGAGGCAGATGCAAATGATATGATGATAATTAAAATCACCAATTCTGCATCATTCTGGGAACAGACCAAATATCTGGTTATTCAGACAAACTAATATGTAAGAAGTATATTAAGCGCATTGGAAATTACCGGCATATCCCATAATATCTGATGCGCTTTTTTATTGTATTTGATTGATCAATTTAAACATTTATAAATATGAACATAATAAGAGGTACGGTTGTTGCCTTTATTTTAACATTTTTATTACTCTCTTGCACAAATAATAAAATGGAAGACAAAAACCCACTACTTTTAAAATCGGACAATCCTTTTGGTGCTCCGGCCTTTGACAAAATTACCAATGACCATTATAAGCCCGCTTTCGAAGAGGCTATAAAAATTGCCAAAAGCAGAATTGATTCAATAACATCAGAATCAGAGGCACCTGACTTTAATAACACAATAGAGAAGCTTGAATTTGCAGCAAGAGAACTTTCTGCAGTAAGTTCAATATTCTTTAATCTCAATGAGGCGAATACAGATTCTGTTATGCAGGATATTGCACTTGCTGTATCGCCTATGATAACAGAGTACTCAAATGACATTATGCTCAACGAAAAACTCTTTGAAAAAGTTAAAGTTGTATATGAATTGAGAGATTCACTAAACCTCACCAAAGAGCAACTACGCCTTACAGAGGAGACTTATAAAGGTTTTGCCAGGAATGGAGCCGAACTTAAAGGTGAAGCAAGAGAAAAGTACAGAGAGATCAACAAAGAGTTGTCTCAGCTGACATTAAAATTTGGACAGAATGTTCTGGCAGCCACCAATAAGTTTTCTATGCATATTCAGGACAGCTCTCAGCTTGAGGGGCTCCCGCAGTTTGTTACAGAAGGCGCTGCTGAAGAGGCTAAACAAAGAGGATTGGATGGTTGGGTGTTCACTCTCCACGGACCAAGCTACGGACCTTTTTTACAGTACAGCACTAACAGAGAATTGAGGGAGAAGATGTGGAAAGCATCTAATACCAAATCCTTCAAAGACGAGTTTGACAACTGCGATATCATTAAACAAATTGTTGAACTAAGACTTGACAGAGCAAAGCTCTTGGGGTATTCCAGCCACGCAGAATATGTCCTTACTAACAATATGGCGGGATCACCTCAGACAGTCAACACCTTTTTAGAAGATTTACTTGCAAAAACAATTGAACCTGCAAGAAAAGAGGTGTCAGAGATAACTAAATATGCAAATTCAAAGGGTTTTTCCGGAGAATTGATGCCTTGGGATTTCAGCTACTGGTCTGAACAATATAAAAATGAGAAATATGCTGTTAATGACCAGATGCTAAAACCATATTTCCGGTTGGAAAATGTGGAGAAAGCAATCTTCTCTCTGGCCGATTCTCTTTATGGACTCAAGTTTACACAGAACAATCAGATCCCTGCATACCACGAAGATGTAAAGGTTTTTGAAGTACATGATGCAACAGGCAGATTTGTATCTCTTCTCTATCTTGATTATTTCCCGCGTGAAAGTAAAAGAGGTGGAGCATGGATGACAACATTCCGTGACCAGTATATTATAAATGGAGAGGAGAGCCGTCCATTTGTATCTCTTGTATGCAATTTCACAAAACCTACTTCATCCACCCCATCTCTTCTGACCTTTTATGAATTCACAACCTTGCTTCATGAATTTGGCCATGCTCTCCACGGAATGCTTGCAGAGGGTAGTTATCCCTCCCTTACAGGTACAAATGTCGTGAGAGATTTTGTTGAGCTGCCCTCACAAATTATGGAAAATTGGGCCACAGAGAGTGAATATCTGAAATCTTTTGCCAGACATTACGAATCCGGAGAAGAGATCCCGCAGGAGCTTATTAAAAAGATTATTGATGCCAGAAACTATCTTGGCGGCTACTCAAATGTAAGGCAACTAACTTTTGGAATAAACGATATGGCATGGCACAATATTACAGAATCGGGAAAAATCGGAGATGTAATGGAATTTGAAAAAAGTGCAACTGCTAAAGCAAAAGTTCTGCCAACGGTAGATTCCGTGTGTATGTCCACATCTTTCGGACATATTTTTTCAGGCGGATATTCAGCCGGATATTATAGTTACAAATGGGCTGAGGTATTAGAGGCAGATGCATTCTCATTATTTAAAGAAAAAGGAATTTTTAATAAAGAGGTTGCAGAGTCATTCAGATCAAATATCTTATCTAAAGGTAATCTTGAAGATGCTGCTACGCTTTTCCGCAATTTCCGTGGAAGAGATCCAAGACCTGAGGCACTTATAGAGAAATTCGGACTAAATAAAAATTAAGTTAGCTTATAAATTAAAACCATGATTTTAACAAAGAGCTAATAAACAAATCATTACAAACAAACTTAAAAGTGGACTCTTTTGTAGTCCACTTTTTCTTTTCCCGATTAATATGAGTCTGAATAATCCTTGGAGTAGTTCCGGCACTTCTGGTTGCTTTGCTATTACTTTAAAAATTGTTAATACTTCTTAACTACATCATTAGGTTAGGGTTCATGTAATACAGCTTATGAAATTCTGTTTATGAAATACTGAAAATGGACTGCTGATAAAGCAATACAGCCTCATGAAACAATTTTTATGAAAAGCTACATAAATACTTTTAATCCAACTTAAACTTGATTAATGATCATAGCAGATTGAAAAAAATAACTCATTTTATAAAATCTCATTATCTGCATCTTAATAACTAAATCATAAGACTAAATATTAAAATTCAAAGGGGAAATTGCCTTTTTTTAAATTTTTCATAAAATATTTATTAACTTGCGAAACCTTATGGGGATTGGGTTATCTAAGATTTTTGCGGAAAATCTTTTTTAATATAAAATAGGTGCCGCGGAGGCACTTACATGTAAGTTGATGAAAATCAATTGATATGGTATTTATGTATATAGAAACTACTTTAATAAAACCCAATAATGAAAAACTGTCCCATTTTCAGTTTAACCCCCATTTTTACCCTAAGTTTATTTACACTGCTAACAATAGCGCCACTAAGGAGCTACTCTCAGGAGAAGACAAAAGAGGAGACCTCTGAGAACAGTTCCGAAAACGGTAAGGAGAAGCCGGCAACTCCGGCAGCTGTAAAACCTTATTCAGATGTTATAACACCCAAAGCCATATCGCAGAGCGGTCTTTATGGAGTGCACCAGATTGGTGATAAATACTTTTTTGAAATTCCTAAAAATCTTCTCGGCAGAGAGATTTTACTTGTCGTAAGAACCGTCAAGACCGGAGGAGGAGCCGGTTACGGTGGCGAATCACTTTCAGAAACACTCTTCAGATGGGACATTTCGGCAAATGGAAGGAAAATCTACCTCCGCTCTCCTTATATCTATAATGTTGCAGACAGAGAGAGCGATATTTATGCCGCCTTTCAAAATTCATTTGTTGAGCCCATATTCTATGCATTTGATATAAAGGCTTTTGGCAAAGACTCTTCTGCTGTAATAGATGTTACTGATCTCTACGCAAAAGATGCAATCACATTTGGACTTGCTGAGATGAAAAAGAGCACTTTTGGCATCGGAACACAGGAAGACAATAAAAGCTTTATTCACTACATTAAGGCATTTCCAGAGAACATTGAATGTCGTTCACAAAAAACATACAAAAAGGCAGGCAAATCAAAAAGCAGCGTGGAATCAAACGGCTTTGTAACTTTTGAGATAAATCACTCAATGCTTCTGCTTCCGGAGAAACCTATGATGCCCAGAATTGCAGATGACCGTGTAGGTATGTTCACACAAGGGCAGACAGACTATTCATATGAGTATTTTAAAATAAAGGGCACTCAGTATGTTCGCCGCTGGCGTCTGGAACCTAAAGATATGGAGGCCTATAAAAGAGGTGAACTAACAGAACCTGTAAAACCGATTATCTTCTACATCGATCCTGCAACACCAAAAAAACTGGTAAAATACTTCAAACAGGGGATTGAAGACTGGCAAGTTGCATTTGAGGCGGCAGGTTTTAAAAATGCCATCCTTGCAAAAGAGGTGCCCTCTAAAGAGGAGGATCCTGATTGGGATGAGATGGATGCAAGATACTCTATGGTTAACTACCTGGCATCTCAGGAACAGAATGCCTATGGCCCGCATGTGGCAGACCCTCGTTCGGGAGAGATTATTGAGGCACATGTATGTATCTATCATAATTTAATGAAGCTGGTATCTAACTGGTACCGCATTCAGACAGCCGGTTCTAATCAAAAAGCAAGAACTCTTACATTAAGCGACGATATTATGGGAGAACTTTATCGTCAGGTGGTTTGTCATGAAGTTGGACACTCGCTTGGTCTGCCTCACAACTTTGCCGCAAGTGCTGCAATTCCTGTAGATTCGCTCAGATCAAAAAGCTATACAGACAAGTATGGAACTACCATGTCAATAATGGACTATGCAAGATACAATTATATTGCACAAGAGGGTGACGGTGTAGAGAGCTACATCCCTAAAGTCGGGCCATATGATAAATACAATATCAACTGGGCATACAGAGTAATTCCGGGAATAACAGAACCGAAAGCAGAGGTCCCTTACCTTGATAAAATGATCGAAGAGAAGTTGGGCGACAGAACATACCTGTATATCAAACATCAGCTTACACAGAATGATCCCCGGGGTCAATCCGAAGATCTTGGAGACGATTCGATGATTGCAGGTGAACTTGGAATTAACAATTTAAAATACGTAGCTGCAAATTTTGATAAATGGATTGTGGAGCCTCATGAGACTTACGCACCAGTAAAAGAGTTTTACGAGGAGATCTTTTCTCAGTGGAGGAGATATATACGTCATGTTACCACACATGTCGGAGGCAGATATGAGACTTATAAAAAACAGAATCAGGAGGGGCCTGTATATGTACCTGTTGAACGGAAAAATCAGGAGAGGGCAATGAAATTTATTGCTGAGAATGTCTTTGAAATGCCTCAGTGGATCGTAAGAAGGGATTTGATTAACAAGTTTGACGCATCGGGAATGTACGAAAGAAACATACGGTCAATTCAAAGCGGTGTTCTTAACGACCTTCTCTCGATGGCAGCATTGTCAAGAATGGTTGATGCAGCGTACAATTATGAGAACACCTATACTGTTGAAGAGCTTTTTGAAGATATCAGGAGAGGAATTTTTGATCAGATGTATAAAGGCAACCAGATGGATGTAAACAAGAGATCGTTGCAGAAAGTGTATGTTGACAAAATTAAGAGCTTAGCCCCCAAAGGCATAATGAATGAGAAAAGGGCAATGGGAGTAAATATGATCTACCTTAACGATCTTCAGACTCTTGTATGGAACGAACTGGAAACACTTAGAAAAGACCTCTCATCATCATTAAAAAAATATCGAAAAGGGAGTATCGACAGAGGACATCTGGAACTTCAGCTGCAAAATGTAATCGCTATTATTAACAGCGTAAGAAACACAGGAGGAAATGAGGCTTAAAAGAAATTTCGTCAGCATAGTAATATTTTCTATTCTCTTTTTGACAATGAGACCTTCACAGGTTTTAGGGCAGAAGAGGATGCTCGAAATCATAGAAGAGGAGATTAATACTTATTACAAAGAGCTTGCAAAAGAAAAAGTTGCACCATATTTTTTAAGTTGCAGAGTTGATGATATAACAACAACATCTGTAGACGCATCCTTTGGATATGTTAACGGAGTGAACAGAGAAAGAATTGTAGCAGCTCTCCCCGAAATAAGAGTTGGCACTCCTGAATTTGACAATTTTCACAATAATACACCCGGAACAACAATCTCTTACTTTACCACGCCGGAACCTATTTTAATACCATACGACAGTATCGGATCAGAAGGTGCAATAAAGCAGATTCTTTGGAATGAATTTCTTTCAAGATACCGATATGGAGTTGCCTCTTATCAGGCAATGAAGTCGGCTAAGGGGGTAAGAGCCGAGGAGAGCGATAACTCTCCCGATTTTACACCTGCAGAGGTTGTCAAATATTACGAGAAGCCGCTTGATTTTGACAAGGTATTGATGGATACAGAAAAATCGAAGGAATTAGTAAAACGCTACTCATCAATTTTCCTGAGATTTCCTGAACTTATAAAGGGTACTGTTTCTGTAAGACAGGAGTTGATAAGAAAGTACTATGTATCAACAGAGGGGGCACGGATCGCCCACAATCTTACGCACAACTTCCTTATGGTAAGGGCTGCTGTAAAGGCAGATGACGGCATGGATCTTCCTCTGGCTATCACCTATTTTTCTTTCGACAAAGATGGATTTCCTGAGGAAAGTATAATTGAGAAGGATATTATTAACCTGGCAGAGAGACTCATCAGATTAAAAGATGCACCTGTAGTTCAACCCTATACAGGGCCTGCGCTGCTTTCAGGTTCTACCAGCGGGGTTTTCTTCCATGAAATATTCGGCCACAGAATTGAAGGTCAGAAGATGAAGAGTGACGGAGACGGACAGACCTTTAAAAAGATGGTAGGAAGGCAGGTACTGCCACTTACAATGAATGTGTATGATGATCCGTCGCTTACTACTTACAAGGGGATGGATTTAAACGGCCACTATAAATTTGATGACCAAGGCGTTAAAGGAGAAAGGGTAACGGTGGTTAAAGACGGTATCCTTAATGATTTTCTTATGACAAGAACAGCCATTGATGGATTTCCTAGATCTAACGGCCATTCAAGAGCAGATATCGGTTATGATCCAACATCAAGACAATCAAACCTCATAATAGAGACCAGCGACCATAAGAGCGAAGAAGAGCTAAGGCAGATGCTCAGAGATGAAGCTAAAAGGCAAGGGAAAGAATACGGATTCTATTTTAAAGAGGTAACAGGAGGATTTACAATGACAGGTCGCAACAGCCCTAATGCATTTAACGTAACACCTCTTGAAGTATACAGGGTATATGTAGACGGGAGGGATGATGAACTGGTCAGGGGAGTAGATCTTATAGGAACTCCGCTATCGATGTTTTCAAATATAATATGTGCAGGTGGAGAGACAGAGAGTTTTGTTGGAAGCTGTGGATCAATTTCCGGCTATGTACCAGTTTCCGCAATATCACCGGCTATCCTGGTAAATAAAGTTGAACTGCAGATGAAACCACGCTCAAGAAATCTGCCTCCGGTTTTATCAAGACCATAAACAATATGAACCCTAGGTTAAAATGAAAAGAACAATAATATATTTAATACTCCTCTTACCCTTTTCTGCCTTTGGTCAGAATCCTGCCGATATTATTTTCAGGGCTATGGAGACTGAGGCCATAAGAGCAAAGGACAGTCTTAAAATGGGCGATGTTCCGAATCCATTTTTTATAAGTTACTCCGTTACAGACAAAGAGTTACTTGAAGTACAATCTGTACTTGGAACAATAGTCTATTCAAGATACAGCCCGAAATTCAGAAATATCTCGGTTAAACCTCTTGTTGGCGATTACAAAACAACCAATGTAATCAATTTCAGTAATGATATGTCAAACTCAAGAGCCAGCGCAGAAGATAACGAAAAACAACTCCGTCGGGATCTTTGGTTTGCGACAGATGCATCGTATAAGGAGGCTGCTGCATCATATCGGCAAAAGACAGCCTCATCCAAGTTCAAGAAGAATTTTGACGATTATATTTCTGTTAATCCATTTACAAAGCTTACTGTTGATTCTAAGAGACAAAAATTAGATAAAATGAGATGGGAGAATCAGACAAAGGAGCTATCCGCAATGTTTAAAAAATATCCCGAAGTAATCAGCTCCTCTGTAAATTATAGAGGATCAAACACTCAATATTATTATTACAACACTGATGGAGCTAAATTTATCTCACCTCTGACACTATCCGTTTTGACCGTTACAGCCTCTGTAAGAGATATTGATGGACAGATTCACAAAGACAAAATCGAATTTATTGCTGTTTCTGACGAATATCTACCGGAGATATCTGAAATGAAATCTGATGCTGAGCAAATGGTATTATCTCTAATGGAACTTGCTGAAGCATCTGATATTAAAGAATATTATTCAGGGCCTGTACTTTTTGAAGATCAGGCTGTACTGAAATTGTTTATGGAGAATCTAGTGATGAAAAACGGCATTATAGCAAAAAGAGATAACATAAATCTCAACAGAGGGGCTGCCAGAATCACGAAGATTGACAAATCTCTTGTAAGCAGAATGGGTAAGAAACTTATTGACCAAAAGATAACTATAAGAGACGCCTCAAATAGATCACACTTTGGAGGCATTCCTGTTCCCGGCTTTACAGAGGTTGATGCCGAGGGGATAACTAAAAACGGGGAGGTTACACTTATAGAGAACGGCCTTCTCAAACGAATGATCTCCGGCAGAATGCCTGCTGACAGTGGAATGATGCCAACCGGAAATCTAAGGTTTGGTGCTCTTGAACGGGGAGTTTCATATTCTATGATACCAACTCTTCTCTATATCACTGCAAATAAGGGCAAAACACCTTCTCAGCTTAAGAAAGAGCTGCTTAAAGGTGCTGCATCAGAAGGTCTTGAATATGCGTATATTATCAGAAGATACCCGGAACTCCGGGATGATATATCTGCCAGAGTGTACAGGGTAGATGTAAAAAGTGGTAAAGAGTATCCTGTAAAAGCAGCTACAATTCTGACTATCATGAACACAACGGTTCTTAAGAGAATCAGGGCTGTCTCTTCGAGGGAACAAAGTGTGACTAAATTGTACGAAAATTATCCAATTACAGTATCTTTGCCTAGAGCACTGATATTAGATGATATTGAATTAAACCTATTAAATTATAATAAAGAGAACAGATTACTGATTTCCAATCCGCTTCAAAGGCTATAACGCTACTTTATAAAACTTAATTATCTAAACTATGAAAAGGAAACTATTGGTATTTTTTCTTCTCTGTATTGGGTTCGCAACAATTTTGCCTGCCCAGACAGCAAGAAAGCTGTACTCGGTAAAGGGTTTCGTCTATGAAAATGAGACGAACATTCCTATCGAAATGGCTTTGGTCTCACTTCCTGATCTTAACCTGTGGGGAACTACCGACGCAAAAGGTATGTTTGTCATAAACAGGGTTTCGGCAGGAACTACTCGAATCGAGATTACATGTCTCGGTTACCAAACCCTCACAACGACAATCAATATTGAGAGGGATATCGACAGCCTGACTTTCAAACTGAAAGATGACAACCTTAAACTTGAATCTGTAACTGTTACGGCTACCGAGGTTAAGAGTGCTATTAACACATCTACCAGAATGGAAAGGCAGGCAATTGACCACCTTCAGGTTATTAACCCTACAGACATTATGAGTCTGTTGCCGGGAGGAAAAACTGTTAATCCAAACCTTATGACCCAGAGTATCTTTAGCGTCAGAGGTGGTGACGGTAACGGTAGCTTTGGTACAGCAGTTGAGGTAGATGGAGTGAGACTCTCTTCAAACAGTAACATGTCTTCTACAACAGGTATTGATACCCGTAACCTCTCTGCCTCCAACTTTGAGTCAATTGAGGTTATCACCGGAGTACCTTCTGTTGAATATGGAGATATGACTTCGGGACTGGTTATTATTAAAACCAAAAAGGGTCGCTCTCCTTTCAATGCATCAGTATCAATGAACCCAACAACAAAACAGGTTTCACTGAGTAAAGGTTTCGACCTGAAAAAGGATCGAGGTATTCTTAATATTAATGCTGAATATGCACATGCCTTCCAGAATCCTGTCTCTCCTTACACAACTTACTTCAGAAACGGTTATGGAATTAACTATTCAAATACATTTAACCGTGAAGGCAGACCTATCCAGTTTAATGTTAATGTAGGGGGAACTATTGGCCGTCAGGATTCAAAACAAGATCCTGATGCTTACAAGGATACCTACTCTATGACTGCTGATAACGCAGTTAGGTTCGGAGCAAGTGCAAACTGGCTAATCAACAGCGATTACATTACAAGTCTGGATTTCAGCCTATCAGGAAGTTATAAAGATGACTACAGCGAAGAGAATCTTTATTACTCTTATGCTACAATACGTCCCTCAATCAACTCAACCGAGAGTGGCTATTTTGAGACAAATTACCTTCCGGCACAGTTCTATAATCTTAAGATGACAGACAGCAAAAGCATAAATGTTGGAGCAAACCTTAAGGCCAGTCTCAATAAGAGATATGGTAACATACTAAATAAAGTAAAGGCGGGTATAGGCTGGACAAGCAACGGAAATATCGGTAAAGGTGAAGATTATGAAAAGAATCTTTATCCTGACGGATACAGACCAAGACCTTATACAGATATACCTTTTATGCACAACATCAATGCCTACCTTGAGGATAATGTAAATATTCCTATTGGTAAGACAAACCTCTCTCTTGTTGGTGGTGTCAGAATTGAGAGCAACATAATAGAAGGAATGTCATATGACAGAGCAATATCTGCTTCACCAAGGTTTAACGGTAGGTACACCATAGTTGACAACAACTCCGGCAAAGGTCTGCTAAGAGGTCTTAGCCTGAGAGGAGGATGGGGAATGATGGAAAAACTCCCTTCATTCAATATTCTTTTCCCAATGGACAAATACAGGGATATTATGGTATACTCTAAGAACTACGGTACTCAGAACGATTATTTTTATGTAGCAAAAACTGATGTATTCCGTGATTTCTTTAACCCTGAACTAAAATGGTCAAGAAGCCGGAATATGGAGTTTGGTATTGATGCCAATATAGGGGGAGTTGGTGTAACATTGGTTTATTATAACAACAAATCCCTCAGCCCATATATAACTGAGGCATATCACGTACCTTACGCTTATAAGAAGAGTGATGAAAACTTTTCAGTACCAAACAATCCTGAATTCAGAGTTGACAGATTAACCGGAGATATTTATGTAAAGGACAAAGACAATCCATCTCTTGGTGAGGTTATGATTCCTACATCAGTTAATGATACTCTGTTTATTCAGAATGCTATGCAGTCTAACGGAGAACCTAGTACCAGACAAGGTCTTGAGCTCACTTTAGATTTTGGAAAAATTGAATCAATAAGGACATCATTCAGATTCGATGCCAGATATTCATACTCAAAGGAGGTTTCTGAAAGACTTAATTCATCATACACTAACAGACCTCACTCAACTCTTCCAGCCAATTTAGGCCGCTCATACGAATTTGCGGCATTCTACCTTGGCGGAACTGGCAGAAATATCACTTACAACGGTTCATGGGGAGACGGACTTACTGCAAACCTTACAGCTACAACTCACATCCCTGAAATAAGAATGACTCTTTCTTTAAGAATTGAAGGAACAATCTTTAACAGAACTCAGGATCTGACTTACTATAACGGCAAAGAGTGGGCATTCCTTCTTGACGAAAATGGTAACAAGGTAAATAAGAGTGTTTACGGTCAGAAAGAGTATTATTCAGGAATATGGCCTGTTGCATATATGGGATTTGACGGAATTGCAAAACCGTTTACACAAACAGAAGCAAATGACCCTAGGTTTGCCTACCTGATTGGTAGTTCTAACACAACCTACACTTTTGCAGAAGATGGCAACGGTGCATACTTTATGTCTAACATAAGCCTTACAAAAGAGTTAGGCGATTTAGCTTCGATCTCTTTTTATGTAAATAACTTTACGAAAAGCAATCCTTACCTAGAGAGCTGGGCAACCGGAATCAGGTACTCAAGAAACATTGGATTTGCATACGGAGCAACACTCAGAATTAAATTTTAAACTAGGAGAGAGATGAAAAAAGTTTTTTATACAATATCGGTTTTAGTTTTAATTGGCCTGTTAGCTTCTTGTCAGCAGAAATTAAATGATCTGGTTGACAGCAACCCATATGCAGAAGGCTCAAGAAAACTGAACATCAATCTCATTTACCCTGAAGGGTTCGAACATGAACAAAAGGCAGGGGCCGAGATTACAGTAACTAATCCGTCAAATGGTGCGGTTTATAATATTTTATCTGACGACAACGGCAAGGCATCAATAGATCTTCAATACGGATTTTACAGAGTGGCCGTTACAGATAAGGGGACTCCTGTTTCGGGAGCGATTCCTATGTTCAATAAGAGTGTCGATCAGGTAAGATTGATTGATACTTTAAAAGGTGATCTTAATCTGAATATAGATCTTATTGTCTCATATTCAGGCCAGTTAATAATTAAAGAGCTATATTACAGAGGCTCTAAAGGTCTTGACAATAAAAATTTCAACTACGACAAGTATATTGCTCTTTACAACAATAGTAATGAAGTTGCCTACCTTGACAGTGTTTGTTTTGGCGTAGTAGAACCTTATAATGCACCTACAAGCCCTTCGGCATGGACTTACATCGTAGATGGTCAAAGTGTTTTAAGGGATACTATTCCTATCGTAGAAGCTGTATGGCAATTCCCCGGAAGTGGAACAAGCTATCCACTGCAACCTGGAGAACAAGCGGTTGTAGCACTTACTGCTGCAATAAACCACACAATACTTCGTCCTATGTCTGTTAATCTTGATGTACCGGGATACTGGGTATGTTATAATCAGAGGTACACCAATGCATCTTATCACCCATCACCCGGACCAAATCTGGAGGGGAGATGGCTTGATCTGCTATGGAAAGAGGGAACTGCTACTGCTTACCCGTTTTCTGTATCAAGTCCTGCACCTGTTATTTTCAGAATTCCTTCTGTTGGTGCACATGCTTATGTAAACGACCCTGCAAACAGAAGCAGGAAGCCCGGCTCTTCATCTTCTACCGAATATGTTCTGATCCCTTCTTCATGGGTTTTGGACGGTGTTGAGTGTTTTGACAGATCAACAAAGAATAAGAGAATTCCTGCATCGATAGATGCAACATACGCTCTTATGGAAAATGAAGAGGCAAACCTTGGTAAAACCATTCACAGGAAAATTGACCCGATTGCAACTGCAGCGGCCGGTGGAAGGATTGTTTACATGGACACCAATAACTCAGCGAATGACTTTTACATCAGGGAAAGTCAGTCAATTAAAGAATAACAAATATCAGGATTATGAAATTAAGAATTAAATATATAAATATCATATCTGCACTTATTCTTTGCCCGCTGGTTTTGGCACAACCGGTTACGGCCCAAACAAAAAGACAGGTGCAGGAGAAGTGTCTGTATCACTTTGACCATCTTCAGAGAAAACAGACCTGGACAGATAGCTACAATGCAGCAGGTTTGCATATGATTGACTTTACAAACTCATCTTTTATTGAGGCATATATGGGCAAAAACGACGGCCCTTTTGTTAAGTACAACGAATCTGACAACAGCTTAAATTTTGGATTGAGAACAGCTTCCTATACTAAAATTAAGAAGACAACTTTTTTTGGGAAAATTGATTATAACAACTTTACAGGTCAAAATATGACCTGGTCGGGACTAATCTACCCTGAAAGATATCTTACAACAGTTGCAGAAGACAGACCCGCAGAGAAGGCAAAAGAGAGTTACAAACTGCAAGGGGGCTTTTCATCTCCTATTACAGAAAAACTCCATTTAGGACTTCAGGTTAATTACGAAACAGCCATGATGACTAAAAGAAAGGACCTTAGACACAAGACTGATCTTTTAGACTTTGAGACCACTTTTGGCCTTTTGTATAAAACAAATTCTCTTAATATAGGTCTTAACTACTACTACAGAAAATTCCATGAAAAAGTAACCTTTTCGAAAATTGCCGAGGATGATATCCTATACACCGGATATGTTTTCAAAGGTTTATGGTTTGGTATGTTCGATATATGGAATCAGACAGAACTTAACCTATCAAGAGATTTTGTAGATGTGGTTCAGGGAGGATCTCTGCAGTTAGAATATGTCAAAGAGAACTTCAGATTCCATAACGAATTTACTTACAAAATTCAGGATGGCCTTACAGGGCCGGGTAAAGACAGAGCCTATTCACAAAACGAAGGAACGATCATCGAATACAAAGGTATTGCTCAATATGAACAAGATATGATGAGGCATTATCTTAAAGTTAAGACAAAATATTCTGATGCCGTGAATTATGATAAAGTATCAAATACCGAAAGAATTGGAGGTATTACTACAATCATACAGTACGGAAGGAACAAGGCTTTTTCTAAAAGATCTTTTGACCTGAGTGCCGAATATGAACTTGCACTTGGTAAATTCAAATGCAATCCAGACTGGAACTTTAAGGCTGGATACCTCTATTCTTCTTACTCTGCATTAAGTTCGCTTGTTGTACCATTCTATTTTAGCCAGGAGGTTAATGTTGTTACCGGTTATGGTCAGATAAACAAGAACTTTCTTATGCAAAAAGGGATGATAGATCTCTCTTTGATGGGGGGTTACAGTTCCGGTTATGGTGACAGACTAAAAATGCATACTGCAGCAGGTGCTTCTGACCAGATTTCAGAAGAGATTATTCCGGCACAAAGTGTGAATATGCTCAAAAGAGAATATGAATTCATGACTAAAGGCAAACTTCTTGGAGAGGTTGGCTTCAGATATTCAAAATTCATTATGGGCAAAAGAGTGGCAGGTTCAGTATACCTAGATACCAAATACTCTTTTACATCTGCTAAAGATCCAAGGTATCACACAGGCGGAAACGCAGGAATGTTTACAGTTGCATTAGGATACTCATTCTAAATCGACAAACACGCAATATTTCAAAAGAGGGCACTCCGGGGTGTCCTCTTTTTATTTAACAAATCGTAATTAACCAGGTGAAATGTATTAAGCTCATCAAAAAGCAACATCTGTTTTTTAGCTAAAAAAGCGTTAAGAAAAACTGCGTTGCGATTGATGAGCTTGATTATGTAATTGAATTGAAGTTAACGAGCTAATCAAAGAAAAGGAATTAACCAAAAAAAAAGGGCACCCTGAGGGTGTCCTCTTTTTCTGTTAAGGTTCGATTACTGCTGTACATGTCCGCAAAAGAAACCTTTGGTCGCTAAATATTAATCTCTAAAAAACAATATTCATTTCGTTGATGAGGTGCCCGGCACCGGCGTACTTCTCGATTACCCAAAGCACATATCTTATATCAACACATACAGATTTGCAATAGCCCTCAACATAGTAAACATCCCCTGCCATAGACTCTCTGTTACCATCAAAAGCAAGACCGATAAGCTCTCCATTGCCATTCATAACAGCACTTCCTGAGTTACCTCCTGTAATGTCGTTGTCCGAAAGGAAATTCACATACAATATGCCATCTTTACCCCATCTGCCCCACTCTCCTTTTTCAAGAGCCGCCTTTAGGTCAGGCTTAATTTTAAATTCATAATCATTTGGATTTTGCTTCTCCAAAATTCCTGCAGAGGTAGTTAGGTAATGGTAATAGACAGCATCTCTTGCCTTTATACCGCCAACCTCTCCAAATGTCAGTCTCATAGTTGAATTTGCATCAGGGTAGTTGCTTACGCCTTTATCAAGTTGCATTTCGTACATTGCACGAACATAATCACCTCTGTCTTTAGCAGGATCCAGCCCGGCAGCTGTAAGCAGAGAGTCCTCCATTGCATTGTACTGTCTGATTCCGATTGTTTTAACGATATCTGCTATAGGGTCAGCAGCAATATCTTTTACACTTCTCTTCTGCGCAAAAAATTCATCCAACCTTTTTTCAGAGGTAATTGCGCTGTTATCATAAACATAATCTACAAGTTTATCGCTATCTCCGTTAAATCTTGCCAGTAAATTTATAAAGGCCTGATCATAGAAACTCTCCGGAACCTCTCTCAGGTAGTATCTGATCATAACCTTAAATAACTCCCTGTCTGCAGCTGGCTCAAGTTCGCTAAGCGTTTTCGCAGCAATTGCCTTGAAGTTAACGATCTCTTTATCTTCGGAGGTAAACTCCTCCTTTTTGGCTCTGGTGAGCGTAGAGACCATTCCCTGAAAACGTTGTGCCAACCCGACAAGTTCTGAACCTCTAACCATTGACTCCCTGAAGTACTCTCTTATCTTTGTAATTTGAGCCTTAACCTCATAGGCCTTTTTTAGATTTTCAAGAGTGTTCCCATACTGTTCTGCCCTTTTTGTGTCGGCTAAAATCCATTTTTGAAGCTCCTTTTCTCTCTCCTGCAGCTTTTCGATCACATCAAAACGGTCAACACATAGGTTTTCCCATTTGGCATAATCTGTATAGTTGCTTATCCCAAAATACTTGTCAGAATACTTAAGTCTTATTTCATCAGAGGAGTCCATATGTTTTTTCCACACTTCCAGTTTTGCCCTTCTCACTCCGCTTATAACCGGATTAAGAATTTCAAATTTCTCCTTAAGTTCAAAAGATGACATATATCTGTTTGTTCTGCCGGGATATCCGATAACCATTGTGAAATCATCCTCTTTTACACCTTTTGCAGAAACAGTAAGAAATCTTTTTGCCTCCATCGGAACATTTTCTGCAGAGAACTCCGCAGGCTTACCTTCAGGTGACGCATACACTCTGTACATTGCAAAGTCCCCTTTATGCTGAGGCCATCCCCAGTTATCTGTCTCACCACCGAAAGATCCTATTGATGCAGGAGGTGCACCAACAAGCCTTACATCAGAATATGTCTCATAAAAGTACAGGTAATATTTAGAACCTCTCCACATAGATGAAAGCCCTTTTTCGTATGGGTTACTTTCAAATCTCTTTTCAACAATTCCTGATACCTTGTTCATAAAGAAGAGTCCTCTTGGCCCTGCCGCATCAAGGCTGTCGATTATCTGTTTAACAATGTCAGTAACATCCATTACGCTTCTCAGAAAAGTGACACTCTTTCCTTTAATTGGCACCTCGTCACTCATCTTCATTGCCCAGAAACCATCCTCCAGATAGTTCTTTTCAGGAGTGCTCAGTGAGTGGATATCCCCGTAAGCACAGTGGTGGTTTGTAATCATAAGGCCTTTTGGAGAGATAATGCTTCCGCTGCACATTCCTCCGTCAATAGCCACAATAGCATCGGTCAAAGCTCCGCCGTCAGCATTGTAAATTTCTCCCGGTTTAAGCTTGAGACCTTTATTTGCCATGAGTTCATAAAGCTGTTTATCCAGAAGATTAATGAGCCACATGCCCTCATCGGCAAAAGATTTTGTTGTTATTAATACAATAACAAACAGAAGGGTTAATAATTTTTTCACGTTAAAGTAGTTTATAAAGAATTAATAATTGGAACGGCAAGGTTAGAATTTGATATAAAAAAACTCTGTTTTTACAATATCCTAAGCAAATTTAACTATTTTTGTGGATACTACTTTTAAAATTTAATTTAACCGTTAAAATGAAAAACATGAAGAAAAACTGGTTTCGCCATTTAATACAATGGGGAACCCTGGTGGCTATCATTATTTTCCTGACGAAGATGTTTGGTAATGAGAGCGCCGATCCTGAAGCATACTGTCCTTTCGGAGGTATTCAGACATTTGTGACCTATCTTGTTGCCGGTTCTATGGCATGCAGCATGACTGCAACACAGATTATGATGGGCGTTGTTCTGGCTATCGGAGTTATTTTGTTCAGCAAACTTTTTTGTGGCTACCTATGTCCTCTTGGATGGGCTACCGAACAGATTGCAAAGCTTCGCAAAAAACTAAAAATCAAAGAGATTACAATTAACTATGGCTCGGTTGCAGACAAACTTCTGCGCCTTCTTAAGTATGTATTGCTTTTCTGGATCTTCTACACTACAGTGACAACCTCTGAGTTGTTCTGCAAAAACTTTGATCCTTACTACGCAACTGCTACAGGATTTCAGGGTGAACTTACCATGTGGATGGCAATCATAGCCATTGCTGTATTCCTCATTGGCAATTTCTTCATTAAAATGTTCTGGTGCAAATATTTATGCCCGCTTGGAGCTTTAAGCAATGTCTTTAAATATGCCATTACTTTTGCTGTTTTGGTTGGTATTTTTGCACTTATTAACTTCTCCGGCCTTGCTGTATCGTGGGTTTATCTTCTGGCCGCTGCATCAATTATCGGCTATCTGTGGGAGGTCCTTTATCTTGAGGTGAAAGTATTCCCTCTTCTTAAAGTTGTAAGATCAGAAGAGAAGTGTAATGACTGTGGTCTATGTGCAAAAAGATGTCCTTACGGAATCAATGTAGATAAGGTTGGAGCTGTAAAAAATGTAGATTGCAACCTTTGCGGAGAGTGTATTGCAAGCTGCAACCAGGATGCACTTACTTTCGGAGGCAAGAAGAGTTTCCGCTGGTTACCTGCTATTCTTACAATAGTGCTTTTTGGAGTTGCACTATGGCTTGGCAGCACAATGGAACTTCCTACAATTGACGAAAAATGGGGAGATGAGGCTAAACATGAACAACTTGAGAAAGTAAGAGTAGAAGGACTTCGCTCTGTAAAATGCTACGGAAGTTCTATGGCTTTTGCCGCTACTCTAAAGAAAATCCCGGGAGTTTACGGTGTTGCAACTTTTGTTAAACACTCAAATGTGGACATATACTTTAACCCCGAAGAGGTTACAGAAGAGAAGATAAGAGAACTTATATATGTTCCTTCTAAATTTAAGATTTCAACCCCTCCTAAAGAGGTTGAAAATATTAAGGTTATTACAATCTACACAGAAAAGATGTATGACAGAATGGACCCTAACTATCTCGGACTACAGTTCAGGAACACAGGTAAGGGATATTATGGTTTAGAGACAGAATATTCATGCCCTCTTACCGTTAGATTATACATGGATATGAACGAGCCTGTTGACGAGAAGTTTTTTGAGCAGATGGTAGAGATGAAAGAGCTTCAAATGCTTGTTCACGGTGGTGGCACCAATATCGTAAAAGTTGATTTCGAATATATCGGAATGTCAGATGTTGTTGATACAATATCAAGAAGAGATTTTCTGATTCGCCAGTTTACAAACTTCTCTGTAAAGTTCAAGAGCAATCAGGAGGAGTGGGCAGGTAAAAATGAGGCTGTCTACGAACTTGTTTATCCCGATCTTGACAAACCGCTTATTACAAGAAATCTGCCTTACCTGTCAAATCACCTTTCACAGATTCCGGGCTTTTTAGCAATCGAAACTCTGGTTAATGAAAATGACGAGTACTGCTTCAGAATTACTTACTCTAAAGACGCTCTTAATGACGATCTTATCTGGGAGGTTCTTAACAGAAGCAAATGGACTATCAAAAATAAAGACGGTGTATTAGAAGAGGTTGATCCTAAATTCTCATTTACAGATAAAGGGATTACAAAATAACCGTCACTACAATTAACTAAATCATTTACATACTAATAACAGTTATGAAACATTTTTCAAAAACTGTTGCACTTCTCATTATGCTCTCGATATTCAAGATATCGGGAGCCGATGAGGGGATGTGGCTTATAAATCTTCTTGAGAAGAATCTTGCAAACAAGATGAAAGAGGCGGGTCTTAAACTTGATCCGAAACTTATATACGACGAAAACGCTGCAACAATAAGTGATGCAGTAGTAGCACTCGACTTTGGCTGCACCGGCAGTATGATTTCCAACGAAGGCCTCCTAATAACAAACCACCACTGTGCATACGGAGATATTCACTCACTGAGTACCCCGGAGAAGAATTATCTGGAGGATGGTTTTTGGGCTGTAACCAGAACAGATGAAAAACATATAAAGGGTAAATCGGTATTCTTTCTCCGTAAAGTCATAGATGCAACAGACGAGGTCAAAGCAGTTGCCGACTCTATGAGAGCACTCGGTCAGGGAGCAGGTATGAGAAGAATCTCCTCAATTCTTGAGAGAAGACACAACTCAAGGAGCGGAATGGAGACTATGCTTATGTCTATGTGGAGAGGTTCAAAATATTATATCTTCTATTATGAGGTATACACAGACATCCGTCTGGTAGGAGCTCCTCCGGTTTCAATTGCTGCATACGGCGGCGACACCGATAACTGGGAGTGGCCTCAGCACAAAGGCGACTTTGCCCTTTACAGAGTTTATGCGGATGCCAATGGTAAACCCGCAGCCTATTCAGCTACCAATGTTCCTCTTAAACCTAAAAAGGTGCTTAAGATATCCACAGAAGGGGTTAAAGAGGGAGATTTCTCTATGGTTATAGGTTTCCCGGGAAGAACAAACAGATATAATTCGTCTTTTGGAGTATATGAAAAGGAGAAGGTATCCAATCCAGTCTCTGTGAAACTGAAAGAGAACAAACTCCGAATCATGAACAACTTCATGGAGCAGGATCCTCAAACCAGACTTATCTATGCGGATCAATATTTTAGCCATAGTAATGTTCAGGAATATCTTGCAGGTGAAGTCTATAACTTCAGACGTTTTGGTGTGGTTAACATCAACAAAGAGAAGGAAAAAGAGCTTCAGGCATGGATTGATTCTTCACCCGAAAGAAAAACAAAATGGGGAGATCTCCTGAAAAAGCTTGAAGAGAACTATAAGAGCAGAGAGGATATCACACGTCAGAAACAGTATTTCAGAGAGACACTTGTATCGGGTCAGGGATTTGTATATCTGGGTAACAGAACCAATTCACTTAGAAATGCACAGGAGCGTGAAAAGGTTGATACAATAAGAGTTGGTTCGTCTCATCACAGGACATTGGTGAATAACATAGAAAAAGGATACGAAGGGTTAGTTCTTGCCGTTGAGAAAGAGCTTATGAAATACCAGTTGAGAGAGTTCTTTGCAAATGTTTCAAAAGAGTATTGGGGAGAAAATCTTGTAATGATGTACGACAAATATAACGGTAGTGCAGATGCAATAACCGATTATGTATTTGAAAATTCAATTTTGTTAAACCCTGACAAGTTTCGCGAGGCAGTTAAGAAAGATCAGCCGATAACTCTTTTTGTTGATGATCCGCTTCCACTTCTCACCAGATCTGCCAGAATTACTGAGTTCAATCAGGAGGAGAGTGAATTAATGGGTGGTAATGATATTATGAGCCTTGAAGCTCAATATACCAGAGCAATGTATCAGATGAATATGGAAAAGGGAAGAGTTCAGTATCCTGATGCAAACTCAACAATGCGCTTAACATACGGAACAGTGGGCCCAATCAGTCCGTCAGACGGTATTCATTATGCTGCTCAAAGTACTACCCAGGGTTTCTTCGATAAATACAATCCTGACGATTACGAGTTCAATATTAAACCGGAAGTTCTAGCTCTGCTTAAAGCTGGTGACTGGGGAAGATGGGGCGAAAAAGGCAAAATGTACGTAAACTTCCTTTCAAACAACGATATTACTGGAGGTAATTCAGGCAGCCCGGTTCTTAATGCTAAAGGTGAACTTATCGGACTTGCATTTGATGGCAATAAGGAATCTCTGGCAGGTGATGCATATTTCCATCCTGAGATGAATAAATGTGTTAATGTAGATATCAGATATGTACTTTGGGTAATTGAAAAATATGCAAAGGCAGACCATCTGATAAAAGAGATGCAATTCTCTTCAAAATAATTTGATTATATGAAAATTATTAAAAAATATACAATTCTGTTGGCGGCAATCCTTTTTGCCGCCTCAGTTTTTGCTCAGGGAATAGATTTTTCAGGTAAACTTCCACTGGATAAAAATTTTAAAATCGGCAAACTTGAGAACGGTATGACATACTATATCCGTAATGCTCAGAACCCGAAAGGTAAAGCCGAATTCTTTATTGTTCACAATGTAGGTTCTCTTCAGGAGAATGACGACCAGAGAGGTCTTGCTCACTTTCTTGAACATATGGCATTTAATGGCACCAAGCATTTTCCCGACAAACAACTGCTTGAGTACTTTGGCAGCATTGGTGTAAAATTCGGCGCCAATATCAACGCTTATACATCAATGGAGAGAACTGTTTACAATATCTCTGCCGTTCCGACAGAACGTTCATCCGTCATAGATTCTGCACTGCTCGCCCTGCACGACTGGTCTCACTATATCTCCTGCGAACCGGAAGAGGTTGAAGCAGAAAGAGGAGTCGTTCGTGAAGAGTGGCGCAGAGGTGACGACTCAAGAACCAGAATGATGAAGGCAATCATGAAATTTGAACAGACCGGTTCGAGATTTGCCCAAAGAGATGTAATCGGATTACCCGAGATTATTAACACATTCTCGAGACAGACATTAATTGACTATTATCATAAATGGTACCGACCCGATTTGCAGGCTGTGGTTGTAGTAGGAGACATTGATATTCAGGATATTGAAAAGAGAATTATTGAGAGATTCTCTACTATCCCCAAAGTAGAAAACGGAGCTGTCAGAGAGAAATATTCAGTTCCTGATAATAAAAAACCAATCGTTGGCTACCATACAGATCCTGAGTCAAAAGCACTCTCTGTGAGAATGACAATTAAGATTCCTCATCTTTCTTCCGATGAGAGGTATACATACAAAGCTCAATACGACGAACTGGTAAAGGCTCTGTTTCATGATATGTTTAAAGTAAGAGTTCAGGTGGCCGCCGAAGGTCCGGATTCACTGTTTCGTGCTCTTGTTCCGGTTTTCGGGAATATTAGCTACGCTTCGGGAACCTTTACAACAACATCGCTTCCTATAAACAACAAATCAACATTGAATGCTGTAAAGGGCATCTTTATTGAGGTTGAAAGAGCTCGTCAGCATGGATTCGATAATGAAGAATTTGCCCCTGCACTTAAAAGGGTAAAGAGACAACTTGATGTCAATTACAGCAGAGTTAAAAACCCTAAAAATTCTGATTATGTTTCATTTGCTGTAGACCACTTTACAAGGGAGTATCCGCTTCTTGATATTAATGCAAACTACAAGCTTTCTAAAGAACTTATCGAAAGAATAACTGTAGAGGATATTAATAACAACTTAGACAGAATTCTAAATCCCGAAAACAGGGTTATTATCTTCTCAGTCCCTGAAAGTGACAAACAGTATCTTCCAACAGAAGATCAGGTTTTAGCATTACTGGACGAGATTCAGCACACCTCTCTCGACAAATTCATTCCGGTTACAGACAAAGAGATGGTAATGAAGAACACACCTAGCCCGGGGAAAATAATTAAGGAGAGAGCTCTGACATCTAAAGATCTCAATATTAAATATGATAAAAACCTTGACTCTACAGTAGAGTGGACATTGGAAAACGGAGCAAAAGTTATCTGGAAAGAGGAACATGGGAAAAATAAAACCGTTTCGATGCGAGCCATTCGTCCCGGGGGTTATTCAAAACATGATGACCCTGCCATTCTTAGAGTAATGGACAGGTTTATGCTTTATTATCAGGTTAACGGCTTTAACAGAAATGAACTTGCCAAATGGTCATCATCAAAAGGAATCCTGGTAAAACCATCACTAGCATACAGATATAATGAAATGTCCGGGTCCTTTGAAATAAAAGGTGCAGAAGATTTCTTCAGGCTGCTTCATATGTTTTTTACTGATGTATCAGTTGCAGAGAGTGATGTTAACAATACCAGAAATCAGATGTTAAAAAACATCCGTACAGATCAGGGAGAGGTTAACAGATTCCGTGATTCAGTTAATAGCCTGAAATTCAGCTACAGCCCTATGTATGAAAAGTTCACCGAAGAGTTTGTAAATTCTCTCACAACCAAAAAACTTACCGACCTGTATTACAGCCATTTCGGGAATCCTGACGGCTATACCTTTATATTTACAGGGCCTATGGAGGCATCTAAAGGTAAAGCATTTGCGGAAAAATATATTGCTTCTCTTAAGGGAGAGAAATTCAAATCTCCCGCACCTAAGTACAAGGAGCCTAAATTGAGTCAGGGGGAGATATCACTGAGGTATAAGGCAAAGAATATGCTTAGTACAAAGGCCAGCGTTTCGAGACTATACAGCGGTAAAGCTGCATACACTCCAGAAAACGGACTTATGACTAAATTTATAACCTACATACTAAGAGACAGGTATATGAAATCGATCAGGGAGGAAAAAGGTGGTACATACCATGTTGGAGTAACAGGTGACATTTCGAGACTTCCTGAAAACAGTATTAGTTTTTCTGTTGATTTTGACACTGATCCTGCACTGGTTGATGAATTACTGGAAATTGTTCAGCTTGAAATTGACAAACTTGTGGCAGAAGGGCCCACCGAAAAAGAGATGAAGGAGATAAAACTCTATCTCGAAAAGGTATTCAAAGATCAGCTCGAAGAGCCAAGCTGGTTGGCAATCATTTCTGATGCATTAAAGAGTGTGCCGGATATTTCAACCCCTGCGAAGAAATTACTTGATAGAATGGATGCCGTTGAAATCCAAAAATTTGCAAAAAGTATATTCTCTACAGGTAACCGTATGACATTTGTCTTTGAACCTGAGGTATAGCCTCAAAAAAACACATATTTTTCAAAGGGTCTCCGATTTCGGAGGCCCTTTTTATGTTTGGCAACATCTTTGCTGTATGTTAGGTAAAATATATATCTAAATAGAAAAGTCATGAAAAAAACCATTTTAGCGGCTTTGGCATTAGTAATGGTTGTCAGTAGCTGCGGCCCTGTTTACCTGGCTTCGGAACGAGGAGACAGACGAGGGTACGATCAGAGAGAATATGATCAGAGAAGGTATGACAAGAGAGGTTATGATAATAGGGGTTACGACAGGAGAGATCAGAGATCTGCAGATGCCTTTATCATGCTTGTACAGAACAATCCTCGCTTTAGAAATGTTACAGTACTGATAGATAACAGAGTAAGAGTATCACTCGGCTATGACAACAGAGGAAGAGCCTCAAAAGCAAAACAGATACGGATTAAGCCGGGAAGACACAACATTAAAGTTTACTCCAACGGAAGATTCCTTTATGAAAGGTGGATTGTGGCTACACCCAACAGAACAATCCGTTTCTCGGTTTAACGGACTTTATATGCCGATGAAAATGCTAAAATCAAGACAATAATAACATATCCGGGTTCGGCATACTGAATACCTGATACCCAGATAATGACCATAGAAGAGAGAGCGATAAGAGATGCAATTGCAAGCACCCTTTCGCTCTTCCTCCATTTTAAGGCAGATGACAAAGCCAATAGCAGATACAGAGGATTACACCAAAGCAGGTTAAAATTTGAATAAAGCTCCCTGTGTTCAGTTATCAGAATCAATGTCCCCAGAAACAGTCCAAGAAGTCCTGTAAATGTAAGAAAGCTCAAATCAAGAACCCTGAATCTTCTCTTTATCAACGAAAAACCAATAATTGCAGCAAGTAATGAAAAGACGAACAGAGGTGAGAAAAGATTCCGGCTTATATCATCTCTTTTGCCACTCTCGAGAATTAAATTTTCCTGAACCACAAGGGGTTTGTTACCGTTTGATGCCAGAGAGAGTTCATTATACAGATAATCCGGCAAAAACATAGTCTGAAACACATCAACCTCTTTGTCCAGAGTTGACCCCAAGAGGATATTAATTCCAAATCCTGTCCATCCGTCAATATATTCATTAATCAAATCTCTGTTTGTTTTACCTGACATTTTCTTCAGGCTTATCGAATCTGATTCTGCGTGGTCAAAAATCAGATCCCTTAATTCTGATGTACAGTTTTTATAAAGGAAGCTATACAGATAGTATCTGTTCTCAGGACGATAAAGATAGTCAAGCTTTGAAATCAGCTTCATGGTAGCGGCACTGTCCAGCGACAGTACCTGCTCAGTTACACCCCTCCCCTCCCATTGGTACTGATAAATAAAATCGTTCATATACTGAATTCCGAGCATATATTTCAACTTACCTCTCATGAATTTTGTATAGAAGTTGGGTGTATTAAAGTCAAAAAGACCAAAATTGAAAACCAGATCTCTGGCACTTTCAGTATAAACAATCCTTAGTGCACTGTGACCAAAAGTAGAATAGAGTTCATTGCCCGGAGTACAGGTGAGTAGTGAAACACGGGGAACCTCTGCAAATGAAATCTTTGCCACGAGCAGTGAAAAGAGAATTATAATAATTGTAACAGTGCGCCTCATTTCGATATATTCTGTATACTTAATATTGCTTAGTTGGTTTTGAATTGTGGAGCTTTGCGATGTTTTGTCCCCTGTTCATATGAGTATGCTATCTCAAGCAGAACAGGCTCACTCCACGCACGGCCAAAGATTGATATCCCAACCGGCAAACCATCTATAAATCCCATCGGAACTGTAATATTCGGGTAGCCGGAGATGGCTGCATAAGATGAGCTGCTCATTCTGCCATTATCTCCGTTTATCAAATCTGTTTTCCATGCAGGAGAACCTGTAGGGGCAATTATTGCATCCAGATTATTATCTCCCATTATTTTATCTATCCCCTCTTCACGGGTGAGTCTGAACATTCTCTCCAAAAGCTCTTTGTATTCAGGGGTATCAAGCGAACCCTTTTCATTGGCAAGAATTAAAAGCTCCTGATCGAAATATCTGAGCTCTACAGGATCTTTCAAATTGAATTCAATAAGTTCTGATACATTCTTTACAGGAGCGTCATCGCCAAGCGACTCAAAATATCTGTTCAATCCATCTTTAAACTCATATAACATCACCTGAAACGAAGCGGCACTTGCCCCACCCGGGAATGGAAAATCAACATCTACAACCTCTGCTCCTGCACTTTTCATATATTCTGCAGCAGCATTAATTAAAGAATCAACTCTGTGATGTGCCCGGCCAAGAGGCCTGATTTTCCCTATCCGTTTTCCTTTAAGGCCATCTGCATTCAGAAACTGAGTGTAGTCTGTATAGAATTTTGCTTCAGGATTCATGGTTTTTGAATCGAGAGAATCCTGCCCTGTCATAGCCCCAAGTGCAATGGCAGCATCCTCAACAGTTCTGGCCATCGGCCCCGGAGTATCCTGTGTAAATGATATTGGAATTATTCCACTTCTGCTTAGTAGTCCTACAGTAGGTTTTACACCAACAACACCATTATTGTTGGAAGGGCAGACAATACTGCCATTTGTCTCAGTACCGATTGCAATGGCACAAAGGTTTGCAGATACGGCAACTCCCGACCCGGAGCTTGATCCACACGGATTTCTGTCGGTAAAGTATGGATTTTTGGTCTGGCCTCCCACACCACTCCAGCCACTGGATGAGAAATTGGATCTGAAGTTTGCCCATTCACTCAGATTGGCTTTAGCAATTATAACCGCACCTGCATCTTTCAACAACCTGGCAATCCTGCTGTCAGCAGGAGCGATTGATTTTTTGAGTATCACAGCACCTGCTGTGGTAGGCATGCCATCATGAGTATCAATATTGTCTTTTAAAATTACAGGTATACCATGCATGGGGCCCCGGATTTTTCCTGCTTCCAGCTCTTTGTCAAGCTCTTTTGCTATAGATAGCGCATCGGGATTAATAGTTATAATCGAGTTTAACGCAGGACCATTTTTATCAATTGTTTCAATCCTTGACAGATAGTCTTCGACTACCTGAGCTACTGAAAATTTTCCATCAATATATCCCTGATGTAGCTGCATCAGGGTAATCTCTTCAAGGTAAGCTGCCGGATATGTGTTTTTAACCTCAGGAGAACATCCCGGAGTGATGTAAACAAATGCCAAGGTAGCCAGTATTGATTTAACCGCTTTTGAAATTTTATTCATAATTAATGGTTTAAGTTTCTTAGTCATATAATCTAATTACTTCCCCGGCCTCCACCTTCCCAAAAAAGTGTTGTTCTTTGGGAATATGCCTCTCTGTTTGGTTCTTACATCCTCTACAACAAAAAACACATTGGGGTCAAACTCTGTAAAAATTTTTTCTACCCTTTTCATCTGCTTTCTGTCAACTACCGTCTCTATCACATCAATCTCTCCTAAAGAACCTGTACCATGAATTAGTGTTGCCCCGTAATTCTGACGATTTAAGAGTGAGACCAGCTCTTTTCCATTCCCTTTTGTATACACCCTGCATAATAGAATTCCGAATGCTATTCTCTGTTCTATCAGAATACCAACAAAATTTCCTGTTGCGTATCCGGCTGCATATGAGAGATAAGCAGTAAAATCGTTTGCCCTTGAGAAGATCTCAGAAATAACTACAATCCAGATAAGAACTTCAAAAAAACCTATTACAGGCGCAATATACTTCTCACCTTTTGAGACAAATATTATTCTCAGTGTGCCTAGTGATACGTCAATTATTCTGCCAAAAAAAATTACCAGAGGCAGTATGTAGGGATATTGATCTAGAATGTTAAGCATATATTTATAATTGTTTAAATGCGGCTCCAAGGTATTCAGGAATATCGCCGGAAATAAGTGATTGTTCACCATAGTGCTCTGCAGCAAGATCACCCGCGAGTCCATGAAGATATACCCCCGCCAAAGCTGCTGTTTCGGGCGGATATCCCTGAGAGAGCAGAGATAATATAACTCCGGTCAGAACATCTCCGCTGCCTGCGGTTGCCATTCCCGGATTTCCTGTAGAATTAAAATAAATATGACCGGAAGGTGTTGTAACCGATGTATGAGCACCTTTTAGCACAACAATTACACCATTTTTAACAGAGAATTCCGATTGCTTCATAACAGCCTCATAAGAAGAGTTGCTATATCCGGCCAAACGTGAAAATTCTCCCGGATGTGGAGTAAGTATTGAATTTTTGGGTAACTCCTTCAGAATATCTGCATCTGAAGCTATGATATTAAGAGCGTCTGCATCAATAACAATAGGATTTTGATATTGGGAAAACAGTTTTTTAAGTCCTGTTAAGGTTTCAGGAGCTGTTCCCAATCCCGGACCTATTGCAACTGCATCATATTTTTGCAGGTTGTCTGATCCGGTGAAGAATTCATCAGATTTGTCTACAGAGCATAATGCCTCAGGAACAGATACCTGAATAATGTCGTAAAGTAACCTTGGAATATGTAGGGTCAGAAGACCCGCTCCTGCCCTCAAAGCCCCTTTTGCCGATAATACAGCAGCTCCGGCCATTCCGTATGAACCGGCAATTAAAAGAGCATGTCCGTAATCTCCTTTGTGTGAAAATTTCTCTCTTTTTTTAATATATGAAGAGATCAAATCCCGGTTGAGCATTGTCAGGAGAGACTCGGTCTTATCTACTATCTCTTTGTGCAGTCCAATCGGCAATACACTCCATTTCCCTACATATTGTGCATTTTCCTTAAAAAACATACAGAGTTTGGGAAATTCAAAGGTCAGAGTAAAATCAGCTCTGATTATTTTATTCTGATCAGCAGAAGAATTGTCCTCTGAAAAGAGACCTGATGGCATGTCAATCGAAATTATCTTTGCCCCGGAAGTGTTGATTTTGTCTATCAGAGGGCAGTATATTCCCTCCGCACACCTGTTAAGTCCTGTTCCGAAAATTCCCTCTACAACCAAAGACCCTGAAGGTATTTGGGGTATCTCTGATTCAGATTCAACAAATTTAACATTAACGCTGCCAAATACATAAACCTCATTAAGCAACTCTTTTCTTAATTCAGATCTGACACTCCTGCCATTAATAAGATATAGGTTACAAAGGTAATCTCTGGTTGCCAGAATCGAAGTAAGTGCAATTGCATCATTTCCGTTATTTCCGGGCCCGGCAAAGATATTGATTACCTCCTTTTTGGATACTAATGGTTTTATCCACTCATAAAGCTGCTTTGCTGCCCTTTTAATAAGGTCAGCCTCACTAACCGGTTCGTTGATAATTGTGTAACTATCAATTAGTGCTAACTGAGATGAGGTAAAGATTTTCATTACTATTGCTCAACTAACCATCTGTTATAGTCATTAACAATCTTTTCTAAATCGGAATATCTGTACTCTTTACTTTGAATTTTTTCAACCAAAGCAGGATACTCGGCAAAATAGGCAACCATTTCGTTTCTGAAATTTATTGCATGGGGAACTTTAAGAATTCCGTCTCTCTCAAGAATATACCTTTCATGATCTGTGGTAAAAGAATCAGAGCTGAAATTCTTATCTTCATAAACCATTTTATAAAGTTTAACATTTCCACTTACCAGCTCAAGAGCAAAAAAGTTCTTTCTCAATCCCAAAACCATACCTGCACCCTCTTTGCCTCTCATAGATACCATTTTGTAAGATTTACCGTTACTGTCAAATTCAAACCTGATTACATCAGTAGGTTTAACCCGCCTCTTTTTACCCTCGTTATCTACATACCGGATTCCTCTCTGCATAGCTTTATAATTGGGTTGCTTCCCAAGCAGATGATAAGGGATAATCAGTTCAGCATTAATAGTTTCATTGATTGTAATAATGACTCCCTCCTCTCTTTTAGCTTCAAGAGAAGTTGCAAACAAAAGAACTAAAACGGTAACCAGCAGGCTTTTCTTCATAAAGATTAATTTTACTCGTGAACAGTAAAATTAATCAATTTTCTCCTTTGCCGGTATTATAAAGGTGAATTTTGAACCCATTCCCTCCTTTGATTCAACAGATATGGTGCCACCCAGCATCTCTATGTATGCCTTTGAGATTGAGAGACCAAGGCCTATTCCCTCATGAGCACTTGACAATCGTGAATCAACCTGCACAAATCTTTCAAAAATCTTCTCTTTTTTTTCTTCGGGTATGCCTATTCCGTCATCTTTAACAAAGAATCTGAAATACTCCTTTTCCAGGTTTACTCCCAACTCTATAGATCCATCAGCACTATACTTGATTGCATTATTTAAAAGATGGGTCAGAACAGAGAGCAGTTTCTCCTTGTCTGTAAAAGCTCTTTTCCTGTCTTCGGGTGCAAGAGCTGTTATTTTAAGTTCAAGCCCCTTCTCCTTTGTCACAGGCAGAAATACAGAATAGAGAAACTCAAGAAGCTCATTAATATCAACCTTTGAATAGAAAGTTGTAATCTGTCCCGATTCAAGTCTTGAGATTGAAACTATATCATTAATAAGCAGGAGCATCCTCTCTCCGCTCTTCTCAATTATATCGATGTACTCCTGTTGTTGCTCCCCGGTTAGTGACGGGTTTTTAAGGAGTTCCGAAAAGCCGAGTATTGCATTCATTGGAGTTCTGACCTCATGGCTCATATTTACCAGAAATGCAGACTTAAGACGGTCGCTTTCGATTGCTCTTGCCTCTGCATCTCTCAGCCTCTTGAGATGCCTCTTTATAAATATAAAGAAAAGTAGTCCGGTGATAAGAACGTAGAACCATCCTTTATAGGTTTGAAAATTTGTAAGGACCTCTTTATCATTTGTAAGGCCTTCTGCAAATCTGTCTGAAAAAAGAATCCAAAGGCAACCGATAACAAGGTAAGCCAATGTTATACCGTGCTCAAATCTGAATTTAAAAATGTTACCCATGGCATCAATGTTTATGGGTCTGTTAGAGAACAATATTCTCTGCAATTTAATAAAAAAAGATTAGTTATTAAGACAAACAGTAAACTTTTAATGCCGCCCGAGGTTATTATAATAAACTATGAAACAGTCCGTAGTGATATATGACCAAGATTGCGGGATATGCAGGTGGACAGTCTCGTTTATAAAAAAGAGAGCCCGTTCATCTTGCTGTACTTTTATTGCATACTCCTCTCACCGGGGTAAAGCCATTCTCAATACCTTTGGGATAGATTTTTCAAAGGAGCAATACATTGTCTATGTCAAAAATAAGAGTGTAAGTATTAAATCAAAAGCACTCCTTCAAATCCTGAGAGATATGGGAGGTTTATGGAAGATATTTTATGTTTTAATATTGATTCCAACATCATTCAGAGACCGTATTTACAACTATATTGCACTAAACCGATATAAATTTTCAAAGATGGAAACAAAAGCCCTGCACAATATGAGACGCGAGTATAAATTAAAACCGCTTTTAAAAGAGTCTCTTTCTCCCGACCCTTTTGAACAGTTCGGATTATGGTTTAGTGAAGCCGAGCAACATATAAAAATAAATAATGATGAAAATTCAGAGGCAAATGCTATGGTTATAAGCACAGCATCAAAGTCCGGGATTCCGTCATCAAGAGTTGTGTTACTTAAGCATTATTCGCCGGACGGATTTGTGTTTTTCACAAACTACGAAAGTCGTAAAGGTTTGGAGATCCGGGAAAATAACAGGGTCGCCTTGCTTTTTTTCTGGCACAACAGCATGAGACAGGTAAGAATTGAAGGCACAGCAGAAAAACTAACCGGGAAAGAGTCCGATTTATATTTTAATTCAAGGCCACGTGAAAGTCAGGCATCTTCGGCTCTCTCTCAACAAAGCCGGACTCTTGAAAACAGAGAAATGTTTGAAAATTCTGTAAACAGTCTTGTCATATCGGGAAATACGATTAAAAGGCCGGATAATTGGGGAGGGTATATTGTTAAGGCAGACTATTTTGAATTCTGGCAGGGTGGCACCGGGCGTTCTCATGACAGATTCTCCTATACCATAATAACAGAAGGATCGCATAGTAAAAATTGGGATATATCCGGATTATATCCATAACATAAATAGATATCAACCAAACCTCAATAATTAGTACATTTAATCAAAATTTAGAATAATTTTGAGCTATAATTTTTTAACGCTGTGTTTTTAAAACCCTTCTTCAATTACAGAATTTTTATCTGGGTCCTCCTGGTTCTGGCAATCATGATGGGGAGCGTATTTCTTGTAATAGCCTATTCATATAATCTTCAGAAAGAGACCGAAAGGTATATTGAATGGTCCAGAAGCAGTGTAAACGAAGCGAAGGAGATGGAAAACGAGATTACAGCAATTAAAGGACTCACCATAACACTACTCGTTAATAAGTCAAATGTATGGCTGGACTCTTTAGCTAAAAGGCAGGAAAAATTTACAATACACCTCGAAAGAGCAAGGATAAGAGCAAACACGCCGGAAGAGGCTTCCCTTATAGGGCAGATATCTGCTCTGTTTTCTAATCACGAACAAAACATTATCAGAGCAGTACTGGAGATAAAATCCGGACAGATAAACAAGGCTAATGCGCTTCTTGTACACTCTGCCCAGGAGTTACTTTCGACAATTGAGCAGAAGAGCAATGAATTTATCTCGATTAACGAATCTGCCCAAACAATGCATGAGAGAGAACTGTCAAGAACCAACACCATAATTCTAAGGATTCTCATCTCTCTTGGGATAGGTGGAATCGTGACAGGTCTCCTTCTTAGCTGGTTGATTTCAAGAATGTTATTCGGCCCATTAAATCAACTCATCCTCACAATCAGAAGCGTTTCGGGCGATGAGGTATTTGAGCAGTTAAAGCTTCATCATGGCGGAGAACTGGACGAGCTTGACAGAAGAATAAAGGTTCTTATAGAGAGAATTAACCGTGCAAATACAGATCTTAACAGGAATAAAGAGCTTTTGCAATATTCAAATAAATATGCCACTCTTGGGAAAATTGCTCCAACAATAGCTCACGAAATACGTAATCCATTAGCGGCAATAAAGATGCTGGTTTATTCGATCCGTGAAGATAACTCCATCTCTCAATCCATCCGGGAAGACCTGGACATTATAACAGCCGAGATCGACAGAATGGAAAATTTCACAAAGGATTTTCTGAAGTTTGCCAAGCCTGCAGATCCAGTCTTTGCCAAAGTAGATCCATATGAATCACTTATGGAGGTTATCCATCTTCTTAAACCAAGAATTATCAAGAACAACATAACTCTTGTTAACAATGCTCCAAAAGGCAGATTTCAGATAATGGCAGACGCCTCTCATCTGAAACAAGTTTACATGAATATAATACTCAATGCTGTTGAAGTTATGAAC
The DNA here is from genome assembly GCA_036677745.1 of Bacteroidales bacterium. Taxonomy (GTDB): domain Bacteria; phylum Bacteroidota; class Bacteroidia; order Bacteroidales; family UBA932; genus Bact-08. The sequence continues at coordinate 706,744 of JAVBVW010000003.1, forward strand.
GAGGGTGGTACCCTTACAATAAACACCAGAGTGGTAAATGACCTTTTCAATAACCCCGGGAAAAAGTATCTGCTTACAAATTTTGAAGATACCGGCCCCGGGATTCCGGAAGCCATTATGAAGTCTCTTTTTGAACCATTTATCAGGGGGAGCGATATGGGGGTTGGTCTGGGTCTATCTATTTCACAAGGGATTGCAGAGACTCACGGGGGAGTTATTACGGCACATAACAAACCGGAAAAAGAGGGAGCGATATTTAACCTCTACCTTCCTATAACAAATTAATCAAGTAAGTATATGTTCAAACTGCTGGTAGTTGATGACGAACAGAGTGTAAGGTACTCATTTAAAAAACTTCTTAACTCCAAGGAGTATTCAATAACAGAGGCAGCAGATGCCGCCGAAGCTATTGCTATATTTAAAAAAGATCGTCCCAACCTTGTAATTCTTGATATTGAAATGCCCGGCAAAGACGGAATTCAGGTGTTAAAGGAGTTAAAACAGATCTCTCCCAAAACCCCGGTTATTATTATTACTGCATACGGATCGGGTGACAGAGTTATTAAGGCGATGAAATACGGTGCATACGAATATATCGAAAAACCGTTTGACATCCCTCATTTAATGAAGGTTATTGCAGAAGCCTCTTCGAGTTTCATCCCAGCTGAGGCCTCCGGAACAGAAAAGGAAGAGAAGAGAAAAAGCGGAGCATCAAAAGGAGATGATACAATAATCGGAGAGAGTGCTGCTATAAAGGAGGTCTTTAAATTAATCGGGAAGGTTGCCGCCAGTGATGCTAGTATATTGATAACCGGTGAGAGTGGAACCGGGAAGGAGCTTGTTGCCAGAGCTATTCACAAATATAGCGACAGAGCAGCAAAACCATTTATTGCAATCAATTGTGCCGCAATTCCTGAATCGCTGCTCGAAAGTGAGTTGTTCGGATACGAAAAAGGCTCTTTTACAGGAGCCGAAAAGCAAAAAGCGGGCAAATTCGAAGAGGCACATCAGGGCACACTTTTTCTTGATGAAATTGGTGACATGAGTCTCGCTCTTCAGGCAAAAGTTCTTAGGATATTACAGGAGGGAACATTTGAAAGACTTGGAAGTTCTAAAATAATTAAGGTTAATGCACGCCTGGTTGCTGCAACTAACCGCAATCTTGAAAATGACATTATAAATAAGACATTCAGGGAAGATCTCTTCTACAGACTTAAGGTTGTAACCATATCTCTGCCTCCGCTCAGAATGCGTCGCGAAGATATTCCTCTTCTTGCAAGCCATTTTCTGGAAAAACACTCTAAATCCGGCGGATCAGATTCAATAAGTTTACATCCGGAATCAATAAAAAGATTGTGTGACTACACCTGGCCGGGGAATATCCGAGAACTCGAAAATGTCATAAAAAGAGCGATAATTCTGGCAAAGGGATCTGTAATAGGCCCTGAGTTACTTTTGGAAGGCACCGAGAGACCTGTTTCAACCTTAAAAACCGAATTACCAAGACTTAACTCTTATCTCAGCGAAGATATAATAATAAAAGAGGGTGAGATTTTTAAACTTGCCGGAGAGGAATTTGAAAGGGATCTTCTAAAATGGGCTCTTGCCAAAACGGGAGGGAATCAACTGAAAGCTGCTAAAATGCTTGGAATTTCAAGGGTAATGTTGCACGAAAGAATCGAAAAATACGGACTTAAGGGATAATCAATGCAAACTTTTTTTGCATAGTGCAAAAAATATGTACACAAAATGTCTGACAATACCTTAAATCCCGCGCCTATTTTCCTGTTTTTGTACCACTTAGACAATTTGGCCGGTTATCAATTATCGGCTGATTAAATATCACATTTTTGGCAGACGCCTATAAACACCTGTATATCTTTTATTTATGCGGTTTGGCACAATAATTGGTTTCAGAAAGAAAACCAAACACAAAATTCTTATTTAAAATGAAAAAAACACTTTTACAGATTTTAGCCGTTGTGCTTTTTGCAGCACTAGCCACAAGTTGCGCTAAACTTCCGCAAGCAGAACTGGATGCAGCAAAAGCAGCAATCGAATCAGCTAAAGTAATGGAGACAAATCGTTATCTGGCAGATGAATTCGTTGCTCTTGAAGATTCACTTAACGCAGCCAATGTTGCTATCGAAGCTCAAAAATCAAAAATGTTCCTTTCACGCGACTACAAATCAATCAAAGAACAACTTGTTGCCATCGCTACAGATGTTGAGGCTCTTAAAGCCAGAACTGAAGAGCGTAAAGCTCAGGTTCGCACCGAGGTTCAGGACACTCTTGTAGTTCTTACTGCTCTTATCGAGGAGAATAAAACCCTGTTGGCAAAAGCTCCTAAGGGAAAAGAGGGTAAAGCAGCTCTTGAAGCCATCCAAAACGACATTACAGTTTTAGAAGCCTCTGTTGCCGAGATCAACACTCTTATCACAAATGGTGACTACATGACAGCTCAGGACAAGACCACTGCATCTAAAGTTAAAGCTGAAGCTATCAAAGAGGAGCTGATGAACGCAATTTCTAAAACAAGAAGAAGGTAATACTGAGTTTTTTTATTAAATTCATACCTTGTATTTGCAAAACGTTAAAGCCCTTAAGTTAATTAAGGGCTTTAATTTAAATAACACGATTTATGGGCCGTAATAATCCGGGAAAGAGAAGAAGAGTTTACTGGTATCTGATTTTTGTATCTGTAGCAACAGTTCTTGTAATTGCAGCAGTTTATCTCTTTTCGCAGAAACCCCCTGTAGAAATAATCGAGAAGGGTAGAAAGGCTATTGCCGAGGCAAGAAAAGCAGAGGCAGAGGTCTATAGTAAAGAGGAGCTGCTTGCCGCAGAACAACTATGGCAGGAGGCAATGCATCAATGGAAAGAGAATAACGATAAAAACCCCATTCTCAGAGATTATGACAAGGCTCTGAAAGCAGCAACCGAGGCTGTCTCAATGGCAGATGAAGCAAGAAGAAACTCATTAAAAACCAAAGCAGAACTACAGAAATATCTGAGGGAAAATCTTGATGATTTAAGGAGAGCATTGAGCTATATTGAAACTGTCAAAGATAAGCTGCCCATGAATCACTCTGTTCGTAAAAGGGTAACACCTGTACTTATGAAACTCGATGAAGCAGAATCGGCCTACAAAAGAGATGACCTGATAACTGCACGAAAAATAGTCGACTCAATAAATGCCAATATTGCAAAATTAAAAGATCAGACTGCTGACCTTCTTGATAATTACTTTAAGAGTTACCCTGAATGGATAAGGCTTAATCAGGAGATGATCAACTGGTCAAAAACAAATGCTTCTGTAAGTCTTGTCGTCGAAAAGTTCTCAAGAAAATGTATCGTATATAAATCAGGAAAGAAAATCCGGGAATTTGATGTCGAACTTGGAGTTAACTGGCTGGGCGACAAAATCCAGAAAGGAGACAAAGCCACACCAGAAGGGAGGTATCATATAACAGTCAAAAAAAGCGGAAGGAACACAATATATCATAAAGCATTATTGATTAACTTTCCTAATGCAGATGACAGAAAAAGATTTAACCAACAGAAGAGTGTTGGTAATATTTCGAGAAATGCACTTATTGGGGGTGCTATAGAAATACATGGCGGAGGGGGTAAGGGTATAGACTGGACCGATGGATGTGTAGCTTTGGCAAACAGAGATATGGACAATCTGTACTCACTTTGCTCGGTAGGAACCCCTGTAGCAATTGTAGGTTCACTTACTCCTCTTGACAAACTGATAGGAGATACTCAGATAAATCAATAGAAAAGAATCAGATGAATAAACGAACATCAAAATTGATTTTTACCACCTTTACAGTTGTAATGGCGTTGTTAATCGCTCTGTTTATGTTCAGCGAATCGGAATCTCTTAAGGATATTTCTTACTCTTTTTACAGATATCCCAGGATTCCGGGACACTATGTAAATAAAGATTCAGTTGCTCTTGAAAAGCAACTAAAAGCAACAGAAAAGCGTATTTCTTCTTCAAGAAGAAGGTTGGAAAACCTTATCCCATACAATCCTTACCTCATAATTAATACAACCAGAAACACTTTTGTCCTGCGCAACAGAAAAGAGGTAATAAGAGAAGGTATCTGCTCTACCGGAAGTTATGTTCTGCTTGATGCCGGAGATGGTAAACAGTGGATGTTCAAAACTCCCAAAGGGATGTTCCCAATACTTGGGAAAATTGTGGATCCGGTATGGACAAAGCCGGATTGGGCTTTTGTAGAGGAGAGTTTGCCGATTCCTCCAAGGAATCATCCCGACAGATATGAATACGGAACTCTGGGAGACTATGCCCTGACTCTTGGTGACGGATATCTGATTCATGGAACACTTTATCAAAGATTTCTAGGTTTGCCTGTAACGCACGGATGTGTAAGACTTGGAGATGATGATCTTGAAGTAGTGTTTAAAAATATGCATGTTGGATCGAGAGTTTACATCTTTTAGAATTTCTTGAAATGAAAAATATTTTCATCAACATAAAAAACACTATCAAAGAGAGGATCCGCATAAAGTGGGTCGTGATTTTCTGTTCCGTACAGATTGTTGTCATACTTATATCATTGTCTCTTTTTGGAATACTTCCCGTAAATAGAGAACATTCAAGGATCTCAGAAGAGTTCAACCTAAAATCTGCGGCAACTGCAAACAGACCCGATAATTCCGAACTCTTAATGAAGGTAAGAGAGAGAGATCATTATGATTCATATCTGAGGTCGGCATTGGCATTGTCTAGAACAGACTCTATAACTCTTCTGATTGATTTAAGTGATAGTCTGGCAATACTCTCACTAAAGGGAGTTTTTCTGTTTCAATCAAAATTATCTGAAATTAAGTTTAATAAAGGGTTACAAAAACTGCCTGTTTACCTTAGAGACAGCCTCTATTCCGGACCTGCTCAGGTTAAAACAGAACTTGCCAGCATAGAAAAATTCCCTGTGGTGGTAAAAAAAGCTCCAAAAGACACCACAGAGGCAAATGCTGCCGAATCTGCACCCGTACTTCCTGTCCAGAACGATGTCTTTATAATGTTCGCATTTGACAATAACCTGGTTATAGAGTTCAATCAGCAAGAGAGAGAATTTGCCGGATCAAAAAGAGCATCTCGCAAGTATAAGAAAGAGTACAACAGGTTCTTCAGAAGTCACAATGCTATAGCTCTAAAAGATAAAGAGGCTCCTACATACCTGTATCGTCTTCAAGTATCATTACCAAGAGAAGATGCCCGGTCTATATACAGAGCACTCCCGATAAAACCATACATACTTGTAAGATATTAATCAGATATTTCCGGATTCGGCCTTTAGCTCTTCACAAAGAACGGGGAACCAGTTTTTCAACCCCTCCATCCCCTCAGTGAGTTTTTGCTGATCTGTGCCGGCACTTGCATGAAGAGAAACAATATCTGCAGTTATCTGATCGTTTGCAATCATGCTGATATTACCTTTGAGTTTATGTAGTATCCCCTTTAGTTTTACAAGATCGTTTTTCTCATAGGCATCTAAAGCATCCTCAAAATAACCGGGGATACTTTCCAGATACTCATAAACCATTTCTTTTACTGAATCCATATCGCCGTCAAGCATTGTAATCAGTTTACTAAGGTCACAATATTTATTATCACTTTTCATATCAGTTCGGTTATGGTTCTTAATAATAAAGTTATAAAAATTTTAGTTTGATATCTCAATTCTTCTTTATTCTACTAATGAATTTGCCTGTTTTAGACCATAAAATTATATATTTGTATACCTGCTTTATAAAACCCCTCAAATGGAGATTCTTATCAGTGTCTTTCCCGTTTTTCTGTTTCTTTTATTTCTGTTTATAATGGACAGTTTTAAACTGGTTTCAGGGAAATTACTTTTTTTGTCTCTTATCTGGGGAACACTCTGTGCTGTTGTTGCATACTACCTGAACTCAAAAATGGTTGACTATTTCTCTTATGAAATGTCAGTTCACTCAAAATATGTTGCACCTGTAATTGAGGAGCTTCTTAAAACAGCCTTTGTAATTTACCTCGTTTCAGTTAAGCGCATTGGCTTTACTGTTGATGCTGCAATATACGGTTTTGCCGCCGGTGCAGGTTTTTCCATAATAGAAAATATATGGTATCTGCACTCTATAGGTGATGTTACATTGTTGGTTTGGATTCTCAGGGGATTCGGAACAGCTGTGATGCATGGTGGCTGTACTGCAGTTTTTGCGATTATTTTAATTGGGGGGAGAATAAGAGACAGGAAACCTCTCCCTGTTTTTATTGTTGCACTTGCGGTTGCCATCCTGATTCATTCCGGCTATAACCACTTTTATATAGATCCTGTGATTCAGACACTGGGAATAATTACTCTGTTCCCTCTATTTTTTGTTTTTGTTTTTCGGCATAATATTAACCAAATGGGAGATTGGCTCGAATCGGAATTCAGCAGCGAAATTGATCTCTTGAAGATGATTAACAAAGGAGAGTTTACATCAACCAAGGCCGGTGAGTATCTGCTTTCGATAAAAGAGCAATTCTCTAAAGAGGTGATATTTGATATGTATTGCTATCTTAGGATATATCTCGAACTTTCAATAAAAGCAAAGAGTAATATAATGCTAAAAGAGAGTGGAATTGATATTCCAGCTGATCCTCAAGTGAAGGACAAACTTGCTGAACTTAGAATTTTAAGAAGAAGTATAGGTAAGGTAGGAGAGCTGGTTCTTTCTCCACTTATTAAAATGAATTACAGAAACCTCTGGAAAATTAACCAAAACTTTATATGATGAAACGAAGAACAACAATGACGGCAATTACAGCTGCATTTTTTGGAATCATTGCCGGTTTCCTTATCGGCATCTCTGTTGAGTATCCAAGAATAAACAACCAAGAGCTTTCCGGCACTATCGGCAAGGTAAAAAAATACAGCAACGCAAAGGTGACTGAGGCAGACATTGAGTTACAGAATGAACTCGCTTCAGACTCATTACTCCTTAAATCAATGAAAAACTATATTGCATTTTACTATGCAAATGCTTTGAGCCTTGGAGAACAGATAGAGACTGCTGTGACTGAATCAAGATCAAATACTAATTTTAATAGCAAGTATACCAGAGAGATAGATGCAGTTGAAAGATATGGACTGTTTTTGAATGAGACCCGTACAGATCTACTGCTAATGTTGGCTCTATGCGAAGATCCGAAGAGTGCAAACGCTGCTGTTTTAAAAAACTTCACAACTCAGACACAAAATATTATAACAAGAACAAACTATCACAGAAGCAGTGTAATTGATCTGATAAATGTAATGGAGAGTTACATTCTTGAAAATTCGGCGGGAACAGCTAAGGGTCTCGAGAAGGCGCATGATCTGCTAACTTATAATCAGGCTATCTCTGCTGCAATTACAAATGACAAGATTATGCTTAAGTATCTTGACAATAAGAGATTCTTTTCACCCGACCACAAATCTGATGGTGCAGATAAAATTAAAAATAAACTCGAGTCAGACCAACTTCAGCTAAAGGGAAGCTGGGACTCTGAAAAACTTGGAATCACATTTTTTGATTCGGAAAAGCTTGGATTTTTGGATATTGAACAGTTAGGTAAAATATTCTATTATGATTCCGACAAACTTAATTCATTCAGATCTGACAACGGTAAACTGGGTTTATTTATATCAGATACCGAGAAACTGGGCAAAGTCATTGCTCTTGATATAGAAAAGCTTGGTATGTGGTCTAATGTAAATTCTTCAGAACTTGGTAAAAGTCCTGGTTTGTGGGATAGCGAAAAATTGGGGTTTTATCTTGATTCTGGCAAATTAGCCGCAAGCTTCACTTAGACTAAATAGAGCAGATTCTTAAATATGAAGATTAGACTTGTCTCTGTTCTTAGCTCTATTTTCCTTTTATTTATCCCTTTATTAGCTGTTTCTCAGGACATATCAAGTGTTAAATCGGGGAATTTAGAATTAATATATTTTGGCAAACGATATAACTATCTGTTACCACATGTGGTATCTACATATCATAATGCAGCAAAATTCCATTCCAGGTTGTGGAATTATAAAGATTCCACAACCTATGTAATTTTGAATGACTTTGAGGATATGGGGCATGGCGGGGCCATTGTTATGCCGTTAAATCAAATTCACCTGGGGATATCACCATATAGTTTTGCATTTAGCATTATCCCGTCAAACGAGAGGTTTCAATGGCTGTTTAACCATGAATATACTCACTTGGTAATGGCAGATAAGCCAAATAACCGGGATAAGACTTTCCGGAAGTTATTGCTTGGTAAAGTCAGAAGAACAGAAGAGTATCCATTGTCAGCATTGTGGAGCTATTACACAACACCAAGATGGTTCTCACCAAGGTGGTATCACGAAGGAATTGCCTGCTTTCTTGAAACGTGGATGTCTGGCGGTCTTGGAAGGGCATTGGGAAATTATGATGAAATGTACTTCCGATCAATAGTTAATGAAGGCAAAAAGATTTACTCTCTGGTGGGATTAGATACAGAGGGGACAACAATAGATTTTCAGGTTGGTGCAAACTCTTATCTATATGGCACAAGGTTTATCACATATCTGGCCTATAAATATGGGACAGAAAAATTAAGACTTTTTTATGATCGCTCCCAAGGCAGTAAAGCATTCTATGCAAATCAGTTTAAAGCAGTTTACAACAAACCTGTTGATATTGTATGGCAAGACTGGATCACATGGGAAAATGAATTTCAAAGGAAGAATATAGAGTCTGTAAAAGAATATCCTCTTACAGATTTTAAGCCTGTAACAGACCATCCGCTGGGAAATGTCTCAAAACTTGAATATAATCCTGTCACTGATAAGATTTATGCAGCAGTCAACCATCCCGGGGTTATATCACAGATATCGGAAATTGACAGAAAAACCGGGAAAATAAGGAAGATTGCAACACTTGACTCTCCTGAATTGTATTACTCCACCCATATTGCATATAATCCTTCAAAAGAGAAAATTTATTTTTCTGAGTACAACAGCAAATACCGTTCGCTTGCCGAAGTCGACATTAAAACAGGAAGAAAGAGAATTGTAAATAAAATGACCCGAACCGGTAATCTAACTGTTAATAAAGCTGATAACAGCGTATGGGGTGTAATGCATGATAACGGATATTCGATTCTGGTTAAAATTCCGGAACCATTTGATAAAGTAATACCAATGTACACCGCACCATTTGGCAGAGCAATATTTGATATAGATATCTCTAATAATGGTGAGATGCTTAGCGCGTCATTATCAGGAGTAAAGGGGGAACAGTCGGTTATACTGTTTAAAACCGGTGAACTTGAAACAGGTAAGTCAGACTTCAGAACCCTGATTGAACAGGAAGATGTAACTCTGACCCAGTTCAGGTTCACATCGAATGACAAATACTTGATTGGAACTTCCTACTTTACCGGGATATCAAATATCTGGCGAATTAATCTTGAAAACAATGATTTTGAACTGCTTTCAAATGATGAAACCGGCTTATTTATGCCAGTTGAATTATCGGGTGATTCACTGATTGTACTCAAATTCTTTAGAGACGGCATGACCCCGGGAGTTATACCTGCTAAAGTAATAAATGATGCTAACGCAATTGAATTCCTTGGTAATTTGGTACATCTTAATAATCCTGAGGTTGAGGATTGGTCATTGCCACCTGCCTCTTCAATTGACAGCCTTCCCCAATCAGGTACTTCGCAAAAATACAAGGCAGTTAAACGAATGAAACTGATTACTGGTTATCCGGACATTGCAGGTTTTAAACAGACAATTGCAGCCGGATATAGGATGAATTGGAGAGATCCTCTGGGAATAAGCAATTTAGATCTGTTTTTTGCAATTTCGCCATGGAGTAATTACGAAAATGACCAAAAAATACACCTTTCTGCCAAATGGAATTTATGGAATTGGTCATTTTTAGCAAATTACAATAAAACAGATTTTTACGACTTGTTCGGTCCAACAAAGCGAAGCCGGGCAGGATACTCATTTGGTATTGAGTATAAGCGGACCAATTCGTTATACACCCCTTTTAAGACCTTTTATAATATTGGATTGTTTACATTTGGCGATCTTGAAGTTTTGCCTGATTACCAGAACATTACAACACCAATTAAAAATTTACATATGGCTACGGCAACCTACGGTTTGTCTAAATTGAGAAAGACATTGGGTGCTGTTACTGACGAGAAGGGCTATACATGGAGAGTTAATGCCACAACACTTCTGGCCAAAGGGGACTTATACCCAACAATAGTATCGGATCAGGATATAGGGTTTTTAATACCGGGTATCCGAAACAGCAGTATTTGGTTAAGAAACAGTTTCGGGTTTTCTGCCGGTGACAGAGAATCAGGATTATCCTATTTCTACTTTGGAGGGTTCAGAAACAACTATGTAGACTGGCAACCTTCTGAACAATATAGAAGCACCCTTGCATTTCCGGGTGCACAAATTGATGAATTAGGTGGTTATAACTACATTAGAACATTGGCAGAGATCAATTTGCCTCCTCTAAGGTTAAAAAATGCAGGTACAACCTGGTTATATCCTACATTTATAAAAGGATCATTATTCGGGACACATCTTTTAACTAATATTGATAAACCTGCAAATAGAGCAAATTACTTTAATGCCGGGGTACAGATAGATTTTCAAATTGTATTATTCTCATACCTTAAGACCACATGGTCTGCAGGCTATGCCAGAAAATTTGAATCCGATAAAAGGTTCACGCAACAATTTATGCTATCTTTAAAACTTCTGGGAGACTAAGTCTGTCCACGGAATAAATTAAAACAAAGAATTACTTAGAAAAAAAGAATAATGAATATATCATCCGAAAGAGAGGGAACTAAACTCACAATAAATATTAATGGAAGGATAGACACTACAAATTCAGGAGAATTTGAAAGTGCAGTAGAGGATCTGTTAAAAAAAGAGACTGCAGACATTGTTCTGGATTGCACCGATCTGAATTACATCAGCAGCTCAGGATTGAGGGTTTTTCTTATAGTTCAAAAAAGGATGATGGCTGCCGGGGGGAAACTTACTTTAAAAAGTATGCAACCGGCAATCAGGGAGATTTTTGACATCTCAGGATTCAGTACAATTTTCACAATAGAGTAGCCGGATTTTTCTAACTTTCGGAGAGTGCCGCACCTATTGCTGTTGCAAACTCAGCATCGGCCGGGAATTCGAAAGCAATGCCGTACAATTGAGATATCTCCTCCAGAATTTTTCTTCCTGTTATGTTTTTGCTGCCGTTTCCGGTTATTAAAACCGATTTTGCATTCTTACTCCTTGCAGCAAAAACTGAAATAACGCCAATAACCTGATATACAAGGTTTATGATCCCGAGTGCTATATCTCCTTTATTTGCAGTATCCAACATTTTCCCGAAATTTGATGCAGTAGATTTACAATCCAGGAAACTTATGCCTGAATCGGATATATCTTCAATTAACAGATCTACCTTGCTTAAATCACCTGATTCAGCCAGACTTAATATATTTTCAAAGGTTGTAGAGTGAATAAGCTCTTTTGATAATCCTATTATTGTTCCGCCACCTATTCCCGTTCCTCCAAGGTGCGTTATCTCATCTTTGGTTGCCTGTATAATTGAGGTACCGGTACCAATGTTTGAGATAATTACGTTGTCTCTCTTTGAAAGGAACATTCCTCCAAGCCCGATAGCTTTAATCTCGTCAATTTTACTTGTCTTTATTCCGAATATCTCTTTGTTGATATTGACGGCCCCTGCTCCTGTGATAATTATTTTCTTAACACATGATATCTCAAGATTACTCTCAATAATAAGTTTTCCTAAAGCTCCTGTAGCTGATGTTACAGCATCAAATGCTTTAGTTTTAATTGTCTTTACAACCTCACCGTTATGGACAGCTACCGCTTTGGTTGTTGTGCTTCCAATATCTATTCCTATTATCATCTTACTTAAGTTAAGAGAGGCAAATATAGTTAAACTCCAGGATTAGATTTAATGTGTAGGTCTCTTTGAGGAAAAGGAATCTCGATATTCATCTCTTTAAATGCATCAAAAATAGCAAAATATAATTCGCTTTTTAATATATTGGGTTTGTCAATATAGTCAAATGTCCAGACAAGCAGATTAAAGTTAAGACTGCTCTCTCCAAACTCTTCAAACCTCACATAAGGAGCAGGATCTTTTAAAACTCCTTCATTTTCTGAAGCAACCTTAAGAAGTATCTTCTCTACAATTTTAGGATTTTCGTTATAAGAAACCCCCACAGATATATTGATCCTAACCTTTCTGTTGTTGTGACTCCAGTTTATTACCCTTTTATTGATCAAATCGGAATTGGGAACTATAACTGCAATATTCTCATTGGTCAAAATTGTTGTTGCTCTGGCAGATATCTTAACAATATTCCCGGTAAGTCCCTCAATTTCTACTCTGTCACCAACCTTAACAGGTCTTTCAAAAAGAATTATTATTCCACTTATAAAGTTATTTGTTACACTCTGCAATCCGAACCCTATACCAACACCCAACGCGCCAACCAGCACTCCCAGAGCACTTAGATTTATGCCACTTGTCTGGAATATTATAACAACCCCTATTATTATAAGCACATATCGTACAATCGTTGCCATTGAGTGACCTATGCCAACATCAATCCTGTATCGGGGAAAAATCTTTAGAGTAAGCATCTTTTTAATTTTACCCGATAAATAGAAAAGCAGAAACAGAGATAAAATCAGCATAAAGATTGTCTTTATTGTAAAGTTGCTCTCTCCTAGTTTAAAAAGCTGAATCTGCCAGGCCGATTTAATCCATTCGAGTATTTCCTGTAAACTTTCCATTATAAAACAGTGTTTTAAATTTATCTCCGGGAAACTTTATAAATATCCGATCTCCTGTCTTTAAGATTTCTGACACTACCAAAGTTATGAAGTTCGGTAAGCAGATCAAGATCGACATCTGAGATCAATATCATCTCGGTATTTGGTGTTGCCTCTGATTTTATTCCGTTTACAGGAAACGGGAAGTCACAAGGAGTAAATACCATAGATTGTGAATACTGGATATCCATATTCTGAACTTTAGGCAGGTTTCCCACACTACCGGTTATTGCAACAAAACATTCATTTTCAATCGCTCTGGACTGAGCACAATACCTAACTCGTGCATATGCATTTTGAGTGTCGGTAAGAAAAGGGACAAACAGTATATCCATACCTTCGTCTGCCAGTAATCTGCTCAGTTCCGGAAACTCCACATCATAACAGATTAAAATGCCGATTTTACCGCAATCTGTATCAAATACACGAACCTCGTTTCCGCCTTTAAGGCCCCATACTCTGTCCTCATCAGGAGTTACATGAATCTTTTCATACCTCTCTACAGAGCCATCTCTTTTGCATAAATATCCTGTGTTATGAAGATTCCCGTCAATAATTTCAGGCATACTCCCCGTAATGATATTTATGTTATATGATACCGATAATTTTGAAAATTCTGCAACTATCGGCGCTGTATATTTTGCAAGTTTTCTGATAGCTTCCGGTTCACTAAGCTTATTATACTTGGCCATTAAAGGTGCATTAAAAAATTCCGGGAACAGGGCAAAGTCGCTTTTATATCCACTCAGCGCATCAATGAAGAACTCAACCTGCTCCATAAGATCTTCTGTATTGCTGTATGGTCTCATTTGCCACTGAACGAGCCCCAACCTGACCACCTTTTTGTTTTGCTGAGTTTTTATTGACTTCATCTCATAGTAGATATTGTCCCATCTGAGAAGCACAGCAAATTCCTTTGAAAGCTCGTCACCCTCCAAATAGCCTTTGAGAATTCTTACAGGATAGAAATCATTGGAAAGCTGAAAATTAAGAACAGGATCATCTATTTCTCTGGATTTTATTTTTTCGATATATTTTTTGGGTGTAAGCTTATCGGCATATTTATGATAATTGGGTATCCGCCCCCCAAAGACGATTCCTTTAAGATTGAGCTTTTCACACAACTCTTTCCTGAAGTCATACATACGCCTGCCAAGACGCATCCCTCTGAATTCAGGTTTAATAAATATATCCACTCCATATAAAAGATCACCTTTACTGTTGTGAGTATCGAATGTATAATTCCCGGTTATCTCTCTGTAGGTATGCGGATATTCAACATTTTGCTGATTAACGATTATGGAAAGGGCGCAACCTGCAATCTGTCCATTAACCTTAACGACAACCTGCCCCTGAGGAAAAATGTTGAGCAATTTCTCAATATGGTGTTCCTTCCAGTAAGAAGCAGGCATGTGCTGATAAGATTCTATCATGGCCTCTTTCAACTCCTGATAATCATCAATAGTCAGATATAGTATCTCAATATTTAAATTTTGTTGCTCCATTTATATAATGTTTGAATGTGGGTTTATGATAACGTTTCACTCAAATTTAACAAAAAAAGGGCAAAATTCCATAAAGGATAAAGACTATTTTTACACTATTAAAATATTTCAGAATAATAATATATACGTATCTTTTTATATATAACGATTAACATGTTTCTTATATTTACACTCTAATTGGGCCAATTCAAATTTATTATTATATTAGCCGCCTGAAAACTGAAATCAAGCTAAAACTAAATCATATGTTATTACATCAGCAATTTGTGCTAAACGCAAAAAAATATCCTGATAAATTAGCAATCATTGATAAAACAACAGACAAGAGAGTAACATACTCAAGAGCTCTTATCGGTTCTTTGATTTTAAGCAAAAAATTCAAAAAATATAATCCGGGCTTTATAGGAATTATGATCCCTACATCTGCCGGTAGTGCCCTGGCAACTGCAGGAGCTCTTATGAGCGGAAGAATCCCGGTAATGATTAATTACTCAACCGGGGCTGAGGCAAATGCAAAATATGCACAGACCAAGTGTGGGTTTGAAACAATTATAACATCAAAGGCCCTTCTTGATAAGATAAATTGTCCTGTAATACCAGGAATGGTGATGATTGAGGATATTATGGCCGGAGTCACAACTGCAGATAAAATAAAAGCAGCATTACAAACCAAATTGCCTTTAAATATTCTATTGAAAACAATCCATAAAGGTGACGAAAATGATACAGCTGCTATTCTCTTTACAAGTGGCAGCGAAAAAGACCCTAAGGCAGTCCAGCTTACTCACAAAAACATTGCGTCGAATATCAGAAATTTCGGAGAGTATATAAATATAAACGAAAATGACATATTGCTTGCAAACCTGGTTTTTTTCCATGTTTTCGGGCTGACTGTTAACCTTTGGGTCTCTTTTTACTATGGAATGTCAATGGTAACATATGCAAATCCTCTCGATTTTCAGACAATCTGCAATATTGCAAGAGACGAAAAGCCAACAATTATGGTTGGTACCCCAAGCTTCTTTTGGGGATATCTTCACAAATCAGAACCGGGCGACTTTAAATCTCTGAGAATTATGGTTTCAGGAGCCGACAAATGCCCTGATGCCCTTAGAGATGGTTATAAGAAAAAGCATGGAGTTATTCTCCTGGAGGGCTATGGAGCAACTGAAACATCGCCTGTAATTTCGGTAAATTCATTTGAGAACAACAGACCGGGAAGTACCGGAAGGGTAATCCCTGGAGTTGAGGTTAAAGTTGAGAACTTTGAGACAGGAGAGATTTGCAAGCCGCGGGAGGTAGGAAAGATCATGGTCAAAGGCGATTCAGTAATGAAGGGGTATTATGGCGATCCCGGGCTTACTTCCGAAGCAATATCTGATGGATGGTACAACACCGGTGATATGGGCTATTTTGATGAAGACGGGTATCTTTGGCATGCCGGTCGTTTTAAAAGATTTGTAAAAATTGGTGGAGAGATGGTATCTCTTGTAAAAGTGGAAAATACACTTGAAAAACACCTGCCAACGGGAGTATCGTGCTGTGTAGTTGATGTATCCGACGAGATGAGGGGCTCGACAATTATAGCAACTGTAACAATTGAGGTGAATAAATCGGAAATACTTAAAAAGATGGGCGATGAATTGCCAAACATAGCTTTACCTAAACAGTTTTTAGTTATCAAGGAGTTGCCGATGATGAGCTCCGGCAAAATCGACTTCAGAACTGTAACCAAAATTGTACAGGAGATGATGGATGAGGTTCCCGTTGCGGAGATTTGATTACTCTCAGCAGGGAAGATCTTTTTCGGAGTGATTTTAGATGTTAAAGATGTTTGTTTAAATTCGTGCTTTATAATAATCCCATCAAAATTACACTATGCAAAAGGTTCTGAATTTTCTTAATAATCTAAAATTAAACAACAACAGAGAGTGGTTTGAAGACAATAAGCAGGAGTACCGTGAATCGCTGGAGATTTTTAACTCTTTTACCCAGGAGCTAATTAACGGGATTGGCACTTTTGATCCTTCAATTAAAAATTTAACGGTAAAAGATTGTACTTACAGAATATACAGGGATGTGAGATTTTCACATGACAAATCACCATACAAAACACATATGGGAGCTTTTGTTTCCCCCAAGGGTAAGAGATCGGGTTATTCGGGCTATTACTTTCACATTGAGGCAAAAGGAGCTGACTATATTGGTGGGCATATATTAAGTGCAGGTATTTACAGGCCGGCTCCCATCGTTGTTAAAAATATCCGCGAAGAGATCATGCTCAATGGACAGGAGTTCCAAAGTACTATTGATTCCGCCAAAGGGTTCAAACTTGATTCAGGCGATGCACTTAAGCGTATTCCCGCAGGATTCCCTGCTGACAGCCCATACGCAGAATATTTTAAGCTTAAAGATTACTTCCTGATGAAGTTTGTTGAAGATGACTTTATATTAGCAGACGACCTACTTGAAAGAGTTTTAACTGAATATAAAAAGACACTGGAATTCAACACCCTTCTAAATAAAATTGTTGATTACGCCTTTGAAAACAATTAGTAAACAGCTGAATTCTCTAATCTTCAGCTGATTGCTCATCTCTTTTATAAACCTGATTCTCCTGTTCGGCAACCCTTATAAAAGTGGTTCTCTTAGAAAGCTCTTTAAGTTGAGAGGCTCCCACGTAAGTACAGGTACTTCTAACTCCTCCCAAAATATCCAGAACGGTATCCTCTACAGAACCTCTGTAAGGGACTTCAACTGTTTTACCTTCACTTGCCCTGTATTCGGCAACTCCTCCTGCATGCTTCTTCATAGCAGTTGCGGAACTCATCCCATAAAACAGTTTTACCTTTTTTCCTCCCTTGGTTTTTAGGTCCCCTCCACTTTCGTCATGACCGGCCAGCATTCCACCAAGCATAACAAAATCAGCTCCTGCACCGAAAGCCTTGGCAACATCACCCGGGGTTGTACATCCACCATCGCTTATTATTTGTCCGCCAAGACCATGTGCAGCATCTGCACACTCAATTATTGCTGACAGCTGAGGATAACCAACACCAGTTTTGACCCTTGTAGTACAGACAGATCCGGGACCTATTCCCACCTTGATTATGTCGGCACCCGACAAAAGGAGCTCCTCAACCATCTCTCCTGTAACAACATTTCCGGCAATGATTACTTTTTCCGGGAATTTTTTCCTTACCTGCCTGACAAATGAGACGAAATGCTCTGAATATCCATTTGCAACATCTATACAGATAAACTTCAGATGGTTATTTACATCCATAATCCCAGTAAGTTTTTCCAGATCTTCTGTGCTGGTCCCCGTACTCACGGCAATATAGCCTTCTATCCCTTTTGGCGCTTTCTTAATGAACTCGCTCCACTGCGATAATGAGTAGTGCTTGTGAATCGCAGTAAACATTTTATGCTTCATAAGGGCTAATGCCATTTCAAAAGTTCCCACAGTATCCATATTGGCCGCCATTATCGGAACTCCGGACCACTCTCCTTTACTGTGAAGTAACCTGAAGGTTCTTTCAAGTTTTACCTGTGCCCTGCTCTTTAGGGTAGATCGTTTTGGGCGAAACATTACATCTTTAAACCCCAGCTTTATATCGTACTCAATTCTCATAATTTTTCATTTTTTAAAATCCCAGATCATTTTCGATTGGAGCAAGTGCCCCTATTGCCAATGCAGCAAATTCGTCAATTGGAATTCCAATCTTCTCACACTCCATTATAGCATCTCTGTTTACAGATGCTGCAAAAAGCTTCTCTTTCATCCTTTTGACAACAGATTTGGTCTTTACACTTGATATTTTCTTATCGGGATAGACGAGAGCAACAGCAAAAATTAACCCGGTTATTGTCTCTCCTGCAGCAAGAGCGTGATGAAAGAGTTTATCTCTCTTAATATCAGTTGCCTTTTCGTTGTGCAACAATACGGCCTCAACAGCCTCATCCGGGAGCTCCTCTTTACGGAGCAATTCTGCACCTTCCGGGCCATGGCGTAAAGAGTCACCCTCTGTAAACTCCACATCTATATCA
This sequence comes from Bacteroidales bacterium, assembly GCA_036677745.1. GTDB lineage: Bacteria > Bacteroidota > Bacteroidia > Bacteroidales > UBA932 > Bact-08. The sequence goes on from JAVBVW010000003.1 coordinate 725,231, forward strand.
TGAAGCAGTCCGGCCATTCCCCACATATTCTCATCCTCCCCGAACCTTTTAGCCAATGCTCTCATTACTGCCTCTGATGCAAGGCAATGGGCAACCATTTTAGGATTTTTAATGTTTTTATTAAGAAGTTCCAGATAATATTCCCTGCTTTTCATAGAATTATAGATTATGTCATAGCAGGACAAAAATAGCAAAAAGAGAGCTCTTAATTATACCCTTCAATAGCTTTTGAAAGATCTTTTACAAATTTTGCCATAGGTACTCCGTCAAAAACGTCGTGGTCAATAAGAATTGTCATATTAAGCACCTCTCTGATCTCTACAGAATCGTTTATTGCGAGTGGTTTTTTTGTTACAGAACCAATACCGAAAGAGATTGGGTGGATACTTTTATGTATAAACCATGCGTTTACATTTCCACTCATACCCAAAGAGGTTACGGCAACATTACCCATTTTCTTAAATGCAAACTTCGGCCTTTTGAGAATAAACCGCCATACAGCCCTTCTCAGGAATCCGGGGAGAAGATAGTAGAGACCCTCCAGCCTGTTTGGAGCTTTATTCAGCACTACTGTGGCCGATCCTGCCTCTGCCCCTTTTGCATCTTCTACCTCAATTGATATCTCTTGTGCACTTTTAGTGTCAGCATCTTTAATTATGAGCGGAATAGGAACCTTTATACCATCTATCTCCTTTTCAATTATAGTAGAAATTGTTACTGAACTGAATGTTATTATCTCTCTTCTGTTTTTCAGAGACGCCGCAGATGCCGGATGTCTGTTTATTGCTGTTGCGATGCACTTTAGCATCCATCCGAAAAATGTGATTTTTGAGCCCTGCAGTCTGAGCGCCTTAACTTTTTTGCGACTTTCTGTAATATCAAGCTCCAGCATTACACTTACATAATGCTTTAGATTACTCACTGCACAAATATCAAATGTGGCAATTCTGGATTTTGGGAATCTGTTAACACTATAGTCTTTAATCTGTGTCATCTAAAAGTGTAAAATCAGTCAGTATTATAGTTCTTGTCATTGTTAAGAACCTCTTCCTTTATGATCTTCCTAACTTTTTCGGGCTCTTCAAAAAGAGGACTGTGGGCGGAGTTTTCAAAAAGATAGAATGCCTTTTCAGGGGCAATGAGTTTTTCATAATACTCCTTTGTCAATGCAGTATTAACGGTTAAATCATGAGCACCGCAAAAGAAGTAAACAGGAATTTTAATCTCATTGTATAAAGAGGCAAAATCTGTCTCTATGGTCTCTTTATGAATATCTGTTTTTGGTAAAAAGGTAATTTTTGACCTCCAGATATTGAACTTCTCTTTAAATGTATATGCATTGCACATCCAGACAGGCAAAAATACTCCTGAGAAAACCGACCTCATCTTATGCATAGTGCCTATTCCCATTTTGTGCATATAGTTATCTCTTGCCGGAGATTTAAAAAACTTAAGAATATCTTCTCCATCTTTTACATGTGAATACTTCTGAAGATTTTTAAATGCTTTGTTATCAACCGATTTTAAAGCTTGAGCAACCATATATTCGTAAGCAACTTTCTCTGATTCAGCTTGGTTTGTAATCTGAGCCATAGCAATATATGCGTGATATAGTTGAGGGCTTTGCGAAATCACCTTAAGTGCAATCGGGGTACCTCCGGAATGAGCAAAAATGTAAATCTTCTCTTTACCAAATCTCTCTCTCAGATAATTTGTTAACTCAATGGCATCTGAGGCAAGTTGTGCATATGTAATACTCTCTTTAGCAATTTCAGAATTGAATGAGAGTCCTCCACCTCGCTGCTCCCAATAACATACTGTAAAAACGTCTTCCAGTCCGGGATTGTATTTCTCTATCAGAAAATAATTAGAAAATGAAGGGCCTCCATGCAGATAAAGCAAAACAGGATTTTTGGTATCCTTACTTTTAATAAACATCCCTTGTTTTACCCCGCCAATCTTAATAAAGTTCTTTTCTGCCATACTGCCTTCAATTACTTTACCACTATTATCAACAAAGGGATGTGGTCTCCCTTGACTGTTCAAAAGAACAACTGTCAAAAGAAGCAGAAAAAAGAGAATTAATGCCGAAGCTAATATTATTGCCATTCTTTTAATTTTCATTTTAAGAGAGGTGTTCGATGAGTATTTTTGCTCCAATACCAATTAAAATAAGGCCTCCGAGCACTTCAATATTTTTTCCGAGTTTGCCCGTAGCGTTTTTACCCAACAGCATTCCTATCATTGCTGCCATGAATGTTGTAAAGCCAATAACTGCAAGAGCCAGGTAAATATCAGTACTTATAAGTGCAAGACTGACTCCTACGACAAGAGCATCAACGCTTGTGGCCAGCCCTAAGTAGATAAGGACACTCAACATCATTGGATTAATCTTTCTCTCTTCATCTTTTTTAAATGTATCTGCAATCATCTTGACTCCCAACAAAAAGAGAAGCCCGAATGCTATCCAATGATCAAAATCAGACATCAAACGACCTAACTGAACTCCTCCAAACCAACCGATTAATGGCATTAATGTTTGAAAAAAAGCAAGAACCAGTGCAACTTTAACCCCTTGTAAAAACCTGATTTTATTATTGGTCAGACCAGTTGAGATAGATACTGCGAAAGTGTCAAAAGAGAGGCCAATGGCAATTAGTATAAGTTCAATAATTTGCATTCAAAAAATTTTGTTCGCAAATATATAATTTATAGTTGGCACAAAAGGAAAATATTGTACTTTTGCACCATCTAAAAACTTTGGATGTTTAAATTTAATTCGGATCTGGTGAGGTAAATAACCTTTGACGTAAAAGTCACAGGTTATAATTCTATTTTTCAGGCAATCTACTGCCTGATTTGTTTTCATTTTACATCAATCAAAGAACCCTCCACCTAAATGGGGGTTAACAAAATAAATTTAACATCATGAGTAATCAAACAATTACTATACACGACTTTGAATTCCAACTAATTTGTGAATATTTTTCTCAGGTAGAGAGACAAGGCCCCGGAAGTCCCGAGATGACAATCAAAGCAGCAAGCTTTATTGATAATATGAACCCCGATTCAAAAATTGTAGACCTGGGTTGCGGAACAGGCGGGCAAACCATGATTCTGGCTCAAAACCTTCCCGGTAACATAACAGGTATAGATCTCTTCCCCAAATTTATAGACATTTTCAACAACAACTCCAAACAACTTGGTTTAGAAGCGAGGGTACAAGGGATCATAGGATCAATGGACAATCTGCCTTTTGAAGAAGAGGAGTTGGATTTAATCTGGTCAGAAGGTGCTATTTACAATATTGGTTTTGAAAGAGGTCTCAAGGAGTGGCACAAGTACTTAAAGAAGGGAGGTTATATCGCCGTTTCTGAGGCGTCATGGTTTACCCCTGAAAGGCCATCCGAAATTGAAGACTTCTGGATGAATTCATATGACCAGATTGATACCATCCCAACAAAAGTTATGCAGATGCAATCAGCAGGATACATTCCTGTAGCCACTTTTGTTATACCGGAAAACTGCTGGACAGAACATTTTTATGCACCTCAGAGAGAGGCTCAAAGAAAATTTCTTGAAAAATACAGAGGTGAAAGAAAAGCAGAAATGCTGATTGAAGAGCTTGTTCGTGAAGAGAGAATGTATGAAATGTACAAAAGGTACTACGGATATGTTTTCTATATAGGAAAACGTATCTGAGTTGTATCGTTCCCCTTGAAAACCGTTCCGTTGTAGATGAACATTTCATCTTTACCTGAATTGTTTAAGAGGTACTGAAACAGGTTGTCGGGGGTGAATATTTCACGGCTTACCGTTGTAGTTCGGTCCTGAATATTTATCCCCACAGCTTGTAATGTATGGTATAGCAATTCGGAGCAGAATATTGTCTCATCATCTTCTGTTATCCAGTCGTAATCGTACTCCCTTCCCAGATAATTTAACCCGTTTGAAATAATTTGCGATTGCAGTTTTTTGTCCTCTTTAATAGAGAACGATGCAAAATGGGTTAGATACGATTTTTCCTGCATATTGGAGAGCTCACTGAATGGTCTTACATCAACTCCTTCGGCATAACTGTCAAGAACGTAGATGTCAGAATCATTCATGAGTGTATCCAATTCATTTAAAAAGGCCTCCCCTCTTAATAAGTTAAAAATCTGCTTTTTGGTACCTAAAAAAATCCCTGTGTGCATCCACATTCCGGGGATAAACTCAGATAGGGCGTAATTACGGGTGCGAGTAAAAAATATGGCTCCGGGCGTTAACGAAGATATATGGGTAAGCAGCTCTTCATAAGTTATGTCAACACCCTCCTCTTTAGGCTGGTTGTCAATAATCGGAATATCTTCCATTTTTATTTTTCCAGCCCATTTTAATACCGGTCTTTGTGCAAACATTCTTATACTGTCAACTATCTTGACCTTACCCGGGAATAGCAAAGAGAATATAATACTGGCAATAAAGGTCACCAATGCTGCCCATAATATTCTCTTAATAATTCGCATAACTTTCATGTGTCAATTAAATGACCACAAGTAAAATTAGACAAAAAAAATAATTTGTAGCTCTATAGTAAATCAAAGACTCCATAATTAATCTTGTCAATACTCTTTGCTGAACTCTTCAATGCGTAAAATTTTCGGGTTCTGTCATTTGAATAAAAGAAGATAGTCCAGTTACTATTTTCAAATAACTTTTTTAATTCAGAAAGATCTGCTCTACATGAAAACCTTGATTTAAAAACTGATTTGTGTCGCTCTGCAAAAATGAGTCGGGGGCCCTCTAAAACCAATTTACATGCTCCATTGAAGATAACCAGGCTATCTGCGCTTTTAAAAATTTCTGCATCATTAAGCGAAAAATTAACTATTGCAGAATCAGAAATTCTATCTCTATACCTGAATGTAATGTCCAACTCCAGATTGCTATCTGACTCACCTGGAAACACAACTGGTTTTATATAATACTGTGTCCCCTGATTGCCAACATAGTAAGTTTCAAATAATTTTTTTGTTGACTTTACACTTGGTGTCCTAATTGTAAAACAAGAAGTTGCAGTAATGACTGTAAGCATAACAATTATAATAAAACTACTCTTCATTACTGCAACTTTTTTTGGTTATTCACCAGTAACAATGGTTTCGTAAGTAACGATAATGTTAAGAACACTGCTTTTCTTAACATCTACAGTAGAAATTCTGGTAATCCCTCCGTTTTTGGCAGCCTCTTTGATACTTGCATCCTGATCGAAGAATAATACTCCTAAATAGCCGGTGGCTTTTGAAATACCAACTTTCTTACCCACAGGGTTGCTGGTAGCATTAACAGGCAGTGTCAGAGCACAACTCGAAACCATAGCTGCAACTGCGACAAGAGCTGCAATAGCTTTTAGTTTTTTAATCATAGTTTATAGATTAATAAGTTATTCCTACTCATATGGCTTTTCGGAAATCGCCCCAATTTAATGGCGACATAAAGTTATGGATTTTAGTGGTTTCAGCAAGTAAAAATAATTAATAATTCAACAATATTTACAATTTGTATACTAAATAATTAGTATAATATATAAAAAGGCCGCATCATTTCTAACGCAGCCACAAATGCTTATCCAATTAGTAAGTTTACTTTTTCTTAACTTCTATTTTTACAGGAGTGGCATTTTGCAGATTGTCACTTACAGGACACCTGTTTTCAATTGCCTCTGCCCACTTTGCAAGAGTAGCGTCATCCGCATCACAATCAGGTTTTATTCTTACTACAATCTGCTTGTAACCTGCCCTTTCGTCATAACTCATCCCAAAAAGACGAGCCGGATTAATATCTCCGCTTAAATCTATCTCTACACCTCTTAAAGTGAAGTTCATCTCTTTTGCTACAAGATGTGCCATTACATTTAAGCATCCGGCAAATGCAGCCAGAACATACTCAACCGGATTCGGGCCTGTATCTGTTCCGCCCAAATCTGCCGGTTCGTCAACAACTATTTGAAATTGTCTTGCCTTAACAATTGTCTTCGCTTGATTTTCGCTATGAGCTTTAACTCTGAATTTTATGTCTGCCATAATGATTTGGATTAAAAAAGTTATAATTTTTAACAAAAGTATAGCAGATTATTCGATGAAAGATATTAATCGAAAGGTAGTTTTTAATGAAAAAAGATGTAAAATTGCATTTTTAAGGAATTAGTGATTGCAATGAAAGATGACTCACATAAGAGAATTGAAGTTTACAGTTGGATGAACTCCTTGAATGATGTTGAAAAAAACAGGATTTTTGATGCTTCTGAAATCCTAACCTATAAAAGAGGGGAGACAATCATTAAACAAGGCACACTTGCTTCTCAGATAATTTTTGTAGAAGAGGGTATTGCTAAACTGAATTTCCAGACCGGGGAAAGAGACACCACTTTCAGCTTCGGAATGAGCGGTGATTTTATAGGGCTTATGTGCTCATTTGTAAAAAAGCGGCTTGAATTTTCTGCTGTTGCGATAACAGACACGACAGTCAGAATTATTGACAGAGAAGTTTTTGAAAATCTTATTGAGACAAACGGGAACTTTGCAGTGTACATAGTAAAACTTATGTCAGAACTGACAAACAGCGTTGTGCATACTCTTATTACAATGAGCCATAAAAACGTAAACGGAGCTGTTGCAACTTTGCTGCTGACTCTTTCCAAACTCTATAAATCTGCCAAACTGCAAATCCCTTTTACACGAGATGAGATGGCTGATGCACTTGGTTATTCAAAAGAGAGTATTATAAACACGCTCTCCGCTTTGCATCAGGATAAAATAATTTCAATATCCGGCAGAAATCTCGAAATTTTTCAGGAATCTGCATTAATCCTTATTGCTGAAAAGGGTTAGATATAGGTTATCTATAATAGTTTCGTCTGACTAACCGGTTTTGGTGCCTTTACCACCATAATTCTTGCCAATTCTGCAGATTCATTACTCAGATAGTGAACAATATTGGCCGGACTTTCAATCAGAGTATCTTTTTCAAATTTTACTGACTCATCCCCGATATGAATGGTGGGAGATCCTTCCAATACATAAAAGAAAACATCAACCGGGGTCTTGTGTGGTTTTAGTGCCTCTCCGGGTTGCAGAGTTATGTGCATCACCTGAGCTGAATCTTTATCGTATAATTGTCTGACGTCCACTCCGTGAGGAGTCTCTTTTATCTGTTCATTAATATAATTTCTTGAAATCATTTTTATTTTTTTAAATAATAATTTAAACTAATACATAACTATCTGCCTGTCTCATTAAGAATATTTGTCTTCCTCTTTAAATACTTAAGAACAACATACATAGACAATGACAAAATAGAGCCGTATATAAAGAAATAATTAAACTTTTTGTGGTTCTCAATCATCTCCCCGGAAATATCTAACAAACAGAATATCAAAAAAGTTGCAGCCAATCCGTTTTTCTCCTGTTTAAAAACCTTTTTCCAACTGAAAGGAAGAGTTGATTTCACATAGTTTGAGAATTTTGGAATAAACGGAGGAACTCCTTTTGCCCAATCTAAATATTGATCCCCAAACTTTTTACGTAAAAATTGCTCTTCTGCAAACATTATCCTTTCATAGTATAACCAGTATACAAAGCAAAAAATTAATATAAACCATATATTACCTGTCAATGCAGCAAGTCCCAGCCACATAAAGAAGTTGCCAAGGTACAACGGATGCCTTACTATGCTATATATACCTGTTGTATTTAATTTATCCGCCAGTTGTTCTTTTGTATTCCGGCCGGATGTATTTTTAGGTGTATGACCGACAGTAAAAATACGAATAGCAAGTCCGAATAAACTTATACCCAGGCAAAACATCTCATAATAAATTTCATATTGGGTCTCTTCCAGAAAAAAAGTACCAGGATATATCTCCACTCTAAGATATAAGATCGTTCCAAAAAAAAGTATTATAAGAGGGAGATAACTACGATATTTAAAAAGCCATATTCCTTGTTTTTCAAACTCTTCTATTAGCGCCATAACTTCAATTATTATTTAATAAATAAAAAGAGAGATGTCAACTTAAGGTCAACACCTTTTAAAGTTATAAAATAAAATGAAAGGTTAGCTTTTTTAAGCAATTGATTTCAACCCGATGATTGAAAAAATCAAAGTTGAAAGAAAGAATATTCTTAAGAATGATGCAGGTTCTTTAAATACAAATATTCCTATCAGGACTGTTCCTACAGCACCAATTCCTGTCCAGACTGCATATGCAGTACCTATTGGAAGAGTTTGAGTTGCTTTGATTAGAAGCAGCATACTTACAGTCAGAGTTAGCAGAAAACCCGCATACCATAAATACATTTCCATGCCTGTACTAAGTTTGGCTTTCCCAAGACAAAAAGCAAATGCGGCCTCAAACAACCCTGCAATCACCAATATTATCCAATCCATATATTATCCACTATTTACTTATAAAGTCATATACTGCAATGACTATTCATCCCGCCTTTTTCTCATTATATACAAGCCTGCCAGAGAGCCAAATACTAACCCAATGCCTATTCCAACAGATAACCACAGTGCCGGATCGGTTGATAATAAACCCAGAATCACCCCGACTATGACACCGATTACAAAACCTAGAGATATGCTCAGTGCTAACTTACTCTCCTTTTTCATAATCCTATTTTATCTTATAAGTTATATCTGCAACGATTGTAAAGGTATAAATTATATTGACAAATCTTATGACTGAAAGCTTAATAGATTGAACTGTTATTGCCCGAAAAATGAATCGGATCAGTTGGCAGTTACAGTCATAACAGGGGCACCGGTATAAACAGCCCTTACAACTACGGCCTTAAGTTCGTCCTCTGTCTTGTATTTTCTTGTATCCAGAACAAAATTCGCCAACCCTGTAACCGACCATGCATCATTATCACGGGCACTAAAGTCAATCTGATTCTTGGCATAGTTTGAGAAAACCCGTATAGTTACTGTTCTCTTAGCCCCGGGTTGAACCATTGTCTGGGGATTTTCGGTTTCAGAAAGACTATCCGAAAACACATAAACCCAGGCAGCCTTACTATGAGAATTGGTCATCTCGACAGTGATTGTTACCTGTTTATTGTCGGGGTTAGGTCCGAAATCCATTCCTTCACATCCCTGAATAAGTATTGGCATAATAAATAACACCAATAACCGTATAATAATTCTTTTCATAACATAAATTTTATATGATACGAAAATTAGAAAAACAAACACAATATTAGATTATCATTTTATCAAATGGAAGATTGTTTTAAATAGAATTAAAATATTTTGGTTTATTTAATAAACTTATTTATATTTGCAACGTGCATCAAAAGTAGTGCACATATTTTTTAAATACTTTGGTTTATATTTTAAACTTATTTACAATAATAACATTGATTATAATTATGGAAGAGAGGAATTTAACACAAAATGAGAGTCTTGAATTAATCACAAAAATGATTAAGGAGACTAGAAACAATCTCGAAAGAGACGGTGGTAACATCTATTTGCTATGGGGCTATGTATGGCTTTTTGTATCGTTGACCATCTATTTTCTATTAATGAAAACAGGAGATTATCGTATACAATGGCTTTGGTTTGCAATTCCGGTTATCGGGTATCCTACAATGATATATCTTTTGAATAAGCAAGACAAAGGAGCAGTTTCGTTAGTTGGCAGAATTATTGGAAAGATTTGGATTGTTATAGGAATAGTTGCAGGATTGTTATCCCTGTATATGTTTATTGACTATAAAGCATTCCCTATCTTATTTATTATGGCACTGCTTATAAATACAGGCGTCGCTATAAGCGGTCTGATAATAAAATTCAAGCCTGTGATAGTGGCCGGATTTTTAGGAATCTTGCTTAGTTTTGTAATATTAATGATAAGCGGATTGAATCAGATATTAATATTTTCATCATTTTCTATCATTATGCTAATTATCCCGGGTCATATACTTAATTCAGCATCAAGAAAAATTAAAAAAACAGCTAAAAATGTTTAAAGAACTAGACCCTCTGCTTCATTCGCAATTAAGGCTGGCAGTTGTATCTATCCTGATAACTGCAGAGGAGGCAGATTTTGTCTATCTCAGGGAGAAAACCGGATCTACTGCCGGCAACCTTAGTGTTCAACTGGACAAATTATACGAAGCCGGATACATTGATATTGAGAAGGGTTATAGTGGTAAAAGGCCAAAAACCACATGCCGTATAACCGCCAAGGGGAGAAATGCATTTGAAAATTACATTGAGGCATTAAAGAGTTATTTTTAACACCAATATCACTCATAATTTATTCTTTTAGTTTTGAGTATCTGATCTCGTCGTACAAGTTATCGTTTTTATAAATTGATTTTCTAAAAACAGCCTCTTTGGTATAACCGCACTTTTCCAGAACCCTTTGTGATGCAATGTTGTACTCAAAAATGCCGGTGTAGATTCTAATAATATCGAAGGTTTTGAATCCCCACTCTGTAATAAGATTAACAGCCCTTGTCATTATCCCCTTACCCCAAAACGGTTCTCCTATGAAATATCCGATTTCTGCACTTTTGCGATAAACATCTGATGCAGGTGAAAGACTTATATTACCTACATAATCCCCTTTGTATTCAATTGCACAAATTGTTTTTGGATTCTGATTGTCTATTGCCTTCTTGAATCCTATCGCATCATCCATTGTATATGGGCTGGGGAATGCATCTCTTAAATTGATTGCTACTTTTGGATTGTTTGCATATAGTGTCATTAAACTAAGATCAGCGTCCTGAATTTCGCGGATAACAACCTGTCCATCTGTAGCTATAATTTTAATTTTTTCTTCTTGCATAGCGTTATAAATATTTTTTAAAACAGAGTAACACTAGAATAACTCTTTACAAATGTTAAAAATAGCATCAAAGAGTTGACATTTTATATTTGGCAATAATTTCAAAGACTTTAAGGGAATTTTGTGTTTCAAGTTCGAGAGTTAAAGGGAGAAGTTTTCCAATTGGTTTTGCAGAGGAGAAAGAGTCCTTAAAAGATTGACTAATATCCAGACTAAGAATTCCTTCTCTGTTTTTTTCAGTAAAGTAGAATCCTGCTTTAATAAAATCTGCCCACAATGACACCCACGCTACCGTCTTTTTTTTGAATGTCACTTTGCACAACCAAGCCTTACCGTCATTATAGTAACGCCACTCCCACGCTAAACCTATATCTGCTAGCGTTCTTGTAAATGCCAGATATGTGCTAAACAATTCGGTTTGAAGGATCTCTTCCAGATATCTCTCATCCGGGTAGAGTTCTGAATTTTTCAGAAGTTGTATTGATTCTGTATTCATATTACAAATATAAATGACAAACCTTTTATTTAAGTTTTTCCTTCATGGCTTTCATATAACTGCTAGGGATGCCGTATCTCTCTCTAAAAGGATTGACGACTTTACTGTAAAGAGCCTCTTTATAAGATTTATCTGCACCTCCGCCTTTATATAGCTCTCTTAATTCATCATATTTATCCGGATATTCCCTTTCAATAAAATCAAAAAAGTGTTTTCTGGTGACACCCCTCAAATAGAGTACTCCCGGTAGCATATAATGGACTTCGGCTCTTTTTGCGCCTTGGCAAAGGGCTTCAATATTTTCCTTGCTATCGGTAAGAAGTGGAATAATTGGCATTGTGTGTAGCCCAACTGATGCATTTGTTTTTCTGAACTCTTTCAACATTATGAATCTGTCTGAGCTTGGACTTCCATTTGGTTCAATTTTAATTCTCACATTCTCGTCCATTGTAGTTATTGTGGAAGCAACATTTACATATGTAATTTCTGCAAGTTGAGCAATCAGGTCAAAATCACGTAAAATCAGATCAGATTTTGTTGAGATTATCGCTGGCGTTTTGTACTTTATTAGAAGTTTCAGAATTTCGGGCATTATCAACATCTCCTCTTCTATTTTCTGATAACTGTCGGTAACTCCTCCTATATTTATAACCTCTCTTTTCCAGGATGGGCTGCTTAACTCTTTATCCAGTTGTTCCACAATATTTGTTTTCACAAAAACCTTATTAAAATCATCTTCCCCAAGATAATCATGAGAATAGCGTGCATAACAATATGAACAGTTATGACTGCACCCTCTGTAAATATTAAGGTCCCAGCCATATGGAATCTTCCTTTTTAATTTATTAAGGGCAGTTGAGCAGGATATTTTATTACAGTTATTTTTATTCTCCACTTAAAAAATTTTAAGCATCTTCATTGATTTGTCAACCAATTGAATATCTACAAACCCAAATTTCTTATACATATCATAAGCAAAATTATCGGTATCAACACTAAGTGATATTTGTTTATACCCCTTTGTTTCTATGAGCTTTAGAATTTCTGAAAGCAGAAGCTTACCTACTCCTTTGTTTCTGTATTTTTCAATAACAGCCATAGCGACTTCAGGTGTAAATGAGTCTATATATCCATAACTCTCATTATCCGGGGAAAACAGTCTTGTCCATACTGTTCCAATTATTTGACCTTCATATTCTGCAACAATACAATAATCTCCCTCTCTTCCAAAATTATCATAATATCTCAATATTTCAGGGTACTCTAAAACATCTCTTGAAGGTTTCTCCTCTCCCTCAGGTATAAATATTGCATCATACATAAATGATTTAAGAATATGCTTTTCATCATCTTTAATCTCCCGGAGACAAATATCGTTACAAGTCATTGAATATTTTGAATTTATATTTGAATAAAATATGTTATCTAATGAATTTTAAATATAAGTTTTAGGGTTGAAATTTAAGGAAATCTCCGTCAATAATCAGTAATTTTACACCTGATTGTGTTGAAGAGCGGTGTGAACTTAAATCATCTGTTACAACATAAGTCATTCCTTTGGTTAAAACAGATAATTCTCCGTTTTGAAGCTCGCTTACAAATTCTCCTTCAAGACAGTGTACAATGTGCCCTTTTGCACACCAATGGTCGGCCATATATCCTTTAGAATACTCAACAAGCCTTACGAGTAATCCATCAAATTGCATAGTTTGCCACCATGCAGTTCCGGTTTCTCCTTTATGTTCGCTCTTTGGCACATATGTCCAGTCTATAGTAGTGAACGGGATGTTTTTTGAATTCATTCCTCTCAATTTTAGAATATTTGAGAGTAAATGTACTCAGATTTTTCGTTCAATCTCCCTCAAATGCTCCATTCTTTTCTTTTCGAGGAATCCCTGAATAGTTTCAAGGTGCTCTTTAACTTGTCCGTTGCCAAATTCATAGACTTTTGTAACCAGTCCGTCAAGAAAATCACGGTCATGCGACACGACTATAAGTGTGCCGTCATATGCAAGCAGCGCTTGCTTGAGAATATCTTTTGTACGCAGGTCAAGATGGTTTGTAGGCTCATCAAGTATGAGGAGATTCACAGGTTCGAGTAGCAGTTTTATCATAGCTAGTCGAGTTCGTTCGCCCCCGGAGAGTACTTTAACCTTTTTATCTACATCGTCACGCCCAAACATGAAAGCACCAAGCAGATCGCGTATTTTTGAGCGGATGTCGCCAACTGCAATATCATCAATTGTCTGGAATACAGTAAGATTTTCGTCGAGTAAAGATGCCTGGTTCTGAGCAAAATAACCAATCTGAACATTATGTCCAAGTGTTAGTTTGCCATCGTGATCAATCTCCTTCATAATACATTTTACAAGAGTAGATTTACCCTCGCCATTTCTGCCGACAAATGCCACCTTATCTCCACGGTCAATAGTAAGCGATGCTTTTGAAAAGATCTGTTTACCACCGTAGCTCTTGCCTACGCTGTCCATAATAACTGGAAAGTTTCCGCTTCTTGGTGAGGGCGGAAATCTGAGCTTTAATGCCGATGTGTCAATCTCGTCTACCTCTACCAGTTCCAACTTTTCGAGCATCTTCACCCGAGATTGTACCTGAAGCGTTTTTGAATAGGTGCCTTTGAAACGCTCAATAAACTCCTTTGTCTCGGCAATCATCTTCTGCTGATCGTCATATTGTCTCTGCTGTTGTTCGCGACGCTCTTTTCGCAGTTCCAGATAGTGGGAGTAATTTACCTTATAGTCATATATTCTGCCCATTGTCAGCTCAATGGTTCTGTTTGTGACATTATCTACAAACGATTTATCGTGTGAGATCAAAACAACTGCCTTCGCCTGATTTATCAAAAACTCCTCCAACCAGATTATTGACTCCATATCCAGGTGGTTTGTAGGCTCATCCAACAGAATTACATCTGGTTTACGCAGGAGTATTTTTGCGAGCTCAATCCGCATCCGCCAGCCTCCGCTAAGTTCTGAGGTTTGCCTGCCTAGCTCCTCTCTCTTAAAACCCAAACCTAGTAATACTTTCTCTACATCCTCCTCATAGTGGGAGATATCAACAGCATAATACTTTTCGCTCAAAGAGGACAAATCTTCGATGAGCTTATAATACTCATCTGAGTCGTAATCTGTCCTTGATTCAAGTTGCCTGTTATAATCGGCTATCTGAGCCTCAATTTCATGAAGGTGTTTAAATGCCTGAGATGCCTCTTCAAATACAGTACGCCCATCTTCGGTCATCAGATGCTGGGGCAGATATGCTATAAGTGAATCTTTCGGAGCAGAGACAACTCCTCTGGACGGAGCTCGCTCACCTGCAAGAATTTTCAACAAAGTTGATTTCCCTGCACCATTCTTACCCATAAGGGCAATCCTGTCGTTGTCATTTATTACAAATGAGATATTTTCAAATAAGACCGTACCGCCAAACTCTACACTTAACCCGTCACAAGAGACCATTCTTTATGCTTTATTAAAATTGAAGCCGCAAAGATATGTTAAACAATTCAAGGTTGAGTAATTAATGTTTGTCTGCCGGAGAATAAGGTATGTGTGAATCGTGAAGAATAATTTTGAGTATACCCTCTTTATCTTTTTTTTGGAAGATTGTTAAAGAGTCTGAGTTTTTATCCATTTAATTATGTCATTAACAACCTGCTCAGAAATTGTCTCCTCTATCTCTCCATATTCAGAAACCTCTCCTGTTGTGCAGTTTTGAAGCAGATGGTTTAAGCCTTTATAAAGCCTGGTGGTAACTCTTTTGTTGCCTCCAAAAGTCAGAGCCTCTTCAATAACTTTCAGATTGTATGGCAATACCTGAATGTCTTTATCTCCGATAAGGGCAAAAACAGGGGTCTTAACCTGTTTTAAAATTTCTGAAGGATTGTGAAACAGATCATAACGCATAAATGGTAATAAAAGGCCGCTGTAGCTTGAGAATTTTAGTGGAGAGTTTAGCCCGGTAATATCTCTGTCTCTCTGATCAAGAGTTTTAACTCTGGAGTCAAATGTTGCTAATGCTTTTTTAACATCCTCTTTGGCGATACTGTCGTTTGCTGAATTTTTAAATATCTCAATTGTATTGGCAAGAATATTTCTATTAAGATCAACAGCCTCTTTTGAAGCTCCTTTAGATGTATAAATTGCTTCAGACTGCTCAAATATTACCTCTTTTAAAGATACACCGGCACCTGCCATTAAAACCAGAAACGAAGCACTACTGTTAATCGTGGCAACTATTGGAGCTATCTCTGCACCAAGGCTGTGACCAATAAGCCCTATTTTTGATGTATCTATGTCTGTCCTGGATTTAAGATACTCTATTGCGAATGAGGCATCCTCTGCATGATCAAGTACTGTCGCACTTCTAAAGCTGCCTTCAGACTCTCCTGCTCCTCTGTCGTCATAACGTAAAACTGCAAAACCATTTCTGGTTAAATAATCTGCAATAACCAGAAACACTTTATGCCCAAAAATCGTCTGGTTTCTGTCAGATGGGCCTGATCCGGAAATAAGAACAACAGCTGGATAGTTTGCTGATCCAAATGGCTTTGTAAAGGTACCTTTTAGTGAAATACCCAATTTTTTATTTACAAAGCTTACATCTTCTGAATGATATGGGTAGGGCTTTTTGGGCTCCTGAGGTCTTTTTGCAATATGGAAAGGGAATACATCACATCTTGTAAGATTTAAAGAGAGGCCACCTTTTCCCGGATTACCAAATGTGCCTGTAAGTCTGTTTTTCTCTCCGGAAACCGAATCAGCAGCTAGTACTCCTTTGTACATTATCCCAAGCATTTTAACCTCCAGCGTAATTGTGTCTCCCAACACTGTTATGTTATCTACGGCAATATTAAAGCTCTTCTGATCTACACTATGCATAACTGCATTAAACACGTCGTTTGAATCTGATTCAATTTCGAATGCGACTGTCAGGTTAACTGAGGAGTTCACTTGCAGTTTCCCATACCATTTACCCTGATGACTATTCGCATAAATTAATGTACACATAAATGCTGATACGAATGTGAATAATAATTTCTTCATCGTTTTTAAATTTTAAATTGTAATTTTTATTCACGAAAGTAGATGAGCATAAATAACATCACAAACACTTTGTTTGAACAGTGCTTAAAACTATTCAAAACCGTTTTCTTGATTGATGAATAGTTTTTATCCCTTGATAACGGATGTTTAAATACATTTTTTGAATTTTCGTCAAGCAACCTTATGATAACGCTTTAATAAGTTTAAATTTGAAGTGGCAACAAAAAGTATTGGATTAAGCATACGTAAACATATATGAAGATTTCAATTAATAAAGAATACATAGTTCATGCAATAATATGGATCTCAGGATTCATCATTTTTGCAGCTTTCGCTCAAAATGTTGGAAATGCTAAAAGAGAGACTGTTGGGTTTGTATCATCAATTGCTCTGGGAACAATATTTAACATAATTCTTTTCTATACCGTCTCTTTCAGATTGATTGGCAGGTACAACCAACTAATATCCAATGCATATCTTTTTGCCAGTATAATATTAGCGCTTATAGGCATTACTGCAATAGAATCTATAATTGATTATCTGCTTTTTCCCGCTTATTATTCAAGTGAAAAAGAACCACTTTATAGTCAGTTTATTGTCACTCTGACTTTTAATTTATTCATTCTTGGAATTGCACTTGGGTATGGATTTATAAAAAAGTGGCTACAGTCTGAGAGACAAAAGCAGGAGTTGAAGTCCCAGAAATTGAGTGCCGAACTTGATTTTCTTAAGGCTCAGGTTAATCCACACGTACTTTTTAATATGTTAAACATGGCATTTTCAAGTGCTACAACAAACGGGGATGAGAGAACGGCTGATATAATTGAAAAAATCTCATCACAACTACGGTACGTACTGTATGACAGCAACATCAATAAAGTTTCATTAAAAAAAGAGACCGATCATATTGAGGGATTTGTAGCATTGCAGAAGATGAGAATATCTGCCGATATGCCTCTTAAAATTTCACTTGAAATTAGCGTCGATGACAATAACTACACAATACCGCCGCTTTTACTAGTCCCATTTATTGAAAACGCATTTAAATACGGAATCTCGTTTAATACCTCATCAGAGATAAAAATCGCAATCAGTTGTAAAAATGGAATACTGAATCTCCATGTTAGCAATCCTATTGTAAATAATCAGAGGGAGGGAGTAGTCGGCGAGTCTTCCGGGATAGGTCTGAAAAATGTAAAGAAGAGGCTATCGATTCTCTACCCATCAAGCCACGTGCTGGAGATATTTAATGATGGTAAGACTTTTATTGTTAACTTGACAATTCAACTGTAATAAAATGAAGTGTATAATTGTAGATGATGAGCCTTATGCAATAGATCTGTTAAAATCTTATGTGCTAAAGACAGAATCACTTGAACTTGTCGGAACTTTTACCAATCCGGTAAAAGCTCATGCATTTCTGGCTAAAAACAGAGTTGATTTGATCTTTCTGGACATAAATATGCCTGAGTTAACAGGTATTCAACTCATTAAATCACTTACTCATTGTCCTGAGATAATATTCACTACAGCATATACCGAATATGGTGCTGAAAGCTATGATTACAACGCAGTTGATTATCTTTTAAAGCCAATCAGATATGATCGATTTCTAAAGGCTGTAACCAAAGCTGAAGAAATTTCTCAAAAGTCAAGAGCAGTCAAAATCAATTCTGTGGAGGCGAGTACCTTGCCTCAGGCAGAGGGGACTCTCTTAAATATAAAGAGTGGGAGCAAAGTACACAGGGTAGGTACAGGCTCAATTTTATATGTGGAAGCTTCGGGCAACTATCTTATTTTTCACACTGTTAAAGAGAAAATTATGTCTCTCATGACAATGAAAGAGGCAATTGATCTGTTACCCAAAGAGTCGTTTGCAAGGATTCACAAATCCTATATAGTATCGCTATCCGCAATTGATATAGTTGAAAGACATCAGGTTACCATTAAAGGAACAAGACTGCCTGTCGGCTCCTCTTACCGTGAACTCCTGTTTTCGAGATTATAATTACTAAATTATCCTTACGGTTTCACGTAAAAGTCGTTTAACGAGTTGGTATAGTAGCTGTAATTAATTTTATAACGACGCTGGAACACTTTAGGTTCTTTATGACCTACAGGCACCAGAGTTAGCTTGGTCATACCATTTATTGATTTAAATTTATCAGAATCTAGTGTTTTCTGATCAAACAAAACATCAAAGTAAAAGAGATATTTTCCTATCCATTTGATATAGTTTCTTTTATCTTCACTAATGAGCTCTCCTTGCTTGTTGATTAACTTTAATTCAGGATTTTTGTTGTATATCTCTCTCTGAAACTCAACACCGTTAAGCGGCACTCCGTTTATTACCGGAATAATATTCATCTGAGGATCCATAAAAATCCACTTGCCCAGCTCTTTAGAATAGGCCTCAGTAACAACATGTCCCGCTCCTTTTCTAACCTTCTCTACATCTCTTGATTTTAACCCCAAAGTTCTGGCCGGAATACCAATACTGTTCATAGCAGACGCTGCAACAATACCATATTCAACACATCTAAACTGCTTCCCCTCTTTTGCCTCTTTAAGAATAGTTAATGCATCAGATTTGGATGGAGAGTTGTTGCCATTGTGGTTCCATTGGCTGTTTGTCCAATCCAGTATAGATTTAATTTTCTCAAATTCGGAATTATCCTCTGCAACCAATTTGTCTATCCGGTAACTACTTCTGAGTTCTTTAAGAAATTCATTCGCTGTAGTGTCGGAATATTGAAATACAAAGAGCGGATTTTGTGGCTCTTGCGAGTAAGAGATGTTTTTAACTCCTGCAGAGGGACTTACATTGATAAGTTGAAAGAAAGAAGAGCAGCTTGTGAGTAAAATTGTGCTGCAAAGCAAAATCAGTAAGGGGTTTTTCATAGTTTGTAAGTTAGTTTAAGTAATCCTTTATATTATGGTGAAAAATTTAATAATTTCGTTAAGCCTATCTAGCAATTTTTTTAATCATCCCTCTAAAGATAAATCCGTGAAACGGCAAAACCGAAAACCAATACACTCTACCCAATAAACCGACAGGTCTAAAGGTAGCTGTCTGGACAAGAGTATCATCTTTGGATATTTTAAATTCCAACCATGCTTCTCCCGGAAGCTTCATCTCTGCATACAACAATAACCGCCTTTCTTCTTTATCAGCAATCATTACTCTCCAAAAATCCAAAGCATCTCCAGCATTTAGTTCTGTATCACTTTTTCGCCCTCTGCGCATACCGACTCCTCCAAACAACTGATCTATAAAACCTCTTATTTCCCAAAGGAACGTTCCATAATACCATCCGGTTTTTCCACCAATCTGCCATATCTTTTCGAGAGAGGCAGAACTATTTATAAGTTTTACAGAACGAATATCTTTATAACATCCATTTGAAGGCACTTCAATCAGTGCAGATATTCCTTCTTTAAGTTTTGAACTTGTTTGTGCATCTTTCCAACTTGACAGAACTTGATTTTGTTCAATTTTATCAAAAGCCAGCTGTATAGATGTGTCATAATCAATAAGTCTGATACCAAGAGTCGAGGATAGATCGTTTGGTTTGCAAATTACCTCTACTTTCATACTGTTTACTAAATTTTTGGCCAGGGTATAAGAGGTGGATGTGATGAAATATAACCAGTAAGAAGATATTCTGGGAGTCATAACAGGAACAATCAGAATTCTCCTTTTTAAGCCACGTACCTTTGCAAACCTCAGCAACATCTCTTTATAACTTAAAATATCGGGGCCTCCAATATCAAATTCCCTCCTGTATGTTTCTGTTTTACCTATGACACCAACTAAGAATTCAATTACATTACGAATAGCTATTGGTTGAGATTTTGTATTTAACCAGCGCGGAGCAATCATTAGTGGAAGTTTTTCAACCAAATCGCGAATAATCTCAAACGATGCACTTCCAGATCCCACAATGATTCCTGCTTTAAGAGTGGTAAGTGCATACCTGTTGCTAGCTAATATGGTTTCAACATTTTTTCTTGAAGACAAATGTTTTGATAATTCAGCAGCATTGCTAATTCCGCTGAGATAAATTACCTACCTGGCGTTTGTATCTTCTATTCGTCTCTTAAAATTTAAAGCACACTCCTCTTCTATGGAAGTAAAGTCTCCGCTTTGCGTAGACATGGAGTGAATTAAATAATAGGCTAAATCAATATCATCAGGAATTTGTTGTAAACTCTCTTCGTTTAAGAAATCTGCTTCAATCACGTAAATATTCGGAGCGGAGTATTTTTTAATATTAAATCTACTCCTGTCTCTCACGCAGCATATTACTGTGTGTCCGTTTTCTAACAAAACAGGCAATAATCTTTGCGCTATATATCCGGTAACACCCGTGAGTAAGATTTTCATCCAATCAATCTAAAATTAAAGAGCAAATTTCACTAAGGGTTCTATCTTGCAATCTACACTATTGTAGACACATAAAACAACATGAACTACTATTAATCAGTTTGTGGTGTTAAAAGTAGATATAATAATCCGATTATTTTGTATGGTTTGAAAACATCAAAACTTATACACTGTTATAAGCAATAGCTTAGGCAAACAGAGTATTAATAGCCTATTGCGGTAACTTATCAAACCTTTTAATCTCTTCCAGAGAATCGTCCCAGTCTGCTTTATTGGATATAAAAATATGTGCGTCAGGCATTTTCTTCAATGGAGTATCCAGACATCCTGCTGGAACGACCAGAAGTGTGTTCTCCATTTGCATATGTGGCAGAGCAGATCCGCAGTTTGCGCAAAATGCTTTCATATGAGTACTTTTAGGAGGTTGATATATTCGTATCTCCGTTTTTGATCTAATCCAATCTATTTTTGCAGTAGAAGAAAATAAATTTGCTGCGTGTGCAGATCCGGTATCTTTTCTACAATATTTACAATGGCATAAATAAAAGCTATCAAAGTCTCCTGTAATTCGAAATTTAACCCCTTTACACAAACATGATCCTAAATACTCCATTTGATAAATCTTTATATTATGAACAAATAAAACGCATATATGTGACGCATATGTAATAAAAAGTAAAAACTACAGTCGATAGTAAATATATGGTTTTTTGGATAGAATAATGAGATTTTATATTTGATATTCTGATTTTTGCTGTTTCCAGTATATTTTTAATCGATTTTATGCCATATATCTCTACCTGGTTTCTTTCCTGTTGTAATCTCCAAAAGTTTAAACAGGTATTCATTTTCATTCATTCCACTCGATTGCTGCATATTTCGAAATGCTGCTTCACCTATTGGAAGCAAAGAAGTTATATCCATTTTCCATATTCCGTCTTCTTTATAAAAATGAAAATAAAACGGTGTTTTTTGTCCATCTGCAATTAATTGTCCTTTTGCAAATTTGCCATCTATCTTAATATCTCCTATGGTATTATTTGCAACACTGCTCTTACCAACCATTCCCTCTTTTATTGCAAAAACTAACAGATCCTTACCATTAAATGACAAAATATCTCTTTTATTGGCTCTGTGTCTTATAGAGAATACCATTAACTTATCCATTAATCCTAATGAGTTTACAGATGATGAATCCGAATATTTTGTTTTTTGGAGCATATCCGAATAATAGCCTATAGTTCTGCTATCTACATATTTAACAGCCTCCACCCCCTGATCATTTAAAATGGAAGTTTTATAGTTATCAAATGATTTTCTTATTAATCTCTCATCAGTATTTTGTGCATGCGCCAATAATACATTCAATATTAAAATATTGATTAATAACAGTCTCTTTATCATAATGTATCCTTCAATAAATTTTTGATACTTTTCTCGTTCATACTCTTTGGTCAAAAGAACGAAGAAAGAACTTTCGATCTGAAATGAAAAAAATTATTTACCGAATGTGATAAATTGAGTATTAAAATAAAGTTTATTAAGATTAAATCAATCCGAAAGCTATATGAAACAATCCCCAGCAACAACCATAAATAATCCATGTATACTTACCAAACGAAGTTAGTTGCCGGATATTATTCCGTCAATCGTTTCAATTAATTGGTCAATATGGTTTTTTTCAATTGTCAACGGCGGCATAAATCTTAATGTTTTCTCTTTAATTCCAATTAAGAATCCGTTTTCGATTAGCTGGTTATAGATATAATCAGCAATCTCATTTGTTTCAAGCTCAACACCAATCATCAAGCCTCTGGCCCTTAAATCAACAATAACCGGATGCTTAGTCTGTAACCGTAGTAAACTTTGTTTGAAATATTCTCCTTTTTCAAATCCTTTGTTTATCAAGTCCAATTTTTCAATAGCGCAAATAACCTCTAATCCAACGGCACAACCCAAAGCATCATTCTGGTGTGATTGTGCATATCTGAATGGCGATCTTTGGAATAATTCAGATATCTCCGATGAAATAGCTACTCCGCTTATTGGATAACCGTTACCCAAAGCTTTCCCAACAGACACAATATCCGGCTTATAGTCATAATGTTGAAATCCAAACCATTTTCCTGTTCTCCCAAAACCTGTAGTAACCTCATTAGCCATTAATAATCCGCCATGTTTTATAATCTCGGCAGCTATAGCAGAAATGAAGTCGGTACAGGGATATTTTATTATGCTAAACGAGTTGCCGGGCTCAAATGCAAAAGCTGCAATCTCTCCGAAATTGATTTTCGATATAGCATCAATATTGTCAATCGGTATATTGAGCAAGTCGGTATTCTTTTCGCAAATTTGTCCATGCCCAAAAGCCGACAAATAGGAACAATCCATTTTCAATATTTTGCTTCTGCCTGTTACCTTTTTAGCAATGGAAAGCCCCAGATTCACGGCTTCTGAACCTGAATTAACATAAGCACACTGTCCCCCGATTAATCCTAATTTTTCGAGTAGTTTTATCGATAACTGCTCAGACTCAATATTCCTGAATCTTAATCCGTCATGTATCAGCTTATCAACTTGCTGTTTAATACGCTCATTTATGATTGGATTTGAATGTCCGAGATTTGATGACCAATCGCCTGATTCAAAATCAATATATCGCTTATTGTCGGAGTCATAAACGTAACAATTCTCTGACCTGACTATATATCTATCAGTTTGTTTGTATAATGGGATAATAGGGTTTTTCATTTTAGACTTCTGATAACAGGTCGTTTTATTTGTATCGTTATAGGCGGTATGTTGCCAATGTTGGTGCTAGGTTTTATATTACTCCTATTGGCGTAATTGTATAACCCAGATCTGTTAATTTATTTATCAATCCGCATTCGTACATTAAATGACTTAATCCAACCACAATGAAGCAGTTTTTTTCTTTAATTAAATCTTTAATTTGCTTAATCCACTTATCATTTCTGCCAGTCAGCATTAATGCATTTCTACAAGGTTGATTGAATTGGTAATCTATTTCCATTTGAGAATACCAATTCGTTTCTTCACAGGAGTTTACATTTTTGGTTCTAATTTTTTCGATGATGTTAGAAAGTCTCTTTTTGTGGTTTTTGCGGGGCATTCCCTCTACGTCTTTATTTATTAAGCTTATCTGTTCTTCTGTCGTTTCAAGTCCGTAAAGTTCTATATTGTGCTCAACAGCTTTTGAAGCAATATAATCATCTAAAGAAAGTGAAGTATCATCAGTACTTTTGGTTAAACAAACTTGCTGTTTGAAATATCTGTTTAGAAAAACATACATCTCAGTAGGTGTCATTTTATTATAATCAGTCGGACTTGTTGCAAAAAGGTTGGTGATGTAAGTTAAGTCTCCATTATTTAAATACTTCTTCCATTGTGTGATTTCAACTCTACGGTTGATAATATCTTCTGCCATTTCACCCGAAATATTTAAGTTTTCCTTTATGAGAAGTTCACAAGATATTAAGGCTATATTCGCTCTAGTTAATGAGTCAAAAAAAGGTTTTCCAAAAGCGTGGTGGGTTCCAAACAGGTATGAAACGTGATTATTATTGGAAGAAGTTATCTTAAATAATACCGTATTGATTGTGTCAGAGCCCATTTTGCCTTTTTCTTGTGCAAAACCTGATTGTAGCGTTAGCACCAAAAGAAAGGCCACAGTATAAATACATCTTTTTATTATTTGTTCCATAGAATGCTCTGATCGTTTTGTTCGTTCATCATCACTATTACTTACGATTTCCTGTCAAGTTACACACCCTTGTTTTTCTATTTTATCATAAATAATTCATTTATTACAATTACAATTAAAATCGCAAACACGCCCAAAACTGTAAAATATCCGATTGCTTTCATATTAAGCTTCATAATCCGACTGCTTCTCCATAATATCAAAAATAGTATTGTAAGCACAATCGCTGCAACCATATACTTATTCCAATCCAACATCGCCGCAATCCTTGCTTCATCTTGAAGGTTTATATCACCGAAGACGATAGTGAAGAACCTAGAAAATACAGCAAAAAATGTAACGGAATATGCATAAATTGACTTTGTCAACCAAGTAAGCACCAAAAATATGAATCCTTGAAGTATAGTAAAAAAAGGACCACCTATTGCAGAGCATAAAGCATCCGATTTATTGATGAACTGTCCATTTTTAGGAGTTGAATTATTTAAACTCATTATCATATCATTCCCGGAAAGTTCTCCAAATGTCCAATGACCAAATTCGTGGAATAGATAAGTAATAAAGGCGATTGGAATAAAAGCAATGATAACTTTCCAATCAATTTGACTTTCTGTTAAATCATTTCTTACGCTGTTACTAAAGTTCTTAATCATTTTATAAATTTTAATAACTCTAATATTTAAATATGTGCAAAGCAGGCAAAAACGCTTGAACAAAATAACATCTCAATATTGTTTATAAAGAGTGTTAGTGGCTGAAGTCCTTATATTCAATATCATATTTATCAAATAACGTCAATAAATATTTAATCCCACCAATCACTCCTAAATTCCCCTCTTGTCCTGATACAATTCCGACTAAATAACCATTTTTATCTATAACAGGAGAACCACTTCTTCCTGCCGGGTGAATGTTTAAATCTAATGGTTTGATATAAAAATAATCACCTAAATTTTTAAAGCATTGCAATTTTAATAATGCAGGTTTGCTGTTATCTTTCTGCAACATTCCCCATCCTACTGCATAAACAATCTCATTGCTCTTTACCGGTGTATATCTAATCTTTAACGGATACAATTGGTTATGCTGTCCTTCTAATTCAAAAAGAATCCAATCACGGACTTTTAACGTATTAAACTGACCAATCATTTCATTTGGGTTTTTATTTATTAATCGTTTTAAGGTCACAGTTTTTTCTTTATTGTTTTTTGGGTACATATTCCAATAATTAAATTTACTGCCCAAATCAATACTGTTTAATCCAAGATGATGTTCAAAAACCATAAATATATGCTTACATGAGACACCTATTGTATCGAATCCGGTGTCTATGAGAAATGCGTTTGCAATATCATAATAGGTTGTATCAGTAAAACTTATTTCATTGGTTAATGCAAAATCAGGCCAAGAAGAAAATGGTTGTTCAATCCATGATTCTTTAATTACTTCAGGTGAATTCTGGCACCCAAACATTAACATTATACCAATCAATATTAAAGCTATATTTTTCATAATTGTTTATTATACCCAACGATAAGCAATCCTGATAGTGCAATACTACATAATATCATTAGGAGACCTAACAGATATCCGATTGTTGCTTCACCATCAATAACATCATCCAGCAATGCCAATACCATATAAAGTGAGCCTATAAGGAAAATAACTCCGAGAATTCTACTTATAAGTATATTCTGGAAGAACAGATTCACTATTAACAATAAAACTATAATGCCTGCTAATAAATTAACCATCGTCAAATTTGATGTTACTGCTTGAGTCGCGAAGAACCCGATAAACAGAACTGAAGGCAAATAGAGTCTGAAAAGTTTCTTTAAATCTAATGTTCTCATATTATATATTTTAGAAAAATGTTTTATAAAATAGCACATAACGGTTGGCAGCTATACGAAGTGCGGGATTGCGTGGCTAAGCCTGTATCACCCTGACAAACCTTGCATGCGGGAACTGAACTGTCAAAACCTCTGAAACCCGTATTGCGTATTAACTGTTGTTATGCACTGGAGATTTATGGTTTCTTAATAAAAATATGCTTTATTATTTCTTTCTTCCCTTGTTTAATTCTTTAGCTTTTTCATTTTCTGGTAAGTAGTTATCTGCTGTTACTACTTTTTCTCCACTTTCTTTCTCTAATTCTTTCAATGCATTCCCTGCTATTTTGCCACCAATTCTAGCTGCTACTCTATTTTCAATAAAACCTTTTGCATTTTTTGCTCTGGTTACTTTTGTCGTTGATGCTTCTCCAAGCATTGAGAAAATAAGTTCAAGGTCATTCATATGGTCTCGCAGGTTTTGACTTTTCAAAGCTTTTAAACTCTTGTATTCAGAAGGAGTCATTCCAAATGTTGCTTTTGTAATTTCAGCAGTTAGGATAGCATATTCAGTATGCTCCTTTATGCCCCTGTTTTTCCACTCCTCAGTTAATTCCTCACGAATGGCGATGCTTCGCATACGTTTTTCAATCCAGTCATCAGGATAACCTTTAAGTTTATATAATTCACGGGTCCGCTGTGTTGCTATTTCAGGGTTTTCTATTTCATCTAACCGGACGGAACCAACTTGCGCCAACCATTGCTTAAAAGGTTCTGCTTTAGGTGATGGTATTGATTGAATAATTCTTAAAAGCCCCTTAGCATCAGCACAATCTGTGAGGTATTTTTTTCCGTCTGATGAAATAATTTTCAGTTGTACGATAATTTCGTACAACTGAGAAAAACCTTCGGAATTCAGTTTTCTTTTAAGGTCGCTCCAGTATCTTCGAGGATTATTGCTCTCTGTTAGCGTTTCTACAACATCAATTATTGCAAAATACCACTTTTGATTTGCCTCATTCCATTCTGTGCGAATTTGCTTGCTTTCGAATAGTTTTATATTACTCATAATTACAATGATTGTACTTAAGCAAATGTAAGTAAGCATCCGATAAACCGCACATTTTGGCAATTAAGCGTCCCCACTTTTTCGTAATTAGGATTCCCCATTTTGTAATTACGGCGGCTATCGGTCCACTTCGTATAAAGTTAGGTTAAATTCGTGCGATTTTGGTTGAAGTAGTGTCAATTTGGGCTGGTTTGACTCAAATTCGTGTAATTAGAGCGCAAATTGCACAAAGTATTCACGATTCGATACAAGTTTGACTACTTCTTCCACAAATGAGGCAACAGCTCTTCCATATTTCTGTTCTCTTTTGTATAGGAGTATATTTTTGAAAGAACATCCTCAAGCCATTCCGCAGGGTTTACTCCGGCAGCCTTGCAGGATCCAAGGAGCGAGTAGACCATTGCTGCCCTTATAGCAGCATCTGAGTTACCGCAGAAGAGATAGTTCTTTCTTCCTATTGCCAGGGGGCGGATGGCATTCTCAACAAGGTTGTTGTCTAATCTGTACCTGCCGTTAAGATGGTATCTTGATAGCTTAGGGAAGATACTGTATGTGTAAGATATAGCTTTTGCCGTTCTGCTTTGTGGTAAGAGAGTTGTATAGTTGTCGTAAAGCCACTTTTCAAAGGTGACAAGTAACGGATATGCTTTTGTCCTTCTTAGTTCTCCTCTCTGTTCCACTGTAGCTTCCACCTCGTCTGCCTCCCTCTCTATCGCATAAAGAGACTGTATCTGAAGAAGTGCCTCTGTTGCAAGCTTCTTATTCTCTGCCAGTGCCTCATCGAACTTACGCCTGGCGTGAGCCCAGCACCCGAGCATCAGCTTACCATCAAGCGCCTCAAAACGCTTGTAAACCTGATAGCCATCACTCTGTATTGCGCCATTGAAGCCGTGAAGAAGAGCCAAAGCTGTTTTCTCAGAACGGGAGCCTCTGTCATAATGAAAGAAGACCTCTCCGTTGTCCGGGTTGCGTACTACCCACAGATAACCCTTCACTGCTCTTCGCTTCTCATTATCTATCACCGGGATGGTGCTCTCGTCAACCTGGATATAATCGGTGGACAAGACCCGTCGTCGGAGATGGTCATAGAGTGGTCTGAGCAACTCGCAGCTCTGGGAGAACCAGTCTCCCACAGTGGAAGAGCTCATCCTAACCCCAAGATCCCCAAACCGGGCTATCTGCCGGTGAAAAGGGAGGTGATAAAGATATTTTTGGATGATTATCTCTGTCAAAAGACTAGTATCTGCCATGCATTTGTGGATGGGACTATCGGGAAGTGGCGCTATCACTACTGAAGGCCTTTTTTCTTCCTCATCCTCAAGCTCGGTTAACTGATTTTTAAGAGCATATTTTTTACGGATAGTTCTCTTGACAAAGAACTCGGCCGGTTTATAGGCCAGTCTGTTTGTCTCTTCTGCTCCAATACAGACATACTCCTCAAAATTTATCCCTTCAGGCTCTATTGTTGTCTCTTCAATACGCAGGTTTTCAAAGGATATATCCTTTCTAGGTGTGCGAGGCTTATTTGCTGTTACTGTTCTGGTTATTAGCTCCTGCTCCTGTGCTGCAGCCCTCTCAAGCTCCTCTCTCTCATTGTCGCTAAGCTGCTCTCCAAAGATATCAAGCTGGCGGGAATCAGGATCTGTGTTGATAAAGCGTTCGCTCATCTTGCCAAATAGCTTCTTCCTCAACCAGGTAAGTTCGTACTCTAATTTGGAGATGTGGGATTCCAGCTTGGTGACATCTGATTCAAGATTGGATACAACCTCTTCTTTTGCAGCAAGCTGACTGCGAAGAGACTCTATCTCTGCTGCCATTTTATCTATATCCTGCTGGGTGTATCCGGAAGCCATAAAACGCTGTAATTATCTGATACAAAGATAGTAACAATGTTTCAGATAACCAAATAATTACCAACATTTTATGCTAAATATTTACTCTTTTTAATCGTCTTAATCTTGTCGCCGGGTCATCCATAACACCCTCAACCATCATCACCAGGTCAAGCCAGTTCATTTTGACACTACCTTGCTCAGGATCTCTTGATGGGAGATGAAAACGACCCTCTTCAAGCAGTTTAGAGTAGATAACAAGACCACCTGGCTCCATATGAAGTAGTTTGATTCTGTTACGGGCTTTGTTAACGAAGATAAAGACATCTCCGTAGCGTACATTGAGTCCCATATTGTTTGTTACAAGACCACTCAGGGTGTGGTAACTCTTGCGCATATCTGTGGGCTCACTGTAGAGAAGGTAACGCATGCTGTCATTAAGACTAAACATTGCGGCGGCCTGAGGTTGAAGCGATGATGGTACTTAACATAAGTGAGTCCATAATACCCCGGATACGGAACTCAGCTCCCGAAGGGGTACGAAGCTGGATCTCAATCTCGCCCTGGCCTATTAATGGCTGTTTTGTGCTTTT
The DNA here is from genome assembly GCA_036677745.1 of Bacteroidales bacterium. GTDB lineage: Bacteria > Bacteroidota > Bacteroidia > Bacteroidales > UBA932 > Bact-08. Next base: position 755,076 of record JAVBVW010000003.1, read on the forward strand.
GCCTCGTTTTGAAGGCTTGATTAAGCTGCCCGAATGAAGATCAATAGGTAGAAACTGACCCTCAGAGACAACTGCAGACTCTTTTAGCTCTCTTGATTTGCGCTTCCAGTAGTAATACTTGTGGTGGCTAACTCCTCTGCTTTGAAGAAAGGATCGGATGTCAGTGGACGATGATAAAAAATCCTGTTCCAGTTGTTCGTACTCCTCTAGTGTCATAGCGTTTAATTTTAAAACAAAATTAATGAGGTCAAACTAGGGTTACAATATGGGTTTTATCGGATGCTTACAAATGTAACCTTTTCATCTAATAATTGAAATTTATGAACAACACAACTGTATCTATATGTTGGTTTTTTCTCGCTTGTGCATAACGGTCGAGTGTAAGTGCCGTAAGGGATTGCGGGTGATTTCCTATCAAGTTACACGAAAAGTTAAAGCGGACTTCTGACCTTCGCAAACCTCTGAAACCCTTATGGCATTTACACTTTGTTGTGCGGTCGTGCTTTATTTTATCCTCTCTCCAAGTATTATTTTCGGCATTGTTGTTAAACATCGGTTGAATTGTTTGTAAAATTTTTCTAATCCAGATTTTGTTGCTACGGCATGAATCAATTCGTTTTCAAGTTCCCAGTATAAAATATAAGTCACGCTTTCTGGTTTTCTTGTCAGTCGGATTGCAGGTTCTCCATTTTTTACCGAATTAAAGTCCTTTTGTCTATGTGTCCTTTTGATATATTTTACATCAGTCACACCTACAAAGGATTTATGATGTTCTGCGACTTCTTCAATCAATTTTTCAAATTCATCTACCTTGTCAGGCTTTACCTCATAAATACAAATCTCTGAGAAAGTACTCATTTTTTAGTCAAAGTTTTATTAATTGAAAATCCAAGTAGTCCACCTAAAATTGTTGTCATTATGGTTATTGGTATCAATGAAACAGGCTCTTTCCAACCAATCAAAATTGCAGTTGGTAATAAAACCAAGAAGGCGGTCAAAATACCTTTGATTATCGAATTGATATTTAAATCAATCGTTGCAATTAGAAATCCGACAACTACCCACATAGTAAATGCAGATATATTTGCATCCCATGTCAGGTTTTGCAAAATCATAGGAATTACATCAATAATACCAGCAACAATGCCTAATAATAATCCAATTTTAATTTTTTTCATATCGTATCAATTTAGTAGTCTGCTGTCTTTTTAGCATGCCGCACAACGGTCAGGTATAAGCGTAGTGCGGGATTTCGGAGCAATTAACTGTCCGCCAAATGCAAAGTTTCTTAAGAGCAAAATTTCTCAATTTTAGCCATTTAGCCCGCATTACGTTTATACAATGTTACCAACATGTTCTTTTTCGTTATAGGTTGAAATGCAGTTTTAATAGCGCTTCATCCTTGCGGTTTAATCTCCTTTCAAGGCGCTTTAAGATTTTGTTTTCAGTCTCAGGTGTCCAATATATTTTTAGCTTTTCCCGAGCTCTCGTTATTGCCGTGTAGAAAATATTATGAGTAATCATTTCTTCAATTTCATCCGTGATAACGATTTTCACAGACTTATACTCCAAGCCTTGAGCTTTGTGAATTGAAACAGCATATGCGACCTGAAAAGGGACTACTGAATTCGAGGAGTTATCATCGTCCTCATCAGTACTTTGATATTTACTTACTGAGAAACGGATAATTGATTTCCCATTTACAGAGTCTTCCAGTAACTCAAAATCATAAAATTCAGCATCGAATTCATTTATGGTTTTATCGATTTCAATATCAAACTTAATTTCATCGGTAAGCTTTTCAATTCTTTGAATTCTTCCTTTAAGGTTGTTGTATATCAAAGGTGTAAATCTGTCTGACTCATTAAATAAGATTGGATCATCAACTTTGTAAATTTGTATTCCCCATTCTACTGGGACATTCTTATTGCTACTCTGTAAGAATTTGTTGATGTTGTTAATTCCGTATAATCCATCATAATTCAGACATAGAATAATTTCATCTTTTTCAGTGTGTTCAAATATTGATTCATCTAAGGTGACAGAGTAATCTCCTTTTGTGATTTTCTCTAGTATGTCCTCATCTAAGTTCCTTACTGATTTCCAAAGGTTAAGCAGTTTTTCGTTACTGCTTCGGTAAGGCTTAGTTAATTCAAAGACAGATGTATCTGGAACAAAGGAGCGGGCAATACTAAACCAGTTGCCAAATAAAATTGATTCTATCTGGAAGACATCACCAACTAATACTAATAATCTAAATGTTGTTTTCTCCAATACTTTGAGCATATCCTCATTACTCACAGTACTACATTCATCAATAACCAATAAGTCGACTTGAGTATCATTATTCCGAGGTGAAAGAAATTTTGTTATGGTTTTAAAGGTGCAGTTCGAAGCATTTACTTTTCTCTTTAGGTTATCGACAGCTGGGTTCGTATTTGCTAGGTACAGTTTTTTCTCATCTTTCAAAAAGTTAGAAAGGTGATTAATCATTGTTGACTTTCCTGTTCCGGCTGAGCCATAAATCAAAGCGACTTTTGAGTGTTCAAAAAGTTGATTTAGTGCTTTTGTTTTTTCATCACAGTCAATAATATATGAAGATTGTCGTAACCATGATTGCACTGAATTCCCATAGTTCCCTATCCCAGAAGCGGTCAATTTTGTCAACTTGCTAATTATTAGGTGAGTATCATGTTCATACTCATAGATATAAATGTGTTCTTTGAATTCTTCAAGTCTACGATGAGTATGTTTATAATATAGAGCTGAATTGTATTTTTGAATTAGCGTTTCAGTTTCCTTAAAATTCTCTATATCCTTCTTGGGAGTGTATAATTGTCCCTTTATTTCAGTATTATTCTTAATGAATCTAGCAAACAATTCATGTTGCTTGTCTGATGACTCCAAACAATCGAATAAATCAGTAAGTCTAGGGTTATGATTTCTCAATGAAAAGATGAAGGGCATATTTTCAAAGGGAATACACCCATAATCCAAATACAAATTGGAAAGTCTTTCACAAATCTCCGAGGAAAATTGCTTTTTTATAATTCTATTATTCAAGCGATATAATAGATACCTAAGAACTGTACTTCCTGATCTACCATTTTTAATAATCTCTCTGCACCTATCGATAACCTTTGTAAGCAATACAATTCTACCTGGTATTACAATTTGACTCTTAAAATTTGAATAAGCAACTTCGTTAAAATCCATTATCTCAACTAGGTTGAAACCTGACATAGTCAAAAACTTCAATAATTCGTAAAATTCCCTTGATCCACTGACATTACTATCTTGACCTAATATTTTAGAGAAGTTATTCATCTCACAAGGTCTAATTGACACTTCCCATTTGTCGATGATTTGAATTGGCATGTCCTTACCAAGAATCTGAATGCTATCGTTACTCACGGAAAGTTTAACCGCATAATATTGTGAGATATCTAGTTTAGTGAATGCAATAATTCTGTCAAATTTGCTGGCTCGGTCGTTAGCACGAGTAAATGTTATTTCATAATAAATTTCGAACCCGACAAAAAATGGCTTCTTTTTTTGAATATAATAACGATCAGTATAAGAGCTATTTTGTCTTAGCGATACAGGTTCATTAATCTTCTGTGCAATTTTTTCATAATACTCCTTAAGAGCAGAGTCAACGTTTATTGGGAACTCATGAATGTTGTTTAAGACCTTTAAACCGTAATTGGCTATAAGAAATGACCTGATCTTAAGAAGATACTCGTAATATTTAAGCATTAATCTTTCAGAGTTCTCTTCATCAAGTGTATAATGTGAAACTGTGATTTGAAGGAGCTTATGAAAGCCATTTAAAAACCTATATTTCCCATTCGCTTTAACAAATTCTAAAGCCCTACCAATATTCTCGTAGGAAATTTCAATTTCCCTACCATTGCTAAAAATCTTCAAAGAAATATATTCGACAAAGTTCCTTAGTTGGGATAAGATGTTCTGGGATAGTAGTCCCCTTTCAGTTGAATCAAACCTGCTAATGTTACCACAGATTACTCTGTCAATGTTTAAAATGTCGTTGTCTATTTTCTGTGTCATAGTTCGAAATGGCGAAATGGTAATATGCAACCTGATTAAAAATTAGTATACACAGTGCATAGAATTGTTGGTAACGGTCGGCGGTATGGTTAGTTGCCGATTTCGAAGCACTTTCCTATCAAGTTACAACTACTTTTGAAACGAGCTGTGCCGCTCGAATACGCACTGCACCGGCAATTAACTATACCGCGTGTTGGCAACTGGTGTTCATTCATATTCGTCTGTTTGTCATTTATTTAGCTTTATTTTCTTGTCATTATCAACCTGCACAAACCTATCCACGAAGCACAAATTTATTTTGTTTTTTTGAGCGTGGGCAATCCTAAAACCGTCCTGAAAGGCGGTTATGTGGGTTGGAGAGGCGGAAGCTCTTTTGCAAGCCTTTGGTTTGAGCGTTGGCACGTGCGGGCTTGCAAATGTGCTTACGACTGTGCGTTGGCTATATGAAGTATCTAAAATCATAGGCTTTGTTACCAAGTTCTTCTAATTGTTTTCCCATCACTGAAAGTCTTTTTGAAAAGTCAATTGTTACTGGCATTGTTTTATATAATTCTGCACCGTTCCAATTCATTTTCGTCAGTTTTAAAATGTCGTTTGCAACTGTTTCAATAGAGTCTGTACCCCTGAATCTTTTAATAAGTAAAGGTGTTGGAATTCCTCTTTTACCTTGGTAATATTTTCCGTTTAATTCTGGGTTTTCAACGACACCATGTGTCCATAAAAGAAAACTAAACTCGTCTAATTGAATTATTGACCCTCGTTCAATTGGATAGCCGTCAAAGGTGTGTTTTCCTGAAGCGAAGTCTTTTTTCAACTTTATTGCTCTCCAATTAGTGAATTGTTGGATTTGCAAAAGTTCAATGTTTTCAATTCCTTCAAGTGCATTGCAAATTCCTTCGATTTCGTCACGTGTATAATGTGTTGTTTTATGCAACACTAATTTTTTAAGCCCTATAATTGGGTCAATTTTATGATAAGTATTTCTAATGTTGCTGACTAAACGGAAAGCATCATCCTTGCTCATAAATGGATTTTTACCAAAGTATACTGGCTTTTCAATTGGTTGAAGTAAGAAACGCAAGCCGTTTCCGCTTCCGTCAAAAATTTGGCTACTACCTAAAACCACTTTGTTTCTTGCATTTTGTCTAATAGCGTAACCCAAACCTACGAATGCAGTTTCAGTATTGTCTGTTTTTACTTTCCAAGGTGTACCGTTTGATTTTACATAAATACCTAAGGAAAGCCACCACTTAATTTTTGCTTGGTCTTTGTATGTAATAGATTTGTCTTCAATAAATTGCAGCCTTAATCCTTTCTTTACGCCGTACAGCTTCAAGGAATCGTGTAAATCAAAGAATGTTTGTTCGTTTTTTAATTCTCTAAAATTTTTCCAAGCATCAGGAATATAAATTACTACACAATCAATTTCGGTGCTTCTTGTTGAAAGCTTATCTATTTTATTTTTGAGTAAATCATAAAACTGAATTGCGGAATAATGTTCAATATCTTGGCTATTAATTGAAACAACAAATTCGTTTTGAATAGAATTTGGTATTATTAAGTGTTTTTTATAAACTTCGTCAAAGCCTGGAAAATCTTTCAAGTATTCTTTTTCGGTTGTTGGGCTTACTGAATTAAGCAATGATTCTAAATGAGTTTTGACCCTCTCAAATCCTGTCTCGGGTGCGATAATAGCTAAAGTAATTTTTGAAGCAACTCCGTTTGCACCGAAACTTTCTTCTAAAGGACCTAATATTTTTAAACCATTTATCGGATGTATAGATTGTTTTGTTTCATCTTGGTGATGAAAGTAAATTAAAGGTTCTTTAGCTTTAGAATAACTCTCAAAACAAAAGAAGTTGTTCATTTTTTTAGCTGCCGTGGAATAATAATCTGAAAGTTTAATCTCAAAGTCGCCCAAACGAAAAGTCAAGTCCGATTTTCTTCTTTTTAATTCACCAAACCAAAAACCTAGCTTCTTGCCATATTTACCATTGTATCGATTTGAAACAATGGTATTGGTAATATTCTGAACTGTTAATCTGTCCGGTTCTTCTCCTTTGTTAGTTTGCATATGAATAGTTGGACAAATCAGTAATAAAAGTTCTTTGTTTACGAACTCTACTTTAAACTCAAATGCTTCAAAAACCTGAATACCTGTGGGAATTGAAAAGTTAAACCATTTTGGAATACCATTAACTTCCTCTTTACTTATTGGATGGCTCACAGAAAAAACTTTTCTGTATTGACTTCCTTTGGTGTATAATGCTAATCCGTAATCATTCACCAAAGATTTTTCAATCAATTGATACAATAGACCAATGAAATATGAATCAGGTTGATGTAAAATATAATCAGGAATATCTATTAACTTTAGCTCGTCTGTAAAATAATCCTTAAATAGTTTCTTGATTTCATTTTCATTACCGAAAAGCGATAGGGTTTCTCCTTTACTGAATGCGGCAATTACATTTGAATCTTTTAAAACTTCTCGAAGTTTTTTCCATTTCCCTTCTCCGTTTATCTTAGTTTTTGTTGAAAATATAGTTTTTGGGAAATTCTTAACTTTTACAGCATTTAATAGAATTGGTGTGGTATTAGATTGATTTTGAGTTAATCTAAAAAATTGCCTTTGTTCAAAGCGTTCACTTGCTATTTTATCAATGTGCTCGTTTTTTAAATCACATATTTTATATAACTCGTGAAGGAAATAATCAAAACTATCAATTGTCATAAATCCTGACCGTTGATTTTGTTTGTTAGCTATTTCTATAAGTTGGGTTAAACGTACATTTGGTGAAACATCTTTTGGAATGCACCAAATTAAGCCTTTTGGAAATGCGTTTGGCTTTTCCAATGCCTTTTCAATAGTGTGCAAAACAGATTCATCACTACCTGAATATCCAACAACCAACAAACCTCTTTTAGTTGAAGCATCTAAAAAATATTTATGCAAACTTTCTTCTAGTTTTTGAAGTTCCTCATCTGTATTTTGTAAAGGGTCATAGCGAAAATCACCGTGAAGCTTTACAACTGTTGGAATATCGGTTTTGAATTGCTGAACAGTACTCGCATTGTCAGGCGAAACGATTTGACAGCTTTTGTAATTTAAACCATTAATTGCTTTTTCAATTAAGTCATCAAAGTTGGTTGTCCAAACAGTGTTGATTTTTTGTTGTTCAATCATTGCCGATAGGCACATAAAACCAACAGACGGCTTTTTATCTCTAACCAAACTTGTTAGGAAATCTTTCCTGACTAATGGGTCTGGATAACATTCATTGAAATAGTATGAATACGGATTTGCAATGCGACTTTCACCTTTTTCTGCAAAATAGTTTTGAATAATTTTTTTGTTGTCTTCAATTTTTAAATCCTGAAACTTTTTGCCATTAATTTTACCGCTACTACTTAAAATCTCTCTTTTGAAATGCAAAACTAAATCACTACCCGATGGAATACCAGAAGAAATTGACGCACCTGCACCAAGCAACAAATCAAATGACTGATTTGAAAGTACTTTAAAACTTCGCAGAAAGGTGTTTTTGTCTATTATTCTCATTTTATCATATATTGTAATCTTCTAAATTTCTCAAAAATACAGATAACAAATATGTTCAGAAGCGTGTGTGACGGCAAAATTGCACTCTTTGACAAAGCTTTGGTTGAAGCGTTGGCTTGTGGGGCTTTGGCAATGTGCTTGCAAATAGGGTGGGCTTTTATCATAATTGACCTCCCACACCTTTAAACTTCTCTACAAACGAAACTAACTTTTGAAAAACGCTTTGCTTCTTTGTCAAATACTGCGGATTTAAAGGACTCATTTTCGGTAAAAGAGCATTAAGTTCTGTTCCGTTTTCACTTGCATATTCACGTCTTAAAGAAGTTAATATATAACGCTTTGCTTCCTCTACATTTAGATTTTCTTCTGTGATTAATTCCAATGCTTCCGCTTTCTGCTTGCTTTGAGCAAATGCAAAAAATGAATCTATAACATTCGCTTTGTCTTGTAGCGTGTCAAGGTCAGTCTCATTTATGAAATCAACAACTAAACTTTCTTTTGCTCTGTTCCCAACACTTGCACGAATTACCCTGCGTATTTCAGTAATTAAAGTGTCTTTGTCTTTAGTTTTCTTGTTATGCTCAAAAATTAATTCAAGAATGTAATCAAGGTTTATTTCTTGCGATTTGAGTAAGTCAATTTCGAACACTACATCATCCCAATCAATTTTAGATTCTTCTGATTCTTTACCAAATCTTTCACGCCTTAACCAGTCACGTATATCATTATAAGTTGAACGGTAATCCTGAACTGTCCTTTCCTTGAGCAATTCAATTTTTTGCATTGTGGCAATATCCTCATCTGTTACAAAATGAACTTTTTTAAATTCTTCTATTGCCTCAGGATTATTTATGTCAATTGTCTGAAATGCTTTAAGATGGTTAAATTCATCGTAATTTTGGAGTATGTTTTCTACTCGCAAATATTCTCCGAATAGTTTTGCAAATTCCTTTTTATCTTTCTCTTTTACAATTTCGTCAGGATTAGGGAATTTCTCATTTAACTCTTTTACAACCTCAACATAACCTCTGCGTGCTTCACCTGTAACAATGTCTGTGAATCCCTCTAAATATTCTTTGTAACTCTTTTCAAGAACCACGTTCTTGGTATTGCTATCCCCAAAAAGAGTAATGGCATCAATTGTTGCTGTTTCTAAGTTTCTAAATGTAACAATATTTCCAAAGGTCTTTGTTGCATCATAAATTCTATTTGTTCGAGAAAAGGCTTGAATTAAACCGTGATAACGTAAGTTCTTGTCAACAAAAAGTGTATTGAGTGTTGGAGCATCAAAACCTGTGAGAAACATACCAACTACAATGATTAAATCAATTTCTTTATTCTTTACACGCTTGGCAAGGTCACGATAATAATTCTGAAACTCATTGATATCAACTCCATAACTGGTTTTGAACATTGCGTTATAGTCATTGATTGCTTTCGTTAAAAACTCCTTTGCACTAATATCCATTGCAGAAGGTTCAAAAGTCTCGTCAACTATTTCACCTATTGCACTCTGCTCTTCATTTGCAGCGAAGGAAAAGATTGTTGCAATTTTTAAAGGCTTATCGCTTTCTTTTAGCAGGTTGTTTAATTCCTCATAATAACATTTGGCTGCATCAACACTACTTACAGCAAACATGGCATTAAAGCCTTTGTTGCTACCTTGATTTCTGTGTGTTTTTATCTTGAAATTCTGTAAGATGTATTCGGATATTTCTTTGATGCGTTTTGGATGAAGCAACGCTTTTTTGTTTTCTGCTGCACTTAATTTTTCCTCATCTATTTCAGTTTCAATACTCTTAAACTGTGGACGAACATCATTATAGTCAACTTTGAATTTCAGCACTTTTTCATCTCTAATAGCATCAGTAATGACATAAGAGTGCAATTCACGACCGAAAACACTTGCTGTAGTTTCAGCACCTAAGGCATTTTGCGGAAAGATTGGTGTACCTGTAAAACCGAATTGGTAGAACTTTTTAAACTTCTTGTTCAAGTTCTTCTGTGCTTCTCCAAACTGAGAACGATGACACTCATCAAAAATGAAAACCACTTGCTTTTGGTAAATGGCTAAATCACCCTCACTTTTCATGAGGTTATTTAGTTTTTGTATTGTAGTTACAATAATCTTATTGTCTTCCTTTTCGATGTTTCTTTTTAAACCTGCTGTACTGTCAGAGCCATTCACGCTATCGGGTGAAAAACGCTGATATTCTTTCATAGTTTGAAAGTCCAAGTCTTTACGGTCAACTACAAAGAATACTTTATCAATAAAATCCAATTGGGTTGCTAAACGTGCCGCTTTAAAACTGGTAAGCGTTTTTCCTGAACCTGTGGTGTGCCAAATATAACCGCCTCCTTCATTGGTTGACCATTTCTTAGCCAAATACGAACTTTCAATTTTCCATAAGATTCGTTCTGTTGCTGCAATTTGATAGGGTCTCATTACAAGTAACGTATCGCTTGTATCAAAAACAGAATATTTTAATAAAACCTCTAAAAGTGTTTTTCTCTGAAAAAAGGTACTTGTAAAATCTTTTAGGTCTTTAATCAGCGTATTGTCAGCCTTTGCCCAATTCATGGTAAAGTCAAAGCTGTTTTTGTTTCGCTCAACGGTGTTTGCAAAATATCGGCTGTCAGTACCGTTTGAAATGACAAAAATCTGAATGTATTTATACAGCGAGTTATTACTATTAAAACTTTCTTTTGAATATCTGTGAACTTGATTAAACGCTTCACGGATAGCAACTCCACGTTTTTTTAGTTCAACCTGAACCAAAGGCAATCCATTTACTAATATTGTTACATCATAACGATTGGCATTTGTTCCTTTCTGTTCAAATTGTGAAATTACCTGTACTTTATTCCGTGTAATATTCTTTTTATCTAACAAGTAGATGTTTTGGATATGACCATCATCAAAAACAAAATCATAAATATAATTATCGTGTATTTTCCTTGTTTTTTCAACAAGGCTATCACTTGGCTTGTCTAAATACTCTTCAACAAAACGAATCCATTCAGCATCCGAAAATACCACATTGTTAAGCGATTGTAGTTGTGCTCGTACATTCGCCAACATTGATTCTGGTGTATTTAGGTTTATCGGATTTTCATAACCTTGATTGATTAGGTCTTGAATAAATTCCTTCTCAAGTGCCGCCTCTGTTTGATAAACAGCAGGTGCTTCATTTACTTCAAAATACTTGGTAAATTTATCAAGTACAATGAAATTATTTGATTCTGCTATGGTTTTATACTGTGACATTTTGAGCTTCTTTCCAAAAATTGTAATTATCTGTAAGATGTTTTAATAAAAAAGCAACTGTTTGCTTTTCAGGTTCAGTTGGTTCAGCAACTACTTCATTTGATAATGTGGAATGGCTTGTAAACTGAATTACACGATTGTAATATGTTTGCTTATCATCGGGTAATAACTCCGACCATCTTGGATAACCTAAGAAATTTGCAGTTTTCTCATAAAGATTTCTAAGAAGAGTAAAGTGGTATTTTTGAATTGCATTATTGTCGATGGCATCCTGAATGGTTTGTTTTAGAAAAAGGTGGTATGAAAAACTCTTATTGGAGTCACCTTTCTTTTCAAGTAGCTCAAAAGTTCCGTCATTAAGTTTATTGAGAATATATCCAGCTTTAAGCCCCAGTTCATTATAGAGAACATTATAAAATAGTGGGCTATGTGTTGAAATGATAAATTTCAATCCATTAGATTTCTTAATAATTAAAGCCAAGTTAACTGCTAATTCAATCAAATGATTATCATCTAATGAACTTACAGGGTCGTCAATAAAAACATATTTCAAATCATTAAACTTGTCTGTTGAACGATTTTCAGGTTCTGGAATATTTAATTGCTCAACAACCTGTTCAAGCAAACTATAAAATACACACCAAATTAGGTTGCTTTCTTCTGCCTTTGAAATCTTTATATTTGGGATGCTCGCTTGATTACCTCCTTCTATTGAGAATGTAATTTCAGAGTAAGCCTTTACAGTAATATCCCTATCATTCTCATCTTTTATTGAATATTCCTCATTAAATCGAGGCGTTACTTTGTCACTTGTAAAGTGCTGAAAATTTGATATAATGTTTCCGTCCAGCCCTTGGTCTTTAAGGAACTTAAGAACCATATTTGTAAAACCGTTGGGGCGAATAAGCAGTTTTCTGTTTACATCAGCATCCAAGTCATTGTCCCAATAAAAAAGGTCTTCCGTAAATGCATTATAATAAAGAACTTTTATGCCTCCTGCTTCTGCTGCTTCTGCATCTTTTGGAGCAACCAAAAGCCTGAACTCACGTGATAGTCTAGTTTTACCAATGCCATTAAATGCATAGATTAACTGAGCTTTTTTATCAGAATTCTTAAGTGTTTCAGATATTTGAATTAAAGACTGTCCCATTTTACGATTCTATATTATTTTTTGGAAAGGTTAGCAACAAATCACGGTAATATTCATACTGTTTTTCACGAGCTGTAAGCTCTGCTGTAAGCTCTGCTGTAAGCTCTGCTGTAAGCTCTGTAAAAGTGTCTATTATTCTTACTATTTCATTTTGTATTTCGATTGATTTTTCTGGATTGTCAGGACATGGGATTGGAATCTCTTTATAAGCATAATTACTAATCCATTGTCGTTTGTGGTCACCTTCAACTAACCCACTTGGTAAAGTATTTAACCAATAATAAATGTATTTCAATAAAACTTTAGTTTCATCTTTAGATGTAATCATCTTCATTGCGGAAGATTTCGCTTTAAAATCAAAATCAACCCATTTATTAGCAGTAGTAAAATCGTCAAAAATTATTACAGGGTTTTCTGATGCTTTATAAATACCATTAGTTTCATCCGTATATCCAAGTATAAAAGTTTTACCTGCTGTCAACACGGGAGTTAAATAATCATTCTTATATTCTGTTGAACTTACAAGATAATTAGTTGGTTGTTCATAGTCCGCAACTTCCCCTAAAGGCATCCAGACAATATTCGCACCATTTAGTATTTTAGACATTAATTCCAAATTGTTATTGGTGCCGATATCATTTAATAGTAAATCTATTTTACCTCGAAGAGTATTTATCTTTATTACCTTCTCTGATACTTCTTCATTTAATTCAATAATATTAATTTTCTTTCGAGTGTCTTTTGTTGCAACATATTCGCTTACAGAGAGGTTGTAATCGTTCTCTGCAATTTTGTCGTTATCAATAGATTTTGCCAAATGTTCAACATCTTGTTTGCTGTCGAACATATCCATAATCTTCTTGATATGAGCATCAGTAAGCTCATTGTTGTTGGTTACTTTCTTAAAGAAATCTTCACTACTTGCATCAATAAACTGCGTTTTATTTTCGGTTTTATGCTTCGATAGCACAAGAATATTAACAGCTATTGGAGTTCCATAGAATAAGTTCGGAGCTAATGAAATAATGGTTTCAATGAAGTTATTATCTACTAAATACTTTCTTATTTTCTGCTCTGCACCTCCACGGTAAAAGATTCCAGGGAAACAAACAATTGCTGCCCTGCCTTTACTTGAAAGATAACTTAGGGCATGTAACACAAAGGCAAAATCTGCTTTTGATTTAGGAGCCAAAACACCAGCAGGTGCAAAACGGTCGTCATTAATTAGCGTTGGGTCATCGTCCCCAATCCATTTTATTGAGTAAGGAGGATTAGAAACAATGGCATCAAAAGGCTTTTCATCGCCATAGTGCGGGTCAATAAGTGTATTGCCAAGGGCAATATTAAACTTGTCGTAGTTGATGTTGTGCAAAAACATGTTCATACGAGCAAGGTTGTAAGTTGTGTGGTTTACTTCCTGCCCATAAAAGCCTTCTTCAATAATATGGTTGTCGAAATGTTTTTTAGCTTGTAACAATAACGAGCCTGAACCACAAGCAGGGTCATAGATTTTATTTACAGCTGTCTGCTTATGCATTGCAAGTTGAGCAATAAGTTTAGATACATGCTGAGGCGTAAAAAACTCACCGCCCGATTTACCAGCATTGGCAGCATAATTGGAAATCAAAAACTCATAAGCATCACCAAAAAGGTCAATTTGATTTTCTTCAAATTGACCAAAATCAAGCTCTTCAATTCCTTTTAAGACTTTAGCCAAAGTACTGTTCTTGCTTTCAACGGTATTCCCAAGTCGTGTACTTGTTGTGTCAAAGTCGGCAAACAATCCTTTTATATCAGATTCGGATGGATAACCGTTTGCAGAACTTTCAATAGCGTCAAAAATGGCTTTTAAGTCTGTATTCAGATTTGGGTTTGTATTTGCTGTTTTAGCAACATTCACAAAAAGTTGACTAGGATAAATGAAATAACCTTTGGTTTTTATTGCATCGTCTTTTATTTCTGGTGTAATATCCTTTTCAGGGTAGTTTGCATAGTTTACGCTTTCATCACCACCTTCAATGTAATTGGTAAAGTTTTCGCTAATAAAACGGTAGAAAAGTGTTCCTAATACAAACTGTTTAAAGTCCCAACCATCAACTGAGCCACGTACCTCGTTTGCAATTTTCCAAATTTTATTTTGCAATTCTTGCCTTTGTGCTATACTTGTCATTTTGTTTCCTTTATTAAATCTTGTGGTTTAACTCCTAAAATCTCAGCAATTTCAAATAGAATTTCAAGTTTAGGTTGCTGTCTGTTTTGCACATAACCATTAACCATGTTATAGCTTTTACCTAGCTTTTCAGCAAGCCATTTTTGCTTGATTCCTTTTTCTTCTAATACTTCCTTTATTCTATTCATTGATTTTAGAATTGAATCCCCAAAAATAGATTTTTTATCTCGTTTTACAATATAAAAAGTACTACTTCTGTTGTTAGTTCCGAGTGGGTAGGCAAAATTGCACTCTTTGGCAAGCTTTGGATTGAGGGTTGGCATGTGGGGCTTGCCAATGTGTGCAATGTGGGTGGGGTTTCCTTCTTTTTTTGCGGGGGGAAGAAAAAAACAAAATAAATTTCCATCAAATTTGCACTGTCCTGTCAAAAAGCTAAATCCTTTCTATCTTCAATTTATCACTATCGTATTTGTCTGGTTGTCGGTCGCTCTTACACTTGTTGCCAACGGTTGCGTGTATGAAACGTTTGGCATTTCTAAGCGATTTCCTATCAAGTTACAACTACTTTTGATACGAGCTGTACCGCTTGATAAACCTCTGACTGCCAAATGTTTTATACACGTTGTTAGCCCCTGTGCTTCATTTTTCTAAATTTTTTATAAAGTTGTCTACACATTCAGACCATTTATTATAAGTCTGTCTGTCAGTTGGAAAATGTGCTCCTTCAAAACTACAATATTCTTTCTTTGTTGACTTAATCTTTTCAAAGGTTTTTTTTGTATAATAACTTGGTGTCATTTTATCCTGTTCAGGTTGACAAACCAAAACAGGTTTTTCATAATCTTTATGTTTCAAGTCGGGTTTGGATTGTGTAACCAAACTACATGCTCCCCTTAAACTTATTAAAGTACCTGCTTGTGGGTCTGTTTTTAGCAAGTCATTGAATTCCTTGCTATCAGTCAAGGTGTCATATGAAACAAAATAATAGGTTTTCAATCGCATAGTCCCAATTAATGCAGAAGAAAGTTTTAAAAATGGCATCATCGGGTAAGTCAGTCGTTTTGTATTTGTTTCTTTATTCATAAATTCTCTGTCGGCAAAATCCCATAAACACCAACATATCAAACCATCAGCACAATTATACCGCACATCAGTTGCATACGCTAATGGTCCGCCCATACTTGCACCACCTAAAAATATTTTGCCTTTGAAAACAGTCTTTGCATAATCAACAGTATCTTTTAAATTCTGCAAATGTATATCCCAAGTAAAATCTCCCTTTAATCTGTCATTATACCCATATCCTTCTAAATCTGGGGCTATAATGTTGTATCCTTTTTCATATAATGGTATTAGGAATGGCAATAAAACTCTTGCATATCCAGCAATCCCGTGCGAAAACACGACTGTTGGTTTAGTTAAATCAACGTTTTTATAAATTTCTAAATTGATTTTTCCTTTTACAGAATCAATTTGTTTAATCTCAACATATTTTTCCCATTTATCAATCAGTTCTGCACCGAACCAATTAATCATGTAGTTTTTCCAAAAGTCTTTGTCTGAATATTCTATTTTCATTTCGTTTTACTTGTTGAGTATCGGTTTTTCTTGCATTGGGGCTAACGGCTAGCGGTAAAATCCCGTTTTAATGGGATTTACTGAGTGTTATACAGCGTTTTAATTTATGAGTTTTAATAACTCTTCTTCAATTATTATGTAAGCATGTTCATTCCCTCCCTCACTATAAAAAGTAATTTTTCCGTCAGGGTTCACAATTATATTTTTTGGAAATGATCCGCCAAAAATCTTTAAAGCATTTTTATCTCCTAGTGTGTGTAAATATTTAAAATCATTTACTTTAAGGTAATTTTCAACATTCTCTTTATTGTCGAAGGCAATAGACAAGAAAACGATATTTGTGTTTGAGCGAAATTTATCAACCAATTTATTTAACCCTGGAATTTCCTGCCTACAAGGAGCGCAAGTTGGTGTCCACCAATTAATCACCAAAAACTTTCCTCTGAAATCGGCTGATGATATATCTTTGTTGACCAGGGTTTTAAGATTTAAATCAGGTAATAATTTATTTTCTGCAATTAGTCGATCAATCTTTTGGACTGTTAGCTTGTCACAATTTTTATCTCCATCTAACCATGAATATAAAATTTCATTAGTGGATGGGTTGTATTTGACCGACAAAGATATCTTTTTGGAAGAATTATCAAATTTAATCTCAATATCATTTGTCAAAAACTCAGATAATTTGTCTTTTGTTAATGAAAGAGTTGAAAACGAACTAATGTTATTATTGAAATATGATGAAATCCAATAACCGTTAGCATTTCCCTGAGTAAACTTTCCAAAAACAACTTTAATACTGTCAACCCCTGTTTCAAAATTTGCATATGATAGGCTATTTAGTCCTAATTGGTCTTTTATAATTTCAATTTCTTTCGGGTATCCAGGAATTAATTTTGAAGACTTGTATTCGCTTTCTGTCTGTGCATGTATTGAAGTCGAAACTATTATCCCGTATATCATTAGAAATAAACCTTTTTTCATTGTATTGTTATTATTATTTAAATGCTGTATAACGGTCAAGTATAAGCGTAGTGCGGGTTTTCGGAGCAATACACTGTCCGCTAGCACGAACTTTGATAGATGCCAAAATACCAAATTTTAGCCACTTCGCCCGCATTACGCTTAT